>JAWFWL010000001.1:0-322569 GCA_032576855.1 Propionibacteriaceae bacterium
CCGAAATCCCCAGCCCCGCTGCCGGCACCCTGCTCGAAATTCGCTTCGAAGAAGACGACGTCGCAGAAGTAGGCGCAGTGCTCGCAATCATCGGCGACGGTTCTGCCGCCCCCGCCGCTTCGGCACCTGAACCGAAGCCCGAGCCGGAGCCGAAGCCCGAGCCCAAGCCGGAGCCGAAGCCCGAGCCCAAGCCAGAACCGAAACCGGAGCCCAAGCCAGAACCGAAGCCGGAGCCCAAGCCGGAACCGAAGCCGGAGCCGAAGGCTGGGCACTCCCCGGCAGTTGAAGCCGCTGTCGCTCGACGCGCCGCTGAAGCCTCTCCCGACGGCGCCTACGTCACTCCGCTGGTGCGCAAGCTCGCCAAGGAGCATGGCGTTGACCTGGCGTCTGTCGAGGGCACTGGCGTCGGTGGACGCATTCGCAAGCAGGACGTGCTGGATGCCGCAAAGGCACCTGCCGCTGCTGCACCCGCAGCTGCGCCTGCCAAGCCCGCACCTGCGAAGGCGGCACCGGCGAAGCCTGAGCCCAGCCCCGAGGCCAAGGCGCTGCGCGGCAAGACGGAGAAGCTCTCCCGCCTGCGCAAGGTGATCGCGGAGCGCATGACCGCGTCGCTCGCCACTGCAGCGCAGCTCACCGCCACCGTCGAGGTGGACATGACTGCCATTACGCAGATTCGCAAGGCCGCGAAGACCGAGTTCAAGGCACGCGAGGGCGTCTCACTGTCCTACCTCCCCTTCATCACGGCAGCAACGGTGGAAGCGTTGAAGGCGTTCCCCGTCGTGAACTCGACGGTGGACTTCGAGGCGGGCACCGTCACCTACGCTGACGCCGAGAACATCGGCATCGCGGTGGATACGCCGCGGGGCCTGCTCGTACCGGTGATCAAGGACGCTGGCGATCTCAACGTCTCCGGCCTGGCCCGCAAGATCGGTGACCTCGGCGCCCGCACCCGCGAAGGCAAAGTCGGCCCCGACGAACTCGCCGGCGGTACCTTCACCATCACGAACTATGGTTCGGCTGGCAGCCTCTTCGACACGCCGATCATCAACCAGCCCGAGGTAGCCATCCTCGGCACCGGCGCGCTCGTGAAGCGCCCGGTGGTCGTGACCGACGAGTTCGGCGGCGATTCCATCGCGGTGCGCGACATGATGTATCTGTCGCTCACCTACGATCACCGCATCATCGACGGCGCCGTCGCGGCCCGCTTCCTCTCCGCCATCAAGGCGCGTCTGGAGGAGGGCGACTTCGGAGCCGAGTTCGGCCTGTAAGCTAGTAGCACCGTCACGGCCGGCGGCCCAGGGATTTCTCCCCGGGCCGCCGGTTTTTTTTCGTCGTGACGCTTCTGACCGACGACCGGTGAGCGGTCTGTGACGGACACAGGCAGGGGCAAGTAGGCTGGGCATTGACCCCCGTTTCGTCGGCCTGAAAGCATCTGATGACCCTCACCAGCCTCACCCGCAGCGCACTCGAGTCCACCGCCCCCGGCGACGGAGTTTCGCCTAGGGCCTGGCGACGAGACGAGCCCTACATCTGCTCCCTCGACGGCACCTGGCGCTTCCTGCTCTCCCCGAGCGTGGCGGAGGCGCCCGCTGACTGCGACGCCGCAGACTACGACGACAGCGCCTGGGACGAGCTCACCCTTCCATGCCACTGGGTACTGGAAGGCGACGGCAAATACGGACGGCCGGCGTACACCAACATCAAACTCCCCATCCCCTTGGACCCGCCGTACGCGCCCGACGCGAACCCCATCGGAGATCACCGGCGCACATTTGAACTGCCGGAGGGCTGGGACGAGCATCAGCAGATCCTGCTTCGCTTCGACGGCGTGGAATCGCTCGGCATCGTCGCCGTCAACTGCAAGCACGTCGGCGTGCTGCGCGGCTCGCGGCTGCCCTCCGAACTCGACATCACCGACGTGGTGCGCCCCGGCACGAACACCGTCCACGTGCGCGTCGCGCAGTGGTCGGCGCAGACCTACGTCGAAGACCAAGACCAGTGGTGGCTGCCCGGCATCTTCCGCCAGGTGGCACTCGTTGCGCGTCCTCAAGGATGCATCACCGACCACCGGGTAGACGGCGCCTACGACCACGCCACCGGCGCCGGCACGCTCACCGTCGACGTGCCCGACGCGGCCTTCCCTCTGCGAATCCAGGCACCAGAGCTCGACGTCGACGTCACCTGGAACTCGGCTGCCGACGCCCACCCCATCACCATCGACGACGTGACCCCCTGGAGCCCCGACCGCCCAGCCCTCACCACCGTCGAACTTTCCAACGCGACGGATAGCGTCACCGAACGCGTCGGGTTCCGCACCGTCGAAATCCGCGGTGACCAGTGGCTCGTCAACGGCACGCCCCTCAGATTGCGGGGCGTGAACCGCCACGAGTTCCATCCCGAAAAGGGCCGCGTCTTCGACGAGGCAGACTGCCGCGAGGGCATGCTGCTGATGAAACGCCACAACATCAACGCCATCCGCACCAGCCACTACCCGCCGCACCCCCGGCTCCTCGACCTCGCCGACGAGCTGGGATTCTGGGTCATCGACGAGTGCGACCTGGAAACCCACGCCTTCGGACTCGTCGACTGGGAAGATAACCCAAGCGACGACCCGTCCTGGCGCGACGCATTCATCCAGCGCATGGAACGCATGATCCACCGCGACCGCAACCACCCGTCGATCATCGCGTGGAGCTTGGGCAATGAATCGGGCAGCGGCGCGAACCTGGCCGCCATGGCCGACGCCGCCCACCGCCTCGACCCCACTCGCCCCGTGCACTACGAGAGCGACTACGAGTCCGCCTACACCGACGTCGTCTCGCGCATGTACAGCCCCATCCCGGAGCTCGAGGCCTTGTCGCAGGGGCAAACCACCACCGAACACGAGCGCCACATCCCCGAGTCCAGCCTGCGCAACAAGCCGAAGATGCTGTGCGAGTTCGTGCACGCCATGGGCAACGGACCGGGCAGCCTCGAGGAATACGTCGAGGCGTTCGAAACGCTCCCTGGCTGGCACGGCGGCTTCGTCTGGGAGTGGCGCGACCACGGGCTCGCCACGCACACCCCCGACGGCACCCCGTTCTACGCCTACGGCGGCGACTTCGGCGAAGTAGTCCACGACAGCAACTTCGTCATGGACGGCCTGGTGCATGCCGACGGCACCCCGTCGCCCGCGATGGCCGAGGTGAAGCAGCACTTCTCCCCCGTCGTGGTCCAGATCGGCGACGAGCTCACCGTGCACAACCGCTACCACGCCGTCGGCACCGAGCACCTGACCGCCCGCTGGCGCTTCGAAGTGGACGGCGAGCTGCGCTCCGAGGGCGTCATCGACGGCTTCGAAGTCGCCGCCAACACCAGCGCCACCTTCCCGCTGCCGGAGCTCCCCGACGAGGCCCGCACCCAGCCGCAGTCGTTCCTCACCGTCTGCGTCGAGGAGCGCGACGAACGCCCCTGGGCGCCGGCTGGGCACCCTGTGTTCGTGGCGCAACGACGCCTGGATAGCACCCGCACCCCGCGCGCCCCGCGCCCGACGGCTGCCCCGCTCATCGCCGCCGACGTGCAGGTGGGCCCAGCAACCCTCGATGCGCGCACCGGGCGGCTGCTAGCCCTCGGTGACCACGCCGTCGAAGATGCCGTGGTGGAGCTGTGGCGGCCGCCGACGGATAACGACTCGCTGGGAGACTTCAATTCCTACGAGGTGGGCGATTACCACACCACCCGCGGCGTGGGACAAGCGGCTCCCTCGTCGGCGGAACGCTGGCGCGAGCACGGCCTCGACCGGCTCATTCGCCGCACCACCCGAGCAGAGCTGGTGGGCGACGAGTTCGTCGTCGTGGAGCGCCTCATCCCGGCCCAGGGTAGGCACGGCGCCGAAGTCACCTACCGCTGGGCGGTGGCCGACGACCGCGCTCGCTGCCACATCCTCGTCGCGCCTATCCGCCCGCGCACGGACGTGACCTGGCCGCGCATCGGCTACCACATGATGCTGCCCGAAGCCTTCGAGCGCGCGTCCTGGTTCGGCAGCGGTCCTGGTGAGAATTACCCGGATTCGCGGGCGGCAGCCATCGTCGGCACCTACGACGCATCCATCGACGAGCTTGCCTTCCCCTACTCGCGGCCGCAGGAGACCGGCCACCGCGAGGCGCTTCGTCGGCTCACCATCGACGGCGCCAGCCACCCGCTGCGCTTCGAGACCTTCGGCCCCGACCTACCCGGGTTCTCGCTGCTGCGCCACGACGCGCACGAACTGACGGCCGCGCAGCATCCGCACGAGCTGCCGCCCAGCCGCGGCGTGCACCTGTACCTCGACGCGTTCCAGCACGGCTTGGGCAGCCGTTCCTGCGGCCCCGACGTGCTGCCTCGCTACCAGCTGTGGCCGCGCAACGCCGAGTTCGGGTTCATCGTCGGACGCTGAGCACCTGGCTGCATTCAGGCAGCCTTCGCGACGGGGCGCACCCGCGCGAGCAGGCCGTGCCTCGGGCCAAACGCCCATGCCAGCAGGAAGATCGCGGTGCACACCAACACAATGGTGCCGCCGGTTGGGACGTCGAGTGCCCAGGAGAGGTACAGCCCTAGGAAGGCACTCACCGCTCCGATGCCGGCTGCGGTGAGCATCATGGGAACGAGGCGGTCGGTGAGCATCCTCGCCGAGGCCGCGGGCGTGACCAGCAGCGCCAGGACCAGCACGTTGCCGATGGTCTGAATGCTCATCACGACGGCGAGCGTCACCAACACGTAGAGCGCGATGTCGAGCGCCAGCACCGGCATGCCCATCGAGCGGGCGTATTCGCGATCCAGGCTGACTGCCACCAGCTCCTTATGCAGTGCCAGCGCGACGCCCAGCACGCCGATGGTCATCGCGAGCGAGAACCAGACGGCCTCGTCGGGGATGCCGGTGATGGAACCGAACAGGAACGACGTGAGCGAGCCAGCATAGCCGGGCGAGAGCGAGATGACGACGATGCCCAACGCGAACGCGGCTACGAAGAACACGCCGATCACGGAGTCCTCCCGAAGGCGCTTCGTCTGCGAGAAGAGCGCGATGAGCACCGCAGTAACCACGCCCGCGACGATGCCACCCACGACCAGCGAGCCCTGCAGGACGAACGCCACCGCGATGCCGGGAAACACGGAGTGAGCGACGGCGTCCCCGATGAACGTCATGCCCCGCAGCACGACGTGCGACCCAACCACGCCACACACCACCGCCGCCAGCACGGAGACGATCAGCGCCTTCGGCAGAAAGGTGAGCATTGGGTTGGTGAGATCGGAGAGGAAATCCAGTGGGGTCAGCATGCCTCAGCCTCCAATTCCGGATGTGCGTGCTGGTGGGTTCCTGTGGCGTGGTGCACCATGCCGACCTGCTTCAGCAGCGGAGAGTGCTCGGAGACTTCGAAGGTGCGCATCCAAAGGTCTGGCTGGCGCAGGGCGTCGGGGTGCCCCGTCGCGATCACCGTCTTATTCAGCAACGTGAGATGGTCACACGCGACGATCGCGTGGGTGAGGTCGTGCGTCGACATGAGCAACGTCGTGCCCTCCGCGGCGAGCTCGGTGAACAGCCCTGTGAGCAGCTCCTGAGTGGGCATGTCGAGCCCGGTGAACGGCTCGTCGAGCAGCAGCAAGCCAGGACGGCGCGCCAGCGCACGGGCAATCATCACGCGCTGCCGTTGGCCGCCAGACATTTCGGAGATCGGGCGCGAGCGCAAATCCGTCATCCGCACCCGGTGCAGCGCATCCGCCACTGCCTGTACGTGCTTGCGACGCGGCAACCTCAGGAAGCCGATATCCCTTGTTAGCCCGGTCATTACAACCTCTTGCGCGGTGATGGGAAAGTCCCACATCACGTCGTGGCGTTGCGGCACGTAGCCCACCCCGCCCGGAGTTCTGATCTCCCCCGACGTCGTGGGGATCAGGCGCATGATGGCGCGGAAGAGCGTCGTTTTTCCCGCGCCGTTGGGCCCAAGCAGGCCGTGCACACCGCCAGCTGCGACGTCGAGATTGATATCGCTCAACACTGGGCGACCGCCCAGCGAGACAGCGACGTCGCGGATGCTCAGCGTCGAAGGGTCACTTGGCATCGTCAAACACCTCGTCGGTCATGCGCTTCTGCCGACGCATCACCACAGCCACGACCGCACCCACGACCACCACGAGCGCTACACCGCCGGCGATCCAGGGCACCGACGACGAACCGTCGCTCGCTCCATCCGCGCCGTCGTTCGGGTGTGCGTCCTCGCCATCGGCTTGTTTCGACGGCGTGGCTGCCGGGGATGCCGACTGGTCGGGAGTAGCGGCGTCGGAGCTATCGCTGGCGGGCTCCTCCCCTGGCCAGGCTGCTTCGAAGGCTGCCTTCTCGTCGGACTGATCCCCGACGCTGAACCGCAGCGTCGCCGTTGCGGAACGCTCGGTCTTGTCGGTGCCCTTCGCGTTCAGGGCTACCTTCACGAGATAGGTGCCGGGTTTGGTGAATACCCAGTTGGCGTGAGTGTGCGTGTTGAGGTCCACCCAGATGTCGCCTTGCTGCTTACCGTCGAAGAGCAGCTGTGGGGGCGCGAAGTTACCAGGCTGAAGGAAGAGCGTCATGGCGCCGTCGCCATCCATGTGCTTGGCCTGCAGAACCTGCAGTGTCACTCCCCTGTCGGTGGTGTTCACCACGTCTGGATCCTGCGTGTTCCAGCCCAGCCAAATCACCCCTGGGGTCTCGGTTTGTGGGACAGCCCACACCTCGTCGCCAGCCTTCGCGCCGGTGAACGCGTACTCGTCGCCTTCGGGCAAGGTGAGCTTCGCCTTGTCGTGCACTTTGAACACGACGTCGTCCGGGTTTCGCCACAGCGCTTTCCCGCCTTGGAGCTTCGCGGTGTCATCGCGGGCGAGGAACGTCCACTTGCCGTCGATGATCCTGGGGCCTAGATCGATATGCCCCTCGCCGAGGGTTACCTTGCCCTCGCCCATCGCCTCGTCGGATTCGACGCGCTGCTTCAAGCCGGGTTCGTCTGAACCCATGTCAGGCGAGGGTGTGGTTTCGTCAGCAAGCCCGATGGTGGGCAGCAGAGCGAGGAAAGCCGCCGCAGCGGCTACGAACATGCGTCTCATTGGTTGTCCTTCAAGTCGTGATCGCCGAGCGGCTTGCCGCCCAAGCAACGGGCCAACGAGTCCGCGTTGGCCCGCATCATGTCTGCGTAACTGTGCACGTGCTTACTGAATGCATCGCCCCAGATCCTGCACACTTTCGTGTTGGTGTGCTTCGCGGCTTCGAGGAGCGCGCCTGATTGCTGACTGGCGTTCGGTTCCAAGAAGACCGCGGGCACACCCAGGTCGGTCAGGGTTTGGGTGAGGCGACGCCGGTCGGTGAGTGACGGTTCCTGCACCGGCGACGGGGCCACCACCGCGGCGATGTCGAGCCCGTAGCGGTGCGCCAGATAGCCATAGGCGTCGTGGGTGGTGACCAGATGCCGGTTGCCCTTCGGTATGGATTGGACGGAGCGCTGCACGTAGTCGTGTACGTCGTCGAGTGCGGCGAGCTCGTCGGCTGCGTTCTTGCGATAGGTCTGGGCGTTTGCAGGGTCAGCCTCGATGAGCTTGTCTCTGATGACCTGCACGTACGCCTGCGCGTTTCGCACGTCTTGCCACAGGTGGGGGTCAATTTCACCGTGCACATGCCTGCCCAGCACCGCCTGCGGCAGCTGATACACATCCTGCCCCGGGCGCGCGATGAAGCGGTACGACGGGTCGCCGGGCACAGGCATGAGCGCCTTCGGAGGAACAGAAATTACGACGTCGTCGATGGGCACCGCGCCCATGCCGGGTGGCGCACCGGCACCGTCGGATTCCTTGTCAGTGAACATTTGCAGCTTGCCCGAGGTGAGGTCTGCGGTGATGTCTGCGTGGCCTTCTGAGAGCACCGTCTTCTTGCCCGTCGACGTCGGGTCTACACCCACGGCGAGCGTCAGAGTTCCCTTGATTTCATCGACGGGACGGGCGCTCGGATCGCTCAAATACTGTGCCCGAAAGGTGAGGTGATAGATGCCCGGCTTCGTGAACGCCCAGCTCATGTGGGTATGCGCGTCCATCGGTAGCGTGGTGCGGTCGCCGTCGAATCCCGTGGCTGCGTCGAGACCGTCGGCGCTGTTGAACACACTCTGCGGCTGGCCGAACGTGCCAGTGACGAAACCATGCGCGCCACCCGGGCCGTCGGCTTGTACGAGCGCCATCTCCACAGCCGACGATCTCGTAGCCCCTGGTTTCGTGCCATGCACGCGAAGCCCCAGCCAGACTGTGTCCAGCGAGTGATTTTCCACCAATGGGATGATTTCCGCGGAGTAGCCGCTGGCTTCCTCCGCGAGTGCGATGTGCTTCGCATTCTTCGGCAGATTCGCGTCGATGGAACGAATAAGCGACTGCTCCTCCAGCATCAGGTAGTTCGAGAACGCCAGTTTCGCGTTCACGATGCTGCGGACGTCGCGCAGGCTGGGTTCATAGGTATGTGGATCAGCGCCGGGTGGCACGAGGCCGACCACTTGTGCCGCGTCGCCTGCCACCCGCTTCGTGAGGTCCGCGAGGATACTCGTCGTAGTGACGACGGTCAGACGCCCGTCCGTCGCCGCGGATGGGGTTCTGCCGGGCGCGACGACGGCGACGATCAGCGCAATGCCGATCGCCGCCGCCTTCACCCACTTCTTCACCGGCGGACTCTGCGCGCACGCATCGCGGCCACGCCGATGAGGAGGATGAGCGCGACTGCCGCCGTCGACGCCGTGCTTCCGGCGGGGATCGACGGAGCCGGGGAGGCTTGGGGAAGTGCCTCCACATAGTCAGCGCCCGACTTTGGCATGCCGGTGCCTGGGTCGCATGGTTGGCCGTTGGCGTAGGTCCAGGTGACCTCGTTCATCATGGCCTTGCCATCCTTCATGAACACACCGCCGTCGCCGGCCTCAGCTTGGGAGGAAGCAAGCTTGCCAGCAGACATGGATTTCGGTGCGCTAGCGCCCGACTTGGTGAACCACAGCTGATCCACCACCTTGCCAAAGTTGCCTGAGGTGAATACGCCCACCTTTCCGGGACCGGTGGCGTCAAGGAGCGAGAACCGTACTTCGCCGGTGCTGCCGGCGAGCAGGGACTCGTGCATGGTGTTCGCACCCAGCCACGGAACCCCGGCCACCTGCGCAGAGGCGATCATCCAGACGGGGCTTCCCTTGTCGGCAACGAATTCGATGCCGGCGGGTGCCGTCGCCTTCGCAGCATCTCCGACGACGAACGTCTGGGAGGAAGGGCTCACCCACGTCGCCGGCGACTTGCGGTCATCCTTCAGCGCAGCAACGAGCTTGCCGCCCTCGATCTTCGGGCCGAAGTCGAAGTGTCCGCTCGTGGCGCCTTGGCCACCAGAGCCCACCTTGAAGCGCAGCGTCGACGTGGTGGAAAGCTGTTCGCCACTCTTCGCCTTAGCGGACAGCTTGATGGTGAGCGCGTAATCACCGGGTGCGGAGAACACCCAGTTCGGGTGAACGTGCGTATTCGCAGGAATCGTGACGGAGCCACCGGAGCGACCGCCTTGCGAAGCCGATGACTTGGGCGCCTTGGCAGCCGCAATCTCAGCGGGCGTCGCCGGACGAACCTTCGTGTGCTTCTTGCACTCCCCTAGCTTGGGCGCGGATGCGGCAGCGCCGGAGCCCGAAGTTGCCTCAGAAGACGACTGCGATGAGTCCGTATCGTCATTCCCGGAGGTGGCGGAGTCGCCGGCGTCACCAGACGGATGCGTGCCGTCGGTGGTGCCCCCCGTCGAAGCTCCGGCGTGGTCGCCACCACCCGTCGCGTCGCCCGCACCTTTACCGCGGAACTCGTCGCCGACTGTGAAGGTGTAGGTGGCGGGGGCGCTGGTGACAGTCTTGCCGCCGGCGGTGCCTTCAGCAACCACCGTGAACTTGTACACGCCGGGTTTCGCGAAAATCCAGTTGGCGTGCACATGCGCAGGGGTATCGACAGGCAGGGCTGCGCCCTTCACCAGCTGAAACTGATTGTTCGCGAGCAGCGCCGACGGGCCACCGAATGAGGTCTGGCCGTACAGGTGCACCGGGCCCGGGCCCTGCACATTCTGGAAACGCAACGTCACCTTCGGTTCGACACCACCACCCTGGGTTTCGAGCGTGTCCCAGCCGGGCCACACCAGATTCGGGTCCTGCGTCATGGAAAGCGCATAGCCCTTCGGCCCGCCGGGCCACCCCTCGGGGATGTTCTCGTTCCAGGCTGCGGATTTCACATGCAATTCAACCTTCGACGGATCGCGGTGCACATGCGAGCCTGTGATGTCTTCCTTGAGGTTCAAGGTGAGTTTGCCCGCCTTGGCTGCGACGTTGAACACGTCGACGTGGCCCCGATCGACCACCAGCATCTGCTGAGGCTTTTGGCTGGGCGTGGGTGCAGGCGTCGGCTTCACCGTCGGCTTGGGGCTGGGCTTCGGCGTGGGTGCAGGCGTCGGCTTCACCGTCGGCTTGGGGCTGGGCTTCGGCGTGGGTGCAGGCGTCGGCTTCACCGTCGGCTTAGGACTAGGCTTCGGCGTGGGTGCAGGCGTCGGCTTCACCGTCGGCTTAGGACTAGGCTTCGGCGTGGGTGCAGGCGTCGGCTTGGGGCTGGGCTCCGGCGTCGGCTCAGGCTCCGGCGCAGCGTCGCCGTAACCCTTGCCGCGGAACTCGTCACCGACGGTGAACACGTACTGCTGCGAGGCGGACTCCACCTTCTTGCCGCCCTTGGCGCCAACTGCTTTCACCTTCATCGTGTACACACCGGGCTTCGTGAAGATCCAGTGCGCGTGCGTATGGGCGGGGAATTCTTGCTTGCGGACAGCGCCGCTCTTCAGATCCAGCGTGCCGCCTTCCAACAGCGGCTCAACGCCGCCGAACGAGCCGTTACTAAACAGGTGCACAGATCCGGGGCCTTGGACGTCCTCGAACACGAGCTCCACGGCACCGTCGAAGCCGGTGTCTTGTACTCCCAGCGTGTCCCACCCAGGCCAAAGGAGGTTTTGGTTCTGCGTCATCGGCAGCCAGTACGCCTTCGGTGCGCCCGGAACCCCGTCGGGGATGTCTTGCAGTGCGGCCGACTTCACATGCAGCTCGACGTCACCGGGGCTGTGTTGCATGTGATTGCCCGTCACATCTTCTTTGAGGTTCAGCTGCAGTTTGTCACCGTCAACCGACACGTTAAACGCATCGACGTGGCCCTGCTCAAGGATGAGCGGTCCCTCGTCGGCGCGCGCCATCGTCGGCGCGAGAACGGCCATGAGCGCAGCGATCAATCCGATCGCCGCGACGCGCACACTGGTTGACGCGCTGCTACGTAGATGCATGTGTCACTTCCAATCTCATAATCCTATGAGAATCATTATCATTATTGCGGACTGGCTTTCAACTCCGGCGAGCGTAGGATGAGCAAATGCTAACTTTCGAGGAGCTCGGCCTAGGCAGCGCCGACGCCGATTACATGGAGACTTGGGAATACCAGCGCGCCATCCACGACGAGGTGGCCGCTGGCGAGCGCGCGGGACACGTGCTCCTCGTCGAACACCCGCCTGTGTACACCGCCGGGCGCCGCACCACCGACGAAATGAAGCCACGCGACGGAACCCCTGTCGTCGACACCGACCGCGGCGGCCTCATCACCTACCACGGCCCGGGCCAGCTCGTCGGCTACCCCATCGTCCACCTCGCCGAAGGGATGGGCGTGGTGGATCACGTCCGCAAGCTTGAAGAAGCCATCATCAACCTGCTCGCCACGTACGACATTCATGCGGGCCGCGTGCAAGGGCGAACGGGCGTCTGGCTCCCCGCAACACCCACCCGACTCGAACGCAAGATCTGCGCCATCGGGGTGAGGGTCAGCAAGCGCACGACGCTGCATGGGTTCGCGCTGAACGTGCGTTCCAGCGCCGAGAGATTCGGCAACATCATCCCCTGCGGCATCAACGACGCCGACGTGACTTCCATCGAGGAAGAAGCCCCCGGCGACTGGACGGTGCAGCGGGTCGCCAAGGACATCCGCCCCCACCTCGCCACCTCACTTTCCTTCGCTAACTGATTGAGTAGGGTTACAACTGTGACTGCCGTGAAGCCTGATGGCCGCAAGCTCCTACGAGTCGAGGCCAAGAACGCCCAGACCCCCATCGAACGCAAGCCCGAGTGGATCCGCACGAAAGCAAAGATGGGGCCTAATTACAGCGATCTGCAACACATCGTGAAGTCTGGCGACCTCCACACCGTCTGCCAGGAGGCCGGCTGCCCCAACATCTATGAGTGCTGGGAGGATCGGGAATCCACGTTCCTGATCGGCGGCGACCAGTGCACCCGTCGCTGCGACTTCTGCCAAATCACCTCAGCCAAGCCCGAGGGATACGACCCGGCAGAGCCGCTGCGCGTCGCCGCATCGGTCAAGAAGATGGGGCTGCGCTACGCAACCGTCACCGGCGTGTGCCGAGACGATCTCGAGGACGAGGGAGCGTGGCTCTACGCCGAGACTATCCGTCAGATTCATGAAGCGAATCCTGGCGTCGGCGTCGAGATGCTCGCCCCCGACTTCTCCGGCAAGCGCGAACTGGTGCAGCAGGTCTTCGACGCGAGGCCCGAGGTGTTCGCGCACAACGTCGAGACCGTGCCGCGCATCTTCAAACGCATCCGCCCGGGCTTTCGCTACGAACGCTCGCTCGACGTGCTCCGTTGGTCGCGCGACGACGGGCTGGTCACTAAGTCGAACCTGATTCTCGGTATGGGCGAGACGCGCGAGGAGATCTCGCAGGCGCTCCAGGATCTGTACGACGCGGGCACCGAGCTCATCACCATCACGCAGTACCTGCGCCCCGGACCGACGCTGCTTCCCATCGCCCGTTGGGTGACGCCGCAGGAGTTCGATGAGCTGGCGGAGGAGGCCAAGGAGATCGGATACGCTGGTGTGCTGTCCGGGCCGCTGGTCCGGTCGTCGTATCGCGCGGGTCGGCTGTATCGAACCGCGATGGAAGCTCGGAAGAAGTGAGCCCGGAAAGGCACCATGGCGAAAAGTGAACGCGCGAAGGCGCTAGCGGCCAAGCAGAAGGAAGAGGCCAAGGCGAGGAAGCTCGCAAAGAAGAACTCCTCCAACCCCAGAGACTGGGGTATGGTCAAGCAGCTCAAAGAGGTCTACCGGGTCACAAAGGAACAAGACCCGAAGCTGCCGCTCTACCTCGCGATCGCTTTTCTGATTCCGTTCGCGATCATCTTGGGGCTCGCCATCTGGCTCTCGAACGGATGGCTCGGTATCGTCTTGTGGGGATTGCTGGCCGTCATGACCGGCCTCATGTGCACGACGATCGTGCTCACTCGTCGCGCGCGAAAAGCCACCATCAGCCGCTATGAGGGGCAAGCCGGATCCGCCGAGGTCGCGCTGTCCATGCTGCCGGAGAAGAAGTGGTTCTCCACCCCGGGGGTCAGTGCCAACCGGCACCTCGACGTCGTGCACCGCACAATTGGCCCGGGTGGCCTCATCCTGATTGGCGACGGCGAGCCCGGGCGCCTCAAGCAGATGCTTGCCAGCGAGAAAAAGAAGCACGACCAGATCCTCTACGGCGTGCAGGCGCAGGTGATCCAGATGGGCAACGGGGCTGGTCAGGTGCCGCTTTCCAAGCTCACGGAACACATCAAGAAGCTCCCGAAGCAGCTCACGGATTCGCAGATTCAGGAGGCACGCCAGCGCCTGAAGTCGCTCGACGCGATGCGTCCGAAGATGCCGATCCCGAAGGGGCCCATGAACATGAAGGGCGCCCGCAAGGCCATGCGCGGCCACTGACGTGGCCAACATCGTCAACGCCGAAGGCATCACGCACGGCTTCGGCACCAGGATTCTCCTCGACGACGTCTCCCTCGGCCTGGGAGCCGGCGACGTGGTGGGCGTCGTCGGGCGAAACGGCGACGGCAAATCCACGCTGCTGCGCATCCTCACCGGCTCGCTCACACCCGACGCGGGGCGGGTGACCGTGTCCAATTCCGCATCCATCGGCACGCTGGGCCAGCAGCACATTGGCGACGACACCGACACGATCCGCGACGTCGCCCTCGGCGGCCAGCCCGACCACGTGTTCGCCCGCCATGCGGAGCAGCGCGCCGTCGTCGAGGCACTGTTGCCGGGTATTGATCTCGACCGCCCGCTGGGCGAACTCTCGGGCGGCGAGCGCCGACGCGTGGGGCTGGTCTCCGTGCTCCTCGGCCCCCACGATCTACTCGTGCTCGACGAACCGACGAACCATCTCGACGTCGAGGCCATCTCGTTCCTCGCGGGGCACCTTGCCGAACGCACCCGCGCAGGCCTGGCGATGCTCGTCGTGAGCCACGACCGCTGGTTCCTCGACGCCGTGTGCACCCGGATCTGGGAAGTCCACGACGCGGTGGTCGATGCCTACGACGGCGGCTACGCGGCCTACGTTCTGGCGCGCGTGGAGCGCCAACGTCAAGCGGCGGCGAACGAGGCTCGTCGGAAGAATCTGGCCCGCAAGGAGCTGGCCTGGCTCAGACGCGGGGCGCCGGCGCGCACGTCGAAACCGAAGTTCCGCATCGAAGCCGCCAACGAGCTCATCAAAGGCGAGCCGGAGCCGCGCGACAAGCTGCAGCTGGAGCGGTTCGCGACCGCACGCCTGGGCAAAGATGTGTTCGACCTCATCAACGTGGGCTACGAGGTCGGCGGCAAGCGTCTGCTGCAGGGCCTCGATTGGTCGATCGGCCCTGGCGAGCGCATCGGCCTCGTGGGCGTGAACGGGGCGGGGAAAACGTCGCTGCTCGACCTGCTGGCAGGCTACCGCTCCCCTAGCCAGGGCAAGATCAAGCGCGGCCAGACCATCCGTTTGGCCTACCTGTCGCAGGCTGTTGCGGAGCTGGACGACGACGATCGCGTGCTGCAATCCGTGCAGCGGCTGAAGCAGGAGACCAAGCTCGCCACCGGGCGCGAGGCCAGCGCATCGAACCTGTTGGAGGAGTTCGGGTTCACCGGCGACAAGCTCGTCGCCCGCATTGGAGATCTGTCCGGCGGCGAGCGGCGGCGGCTGCAGTTCTTGCGCCTGCTACTCACCGAGCCGAATGTGCTCATTTTGGACGAGCCGACGAACGACCTCGACATCGACACGCTCACCGTCGTCGAGGACTACCTCGACACGTGGCCGGGCACGCTCATCGTCGTCTCCCACGACCGCTACTTCCTGGAGCGCGTCACCGACGTGACCTACGCGCTGCTGGGCGACGGCACCTGTGGGCTGCTGCCCGGCGGCGTCGACGAGTACCTCGCACGCCGGCGCGCGGCCGTGAGCGCGGCGGACGATCCATCCCAGCCCGCGAAAGAGAAACAGCCCTCCGACGCCGCCCAGGAGCGTGCGCGCAAGAAGGAGTTGGCCAAGCTCGAAGGCCAACTCGACAAGGTGGAACGCGAAATCGCCAAACTGCACGAACAGATGGCTGCAGCGGCCACGGACTACGAACGCCTCGCTGCTCTTAGCGCAGAGCTACACAACGTTGAGAGCAGACGGGATGCCATCGAGGAAGCCTGGCTGGAGGCCGCCGAGTAGACGCTATTCGTCGTCCAGCAAGGCAGCGATCCGAGCGCTGCGAGCGCGCCATTCCTCCGACGTGTGGGGCTCCGTCAAGGCCACCACCTCGTCGTTCGTGACGCGCCACGCACCGATAGTTTCAACGCTGACGCGCCACTGCGCGTCGTCCGTGATGGCGGTTCGCCACGTGGCGAGCCATCGAGCGGCCTGCTGGTCCCCCACGTCACCGGGGGGACGAAGTGCGGATCTGCGATTCTCGGGCGCTATGTGCATTCGTTGCACCCCGGCAGCTACGAGCGCTTGGAACAGGGTGGAGCGCAGGGGCGTTGGGGCGGCTGCGGAGCGCACATCGACGCTGGCGCCGTCGCTTTCCCAAGAGCGCAGCCAAGAGCCGACGCCGCTGGGCCGGGCACCGAGGAGCAGCGGAGCGACAGCCTCAAGTGAAGCGGTGAAGCGAAGCCGCACGTCACCGTCGCTAGCCTCGGCGGTCCCCCCTCCCACGCGTGCCTCGTCGAGCAGCGCTTGCAGCGCGGTGTCGTCGACCGGGCCATTCCATGCGTGCTTCCACCGGGATGTGGTGAGCAGCACCGTGGCATCGTCGACGGGCACCGTGACTTCCAGCCGTGGGTCCAGCACGCTGCGTGCGCGGCCCTCGTCGAAGATCGCCTGACACCGCTCGACGGTGCTACTCACGCCTGCGGCATCGAGCCCCGCTATCAGCGTCAACCGGGCGCGATAGGTACGTGCGAGTCCACCGGAAGTGACGGGCCTGTCGATGCTGACCGCAGCGACGCCGTCGACCCTGCCGAGCTGCTCGGCGAGGGCGTCCTCCAGCCCGGTCAGGGCGACGCTCTGGGCGCCTTGCGCGGCAGCGCCAGCAGCAACGCGCCCGACGAATCCCAGGCCCCGCAGCAGTTTCGATACCTTCACGCCCGCTCCTTCCGCTGATCCCAAAGATAGATCAAGTTCGTGGTGGGTAGACGCGCCACGAACTTGATCTATCTGAGCCCCGCCGAATGGGCGACGCCGAAACGTGTCAGACCCGGCGCCTACCCTTGGGCACATGTACACCACACTGGCTGTCTCCGGGTACCGATCGCTGCGCGACGTCGTAGTGCCGCTTGGCCGCGTCACCGTAGTAACCGGCGGCAATGGGGCGGGCAAATCGAACCTCTACAAGGCCCTTCGCCTGCTCGCAGCCTGTGGGCGCGGCGAGGTGGTTGGGGCGCTCGCGACAGAAGGCGGGCTCCCGTCGGTGCTCTGGGCCGGCCCAGAGCACCTCAGCGGCGCCAGGCGCACCGGGCGTGTGGCGGGCACAGTGCGCTCCGGGCCGGTGAGCCTCCGCATCGGGGTGGGCAGCCAAGCGACGAGCTATCTCATCGACCTTGGCCTGCCACAGCAAAGCAACCACACCAAGTTCAACCTCGATCCAGAGATCAAACGAGAGGCCGTCTGGCTTGGCCCGATCCTGCGTAGCAACACGCTGTTGGCCAGACGAAAGCGCGGCACCGCCGAGGCCCGAGACGAGACTTGGCGTCCCGTGGGCGCACTCGAGCCCCACGAATCGTTGCTGGACATGGGCGCAGTAGATGGCGTGAGGGAAATCCGCGACGAGCTTGCCACCTGGCGCTTCCACGACTGGCTGCGCACTGACCCCGACGCGCCAGCGAGACGTCCGAACGTGGGCACCCGGTCCATGCGGCTGTCGGATGACGGCGGCAACCTCGCCGCCACGCTGCAGACCATCATCGAAGCCGAGAGCGCGCCCGTCGGGGCACTCATCGACGACGCCTTCCCCGGGTCCGAGCTGCACATCCACACGGACGGCGCCTTGTTCGACGTCGCCCTCACGCAGCCCGGCATGTTGCGCCCGCTGCGGACAGCGGAGCTCTCCGACGGCACCTTGCGCTACCTCATGCTCATCGCTGCGCTCCACGCGCCTCGCCCACCAGCACTCATCGCGCTGAACGAACCGGAACACAGCCTGCATCGCTCCCTCATCGAGCCGCTCGCGCGCCTCATCGTGAGCGCCGCGCAGAGCACGCAGATCATCGTCGTCACCCATAACGACGAACTAGCAGCCGCGCTCGAGCAAGGCCCTGACACCGAACACATCCGCCTCACGAAAGACCTGGGCGAGACGCAGGTAGAGGGGCAGGGCCTGCTCTCGAAGCCGCAGTGGGAATGGGGACGCCGCTGACGCCTGGTCGCTCCGAAGAGCGTGGGTTCGTGCGCCTGTTTCGCCGCACCCCACATCACGGTGCTACAGTTCAACACATGATGAATTCAACGAGTGTTGAAACCGCGGTGGAGGTGCACGACCTCCGTATCCGACGAGGCAAGGTGGAAATACTCCACGGCATTTCTTGCAGCATTCCTCGAGGATCAATCATCGGTTTGCTTGGCCCTTCAGGCTGTGGGAAAACCACACTGATGCGCTCTATCGTCGGCGTCCAACACATCACGTCAGGCTCGCTGCGAGTACTGGGCCTCCCCGCCGGCGCGAAAGCGCTGCGGCATCGCGTGGGCTACACCAGCCAGTCGGTGAGTATTTACACCGATATCTCGGTGCGCGCGAATGTGCGGCACTTCGGCCAGCTGGTCGGAGCTAACCGCGAAGATATCGACATGGCCATCGAGCGCGTCGAGCTCTCGGACTACGCGGATCGGCGCGTGGATCAGCTCTCCGGCGGCCAGGCCGGGCGGGCTTCACTCGCATGTGCCCTCGTGGGCCGCCCTGAGGTGCTCATCCTCGACGAGCCCACCGTCGGCCTCGACCCCCTCACCCGCGAGGAGCTCTGGGATACCTTTCGCTCGTTGGCCGCTTGCGACACAACGTTGCTGATCTCCAGCCACGTGATGGACGAAGCCGCGCGCTGCGATTCCGTACTGCTCATGCGCGACGGCAAGTTCCTCGCCCACGAACCGATGGCTGAGATTCAACGGCGCACCGCCACCACGAATCCGGAAGACGCATTCCTCAGCCTCGTCAAACACTCCAGCGTCAAGGAGCAGGTATGACCGCCGTCCCTCGTCACATGGTTCCAGAAGATGTATCTCGCAAAACACCTTCCTCGCGCAGGCGCAGCCACCCGCTCACGACGATGGCCCGCATTGCCGCCCAGCTGCGCGGCGATCCGCGCACTGTCGCCCTCATCCTCGTGGTTCCGCCACTGTTGCTCGTGCTGCTCTACTTCGTGTTCCACGACGCTCCTGTGCTCCCTGGGCAGAAGCCCGTGTTCGACAGTGTCGGTCCCATCATGTTGGCCGTACTCCCGATGGTCCTCATGTTCATCGTGACCAGCGTCGCTATGCTGCGCGAGCGCACGTCGGGCACACTCGAGCGCATCCTCACCACACCACTGTCGCGCTGGAACCTCGTCGCATCCTATGGGGCGGTGTTCGGCATCCTCGCCCTCGTGCAAGCGGCCATCCTCGGCTGGCTGGTCCTCGGGCCATTCGGAGTGGAGCTCGAAGGCCCGTGGGTCATGCTCTTCGTCATCGCTGTGCTCGATGCCCTGATCGGCGTCGCGTTTGGTCTGCTCGCGAGCGCATTTGCAACGACGGAGTTCCAGGCCGTGCAGTTCATGCCGGCGTTCGTCGGCCCACAGATCTTCCTGTGTGGTCTGCTCGTGCCCACCGAACACATGCCCGACGCGCTCGAGGCCGTCGCGACGTTCCTTCCCATGACCTGGGCCGTCGATGTGGTGCGCGACATACTCACCAACGCCGAACTCAGCGCCAGCATGTGGTGGCGCATCGGCGGGCTCATCGTCGCCGTGGTGTTGGCACTGTTCCTGGCGGCACGTTCCATGCCGAGGCAGACCAAATGACGGCCCTCACGAAGGGGGAGCAAACCCGTCGCAGAATCTTGGACACTGCCTCCAGGCTGTTCGCACAGAAGCCGTTCGATGCCGTGAGCATGCGCGCGATCGCCAAGGAAGCCGAAGTGGACCCGTCCCTCATCAGCCATTACTTCGGCTCCAAGGAAGGGCTGTTTGAAGCGATGCTCGAGCGGTCCATCGGCGTCGATGCAATCGCAGCAGAGATGTTTGGCGGCGATCTAGCCGAACTGGGTGCGACGATTGTTCGCACCGCTGAGCGGCTGTGGGCATCTGAGGCCGGCAAGGTAGTGATTGCTGTGATGCGGCGCGCGTTCGCCGACGATTCCCAGCTCGTCCGCCAGCTCGCGACGAAGGCGCTCCTGGGGCGATTGGCCGAGCGGCTCCCTAACGATGAAGACGGGATGCTGAGGGCGTCGCTGGTTGCCACGCAGATGTCCGGGCTGTTGTTCGCACGGCACGTGCTGCGCGTTCAGCCACTCGCCAGCCTCACAGCCGACCAGGTGGTGGCGCTGATAGGCCCCGCGGTCCAGCACTACGTGACAGGGAGCCTCGGCGACGAGCGGTGAGAGCCGAACCCCTCTGACACGCGCAACGCACGCCTTCCCCGACCTTAGGTGGCAGATCGCCGCCCAATCATGGGCGCCGATCTGCCACCTAACCTCCTAGTACGGGCAGGTCGGCTTGCGTCAGACGACATAGACTCGAACTGAACACCTCGTGAAAGACATGGGCGAGACGCGAGTAGACGGGCAGGGCCTGTTATCGAAGCCGCAGTGGGAGTGGGGGCGTCGCTGAACCCACCCTGCTCGCCCAGGCCTCAAGCCACGCGCTCATCCAATCCGGCCAGCAGCACGTCCATGAACTTTTCGAAGTGCTCGGAGAGGTACTCCTGCGATTGCCCCGACGCATCGATTTGCGCGGCGAGTCGCAGCATCGACGGGGCTGCGTCCGTCGGTGTTGCTAGGCGCGAATTCTCTACCTCAGGGTGCCCGGGAATGCTCGAGACTTCGGCCAACAGAAAACCGTTCAGCGCGCAGAAGAACGCCTGCACGAAGAAGAGTTGCTGGTGCGCACTCAGGCCAGCATCGTCGAGCACCTTCAGCATCGGAGCGACATGCGCTAACTCCGACGGCGTGGCGAGCGGTCGAGTCGCGATCAGGACGAACAGGCTCGGGTGGCGAAGAGCCATGGCTCGATACGCACGGCCAGCGTCTCGAAAAACCTCTGCCCATTCCTGGGAACGAACCGCGAGATCAGTCTCCAGGAAGATGCGCTCGTGGACGGCGTCGAGCATCTCAGTCTTGTCGCGGACGTGGTGATACAAAGACATGGCCTGAATACCCAAACGACGAGCTACTGCGCGCATCGAGATGCACTCCAACCCGTCTTCATCTGCGATGGCAATCGCCGCATCGACGATCGCGTCGCGCGTGATTGCTGACACTGACCCTCCCATCGCCGAGCGTGCACGCATGGACTAACCTGGACATCAAGACTTACACCGTAAGGTACGCAGATGGTTCATACCAAATCTAAGCCTGGCTCCATTGCATTTCGTTGGCTCCTCACTGGGCAGGCGATCTCTGCCGTTGGTTCGCAGGTTACGTTCATGGCGCTGCCACTCATCGCAGTGACCTTGTTGCACGCCGACCCCATGATGATGGGCATTCTCGCAGCGCTCGACAACCTCCCATACCTCCTGTTCGGGCTCTTCGTCGGCTCGCTCGTCGACCGTCATCGGCGCCGACCGCTCATGATCGGCGCCGACCTTCTCCGCACCATCGCTGTCGCCACGATTCCCGTCGTTTTCCTCCTTGGAAACCTGAGCATCGGCCAGCTCTGCGTAGTGGCATTCGTCGTCGGTATCGGCAACCTCGTGTTCGACGTCGCTTGTCAGGCCCAACTCCCCGAGCTCGTCGAAGGTGGAGACCTCGTGCAGGCGAACGGGGCGTTGCAGACGACGACGGGCGTGGCATCACTCATGGGGCCGGGGCTCGTCGGGGTGTTCATCAAAACGGTTGGCGCCCCCATCGCCATGCTCGTCGACGCCATCTCCTACCTGCTCTCTGCCCTGTGCATACGCCGCACCGACGCGGTGACGAAGCCGGAGCGCGTTGAGCACGTCGATACGGACGCGACGGTCTGGAGCGACGTTCGTGTGGGCGTAGGCACCGTCGTGCGAGATCCGAACCTTCTTGGGTTGGTGGGCGCGGGCGCGGCGGTATCCCTCGGCATGAATGCCGGCTTTCCAGTGATGTTCGTCTTATTCGATCGCAGCATGGGGCTGGATGCCATCGCCATTGGCCTCGTGTTCCTCACCATCGCACTGTGCGGCGCCACCGGGGCACTCACCGCGAACTGGGTTGCGAAGGCTATCGGGGCGGGCAGGTTGCTGAGCGTCGGCCCCGTGGTGGGTGGCGCCGGACTCGCCGTGATGGCCTGCGGGCATTGGTTCACTCCCCCCATCCTGTTCGTGTACGTAGGTGCCGCGTTGACAGGGTGGGGCGTGATGGCAAGCCAAGCGCTCGCAGCAGGCATGCGGCAAGCCCTAGCCCCGGAGAGAATTCGTGGCCGGGTGCTGGGCGCGATGCGGTTCGTCGAGTGGGGCGTCATGCCGCTCGGATCACTCGTCGGCGGTCTCCTAGGAGCCTGGATTGGAGTCGCGCCGGCACTGGGCGTCGCTGGTCTACTCGTGGCTACGGGATGTATCTGGGTGATTGCCAACAAACTCTCCCGCATGCGCGAAGTGCCTGCAGCCTAGATCGGCCACGAGCATGCACATAGACTCGAACGCATCGACAACGTTCGAGGAGGACCCGTGACGCTTTCCATTCCCACCACTCACTTCGCCGATGGCACCCCCGTTCCGCTCATTGGTCTTGGCACGTACAAGCTGCAGAGCAACGCAGGTGCCGACGCGATTGCCGCCGCACTGCAGCAGGGCTACAGCCTGATCGACACCGCAGCGCAGTACAACAACGAGACCGCCGTCGGGGAGGGCATCCGTCGAAGCGGCGTGGCCAGGGAGAAGGTGATGGTGACGACGAAGGTTGCGGGCGGTAGCCACGGACGTGCAGCCACCCGGACCGGCGTCGACGAGTCGCGTCGGCGCCTCGGGGTCGAGCAGTTGGACATCGTGCTCATCCACTGGCCGAACCCGTCGCGTGGGCTCACGCTCGAGACGTGGGAAACGCTGATCCAGCTCAGGGAGGAAGGTGCGATCGCCCACATCGGAGTGTCCAACTTCCGCCCGGAACAACTGACCGAGCTTCACGACGCCACGGGCGTGTGGCCCGCGATGAATCAGATCCAGCTCTCTGCCGCCCTCGCTCGCACCGAAAGCGTTCAGTTTCATGACGAGCACGGCATCGTCACCGAAGCGTGGGGTCCGCTTGGGCTGCGAGAGAAGCTGCTGGACCAGATCGTCTTGCACAAGATTGCTGCAAAACACGAGGTCAGCGCGCACCAGGTGGCGTTGAAGTGGATCGTGGATCAGGGCATCGTCGTGATTCCGAAATCGCAGAACCCCGAACGCCAAGCGGCCAACGCCACGTTGGATTTCCAGCTCGACGACGAGGACCGCGCACTCATGGCGACGCTGGACCTCGGCGAGGCCCACGCCTGGGATAGCCGCGAGCACGAAGAGTGGTGACGCGCTGAGGCGCAGCCTACTTCCTACTCACGACGACGGTGCCGAGCAGCAGGTCATCCAGATGACGGCGCTCGGCACCGATCACCATGACGGGCAGCACCAAGCATTTCAGCAGCGAGCGCACCGTCGGACGCCAGATGCCGAGCGGCTCGCCGTCGGCGCGGGCCACGCCGATCCGCGCCAGAAGCTGACCAAATGATGAGCCCGTGAGCGTAGTCAGCACGGACGATTCCACGAAGAACACCCCCAGTGGCATGAAGATGCGCCAACCTGAGCCGACCATCACCTCGTTGCCGAACAGCGCCACGGCGACGAGCATGGACGCAAGCCAGTCGATGAGGAGCGCCGCAATGCGCGCTCCCCAGCTCGCGAGCGCACCGCGTCCTTGCTCGGGCAAGCCGATGCTCTCTCCGGGGTATGCCTCATCCATGTCCACCCGGTGAGCCTAGCCCGTCGGCTGTGCTCGCCGCATTCTCAATAGCACCAACTGCAGGGCTTCTCGGCGCGTAACCCCCTTGCATGGACACCGGGTGCAACCGACTTTCCGCGATCCGTAGCATGGTGCGTTGTAACGATGACGAAGGTGGTACCCATGTTCAACGACGCAGCCGAGTTGCTCCGATACATCGCCGAGGAGGACATCGAGACCGTCGATGTGCGCTTCTGCGATCTCCCAGGTGTGATGCAGCACTTCACCGTGCCGTCGGTTTCCTTCGACGAGTCCGTCTTCTCCAACGGCCTCAACTTCGACGGCTCCTCGATCAAGGGATTCCAGAAGATCCACGAGTCAGACATGACGCTGCTTCCGGATCCGACGACCGCCTACGTCGACCCGTTTCGCAACTCCAAGACCCTGAACGTCAACTTCTTCGTCCACGACCCCCTCACCAAAGAGCCCTACTCCCGCGACCCCCGCAACATCGCCCGCAAGGCAGAGGCCTACCTCCAGTCGACGGGGATCGCGGACACCGCATACTTCGCACCCGAAGCCGAGTTCTACGTGTTCGACGACATCCGCTTCGAGGTAACACCGAACAGCTCCTACTACCACATCGATTCCGAGGCCGGCGCCTGGAACACTGGCCGCGTCGAAGACGGCGGCAACCGCGGCTACAAGGTGAAATACAAGGGCGGCTACTTCCCCGTCGCACCCGTCGACCACTTCGGCGACCTCCGCGACGACATCGTCCGACACATGGGTAACGCCGGGCTGATCGTCGAACGAGCCCACCACGAGAATGGGACCGGCGGCCAGGCGGAAATCAACTGGCGCTACGACACACTGCTCACCGCCGCCGACGACGTGATGAAATTCAAGTATCTCGTCAAGAACACGGCCTGGGAGGCCGGCAAAACGGCAACGTTTATGCCAAAGCCAATCTTCGGCGACAACGGTTCGGGCATGCACTGCCACATGTCGCTGTGGGATGAGGGCAAGCCACTGTTCTACGACGAGAACGGTTACGCAGGGCTCTCCGACCTCGCACGATGGTACATCGGTGGCGTACTCAAGCACGCGCCGGCGCTGCTGGCGTTCACGAACCCGTCGGTGAACTCGTATCACCGTTTGGTTCCGGGATTTGAGGCGCCGGTAAACCTGGTGTATTCACAGCGCAACCGCTCCGCGTGTATTCGCATCCCCATCACTGGCGCCAGCCCCAAGGCGAAGCGCATCGAGTTCCGCTGCCCCGACCCGTCGTCGAACCCGTACCTGGCGTTTGCTGCCATGCTGCTGGCCGGCATCGACGGGATCCAGAACCGCATCGAGCCGCTGGAACCCGTCGATAAGGACCTCTACGAGCTGCCGCCAGAGGAGCACGACCAGGTTCCGACGGTACCCACCAGCCTGCCTGCCGCGCTCGACGCGCTCGAGGCTGATCAGGAATTCCTACTCGCGGGTGACGTCTTCACCGAAGACCTGATCGAGACCTGGGTGGCAGCCAAGCGCGCCGAAGTTACCGCGATCGCGCAGCGCCCCCACCCCTACGAATTCGAGCTGTACTACGCGCTCTGATGTGGTTGCCCCGGAGGGAGAAGGGATCTTCGAGATGAGAAGATCGCTCCGACCCGACTCATGCTCCAAGTCGTCGACTCAGGGCTGTGGTGACCAAGTGTGGATGTACCATCTAATCTTGCCCGAGTGCATCCGAAGTGAGGCCAGGTCATTGTCAAATGCTCTGGGTGGTTGGATGGAAATGGAAGTCAATGATGTCAACTGTGAGCCCCGATCGTCGTCGGTTCTTCGTCATCTGGTCGTTCGTGATGCCCGTCCTCATGGCGATCCCTGTTAGTCTGGGCTTTCTGTTCCCGCAGCAGCGCATGGTGGCGATGGTTGCAGCGATCGTGGTGACGCTGGTCGTCGGCCTCATCTGTTACGGCGCGACCATCACACGGTTGCTGTCCAAGTGGGTGCTGGGTGTGCTGCTGGTTTTTTCCGTGGTTCCGTTCATGCTCGGTTCAGCTGAGGTCGGCCCGAACCTGGCTCTGGAGAAAGCTGGTGAGCCCGTCGAGGTGCGGGTGATCGACGTCCAGCGTGAAGAACGACGTTCGGGGGACGACACAAGCGTCACCTATACCTATTCTTTCGAACGTCTAGACGGCGGCCCGAATCCCGGCACCATCGTATACCGCGGCGATGGCGGCTACGACGGAGTGCACGAGGGCTCCATGACCACCCTGCTCGTCGACCCCACCGGTCATCTCGAGCCTCAATTGCTGAGTGAGGTTGACAGTTCATCGTCGCTAGGAATGCTGGTCTTCGGTGTGGTCGCAACCGGCGTGACCTGGGGTATTGGTTGCCTCACCTATGGGCCCCGCGCGCGCAGGATGAATTATTAGCGAGGGCGCGGTGTCGGCGTACTGACGGATTCCTCTGACAGCGCCACGCCTCGATACGGCGACCACCTCGCCTACTCGACGACCGAGAGAACACACCAGCCAACTCGACCACCAAAGCCCGACCCAATAGATGAGAAACGCGCCTCCCCGGTGGTTGAGTAGCCGCCAAAGGCGGCGTATCGAAACCACCACCCCCACGCCTCGATACGGCGACCACCTCGCCTACTCGACGACCGAGAGAACACACCAGCCTATTCGACGACAGAGGGAACACACTGACCCACTCGACCACCGGGGCTAAAGAACCCAACCACCCCGGCCAGGTGGTTGAGTAATGAGCTCAACCAATCCTGTGGCCGGGCGCGCCCGCGCCGGTGATCACGGTGGAGCCTTGCTCGACGCCAATCTCGGCGTGGTACCGCTGCAGCCAGTCGTCGGCGTAGGCCTCGGCGTCGGATGCGCGCACGAGCGACCAGACGCTTCCGCCGAACCCTGCACCGAACGCTGAGGCAGCGACGGCGCCCCCGCGTAATGCTGTCGTGACGAGCGCTTCCGTCTCAGGAATCTGGTTCTCCAGCCCGGTAACGGCCAGCTCCTGAGACTGGGCGCACCACCCACCAAATGCGTCGATGTCGCCTCGAACGAGGGCATCGAATGCGCCGGGCACGAACTCTCCGGACTCGCGCACGAATTGCGTGAGCCTGCGGCGCTCATAGCCAGGGCTCGTGTGGGCGAGCATTTCGTCGGGGCCAACGCTGTCCAACACCTGCTGGACGCTGGTGGCTTCAGTTCCCGCGTAGGCATTCCAGTTGGCCAGCCACGCACGCAGCGTGGACGGGCCTCGGTTATACAGTTCGAGCGCCGCACCCGTCTTCTCTGCCAGCACCCCACTCACGCCGACGACGAACACCCACCCATCGGGAAGGGCCACCTCGCCGAGCTTCGTCGTCGGATCAAACTGCACCTGCGAAAGCTTGCCTTCGTCGGTGGCCAGCGCGCCGGTATGGTCGAGCGACCCACCCCTAGTACCCACGCCTTCTGCGCCGTCGAGGCTGCCGTAGGGACCCCCGTGCTCGATCGCTGCCAGGTATCCAGCCAGCGCCAGGCGGTCACTGCAGTGGCTACGCCACCGCTCGCTATCCGGGAATCCAGAGATGTCGGCGAGTGTGAGCGCCACGGCGCTCAACATGGCCGACGAGCTGCTCATCCCGGAGGCTGGTGCTAGGTCCGAAGAGATCGTCAGCGACGCGGGTTTCACTGCTCCGAAATTCCAGGTCAGCCGGTCGATGGCCGTCTGGATGTAGTGTCCCCAGTGCCCCTTCGGCAAGGCGGGACGCACACCTGCGCGCAGTTCCACGGCATCGTCTGGATATACCGACGTTCTGGCGCAAATGGCCTCACCGCCGGGTTCAGCTACGACGGTCACTCCCCGCTCGACGGCGCACACCAGCACCCTGCCGCCGCCGTAATCGGTGTGCTTGCCCAGCACCTCAATGCGCCCAGGGACCCACCAGCCCGTTTTCATAAGCGCACCTCGAACTGCGCCAGTCGACGCTCCACTTCAGCGATATCGTCGCGACGCGACAAATCCAGGACACCCGCAGAAATGGGAAGCACCGTCACCTCGTCAAGCATTCGTACAGCGTCCACCAGCTCGTACTCGCCTCGCTTAGACTTTTCAACGCGTCGGCAGGCATCGAAAATCTCTGGCTTGAACGCGAAGATATTCATGCTCACTAGCGCATGTTCCCCGGCTGCTTCCACGACACTGGGCTCAGGTTTCTCGACAATGTGCCGCAGCTTCCCTTCCGACTCCTCCATCAGCGCAAACGCTGCCACGCGTTCTGCCGGGATGTTGCTCTCAGCCAGCAGCGCGCTGCGGTCGAATCCGAGCAGCGAGTTGCCACCGCACTCCGCGAGGGCACGGACGCCCTCGGTCGGGTACAGGTTGTCGCCATTCACGACGATACATTCCTCATCGCCGACGGCTTCTGCGGCGGCAGCCACTGCGTCTGCGGTACCCAAAGGCTCTTCCTGGACGGCGAACGTCACGTCCAATCGTTTGGGTTGCACCTCGGCGATGTGCGCACGGAAGTCGTCGTGCTCAGGTGCCACGACGAGCACCACACGGCGCATTCCTGCGTCGGCCAGTGCGGAGAGCGAGTAGTCGACGAGCCGGTGCTTACCGATAGGCATGAGCGCTTTGTACCCAGCCGACGCGGCAGCGCGCTGTGCTTCGCTGAGTACACCGCTACCCTCGGCACGCATTCGGGTGCCCAGTCCCCGGGCGAGAACAACTGCAGTAGTAATCATGCAAGCTCCAAATGTTGAGCGACGGTGTGGGCCACGGCCTCGGCCTCGTCGCGCGTCGGCATTTCAGCAAATACTCGCAGCACCGGTTCGGTGCCGGAGAACCTGATGGTGGTCCAGCCACCGTTGGCGAAGTACACCTTACAACCATCACTCCAGGAAATGTGATCCACGTCGTGGTCGAACGTCGGCAGATCATGCTCGGTGAAGATGCGGCGATGGAGGGCTTCTTTCCTCGCCGGCGTGAAGTCGTACGCGGCTTCCACCATCGTGAGCTCGCCGTAGCGCTCCACCAAGTCCTCCACCATCTCGGAGAGTTTCTTCCCGGATGCGGCTACGGCTTCGACGAGCAAGCTGCCCGCATGGATGCCATCTTTACCTGGAATATGCCCGCGCACGGTGAGGCCACCGGAGGATTCGCCCCCGATGATTGCGTCCGTTTCTGCCATCTTGGCGCTGATCCATTTGAATCCGACGGGCACCTCGTAGCACCGCTGCCCATGAGCCTCGGCGACGCGATCGAGCAGGTGCGTCGTGGACATGTTGCGCACGGCGGGCCCCTCCCAGCCCTTCTCCGTCACCAGGTACTCGTACAGCAAGACCAGCACCTGGTTGGGCGTCAGGTAGTTGCCCTTATCGTCGATGATCCCCAAGCGGTCGGCGTCGCCATCGCTGGCGATGCCCAAAGCCGCACCAGACTCCACGACGGCGCGCCGCAGCGAATCCAGGCTTCCAGCAGCCGGAGATGGCATCCGTCCGCCGAAGAGCGGATCGTGGCGATCATTGATGACGTCCACCTCGCAGCGTGCCGTGACCAGCACCGTCTGTAGCGCGGTCTGCGCTACACCGAACATCGGGTCGAGTACAACATGCAGATGGGCATGGCGGATCACGTCCATGTTCAGGCTGTCCATGATGGCGTCGAGGTACCAGTTAATGGACATTTGCACGGTCACGAGCTCCGACGCCTTCGCCGCATCCGGTTCGAGACTACGCACGTCTGCCTCGGTGAGGGAGTTGCATTCGTCGGCCAATTCGTCGGTGACGGCCAACTCTGCGTCACGTCCCCCCTCGGTGAACAGCTTGAATCCGTTGTACAGGGCTGGGTTGTGGGATGCGGTGACCGCCAATCCGTACGCGCAGCCTTTGTTTCGCACCGTCCACATACCCATCGGCGTGGGAACAGGACGCCCGATCAAGGTCACGGGAATTTCGTTCGCCACCAGCACCTCGATGGCCCACCACGCCGCGACGTCGGAGAGGAAGCGACGGTCGTAGCTGATCACCAGCCCTCGATCGACCACACCCTCACGGTGCATGCGGTTGCTGAGCCCCTGCGCCAGGAGTCGAATATTTGCCCTATTGAATTCATCACCGATGATGGCTCGCCAGCCACCAGTGCCAAACTTCATTGTTCCCAGCCATTCCTTTCGGCTCTTGCCTAATGGCGGCATCAATCCGTCAATAGGTTCACGACATGAACCAAATCTAGCGCGCAAGAATCCTCGTTGCATGGGTTTCGGGAAAAACGCGTAGCTACGTTGAGCGAATCACCGTCGGGTCAACGAAGACTCGCTCTAGGGCCATCATCGCTGCACCTCGAGCCGCCGCGTTCAATCCGTGCTGACAAGGAAGAACTTCTACGGCGGTTCCGACATCGATGCGCGCCTCGGCAAATTCTCGCTCCAACACGGGCACCAACGCCTCCCCCAGAAAGCCCAGGTATCCTCCGAGCACAAGCGTTTTCGGGTTCAAAAGATCGACGACGGGTTGCAGCCCCCGGGCCAAATCGCTGCCCGTCGCGGCGGCCGCGTCGACGATGGCCTGCTCACCAGCCAACATCCGCGAACGCAATGGAAGAATCAGCTCGCTGAGCGTCGAGTCCGCGTGAATATCGACGCCTTCGGAGCGCAGCCCGCGAACGAAGGCCGGCCAGCCGACGGAAAGCTCTAAGCATCCCCGCCTTCCGCAGGGGCACGGCGGACCGTCCGGATCCAACATCGTGTGGCCAATTTCACCCGAAAACCCTGCCCAGCCTCGAACAAGATGTCCATCGGCGACGATCCCGACGCCGATGCCCGCACCAGCGGTGACGTGAATGAGATCGCGCACCTGCCTGCTTCGGTGGTCTGCATACGAGCTGAGTGCAGAGAGTTTCGCGTCGTTCTCCACATAGACGGGCAGCGGGAAGCCCAGGTGGGAGCGAAAGAGTTCATGCACCGGCACCTTCGTCCAGCCGAGGGCAGGCGCGAACCGGATTGCACCGCGCTCGTAGTCGATGATCCCCGGCGCTGCAAGCGTGCATGCAACAACCGGAGCCTCGAGGGCATCCAGATGCCTACGCACGAGCTGCGCAGCTTGTTGCACGACGGATGCCGCATCGTCGCGGTGCGAGTGGAGCGCAGCTGATTCTTCGACGAGGGTCTCTCCCGCCAGATTGACGACGGACAGCACGAGCTGGTCGCGGGTCAGTTCTATACCGACCCCACAGGCTCCAGCCGGACGAAGCCGAACTTCGACGCTGGGGTGGCCCACTCGTCGAGGAACCTCCGACCCACCCTCTTCACAGAGCTCGTTTCGCACGAGATCCGCGACGACGCTGGAGATGGTGGCCTTCGACAGCCCCGTTTGGGCAGCGAGCGAAGCCCGCGAGCACCCACCGTGGTCACGCAGGTGTCGCAAAACGAGGCCGAGGTTCGCCGCACGCATCTTTGCGTGACCGATAGCCTGTGGCTGGCCCGCGTGCGGAAGACCAAAACTGTGCTGTTCGTCCATGACAACAAGCGCGCTAGAAACACTACGACGACGTGGGGGCACACCTCAGCAAGGAGCGCCACCCCCACGTCGCCATAGCCCTTGTGACTAGCTCTTCTGCATCGTTCCTGTCTCGAGGAAACGGGTGTGGAAGTCGAAGGCGTGCGCAAGATCATGCGGAGTCTGCATGTCGCCCGTCTTGGCATTGGCCATGTCCACGTACTCCTGCAGGAGCGGGCGGAACGTCGGGTGCGCGATGGAAATCATCTTCTGTACGCGGTCCTTCGGCGCCAGACCACGGAGATCTGCATAACCGTACTCCGTGATGACAACCATGACGTCATGCTCGGCGTGGTCGATGTGCGACGCGAACGGGACGATCGCAGAAATAGCGCCGTTCTTCGCCTCAGAAGGCGTAATGAACGACGAGATGAAGGCGTTGCGGGTGAAGTCACCCGAGCCGCCGATGCCGTTCATCATGCGAGAACCAGCCACGTTGGTGGAGTTCACGTTGCCGTAAATGTCAGCCTCGATCAGTCCGTTGGTGGCGATGAGGCCGAGACGACGGATGACCTCGGGGTGGTTCGACACCTGCTGCGGGCGCATCACAATGTGATCGCGGTAGAAGCCCGCGTTGTCGTTCATCCGGTGTGCGTACTCGGGAGAGAGTGAGAACGACGTCGCAGATGCGACGGTCATCTTGCCGGCGTCGATCAGGTCGATCATGCCGTCCTGGATCACCTCGGTGTAGGCCTGGATGTTCTCGAAGCGAGAATCTAGCAGCCCAGCCATCACGGCATTCGGCACGTTGCCAACGCCCGACTGCATGACGTACTGGTCGTACTTCAGGCGGCCCGCGGCAACCTCGCCCTCGAGGAAGTCGAGGAAGTGACCCGCAATCTGCTTGGAGATATCGTCGAGCGGCTTGAACGGTGCGTTGCGGTCCGGTGCGTCGGTTTCGACGACCGCAACCACCTTGGAGGTATCGATGTCAATGTAGGGGGTACCGATGCGCTGGCCGGATTCCGTGATCGGGATTGGCTTACGGCCGGGCGTGTCACCAATGCGGTAGATGTCGGCCATGCCCTCGAGGTTCTCGGACTGCCAAGAGTTCACCTCGATGATGATCTTCTCCGCCGAATCCAGGTATTCGACGTTGTTGCCCACGCCGGAGGACGGGATGATGTTGCCGTTCTCGTCGATGCGCGTTGCCTCAACGATGGCCACCTGCAGCTTGCCGAAGAAGCCGTACTGGACCTGCCAGCCAGCGTGGGAGAGGTGCACATCGTCGTACAGGATCTTGCCCGCGTTGATGGCCTTACGCATCACCGGATCGGACTGGTACGGCGAGCGGAAGCGCACGGCATCGGCTTCGGCGAGCACACCGTCGCAGTCAGGCGCGGTAGATGCACCGGTGAAAACGTCGATCTGGTACTCGCGGCCGGCTTCGTGCTCGGCCTCGGCGCGGTTGGCGATGGCGGTGGGCAGCGCCTTTGGGTAGGCGGCGCCGGTGAAGCCGGAGAGGCCGACGCGATCACCGTGGTTGACGAATTGGGCCGCTTCGTCGGCCGACATGATCTTGCCGCGAAGCCCGGCGTGGTCGATACGGGACATCTACTCAATCTCCTTGTTAGTCCTATGGAAACTCGCTCCACTGCGAGTGCGGACGTTGGACCGGACAGGTTTTCAACCAGTTTGGCACGAAACCAGACGCTTGAGAACCGTCGCAATTCGACGCATCGGGGCGCCAGGCACGCAACTCGAACTCGCACTACCGAATATATCGGCCTCGTTTCCTCGCTCGACGGCGGCCCTGCCTCGCCGCGTAGGCTGGGCGTATGCGTTCGCTTATCATCCGTGAAGACACCATCGAAATTGAGCAGCTCGAGGAAGATTTCCTCCCCGACGCGCCCGTCACCGTCGACGTGCATTGGTCAGACTTGAACTATAAGGACGCCCTCGCGGTGACGGGAAGCCCCGGCGTGGTGCGGAAGAAGCCGCTCATTGCGGGCATCGATCTGGTTGGTGTGGTCCGCGAATCCCGCGACGATCGCTTCTCGCGCGGCGATTGGCTGATCCTCAACGGCGCGGGGCTCTCCGAAACTTTGCACGGCGGGTACTCCACCGTCGCGAAGATTGATCCCACGTCTGCTATAGCCCTGCCCGACCACTTCACCCCCGAGCGTGCGGCTGCCCTTGGCACCGCTGGTTTCACTGCCGCCCTCTCCGTGCTGCGGTTGGTCATGGAAGGCGTGTTGCCCGAGCAAGGCCCTGTGCTCGTCACCGGGGCAACGGGCGGCGTCGGCTCCATTGCGACGATGCTGCTGTCGGCAGCCGGTTTCCAGGTGACCGCAGTCACGGGACGCCCCGATTCCCTGGGTCCACTGCTCACCAAACTGGGGGCCGACGAGGTGCTCCCCCGAGACGCGTTCGCGGGTCAAGGTAAGCCGCTCCAGCGCGCTACGTACGCGGGTGTCGTCGACTCGGTCGGCGGCGAGATTCTGGCTAATGCCATCGCCCAAACCATCCCCGACGGCACCGTCACCGCGTGCGGAAACGCGGGCGGGCATCAGCTGCCGTCGAGTGTAATGCCATTCATTCTTCGCGGGGTAACCCTTGCGGGCATCAACTCAGTGACCGCCGACACTGAGGATCGCGCCGACGCCTGGCGGGTGCTCGCTCAAGGTGTCGACGTCGACCTGCTAGACGCCATGACAACCGAAATCTCCCTCGACGAAGTGACGTCCGCCGGTAAGGAACTCCTCGCCGGCGGACGTCACGGCCGCACGCTGGTGCGGGTGCTCGGCTGATCGGTTTACGGATCGATCAGGTTGTTGTAGCGCCACGCCGACGACGTGTACGGCGCGGAGCCCCACGTCTGAACCTTCTCGACGGCCCTGGGCGGGGTCTCTTCAATGGTGCGGAACTGGGTATGCGAATCATCGACCCAGCCGTTGAAGATCATCACGTGGCCGTTGGCGCCGCCGGTGCCTCCGCCTAGGTTGCCGACGATGTCCCCCGGCTTCAGTTCTTCCTTGCTGATCGGGTGCACCGCGCTGTTAGGCAGCGTCACCGTGCTCTCGCTATTGGGCAGGTGCAGTGCCATGGAAACCAGCCCGGAGCAGTCGGTTCGGTAGGACTTGCCGTTCGCATCGGTGGTGTAGCCACTCATGGAGTACGGAACGCCCTTGTTGGTCCAGTAGCGGCCTCGGTCCAAGATCTCCTGACGGGTCACGGGGCCGCCCACCGAGCTGTTGTTCGCAGGCGCCGACGCGCCACCGCCGGGTGCATCGCCATGACCGGGCTTACCTTCAGCCGGAGCCGGTTTGCCGCCTTCCTGCGCTGGGGCGGGAGCGTTACCGCCAGCGGGAACTGGGCCTGCATGGCCGCTTCCCTGCTGCCCGGAATGTACCCACCAGATGGGCTGCGGGCCGAGTGTCATGATGCCGGCATCGATGACGTCGTGGGTTACGTTGCTCATCGTTGTTCCTCCATCTGCATCGCCATAGAAGACAGCAGGTAGGCCTGCGCCTGCCACAGCTCCGAAAAGATGCCGGGCATTCCCCCGGCCTCCAACAAGGTGTTATGCACAGCCTGGCGGTGCTCCTCCAACGCCTCGTTCAAGACGCTAACGAGGTGGGAATCAAACTCTGCATCGGGTGCCTCCAGCACCTCACGCGGGAGGGTCACCTGCTTGCAACCACCGTCGGCCATATGGATTTCCGTCATGCCATCGTCGGCTGTGGTGATGGTCTCGACACCACCTTCTGGAAATTCCATGGTCGGAAAGTCTCCGCTCTCGACCTTCGAGATCAAAGAGATGAGGTGGTCCATCTCCTGTTTCACATCAATCCCAATGCTCATCCGCGAATCCTTCCGGCTGCGATGGCGTCGACGGAATTGAGCGCTCCATGCGCCGCACTCGCCGCAGATTGGATGGCCATCTCGACCATCGGCCTAAACGGCGGCGGCACCATCTTGGCCGCGTTCATCATGGCCTGGATGCCACCGGACACCAGGGTGGTCGCTACCTTCAACGCGACGACGAGCCCAGCTGCGATAGCGCAGGTGCTGGCGGCGATGGCCGCGATGGCAGCGAGACGCGCGGTACCCGTCGCGTTGGATTCACCGGCGTTGTACTGGATGAATTTCTCCGTCGTCGGTCCGTCATTCTCGAGTGCGACGTGGCCCGCTGCCCCAGCCAGGTCTCCGGTGATCTCGGTCAGGCGAGCAGCGATCTTGCCCAGTTCGATGGCGAGTTTCGCAAGTTCCGTCTCGTCAACGCCCGGGAACATCGATCCGATGCGCGTGAGCGCCTCCTGCAAGAAAGGAGGAAGTTGGATAGGCATTTAGAAGCTCCCTTTCTGCGCCGCAGCAGCGCTCTGGTCTTCGCCCTTGGCGTAGCCGTGTCCTGTGGCGTCCATCCTGTCGGCATCTTCCGCGAGGCCCTGGCTGAGCCCGGCAGTCGCTCTAGCGAAACCCTCGGAGAGGCGACGCAGCGCATCAGCGACGGCACCGTCGACTTGGGTCGGGCCGCCAGACCCGGTGGGTATCTTCACTTTGCTGACAGCCTCGCCGGCTTCCCGGTAGGCCTCAGCCGACCGATGCCACGATTCGGGTGCAAACTTCATCGCGCCTCCAACTCCATTGCAGCTTCTTGCAGTGTTCGTTCCATTTCCGGGACCTGTTCGCTCCGGTCGATGGCGGCAGACAGATCGCTGCGGTCCTGCCCGAGTGCGTCATTGAAGGCCTCGACAATGCCGTCGGTCACTTCTCGACGACTGGCTCCCTCTCGCCAAGACTCATTGGCTCGAACACCAACGACCCGGCCATGATCCATTTCGACTTCAACTTTTCCGTCTGCTCCGTAGCCAATCACGTATTGCACCGTATTGCGCGACAAGCTCATTGGAAAGCAAATAGCGCCGTCAGAGGTAAGAGTGAGCAGCGCTACTTAGAGGCGAATGGGTGCTGCCAATCATGGTTACTATGTGCGTCGTGGCGAAGAATGAAACGTGGCGTGATCCGAAAGCTGTTGCCATCTGGGTGATGGTGGCGCTCGTGCTCTGGCTTGCCATTCTGGCCAGCCCCCAGCTGGGCAGGCTGGTGTGGGAATGGACCAGCGACGGTGGCCACCCCGTCGCGGATCCCACAGCTCCGCCACCGTGGTGGATCCACGCAGTGGTGGCCGCGTTGCTCGCCATCGCGTTGGTAGTAGCGGTCTGCGTCAAGCTGCGACTCGGGCTGTGGTGGCTGCTGTGTGCGCTGCTCGTTTCGAGCTTCATCTTCTTGTTCAAGATGAACATGCCAGAGCCGTTCGGCAGCCTGGCGTTTCTCGTCGTGCCACCCGTCGCTGGCGCCCTCATCTTCAAGCCGAAGGCCTACGCAGAGCCCTCATAGTGTGAGATCTGTTGCGGTTTTCCGAAACGGATCTCACTATTTGATGCCGGCTTCCTGCAGGAACGCATCCATTCGCTGCATCGCGGCGCCATCCACGTCGACGCTCAGTTCGCCGTCGGCACCCTTCCACAGCTCGGATGTGGCGTCCAAGACTCGCCTGGCGTTCTCACGCTTAGCCGCTTCTTCGAGGGCCGGGACTTCCTTCGTAGTGGCATCGAGCGCCGCGTCTTTGTCCTCGACGGCGCGTCGCTCGGCGGCGAGCATACCGTCGACGATCTTCTGCACCCACGGTTCCTTCGCACGCGTTTTAGTGGTGATGAGGCTAGGCCCGACGAGCACCGGTTCCGGCGAAACCGGCAGCGACGTGACTTCCAGGCCTTCCTGCTGGAACTGCACCAGTTCGTTGTTGCGGAACCCGACAACTGCATCGACTTTCGACGTAGTGAGCGCGGCAACCGACGTGTACCCGATCTCGACGAGCTTCACGTCGTCTTCGGTAAGCCCTGCGGTGCGCAGCGCTGCGAGGGCCGCGTAGTAGCTGGATCCGAAACGCCCCGGAATGCCCAGCGATTTGCCGCGCAGATCTTCCAGCGACGACGCCCCTCCCGCAATCATGATCTCGGCCGGGTAGCGCTGGTAGGCGGTGGCGACCACCTCGAGGTCACCCGCGATCATCGCCTCGTCGGCAGATGCGAAGACGATGTCCTCCCGGCCCAGCTGCAGCGCCTCGAACAGACCCTCCTGCTCGCCGTGGTGGCGCAGCGTCACGTCGAGGTCGGTGAAAAGCTTCTCCTGCACACCCAGGTAGAACGGGCAAAACTGCACGTTGGGGATGAATGTGAGGCCGACAGTGACCGCGCTCCGGCCACCGCTTTCCTTCGACGGTGCGCACGCGGCGAGCAAGGCAAGGCTCGAGTAGGCAAGCAACGAGCGGCGGCTGATGGTCATGCGTCTTCTCCTTGGACATGCGCGGTGGCGGCTCGTTCACCAAGCGCGACGAGCCAGTACAAGACCATGGCCACAGCGGAGATCCACACGATCACGGTGAATACCCCGACGGTGTCAGACGCTTGGCGCGACAACGTGAGCAAGGTGCCGAGCCCTCTGCCGCCCATCACGAATTCGCCAACGACGGCGCCCGTCATGCCCAGTACAGACCCGGCTCTGATACCCGCCAGCACGGCTGGCGCGGCCATGGGAATCTCGACGGCGACGAGGCGCTGCAGCGGCGAGGCCCCGTCGAGCACGGCCTGCTCGAGGACGCGCACGTCGAGATGTCTAAATCCGACGATGGTGGTGGTCACCATCGGGAAAAAAGCGACGATCGCGCACAAACACGCGATCGGCACGGTGCCGTATCCGAGCCAGAGCACAAGGATGGGAGCGATGGCTACCAGAGGGATCGTCTGCGAAAGCGCAACCCAGGGCTCAAACACCGATGCCAAGGGGCGCGAGTGCGTGACGAGGATGCCAATGGCAAACGAGCTGATCATGGCGATACCCACGCCCAGCAGTGCAGGGCCCACGGTGGGCCACAGGTACTGGGACGCGACGCCGTTCGCTGCCTGCTCCACGACGCGAGCTGCCACGTCGATGGGTCCAGGCAGGAGCAGCGTTGGGACTGCGAGACTCGCCAGCCACCATGCGAGCAAAGCGACGAGGCCCGCTACTGCGGGGGCGACGATGCGCTCGGTGCTAGTTCTAGGGCGCGAGCGCGCAGGATAAGCGGTCCAGAACCGCGATCTCGCTGCCATCCGGCGTCCCTTCTCCAACACCGGGGTAGCAAGCGGGCACGCACCACTGCGGGCACGCGCCGTTCGCATTCCTCCCATCCAGACTTTGACTGTCGGCCTCGGAGTTTCACCGAGTCAACCTGTTGCAGCTAGGGCTGCGCGAGGGTCGCGGGCTGTCACCGCCGGTTCGGACTTTCACCGACCCCGGAATACGTGCCTCGCACTCTAGCGCACCGCCGATTGGCGTCGTCACTCGCCCCAGAACAGCCTGGCCACCACCGCGGCTGCGAGGCGGGCGTGGCGCCTCGTGATCTCGATCAGCTCGCTCGCGGGCTTCTCGATGCCAAGCAGCGTGTTGATGGCTGCGAGGTCGCGCGGGTCTGTGGGCAGCGCGTCGGATGCCCTCCCCCGCACGAGCATCACGGCGTTACGTACCCTGCTCGCGTGCCGCCACGCATCCGCCAGCGCTTCCGCGTCACTTCGTTCTACGAGCCCGGCGGATACGGCCGCGCCGAGCGCTTGCAACGTCGACGGGGTGCGAAGCTCCGGGTAGGCGTTCGCGTGACGTAGCTGCAAGAGCTGGATGGTCCATTCGATGTCGGAGAGGCCGCCCGGGCCGAGCTTCAAGTGCCGGGCCCGGTCGACGCCGCGCGGGATGCGCTCGTGTTCCATCCTGGATTTCAGCCGACGAATCTCAGTGATTTCAGACGTTGTCAGCCCGTCGGACGGGTACCGGTAGGGATCTGCGTCGTGCAGTACCTCCTCGACGAGTTCCCTCGCCCCCGCGCCGAACCTGGCACGCAGCAGCATCTGACGCTCCCAGGTGGCCGCCCACCGCTCGTAGTAGGCGCGATACGAGGCGACGCTACGCACCTGCGGGCCGCTCTTCCCGCCGGGTCGGAGGTCAGAGTCCAGTTGAAGCCCGTGGTCTGGGCCGGGCCTGCCGAGGATGCCCGCCACGGCGCGCACCAGCTGCGTCGCCGCATCCAGGTCCGCAGGGCTGGCGTCGTCGGGCACCACGAACATCGCATCCAGATCCGACGAGTAGCTCATCTCCCTGCCACCCCAGCGGCCCAGCGCTACGACGCCTAGCTCAGGCGCGTCGTGAGTCCGTCTGGCGATGGTGAGCGCGGCCTCGAGCGTCGCGTCAGCGAGGTCCGCGAGCGCCGCACCGCATTGCTCGATGTCGACGCCGCCCAGCACGTCGACGAGCGCGATGCGGGCGAGCTCCGAGCGGCGCAGCGCCCGCATGGACTCGGTTGCGCGCTTCGGGTCCTCGTGTCTGGAAACCGCCTTGTGGAAAGCGTCTACGAGGGCGTCTCTTCCTCTGGGCTGGAGATCCTCGTCGGAGGCGAGGAGACGCACGGTCTGCGGAGAGCGTTGCAACAGCGAGACCGTGAATCTGCTGGTGGAGGCCACCGTCGCGAGCCGCTTGGCCATGTAGCCCTCGTCGCGAAGTGCCCGCAGGTACCAGCTGGACTCCCCCAGAGCCTCCGAGAGCTGCCGAAACGAGAGCAGCCCGAAATCCGGATTCGGGCCGGTTGCGAGCCACTCCAGCATCGCGGGCATCAGCTGTCGACGGATCTCCACCGCCCGCGTGGTGCCCGTCGTCAAGGCCTCGATGTGCGCGAACGCAGCCCGGGTGTCTAGGAAGCCGAGTGCCTTGGCCCGCTCCATCGCAGCTTCCTTGCTCAGCAAGGCACCCGACGGAGCCTGCACCACCGCGTCGAGCAGCGGGGAGAAAAAGATGCGCTTTCTGAGCCGTCGCACGTCGCGACGACTCGCCTTCCACCGCTCCCACACGTCCGGCACCCGAGCGGTGCGGGAGAGCACCGCCAGCGACGAGGCGTCGTCAGGCACCAGGTGCGTGCGGCGAAGCCTGGCCAGCTGCACTCGGTGCTCAAGCACCCGCTGGATGCGGTAATGCTGCGCTAGCTTGGCCCCGTCCTCGCGCCCGATGTACCCGTACGAAATGAGCGCGTCGAGCCCGTCGAGCGTGCCGCGGCGCCGGATGCGCTCGTCGGAGCCGCCGTGGACGAGTGCGAGCAGCTGGACGGAAAATTCGGTGTCGCGCAAGCCGCCAGCCACCAGCTTGATGTCGCGCTCTGCCTGCGAATCCGGGATGAGTGAGATGACCCGCTCGCGCATCGCCCGCATGTCCGGGAGGAAGCGCTCGGTGTGCGCCACCTGCCAGATGTGCGGTTGCAGCATATCGACGAACGCCTGCCCCAGCTCCACGTCGCCTGCCGCCGGACGGGCCTTCAGCATTGCTTGAAACTCCCACGGTTTCGCCCACCGACGGTAGTACTGTCTGCAGGATTCGAGAGTGCGCACAAGCGGGCCGGCCTTGCCTTCTGGGCGCAGCGCCGCGTCGACGCTCCAGATGGTGCCCGCGGCGGTGTGTGCGGAGCAGATGCGGGCCTGCGCGGCCGCGATCGTCGTCGCAATCTCAACAGCGCGTTCCGGGCTGACTTCGTCGGATGCGGGCTCGGCGATGTAGAGCACGTCGACGTCGGAAAGATAGTTGAGCTCCTGGCCTCCCGTTTTCCCCAGGGCGACGACGGCGAGTTTCGCATCCGCCCACTGCGGTACCTCCGCCCGCGCCAGCGCGAGGGAAGTTTCCAAGACTGCGTCTGCCACGTGGGACAGCTCCGCCGCGATGCCGTCGACGATCTCCGTCGGGTGCTCAGCCTCCAGGTCGCGGGCCGCGATCAGGGCGAGAGCCGCGCGATTGGCGCGACGCAGATCATCCGCACTGCCGGCGCAGACCCCGTCGACGATGGGCACCCGGCGGGCGAAAAACTCGCGCCACTCGTCCTTGCTGCGTTCCCGGGGACATTCTTGGAGTAGGTCGACGACGTCAGCGCTGCGCGCGAGCGACTGGGCGAGCCCCGTCGACGCTCCCGCAACCAGGAGTACCCGTCGCAGCCATTCCGGATCTTCGAGCAGGGCTTCGTGGTGGTCACGTTGCACGATGGCGTCGAGGGTGTCGAGGGCTCCGAAGCGGTCCCCCACCGGCGCGAACCAGTCCAGATTCACCCGTTCCCGCACCGCATCCGGCCACGACTCCCAGATCCGCGCAGACGACGTCGCCTGGGCGAATCCGCGACGCGCAAACTCGGCCTCCGGGGTATGCAGCCTAGCCATGCGAGGAGTCTACGACGCTCATCTCACTCTCGGCGGCGCTGAGCGGCTAGGCTCGGGGCATGTTTCGTCCAACCCCAGCCGTCGTGGATGCGCTCCGCCCGTTCGTGGATGAGCGCGCACTCACCGTCGAATTGGACGCGAAACGCCCAGACCTCACCGCGCTCCTCCTGCAAGCGGCGAGGGAACATGAAGAGCTCCCCAAGCCGCTCGTCGCCGCAGCCACCCGGGCCGCGTGTGGGCGGCTCGGCGAACGCTTCGGCGGGCACGCCATCGAGCTCCGGGTGCCGCCCTTCGCCGCGGTGCAGCTGAGTTTCGGCACGGGCCCCAGGCACACGCGCGGCACGCCGCCCAACGTCGTCGAGATGAGCCCGACGACGTTCCTCGCTCTGATCACGGGGCGCATGCGATACGCCGACGCGGATGTGCACGCGTCGGGGGCGCACGCCGATGAGGTAGCGCAGGCCTTTCCGCTTATATGACGCCGATATTTTGTTCGATCTCCCACTGGGAAGTCTGGCGACGGTAGGCCTCGAACTCCTCGTGTTTGTTGCGCAGGAAGTGATCGAAAACGTGCTCACCCAGGGTGTCGGCAACCAGCTCGGAGCCCTCCATCATGCGCAGAGCGCCGTCGAGATTGCGCGGTAGCTCCTCGATGCCTAGCGCTGCTCGTTCCCGACGAGACAGCGTCCACACCGCCTCCTCTGCCTCCGCGGGCAGCTCGTACTCTTCCTCGATGCCCTGCAACCCGGCCCGCAGCAGCAGCGCGTAGGCAAGGTATGGGTTCACCGCCGCGTCGATGGCGCGATACTCGACGCGCGCGCTCGACGCCTTACCCGGCGTCCACTGCGGCACGCGCACCAGCGCCGAACGGTTGGCCCTGCCCCAACACACGTACGCTGGCGCCTCGTCGCCCGCAGCAAGACGCTTGTAGGAGTTCACCCACTGGTTCGTGACCGCGGTGATCTCCGGTGCGTGCTTCAGTAGGCCGGCGATGAAGTGCCTGCCCACCCTGGAGAGCTGGTACTCGTCGGCAGCGTCAAAGAAAGCATTCGTGTCACCTTCGAACAAGGAAAGATGCGAGTGCATCCCTGATCCCGGGTACTGCGTGAACGGCTTGGGCATGAAGGTTGCGTGCAGGCCGTGGGCGACGGCGGCCTCGCGTACCACCACCCGAAACGACATGATGCTGTCCGCCATCGTGAGCGCATCTGCGTGGCGGAGATCGATCTCATGTTGGCCCGGCGCCCCCTCGTGGTGGCTGAATTCGACGGAGATCCCCATCTCTTCGAGCCCCAAGATGGCGTCTCGACGCACGTCAGTGCCCCGGTTCAGCGTCGTGTGATCAAAGTATCCACCGTTGTCGAACGGCACGGGAGGGTTGAGCTGGCTCAGCAGGAAAAACTCAATCTCCGGGTGGATTTGCAGGCTGAAGCCCGCGTCGGCAGCCTTGTCGACGGCGCGCTGCAGCACGAAGCGGGGGTCGGCGAAGCTAGGCGAGCCGTCGCGCAGCCTCACGTCGCAGAACATTCGCGCTGTGACAAGGCCCGACGCGGTGCGCCACGGCAGCACCTGGAACGTCGACGGGTCTGGGTGCACCACCATGTCCGCCTCGAACACGCGAGCGAAGCCCTCAATGGCTGAACCGTCGAAGCCGACGCCCTCGGCGAGTGCCACCTCGATTTCCGCCGGGCCGATCGCCACCGATTTCAGGTGTCCCAGCACGTCGGTGAACCACAGTCGGATGAATCGAACCTGATGCTCCTCGATTTGGCGGAAGATAGTTTCGGTCTGCGTGTCCATGGGGCCAGTGTGCCGCACGAGGCGCCGTCGAGTGCGTTCCGGCCACGGTTTGTTGCGCAACTACACTGCTCGGTATGAGTGAGCCCGGGTGGTACCCCAACCCAGATGGCCGCGGCGAGCCGCGGTACTGGGACGGATCCCAGTGGCTCGACGAAGAGCCCCGAAAATCGTCACCCACGGGGTGGGTTATAGGTGGAGTCCTGCTCATCGTGACGATCATCGCCGTGTTGATCCTGCAGCCGGCCGGTCTTGTACCTACGCTCAACCCGGCGCCGGAGGACACCCGGTCCAGCCGGCCGACGGTGAAACCTTGGGACGAACGCACGAAGGCCCCAGATAACCCCGCCCCCTCCGGCGACGGCGGGGCTAATCCGGAGGACTGCCCCTCCGTCGGGTCTCCTACGAGTGAGGTAGATGGCGAGGGACGGCTGCACGGTGGCGGCCTCACCGTCGCGGCGCCCACCGCGGATGGGTGGAGAAATGCACCCACATACATGCCCTGGATGGCGGAACAAAACTCCGTGACAAGGGAAATATCTCCTGGCTGGGTGGCGTCAGTGGATATCGGCACGGTGCGCGCCGAAGATGGCTTCCGCACTCCGAAGCAGTCGGCGGCGGCGATGGTGTCGTGCATGGCGTCGTCGTGGATGTACGACAACTTCACCGGGCGCGAGGATCTCGTCGACGAGCAGGTCGAGGTGGCGGGCCTCACCGGCTGGCGTATTCAGACCAACATTTACGTGGATCGCCCCGATGGCATCGAGGGCGATCTGCTCGACGTGTACGTGTTCGATCTGGGACGCGACGGCGAGCTCAGCGTCGTAACGGGATGCGCCACCATCGATGACCACTCCTCCATCGAGGAGGTTCGCGCCTCGCTGGAGAGCATCGCCACCGAGTAGCGCCTGACCGCAGGAAGGGTAGGGTGAAGGCGTGAGCATCGTTACCCCGCATACCGTCACCCCAGTTCGCCACGTCCCCGCGTCGATCGCGCGGCCGGAGTACGTCGGGAAGGAAGGACCCACGCCGTACACCGGTTCGCATGTGCAGTCTGACGACGTGATCGAGCGCATGCGGGTGGCCGGCAAGATTGCCCACGACGCTATGCACGAGGCCGGGAAGGCCGTCGCGCCCGGCGTCACCACCGACGAGCTCGACCGCATCGCGCACGAGTACATGCTCGACCACCACGCCTACCCGTCGGCACTGGGCTACCGCGGATTCCCGAAGTCCATCTGCACTTCGGTGAACGAGGTCATTTGCCACGGCATCCCGGACACGCGTCGGCTCGAGGATGGCGACATCGTGAAGATCGACTGCACCGCATTCCACGATGGTGTCCACGGCGATAACTGCTACACCTTCCTCTGCGGCGACGTTTCCGAGGAGAACAAGCTGCTCGTCGAGCGCACGCAGGAGGCTCTGAACCGCGGCATCAAGGCGGTGAAGCCCGGACGGCCGATGTCGGTGATCGGGCGGGTCATCGAGAGCTACGCCAAGCGCTTCGGCTACGGCGTGGTGCGCGACTACACCGGCCACGGCGTGCACACGCAGTTCCATTCCGGGCTCGTCGTGCTGCACTACGACGAACCACGCCTCGACACACGCATGGAGCCCGGCATGACGTTCACCATTGAGCCCATGCTCACCCTCGGCAACTACGAGTCGGAGGTCTGGGACGACAACTGGACCGTCACCACCCTCGACAAGTCCTGGTGCGCCCAGTTCGAGCAGACACTCGTAGTCACCGACGACGGCGCCGAAATCCTCACCGCCTGAGCTGCCCTCATCGTCGGACCCCGCCCCCAGATCGTCGGCCCCGCCCCCGATCATCGAGTAGCGGCGAAGCCGCGTATCGAGATGCACCGAACAAAACTGCAAAACTCGCCAACAGCTGGGTGCCTCACGCTCAAATGAGCGGGGACAGCTTCGACTGTTGGCAAGTTTTGCAGTTTCTTCCTCCGATGATTGAGCCACTGTCGAAGGCAGCGAGTTGAAATCGTCCGGGCAAGGAAAACTCCGCAAATTGCGAGACCTCTGACTACCAGCTCGGGGGCGCCCCAAGAGTGTGGCGACGGTCTGCCGGAGCTGTTATGGGCCTTCAGAAGGAGTGCAACGCGAGGATTTACCACCCCTGCGTGTCTGGTCTGATGACCTCGAGGACGATCTCGACTTCAGACTCAGGCAGTCCCGCCAGATGAGCGACGGCCTCGCGCATCTCTTCCTTCGCCTGGCTGAGCGTGTGCACCTGGCTGATAGCACCGTTATCGGATTCAAGCACCCACGCACCGTCGCCGCGTTCGGCGGTCACAGTTACGGCCCTCATCGGCGTCGTCCTCTCCAGCTGAGCGCATTGACCTACCCGCCAATACTCTCAGACCCTCGGACAACGAGTTGAAGCGGCAACGTGATGCTGCGAACGATCGACGCTGGCGGCGGGTGACCGACGGCAACCCGTGCGCGTTCTGCGCGATGCTCGCGACTCGTACTGACTACACCTCGCCGTTTGCTGCGCAGTATGTGGTTGGGCGCGGCAAAACTACCCGGCTTGGTGCTCGTGGTAGGCGTGGTCTCGGTGTTCGCCCTCGCGGCTCTCGCTCGCTGGGCGAGAAGTACCACGACAACTGCGGCTGCACTGTGGCTGAGGTGTTCGACGACTGGGAGCCCTCTTACGCCGAGCGGCAACAGAAGGAGCTCTACGAGGAAGCCCGGAAAGCATGCGCGGAAAAGGGCCTCGAGCCGAACCTGAAGAACATCCTGGCGCAGATGCGCGAGCTTGGTGACGGCACTGTTCATGACGCGCACGTGCCGGAAGGCGAGAAGAAGAAGCCTGGGCGGAAGCCGAAGACGCAGACTGGCGGGTCTGGCGGCGGCGGCAAGAAGCCGCCACGGCAACTCATGGGGTTCGGTGACCGCGAGCCCTCGAGGCGCGTGCGCGGCATGCTTGGACCGGACACGCCTGACGAATTCCCCGAGTTCAATGGGTGGCGGCCTGATGTTCGACGAAGCGAAATCGAGACGTTCGATGAAGTTGATGCCGAAGTTCTGCTCGACGGTGATGGGTCCGGTCACGGGCACCACCGCCACGGGTCGGGTCGCGGGAAAACCGAGTTCCCTGAGGGCTGGGGCGAGCGGGAGGTCATCGATTGGGTCAACGCGATCATTGATTCCCCAGCGGATGGGCAACCGGAAGCCACAGGCTTCAGCCTCAAGGGGAGCTACCGTGGCGTTCGGGGTGTCGTGATAGTTCGACACTACGGTCGTTGGTATATAGCTTCCGGCTACCCATTGTGAGATAATGGATTCATGTTTGAGTGGGTCGAGACTCTTTACGCGCGGGTCAGGGGTCTGATGCCGCTGGAGCAGCGGGCCTCGCTTGACTCGGCTCTGGAGCATGGTGGCTACGGTGCCGTGTTCGGTGACAGCCTCGTCGTGGCCGCCCGAAACCAGGTGCTGACTGGAGCAGACAAGGCCATGGCTGAGAAGGTCCTCGATTTCGGACTGCTGCGCAAGGCGAAGCCCTACTTCATGGAGCTTATGGCCGGCTAATTCCAGTTCCGAGGTCAATACCAAGCCCCGTAGGTGACCCTGCGGGGCTTTCTCATACCCCGACGAAGGAGGCGACGTGCCCGAGCTCGTGACTGAGGCGGAGTTCATTCGCGGCAAAGCGCCGAGGATCAACGGGGCCGAGTTCCCGTATCTCATCCACGAGGATGGCCCCTACGTCGACTTCGATCGTGGGCGTCCAACGACCCTCTGGCTGCCGCTCATCACCGGCAGCAACCTCGTCATCCGTACCCAAGACGTCGACACGTCCGTCCGGCGTGTCGATTCTGACGTCTGATTTCGCCAAGTCTTTCCGCGAACGCGCAGCGGTCAATGCGCGGTCTTAACCACACACTCCGTAGGAGGAACCATGTCCGAACAGTCCACCACACCCGAAAACGGCCAGCCCGAGCAGGCGAAACCTGAGTTTCAGCCGATCACATCACAGGAGCAGCTCAATGCGCTTCTGGGTGACCGGCTGGCTCGTGAGCGGGCGAAGTTCGCCGATTACGACGAGCTGAAGGCGAAGGCTGACAAGTTCGACGAGGCCGAGAAGGCCAACTTGTCGGAGCTGGAGAAGGCGACTGAGGCGAATGCGCAGCTCAAGCAGGAGCTTGAGGCTTTCAAGTTGAAGGATTTGCGCAGTCAGGTTGCCGCATCCAAGGGGCTCTCTCTGGATGCGGCTGCACATCTCGTCGGCTCCACTCAGGAGGAGCGCACCATGCATGGCACGCAGGCCGTACCGAACGCGCCCGGTTTCGATACGCGGGCTCTGCCCGCTACTCAACCGCCGAGGATCCGGGCATCCGATCCTGGAGTCGACGCACGCCCCAGATGATTGAGTAGCGGGCGTAGCCCGCGTATCGAAATCATCCGCACCGAAAGCTCAAGCCTCCCAACAGGTGAATGCCTCCACGCCATGATCTCGCATGACCCGATGCTACGTTCAGGCAGAAGCGAGGTACTGCTCGAGAGCGGTGCGGAGCACGTCGGAGCGCCGTCGACCTTGGCGGGCCGCAAGCGCATCGACCTGCTCGCTGACATCCTCGGGAACACGGAACGCGAGCCGCACAGAGGGGGCGCCAATCGGGTCGAGGCTAGGGCGTCCACCACGGTGTTCGAGATCAGTGGCCCATTGTTCGGCGAGCTCGTTGGTGACGCGGGTGCCGTCGGGCAGGCGCACGTCTTCGACGTCAAGGTCGATTTCCCCACCGTCGACGACTTCCACGGGCCCCTGCCCAAGGTTGATTGTTGCGGTCTTGCCCATGGTTCAATCCTTCCTTCTCAGTGCTGTCGGCATGACATGGAGGACCAACAAAATCGGCTTGCCGGTCTTGCAGTCAGAGGTTTCGACGGCGAGGACCTCGAATTCGATGCCGCGATCGTCGAGGGCCACCCACTCAATCTGGAGCTCGCCGCGGGCGTTGCGTGCACGGCGGATTGGGTCAGAAGCCATGGCACGCACGGCGCGGGCGCGACCGATACGGTGTCTGCGTGCTGCCTGAGTGAATCTCAACTCCACAGCTCAATTGTTGCACACAACTCTAGTTATGTGCAACAAAACATCGCTACGGGGCAACCCCAGCTTCTCACGATCATGGACAAAGCCGATGCGTGGCTATCCCCGTCACCAGAGCCTGGCTTGAGCTCAGTTTCGACGGCGACGAACCCAAATAGCTGTATCGAGACGCAGTACCGGGGTTTCGACACGCCACTGCGTGACTGCTCAACCACCAAAGACCCGCACTCACCGATCGTCGAGGAGGCGACATAGTCGCCGTATCGAGACGCACCGGCCGCCCATATTCCGACTCACCGGCATAAGGAATGAGGGATTCCACCGATAACGGTGGAATCCCTCATTCCTTATCGACAGCGTCTGCACTTGAGCGGGTTTCGATACGCGGGCTACGCCCGCTACTCAACCACCGGCGAGGAGGGGACGAGCCGGCCTATAAGCCGGGTCTTGTGGTCGGTGATCATCTATCTAAGGCGGCGCGTTGCCGCGTCGCTCAAGCAACCTACCCGGACGCCTCGTGCGAGCAGCACTCTGACGGCGTCCGCAGCCGGAGAACCGGCCTTCTTGGTCTTGCTCCAGGTGGGGTTTACCTAGCCATCCCAGTCACCTGGGATGCTGGTGGTCTCTTACACCGCCGTTTCACCCTTACCCGTTGCCGGGCGGTCTGTTTTCTGTGGCACTGTCCCGCGGGTCACCCCGGGTGGGCGTTACCCACCACCTTGCTCTGTGGAGCCCGGACTTTCCTCAGCCCCGGTTGGGGCCGCGATCACCCGGCCGACTCGTCCAGCGGCCAATACTACCCGCACTAGTTCCGACGTGCTCCTCAAGGCGTACACTTGTCGCTCGTGGCATTTCGCTTCAAGGGCTCGCATCCGACACGGACGATCCTGTTCGGTTTCTTGCTCGCACTCGTCATCGGCACAGTGCTGCTGATGCTGCCCCTCTCTACCCGCTCCCCTGGAGGCATTCCCCTGCTGCCGGCGCTGTTCACGTCGACGTCAGCGTTGTGCGTCACGGGCCTTTCCGACGTCGACGTGCCGACGTACTGGACGCCGTTCGGGCACGTTGTGATCATGGTGCTTATCCAGATCGGTGGCTTTGGTGTGATGAGCTTCGCCACGCTGCTGAGCCTCAGGGTGGTGAAGAAGCTCTCGTTAGGCAGCCGGATCACAGCCGCGACGGAAGCGCACGGCTCAGTGGGCGGCGTGCGCACGCTGCTCAGGCGCGTACTCGCGACGGGCCTCGTCGTGGAAGGCGTCGTGATGACACTGCTCACCATCCGCCTCCTGACCCTCGGCTATCCCGTGGGCGACGCCCTCTGGTTTGGGCTGTTCCATGCAGTGTCGTCGTTCAACAACGCGGGATTTTCGCTCTTCCCAGGCAACATGACGCCGTTCGTCGGCGACTGGGGCATCTGCCTTCCCATCATGGCGTCAATCATCATCGGCGGGCTCGGTTTCCCCGTACTCCGTCAGCTCGCGCGCGCGTACCGCTGGCCGCACCGCTGGGATATGAACACCCGGATGGTGCTCTTCGGCACCGCGGTGCTGCTCGTCGTCACATCCATCTACGTCACCGTGCTGGAGTGGAACAACCCCAAGACTTTGGGCACGCTCCCCTGGCATTCGCGCATCCTCGCCGGCGCATTCCAGGCGGTGCAGACGCGCACGGCAGGCTTCAACTCCGTCGATATCGGCGCCATGCACGACGCAACCCTCTTCGGCATGGACTCCATGATGTTCATCGGCGGCGGCCCAGCTGGCACTGCAGGCGGTATCAAGATCACGACGTTCTTCGTCTTGCTCTTCATCGCCTGGGCAGAGATTCGAGGCGACAACGCCGTCAACATCTTCGGCCGACGCCTCTCCCGCGCACTGCATCGCCAAGCCATCACCGTCGCGCTCCTCGCATCCGGCGTCGTAGGTCTGGCCACCTTGGCGTTGCTCGTCCTCTCCCCGTTCTCGCTCGATCAAACACTCTTCGAGGCAGTCTCGGCATTCGGCACCGTCGGGCTCTCCACCGGCATCACGCCGCAGCTGGCTCCCCCGTGCCAGCTGGTACTGATTGCACTTATGATCATCGGACGGCTTGGCCCCATCACCGTCGCGACTGCGCTTGCAACCCCCACGCAGACGCGTCGCTACCAACTCCCGAAGGAAAGGCCCATCATTGGCTAGCAAGTTCACCAGGCGTTCCGTCCACGACAAGCGCGCGGACTCCGTCGCGGTCATCGGACTAGGGAGGTTTGGCGCGTCGGTTGCACTGGAACTCATGAGCATCGGCGCCGACGTGTTCGGCATCGACGCCGACGAGGAAGTTGTCCAGCGATTCAACGGTCAGCTCACCAGCGTCGTGCAAGCAGACACCACCGACGAGGTGGCCCTCCAAGAACTCTCCCTCGACGAGTTCGACAAAGTGGTGGTCTCCATCGGCTCGAAGCTGGAGGCCAGCATCCTCACGTGCTCGCTCCTGATCGACATGGGTGTGCCCGACGTGTGGGCGAAAGCGACGAGCATCCCGCACGGCCGAATCCTCACGCAGCTGGGCGCCCACCACGTCGTCTACCCCGAAACCGAGATGGGCAAGCGCATCGCCCACCGGGTGCGCGGCGCGCTGCTGGATTTCATAGAGATCGGCACCGACTTCGCACTCGTCCGCACCGAGGTGCCCGCGGCGCTCTCCGGCGGCCGCATCGACGAGGAACTGTTCTGGCGCAAATACAAGGTCAAACCGGTGGCGGTGCAGTCGCCGTCGCTCGGCTGGCTGCCCATCGTCCGGGACACGATCGTGAACGAAGGCGACCTCATTCAGGTGGTTGGCAAGATCGGTGATGTCGAGGCGTTCGCCCGAGTGCAGTGACTCAATTCACGCGGGTGAGCTTCACCTTGCCCTGCTCCACGTCGACGTGGTCGATGCGCACCTGGATGAGCTCGCCGACGTCATTAGGGTTAGCGTTCACGGAGAGCTCGACGGCAGAGTCGGGGATCTGCACGACACCCCGGCCATTCTTGGGATTCACGTCGACGAGCACGCCCTCCATGAGCTGCCCCTCACGCCCGGCAAGCATGAGTGCCTCTGCGATATCCATCACGCCACGTTCGTAGGCTCGCGCTCGACGGCCCGAGTCTCGCATGATCTCCGGCAACGTCTCAAAGCCGTCCAACACCCATTGCGGCACGTCGCGGCCCGCGGTGTGGGCGAGGCAGGTCTCGAGCACGTATCGATCCACCAGACGCCGAAGCGGCGCAGTCGTGTGGGCGTACTCGGCACCGAGCGCCGCCTGCGCCAGATCCTCGTCGGGAGCACCGCCCATGAACGTACGGTAGTCAGCGCCGCGAAACAGCACCGTGCACTTCATGAGCACGGCCAGCTGCTGCGGATCGTTCGAGTCCAGCCGCCGCACGAAGTCAGGGTAGCTTTCCTCGTCGTTCCAGGGCACGCCGATGGTGGCCGCGGCCCGTTTCAACCGTCGCACGGCATCCGGTTGCGCGGCCGGGAGTGTGCGCAGCACGCCGGCGCCGCCGTCGAGTTGTATCTTGGCCGCGACGAATCCCGTGAGTAGCGAAATCTGGGCGTTCCAGTCCTCCACGGGGTGCAGCTGCCGAAACGACAGCGTCCATCCCCCACCCGATTCCACAATCTCTTGCTCCGGCAGGTTGAGCGAGATGCCGCCACGCTCGCGTTCCTGTTCCTGCCTGAGCTTGCCGACCTCAGGAAGCAGCGCGACGCTCGGGTGCGCCTTGCCCGCGTCCACGTCGCGTTGCACCTGGTCGTAGTTCAGCTTCGCGCGGTTCAGCACAATCGCGCGCTCGACGTTCGCCTCGCGCACTTTCCCTTCCGCGTCGAGGTGGTGGGTCCACAACACGGCGGGCCGGGGTCTACCGTCGGCGAGCAGCGACGCTGCATCCTCCGAGAGCGCCGGCGGGTGTAGCGGGATGCGCGCACCTGGCGCGTACAGAGTTTGTCCGCGACGGTGCGCTTCCTGGTCGATAGGCGATCCAGGCTCGACCCAATGCCCCACGTCCGCGATGGCGTAATGCACGACGAAGCCGTCGTCCTCGCGGGCAATATGTACGGCCTGGTCCAGATCCATCGAGGATGCGGGGTCGATGGTGACAAACTCGATGTCGGTTCTATCGACGTGTTCCTCTAAGGCGGGCGGGTTGCGTCGAAGTTGCTCCGCCTGTGCGAGCACTTCCTTGGGGAACTCGAGCGGCAGATCCAGTTTCTGTTGCAGGCTGGCGATCGCGCTTCGAGCTTGCTTCGGGACCTCGTCCAGACGATGACGGCGCATCGGCCTCAGTGCTCCTTGGTGCGAATCAAGATGCGGTCACACTCGGGGCAGCGCAGCAGCTCGTTGGCCGGAGCTTTCTGCAGATCGTTCAGCTCCTCGACGTTCAACTGCAGCCGGCAGCCACCGCACCTGCCATTGACGAGGGCGCCTGCCCCTACGCCCGATGTCGAGCGAATCTTCTCGTACAAGTTCAGCAGCGGGCCTTGCAGCTTCTCCGCCATAGCCTTGCGGGACTTCGAGATGGAGAGCGCTTCCTCCTTCAGGCCAGCCACCGCGGTATCCCGGGCGGCCACCTCATCGCGGAGCTGCTGCTCAACGCTGGTCTTGCGCTGGGCGAGCTGATCTCTATTCGCGACGGCTTCCTCCGCCTGGCTCATGGCCTCAAGCTGGGCGTCTTCCAGCGTCGAGATTCGCCCCTTCAAGTGAGCGATCTCGTCGACGAGACCCTGCAGCGCCTTCGGGTCTGTGATACTGCCGCCGTCGACCCGCTCCTGGTTGCGCTCGAGCCTTGCCCGCACGGGCACCAAATCAGACTCGGCTCGCTTGGCTGCGATCTCGAGGTCGTCGGCACTCGTGGTGGCGGCCGTGAGCGCATCGGCAATCTCTTGGCGCTCGCTCATGAGTGTGGTGATCCTCTGATGTTGCGGCAGAGACTTCGCCTGGTGTGTGACGCGAGCCATCTCCGCGTCGAGTTCGGCCAGACGCAGAAGTTCGCGTTGCACAGCTGGTTCAGCGAGCATCAGAAGATTCCTTTTCCCTGTGAGATTGTGTTGATTGGTTTGGCGGGCTTAGAGCGCGAGCCGTTCCCTGACGACTTCCGCCAGCGATTCAGCTACGGCTTCGGCCTGCTCCTGCGTCGGCGCCTCCACCATCACGCGCACCACCGGCTCGGTGCCCGACGGGCGCAGCAGCACGCGCCCGGTGTCGCCCAGCTGCTTCGACGCTTCCGCGACGGCACGGTTCACGTCGTTGTCCACTCCTGCGCGCAGCTTGTCGACGCCGCGCACGTTGATGAGGGCCTGCGGGAGGACCGTCATCACCTTGGCCAGCTCCGCGAGCGGTTTGCCCGTCGCCACCATGCGCGCGGCGAGGTGCAGGCCGGTGAGTGTGCCGTCGCCAGTATTGGCGAATTCGTTGATGATCACGTGCCCGGACTGCTCGCCGCCCAACGCAAATCCGTTGGCGTTCATGGATTCCAGGACGTAGCGATCGCCGACCTTGGTTTGGTCGACGCGGATGCCGTGCTCACGCATGGCGTTCACGAGGCCAAGGTTGCTCATCACCGTCGCCACAAGGGTGTCAGAGATGAGGCGATGGTCTTCCTTCATCGCGATGGCCAAAATAGCCATGATCTGGTCGCCGTTCACGAGGTTGCCCTCCGCGTCGACGGCGAGACAGCGATCGGCGTCTCCGTCCAGCGCGATGCCGAGGTCAGCGCCCACTTCCACAACACGCGCCTGCAGCGACTCGATGTGCGTGGAACCGCAGTTGTGGTTGATGTTGATGCCATCTGGGTGGTTGTGCATGGGAATCACGTGCGCGCCCGTGGCTTGGAACGCCTGTACAGCGGTGGTTGACGCCGCGCCGTTGGCTGTGTCGATGACGACGGTGAGCCCTTCCAGCGACACGCCCTCGAGCGATCCCACCAGGTGATCCACATACTGCTGGTGCAGCGATTCATCGGAGCGCACACGCCCGACGGCGGCCCCCACCGGTCGTTCCCATTCCTCTCCCATGTGCGACTCAATCGCGTCTTCCAGGTCGTCGGCAAGCTTCACCCCACCGCGCGAGAAGAACTTAATTCCGTTGTCGGGCATGGGGTTATGCGACGCGGAGATCATGACGCCCAGGTCGGCGTTCGTCTCATCGACGAGGAACGCAACGCCCGGCGTGGGAAACACGTCGACGAGCACCACGTCGATACCTGCGGACGCGAGACCAGCGACGACCGCCGCTTCCAGGAACTCACCGCTCGCTCGCGAATCCCGCCCGACGATGGCGAAGGGCTTCGTGCTGCGAAGCGCGCCAGCCTCGCCCAGCACATGTGCTGCCGCTACGGAGAGGTCCAAAGCGAGTTCTGCGGTCAGCTCATCATTCGCGGTGCCGCGTACACCGTCGGTTCCAAAAAGACGTGCCATAGAAGGCAACAGTACTCGCGAAACCGCGCCATTGGCGAGGAGAGCTCGTCGCCGGCTCCAGAAAGGAGAGCGGTAGCGCCGGCTGAAACTGCAAAACTCGCCAACAGTGGATGACGTCACGCGGGAACTGAGCGTGAGCGCTGCCGCTGTTGGCGAGTTTTGCAGTTTCTCCAACGATGCCCCTGCCTCAGATCACGGCCGTCGCCCGAAACAACAATGTGGGGCAGGCTCCGAAGAGCCTGCCCCACATTGGATGAGCGTTGATCAGCGCTTGCTGTACTGCGGAGCCTTGCGGGCCTTCTTGAGACCAGCCTTCTTACGCTCCGGCACGCGGGCGTCGCGGGTGAGCAGCCCGGCCTTCTTGAGCGCGGGGCGGGAGGCCTCGGCATCCACGGCGTTCAGCGCACGGGCGATACCTAGGCGCAGCGCACCGGCCTGGCCGGAGGGGCCACCGCCGACGATGCGGGCGATGACGTCGTAGGAGCCGACGAGCCCAGCCACAACGAAGGGCTCGTTAATGGCCTGCTGGTGCAGCTTGTCGGGGAAGTAGTCCTCCAGCGCGCGGCCATTGATAGACCAGGAGCCGGAGCCCGGGACGATACGGACGCGGGCGATAGCCTGCTTGCGACGGCCAACTGCCTGGCCCGGGGCGACGACTGCCGGACGGGTCTGGGTGCCCTCGGCAGCGGCCGGGTTGGAATCCGAGCGGTACGCGATTTCGCGGTTCTCTTCGTCGGTGAACGGCGCGATCTCGTCGCTCACGGTCTCCTCGACAACTTCAGTGCTCATAAATGTCTCTGCGCTCTCGTTACTGGGCGATCTGGGTGATCTCGTACGGCTGCGGCTTCTGCGCAGCGTGGGGGTGTTCGGGACCGGCGTACACCTTGAGCTTGCCGATGAGCTGACGCGACAGCTTGTTCTTCGGCAGCATGCCCCACACCGCGCGCTCGACGGCCTTGCGCGGGTTCTTCTCCAGCAGCTCGCCGATGGAGGCCTGCTTCAGGCCACCCGGGCGCCCGGAGTGGGAGTAGCGCATCGACTTTAGAGCCTTGTCGCCGGTGACGGCGATCTTCGAGGCGTTGACGATGATGACGAAGTCGCCACCGTCGACGTGCGGAGCGAAAGTGGCCTTATGCTTGCCACGCAGCAACGTCGCGGCAGCCACCGCGAGACGTCCGAGGACGACGTCCTCGGCATCAATCACATGCCAGTTCCGGGCGATTTCGCCAGGCTTGGGGGTGTACGTAGTCACGGACGCAGACCAACTTCCAGTTTGTGTACTTCTTGCCTAGGGATTGCGTCTGAGGGCACGTGAGCAAGCCCGCAGTGTGCGCAACAGCTACCTACCTTAGATCAGAGGGGCCCGTCGGTCAAAATCAACCGGGGCCGCTGCATGAGCGCTGCCTTCGAGCATAGCGCCCACCGGAACAGCGACGTCGTCATGTGCGCTTCTTCACGCAGAGCACAGCTGCGGCTACAGCGCCAGCCACGCCCGTCGCAAGGGTAACGAGCCGCGTCGAGCGACGCACAGATGCTGCGTCCGGCCGAGGACCATCGCCGAGCAGCCCTCGATCCTCCACGCGGCCACCGTAATACACGTTGCGCCCGCCGAGCTGCACGCCGAGCGCCCCGGCCATCGCGGATTCACACCACCCACCGTTCGGGCTGGGATGCTTGGCATGGTCGCGTCGAAGCACCCGCCACGCACGCCTGAGGTCTCCACCGACGGCGGGCGCGAGCGTCGCGAACAATGCGCCGGTGGCTCTGGCGGGCAACAGGTCGAGCACGTCGTCAAGGTGCGCGGCCACCTTCCCGAAGCGCTCGTAGCGGGCGTTTCGGTGGCCGATCATGGCGTCGAGGGTGTTAGCACCCCGGTGCACCAGCATGCCGGGCACGCCCAGCGTCGCGCCCCAGAAGATGGATGCGACGGCGGCGTCGGCGGTGTTCTCGGCCATCGATTCGATGGTGGCTCGCGCGAGCTCCGGCGCGTCTAGCGCGTCGGCGTCTCGACCACACAAATGCCCGAGCCGCTCGCGGGCGCGCTCGAGGTCGTCGTCAGCAAGCGCGTCGGCCATGATGCGGCCCTCTCTGGCCAGGCTGGTTGCGCCGACGACGGCCCAGGTGGTGAACGCCGTCGCCGCCACCTGCAGGACCGGCCAGCGGCGCCCGGCGCATTCCACGATTCCGCCGCCCACTGCAAGCGGGACGAGCATCGTCGCGACGTGCACCCCGCCGGCTCGCACGTCGTCGGCGTACGTGTGTTTCTCGACGCGGCTCGCTGCCGTGCCGAACCAGGCGACGGGGTGGTGTCGCGCCGGATCACCGAAGAGCCTGTCCGCTACCAGTCCGAGGGCGAGACCCAGTGCTCGCCATTTCATCGTCTATCCCCTTCCGTTGCGAATGATGCGAGAGCCTTGACGAGTCGCTCGTGCGCTTGCGGTGTACGCACGGCTAGCCGGAGCCAGGCTGGCCCAAGCCCGGGGAAGGTCTCGCACCTGCGCACCGCGAACCCTCGGTCGGCGAGCGGCTCGCGCAGCGACCCAGCGGCGATCGACGACGTGTCCACGAGCACGAACGGGCTCTCAGACGGCGCCACCCACAGCCCGAGCGCTTCGAGGCGCCGCACCAAATCGTCCCGGGCGGCGGGAATCTCTGCCGCCTGGGCGCGCACGAAGGCGAGGGCCTCGTCGGACATGCACGCCCGCATGAGCGTGATGGCGGGTGACGAGACCGACCACGGCGTCTGCTCATCCCGAAGCCTCGCGATGAGCTCCGGGTCCCCCACCGCGTACCCGGCCCTGACGCCGGCGATCGAGAACGCCTTCGTGAGGGAGCGAGTCACCAGTAGCCCAGGCATCGTCGCCGTGATAAAGGAATGTTCGTCGCCCACTTCATCGAGGAAGGCCTCGTCGACGAGCACCACCCGCCCGGGGCGCACCAACTGCCTAAGAATCTCCACTGGGTGCAGCACGCCCGTGGGGTTGGTCGGGTTGCCCACGACGACGAGGTCGGCGTTGTCGGGCACGTCGCCCGGGTTCAGGGTGAAGGGGCGCTCAAGCAGCACGCGGGAAACGTCGTGCCCGGCCCGCAGGAGTGCCGCTTCCGGCTCCGTGAACTGCGGGTGCACCACCACCGCTTTGCGCGGCCGCAACGCGCGCGCCACAAGGGTGAACGCCTCCGCTGCGCCGCTGGTGGGCAGCACCATCTCCTTCTGCACTCCCCACCGAGTCGCGATCGCCTCCGCCGCCGGTGCGGGGTTGGGGTAGGCGGCCCACGACGAGACCGCGCGCATGAGCGCCTGTTGCACGAACGTCGGCGGCGTGGCCGCGCGCACGTTCACGGAGAAGTCTTCCAGCCCCTCCCCCAGATCGGCGTCGCCGTGATGGAGCAAGTCCGGCTCGGCGGGATCCGTGTCACAATACCTGCGATGACTCACGCTATCTCTCCCGTTCCTGGCCTGCCCGACGACGCGTTCGCCCACGACGGCCTCATCACCAAGCGCGTGGCCAGGGCCGCCGCGCTCGCCCACTTGCGCCCGTGCTCAAACGAGCGGCTGTGGGACGTCGGCGTCGGCGCGGGCAGCGTGCTCGTCGAATGGCTTCGAGCGCTGCCGGACACCACGGGCGTCGGCATCGAGCGTCGCCCGGAGCGCCTGGCGAACGCCCGCGAGAATCTGCGTCGCTTCGAGGTGGCTGACAGAGGCGAGCTCGTGGCCGCCGACGCACAGGACGCCCTGGCAGCGCTCCCCCAGCCTGATGCGGTGTTCATCGGCGGCGGATTGAGCGACGGTGTGCTCGCCCAGTGCGTGGAGCGGCTGAAAGCGGGGGGCAGGCTGGTGGCGCATGGGGTCACCGTCGAGGCGGAACTGCTGCTGGCTGCTGCGCAGGCCACCCACGGCGGGGAGCTCATGCGCATCGCGGTGGAGACGGGCGATACCATCGGCTCGTTCCGTGGCTGGAAGCCGCTGCGCACCATCACGCAGTGGGCATGGCAACGCTGATTCATCGCAAACACCGCACCACCTCGTCGAGGGTTCGCGGGCGCGCATCGAGCCCCAGCCTGCTGGCGAGTTCGAGCGGCCACGGCCTACTCAGCCGCGCCGAGGCGAGCAGGTCGACGTCGTTCAGCACACCGACGGGCTCCCCCACGGTGAGCTTGCCGCCGGCCACCACGGCAACCTGTGTGGCAATGCGCAGCGCCAGGGTCAGGTCGTGCGTCGCCATGAGGAGCGTCGTGCCCAGCGCTTGGAGGCGTTCCAGGATGTCCAGCATCTCTTCCACGCCCGCCGGGTCGAGGCCGGCGGTGGGCTCGTCGAGCAGCAACACGTCGGGGCGCATCGCCACGGCGCCGGCGAGGGCGACGCGTTTGCGTTCGCCGTAGCTGAGCTGGTGGCAGGGCCTGTCCGCAAGGTGTGTGATGGACAGCAGATCGAGGGTCTCGTCGACGCGGCGCAGCACTTCGTCGGGTGCCATGCCGAGATTGGTTGGCCCAAACGAGACGTCTTGACGCACGTCGGCGCTGAACAGTTGCTCGTCGGGATCTTGCAGCACGAGCTGCACCTGCTGGCGGTGTCGTCGCAGCCCCGCTCGGGTATGTCGGACCGGTTCGCCGTCGAGAAAAAGCTCCCCCGCCGCTGGGCGCAGGCTGCCGCACAACGCGCGCAACAGGGTGGTTTTGCCCGACCCGTTGGCACCGATGAGTAGTGTCCGGCTGCCCGCTTCGACGCAGAGGTCAATCGCCGAGAGCACCGTCGGGCCGCCATGATCGAGCGTGAGCCCGCGCGCCTCCAGTTTCATCGCCACGGCAACCACACTCCCAGTATCCAGATGCCGGCGGTGGCGAGCACGCACCCGATCAGCATCGCCCAGCTACGCTCTCGCGGCTGTGTCGTGGTGCGCAGCCCCTCCTCCATGCCGCGAGCAGCGAGGCCTTGCTCCAGCCGCTGGGCGCGATCCCACGCGCGCAGCAACAAGGTACCGGTGACCTGGCCTGCGCTGTGCAGCGTGACGCGCCCGCAGCGCCGACGTTGGGCGTCTCGCAGCGACGTGGCGGTGTCGAGCAGGATGAACAAGATGCGGTACGTGAGTGATGCGATGTCCACCAGGGGGCCTGGCACCTTGTGGCGCTCCATCCAGCTGAGCAGGTCGGACATCGGTGTGGTGAGTGCGAGCAGCATCACCGCGAGCGTGCCGCACATGGCGTGCAGGAACAGCCGCCACGCCATGCTGACCGATTCGGGGCCGATGGAGAGCAGCCCGACGCTCCAGTAGGCGTCGACGGGGTTTCGCCCCACCGAGAACAGCACGGAGATGGCGCCCACGCAGATGAAGCCGACGGGCACCGCCATCGCGGTCACCACCATCGATGCGGGGATGCGCGCGGGCCCCAGGATGAGCGCGAGCGCCACCACCCCCACCGCGACGGTGGCCCAGATGGAGGGCACCGCGAGTGCCGTCACGACGAGGGCTCCGCTCCACAGCACCTTCTCGCCCACGCGATGACGCCGCCAGGGGCTTGCCCAGGCGGCGTCATCAAGCGCGAGCGTGGCCACGTCAGCCAGCGTCCACCGTGCGTGGCTCGTCGACGGCGTCACGTTCGTCGCGAGCCGCCTTGCGCCCGCGCAGATTACCGAACGCAAACCCGACGATGCCGGCACCCACAGCTGCCTGGAGCGCGAATAGCCCTGACTCCAACTCGCCGGAGCCAGGCTCGAAGATGGGCTGGAACCAGGGCTTCGCACCTTGTTCGTCCATGATGTCCACCACGACGGAATCCGTGCCGGCGAAGCCTTCCTCGCCCTCCGCGATGGTCTTGCCGCCGAGGCTGAACGACACCGCGAAGAGCACGACGATGCCCAACGCGCAGATCACACTCACCCAGGGGAAACGACGCTTAGACATGGACGGGCTCCTTTGGTTCAGCACGCAGCACGTGGAGACGGACGAGGTCGGATTCGGCGACGCGCGCCAGGAAGCGCAACACGATCACGCCGAGGAGGCCCTCCATCACGGCGAGCGGCACCTGGGTGACTGCGAACACGCTGAGGAACTTCGCGGCAGCACCGCCGAGCCCGCTCGTCGGGTCAGGGTAGGCAAGCGCCAGCTGCAGCGACGTCACGCAGTAGGTGCTGAGGTCTGCGAGGGCCATGGCGAAGAAGATGCCGACGTCTTTCGAGCCGCCCAGCTTCTGCACGAGCACCCAGGCGCCGTAACCCACCCAGGGGCCGACGACGGCCATCGAGAAGACGTTCGCACCGAGCGTGGTGAGGCCACCGTGGGCCAGCAGCAGCGCTTGGAAGAGCAACACGATGGTGCCGAGGAAGGCCATCACGGGCGGTTTGAACAGCACCGCGCCTAGACCTGTGCCGGTCGGGTGCGACGAGCTACCTGAGACGCTCGGCAGTTTGATGGCCGACAGCACGAAGGTGAATCCTGCCGCGGCCGCCAGGAGCAGCTTGTTTTCGGGGTTCTTGCGGGTTTCTTTGATGACTGCCGTGGCTCCATGAATGATGAAGGGCGCCGCTGCCACACTCCATCCGACGGCGTGGGCCACCGGAAGGTAGCCCTCTGCGATGTGCATCGTGCACGATCCTTTCCTCGGGATTGCGCGTCCCGAATAAAGTCTGGTGGCGAGTTCCTGACTAGCGCCCCGCAAGGGGCGACCACAGTGGCGCGACCGTGCTGGCTCGTCCAGCTTCCTCGCAACTTCACCAGAGGTTAAGTAGTGAGGCTGAGCCTATTCCATGGTCTGCAGGAGGCGGCGAGCACCCCGTCGTAAGGGTGCACCCGCTACGGTTATGGCGTGCAATACGACTATCTGAAGCTCGGTTCCGACATCTACCGTCGCTCATTCGAGATCATCCGGGAAGAAGCGAACCTGGAGCGTTTCCCTGCCGACGTGGAGCCCGCCGTCGTGCGAATGGTGCATGCCGCGGCCGACCCCGCGATTGCGGACATGGTGGCGTTCACCCCCGACGTGGCCTCGCGCACGCTGGCTGCGTTGGAGCGCGGCGCAACTATCCTTTGCGACTCGTCGATGGTGGCGACCGGCATCATCCGCTCTCGCCTGCCCGAGGGCGCGCAAGTGGTGTGCCACATCAAAGACCCGCGTCTGGCGGAGCTCGCGGCGGAGCAGGGCACGACGAAGACCGCCGCTGCGGTGGATTTGTGGCAGCGCGATGGGCTGCTCGACGGCGGCATCGTCGTGATCGGCAACGCCCCCACCGCACTCTTCCGCACGCTGGAGGTGTGCCACGCCACCGGCGCGCGGCCGGCTGCGATCGTCGGCATCCCCGTCGGCTTTGTGGGTGCGGCGGAATCGAAGCAGGCGCTCGTCGACGACTCCCTCGGCCTGGAGTACCTCACGGTGTTGGGCCGCCGCGGCGGTTCTGCGATGGCCGTGGCTGCGGTGAACGCCATGGCCAGCGCCTCGGAAACCACGAATGACCGCTGACGAGCAAGCCCGGCTGGCCGCGGAGGGGCGCGACGCGCTGCGTCCCCGCGGGCGGGCCGCGCAGCTGGAGCACTCCGAGCTCCGCCCTGGGTGGACAACGGGTGCGTGCGCGTGCGCGGCTGCGACGGCCGCCTTCGAGGCGCTGCTCTCAGGCGAGTTCCCCGACCCCGTCGAAATCACGTTGCCAGGTGGGCGTAGACCTGCGTTTGCGCTCACGCAGAGCAGGCTCAGCGACGGCGAGGCGATGGCGGCAGTCACGAAGGACGCCGGCGACGACCCCGACGTCACCCACGGTGTGGCGGTGCGCGCCACGGTGCGGCGCACGTCGGAAGGTTCGGGTATCACCTTCGTGGGAGGCCCGGGCGTCGGCACTGTCACGTTGCCTGGGCTGCCGCTCGAGGTGGGAGAGCCGGCCATCAACCCCATGCCACGCGAATACACCTCCCACAACCTGCAGCAGGTGGCGGAGCGCCACGGCGTGAGCGCCGACGTCGAGGTGACCATCAGCATCGACGACGGGGAACGCGTCGCTAAACGCACCTGGAACGCCCGCATCGGGGTGCTGGGTGGGCTCAGTGTGCTGGGCACGACGGGTGTGGTGGTGCCCTACTCCTGTTCGGCGTGGATCGCGTCTATCCATCGCGGCATCGACGTCGCCTGCGCCCGAGGGGCCGAGCACGCGGCGGCTTGCACGGGCTCCACGTCGGAGCGGGTGGCAGAGGAGCTCTACCCCGGTATAGAGCTGCTCGACATGGGCGATTTCGCCGGCGCGGTGCTGAAGTACCTGCGCAAGCATCCCCTGCCGCGCCTCACCATCGTCGGAGGCGTGGCGAAGCTGTCGAAACTGGCCGCTGGCTACCTGGATCTGCACTCGCACCGCACGCAGATCCAGCCCGCTCACCTGGTGCAGCTGGTGGCCAGCGCCGACGCCAGCGAGGCGCTTCAGGCCCAGATCGTGGACGTGCGCACCGTCGCGCACGCCGTGCAGCTGGCCGACGAGGAAGGCATCAACCTGCCTCAGCTCATCGCGCAATCCGCCCGCGACGAGGCCCTCGCCGTGCTGGCAGGCGCGCCGGTCGAGGTGGAGATTGTGGTGATAAGCCGAGCGGGCGACGTCCTCGCCCGCGTCGGCTAACCTCGCTCAGCCCTGCAGCGCCTTGAGCAGCGCGTCGCGCACGCCGACGGAGCGTCGAGGGTTGCGGTCGCCCACCACCGCGACGGTGAGCCCGCCCGCGGACGCGGTGGCCGGAGTGGCCGCTGACCCCGCCACCGATTTGTCGGCTCGCACGCAGAACGTGTGCCGGCGCTCGGCCTCCTCCGCCACCATCTGGTTCACGGCCGGGTCGTTGCTGGCCGCCAGCACGTACCAGGCGCCCGCCACGTCGTCGGCGGCAACGGCCCGCTGCTCCCAGGAGACCGCCCCCTGGGCCGCGAGACGGCCCACCTTGATGCCGACGTTGGGTGCGATCACCCGCACCTTGGCGCCGACGGCGAGCAGCGCCGGGATACGCCTCGCGGCCACGGCCCCGCCCCCGACGACGAGCGCATCGCGGCCCGCGAGGAACAGGCTCGTCAGGTAGCCGGGCGCCCCGTCGGTAGCACCTTCGGCGTCGAGCTGCTCCGCGTAACGATCCACGACAAGCCGGGCGAGCTCGTCGCAATCTCCGATCACCTCGGCGACGCGCACCTCCACCTCCGGGTGTTGCTCGGCCCACGCCTGCACCTGGTCGAAGGTCCACGTGCGCAGCTTGCCGGGGAAGAGGAAATGCTGCCCGACGACGATCTGCGTCGCCCCCGCAGCCAACGCCTTGTTGAGCGCCTCGGGAATGGACGGGCGCGATACCTGCACGAAGGCCGGCACCACGTCGGCGAACTCGCCTTCCTCCATGACGGTGCGGGTGAGGCGGTAGTGCTCGGCGTTGGCTTCGGTCACCAGGTTCCCGCGCCCGACGAGCACCCCCACCGTGTCCTTGGCACGCCAGGTGTCCATCGCTTCGCGCATCCGCTGCAGCAACGCGTCGAGCAGCAGCGGGCTCGGCAGCAGCGGCTGGGCGTAGCGCACGTCTGCGTCGCCGCGCCCCTCGTCGAATGCCTCGGGGATGTCTTCGCGCACGTGCCCGCCGGTGGCGAGCATGAGGGGCACGACGACGGCGTCGGTGTCGCCGGTGATCTCGCGCCCGTCGAGCGCTTCGCGCACCGCCTCAGCAATGGTCGGCTCCGCGAGTTCCACGAACCCAAGGGTCACGCGTCGCCCGGGCAGCATGGACCGCACCCGGTCCACGAGCGCTCGGCAGGCCGCGACACCGTCTGCGTCGCGGGTGCCGTGTGCGGCGATGATGAGCGGCACGTCGCCGGTCACGTCAGTGATATTCATCAGCAGTTCCCTCCTTGGATCTTGCCCATCCACTGGTAATCGCGCGGTGTCACGATGGCTTCCTCGCCGTCGCCGGTGGGCACCACCTTCGTGCTGGACGAGCCGACGATCACGATCGTGTGCATGTCCACCCACTCCGGATCGAAGGTCTCGAAGGTGCCCCACCGAATGCGCTGCTTCTTGCGGAACGCCTCGTAGACCGCCATCACCGGCGTCTCCTTCGGGCGCTTCGCGCCCAGGATTTCCAGCGCGCGAGGCAGGTGGCGGGTGCGCTTGCGCGAGCGTGGGTTGTACAGCGTCACCACGAAGTCGCCCTCCGCGGCGGCCTCCAGCCGACGCTCGATGTCTTCCCACGACGTGTGCAGGTCGGACAGCGAGATTGTGACGTGGTCGTGGCCTAGCGGCGCGCCCAGCAGCGCCGACGCGGCCAGTTCCGCCGTCACGCCGGGGATGACGCGCACGTCGATGCCCTCCGTGCCCGTCTCCAGCGTGGGCGAGGCCATGGCGTAAATAGATGGGTCACCCGACGACACGAACGCCACCGCGTGCCCGGCCCTGGCGCGCTCGATGGCGAGCGCGGTGCGCTGCGCCTCTGTGCCCATCTTCGTGGCCGCTACCTCGGCGTGCGGCGAGATGAGGTCCTTAATCTGACGCACGTACGGGATGTACCCAACCACCACGGATGCGGTCTCAATAGCCCGCCGCGCCATGGGGGTGAGGAGATCACGCGAGCCTGGGCCGAGGCCCACGACGCGCAGCTCGCCACGCGCAGGCAGACGCCCGATCGCGCAGGTGGCTTCCGAGTTCTTCTGCTTCGGCTGGACGATCGACGCGCCGCGCGCCACCACCGATGCTTCGCTGACGCTGGGGGTGCCCACCTCGTCGGCGACCACCGTCGACGGCGTCGGCACGTCGCGGTCGCGAAGCTCCGCGGCCTCGTACGTGACGAACGGCACGCCCAGTTTCTTCGCCAGCCGCACGAGTGCGCCCTCGTGGGCCTTCACGTCGATGCTGGTGATGGCGGTGACGCTATGCGGCGACAGGCCGGCCTCGGCGAGGGTCTGCTCGAACAAGCCGTGCACCTCGGCGTCGGGTGCGGCCTTGTTGCAGCCCATGCCCACCACCAGCGACGCGGGGTGCAGCACCACCCGGGGTACCGTCGGCGATTCCAGGGCCTGCTCGTCGCGATCCGTCACGATGATCTCCCCCGCCGGCTGCGCACCGTCCGGCAGCTCCTCAGTGACATTCGGGGGCAACGGCGGCAGCGGCCAGAGCGCGTCGCGCACCAAGCGGATGGGCTGCCCGTCGAGCATGGCTCCGGTGACGGCCGCCACGTCGCCGCTGTGCGCCCAGCCGAGGGTGTCGAGCGCGGGGATGCCCAGCGAATCCGTGGCGGTGGTGACCACCGCCTGGCCGCCGAGTGCCGTCGCCACCTCTTCTGCCAGACGGTTCGCGCCGCCCACGTGGCCACCCACCAGCGGCACCGCGAAGTGCCCGCCCTGGTCTACCACGACGACGCCCGGGTCGGTCTTCTTCGATGCCAGCATCGGCGCCAGGATGCGCGTCGTGGCGCCGAGCGCGAGGTGGGAAATCACCAAGTCACACGAGTTGAAGGCCTCGACGAGACCCTGGGTGGCGGCGCCGTCGAACCGCACGGTCTCAACACCGAGCGCCTGCTCGATGCGATCCGCGTTGCGGCGGGCGGCGTCAGAGCCAGTCACCTGGCCGACGCGCAGACCCTCCCAGCCGTCGTCGCCCACGCGCTCATGCGCGACGCCCGGCGCCGCGGCGGGGCGAGGCTGGGTGCTCACCACAGCTTCGTCGTTCCAGTCCGCGTCGGGGTGATGCTCCAGCACGAGCACGACGTTGGGCTGGCGCACGTCCTCAAGCGCACCCAACGCGGCGCCGTCAAGTACCTGCACGCGTTCGTCGCTCTCCCCCAGGCGCTCGGCGAGCACGAAGGTGCGGTCGAGATCTGCGAGGGGCTCGGTGAGCACGGACAGCGGCTCTCGCGGATCGGTCATCACCGCCACCTTCGCGAAGCGGCGCGCGGCGGTGATGGCCGCGTCGATGGGCCGCCCGTGCGCGGACACGGTGATGGCGTCGTCCCACGGCAGCCCGACGCGCGCGAACGCTTCCGCCACCGACGAGGCTGCCGTCACCACGCGAGGGCGCAGCCCGAACGCGCGCAGCTTGCGCACCACGCCGAACCACAGCGGGTCGCCGGAAGCGATGACCACCACGTCGGTGGTTTCCGGCAGCTCGCGGATGCGCTCCACCGCCGGGGTGAGCGCGCCGAGCACGATGCGCTTGGGCTCGGGAACGTCGAGCTCGTCGAGGTGCCTGGTGCCACCCACTACGACGTCGGCGCTAGCGGCAGCGCGACGAAGCTCGTCGCTGGGTGTGCCGAGGTGTCCATACACAGTAATCATCGACGGTCTTCCTCCAGGTTGTAGGTGGTTGCGCCCTCGGCGCGAAGGGACTGTTTCGCCTCACTATCGGCGGCGCGATACTCGTGCCGAAAGCCCGGGTGGTAGAGGTGTGAACGTTTCGCGGCGCGCGTGGTCGACAACGCCGGCCCCACGAGCACGACCGTGTGCTTCCACAGCTTGTTGGCCTTCATCGTCGCCGACAAATCCTTGAGTTCGCAGCGCCACATCTGCTCGTCTGGCCAGGTGACCTGGTATCCGATGATGCAGGGGGTGTCCGGCGCATAGCCGCCGGCGAGCAGCTCCTCTTGCAGCTGCTTGTTGCGCGCGGCGGAGAGGTAGAGCGCCATCGTCGTGCCGTGGGCCGCGAAGGAGCGCACGGTTTCGCCGTCGGGCATGGGGGTTCGGCCGCCCTCCAAGCGGGTGAGGATGAGCGACTGGGCCACCTCGGGGAGGGTGATTTCGGCGTCCATCCGCGCGGCGGCGGCGCTGAATGCGGAGATGCCGGGCACGGTTTCGGTGGCGATGCCGATCTGGGCGCAGAGGTCGCGCTGCTCCTGCGTGGCGCCGTAGATGTCCGGATCGCCGGTGTGGACGCGCGCGACGAGCAGCCCCTCGTCGCGGGCTCTCGTGTAGAGCGGCACGAGGTCTTCCAACGGAATCGACGCGGAGTCGATCACTTCCGCGCCTTCCTTGTGGCCGGCGACGATGCCCGGGTGCACGAGGGAGGAGGCCCAGATGATGATGTCCGCTTCCGCGATGACGCGGGCGCCGCGCAGGGTGATGAGGTCGTCGGCGCCCGGCCCCGCGCCCACAAACACCACGAGCCCCTCAGAGGGGTTAAGGCGTAGTCCGCTCACAGTCGTCCTCCTGTCTTCGTGCGCGATGCCGGCGCGAGCACCGTCGAGAAATAGGGGGCCTTGCTCTCGTCGAGCTCGGCCAGGCGGGTGATGCGCTCGTCGGGGAGGCCGACGTCGGTGCCGATGAGGGCGCTCTCCAACCGGCCCTGCTCGGCGAGCACGTCCTTCAGCGCGGCGAGTTGGCGTCCGCCCTTGTAGATGGTGACGGTGTCGGCCACCTCGCACACCCGGCGCAGCGCCTCCTCGCCGACGGTGGCGGGCACGAGCGCCAGGATTTCCTGGCCCTCCACCAGCGGAGTGCGGCTGCGGGCGGCGATGGCCTGCATGGCGGTGATGCCCGGCACCACCTCCACGTTCACCTCGCGCTGGCGGCGCACCACGTCGCACAGGTACGAGAAGGTGGAATACACCGACGGGTCCCCCACCGTGGCGAGCGCGACCAGCTGGGCGCCGCCGGCGAACGCGTCGAGCGCGACGGCTGCGGAGGCCTCCCACGCGTTGGTTCTGCGCTCGTCCACGCCACGGCGCTGCGCCATCGAAAACGGCACGCGATGGATCTGTTCTGCCTTGTGGGGAAGGTGTTCGACGACGATGCTCTCAGCCCTGCCCACGCTGCCCTCGCGCGCCTCCGTGGCGGGAACGAGAATGGCGTCGGCGGCGTCGAGCACCTGCAACGCGCGCAGCGTGATGAGCGCCGGGTCTCCCGGCCCCACCCCCACTCCTGCAAGCGTGGGGATATCAGTGTTCTCCATGTGGCCTCCTCGGGTGCTTCGCCCGTTCGACCCAGCCGATCCGAAGTTCCTGGCTCCCACAAGACGTGGTCACAGTGGCGGCACCGCTCCCGGATTTGCACCGGATTCCTTCAGCGTCGATCGACTGACGATCAGTTGTCGTCGATGAGTCTACCCACACGCAGCAGGGCATCGATGTCGAGGTGCTCCTCGCAGGCGTCGGCGAGCGTGTCGATCATCTGCTCACGCCTAGCAGCCATGCCTGGGGCGGTGGGGTCTTGCGCCCAGGGGGATCCCGTGCGCACTGCCACCTCGCCAAGAAATGCGCGACGGAACTCGTCGGATTCGAGCGAGCCGTGCATCATCGTGCCCCAGCAGGAGCCCTCGTGCACACCGTCGAGGAAGGGTTCCGCACCCGCGCGCGGCGCGCAGATGCCGTGGTGGATCTCGTAGCCGTCGACGGGATGCCCTCGCCACGTCGACGTGGTGCGGGCCAGCACTTTCTCGTCGTGGAACTGCGTGTCCACCGGCAGCAGGCCGAGGCCTTCCCCCGCGTCGCTGGCCTCCACGCCGTCGCGGATGGCGTGGCCAAGCATCTGGAACCCACCGCAGATACCCAGCACCGGGAGGCCCTGCGCAGCGCGCCGCTGGATGGCGTCGGCGATGCCTGTGGAGCGGAGCCAAGCGAGGTCGGAGAGCGTGGAGCGGGAGCCGGGCAGCACCGCGAGGTCTGCGCTCAGCACTGCGCGGGGGTCGGTGGTGACGAGCACTTCCACCCCGGGTTCTTGGGCGAGCGCATCGACGTCGGTGGCGTTCGAGATGCGCGGCAGGCGCACCACTGCGACGCGCAGGGTGCCGTCTCTGGAGGCCTCGGCGCGCCATCTGCCAACCGCGAGGGTGTCTTCCCCGTCGAGCCACACCCCCGGCAGCCACGGCAACGTGCCGAGGTGCTGCAGCCCGGTGCGGCGGGTGAGTTCTTCGAGGCCGGGCGCGAGGATGGTGTCGTCGCCGCGGAACTTGTTGATGATGTACCCGGCGAGCAGGCTGCGCTCTTCGTCGTCGAGGAGCCCCCAGGTGCCGAAGATCGACGCGAGCACGCCGCCGCGATCGATGTCCCCCACCAGCACCACGGGCAGGCCAAAGCGCCTAGCCAACCCCATGTTGACGTAGTCTCCGTCGCGAAGGTTAATCTCCGCTGGGCTTCCGGCGCCCTCGCACACCACGAACTCGTGGTGCGCGGCGAGCTCGTCGTAGGCCTCCCAGGCAGCACCTGCGAGCGCGCGTCGCCCCGTTGCGTACTGCCCGGATTCCAGCACCCCTCCGGGTTTGCCGCGCACGACGATGAAACTGCGACGGTCGGTGCCCGGCTTCAGCAGCACGGGGTTCATCGCCGACGACGGCTCCACCTCTGCGGCCAGCGCCTGCAGGTACTGGGCCCGCCCGATCTCGGAACCGTCGGTGCAGACCATCGAGTTATTGCTCATGTTCTGGGCTTTGTACGGCGCGACGTCCACCCCTCGGCGCCGCAACGCACGGCACAATCCGGTCACGACGAGCGACTTGCCCGCATCCGACGAAGTGCCAGCCACCAGTAACCCAGCCATGCCCGGGAGCATAGCGAAGGAGCGCTGTGCAAGGATTGTTGAGTGCCAACGAATTCAGAGCCCACCACCGCCGAGCTGCGACGCCGCCCCATCGTGATGGTGCACACCGGCGAGGGCAAGGGAAAAACGACGGCGGCCATGGGCGTTGCGCTGCGCACGTGGGCGCAAGGCGAGTCCGTCGGCGTGTTCCAGTTCGTGAAGTCCGGCAAGTGGCGCACCGGGGAGCACCGCGCGCTCACGACGTTGGCTGAGGCTGGCGGGGGCGCCGTCGAGTGGGAAATCCTAGGCCAGGGCTGGTCGTGGATTCGCACGCAGTTCTCCGAGGAGCAGCGCGCGGAGGCCGCGGCCGAGGGCTGGCGGCACGTCGCGGAGGGCATCCGCGAGGAGCGCCACCGGCTGTGGGTGCTGGATGAGTTCACCTATCCGATGACCTGGGGCTGGGTGGATCCGGCGGAGGTGGCCGACGTGCTGCGCACCCGCCCCGGTCGTCAGCACGTCATCATCACGGGACGCAATTGCCCCGACGAGATCGTCGAGGTGGCAGACCTCGTCACGGAGATGGTGAAAGTGAAACATCCGTTTGACCAGGGACAACGCGGGCAGGCGGGCATCGAATGGTGACCCTTCCCCGTGTTCTGGTGGCCGCCCCGGCGTCGGGGCATGGCAAGACGATGCTGAGCGTCGGGCTGATGGGGGCGCTGCACCGGCGCGGCCTCACGGTGGCGCCGTCGAAGGTGGGTCCCGACTACATCGACCCCGGCTACCACGCGCTCGCTACGAAGCGCCCGTCGCGCAACCTCGACCCGGTGCTGTGCTCGCCCGAGCTCGTCCCCCAGCTACTGCTGCGCGGCGCCACCGTCCCCACTCCCGCCGACGTGGCCGTCATCGAGGGCGTGATGGGGCTGTTCGACGGCCGGGTCGGGCATCACGGCGAGGGCTCGGCGGCGCACGTCGCTTCACTCACCGACACCCCCGTCGTGCTGTGCGCGGACGCCTCCCGCACGTCGCGCACCATCGCCGCGACGGTGGCAGGCCTTGCCGGTTTTGATTCGCGGGTGCGCGTGGCGGGAGTGATCTTCAACAAGGTGTCATCGCCGCGTCAGCGCTCGGAAATCTGCGACGCCATGAGCCACGTCGACGTGCCGGTGCTGGGATTCCTACCCAAGGACGAATCCGTCGAAGCGCCGTCGCGGCATCTCGGACTGGTGCCCGCCGCCGAGCGCCCCGATGCCGCAGAGCACCTCAACTCGCTATTCGATCTCATCGAGGAACACGTCGACCTCGACGCGCTGCTCGACGTTGCCCGCACCGCGCCACCCCTTCCCCACAAGGCCTGGGACCCCACCGACGTGGTGCGCGCCCCGTCGGCGAGCCACCCGGTGGTGGCAGTTGCCGGCGGGCGGGCGTTCACGTTCCGGTACGCCGAAACGGTGGAGCTGCTGGAAGCCGGCGGGTGCATCGTCGAGGAGTTTGACCCGACGTCGTCGCCGCACTTGCCCGGGGGCACCGCTGGGCTCTACCTGGGCGGCGGCTTCCCCGAGGTGCACGCGACGGAGCTTGCGTCCAACCAGTCGCTGCTCGACGACGTGCGCCTGGCCGTCACCGACGGTGTGCCCACCGTCGCGGAGTGCGCCGGCATGCTGTACCTCGGCGAGTCCCTCGACGGTGTGCCCATGGCGGGCGCGCTGCCGCTGCGCGCGGCGATGGGGAAGCGCTTGCAGATGGGGTATCGCGACGCGGTGGCGCTCGTCGATTCCCCCCTCGCCGGCGCAGGCACCCGCGTGGTGGGGCACGAACACCATCGCACTGCCGCCCAGATCGAGGCACCCACCGGCTGGGACCTCGTCGGCCTCCATCGCGACGGCGTCGCCACCAGTTCGGTCCACGCCAGCTACCTTCACGTGCACTGGGCGGGGCATCCGGCCTTGGCCCAGCGATTCATCGAGGCCTGCCACGAAAGGAACACCTAATGGAATTCGCACCTGGAACGGTCACGCTCGTGGGCGGCGGCCCCGGAGACCTTGATCTGCTCACTGTCGGCGGGCTCCGCGCGCTGCGTGCCGCCGACGTCGTGCTCTACGACCGCCTCGCACCCCTGGCCGCGCTGGATGAGTGCCGCGACGACTGCGAGCGCATCCCCGTGGGCAAGGTGCCGCGCGGAAAGTTCACGCCGCAGCCGGAGATCAATGAGCTGCTCGTGGAGCACGCCCGGGCGGGCAAGGTGGTCGTGCGGCTGAAGGGCGGCGATCCTTTCGTCTTCGGCCGCGGCGGCGAGGAATGGCAGCACTGCGTGGCCGCCGGCGTGCCTGTGCAGGTGATTCCAGGCGTGACGTCCAGCGTCGCCGCACCCGCGCTCGCCGGCATCCCGGTGACGCATCGCGCCTTGTCGCGCGGGTTCAGCGTCGTGTCTGGGCACGTGCCGCCAGGTGACGATCGCTCCGACGTGAATTGGGCCGCACTCGCGCAGACGCGCACCACGCTGGTCGTGCTCATGGGCGTGAAGTATCTCCCCGAGATCACGTCGGAACTGCGCGACGCGGGCCTCGCGGACGACACTCCTGCCACCGTGATCGAGGATGCCGCCAGCGACGACATGCGCGTCGTGCACGGCACGCTCGCCACCATCGCGGAGGTCGCTGCAGGCGCAGACATCCGGCCGCCGGCGATCACCGTGATCGGCGCCGTGGCGGGAGAGATTCTCACGCCCCACGCCGAGTAACGGCGCTGAGCCAGCCCACGGCCTCGTCGACGCTGCCGACGACGTCGCCTTCCACCTCGGGGCGGCGCAACATCACCACCTGCACGCCCAGCTCGCGGGCGGCGTCGAGTTTCGCTGCGGTGTGGTTGCCGCCCGCGTCCTTGGTGACCAGCACGCCTATCCGATGTTCGCGCAGGAGAATGCGTTCGTCATCGAGGGTGAAGGGACCTCTGGCTTCCAGGACGTGCCATTTCGGCGGCCAGGGCAGGTCTCCGGCGAAGGCCACGCGGCACACCACGTCGCGTTCCGCCAGGGCTTCGGCGTATTCAAGGGAGTGCTGGCGCCCGACGGTGAGGAAGACCGCGCCGCCGTTGGCGGCAGCGGCCAGGGCAGCTTCGGCGTGTGACGACACCCAAATCCAGTTGTCATCGCGCGCTGCCCAGCTCGGGCGAAGCAGCCGCACCAGCGGCACGCCCGTGGCTTTCGATGCAGCCACAGCGTTGCGCGCCATCTGCGCGGCGAAGGGGTGGGTGGCGTTGATCACCGCGCGAATGCCCTCGTCACGCAGGAATTGCGCGAGCCCTTCCGCCCCGCCAAATCCGCCCACACGCACAGACCCAGCTGGCACGACCGGCTGCTTCGTGCGCCCTGCGAGCGACGACACTACGTCGAATCCAGCGTCCACCGCTGCCGCCGCGATGGCCCGCCCTTCCGCGGTGCCGCCGAGTACCAGAATTCGCATACCCGCACGCTACCGGCCTCATCCGCGACTGAGCGCACGCCAGACGCGGATTTTGGTGCTCTGGGGCCCGTTTTCGCCATCTGGTGTGCGCTCAGGCGCGCCGAAGGCGCGCCATGACGGCCTTCACGATGTCAATGAGCGTGTCCATGCTCGCGGCGGTGAAGCGCAGCACCGTCCAGCCCCTGCTGATCAGCTCTGCATCTCGCCGGCGGTCGGCGACGAACTGCGTGTAATCACGGTGAAACTCCCATCCATCGAACTCGACGATGAGCTTGAGACCAGGCCATGCGACGTCTGCGAAGATGACCTCATCTGCCAAGTTGATGAGGTAGTTGCTCTTCCACCCGCCAATCCCTGCCTCACGCAGGAGCTGATGCCCCTGCCGTTCCAGGTATGACCAGGGCTCATCTCTGGATTCGATCAGCAGCCGCGCCGCTTCCTTGTTGCCGTCTCGCCCAGGGATGAGGCGCAACGCGCCGATGAGATCCCCCACACGCACCGCTCTTCGCCTGAGCGCTTCATCGATGGCGCTGGCACCGTCTGTGGGGATCATCTGCAACACCGCCAGCGGCGGTGCTGCGTAGCGAATCCCGGATCGCTCGATCACGAGTTCCTCTGGGATGTCACGCCGCCGGATCTCGAAACCAGGCGGTGCGGATCGCATGTGTCGCCTGGAGCTGGCGTGCACGGTGACGGTGGGATGGTCTGGCCACCACGTTGCTTTCGCCGCAGTCGCACCCGTCACGATCGCGTCGGGGTCCCACTGCTGGAGCGCGAGCACCCGTGACGACAAGGAGAAGTCGGGGGCATAGATGCCCTGCAGCACGCGCACGAGTTCCCCGCGCTGCACCGCGCGCCTCACGCGGTCACGCAGGTGGCGGTAGCGGCGGATGTCGATCACGCCCTCATCGGCAAGTACATGAGCAAGTTGTTCGCCCATGCCTTACGTTGTGGCAGCGACACGCCCGAGATTTGCATCCGAACTCGAATCTGTGGATAACTCCCGGGCTCGACTGAGCGCACTCCAGATGCAGATTTTGGCCCGCTGACACCCATTTTCGTCATCTGGAGTGCGCTCAGTCGCGGAACGCTCGGGTACTACCCTGAGGCGCATGCGCATCGTGGTACAAAGAGCGAAGTCAGGCAAAGTCACCGTCGACGGCGAGGTGGTGGGCCAGCTCCCCTCCCCCGGGTTGGTGCTGCTCGTGGGCATCACGCACGACGACACTCCCGAAATCGCCGCGAAGCTCGCGAAGAAACTGTGGACTCTGCGCATCCTCGACGGGGAAGTCTCCGCGAGCGATGTGGATGCCCCGATTCTGGCGGTGAGCCAGTTCACCCTCTACGCGGACATCCGTAAGGGCCGGCGCCCGTCGTGGTCGAAGGCAGCACCGGGGCCGGTCAGCGGCCCGTTGTTCGAGCGTTTCGTTGAGGAGCTGCGCGCGCTGGGCGCGCACGTCGAGACGGGCCAGTTCGGCGCCATGATGGATGTGGAGCTCGTCAACGACGGCCCCGTCACGATCTGGATGGATTCCGACGAGTTGTGCTGAGGCGCGTCTGGGTCAGGCGCTGACGATGCGCTTGCCGAAGGGGAAGCAGCTCACCGGAATCATCTTGAGGCTCACCACAGCGTTGGTGATGCCGACGATGGTGACCGCCTGGCCGAGCGCGGCAACCACGTGCACCAGCGCGAGCGCCCACCCCAGCAGGATGAACCAGATCACGTTGATCACGGCGGACAACGCTCCAGCGCTCGGCTTCTTCTCGACGCGTTTCCCGAACGGCCACAGCACGTACGCGGCCATGCGCATGAACGCCACACCCACGGGGATGGTGACGATCAGCAGGCAGCTGATCAGCCCCACCAGGAAATAGGCCAGTGCCAGCCAGATGCCGCCGAATACGAGCCAGATGATGTTCAACACAGTACGCACGGATGCCTCCTTGTTCACTTCGAGCCTACCTGCTCCCCTGCGCTGAACCAGGCGGTCCTCGCTACAGTGGTGCGGTGACTTCCGCCCGCCCCCACCGTGACATCGTGAGCTTCGTGCGCCGCAGCTCCCGCATGAACGATTCGCAGCGCACCGCATTGGAACGCCACGGCAGCGAGTTCATCGTTGACGTGCCCACCGGCGAGCTGGAGACGTCCATCGCCGAGGGCGCCAGCGTCGATTGGGCCGCGACGTTCGGGCGCGAGGGTGAGCTGATCGTCGAGATCGGGTCGGGCACCGGCGACTCCCTCGTCCCTATGGCTGCCGGGCGCCCGGAGGCGAACGTCGTCGCCTTCGAGGTGTTTGAGCGGGCGGTGGCGTCGACGGTGGGGCGCCTCGCCCGCGAACAAGTGGGCAACGTGCGGCTCGTGATGGCCGACGGCGCCCAGGGCCTCCGGCAATTGTTCCCCGACGGTTCCCTCACCGAGATCTGGACGTTCTTCGCCGATCCGTGGCACAAGGCCCGTCACCACAAGCGGCGGCTGGTCTCGCGTGGGTTTGGCGACGTGGTCGCGGCCAAGCTGCGCCCCGGCGGGTGTTGGCGGCTGGCCACCGACTGGGAGGATTACGCCTTGTGGATGCGGGAACAGCTCGACGACCATCCGTTGCTGCGCAACGTGCACGACGGCTGGGCGCCGCGTCTTGCTGAGCGCCCTGTGACGAAGTACGAGGCGCGCGGGCTCGCCGCGGGCCGCCAGGTGTTTGACCTCACGTACGAGCGCCGGCCATGAGGCTCCGCATCGACCTCGCCTACGACGGGCGTGACTTCCACGGCTGGGCCGCGCAGCCTGGCCTGCGCACGGTGCAAGGCGAGCTCGAAACGTGGATTGGCAAGGTACTCCGCAGCGCCGAGCCGTCGTCGCTCACCGTGGCCGGCCGCACCGACGCCGGTGTGCATGCCCGAGGGCAGGTGTGTCACCTCGACGTCGAAGGCCCCTCTCCCACGATCTGCGACGACCTCCTCCGGCGTCTGCGCAAGGTGCTGCCCGACGACATCGTCGTGCGCAACGTCTCCCCTGCCCCCGACGGGTTCGACGCGCGCTTCTCCGCCATCTGGCGTCGCTACTCCTACCGGGTGCTGCCCGCAGATCGGGTGCCCGACCCGCTGCAGCGCGGCCACGTCGTCACGCTGCGGCACGGCGTCGACGTCGAGCTCCTGAACGACGCCGCTCCCCTGCTGCTCGGTCTGCGCGACTTCGCCCCGTTCTGCAAGCCTCGCGACGGTGCCACCACCATCCGCGAACTCCGCGAGCTGAGAGCCACCCAGGGCGACGATGGCGTCGTCGAGATCCATCTGCTCGCCGACGCGTTCTGTCACTCAATGGTGCGCTCACTGGTGGGCGCGCTACTGGCGGTGGCCGGCGGGGCTCGCGACGTGGCGTGGCTGGAGCGCGTCGCCGCGCACCCCGAGCGCCACAACGAGGTGCTCGTGATGCCCGCGCACGGGTTAGTGCTGGAGGAGATCGGGTATCCGCCCGACGACGATCTCGCCGCCCGCGCGGCCACAGCCCGCGCCGTTCGATCCCTCGAGGAGCCCTCATGAGCCACTATTTCGAGACCCCCGACGAGCCGCTCGTCACCCGCACCATTGACGCCACCATCTTTGGCAACGACCTCACGTTCACGACGGCACGCGGCGTGTTCTCGGGCGCCCGGCTGGACCCGGGCACGAGCGTGCTGTTGCGCGAGGTAGACCCGCCGTCGGAGGGGCACATTTTGGACCTGGGCTGCGGGTTTGGTCCGATCGCGGTGGGGTTGGCCGTCGCGTCGCCGAAGGTAACCGTCGACGCGGTCGATGTGAACGCGCATGCCATAACGCTCACGAACATGAACGCGGAGGCGCACGGGGTGGCGGATCGGGTACGAGCGGCGAAGGACGCGGATGGGCCTTTCGACGAGATGTGGTCGAACCCGCCGATTCGGATCGGCAAGGACGCCCTCCACGCACTGCTGCTCACGTGGCTGCCGAAGCTGCGTCCCGACGGCACGGCCTGGATGGTGGTGAGCAAAAATCTGGGCGGTGATTCCCTTGCCAGATGGCTCACCGACGAGGGCTGGCCGACGGAGAAAGTGGCTTCTGCGAAGGGCTTCCGTGTGCTTAGAACCACTTGGGCGCGGGAATAATCCGGCTAGGGTGGGAGTTGTAGCCAGTGAACGCTCCTCGAAAGGATATTGGCAATGACCTACGTTCTTCCCGACCTCGACTACGACTACGGCGCACTCGCCCCCCACATCGCCCCTGAGATCATGGAGCTGCACCACAGCAAGCACCATGCCACCTACGTCAAGGGCCTTAACACCGCGCTCGAGCAGCTCGCCGAGGCGCGCGAGAAGGGCGAGCTCGGCACCGTCAACAAGCTCGCCAAGGATGTCGCCTTCAACCTCGGCGGCCACGTGAACCACTCCGTGTTCTGGAAGAACATGTCCCCCGACGGTGGCGGCGAGCCCGAAGGCGCTGTCGCTGATGCCATCACCGAGGGCTTCGGCTCCTTCGAAGGCTTCAAGAAGCAGTTCAACGCCACGGCGCTCGGCATCCAGGGCTCCGGCTGGGCCATCCTCGCGCTCGACACCCTGGGCGGCCAGCTCCTCGTGCACCAGCTCTACGACCAGCAGGGCAACCTGCCGTCGTCGCAGGTGCCGCTGCTGCAGCTCGACATGTGGGAGCACGCCTTCTACCTGCAGTACAAGAACGTGAAGGCCGACTACGTCGACGCCTGGTGGAACGTCGTCAACTGGAACGACGTCGCCTCCCGCCTCGAGAAGGCCAAGAACGCGCAGGCTGCGCTCGCCTGATTCTCGGCATACTTCATAACGACGCCGTGCGGCGCGCTCCCCGAAGTGGGGGCGCGCCGCACGCGTGTCATAGCGCTTAGATCACTTCGCTTCGCCGGCGTTTTCTAACGCCTCGAGCGGAGAGAGTGGCGACAAAGAACACCACGACGGCTGCGGTCAAAATCCCGACAGCAACACCCAGCCATCCGACTCCCGCTAAGTCAAATACAGGCGGGTACAGCAGCTCCAGCAACCCCGTTGATAGAACTGCTGCAAGCAACCCCAGCGCCAGCGGGACGGCTAGGAGCAACCCTCCAATGGCGCAGAGCACCCGCCAAATCCATGCAAAGGGCAAACCTGTCGCGTCCAGCCCTTTGGCAAGTGGGCGAAGCCCTTCGACTTCCCTCCGCATCGTCCATAAGCACAGTGGAATACTGGCGACAGCGAGCACCGCAAAACCTCCTGCAAGGTAGAGCGGCAGTCCCCCAGTTTGCTCGAGGTACCGGTGCATGGTGACGATGTTGTGGCCCGATGCGGTAGGCCACTGCGTGAGCCTTGATTCTTCCTCGTCGTCAAGCCCGGTGTACACCCACATCCTGGGCGCGTCTGGTTCTTTGGGTAACGACGATTGCAACATGTATCCGTAGCCCAGCGAGAGCCCACGCCCGGTGTCAGGCTTATACCCGAAGACGTTGCTCTCGATGGTTGCGCCGTCGTAGGACTGCATGGTTATCGGTTCGTTGGCCGCGCCTGCACGAAGCACACTGCCGCTGGCGAGCGCTTGCTTTGCCTGCTCAGGAAGCTGCCCCAACACGATTTCTGCATCCGCTACCGACGCGAGAGCCAGAATTCCGCCTTCCCCATCCACGAAATACGAAGTTTGAATGATCTGCGTGCTGTGGGCGACACCGACAGAGTGCTCCATCTGTTGAAGGAGCTTGGCACCACCTTGCTCTTTCGAAGGCACGTCAACGACAACCATGCCCCGCGGCACCGGTGACTCGAGCAGCGCGGTTTGGGCGGCGACGGATGCCGTGATGTTAATGAACACCGCACACACCACAGAAATGACAGCGGTGAGGCTGGCAAATACGACGGCCCACCGTCGACCATCCTCGACGATGAGTCTGCCCGCCAGCGCCCTCGGCGAGGCAGGCTTCTTCGCAAAGTACGAGCCCATCAGTAAGCCCACGGTTGGCGCCGCGCACGCGCTCGCCGCCACCACGAGCAGGATGCCTATCGTCATTGGCCAAAATTTGCCGTCGGAGGTCCAAAGGATGATGCCGGCTGCAATGCAGAACAACGCTGCCAGTGCTCGAAACGCCCGTTTACCTTTCTCGCTCAGAGTCACTGCGGCCCGGCTGCGCATGGACAGTTGCCGCTCGTCTCGCATCACGCCCAGCAAGAAGCCCAGCAGCGCGCCGGCCACGGAGAGCACCACTACTGCCAGCAACGGCAACACCTCAAGACTCCACGGGCTGAGTGGCACTCCGCCATTGAGACGGGCTAAGACAGGCCTGGCAACGAGTGTGGTGAGGCTGCCAGCAAGCCCTGCAACGGTGGATGTCAGCGCGGCGCCGGCACACACCGTCGATACTCCAGCAGAGCGCACAGTGCCAGAGGAAATGCCCGCCTGGGAAAGCACGATCTGCACCTTGCCAACCCAACTCGCGAAGCGAGTGCTGAAGACGAGCGGAACACTGAGCACCACGAGCGCTGCGACGCTCACAACACCAAGAAACTCCGTGGCACTGGTACGCGGTGCATCGAGAAAGAACGATCTCCAGGTGAAGTCCGCCGGCGATGCTTCCTGACGTTCCACTGCCGAGGCAACGGCCTCACGTATGGAACTTTCATCCCCCTTGACGAAAAAAGACGTTCCCAAAGTTCGCTCGAACGACTGGCCGTCTGGAACTTCCCACGTGGTCCACGTCCCTGGGGCACATAACATCAGGTGGTCACCAGGGCTGTACACACTGTGCACGGCACCCACTATCTCCAGCTGCCACGAGCCCACCGTCGGTGCCCACGTCGAAGAACTCAGATTCGAGAGGCATTCACCTGGCGCTTGAGGTACACGATCGCCTTCGACATGCAACCGGCCTTCCAGCGCGAACGAGTGAGGATCTGCCTCATAGAAGGTGACATTGTCTATCACCTCTCCATCAGCTGAACGCAGTGCGATCAGGCTGGAATACTCGGTCTGCGTATCGAAGGAACGCAACCACGGAGGAAGCGGAGGCCCTTCGACGGACGAACTATCTTCACCATCTCCGTAGTCTTGGTAGAGCACATCGGCCCCACCGAGATACTTCGTGGCTGATTGTTCAGGGGATAGCTGTAACGCTTGCAGAATGCCCCAGGACAGCAAAGCGATAAACGATACAAGAGTGGTTGCCGCCAACAAGCTTCGCAATACCTTTGCTCGCAATAGCAAAGGGATGAGGCGAGATGCCGCGGTCATACTACGCGCCCGTCCAACATCTCTATTACCCGATCTCCGTATTGTTTTGCGATTGGGTCATGCGTCGCTACGAGACACCCAATTCCTTGATCATGCGCCAGTGTGCGGAGATGCTCAAAAAGAGATTCGGAATTCTTGGAGTCCAATGCACCCGTCGGTTCATCACAGAGCAGGAAGGGGCGATCTCCAGCCAAAGCTCGGGCAATTCCTACTCGCTGACGCTGACCACCGGACATGTGCGTCGGAAGGCGATCTGCAAGCTCCCTAATTCCTACAAGTTCGAGCAGACGTTCAGCTATGCCAGAGGCTTGTTCGCTCCCTTGGCTACGCAGCACAATCTCAATATTCTCTCTCGCAGTAAACTGTGCAACGAGGTTATGGTCCTGGAAAACTAGACCTATAGTTTCGAGCCGAAGCTTTGTACGCTGCTTCGCGGAAAGCCCCACGATCTCCTGATCTCCAACCTTAACGCTCCCAAAATCCGGTGTCTCCAGGCCGGCAATACAGGCCAACAGCGTTGACTTTCCTGAACCGCTGGCACCTTGCAGACAGACGATTTCACCTTGGGAGAGATCCAGATCAACCCCGTCCAGCGCAGGCACAGTTTGAGCGGCCATCGGGTACGAGAACCGAAGATCTCGCACCTCGATGGATTCCGCCAGAAGCCTAGCCATGTCCACGCACCGTCTTCCTGCCGAGACGGCACCGCACGGTCATCTCGTACGCATGTCTGGCGCAGTACCGCATGGAGACTGCGGGAGGGGGCAAAGCTGTCGTTTCCGCCGTCGCGAGCATCATCGTTGACTCCTCAGAGGGTTCCCCACAACCCTGAGCGGTCAGTGGGTGTTTGAAAAATAGATCCCCCCCTCAGGCGTGTCAATGGAAATCCGCTGGTGTCACCGGACTTGTATGTACTGCGCTCAGTGATCGTGCGGCTCGTTGCGCTCCCCATACACCCACGTGGGCACTGGTTTTCCGGTGAGCCAGGCCCACCACACGATCGCCACGACGAATGGGGTCAGCGCAAGCCCAAGTGCCCAACGCGTGCGGATGAAAACAGGCAGCTCTTCCGTCAAGGGCACGAAGTTGATCTCGCCGGCTTTGTTCGACGCGGACGACGCGCAGGCGTCCAGCCATCTGCCGTCGACGTGTACTTTCACCCAGGTGTGTCCGCTCAGGAACCAGGGCCGAGCAAACCCGCGTACCCGGGCAGCATGCACGAGGCGCACGTCGAAGCCTAGGCCGCGGAGCACGAGCAGCAGCACGGTGTTGTACTGCGGAGACCGTCCCCGTCCGTGCCGCAGCGACGTCGTCGGAGACTCCCAGAGATGCCAGGCGGAATGCTGCGGCACGGCTTCAGCCACCGCGCGGATCGCGTCGTCGACGAGTTCCTTACCCTCATTTCCGCGCGACGAAAGCTCGTCCACCAGCGACTCGACGGTGGCCCCGGTGCCGGTAGAGCGAGGGGCAAAGGCGACGACCGCCCCCACTGCGGCGCCCAACACGCCTGCCAAGCCAAGCATCACCTTACGCATCGTTCCTCCTCACGAATCCTCTGAGTGAACGCTCCGGTGCCTCGTCGGCCAGCCGTCGGTGGAGCGCCAGCATCTGCTCGACGGTGCGCCGCCAGCTATATTGCTCGGCCCGAGCCCTGGCGGCTTGGCGCAATCCTGGCCCCAAGTCAGGCATCAGCCGCTCCACAGCATCTGCCAGCGATTTCGGATCCGGGGCGCCCCAGGCACCCGACGTCTGGTCGACCAGCTCGTGCGCTCCCCCGCGGTTCGACGTGACGACGGGGGTCCCGCACGCGAGCGCCTCCAGCACCGCGAGCCCAAACGTTTCTGCCGGGCATACGGACAGTGAGATGTCTGCGGATGCGTAGCGCTTGGCGAGCTCGTCGCGCCCGTCCACGAACCCGTGGAAGAACACCGGCGCGTCTCCAGCGATCGCCTCCAACTCAGCCTTATCTGGCCCCGTCCCGTAGAGGTCCAGCCGCACGCGTCTCCCTCGACGGTGCAGCTCCACCGCCGTCGCCACAGCGAGCTGCGGCGACTTCTCGTGGCTGAGCCTGCCCGCGTAGCAGAGTTTGAGCACGCCATCATCGGCGGGCGCGCCCACCTCGGGGCGGAACGTCGCCAGGTCCACACCCAGCGGCACCCGCTCCAGGTTGGCGCCGGTGTTCGAGAACTCTTCGGCTGCGAACTCGCTGGTCACCACGACGGCGTCGAATTCCTTCGCGAACCGACGGTTCATGGCCCCCACCGCGGCCTCCACGCCGAACGAGCGTTTCACCCACATGGCCAGCATGTCGGAGAGTCGTTCGTGGCTGAATAGCACGGAGCCGACGGCGCGTTTCCTCGCCCACCTGCCTGCGGGCGAGAGCGTCCACTTGTCAGAAACTTCGATGGTGCTGGGGCGGAATCGCGCGAGCACATCCAGCGCTCGCCACGGCTTCGAGATCATGCGGTATTGCTTAGTGATCTTCGGCGACCGCACCAGCACGTGGATGCCGAACTCGTCCTCGATGATCTCGTCGCGGGCACCCGGAGATACGAAGACGCGCTCGTGACCGGCCTCGATGTAGCCACGTCCAAGCTGCTCAATGACCACCTTCATCCCGCCGGACGTCGGGCCAACGAAGTTAGCCATCTGCGCGATTCGCATGCCTACCAGTGTGCCACGTCTGGCTCAGCCGCCCAGTAGGAAGCGGCGCTTGGGATCTTCGTCGAGGAGGCCTCGTACATCCCGGCCTGCTTCCACTCCGATGTGGAGCGCGACGATCTCGGCCAGCACCTTCATCACGAGCACCTGCGTTTCCGAGTGCGTGCGCACACACCACTTCGTCAACGCATCGACGTGCGGCCCGAGTGCTTGGTGCTGCTCAGCGCGCGAAGCCCTCGCTTGCGCCATCTCGCCATCTCTCCACAGCCGCGCTTCCTCGGCTGCAGCTTCGCTTGCGCCTTCGCACCACGCGGCAAGCTCGTCTGCTGGATGCTGCTGCCAGTCGTGCTCCAGGTCGGCGAGGTCGTCGGCCTCGCTGCGGTTCGCGGAGCGCCGAACATGCGCGCGGAGTGTGGCTTCGAGGCCGGACACGTCGACGCTCTCCCCCAGCCATTGCGTGTGTTCGACGAGTTCGTCGGCGAGGATGCCCTCTCGTAGTTCGGTGACGAGGTCAGGCGTCGGGCGGCTCAGGATGCGGGCACACCATTCCCACATGGTGGCACGCGATGCTGCCGCGGTGTGCATGTGTTGTGTGAGATCGTCGGTCATGGCTTCACGCTACGCCATCGGGCCTTGTTGCTCGCGCATTCGTCGCAGCCGTTCGATGGCTTCAGGCGGGAGTGTCGAGCCAAACGGGTTCGCCCGACGCATTGCGCACACCGCGCACAGCGTCTCATCAGCCTCCGGGTGGAAGGCCACTCGGCAGCGCTCGCAGATGCGCGTGGCGACGGTGATGAGCGGCGCGGGTTCGCCGTCGAGGAGGGCAGTCCAAGGCGCAGGAGCCTCGACGGTGAGCGCACGCTGGTCGCAAAACTCGATGCAGCGGCGGCACCCGTCGCACAGAGATACGTCGAAGTGGAGCGTGCTCGCAGGGCCTGCGTGCACGAGATTCAGCGCTCCTTGCGGACACGCCTGCACGCACTGGCCCTGGGCCGTACAACCGTCTGCCGCGAGCTGCACGCCTGGGCCGGGTGCGTCGTCGGGCATCTCCGGACGAGGCTGGTCGCCCGCGAGTTCCCGCAGCGCTGAGCGTAGGCGTTGATGGTCGGTTTGCGTGCGGTCGGGCTCCCAGGTGGGTTCGTCGGGCTCCGCCGGGCGGCCCCCGAGCCCGAACAGCGAGCGACGTTGCACCGTCGGCATGGCCTCGGCGTGGAGTACGTCGCGCTTGGCTTTGCCGGGCTCCGGCTCGCCCAATTCATGCCCCGCAAGGGCAAACAGTGTGCGCCACTGCTCGATACGCAACGCGAGCGCGGTGTCGTCGTCGACGTCGGGCGCGATGCGCACGTCCTCCACACCGAGTGCGAGCATCTCCAGCGGCAGATGCAGCGGCGCTTCGGCGAGGCTTCCCGGCCAGCAGATGGGCACCGCGCCGCGCTTGCCGCGCGCGGGCGACGGCGCGTCGCTGCTCCAAAGCTCGACGACGCGCCCGGCCCCGAACAGCCGCGCCCAGGTGATGACGCCGTCGACACTCATTCGGCTACGACAAGCCTCTTCGCTGCGGCCAGCGCGTCTTGCCCCAGGAGCCCGATGCCCCGGTAGAACGACGTCTTGGCCGCCGCGGTGAGTTGCTCAAAGAAGGTGGGCACCCACCGCAACACGTGGTCGCGGCAGAACTCGTCGTGCGCGGCGAAGTACTCGTCGGCGCGGGCGTCGTCGTGTTCCTCTGCCCGCACCCCACGAGCCAGCAGATGGCTCAGGAATTCCAGTTCGAGTGAGATGTGGTCGTCGGGTTCGACGTTCAGGTTGGGAGCTTGGAGCCCGAAACGTTGGTACATGCGCCTCACGTCGAAGGTCTCCTCGTCGAACAGCAGCTGCTCTTCGCCCAGGTGTACCGACTCCCACGGCACGGCAGCCGGTAAGCCAGGGCCGCGCAGCAGCTGGAAGTGGTCGTCGTCGATGGCCTGCATGGTCTCATCTGACGAAGCGAGCAACTCCAGCCCCTGCTTGGTCCGCTCCCCGACCGGGGCGAGTGCCTCGTCGACCAGGGGCCAGGCGGCGAGCATCGTCGGATCACGGAATACGCTGACGGTCTGCTCTGCGGGGCATTCGGTGCCCACCACGCTCGCGAGTGCCGTCCACGTGGCGGCGAATGCGTCGGCGTGGTGGCGCATCACATTCCGATCCTGACCATTGCCTCATAGAACTGCATTCGGCCCAGCAGCTCGCCGACGAACACCAGGACTAGCGCAACGGCGACGCAGACCGTGAGCGGCTTGGGGTTGGAGTGCGGCTTCGCAAATCCGTAAATGAAGATGGCGAGCAGCCCTGCCCCGAGCGCGACGAGGGCGAGCCGCACGACGAACAGCGCTCCGGAGTATGCCTCCAGCGAGAGCGCTCCGATCTCCCCTTCTTGGGCTAGGCCTTGCAGGTAAATCGGCATCATCACCAGCAGCGCGGAACCAGCGACGATCACCGTCACGGCGATACCCTTCAGCGACGAAGCGACGAGGCTGTTCACCGTGCCGTCGTTGGTGGCCTCCGTGGTGGTGTCGATGTCGACCTTCTTCTGCTTCTGGCCAAACACCGTCGTCAGCATGAACGCAGTACCCACCGCGAGCGACCCCAGCAGCACCGCAGTGATGACGAACTGCGCCGGTGTGAACCACGAGTGCCATGCCGGCACGGTACGCAGCGAGTAGTAGATCATGCTCATCACGACGAGAAGCCCGATGCCGACGAGCGCCGTCACGGCTGCGAGGATCTGGCGCAGCCTGGCGCTGCCCCACTTGAACCACTGCATGAGGGCAAACAGGAAGCCGAGGCCGGCGAAGCCCATACCGAAGATGATCTCGCGCGAAAGCCACGACGTCTGCCAGCCGCGGAACACGTTCAGCACGTGGAACACGTCGTTCATGTGGAACATCGACGCTATGAGGCCGAGTACGAGCGTCGGGCCGATGGCGGCGAGCGCAGGATCGGCGACGCGGTCGATGGTCTTGGAGTCGTGCCGCAGCGAACCGAACGTCTGGATGACACCCAGCACCAGGAACGCACCCACCGACATTTGCGCCATGACGGTGAAGAAAATCATCGGGAGTTCATGGAGGTTCATCTCACAGCTCCTTGGGGTTCGCGATGTAGCCGGTGCCGGAACCGGACGGCTGCGCGTGCTTGTGGGGCTTGATCACCAGGTTGGGCTTGGTGATCTCCGGATCGGGCAGTGGCTCGACGGCGTTCTCGTTGCCGTACTTCGCGCGCAGCTCCTCGATGGGCCCCCAGTCGAGTGCGCGCGACGGGCACGCCGCCACGCAGGCCGGGTCCTGGCCGGTCTCGCGATAGTCGGCACACAGATCGCACTTGCTCATGTGCCCGGTCTCGGGGTTGAACTGCGGTGCGGAGTATGGGCACGCCCACTCGCAGTATCGGCAGCCCACACACTTGTCTTCATCGACGTACACCGTGCCGTCGTCGCGGCGGCTCATCGCCGTCGTGGGACACACCTCCATGCAGACGGGGTTGTCGCAGTGGTTGCAGGCGATGGATGTGTAGTAGGAGAACACGTTGGGCGTGTAGGTGTTGCCATTCTTCTGCCACGAGCCGCCCGTGTACTCGGCGATACGGCGCCAGTTCACGCCTTCGGGGAGATCGTGCTTGTCTTTACACGCCATGTTGCAGGCTTTGCAGCCGTTGCACGACGTCGCGTCGAAATAGAAACCCAGCATCAGTCGTCTCCTCAAGCTTTCTTCGGTGCGGGCTCAGAGCTGACAAGCTCTACCTGCACGAGGTTGGTGTGCTGACAATTACCCTTCGAGACAGGCGCGGGATGCATACTCGACAACACGTTCACGGACCCGCCGTGGTCGACGCCGTCCTTGTCCCACTTGATCCAGGCGCCCTGCGGCAGCGATGCGACGCCTGGCATGATGCGCGGCGTGACCTTGGCCTGGATGTGCACGCGTCCACGGTCGTTGAAGAGCCCGACGATGTCGCCGTTCTTGATGCCACGCGCCTCGGCATCCATGGGGTTCAGCCACACGGCCTGCGGGTGCAGCTCGTTGTTGCGCTGCAGGTTGCCGTAGGTGGAGTGGGTGCGCTGCTTGTAGTGGTGGCCGATGAGCTGAATTGGGTACTTCGCACCCTTCGCCATCGCTTCCTCAGCGCCCTCCCACGTCGCCACGTACTCGGGGATAGCGGATACCTTGTCGCCCGGGCGATTCTCCGGGAACTCCCAGGTCTTGCTCATCTCCCACAGCTCCTTGGAGAAGATTTCGATCTTCCCCGACGGGGTTTCCAGCGGGTTGGCGTCGGGATCGTCGCGGAATTCCTTGAGCGACACGAACGTGCCCTTTTCCGGGTTTTTCTCATCCGCGTAGTAGCGGTGCACGCCCTTCTTCACGAAGTCGTCGAACTTCTCCGGCAGCGACGGCACCTCCTTGCGGCCCTCGTCATACAGGTGCCTAGCCCAGCCCTCGAGGTCACGGCCTTCCGTGAACTCCTCCTTGATGCCCAGCTTCTCTGCGATGCCCGTGAAGATGTCGTAGCCAGGCTTGGAATCGTAGAGCGGCTCGATAGCGGGCTCGCAGGCGATCAGGTAGGCCATGTCGCCGGTGTATTCGTTCGGCACCAAGTCCCAGCGCTCGGCGGTGGTGCAGTCGGGCAGCACCAAGTCTGCCAATTCGCAGCTACGCGTGAACTGGTTGTCGATCACGCAGATAAATTCGCACTTGCTGTCGTCTTGGAGCAGCTTGCGCAGTTTCCCGTTGTCGGCGTGCTGGCTGGCGAGCATGTTGCCACCGAATTCCACCATGAACTTGATGCCGGTCTTCAGCCGGTCGGTGCCGCGCACGCCGTCCTTCGTCGCGGTCATTTCCTCACCGTGATCGATGGCGTCGGACCATCCGAAGTTGGAGATGGCGTCGGGAATGGGGTTTTCGCCTGCGGGAATCCACGGGGTCTTGGGCCAGAAGTAGCCCTCCTGCCCACCGGTGCCGCCACCAGGAATACCAACCTGGCCGAGCACCGCCGCGAGTGTGTAGATGGCGCGAACCTGATTCTCGCCGTTGGCGTGACGCTGGGGGCCCCAGCCCTGGACGATGTTGACTGGCTTGGTGATTGCCAGGCGGGTTGCGAAATCACGAATCTGCTCGGCAGGCACCCCGGTGATTTCCGCTGCCCACTCGGGGGTCTTCTCGATGCCGTCTTCGCCTTTACCGTCCAGGTACGAACGGTACGAGAGATTCGCGGGGACGCCCTCAGGCATGGTTTTCTCGTCGAATCCGACGCAGTACTTATCCAGGAATTCCTGGTCCTGCAGGTTGTTGTCGACGATGTGCTTGATGATGCCTGCGATGAGCGCCGCGTCGGTGCCTGGGCGCGGGGCGATCCACTCGTCGGCGAGTACCGTCACGGAGTCAGACTGGCGAGGGTCGATGACCGCGATGTGGAGGCCTTCCTTCTTGGCAGCCTGCAGCGAAGTCCAGAGGTTGCCGCCACCCGACATGCGGGTTTCTTGCGGGTTGTGGCCCCACAGCACCCACATCTTGCTGTGCTGGATGGTGTTCTCGATGGAGTTCGACGGGCATTCTCCCTCCATGCCGTAGTGGAACCTGGTGATGGTGCCGAGCTGCGAGAACGAATAGTTGCCGTAGTAGTTCAGCTGGCCGCCCATGAGATTGAAGATGCGCTTAGGCAGGGCGCCCGCGGAGAGATGCGCATTCCACACACCGGATCCGTAGACCATAAAGCAGGCCTCGTTGCCGTGCTCCTTGATGACGCGCTTCAGCTCGTCGGCGTACAGCTGGAAGGCCTCGTCCCAGGAGATCTCGTCCCACACTCCTTCGCCGCGCTTGGTGCCCTCGCGGCGCTTGAGCGGCTTCTTGATGCGGCTCGGGTTGTAGACGCGCTGGCGCATGTTTCGACCGCGAACGCAGGCTCTGATCTGACGCCCGAGCAGGGAATCGTCGCCGGTGTTATCCGGCAGCACGCGCTTGATCTGGCCATCCACCACCTGCAGGCGAAGAGGACAGCGCGAGCCACAGTTCACCACACAGGCGCTCCAGGTGGTCTTCGCTTCGGCGATGCCTTCCGCCGCAGCGGCGACAGGGCTTTCTGCCGGCATGCCGAGGAACTGCCCGCTGCTTGCTACCAACGCGCCGCCACCACCGAGTGCGGCAGACCACGTCACAAAGGAACGGCGGCTGACTCCTGTTTTCGTGGGTTTGTGGGATGGGGCTTCAACGCTCATAATCATCCTTGCACTCGTCGTTCAAACAGCTTGAGTCCCACACTCTACGACATTGCATAGTTCTTGACGACAGCTGGGGCCCCCGTGGCGCGAATTCGTTCTTCGCTCCGGTGCGTGATTTCGATACGCGGCCTCCGGCCGCTACTCAATCACCGGGTCGGGCCGGGTTTCGATACGCGGCCTCCGGCCGCTACTCAACCACCGGCCACAGCGCGGCACTTTCGACCGTCGACTGCCCGCTACCCGATCGTCGACTGCCCACTACCCGATCGTCGAGTAGGCCCGAAGGGCCGTATCGAGACGCAGCAAGAGGTTTCGATACGCCACTTCGTGGCTACTCAACCACCGGAGACGACAGCCCAGCCCTCACCCGGGCGCTGCCCAAGCACCGCGGCGGGAACGCGTTGCTCAGATGGCGTCCTCGATTTTGGCGCGCAGCTCGGCTGCGTCGCCGCCGCGAGCACCCAAGGCCAGTCCAAGGATGTACGCGCCCACGGGTGCCATCGGGCGTTCGCCGTCGTGCGCGATACGTGCGGTGAGCTCCAAGATGAGGTCTTCGTCGACGGATGCGGGGTCAACATCGACGGCCTCACATGCGCGCTCGATGAACGGACGCCATCCACTGCGGTCTTCGCTCTTCATTCGAGTTTCCTCCTTCTAGTGACTACTCCCCTAGCAAACCACGCTCAGGCCTCGGGACGCGTCCAGGAACCAGAACGTCCACCGGATTTCGCTGTGATTCTCGCGGATTCGATTTCCGCCGAGCGGTCCACACCCTTCACCATGTCAACGACGGCCAGCGCCGCCACCGTCACGGCGGTGAGCGCCTCCATTTCGACGCCGGTCCTGTCGGCAGTCCGCACCACGGCCTGGATGTCGACTCCGTGGTCAGCGATCCTCAGATCCACCGCGCACCCGTGCACACCGATCACATGCGCCAACGGCAGCAACTCCGGCACCTTCTTCGTCGCGGCAATCCCTGCAACGCGGGCCACCGCGAGCACGTCACCCTTCGGCACAGTGCCATCTCGAAGCGCTCGCACCACGTCGGCAGAGCACCGAACGGTGGCTACCGCCGTCGCTTCACGGACTGTGGGTTGCTTGCCGGTGACGTCCACCATGCGGGCGGCGCCGTCGGAATCAAGATGCGTAAATTCCATAGTCATTACCTCACCAGATATACGACGAGTTCGTCGCCCGGCTTTACTTCCTCCACTTCTGCCGGCACGAAGGCGAGCCCGTCGGCCCGCCACAACGACGCGACGAGATGCGAGCCGGAGACGTGATCGTTCGCCGGGGTCGCGCCCTCCTCGCCCAGCATCACAGGAACGAATTGCGCCCGCCCCTTCGGCGTGCGCCAGCCGCGCGTCGCGCGCACCGTCACCGTCGGCCACGGCACAGTGTGGCCTGCGAAAGCCCCCACCAGTTCCCGCAAAAACACCCAGCTGGAGACAAACACCGAGACCGGGTTGCCCGGCAGGCCAAGGAACGCGACCTCGCGGCCACCCAGCTGCACCCGGCCTGAGCCCTGCGGTTTGCCTGGCTGCATGGCGACGGGGTGGTAGTCGGCGTCGATGGTGGCGCGGACCACGTCGAAGGCTCCCACCGAGACGCCGCCGGTAGTGACGAGGATGTCGGCATCAACACATGCGTCGTCCAATAAGGCGCGGAAGGATTCGACGTCATCGCCGCCCCTACGCACGGCAACCACGTCGCCGCCGAATCTGCGAACCAGTCCAGCGACGAGCAGGGAGTTGGAGTCTGGGATCTGTCCGGGCGCGAGGGGGTTACCGGGGTCGACGAGTTCGTCGCCGCTGGCGATCACCGCCACCTTGGGGCGCGCGAAGACGGGGACTGTCCCGTACCCGATGGATGCCAACGACGAGGCCACCGCGGCGTCGATGGGCGTTCCTGCGGGCACACCGGGGCCACCCACCTGGATGTTCTCGCCCTGGGTCCGAACATGCTTCCCTGCTGGAACGCTTTCCGTGATGCGCACCGCAGCGGGCAGCGGGGCCGCCCCTCGAGGCTGGTCGGTGAGTTCCACTGGCACGACGGTATCCGCGCCGGCTGGCAGCGGGGCGCCCGTCATGATGCGGGCTGCCGAACCAGGTGGCAGGGGCGCGGGGGCGCACGAGCCAGCGGGTACGTCCGCCGCGACGGGCAATGTCACCGGCTGCTCCACGTCAGCCGCATGCACGGCGAACCCGTCCATCGCCGAGTTCGTAAACGGCGGCACCGGCAACAGCGCGTCGAGGCTCAGTGCGAGCACGCGCCCCTCGGCCGCAGCGAGCGGCACGGTCTCGGTAGGCAGCGTCTGCGCCAGGGCACGTACCTGGGCGAGATGCTCGTCGACGGTTCTCATGCGGCGCGCTTCCGGAAGGGGATGACATGGTAGCGGCACCCGGCGGCGTCCAGCAGCCATAGCTTGCCGACGAGCAGCTCACCGAAACCTGCCAGGAACTTCAAGGCCTCCCCCACCTGCACGGTGCCCACCTGCGCGACGGTGGAGCCAAGGATGCCGATCTCCTGAGCCGTCGGGTACGTTCCGGGCGCGGGCTCAACTGGATGCAGATCCCGTAGCCAGAGCTCGTCGCCGTGTATGTCTGGCACGCCGAAGAACGAGCACTGTGCCTGCATCCCCACCGCGCTCGCCCACACCAGCGGGGTTCGGGCGGCCCGGGCTGCGTCGGAGATGAGGTACTTGGCCCCGAACTGGTCGGTGCAGTCCAGCACCAGGTCTGCAGTCGGGAACAGCTGGGCCGCGAGTTCTGAGGTCAAGAATTTCTCTACGGGCGTGACTTCCACGCCGGGGTTCAGGCGCGTCAGCGTCTCGGCAGCAGAGCGCGCCTTGTTGATTCCCAGGTCTCGGTGCAGCACCTGGCGTTGCAAGTTCATTTCCTCAACCACGTCGCCGTCCACGACGGTGATGTGCCCCACGCCGGCGGCAGCCAGGTACGGCAGCGTGGCAGAGCCCAGCCCGCCGGCGCCAATCACGACGACGCGGCTGGCCAGCAGGCGTTCTTGCCCGCGCTCCCCCAGGCCGGGGACGTCGATGTTGCGGCGGTAGCGCCGCCGCTGGTGATCGGTTAGGGGCACTGCGACCACTCCTCGCTGCCGTCGGTGAATCGCTGTAGCTTCCAGATGGGAAGCGTCTCCTTGATGCGGTCTACCAGGTCCGACGCGCACTGAAAGGCCTGCTTGCGGTGCGAGGCTCCCACCACGACGACGAGCGCCGCATCGCCGATGGCTAGGTCGCCAACCCGGTGGTGAGCCGCGATGGCGTGCACACCGTCGCGCTCCTGAAACTCGGCGACGGTGCGTTTCATCACGGCATCTGCCGACGGGTGGCCGACGTAGCGGATGCCCGTTACGCCGCGGCCATCGTCGTGGTTTCGGACCACGCCGCGGAAAGTCACCACGGCGCCGGCGGCGTCGTCGCCGGCGAAGTGTTCGAGCTGCGCGTCGTCGATGGCGATTTCGACGACGGCGGCTTCCATGCGAGCCACCGGTTTAACCCCCCGCAAACGGCGGGAGCACGTCGAGGCTGCTGACGCCGTCGAGCGAGCCGCCGTCGACGGGCTGCCCGTCGGCCAGGAACGTGGAGACCTGCAGCACGCGGGCGAGGCGCTCGTTGTCTGCTCCGAGGCGTTCGCGCAGCTCCTCCAAGGTGAGCCCCTGCGCGTCAATCTCCCGACGTTCACCCCCCGCCGCTTCCGCGGCGCCGGCGAAGAACTTGATCTCCATTTATCCTCTCATCCTCCGATCGCGCTCATGCCACGTTGTGGCTGCTCGAACTCGTCCGTGTCAATGCCGTGGGCTTGAGGTTTGCGACGGTGCGCGCCTGCCCAAGCCTCCGCCAGCGTATCGTCGCTGGCTCCCGAGCGAAGCAGGCCTCGAAGGTCCGTCTCCGTGCGTGAGAAGAGGCAGGTGCGCACCTGCCCGTCGCTCGTGATACGGGTGCGGTCGCAATTGCTGCAAAACGGGTGCGTGACCGAGGCGATCACACCCAGCTGCCCACCTGGCTGGGTTTCGTCGGGCGCGACGTCCCAGAGTGCGGCGGGCGCAGAGCCTCGGGGTTCAGTGGCGGGCGTGAGTTGGAACCGCTCGGCGAGCATGTCGAGGATGGCCTGGGCGGTCACCATGCCTGCACGATCCCATTCCCCCTTCGGGCCGAGCGGCATTTGCTCGATGAACCGAAGCTCGTAGCCACCGGTGAGTGCAAACTGCGCGAGCGGCACCACGTCGGATTCATTGACGCCGGGCATGATGACGGCGTTCAGCTTCACCGGCCTGAGACCGGCGGCGTGCGCGGCCTCGATGGCGTCGAGCACATCCGGGAGGCGGTCGCGACGAGACATCTGGGCGTAGCGCGTCTTGTCGAGTGAGTCGATGGAGATGTTGACGCGGTCCAAGCCGGCGTCGCGAAGCTCCTGAGCCTTGGCAGCGAGGCCGATACCGTTCGTCGTCAACGCCGTTTCTGGCGCGGTGCCGTCGGGCAGGCGAAGTTCCTTCACCCGGGAGATGATGGACGCCAGCGTCGGCCGAATGAGCGGCTCCCCACCGGTGAAGCGCACCTTCGTGATCCCCAGCTGCTCGACTGCGACGCGGACGAGGCGGAGCACCTCGTCGTCGGTGAGGGTCTCGTCGCGGGGAATCCATTGCATGCCTTCCGCGGGCATGCAATACACGCACCGCAGGTTGCAGCGGTCGGTCAGGGACACGCGTAGGTCGCGGGCGACCCGCGCGTGTGCATCCCTGAGCTCAAGCATGGGGAGTAAGTGTAGTCAGCTATTCCCGTTTGCTCGACTGAGCGCACTCCAGATGACGAAAATGGCCGCTCAGGGGGCAAAATCGCTCTCTGGCGTGCGCTCAGTCGCGCAACGCGTAGTTAGCCGTCGCCATGATCTCCGCCGTCGAGCTGCTCCACGAGGTGTGACATCGCAGGTACAACGTGTTCGACGGCGTCCCTCGCCCCACCGGTGGAGCCCGGTGTGTTCACCACGACCGCGCGCACACCGTCGAGCGTCATCACACCAGCGATCCCCCTGGACAGCATGGCGTGCGGCTGCGGGCCGACGCGCCTCAGCGTTTCCGCAATGCCGGGAAGCTCGTAGTCCAGCAGCGGGCGGACGGCTTCGACGGTGACGTCGCGCGGGCCCACGCCCGTGCCGCCGGAGGTCAGTACCACGCGTACCCCCTGCCGCACCGCAGACCGGACGGCCTCCGCAATGGCCGAGGCATCGTCGGGCACGACGACAACTTCACCCACACTGAATCCGGCAGCGCGCAGCCCGCCCACGAGGATGGGGCCGGAGCGGTCTTCGTAGATGCCTGCGTCAGCGCGGTCTGAGCATGTGACGACGGTGGCCTGGTGTGACATACCGCCACCTTATCCATCCGCATATGCGGGTGATACCCTGCCTTCCATGTCGCAAATTCGGATATCACAGGCGGCCCAATTGCTCGGCGTCTCCGACGACACCGTCCGCCGCTGGGCCGACGCGGGCAAAGTGGAGACGGGTCAGGACGCTTCGGGGCGCCAGGTCATCGACGGCGCCTCGCTCGCGGCGTTCGCTGAGGAGCAGGCAGCGACGAAGGGGCCAGACGCGCTGGACTCCCGCGTCGGCCACCGATCGGCGCGCAATCACCTGACCGGGCTCGTGGTGGATGTGCAGTCTGACAAGGTGATGAGCCAAGTGGAGCTGCAGTGTGGACCGTACCGAGTGGTGTCCCTCATCTCCACCGAAGCCGTCCGTGAGCTCGGCCTCAAACAGGGTTCTGTAGCAACTGCCGTCATCAAAGCCACCAACGTCACGATCGAGGCATGATGCGCCGCGTACTTGCTCTTACTTCCGCACTCCTCCTGTTGGCCGGCTGCGCCTCGACGCCGTCAGCGCCCAGGGAGTCTGACTCCCCTGCACCGCCCAACACATCCGAAGCCCCCGCCCCGCTCCAAGGCACCGTCGTGTTCGCGGCGGCGTCGCTGCACGCGGTGTTCGAGGACATTGCCGACGGCGCCGGTGTCAAGTTCTCCTTCGACGGTTCGTCTGGCCTTGTCGATCAGCTGGCAGGCGGGGCTCCGGCCGACGTGTTCGCATCCGCTGACAAACGCAACATGGACAAGGCAGTGAAGCAGGGGCTTATCGACGGCGAGCCGACGATGTTCGCTACCAACACGCTCGTGCTCGTCACGCCGCCCGACAATCCCGCTGGCATCACCGGCCTCGACCATTCGCTCGACGGCGCGAAACTCGTCGTGTGCGCATCCGAAGTGCCGTGCGGGGGCGCCACGAATCGGCTGGCGGAGGCCGTCGGGGTCAATCTGAAGCCCGTGTCGGAAGAGACGAGCGTCACCAATGTCTTGGGCAAAGTGACTGCGGGCGAGGCTGACGCGGGGCTCGTCTACGCCACCGACGCGACCGGCGCCGGCGACAAGGTGCACACCATCGATGTGCCCGAGGCGAAACAGGATCCCAACACGTACTGGATCGCCGCCGTGCGCGGAGGCGACAGGGCGAAGGCGCGGGCGTTCATCGAACGAGTGACAGGCGAGGGGCAGCAGGTTCTTAAGGACTACGGCTTCGGCCCTTCAGCGAGCTAGGCCCCTATGCAGTCTTTTCCGCGCTGGGTACTCGCCCCGGCCACGGTGGGCGTCGCGGTGCTTGCGGTACCGCTCGTCGGGCTGCTTGCCAGCGCCAACTGGGCTGCCCTGCCCTCTCTACTCACGTCGCCTCGCGCGCTCGATGCGCTGCGGCTGAGCCTGATGACGTGCGTGATTTCTACGTTGATCGTGCTGGTGGTGGGTGTCCCCTTGGCTTTGATACTCGCCAGGAGCGAGGGCTGGTGGTGCACCGTCGTGCGCACCCTGGTGATGGTGCCGATGGTGCTACCTCCTGTGGTGGCGGGCCTGGCGCTCCTCACGACGTTCGGGCGTCGCGGGTGGCTGGGGCAGGCGCTCGAGGTAGCGGGAATCCAAGTGGGCTTCACTACGGTGGCCGTGGTGATGGCGCAGACTTTCGTCGCCTTGCCTTATCTGGTGACCTCATTGGAGGGCGCGCTCCGTGCTCGCGGCGACGAGTTCGACGCGGTGTCCGCCAGCCTGGGCGCGTCGCCGTCGCGGACATTGTGGCGCGTCACGCTCCCGCTGATGCGCCCGGCGATTCTCTCGGGAACCGCGCTCTCATTCGCGCGTGCGCTCGGCGAGTTTGGCGCAACCCTCACGTTCGCCGGGTCTCTGCAGGGCGTGACGCGCACGCTGCCGCTCGAGATCTATCTGCTGCGGGAGCAAGACGCCGACGTCGCCATCGCGCTGTCCGTCGTGCTTATCGGGATCGCGTTGCTGGTCGTCTGTGTCGCTGGCGCGACGGGCCGCGCAGGCCGTCGATAGGCTGCCCTCATGCCCAGCGAAATCGTTCCCTACGACGCGGTCATCGTCGCCGGCGGTGCGGGCACGCGCATGGGTGGGGTGTCGAAGGCTGACCTCATCGTCGACGGATCCCGACTCGTGGAGAGCGTCGTCGCTGGTGTTCACTCGGCGCGCACCATCGTCGTGGTTGGCAGCACGGACGTGCCCGACGGGGTCGTACTGACGCACGAAGACCCGCCCGGCACCGGGCCCGCCGCGGGGCTGGGGGCCGGCCTGGCCGTCGTCAACCACCCGAGCCCGTGGACGCTCGTGCTGTCTGTCGATCTTCCCGACGCGGCGCGCGTCGCCGCTCGGTTACTGGGTGCCGCTCGGGCATTGGAGGACCATTTCAACGGCGCGGTCATCGTCGCTGAACACCGCACTCAGTGGCTCATGGGCTGTTATCGCACGCGGGCGCTACGACGCGCCGTCGACGCATTCGGCCCGCTGGAACACGCGCCCCTTCGACGGGTGCTCGCCCCGTTGCTGCTGCAAGAGGTGGCACCAGGCGACGCGCTTCCCGTCGACCTTGATTCCCCCGCCGACCTGGACGCTTGGCGGCGACGCCGCTAACCCACCCGACAAGGCACTCCACAATGTGGCAGTTCACCAAGAATTCATGTGACGACGCTTGACCCGTTCTCCTCGTTCCTTAAAGGGTAGACGTTGGACTTTGTGCCCTCATGGGCACCCCGTTCCAAACAATCAACACCTACAAGAGTGAGTACATCAATGGGTTCTTTCCAGCTGGACTGGGGCAGCATGCTGATCAGCCTCATCTCCGCAATCATCATCCTCGTAGCGACGTGGATCATCGCGTCCCTCGTGAAGGGCGCGCTGTCCAAGTGGCTCGTGAAAATTCCGTTCATTCAGCGCACCGACGACGGCGGTCGCGGCCTCGCAAGCTCGCTCGCCACCATCGTGTCGCTGCTGATCTGGCTCGTCGGCCTCACCGCCGTCCTCGCGCTGTTTAAGCTCGACAGCGTCCTGGCGCCACTGCAGAGCCTCGCGAACGGCTTCGTCTCCGCGGTACCTGGCATCGTCGGCGCTGGCCTGATCTTCTTCATTGGCTACGTGCTGGCCAAGGTGGTGCGCCAGATTCTCGTCACTGCCCTGAGCGCCGCTCACTTCGACGAGCGCGTCGCTGGCCTCGGCTCGAGCGCCAAGCGCGTGTCTGATGCGCCCATCAACCGCTCTTCGATGCAGCAAGCTCCGCAAGGCGCTCCGAACCAGCAGCCGTACCCGCAGCAGCCCCAACAGCCGCAGCACCCGCAGCAGGCTCCTGCCGGTGCAGCGCAGGGTGCTGGCCGCACGTCGCTGACCCAGATCATCGGCAACGTTGTGTTCGCTGTGATCGTCGTCGTGGTGTCGATTGCTGCGCTCGACGTGCTCGGTGTTCCCGCCATCGCGGAACCGGCGTCGCGTATGCTCTCGCTGTTCATCGAGGCGCTGCCCGTCATCGTCGGCGCTGGCATTCTGCTGGCGATTGGCGTTGTGATCGCGAACTTCGTCGTGGATCTCCTGCAGCCCATCCTCGAGGGCCTGAACCTGGATGAGAAGCTCGAGAGCATGGGCGTCGAGCGCGGCTCGGTCAACTCCGTCAAGGTGATCACCACCATCGTCCGCGTCGCTATCGTGCTGTTCTTCGCCGTCGCCGCTGCGAACCTGCTCAACTTCGAGGCTGTCACCAACATCCTGGACAGCATCTTGAAGCTGGGTGGCCGCATCGTCTTTGGCGCCGTCGTGATCCTTGCTGGCGTGTTCGTCGCCAGCCTGCTGGCGAAGATCGTCACCGGCACGGCGTCGCGCATCATCCGCGTGGCCACCATCGTGCTGTTCTCGGCCATGGGTCTGCAGTTCATGGGCATTGCTGACTCGATCATCAACCTCGCCTTCGCCGCGCTCGTCGTCGGTGGCGCTGCCGCTGCGGCGCTCGCGTTCGGTCTGGGTGGCCGCGACGCCGCTGCCCGCCAGCTCGCGAAGCTCGAGAAGCAGTCCGACGAGGTTCCTCCCACCGCGCAGTGACCTAAACCTGCTTCGACGGTTGAGGGCGTCCCGCGACGGGGCGCCCTCGCTCTTTTGGGCCGCACCGAGACGCAGCGCCGGGGTTTCGATACGCGCCCTTCGGGCGCTACTCAACCACCGGGATGCGCGGCGACACAACCACTGGTGGACGACGAGCGCCTCGCCCCACTCGTTCATCGAGTAGCGCCGAAGGCGCGTATCGAGATGCACCGAGTGAAAACTTCATAATCCGTACGCACATTGACCAAACACCCCTAAAACGGGCCCTTCATCGCATCTGCGTATGGATTATGAAGTTCGGCGCTTGTTTTCAATACGCGTGCTGCGCCCGATACTCAACCACCTGGCCCACTGGGTTCCGTCACACCCGCTCCGAAAGCGTACGGATGACCGGATACCTCGATCGTCAAGTAGGCGCGAAGCCCCAGCTCAAGGCTACTTTGGGGCAACCGGCACAGGAACCAACCTCGAACACCCAGATTTTCCCATTGGTTTGTTAAAATTCTCATCTGTATGTAAACTCGCTTATACGAGAACCGTTCACTTCATTCGATGGAGAATGACATGACTACCCACTTGCAGACTGATGGCCCGCTTGTGATTGCCCTCGATTCATCCACGACGTCGACCAAAGCGATTTGCGTGGACGTCAAGGGCAACATCGGCGCCATAGCCAAGAGAAACATCCAACTGCACACCCCGGCCATGGACCACTACGAGCACACACCCGAGCGCTGGTGGGACTCGAGCCGCGACAGCATTGCCGAGCTCGTTTCTCGACTAACGCCCAGCGAGCGCCAGCGCATCGCAGCTATTTCGCTTACACACCAGCGCGAATCGTTTGCAGCGTTTGACAAGGAAGGCAAGTCGCTTCGCCAAGGGATCTTGTGGCTTGATTCGAGGGCTGCGGACCAAATCAAGCGATACGGATCACCGGATATCCACGAACTTTCCGGTAAGCCAGCTGGTGTAACACCGGCAATTTATAAGATGGCTTGGGTCAAGGAACACGAGCCCGAGATTTTCCAACGGGCCCATAGAGTCACGGACGTCCTTGCTTACATAGTTTGGAATTTGACTGGTCGCTGGGCCTCGTCCGAGGCAGCGGCGGATTCTCTAGGATTGTTCGACATCCAGCAGCGCGACTGGGCTCCGTCGCTTCTCGAGATTGCCGGCCTAACCCGGGAGCAGATGCCTGATCTGGTTCCCCCCTCCAAGGAAATGGCACATTTAAAGGATTCTTTGGCAAGAGACTGGGGACTCAACACCGGCATTCCCATCATCGCCGGACTCGGCGACGGACAGGCAGCCGGTATTGGCGCCGCCGCGGTGACTCCTGAGACTGGCTATCTCAACCTCGGGACCGCCGTGAACGCCGGAGTCGAATCACCGGCGTACGCGTTCGATTCCGTGTTCCGAACTCATGTTTCAGGCATTCCCGGCAACTACGTGTTCGAGGTGCTTCAATCGTCTGGCTCGTATCTCGCAGGCTGGTTCCGTGAATCACTCGGAGACCCACAGCTGCTCGGCGAGCCCGACCCCGCGCTCGACGAAGCGGCAGCCAGTATTCCGCCAGGTTGTGAGGGGCTCATCACCCTGCCCTACTGGAATGCCGTTCAGTCTCCCCACTGGGATGCGTTTGCACGTGGTGCCGTCGTTGGGTGGCGCGGCACACACTCACGGGCCCATATGTATAGATCCATTCTGGAATCCATCGGTTTCGAGATGCGCTACAACCTCGATTCCATCGAACAAGGGACCGGCGTGAAACTTACTCAGTTGAAGGGTATGGGCGGGGGAACGCGATCGAGACTATGGTCGCAAATTATGGCGGACACAACAGGCCTCCCCATTACGGTGTGCGCTCAGGAGGAGGTTTCAGCGCTCGGGGCAGCAGTACTCGCCATGGCCACCACTGGTGTCTACGGAGACAAGGACGTAGCCACCGCGGCCCGCGCGATGGCCCAGAGCGGCCGCACGATTGAGCCTGACCTAGCACTCCATGAGCGCTATCGGGAGATCGCTGAAGTGCAGCGCACCTTGTACCCACAGCTTCGCGAAACCTTCGAGAGCCTGCACCACCTCGCGCAGAAATACCCTTCTACACGCCCGCAATCACCCGCAGCGAATCTATAAGAGCCATAGAAGACTGGAGGATAATTTCCAATGACAACCGTAACTGTGCTCGGCGCGGGTGCAATGGGCTCCGCGATCTGCAACCCCCTCGTCAAGGCTGGCTGGACAGTTCGCCTCTGGGGCACGTGGTTTGATGATCATCTTATCGATGCCATCGACAACCAAGACCCACATCCTCGCACCGGCGCGGTCATCAGTAGCGCTGTCGAGACTTTCCGCTCAGACAACTTGGTGGCAGCTCTGGCTGGCGTCGACGTCGTAGTGATGTCAGTCGCTTCCGCAGGCGTTCCCGAAGTTACGCGACGCGCGCTGCCGGGCATCACACATGCCGACGCGCTCTGGCTTACTTCGAAGGGCTTCTATGAGACCGATGCGGGAGAGGTCCTTCTACTGCCAGAAGCCATCCGTCAGATTGCGCGGAACGAAGACGCTACGACACTGCCACCGATTGTAGCCGTCGCTGGCCCTGTCAAAGCTAACGAGTGCGCCCAGGGAGAACCCACAGCGACGATTTTCGGATGCCGCGATGGCGAGGTAGCAAAGCGCTATGCGCGTGAAGCATCGTCAGAGTCGTACGCTATTCGCCCTTCCCAGGACGAAATTGGTGTCGAGATCTGTGCACCCATGAAGAATGTCTATGCAATCGCATTGGGAATCTCTGACGGACTCGAGGAAGCTTCTGGAAAACCTCACCACAACCTGAAGGCCGCGACGTTTGCGCAAGCAGTGCGGGAAATGTCACTGCTCGGGGAGGCGATGGGTGCGGATCCCGCCACCGCGTTTGGTCTTGCCGGAGTTGGCGACTTGGAAGTCACCGGCCTTTCCGGACGAAACAAGGTCTACGGCGCTCGGATCGGGCGAGGCGAGAAACCAGATGCTGCCTTGTCCGAGATGGCCCAACTTGAGCAAACGGTAGAAGGTGTGCCCGCAGCAGGTTTGGCGAAGAAACTGCTGAAGCAGCTGGGAATCGATGTGCGACAGAACATGCCGCTCTTCGCCGCAATCAGCTCGGTTTTAGCCGGCGACACAGAGGATGTACAGGCGATGATCGGTCAGGCCGTGCTTCCACGATGAACATCAAGGATGTGGCTGAGGCTGTTGGCCACGTATCCTCGTGGGAGATAACAGCCTCAGTCACATCATTCGTTAAGATCAGTCTCCGAGCGTACACATCACGGTCGGAGGCCCGTCATATCCATGAACTCGATGCATGATCGCCGCAGGCTGATATTGGATCACGTCCTCTCAACTGGAGAAGCTACCATCGAAGAACTTTCCAAAAAGTTTGACATCTCCACGATGACGGTCTATCGAGATACGGCGGAACTCGAAGAAGCTGGATTGCTGACGCGCAAGAAGGGCATAATTCGAGCGGCTAGTTCTTCGCTTTCCGAATCTGCCGCCACAATCCGGGTTGCCAAGAATCTCACCGCAAAACAGGCACTTTGCGCTATTGCGAGTGAATACATTCACCCTGGAATGTCAGTCTGTTTCGACGATTCAACCACGAATATGCACCTCATCCCTTACCTACAGGGGAAGGAGCCCTGCACGGTGATCACAAATGCAGAGTTTCTTGCCGCAACCGTCCGCGCAGCTCCCTCTCTTAACCTAATCCTCACGGGTGGAACGTTCGTGAGCTGGGCGGAGGCATACATTGGAATAGTTGCCGAGGCAGCCCTCCAGAACGTCCGCCCCGACGTCTGCATCATGTCCGCGACAGCGCTCGACACGTCTTCCTGCTACCACCCGGAAGAAGGTTTTGCCTCGATAAAACAGCAGATGATGGCCGTTTCTTCGAAGAACATCCTCCTCGTAGACTCTTCAAAATTCCAGCGAACAGCCCTGTTCCGCGTATGCGATATTGCGGATTTCGACGTCATCATCACGGATGACCAGATGCCCTCAGAATTTCTAGGGAGCGCGCGAGATTCAGGAGCCGAGGTGCGTGTGGCAGGCAGGGCCTGATCTGGCAGCCCTTCTCCTTGAACGTCATGACGTCTGGACAACCAAGATTCGCCTCTCTGGTTGCCAGACATACGCGCATTGACAGCTGCTCCAGCCTGTCAGTTGACTAACGCCCCGCGATGCGCTGACAAACGCACACATTGTGGGTCGACCACCTGTCTCCAATGGAGACATCGTGCGTTAATCCTTGACATCGTCGCCGCAACGCTCCAGACTGCTTCTTACGAAATGGCATTACGGAAGGTCATTTCATATCAGCAAAGGAGCTGGGAGCCAGTGCCATCGCGGCAAAGAGAAAACTCACGCACCCGAGAAACACGCACCCAATGCGTGCTCTCGTCGCTGCGTGCGCTCAGGCAGGCCACCACAACCCAGCTGGCAGAGGCGTGTGGCATTTCTCGGCCTACTGTCACTGCAATCCTCAATGATCTCGAGGCATTGGGGATCGTGTCGGTCACAGATTCCTCCACCGACGGTGGCCGCCCAGCCAGGCATTACGGCTTCTCAACAGACCCTGGCTTCGCACTGGCCGTAGACATCCATCCTGACTGGCTACTCATGGCAGCGGTTACCCTTGGGGGCGATATCGTGGCTGCCGAGCGTGCACACATCGAAGATCTCGACCGCGCTGGCCGTATCGCAGCCGTCATTGACCGGTTGACAGTATTCCTGTCCCCTCTTCAACAACGGTTTGGACGCCTCATCAGCGTCGCGGTCGCTTCGACTGGCATCGTAGACATGAATGGCAATATCGTCCGCAGCGATCTCGTCCCGCAGTGGAACGGATTTCCGTTAGCTCGGGAACTTGCGGCTGCTTTGGGATGCGCCGTTCGAGTGGAGAATGACATCAATGCCGCAGCGTTTGGTGAGTACAGCCAGCGTGCTGCCGCAAATCATCTCTCCACCGACGACGACCTCCTCTACGTAACGTTCTCCCGTGGCATCCTCACAGGCCTGGTGTTGGGCGGTGACATTCACCGCGGGCGTTCTTGCAACGCCGGCGAGATTTCCGACGTGCTCGAGGCGTCTAGCCACGCTGACCCCGCAGCAGGCCCCTCCGCCTGGATGACCAGTGCCGTCACCATGCTCGGACCGCTGTGCGTCGTCGTCGACCCGAGCCTCGTCGTGATCAATCCTCCCGACGGCGCCGCGCTCTCGACGATCACAGAGCTGGAACATGCACTGGGCAAGCTGCGCTCACCGGCCGCACCACCCCTCCCCCTGACACACGCCGGCCTGGGACCCGCAGCCGCGTGCGTCGGCGCCCTGGCGCTCGCACTACGCGACGCCGACACAGCACTCATCGGCTGCCCACCGGATATCCCCCCTCAATTGCGGGGGCTCGACACCATCATTCACGAATCTAGGAAGGGAACCCCGCATTCCATGACCCACGAGAACCTCGAAGATCGAACACCACTGCGCATTGGCGTCGTCGGCGTCGGAGCACGGGCGCTTCTCCCGCTCAACGCCGAGGAAAGCTCCGTGCCCGCGAAGATCGTCGCCGCCTGCGAACCGCACAAGCTGGCCGAGAAGCGTGTGCGGGAGCGTCTCAAGCGCGAACCTGACACCATCACCCTCACCTCCACGGTGTCAGAGCTCATCGATTCCGGCATCGACGCCGCATTCGTCACATCACCCGACGACACCCACGCAGACATCACCTGCGAGCTGCTCGAAGCGGGCGTACCCGTCTATCTGGAAAAGCCGCTCGCTATTCACCTCGACGACGCCACCCGCGTGCTCGAAACGGCCTACCGCACAGGCACCAAGCTCTACCTTGGGCACAACATGCGCCACATGAACGTTGTGCGCACCATGCGCAGTCTTATCCGCGAAGGACGCATCGGCGAAGTGAAGGCAATCTGGTGCCGCCACTTCGTCGGGTCTGGCGGTGACTTCTATTTCAAGGATTGGCACGCGACGAGGGAGCACGGCACTGGGCTCCTCCTTCAAAAGGCTGCCCACGACATCGATGTCATGCACTGGCTGGCTGATTCCCACACCACCGAGGTGGTGGGGATGGGCGACCTCATGGTCTATGACAAGGTCACGTCCCGCGCCGACCACAGCAACGAACTGATGAGCGATTGGTATTCGCTAGATAACTGGCCCCCGCTCAGCCAACAGGGCCTGAACCAGGTGATCGACGTCGAAGACCTGTCCATGATGCTCATGCGCATGGAATCGGGTGTACTCGCCAGCTACCAGCAGTGCCATTTCACCCCCGACTACTGGCGCAACTACACCGTAATCGGCACAGAGGGCCGTCTTGAGAACTTCGGCGACGGCGAGGGCGGCGTTATCAAACTGTGGAACAAGCGCACCCATTACAACCCGGACGGCGACGAGCAGTTCCCCATCATCGGCGACGCACAAGGCCACGGCGACGCCGACAAGCTAACCGTCGACGAGTTCCTCCGCTTCATCACCCAAGACGTGAAAACCGATACCAACCCCCTCGGTGCGTGGTACGCCGTTGCGGCGGGTATCCAGGCCACCACGTCCTTGCGCGATGGCTCGACCCCGCGCGAGGTCCCGCAACTGTCGCCAGAACTCGTCGAATACTTCACCCACAACCAATCCAAGTAACCCGCTGTAGGAGAGCAATCATGCAACGACGCACCTTTGTCACCGGACTGGGCCTCGCCGGGCTCGCACTCACCACCGCCTGCGCCAAGGGCGGCCAAGACTCGGACGGAGACACATCCAAGGTCACCGCCGAGACGGAAGCTTCCCTCACCCTGTTCTACTGGGATAAGAACCAGACGAAGACCGTCGAGGAAAACCTCAAGCGCTTCAAGGAGAAGTATCCGAAGATCAAGGTGACCACGAACCTCGCCGGCTACCAGGATTACTGGAAGAAGCTCCGCACCCAGGCGCAGGGCGACGAGCTCCCCGACGTGTTCTGGATGAACGGCCCAAACATTCAGCTCTACGCGGGTAATGACATGCTGGAGCCACTAGACGATGTGACTGAGCTGGGCATTGACTGGGGCAACTACCCCGAGGCCCTCGTCGACCTTTACACCTTCGATGAGAAGCACTACGGCATCCCGAAGGACTTCGACACCATCGCCTGTTGGTACAACAAGAAGATCTTCGAGCAGGCGGGCGTGGAGCTTCCCCAGAGTGGCTGGACGTGGGACGACTTCCACGAAGCCGCAAAGACCATCTCCGATTGGGGTAAGAGCAAGGAAATCTACGGCGGCGTACTGGGCTTCGCAGAGAACCAGTCCACGTACTACAACACCATTCCCCAGGCCGGCGGCCACTTCCTCAAAGACAACAAGTCGGGCTTCGATGACCCGAAGTCGGTGAAGGGCCTCAAGGTGATTGCGGATTGGGTGGCCGACGGCTCCATCGCGCCCGTAGATGTAGTGACAGACCTGAAGGCCGTGAACATGTTCAAGACCGGCAAGACAGCCATGCTCTGGTGCGGAGACTGGTTCCTCTCTGACTTCATCGAGACCTTCAAGGGCAAGGAATCGGACTACGACGTGATCGAACTGCCGAAGGATGAGAAGCAGGCGACGGTGATTCACGGGCTTTCTTGGGCCGTGTCTCAGAAGTCCGCAAACAAGGCAGCCGCCAAGGTGCTGGCCGCATGGATGGGCTCCAAAGAGTCTGCGGAGACCGAGGCAAAGAACGGCACGGCCATCCCCGCATTCAACGACACACAGGATGCCTGGGTCCAGTCGGCCCCGACGTGGAACCTCCAGGTACACATCGATGCAGCCGACTACGCCGTCCCCTACCCCGTGTCGAAGAACACTACGGCCTGGGAGGACCGGCAAAACGATTTCCTTCTCCCCGCATTCTCCGGCGAGAAAGACGTGGACGAGGCCGCGAGCGAATATGCCACCTTCATGAATGAAGCTCTGGCTAAGGAGCAAGGATGAGTGAAACTCGGGTGCGGGGCGAGGCACATCCTCGCCCCGCTTCTCGTGGGAAGAAACATAACAACCCCACCAGCGTTGGCGCATGGCCTTGGGCATTCATTGGGCTGCTGATGGTGGGCGTGGCGGTATTTTATTACTACCCCATCGTCCAAAACATCATCACTTCCTTTCAGCAAACAAACGCATTCGGCGGTGACCCCAAATGGGTGGCTTTCGAGAATTATGAAAAGCTATTCAGCCAGCCGGACCTGCCGTCGGCCATCGGTAACACAGTGCTCTACACCGCCATCGTGCTGCTTGGCATTCCCATCTCGGTGTTCATCGCGTCGATGATCGAGCTGCGAGGGCTGAAATACAAAGGACTTTATCGCGCCATGTATTTCATGCCGTATCTCGCGATGCCTATGGCCGTGGCACAGGTATGGAAAATCGTGTACAACGGGCACTTCGGACTGATCAACCAGACGCTCCGCGCGGTAGGCGTCCAAGACCCGCCCTTCTGGCTGGTCAGGCCCGGATGGGTCATGCTGGCCGTCGCAATCTTCGGGCTCTGGGGCTCCATCGGTTTCAACGTGATTATTCTGTCGGCGGGCTTAAAGTCAATCCCGAACGAACTCTACGAGGCCGCATCCATAGACGGGGCCTCCAACTGGAAGCAATTCCGCACCATCACGGTACCGTTGCTATCTCCGTCGATTTTCTTCCTCACCATCATGACCACTATCGGAGGATTCCAGCTTTTCGACGCGCTCTACGCCATGTTGGGTGGCGGCAACCCGGCAGAGCCGCAGTCCCGATCGCTGGTGTATTTGTTCTACCGTGAGGCCTTCGTCAACAACGACCAAGGCGCAGGAGCCGCTGTTGCCATCGTGATTTTGGCGTTCGTTGCCGTCATCACAGCAATCCAGTTCTTGGTACAGAGGAAGTGGGTGCATTATGTCTAAAAGCACACGTCGTCCTGGGTCGCAACGTCGGTTCATTGGAGTGCATATCGCACTCTTCTTGGGCGGCCTCATCATGGTATTTCCATTTGTGTACCAAATACTGATGTCCCTCTCTACGAACGAGGAAATCCAGCGGATTCCTCCTTCATTTATTCCTGAGGCCTGGCAGTTCTCCAACTATGCCGAGGTTTTCTCCCGCCTCCCCTTCCTGCAACAGTTCTGGGTGTCCGTGCTCATCACGGTTATTCGCGTGGGCGGCCAGTTACTGCTGTGTTCAATGGCTGGGTACGCGTTCGCACGGATGCGGTTCCCACTTCGTGGGGTGTTGTTCGGTCTGTTGCTCGCCATCTTGATGGTGCCCAGCCAGTCGTATCTGATTGGCCAGTACCAGATCGTGCGCGCATTGAACCTCTTGGAGACACCGTGGGGCATCGTGCTCCCAGGGCTATTTTCGGCCTTCGGCGTCTTCCTTATGCGGCAATCCTTCATGAACTTGCCAGCCGAGCTAGAGGAGGCGGCGCGCTTGGACGGCTGCAATCCGTGGCAGACATTCTGGAAAGTTATGTTCCCCCTGGTGAGCCCCGGTTTATTCGCTGTGGCCATCACCACCACGCTGTGGTCCTGGAACGACCTGCTATGGCCACTCATCGTGACCACCCGTGAGGAATCCATGCCGTTGAGCGTCGGTATCGCCACCTTGGCAGGGCAGCATTCCACCGAGTATGCGCTTATGATGGCAGCATCCGTCATGGCGATGGCGCCAATCTTCGCGCTGTTCTTCAGCATGCAAAAACGGGTGATCGCAGGCCTCGCCACGTCGGGCCTCAAGGGCTGATGGACGAAAGGAACCGCATTGAAAGCCATCGCAAAGACGCACCCTGGCGCGGGGCTTGAGCTCGTCGACGTCCCGGAGCCCAGCGTCGGGCCCAATGATGTGAAGATCAAGGTGCAACGCACAGGCATTTGCGGCACCGACGTGCACATCGACCGATGGGATGGATGGGCGGCGAAGACAGTCGCCACGCCCAGGGTGCTGGGACACGAGTTTGCGGGCATCATCGTCGAGGTGGGCTCGGCGGTAGAAGACCTCACGCCCGGCCAGTTTGTCTCCGGCGAGGGCCACTACGTATGCGGCAGGTGCCGGGCCTGCTTGGCAGGCCGACGCGAAGTGTGCGCCAACACCAAGGGCATCGGGTACGCCGTCGATGGAGCTATGTGTGAGTACTTCGTCATGCCGGCCTCGAACGTGTGGGTTTATCCGTTCGACATCGACGCGGACGTCGCCGCCGTCTTCGACCCCTACGGCAATGCCGTCCACACCGCACTCCAATTCCCATGCCTCGCCGAAGACGTCCTCGTCTCCGGCGCGGGCCCCATCGGCATCATGGCGGCGCTCGTCGCACAGTTCCAAGGGGCCCGCAATGTGGTGCTCACCGATCTCTCCGACGAGCGCCTCGCCCTGGCCCGAAGCCTCGGCATCTCGCAGACCGTCAACGTGCGCACCCACAACCTGCGGGACGTGTGGCCGCGACTCGGTGTGAAGGAAGGCTTCGACGTCGGCCTCGAAATGTCCGGCTCCCCCGCTGCGCTGAGCACCATGATCGATCACATGGTGCATGGCGGGCGCATCGCACTGCTCGGCACCCCCGTCGGCAGCGTCGAACTTGACCTCAGCAAGATCATTTTCAACATGCTCACGCTCCAAGGTGTCACCGGGCGTCGCATCTTCGAAACCTGGTACCAAGGCACCGCCCTCATCTCAGCCGGGCTCGACATCTCCGGCGTCATCACACACCGATTCCACTACACCGATTTTGAGCAGGCCTTCTGCATCGCAGGCGACGGGAAGTCTGGCAAAGTCATCATGAACTGGGAGGACTAACCCGTGTACGGCAGCATGCAGCAAGCACTCCGCGATGAACTCGAAACGCTCCGCGACCAGGGACTCTACAAGGACGAAGCCGCACTCACCAGCGCCCAGTCCGCGCAGATCTCCGTCGAGGATGGCCGGGACGGTGTACTGAACCTCTGCGCCAACAACTACCTCGGATTGGCGGACAGCCCTGAACTCATCGCCGCAGCCAAACGCTCCCTCGACGAATGGGGCTTTGGCATGGCCTCCGTGCGGTTCATCTGCGGCACGCAAACCCAACACCGTCAGCTCGAGGAAGCGCTCACCAGCTTCCTCCGGCCCACACCCGACGGCTGGGACACCATCTTGTATTCGTCCTGCTTTGACGCAAACGGCGGGCTCTTCGAGCCGCTGCTGGGCCCCGACGACGCCATCATCTCCGACGAGCTCAACCACGCTTCCATCATCGACGGCGTCCGTCTGTGCAAGGCGCGGCGTTTCCGCTACAAGAACCGCGACATGGCCGACCTGGAAGCCCAACTCGTCGCCGCCAAGGACTGCCGCTACCGCATCATCGCCACCGACGGCGTCTTCTCCATGGACGGCTACCTCGCCCCACTCGACGAGATCTGTGCCCTCGCAGAACGCCACGACGCGCTGGTCTTCGTCGACGACTCCCACGCCGTGGGCTTCGTCGGCGAGCACGGCGCAGGCACGCCCGAGCTGTTTGGCGTCCAGGACCGCGTCGACATCCTCACCGGCACCTTAGGCAAGGCGCTCGGCGGCGCGTCGGGCGGTTACACCTGCGCGCGGGCGGAGATCGTCGAGATGCTCCGGCAGAAATCGCGGCCGTACCTCTTCTCGAATTCACTCGCGCCAGCCATCACCGGCGCAACCCTGCGCGTACTGGAGCTGATACAGCACTCAGGCGATCTGCTCGCCCAGCTGCGGGAGAACACCAGCTACTTCCGCACAGAGATGACGGCGCGCGGCTTCGAGATTCCCGAATCCACGCACCCGATCGTGCCGGTCATGATTGGCGACGCCGTAAAGGCAGCGAGGATGGCCGACGAAGTGCTCGCCCGCGGGGTCTACGTGCGCGCGTTCAGCTACCCCGTCGTACCGAAGGGCAAGGCTCGAATCCGCACTCAGTTGAGCGCGACGCTCACCCGCGCCGACCTCGACCGTGCCATCGACGCATTCGTGCAAGCCCGCGACGTCGTCGAGGCGTAGTCCCCGACACCCCACCAAACGCGAAGAGGGCCCCCGATGGGGCCCTCTCAGCACGTTGAATCACCGCGTCACTTGGATTCGGTTTCCTCAGCGTCGGCGTCGGCAGTTTCCTCGGTTTCAGCGGGAGCTTCCTCCGCAGCCTCGGTGGTGTCCTCGGCGGCCTCAGTCGTCGCCTCCTCGGCTTCGACTTCTTCAACCTCCTCGACTTCCTCAGCCTCGGCCGGAGCTTCCTCCGCCTTCGGCTCAGGCTTGGTCTTCTTCTCTACCTTCTCGGTGACGAGCTCGATGACAGCCATCGGCGCATTGTCACCCTTACGGGGGCCGATCTTCGTGATGCGGGTGTAGCCGCCTTCACGCTCAGCCATCGTCGGAGCGATCTCCTCAAAGAGCTTCGCGACGACGCCCTTATCGGTGATGTCCTTCAGCACCTCACGACGCGCGGCCAGGTCGCCCTTCTTCGCCTTGGTGATGAGCTTTTCCGCAACCGGCTGCACACGACGAGCCTTGGTCTCGGTGGTAGTGATACGGCCATGCTCGAAGAGCTGGGTGGCCAGGTTACGCAGGATGATCCCCTGGTGCGTGGGGGTTCCACCCAGGCGCGGGCCCTTGGTTGGCTTAGGCATTTCAGTTTCTCCAGAAAGTGTGTTCGAGCCGTGGGCTCGGGGTCAGTACTGCTCGGTCTCCGCGAAATCCGCGTCGTTGTCCTCGTCGTAGCGTTCGATGGCCTGCATCGGATCGAAGCCAGGCGAAGAGTCACGCAGCGCGAGGCCCAGGCCTTCGAGGGTCTCCTTAACCTCGTCGATGGACTTGGAGCCAAAGTTGCGGATGTCCAGAAGGTCTTCCTCACTACGGGCGACGAGCTCACCCACGGTGTGGATGCCCTCGCGCTTGAGGCAGTTGTAGGAACGGACCGAGAGGTCGAGATCCTCGACGGGGAGGTTCAGCGACTCAGCGATCTGCTCGTCGACGGGGGAAGGACCAATCTCGATGCCCTCAGCGTTCTCGTTCAGCTCGCGGGCGAGACCGAAGAGTTCGACGAGGGTGCCACCGGCCGAAGCGACGGCGTCGCGCGGACGGATGCAAGGCTTGGTCTCGACGTCGATCACGAGGCGGTCGAAGTCGGTGCGCTGTGCAACACGGGTTGCTTCAACCTTGTAGGTGACCTTCAGTACCGGCGAGTAGATGGAGTCCACCGGGATACGACCAATCTCGGCCTCGGGGCTCTTGTTCTGGTTTGCAGACACGTAGCCACGGCCGCGCTCCACAACGAGTTCCATCTCCAGCTTGCCGTTTTCGGCGAGCTCGGCGATGTGCAGCTCGGGGTTGTGGATCTCGACGCCAGCCGGGGGTTGGATGTCGGCGGCAGTCACGGCACCGGCGCCAGCCTTGCGCAGATACATCACCACGGGCTCGTCTTCCTCGGAGGAAAGCACGAGACCCTTCAGGTTCAGGATGATCTCGGTGACATCCTCGACGACGCCCTCCAGCGTGGAGAACTCGTGCTGGTTGCCTTCGATCTTGATGCTGGTCACCGATGCGCCCGGGATGGACGACAACAGAGTGCGACGCAGCGAGTTACCAAGGGTGTAGCCGAAGCCCGGCTCGAGGGGCTCGAGCACGAAACGGGAACGGTACTCGGAGATTTCCTCTTCCGTGAGCGTGGGACGCTGAGCGATGAGCATTGGTATTCCTTCCCGCACCAACCGCTATTTGATGGTGCGATAACGGGGGCCGGAGAGGTTCCGGCCCCCAGAGGGCTACTACTTCGAGTAGAGCTCGACGATCATCTGCTCCTGGACGTCCACGACGATCTGTTCGCGGACTGGGAGCTGGTGGACAAGGATGCGCATGCGGTTCGGGCGGGCCTCGAGCCATGCCGGAACGGTGCGCTCGTGGTGCGTTTCACGAGCCACAACGAGCGGGTGGAGGTTCATCGACTTCTCGGCGACGTCGATGATGTCCTTCTCCTGCACGCGGTAGGACGGGATATTCACGCGCTGGCCGTTGACCAGGAAGTGGCCGTGCACGACGAGCTGACGAGCCTGACGACGGGTAGCTGCGAACCCAGCGCGGTACACGACGTTGTCGAGGCGGCTCTCAAGAATACGCAGCAGGTTGTCACCGGTCTTACCGGCAAGACGGTCGGCTTCCTCGTAGTAACGGCGGAACTGCTTCTCGAGCACGCCGTACGCGAAGCGAGCCTTCTGCTTCTCCTTGAGCTGCAGCGAGTACTCGGAGTCCTTGGTGCGTCCGCGACCGTGCTGACCCGGAGGATACGGGCGGCGTTCGAACGACTTGTCGCCTCCGACGAGGTCAGTCCCGAGACGACGAGACTTCTTAGTGAGAGGGCCGGTGTAACGAGCCATGTTTCTCTACTGTCCTTTCTATCTCGAGATTGACTAAACGCGACGACGCTTGGGCGGGCGGCAGCCGTTGTGCGGCACCGGGGTCACGTCGGAGATGGTGCCGACTTCGAGCCCGATGGCGCCCAGCGAACGGATGGCGGTCTCACGGCCGGAGCCGGGACCCTTGACAAACACGTCGACGCGCTTCATGCCGTGCTCCATGGCGCGACGGCCAGCGGCTTCGGCTGCCATCTGCGCGGCGAACGGCGTCGACTTGCGCGAGCCCTTGAAGCCGACGGTGCCTGCGGATGCCCAGGCGATGACGGCGCCGGAGGGATCGGCGATCGAGATGATGGTGTTGTTGAAGGTGCTCTTGATGTGGGCCTGGCCCACCAGCACGTTCTTCTTTTCCTTGCGGCGCACCTTCGGTTGTGCGCCCTTGCGGCCTGCAGTAGCCATAAGTGTGTGTTTCTCCTACAGTCTTCCAGTTGGGCTCACCGCGAGGGTCAGCGTGCCTTCTTCTTGCCAGCGACGGCCTTCTTCTTGCCCTTACGGGTACGAGCGTTCGTGCGCGTGCGCTGGCCGCGAACAGGCAGCCCGGCGCGGTGGCGACGACCCTGGTAGTTGCCGATTTCCACCTTGCGACGGATGTCGGCAGCCACGCTACGACGGAGGTCACCCTCGATCTCGTAGTTGGCTTCGATGTGGTCACGGAGCTTGACCAGCTGGTCCTCCGTGAGCTCGTGGACGCGAAGATCGCCGCTCACTTCGGTAGCGGCGAGGGTCTCGGCTGCGCGGGTCTTCCCGATGCCGAAGATGTAGGTGAGTGCAACCTCCAGGCGCTTTTCACGCGGAAGGTCTACACCAACGAGGCGTGCCATCAGGCGGTACCTTTCTAGGTTTCAACTGGTTCCGGCCAGTTGCGAAGGTGTGTGGCGCGTCGCGTCCCCGCTGCCTTGGCTAGTCGATACTTCGACCACGGGGCCCCGGCCTTCGTCCGGGGGTGGGGGCTGGCGAACCAGCCTTTTGCGAACACGTTGCTTCAGTTGTCGGCGGGTTGACTACGTCTTACCCGCGGTGGTCTGCGATCAGCCCTGACGCTGCTTGTGGCGCGGGTTGTCGCAGATCACCATCACACGACCGTGCCGGCGAATCACCTTGCACTTGTCGCAGATCTTCTTGACGCTCGGCTGAACCTTCATCGAGCAACCTTTTCAATCAGCGACTGGACATAGGGATGCCCAATCTTGTGGTGGATAATCACGGAAGTCCGTGCGCAGCATCCCAGGCAGGGACATGCCACGGACACAGACGACCGAAGGGCAACTCTACGCGTTTTCCTTCGAATCGCCAAACCTCAAGGGCAGCAGACATCTCGCCGGGCGAAAGCCCAGTTCGGCGTCGCTCAAAAACTCACTTGTGGCGGTAGACGATACGGCCGCGGTTCAGGTCGTAAGGGGACATCTCCACGACGACGCGGTCGGATGGCAGGATTCGAATGTAGTGCTGACGCATCTTGCCGGAGATGGTGGCGAGCACCTTGTGCCCGTTGCCGAGCTCTACACGGAACATTGCGTTCGGCAGCGCCTCGACCACGGTGCCCTCCATTTCGAGGGCGCCTTCCTTCTTAGCCATAAACTCTCATTCTGTCCTGGGTGGCGAGCGCACACCCGCAGGGCATTGTACGCGCCCCGCAAGTGCGCCCCCAAATCCCCCCACGGCTGCGCGTCGGGTGGCGAGAGTAACCTCGGCGTATGAACTACTTTGCAGCGTTGTACACCTACTCCACCGATACCGCCAAACTCGATGAGATTCGGCCGGCACACCGTCGCTACTTGAACTCGCTGGAGGAGACATTCGCCGCAGGCCCACTGGCCCCCACATCTCCGGGCAGGGCGCTACTTCTCTTCCAGGCCGACTCCGTCGAAGCGGTGGAGGCTTTGCTCGACGAGGATCCGTTCCAGCTTGCGGGCCTCATTGCGCACCGTGAGGTGTTTAGCTGGACTCCCGCCACCGGCAAACTTGCTGGATAGTTGCTCAGCGGACGCGTTGATCGTCGACGGTCCAGGTGTTGCAGTCCCCGATCGTCTTGGCTTTCAGGCCACGCGTCCCCCAAGCGACGAGCGACTTTCGCGTGCCGTGCTGCTCGCTTTCCTGCATGGTCCGGAGCCTCTCGCCCCATGAGTCGACGTCGTCAGGCCCGAATTGGACCGCGTCGTTGTGCACCGTCATCATGCCGGACCAGCACACGGCTTGCAGCTCGCTTCGGCGCACCAAACTGTGCTCGGGGTCTGGCAGCTTCGTCCACGCCTCAGAGATTCCTGCCAGCGCCTGGACGTGGTGACCGTACTCGTGGTTCACCATCTCGTTCACTGACAAGTTCCACTGTTCAGCCATCTTCAGATGCCCTCCCCCGAAGAACACGCTCCCACCGTTGGCGGCGCAGTAAAACGCAGGGGCTTCGAAATAGCCACAGTCGCTCTTCGACCCTGCGCCCGGGTAGAACATCACCTCAGGCATCTGCGTCGACCACCCCATCTGCTCAAAGATGGGCGTCCACGCCTCGTGCACGCACTTCCATTGCTGACGCACCACCTTGCGCCATTGCTTTTCATCGTTGAGCGTTCCCGCTCGCGGGCAGTGTCGCAAGTCGGGGGCGGGGAGAGCATACAGCGGGTTCGACTGCAGCGCCGGGTTCAGGGAACCGTCCGCAGGCGGGAGCGACTTCATGCTCTCGCCAGATGGTGTTGCAGCTGGACTACTCGTCGACGATGTGGCTTCAGCCGACGGAGAGGCGACACTCTTGCTGGGGCTACTCGTCGACGCGCTGCCCTCGGCGCTCGACGGCTGCGCTGTGGGTTGCGCCGTCGGAACACTGCCCGAGAGAGCCATACCGAGCCCAATCACCACCCCTGCCACAACGATCGACGCGGCCACCAAGATGATGCCGAATTTTGAGAAGCGCGCCTCGTGTTTCTCTTGGCGCTCGCGCTGCTCCCACCGCGGGCCTGGCGGACGAGGGTCATGGAAGGGCGGCGTCATCCAAGAGCTCGGGCTCGGCGCATCCGGACGGCTGGCCTCGTCATCCAGAAACCACGACGGGGGCTCCCCCGCGCTCGGCCCTACCAGGTTCTGTTCCCTGTGGCGGTTCGTCGGGCGAGCCGGGCTCTGACGAGCCGGATCCTGGACGTCCGGTTCCTCTCCCGCGGAATCTTGAGTCGGCTGCGCCTGCTCGTCGTCACCGGATTCGGGGGTTTCATCCATCGCATCTTGGCCCTGATCGCCTTGTTCTGCGGGCGAATCCGTCGAAGTCGGAGCTGTTTCCTCACCCGGCGCTGGTACGTCCGGCGCCTTGTCCTCGCCGGGCGTCTCGTCGAAGTCACGCTCGCGTGGCACATCACTCATGCATTACTCCTGAACCCGGCGATATCGGTTGACAAGGTGCTTCCTCAGACACAGTACGCGGGGCACGGTTCAAAGCAGCAGCGCCAAGACCACAATCAGTACTATCACTGCACCGGCGATGGAGCCGGCCACGACGAGTGGCTGCAGTGTCTTCGTCGAGATCGGGGCGAGCTCCCCTGGCGTTCCGTTACCTACCTCGACGATAGCCGGCACAGACGTGGTCCCGTCGGGAAGTTCGCTGACGACCGGGGCGAGATCGCCCAGCGTTTGGGCCGCATACAGCTGATCCAGCAACTCCAGGTAGCGTTCCTGCGTCACGTGCCCGGCTTGGAACTCGTCGCCCAGCCGTTGCTCCAGCGATTGACGCTCGGCATCCGACACCGCTTCTTCACGGCGGGCGACGTACTTCGAAGAGGGCGAGAGTTCCATACCCATCAGTGTATGTCCGTTCAGTCCGCGAGTGGCCCGAAGAGATCACCCAGACGAGCTTCTCCCCCATCGGGCTCCGTCAGCACCCAGATACCCGCCTGGGTGATCGCGACGGTGTTCTCCCAGTGGCTGCCTCGCGACCCGTCGGCGGACACGACGGTCCACTCGTCGTCGAGTTCTCTCGTGCGGTGCCCGCCACCCGTAGCCATCGGCTCAATGGCGAGCACCGTGCCAACGTCCAGCTGTGCGGAGCGTCCAAACGTTCGGTAGTTCGGCACATCGGGCGCCATGTGCATCGAGCGCCCGATGCCGTGCCCGGTGTACTCGCGAAGAATGCCGTAGCGTCCCCGGCTCGTGATGGCCTTTTCGATGGCCTTGGAAATGTCGCTGACCTTGCGTCCAGGGCGCATTTTTCGGATGCCCGCCCACAGGGCCTCTTCCGTCGCCTCATTCAGGGCGCGATCGCGCTCAGATCCTTCGCCGACGATGATGGTTCGCGCGGCATCGCCGTGCCAACCGTCGACGATGGCTCCGAAGTCGATGCTCACCAGGTCGCCATCGTGCAGCACCCGATCGTTCGGAATGCCATGCACGAGCACCTCGTTCACCGAGATGCACGCTACGCCAGGAAAACCGACGCCATACTCCGCTCCATAGTTCAGGAAGTTCGACGTGGCCCCATGCCGCGAAAGTACCTCACGCCCGACGGCATCAATGTCAGCCGTCGTGACACCCGGCTTCGCCGCGTCCAACATCGCTGCGAGCCCGTCTGCGACGACCAGGCCCGCCTTGCGCATAAGCTTCAGCTGCTCGTTGGTTTTGAGTTCCATCACTGAGCGTTCTTGGCGCGAGCGTCGAGCTCGGCAAACATGCGCGCTTGCACTTCGTCGACGGTGCCGGTGCCGTCCACCTCGACCAGCAACCCCTGCTGTTCGTAATGCATGAGCAGCGGCGCCGTCTGACCTGCGTAAACCTCCATGCGCCGACGGATGGTGTCCTCGTTGTCGTCGGCACGACCTTCCTTCTCCGCACGGCTCAGCAAACGCTCGACGAGCGCTTCCGGGTCGACGTGCAGGCTCACGACGGCATCCAGTGCGGCGTCACGCTCGGACAGATACTCGTCGAGGAAATGAACCTGGTGCAGTGTGCGGGGGAAGCCATCCAGCAGGAAGCCAGAGGTGCAGTCGGGTTGTTCAAGCCGATCTGCGACGATCTCCTCCGTAGTTTCGTCCGGTACGTACTCCCCCGCATCGATGATGGCTTTCACCTTCACGCCGAGCGGTGTCTGACCCTTGATGTTGGCGCGGAAGATGTCGCCGGTGGAGATAGCTGGAATGCCGTAACGGTTGGCGAGCCCCGTCGCCTGCGTGCCTTTGCCAGCACCGGGGGCCCCCATGATCAATAGCCTCACTTGAGGAATCCTTCGTAACTACGCTGCTGAAGCTGGCTCTCGATGCGCTTGATGGTATCGAGGCCAACACCAACCATGATGAGCACCGACGTGCCGCCGAAGGGGAATTTCTGGTTCGCCCCGACAGCCATGAATGCAATCGTCGGCAACGCCGCGACGATGGCAAGGTACAGCGAGCCAGGCGCGGTGAGACGGTTCAGCACATACCCCAGGTAGCGTTCAGTGGGTTTTCCGGCGCGAATGCCGGGAATGAAGCCGCCATACTTCTTCATGTTGTCCGAAACCTCTTCAGGGTTGAAGGTGATGGACACGTAGAAGTACGCGAACGCGATGATGAGGATGAACTGGATGATGTTGTACGGCAGGCTGAAGTGCGAGTCTTGGCCTGCGAAGTTGCGAGCGATCCACTGCGAAAAAGCGCCGTCCGGCCGGAAGGTGGCGAACAGCACCGGCAGATACATGATCGAGCTCGCGAAAATGACGGGGATCACGCCGGCTTGGTTGACCTTGAGCGGAATGTACGTCGTAGAGCCACCGACGAGGCGACGCCCCACCATGCGCTTGGCGTACTGCACAGGAATACGACGCTGCCCCTGCTCCATGAACAAAATGGCGCCCATCACAACCAGGCCGACGAGAATGATGGCGACGAGGTAGAACCAGCCGATGGCGCCCTCGTTCTTTGCCTTCACAGCCCAGATACCGCTCGGGAAGGATGCGGTGATCTGGGTGAAAATCATGATGGACATGCCGTTACCGATACCGCGCTCGGTGATAAGCTCACCCATCCACATGATGATGCTGGTACCCGCGGTCATCACGAACACCATGGTGATGAGCGCGAGCAGATCCTGCGAGTACAAGATGCCGGTGCAGCCCTGCAGCAGACGTCCGGTGCTGGCTAGGGTGACGAACGCAGTCGCGTTCATGATGGCCAGCACGAGGGTGAGGTAACGCGTGTATTCAGTGATTTTCGCCTGGCCCGAGCCGCCTTCCTTCTTCAGCGCTTCCAGCTTGGGGATGACCACGGTCATCAGCTGCAGAATGATGGACGACGTGATGTAGGGCATGATGCCCAACGCGAAAATGGTGAGCTGCAGAAGCGCACCACCCGAGAACAGGTTGATCATCGAGTAGAGCCCCGCGGCTGAGCCCTGGCTCGCCTCGGTGACGCACTCGTCGATGCGAGCCATATTCACGTTTGGTGATGGCAGCGACGAACCGAACCGGAAGATTGCGATGATGCCGAGCGTGAAGAGAATCTTCTTGCGCAGATCCGGCGATCTAAACGCGTTCAGGAAGGCGGAAATCATCCAGCGCTACTTTCCATCGAGTTGCAGCCAATTGGCCACAGGGCGTGATACAACTCGGTCAGCCTAGCAATATGCAGCCCGACCCCCCAAGTCGCTAACGTGCCAAAGGTGCGCGGCAATTCCAGCGAGTTAGCGCCTCAGCGTACAAGCAGACGGTGACCGGCACCCAGCGAGGGACCGGCCACCGTCGTAACTAGTGAATAACTCAGAGCTCGTTCGCGGAGCCGCCGGCAGCAGCCAGCTTCTCCTTGGCAGAGCCAGAGAATCTGTGGGCGGAGACGTTGAGCTTGACGCTCACCTCTCCCTGCCCGAGCACCTTGACGAGGTGACCGGCGCGCACTGCACCAGCCGCAACGAGATCGTCGACGGTAACGTCGCCGCCCTCGGGGAACAGCTCGGCGATACGGCCAACGTTTACCACCTGGTACTCCACACGGAACGGATTCTTGAAGCCCTTGAGCTTCGGAATCCGCATGTGCATCGGCATCTGGCCGCCCTCGAAGTTCTCAGGAACGTTCTTACGAGCGCCAGTACCCTTGGTACCTCGACCTGCGGTCTTACCCTTGGATGCCTCACCACGACCCACGCGGGTCTTCTCGGTCTTGGCGCCCGGGGCGGGGCGCAGGTGATGAATCTTCACTGCCATGTCACTTCACCTCTTCAACCTTCACGAGGTGCGACACGACGTTGATCATGCCGCGAACCTCGGGACGGTCCTCACGGACGACACTCTGGCCGACGCGCTTCAGGCCAAGCGAGCGAAGGGAATCCTTCTGGTTGCTCTTTCCGTTCACGCCGGACTTCAACTGGGTGATCTTGAGCTCTGCCATTTAGCTCGCCACCTCTTCCTTGCTGGCGCGGAGCATCGCTGCGGGAGCCACGTCTTCGACGGGCAGGCCACGGCGACGAGCCACTTGCTCGGGCTGCTCGAGCTGCTTCAACGCATCGACAGTGGCGTGCACCACGTTGATCGCGTTCGGCGAACCGAGCGACTTGGACAGCACGTCCTGCACACCGGCGCACTCGAGCACCGCACGCACAGAACCACCTGCGATAACACCGGTACCGGGGGTTGCCGGACGCAGCATTACCACGCCGCCAGCTTTGTCGCCCTGGACAGCATGCGGAATCGTGCGCTGAATCATCGGCACATGGAAGAAGTGCTTCTTGGCCTCCTCCACGCCCTTGGCGATCGCGGCCGGCACCTCCTTCGCCTTGCCATAGCCAACGCCGACGGAGCCTTCGCCGTCGCCCACTACTACCAGCGCAGTGAAGCTGAAGCGCCGACCACCCTGGACAACCTTCGCGACGCGGTTGATGGCAACCACGCGCTCAAGGTACTGCTTCTTGTCATCACGAGCATTGTTGTCACGGCCACGACGATCGTCACGGCCACGACGCTCACCACCTGCGCGGTTGCCGCGCTGCTGGGTTTCACTCATCGTTTCCTCTTTCGTCGGGTCAGAAATCGAGGCCGCCCTCGCGGGCAGCGTCGGCCAGGGCCGCGAGGCGGCCAGTGTACTTGTTACCAGCACGGTCGAAGACAACCGCTGCGATACCTGCGTCCTTGGCGCGAGAGGCGAGCAGTGCGCCCACCTTCGTAGCCTTCTCGGACTTGGTGCCAGAAGCGTTGCGGAGGTCTGCTTCCATCGTCGACGCGGACACCAGGGTGCGGCCCTGGACGTCGTCGATTACCTGTGCATACAGGTGACGCGGAGACCGGGTAACGACGAGACGAGGACGCTCGGCGGTGCCGGTGATCTTCTTGCGAGCGCGGAGCTGGCGACGAGCGCGGGAAGCCGCCTTCGGAGCCAGAGTCTTGCTCGCGCGGAGCGAGATAGCCATTACTTACCAGCCTTTCCAGCCTTGCGGCGAACGTGCTCGCCTGCGTAGCGAACACCCTTGCCCTTGTAGGGTTCAGGCTTGCGCAGCTTGCGAATGTTCGCGGCGGTTTCACCGACGAGCTGCTTGTCGATGCCCTGCACGGAGAACCTCGTCTGGTTCTCCACGTTGAAGGTAATACCTTCCGGAGCATCAATGATGACGGGGTGCGAGAAGCCGAGCGCGAACTCAAGCTGCTTCGGACCCTTGGCAATCACACGGTAACCAACACCGACGATTTCCAGCTTCTTTTCGTAGCCTTCCGTCACGCCGGTGACCATGTTGGCGATCAGCGTGCGAGTGAGGCCGTGGAGTGCACGGTTCTCACGCTCGTCATTCGGACGGGCAACCTCAATGGCGCCGTCGTCGTTCTTGCTTACGGCAATGGGCTCCTTGACGGTGAGCTGCAGCTCACCCTTCGGGCCCTTCACGCCGACGTGCTGACCGTCGAGCGTCACGGTGACGCCGTTCGGCACGGTGACGGGGTACTTACCAATACGAGACATGGTTCAACTACCTCCTGTCACCACACGTAGGCGAGCACTTCGCCGCCGACGGACTTAGCTTTGGCTTGCTTGTCGGTCAGCAGCCCCTGCGACGTCGAGATGATGGCGATGCCCAGACCGCCCAGCACTCGAGGAAGCTGGTTGGCTTTCGCGTAGACGCGAAGACCAGGCTTGCTGATGCGACGAAGTCCAGCGATGGAACGCTCGCGGGAGTCGCCATACTTCAGGGTCACCTTCAGCACCTTGCCAACCTGGCCTTCGACCTCGGTCAGCTCGTAATTGGAGATGTAGCCCTCTGCCTTCAGGATCTCAGCGATCCCAACCTTGATCTTGGACGACGGCATCGACGTCGAATCCAAGAACGCCTGATTGGCGTTGCGCAGACGCGTGAGCATGTCTGCGATGGGGTCAGTCATTGTCATGACTTATGCCTCTTTCTCGCGCCGGTTTCCCAGTGAGGACCTGTCGCGTTCAATGAATTCTGTTAGACGGTGGAGCTCACCAGGACGACTTGGTCACGCCGGGCAGCTCGCCGGCATGGGCCATTTCACGCAAGCACACGCGGCACAGGCCGAACTTGCGGTAGACCGACTTCGGTCGGCCACACTTCTGGCAACGGGTGTAAGCGCGCACGCCGAACTTCGGCTTGCGGGCCTGCTTAACCTTGAGCGCAGTCTTAGCCATGCCTCAGCCTCACTTCTTCTTCTTGGCGTAGTAAGCCGGGCCACGCTTAGCCCTGGGCTTCTTCGGATCATCCTTGGCCTTGAACGGGAAGCCAAGGTGCTTCAGCAGCGCACGGCCTTCGACGTCGTTCTCTGCGGTGGTTACGAACGTGATGTCCATACCGCGAACACGATCGATCTTGTCCTGGTCAATCTCCAGGAACATGACCTGCTCGTTGAGGCCGAAGGTGTAGTTGCCCTTGCCGTCGAACTGGCGGCCGTTCAGACCACGGAAGTCACGGATACGAGGCAGCGCGAGGGTCAGCAGACGGTCTGCGAACTCCCACATGCGATCGCCACGCAGCGTGACGTGACAGCCGATGGGCTGACCCTCACGAAGCTTGAACTGTGCAATCGACTTGCGGGCCTTCGTCACTGCGGGCTTCTGGCCGGTGATGGCCGTCAGGTCGCGGATAGCGCCGTCGATGATCTTGGAGTCACGCGCGGCTTCACCCACACCCATGTTCACAACGACCTTCGTCAGGCCAGGAATCTGCATGGGGTTCTGGTACTTGAACTCCTCCTGCAGCGCCGGGACGATCGTCTCGCGGTATTGCTTCTTCAAACGAGGCATTTCGCTCATCAGATCTCCTCCCCAGTGGCGCGGGCAATGCGCACGGAGCGCTCCGCCTTGTACTCAGAGCCGTCAGGACGGGTCTTGGTGACTTCGACGCGCTTGTAACCCACGCGGGTCACGACGTCCTTGCCGTCCTTCTTCACCACGAGCTGCACATTCGACACATGGATGGGCGCCTCGGAGGTGACAATGCCACCCTCGATCTTGCGCCCAGTGGCGGTCTGCTGCTCACGACGGTGACGCTTGATGACGTTGACGCCCTGCACGGTGACCTTCTGGTCCTCCGGGTAGACGGCAATGATTTCACCGGTAGCGCCCTTGTCCTTACCTGCGATGACCCGAACCTGGTCACCCTTCTTGACGTGCAGCGCCATGTCAGATCACCTCCGGAGCGAGAGACACGATGCGCATGAACTTCTTCTCGCGAAGCTCACGGGCAACGGGGCCGAAGATACGGGTGCCACGGGGCTCGCCGTCGTTCTTCAGCAACACGGCTGCGTTCTCATCGAACTTGATGTAAGAGCCGTCCGGACGACGACGTTCCTTACGCTGACGGACGACGACGGCCTTGACCACCTCGCCCTTCTTGACGGTGCCGCCAGGGATGGCGTCCTTGACGGTGGCGACGATAGTGTCGCCCAGATATGCGTAGCGGCGACCAGAACCACCGAGCACACGGATGCAGAGGAGTTCCTTTGCACCGGTGTTGTCGGCGACCTTGAGCCGCGACTCCTGCTGGATCATTACTTCTCCTTGTCCCACCGGTTCCAGGAAATGGCCTTGTGAAACTAGAAACGACCCCCCTGGATTTTGCCAGGAGGAAGCCCCCAGCTCGAGAGAGTGGGAGCCACGATGCTGCCCGGGAGAGGTCCCCTCGTGAGGGCACAGACCCAAAGCAACTTCCCCATGCTAACGCAGGCGGCGTCGCTCACCTAATCGAACGGGTCACCGCTGCGAGCCTGCGAGCAATGCCTGGACGAAGTACCGCTGGAACGCGAAGAACACGATCAACGGCACAATCATCGATAGAAACGCACCGGCAGACAGCACGTCGATATTCGCACCAAATTGGCGGAGCTGCTGCTGGATGGCCACCGTGAGCGGTGCGGAATCACCCGAAGCGAAGATGAGCGCAACGAGCATGTCGTTCCAGGTCCAGAGGAACTGGAAAATTGCCAGCGACGCGATGGCTGGCAGCCCGAGAGGCAGCACGATGCGAACAAACACCATCCAATCGCTGGCACCATCGACACGCGCGGCCTCGAGGAGCTCCGTCGGGAACTGCGTGAAGAAATTACGCAGCAAGAAGATGGCGAATGGCAGACCGAATGCGACGTGGAACAAGATGACGCCCAGCACGTCGCCGAATATCCCGAGTGCCCCAAACAGACCAGCCAGCGGAATGAGCGCCACCTGGATAGGGACGGCCAACAAAATCACGACGACGATGAACAGCGCATCGCGCCCCGGGAACTGAAGGAATGCGAACGCATAGGCGGCGAGTGCGCCAATGAGCACGACGAAGAAGGTGGACGGCACGGCGATCACCACCGTGTTCCAAAACGATCCCGTGATGGTGGGGTTTTGCAGCAGATTGGCGTAGTTGTCGAGCGTCAGCTGAGCTGGCTTCGTGAGGGCGGTCCACCAACCCGACGAGGCATTGTCGCCGGAGCTGCGAAGCGACGTAATGAGCAAGCCGAAGGTAGGCACCATCCAGAAGACGGCAACGACACCCAAGATGATGTTGACCAGTCCGTTGCCGAATACCGATGCGAGCCGGCTTGCCAGACCGCGTCGCCTGCGGGGGGATGCTGCATGTGTGCTCATGCTCGACGCTCCTGACGAAACCTACGGACATTGATGATCATGCTTGGCAGCACCAGGATGAGGAGGAGCACAGCGAGTGCAGAGCCCAGCCCGAAGTTCTGTCCGCCGCCGAATGATTGCGTCCACATCTCCACGGCGATCACGTTGGCGGCCGGCTTCGACGCTCCGGGCGGGATTACGTAGACGAGGTCGAAGATCTTCAACACGTTGATAATCAGCGTGACGAATACGACGACGAGCACCGGAGCCAGCAATGGCGCGGTGATCTTGGTGAACACCTTCCACTCGTTTGCGCCATCCATGCGCGCTGCTTCCTGCAGCGAGCGGTCCATCGCGGAAAGCCCGGAAGCGATCATCACCATGGCGAACCCAGCCCAGATCCAGATGTAGGAGAGCATCACCACCGCGTTAATGAAGGTGGCCCCCAGCCAGCTGACTCCCTTCGCGCCCTGACTGAAGTTCGCTGCGGGCAGCGCCACCTTGTATTTCGTGCCGGCATCCAAACCGTCTACCACGAAGGTGCCGTTTGCCTCCGTCGTGGCATGGCCCGCCACCTTGCCGTCGGGGCCAACAACATCGACACGAACGCCCGGTAGTCCGCGTTTTCCGTCGTCAATCTGGCCCTGCGTTCCACCGCCGCCGCGGATCACGTCGATCCATACTGTTCCGGAGATCTGAGTGTCAGTAGGTGCAGGTGCCGGAGCCGCTTGCTCGGCATCTTCTGGAACGTCATCTTGCTTAATCGCAATGAGCGGGAAGCCCTGTACCGTGCCCGGCGAGACAGCCCTCTCCCCCGCGATGATCCCCGATTCCGCCTCGATGCCCGCGTTCTTTCGCGGCTTCGCACCTGGATAGTGAGCGGTGTCGCCAAACCATCCATCGACGGCGACCACCGCAGCATTCACAGCGCCGAGCTTCGGGTCTTCCTGGAACATTGAGCGGAAGATGACGCCAGCAGCCAGCATCGAAATGGCCATCGGCATGAAGATGATGAGCTTGAATGCCGTCTTCCAACGAAGCTGATCCAGCAACACCGCGAAAATCAATCCGATGATCGTGCATGCTGCGGGGGCAACCAGCACCCACAAGATGTTGTTGCGAATCGCCATGAAGGTGGTGTCGTTCGTAAACATGGCGACGTAGTTGTCCCAACCGACGAACTTGTCGCCCGATTTGTCGTAAAACGAACGCACCACCGTGAAAACCACTGGATACACGACGAGCGCCCCCAGCATCACGAGCGCTGGCAGTAGGAAGGACGCGACGGTGAGCCACCGTCGCAAGGTCCACGGGGACCGACGCTTGGCGCCGGCCCCCGCAGAAGATGCAGACGAGCTCGTCATGGCCGTCTTAGTTCTCGGATTTCCCATTTACTTGTAGGCGCTCGCCGCGGCGGCTTCGAGTTTCTTCATTGCCCCTTCCACATCGCTGGGGTTCTCGTAGAAGGCGATGAGTTCTTGCCACATGCCCTGACCTTCCGTGCCACCGAACGCGGATGGGGTGAGATCAGACATGTCGAAACGGAAATCCTCTGCCGTAACGAGTGCCTCTGCGATCTGCTTCGAGGTCTCATCTGGGTAGAGCGACGTGTCCACAGCCTTGTTGGGCGACGTGAGGCCTCCGTTGGGGATCCACTCAGCAGCGGCTTCGGGCGATGCGAGGAACTGCATGAAGGCGTTCGTGGCTTCATCGTCGGTGAATTGCACAGCGACGTCGCCCGCGCCCATCACGGCAGACTTGGAGCCCTTCACCGCCGGGAAATTGAAGAACTTCGCGGTATCACCGACAGTGGAGTTGCCGTCAGCTGCGATGTTGCCGGCAACGAAGTCACCCTCGAAGACGGTTCCTGCCTTGGGGTCTGCCCCGAACACCTCGGTCACGCTCGTCGGGAAGGTCCGCTGCCCGCCACCTGGCTGCACGACGTCAGAAGCCCACAGCTTGCCTAGGATCTCGAGAGTTTCCTTCACGGAGTCATCGGTCCAAGGGATTTCATGCTTCGTCAGCTGGTCGTACTTCTCAGGGCCGGCAACCCGGAGGTAGACGTTCTCGAACCAGTCAGTGAGCGGCCACCCGACGTCGGCACCTACGGAGATACCCGCGTAACCAGCATCGCGAACAAGGCCCAGCTGCTCAACGAAGGCGTCCCAGTCCTCCGCTGCCTTCTCCGGGTCGGCACCGGCCTCGTCCCAAACCGGAGCGTTGTACCAGACCGTGGATTTGTTCGCAGCCTTGAACCACACGCCGTAGTTCTTCTCCTCGACGCTACTCAGGTTTGCCCAGGACTCCGAGTAGTTCTCAGCCACCGCCTTGCTCACATCGTCCGAAAGCGGCTTGATGTTGCCGTCCTTCGCCAGGCTTTGCAGTAAGGCCGGCTGGGCTATGACTGCAACGTTCGGAGGGTTACCTCCCTCAAGCCTGGTCTGGATGAAGGTGGGTCCGTTGTCACCAAAGGATTCGTACTTCACCTCCGCACCAGTGAGCTCCTTGAACTTGTCGATCACCTTCTCGAAGTTCTTCTGCTCATCGCCCGACCAGGCTGCCACCACATTGAGGGACTTACCTTTCAAGTCTGGATAGTTAGACGACGCCGCGGGCGGCTCCTGAGAGCCCTTGGCCTCCGTCGACGCGTTTCCTTGTGGTTCCCCCGACGAGCAAGCGCCCACCAGCGCGAGGCTCGCAGCAGCAACGCTCGCCAACACGGTCTTGAATCCGATGGTCTTCATTGATCTCCTTCGATTGTGGGACGGCCACTCGGGACGCCATAGTCGCCGTTCGATTCGTGGAACGCGATCCCGCAGACGAAGTGTAGTGAAGCAACCGGGGAACAACAATCTTCCATGCACACAAAAACGGTGGCCCATCCCCTCAGGGACGAGCCACCGTCGAATAATTGTTTGTGTAGGCGCCTACTTGGCGCGCTCCACGATCTCGGTCAGACGCCAGCGCTTTTGTGCCGACAGCGGACGAGTCTCCATGACACGTACGCGGTCACCGATACCGGCGCTGTTCTCTTCATCGTGAGCCTTCAGACGCTCGGACTTGGTGATGACCTTGCCGTACAGCGGGTGCTTGACGCGGTCTTCCACCATTACGACGATGGTCTTGTCCATCTTGTCGCTCACGACGATGCCGGTGAGGACCTTGCGACGGCCACGCTCCTCGGTCTGCTCGACCTGGGTGTTCTCTTCAGTCATCACTTCTCCTCGGACGGCTCTTCGACGATGCCCAGGTTGCGCTCCTGGAGCACGGTGTAGACGCGGGCGATGTCCTTGCGAACCTCGCGCAGACGCCCGTGGGATTCAAGCTGGCCGGTCGCAGCCTGGAAGCGAAGGCCAAACAGCTCTTCCTTCAGTTCGACGACCTTCTCATTCAGAGCCTCACGGGTCATGCCGCGCAGTTCCGCGGCCTTCAATGCGTTGCTCATCAGATCTCACCTGCTTCGCGCTTGATAAAACGTGCCTTGAAGGGGAGCTTGTGGATAGCGAGGCGAAGCGCCTCACGTGCCACGGCCTCATCCACGCCCGAGAGTTCAAAGATCACTCGGCCGGGCTTGATGTTGGCCACCCACCATTCAGGCGAACCCTTACCGGAACCCATGCGGGTTTCCGCGGGCTTCTTGGTGAGCGGACGGTCCGGGTACACGTTGATCCAGACCTTACCGCCACGCTTGATGTGACGGGTCATCGCGATACGCGCGGCTTCGATCTGACGGTTGGTCAGGTACGACGGCTCGAGCGCCTGGATGCCATAGTCACCGAAAGCGAGGCTGGTGCCGCCCTTTGCAGCGCCGCTGCGCTTCGGGTGGTGCTGCTTGCGGAATTTCACTCGACGAGGAATCAGCATGTCAGGCTCCTGCGTTCTGGGTCTCGGCGGCCTCGGCCTGAGGTGCCGCGGCCTGTGCGCGACGGCGTCCGCCGCGTTCGGGACGGTCCCCACGATCGCCACGGCCCGGGCGACGTCCCGGACGCTGGCGGCCACCGGGGGCCTGGTTGCGAGCGGCCTTCTGCGCTGCGCGCTCAGCGCGCGAGCCAGTAACGTCGCCCTTGTAGATCCATACCTTCACACCGATGCGGCCGAAGGTGGTACGTGCCTCGAAGAAGCCGTAGTCGATGTCCGCACGCAGCGTGTGCAGGGGAACACGGCCCTCACGGTAGCCCTCGGAGCGCGACATTTCCGCGCCACCCAGACGTCCGGAGCACTTGATGCGGATGCCCTTCGCACCGGCACGCATGGCGGACTGCTGAGCCTTGCGCATCGCGCGGCGGAAAGCCACACGAGCAGCCAGCTGCTCAGCAATACCCTGCGCGACGAGCTGCGCGTCGATTTCGGTGTTCTTCACCTCGAGGATATTGAGCTGCACCTGCTTGCCGGTGAGCTTCTCGAGCTCGCCGCGCACGCGCTCAGCCTCGGCGCCATTACGGCCGATGACGATGCCCGGACGGGCGGCGTGCAGGAAGATGGTGACGCGCTCGGAGCGGCGCTCGATCTCGATCGAGGAGATGCCCGCGCGCTCGAGGTTTTCCTTCAGCCAGTCGCGGATCTTGACGTCCTCGCCTACGAACGCGGCGTAGTCCTTGTCAGCGAACCAACGAGTGGTGTGGTCAGAGGTGATGCCGAGGCGGAAGCCGTTCGGATTAATCTTTTGTCCCACGATCAATCCTCCTTCGACTCGCGGGGTTCGACAACGACGGTGATGTGGCTCCCACGCTTCAGGATCCGGCTCGCGGAGCCCTTTGCACGGGGGCGAATCCGACGAAGGGTGACACCCTCGTCGACGAACGCCTTGGAAATGTAGAGGTCATCAGCGCGCAAGGCCTCGGCGGACTCGGCATTGGCGACGGCGGAAGCCACCACCTTGTATACCGGGTCAGAGGCTGCCTGTGGCGCAAACTTGAGTGCGGTCAGGGCGTCGTTGACGTCCATGCCGCGGACCAAATCGACGACGCGTCGAACCTTGCGGGGGCTCATCCGGACGTGGCGCGCAATGGCGTACGAGCCAGGACGATCCCCGAGCAGGACCTCGCGACGACGGCCGGTGCCGTTTTCGTTGCTCATAAATCAGTTCCCTATTTCTCGAATTGCCTCAGCGCCGGCGCGCCTTCTTGTCGTCCTTCACGTGACCCTTGAAGGTACGCGTCGGAGCGAACTCGCCGAGCTTATGACCGATCATCGACTCGGTGACGAACACCGGGACGTGCTTGCGGCCGTCGTGGACCGCGATGGTGTGACCCAGCATGTCCGGCACGATCATGGAGCGCCGGGACCAGGTACGGATGACGTTCTTTGTGCCCTTTTCGTTCTGAGCGTCCACCTTCTTCATCAGGTGGTCGTCAACGAAGGGGCCCTTCTTCAGACTGCGTGGCATTGTTCAGGCTCCCTTATCAGCGCTTCTTGCCGGTCTTGCGACGGCGGACGATCAGGCGGTTGCTCGCCTTCTTCTTGCTGCGAGTGCGGCCTTCCTTCTTGCCCCAAGGGGAGACAGGATGGCGACCACCCGACGTGCGACCCTCGCCACCACCGTGAGGGTGATCGACGGGGTTCATGACAACACCGCGGACGGTCGGGCGGATGCCCTTCCAGCGGCTGCGTCCGGCCTTGCCCCAGTTGATGTTGGACTGCTCAGCGTTACCAACAGCACCGATGGTTGCGCGGCAACGCACGTCCACCATGCGCATTTCACCCGACGGCATACGCAGCGTGGCGTACTTGCCTTCACGAGCGACAAGCTGGATGGAAGCACCAGCGGAGCGGCCAAGCTTGGCGCCGCCACCGGGGCGAAGTTCGACAGCGTGCACCACGGTACCGACGGGGATCTGGCGGAGTTCGAGGTTGTTGCCCGGCTTGATGTCAGAACCCTGGCCGGCAACCACCTGCGCACCCTGCTGGAGACCGTTCGGGGCGATGATGTAGCGCTTCTCGCCGTCGGCGTAGTGCAGGAGTGCGATGCGAGCGGTGCGGTTCGGGTCGTACTCGATATGTGCGACCTTGGCCGGCACGCCGTCCTTGTCGTAGCGCTTGAAGTCAATCAGGCGGTATGCCTGCTTGTGCCCACCACCGATGTGGCGCGTGGTGATGCGACCCGAGTTGTTACGGCCACCGGTCTTCGGCTTGGCAACGAGCAGCGACTTCTCCGGCGTCGAACGAGTGATCTCGGCGAAGTCCGCGACGCTTGAGCCACGACGGCCCGGCGTAGTCGGCTTGTATTTGCGGATACCCATGAAAGTTCAGTTCCTTCCTCGCCGCTCGATCACTCGGCAGAGCCGAAGATGTCGATGCGGTCACCTTCAGCCACGGTGACGATCGCACGCTTGGTGTCGACCGTCTTGCCCATGCCGTACCGGGTACGACGGGACTTGCCCTGGCGGTTGGCGGTGTTCACGCTGAGGACCTTGACTCCGAAGATCTCCTCGACGGCGATCTTGATCTCGGTCTTGTTAGCGTCGGGCGCGACGACGAACGTGTACTTGTTCTCGTCGAGCAGGTTGTAGCTCTTCTCACTCACGACGGGACGAAGAATGATGTCCCGGTGGTTGCGAATCTTCAGACCGGTCACTTGTCCTTCTCCTCAGAGTTGTTGGAGACAGCATTCACAAAGCCCGCGGCCTCAGCGGCTTCGACGCTGTTGAACCAGACTTCAGCCTTGGTGCGTCCGTACCACGGAGATTCGGGGATGTGGAACTTGCCGGAGTCGGCGTTGCCCTTGATGTCGAAGCCAGCCGGCGGGTTATCACCCTTGTAGGAGCCGTCGGCAGGAGCCTCGGTCTCGTCAGCGGCGGGAGCAGCGATTTCGGCGGCCTCAGCGGAGGTGGCGACAGCCTTCACAGACTTGCCCTTGGCGGGGCCAGCCACGAAAGCTGCGAGCGCGGCTTCGGAGAACACGACCTTGTCATTGACCAGCACGTCGTACGCGTTCAGCTGGTCGACGAGGATGGCGTGCACCTGTGCGGCGTTGCGCACGGAGAGCCAAGCGATCTCCTCGAATCGGTCCAGCACGACGAGCACCTTCTCGATGTCGCCGAACGGCGCCAGCGTGGCGAGGGCGGCCTTCGTCGACGGCTTCTCGCCAGCGACGAGTTCCTTCACGACGAATACCTGCTGCTCACGAGCGCGATCAGACAGCGCGCCACGCAACGCGGCCGCAACCATCTTCTTGGGAGTGCGCTGCGAGTAGTCACGAGGCTGCGGGCCGTGCACGATGCCGCCACCGGTCCACTGGGGCGCACGGGTGGAGCCCTGTCGAGCGCGGCCGGTGCCCTTCTGGCGCCACGGCTTCTTGCCGCCGCCGCTGACTTCGCCGCGACCCTTCACCTTGTGGGTACCCTGGCGGGCCGCAGCCAGCTGGGCCACCACTACCTGGTGAATCAGGGGGATATTGGTCTGCACGTCGAAGAGCTCAGAGGGCAGCTCGACCGAGCCAGCCTTCTTACCCTTCACGTCAATGACATCAACGTTGTTGGTGCTCATGCTGCGTCACCCTTCCGGGCAGCGCTACGCACGACGACGAGCGAGCCCTTGTTGCCGGGGATCGCGCCGCGCACGAGCAGCAAGCCGCGCTCGGCGTCCACGGCGTGGATCTTGAGATTCTGGACAGTCACCTTGTCGTTGCCCATGCGTCCGGCCATGCGGAGGCCCTTGAACACGCGACCTGGGGTGGAGCAGCCACCGATCGAGCCAGGCGAACGGTGCTTACGGTGCACACCGTGGGATGCACGAAGACCAGCGAAGCCGTGGCGCTTCATAACACCAGCGGTGCCCTTGCCCTTGGTGGTGCCAGTGACGTCGACGATGTCACCGTCAGCGAACACTTCGGCGCTGAGCTCCTGACCAAGCGTGAACTCGGAAGCGTTCGCAGTGCGAAGCTCGACGAGGTGCTTGCGCGGGGTCACGTCGGCCTTGGCGAAGTGGCCAGCCTCAGGCTTGGTGACCTTCTTTGCCTTCACGGCGCCGAAGCCGAGCTGCACGGCGGAGTAGCCGTCGGTCTCGGGGGTGCGTACCTGCGTCACGACGCAAGGACCGGCTTGAATCACAGTTACCGGGACAACCTTGTTTTCGTCATCCCACAGCTGGGTCATACCGAGCTTGGTGCCCAGAATGCCCTTCACAATTCGTTCACTCATGCTTGACACCTCACGGAAGCTTGATCTCGATGTCGACGCCCGCAGGAAGATCAAGGCGCATGAGCGAGTCGACCGTCTTCGGGGTGGGGTCGAGGATGTCAATGAGGCGCTTGTGCGTGCGCATCTCAAAGTGCTCGCGGCTGTCCTTGTACTTGTGGGGCGAACGAATAACACAGAACACGTTCTTCTCGGTGGGCAGCGGCACGGGGCCAGCTACCTGGGCACCGGTGCGAGTCACAGTATCGACGATCTTGCGCGCCGAGCTGTCGATGACCTCGTGGTCATACGCCCGCAGCCGGATGCGGATCTTTTGTCCCGCCACAGTTGTTCCTTCTTCTCGTCCCTATTGAACTGGAGTTCCAGTGGGGTAAAACCCCTTGTCGCTCCCACCCCCGCGGACGGGAGTGTCGTGCTTATTCCCGGTCTGGAGACGCCTTCCCATCGGAAGGCCATCCAAACACTGGGTGTTCGCTCGACCTATCATGCGAAACAGGCCCAAAAAGGCACCGCTCCGCGGAGCAACCTGACTATCTTGGCACGAACTAGAGCTCACACCAAATCGGCGTGTTGCGGGAATGTACGCACACTCCCGCAACACGCCTGCTAGTTAGTCAACCTTGGACAGCGCGACTGCTGCGTCGTGCACTTCTTTCTCAGTGGGCTGCTCACCACCGAAGAACTCGCCTGGCATACCTGCGACGACGAAGCCCTTCTCATCCTCGTAGAAGATGGCGCACACCGTGACTTCCATCCCTTGCACCTCGGTGGTGGCGCATTCTACGCCCTTCGACGGCTTTTCGATTTCAACATCCTCGAGGTCGACGTCCTCACCGGAGTCCTTCATGGCCTTCTTTAGGTCCTGCTCATCTTCCTCGATGTCTTGTTCGGAGACCATGAGGACCTTCGGGCCCTTCTTGTACACGTCACTGCGATCCCCCTTCGACCAACCACCGAAATCATCGGGAAGGTCCGGGCGTTCCTTGCCGGCATACTTGCCGCCACCACCGAGCACCAGCACGAGTACAACGATCAGCACGAGGAGGAGCGCTGCCCCAACCCCGAGACCGATCCAGAGCTTGGCATTGGACTTCTTCGGCGCCGCACCGTTCCACTGCTGTCCGCCTTGGGGCCCGTAGGGTTGCGCCGGACCGCCCCACTGGGAAGCGCCCCCCTGTGGGTTCTGCTGACCGCCCCATTGCGATGCACCACCCTGTGGGTTCTGCTGACTGCCCCACTGCTGCGAAGGCTGACCTGCGCCTTGACCACCCCACTGCTGAGGATGCTGCGGGCCGTTACTACCACCTTGATTCCAAGGCTGCTGCGGTGGGTTCGTCATGACAGTTCCCTTCTTCTCTAAGTGTTTGTCAGCAAGGGTATCTGCCGCGAGGCCCACCCGACCATCCCCGAAGCATGATTTAAATCAGCAAGCCAGGCGTTGCATAATAGTGACTCATCCAAGTAGGAGGAGAATCGCTTGGCAACCGAAGCCCGTGCCGCGCGTCCGGCCATCCCGACACGGCGACTCACCGTCGTGCGAAAAGTACTTCTTGGAACATCCACGGTACGCATCACCTTCGGAGTGGAAGAATTCGATCATCCCGGATACGCCGACTCGTACGTAAAACTCTTGTTCGACGAGCATGGCCCCCTCCAGGAGGTTCCCGACGAGCGCCCGACGCTACGTACCTACACCGTTCGCCACTTCGACGAGCAGGCAGGCGAAGTCACCGTCGATTTTGTGGTGCACGGCGCTCAAGGCTTGGCAGGCCCATGGGCGGCCCGATGTGAGCCCGGGGACACGGTGCTCGCCCGAGGTCCTCGCGGCAAGTGGTCCCCCTTGCCCGAGGCTGACTTCCACCTGTTCGTCGGCGACGAGGCAGCTCTACCTGCCATCGAGGCCGGCCTGGAGCAGCTAGCCAGCGATGCGCGGGGCCTCGTCGTCGTCGAGACACGTCACGACACCCGCCCCTTACCCACACCCGAACACGTCGACGTTGAGTGGCTGAATCGAGGTGATGAGCCCTACGACGAGGAGCGGCTCGCGAGGTGCGTCGATGCGTTGCCGTGGGATGCTTTCGGCGCTGTGAGCGTCTTCGCGCACGGCGAACGTGGCGCGATGAAGGCGCTGCGCAAGGTGTTTAAGGCACACGACGTCGCGCCTGAGCGGCTCAGTATCTCTGGTTACTGGGCGTACGGGCGCATCGAAGATCAGTTCCAGGCAGAGAAGAAGACGGAGATCGGCAAGATCTGACGCGTGGGAGCCCGACATACGCGGGGAATGTCTGACTATTGCAGTGTTGTGGGGTTTTCACCTCTAGGCAGACTCCCAGTTGCATCGATGTTGCACTGCGCCGGCGAGCCAGTCTGGATTGGCGGGCCGAAAAGCCTCGAGGTTCCATGTTTCCTTCGCTGCCGCACCGAGCACGTGGCAGTCGAACTGCTGCTTCAGGGACGCGGAACCGGCCAGGCGCGGTTCCATTGCCTTGGCCTGGGCCCAGCCTTCGCCTTCGAATAGTGCTCTCGTGCTAGCAGTCGGCAAACCGTCGCCGAATACTGCACGCCCAAAGGATGTACGCCGAATGATGTAGCGCGGTTGCCCACGTTCTTCTGCCACCTGCACGCTCTCGATCAGCTCGCGCCCCAACTGCACCGTCACCTGCAACGGCAAGCGGGCATCGTCGTCGGGTTGACACGAAATGAAAATCTGCCGATCCGCGACGGTGACCCTCGTGTCCACCGTCTCTCCCGCTTCGTCTCGCGCTCGTGGGGAAGCCACAACGCCCCAAACGATGCCGTCGGGAGCAGCGAAGACCACTAACTCACCCCGCTGCTCGACTTGCACAGGCGTGTGCAGCACCTCGAGCACAAGCATTTCCGTTTCCCTGTCGGCCAGGGTGAGGTTCAGCTCCACAGCACCCGACTCGTCGGTGTGCATGCGCACCCCGGGGCCTGGGTCGACAGCGATGCCCTGCTTGCCCACGTTCACCACACCAATGTGCGTGGCGTTCCTCGCGCGGGGCGTGGCACCCGGCGACGGGGAGAGAGACGACGGGGAAGACTCGGCGCTCGGCTCCACGCCAGGATTGGGGCCGCACGCCACCAGCATCGTGATGACGACGAGGCACGCGACGCTTCGTAGTCGGCTCATGCCAGGCCCCCTCTCACGACGAGGTCTGCCGGCGCACGGCAGAATATTTGAAACGAGTTCATAACACTTGTTGCAAGGATTCCCGATTATCGGGCGGATCCGCTAGCGTAGCCCACGGCCATTCAAGGACGTAGGCAACAAGAGGTCACAGTGGACACCATGCAACGAGGCAGAGCCATCCTCGAGATGCAGCACATCACCAAGGCATTTCCAGGCGTGAAAGCCCTGAACGATGTGAGCTTCGAGGTTCACCCCGGCACTATCCATTCATTGTGCGGGGAGAACGGCGCTGGAAAGTCCACTCTGATGAAGGTGCTGTCCGGGGTGTGGCCGCATGGCTCCTACGAGGGCAAGATCATCTTCGACGGCGAAGAATGCCAATTCGCCAGCATCCGCGACTCGGAGGCAAAGGGCATCGTCATCATCCACCAGGAGCTCGCGCTCATTCCAGAGCTCTCCATCGCAGAGAACATCTTCCTCGGCAACGAGCGTCGACGCGGGCTGAGCATCGATTGGGTAGAAACCAGGCGCGCGGCGAAACAGCTGATGGAGGAAGTAGGTCTGGATGACAATCCGGACACCCAGGTGAAAGAGATCGGCGTCGGCAAGCAGCAGCTCGTCGAAATCGCGAAGGCGTTGTCCAAGGACGTCCGCCTGCTCATCCTCGACGAGCCGACGTCTGCGCTGAACGAGGAAGAGTCCGCTCACCTGCTTCACCTCATGCGCAAGCAGCGCGAACGCGGTATCGCGCAGATCATGATCTCGCACAAACTGAACGAGATCGCGGAGATTTCCGACGAGATCACCGTCATCCGCGACGGCAAAGCCGTCGAAACCATGCAGATCAGCAACAACGAAGTAGACGAGGACCGCGTCATCCGTCTCATGGTCGGCCGCTCGCTGGATAACCGCTTCCCCGACCGCCAACCGAAGGTAGGTAAGACGCTCTTCGAGCTCCGCGACTGGACCGTGCGCCACCCCGTTATCCCAGACCGTCTGATCTGCAAGGGCTCCAACATTGAGGTACGTGCAGGCGAGGTCGTCGGGCTTGCCGGTCTGATGGGTGCTGGCCGCACGGAGCTGGCTCGATCGGTCTTCGGCCACACCTACGGCGTCTTTGAACACGGAACCGTGCTCATGCACGGCAAACCCGTCGACACCAGTTCGGTGAGCGCCGCCATCGCCGCGGGTATCGCATACCTTCCCGAAGACCGCAAAACCCAAGGCCTGAATTTGCTCGACGACATCAAGGGGCAAGTTGTGTCGTCGAAGCTCAAGAAGGCTTGCCAGGGTGGTATCAGCATCGATTGGCATCATGTGCGTACTACCGCGCAGCAGTACCGCCAGGACATGCGCATCAAGGCGCCCACCGTTGACACCGGGGTCTCGACGCTGTCTGGCGGCAACATGCAGAAGGTGGTGCTCGCGAAGTGGATCTACAGCGACCCAGAATTGCTGATCCTCGACGAGCCCACGCGCGGCATCGACGTCGGTGCAAAGTTCGAGATTTACCAGCTCATCGACCAGCTTGCGTCCGCGGGTAAGGCGGTCATCGTGATCTCCTCCGAGCTGCCCGAGCTGCTCGGCATCACCGACCGCATCTACACGATTTTCGAGGGCGCCGTCACCGGATGCCTAAACACCGAAGACGCCGATCAGGAATCCCTGATGCGCCTCATCAACCCAACGTCGGCACGCCCCGCCACAGTCTGATTTTGGAGGACTTGCACACTATGTTCGAGAAGCTCAAGCAACTGATTGGCGGCAACGTCCGCCAGCTCGCCATGGTCGTGGTGTTGCTGCTGGAGATCGTGCTGTTCCAGGTGTTGACCGGCGGCACCGTCATGTCCGCGCAAAACCTGCAGAACGTGATCTCCGGCAACGCCTACGTTCTGATTCTGGCGATGGGCATGGTGCTCGTCATCATCGCAGGACACATTGACCTCTCCGTCGGATCGGTCGCGGCTGTCGTCGGCATCGTGCTGGCTGTGCTGACCACGTCGCTGGGGCTGCCCTGGTGGGTCGGCATCCTGGGCGGGCTCGCCGTCGGCATTGTCATCGGCTTGTGGCACGGTTTCTGGGTGGCGATTATCGGGGTGCCGGCATTCGTCGTGACCCTCGCAGGCATGCTCATGTTCCGGGGTCTGAACCAGTACATCGGCAAGTCGAACTCCATTCCCGTGCCCCAAGAGGTGCGCAAGCTGGGCGCCGGCTACCTTGATTTTCTGCCACCTATCGAGGTTGGTAACTGGATCATCAACTCTCCGACGGTGATCCTCGCCGTGGGCGCCGCGGTGATCTTCACCGCATTGAAGATGCGCAGCCGCACCAAGCTGGTGCAGGCCGGCGCCGAGGTGCCCCCGGCCTGGGTGCACTGGACGCAGATCGTCTTCGCCTGCGCCGTGCTGCTGGGCCTCGGCTGGGTATTCGCGACGGGTCGCCCCGGCACGTCGTTCCCGATCCCCGGCGTGCTCGTGATCGCGCTGTTCCTCTTCTACAACTTCCTCGCGCGCAACACCCCGCTTGGCCGGAGCGTGTACGCGGTGGGCGGCAACCGCACCGCCGCCGCACTCACCGGCATCTCGGTGAAGAAAGTCAACTTCTTCGTCATGTTCAACTCCTCCGTGCTCGCCGCCATCGCCGGCATGGTGTTCGTCGGCCGCTCCACCGCGTCGACACCCTTCGACGGCACCATGTGGGAACTGGATGCGATCGCGTCGGTCTTCATCGGCGGAGCGTCCGTGTGGGGCGGCATCGGCACCGTCGGGGGCACGATGGTCGGCGCACTCGTCATGGCCTTCCTCAACAACGGCCTGCAGCTCATGGGCGCTGGCGCCGACTGGACCCAGATGATCAAGGGCCTCGTGCTGCTGCTCGCCGTCGCGTTCGACGTCATCTCGAAGATCCAAGGCAAACCATCCATCATCGGGTACCTCACAAAGAAGAAGCCCGCTGCTCAGGGGGAGGCAACCACCGAACCCGTTACTGAAAAGCCCGATGTGGCTTAGTACAACCAACCAAACCGGATCCAACAGAAAGGCAATACCATGCGGATCCTCAAGTCCATCGCAGCCATCAGCGCAGCTGGCGCCATGGCGCTCACTCTCTCCGCGTGTGGGGGCAACGCAGGCAATGCAGGCGGCGACTCCAAAGGCAACGGCGGAGGCGAGAGCGCCGAGAACGTCAAAGTTGGCATCGCGCTACCGCAGAAGACCTCCGAGAACTGGGTGGAAGCCGAAGGCTTCTTCCAGGAAACCTGCAAGGAGAAGAAGCTCGACTGCACCCTCCAGTTCGCCAACGGCGGCGTTGCGGAGCAGCAGAACCAGGTCGATGCCATGATCACCTCCGGCGTGAAGGTCCTCATCATTGGCGCACTCGACGGCACCTCACTGGGCACTCAGCTGCAGAAGGCAAAGGATGAGGGCATCGCGATCATCGCCTACGACCGTCTCCTCATGGACACCGAAAACGTCGACAACTACGTCGCGTACGACTCCTACCAGGTGGGTGTGAAGCAGGGCGAGGCACTACTCGAGGGCCTCAAGGCCCAGAAGGGTGATGGCCCCTACACCATCGAACTCGTCGCCGGCTCCAACGACGACTCCAACACGTCGCGCTTCTTCGACGGCGGTATGTCCGTGCTCAAGCCGAAGATTGACGACGGCACCATCACCGTCGGCTCTGGCCAGACGAAGCAGTCGCAGGCTGCAACCCAGGGCTGGGATCCCAAGAACGCTCAGTCGCGCATGGACGCCATCCTGTCGCAGAACTACCCCGGCGATAAGGTTCCCGACGGCATCCTCTCCCCCAATGACACGCTGGCCCGCGCCGTGCTGACCTCTGTGCAGCAGGCCGGCAAGAAGCAGCCCGTCGTGACGGGTCAGGACTCCGAGCTTGAGTCGCTGAAGTGGATCATGGAGGGCAAGCAGTACTCCACCATCTCCAAGCCCACGCTACCGCTGGTGCAGACCTCCCTGGATCTCGCCATCAAGCTGGCCTCCGGTGAAAAGGACCTGAAGGAGTTGAACGGCCTCAAGGTCAACACCGATCAGTTCAACAACAACACGAAGGATGTACCCTCCTTCCTGTTGGAGCCAATCGTCGCCACGAAGGAAAACGCCAAAGAGGTCTACAAGGACGAGCCGAAGAAGCTCGAAGCCATCAACTCGGTGGGCTAGTTCACCGTTCAGTAGCCAAGGTGGGGCTGGGGCCTGCGGGTCTCAGCCCCACCTTGTGCGTCGAGTACCGGATACAGTGTCGGGATGCAGTTGGAGGAGATTCCCCTCACCAAGCCGTTGGAGCGAGCGCCCCGTCGGCTCCTGGTAGAGACGGAGCGGGGGAATATTTTTTTCGAGTACCGCAGCGGGACAGGGCGCACCTTGCTGGTCGCATACCTCCCTGACGGTAGGAAGCGCGAGACGTGGGGTTACCCGCGTACGCAAACGGTGCGTCAGGCAGTGGCCGCGGCAGCGTCCCTGCGTCCCCTGCGCGCTTTCGCTCTCGAGCACGGCATAATCGTCGGCAAGCCAAATCATGGACGGCTGGTCTTGAATCTCCTCCCTCTCATCCTGGGCGGCGTGATGGCGTTCGTCGGGCCTATCGCGGCGTCCCTCGGATTTTGGCGTTTCCTCATCATGGGCGTTGGCGTTGCGATGCTCGTCATCGGCATCGACGCCTGGAAGAAGGGAAACTACGCAAAGACGTGGATGATCAGCCACGGAACTCACGAGCCAGGGCTCGCTGCACATCAGTTCCAACTTCCCGCTCCGCCCCAAGACGTGGATATCGATGACGTCAAGGCCGAGTACGGCAGGCTGCTCAGCGATGTGGTGTACCGCATCGAATGCCCCGCGCTGTTTGATCCGCACGAGCCCACGTCGAAGGCCTTCACGCTCGCCCTCCTCCAGTGGGATAACAACGAGGGCATGCTGAGCACCGACGACCGTCTCGCCCTCGCCACCATGGTGCGTTCCACTTTCAATGCCGCGCGCGCCAATGCCGAACGCATCGGGATGACGCACATTCCCGCGGAGTCGCGAGAGAAAGCAGCCACCGCGCTCAAAGCCGCTCGACTGGCAGCAGACCAATCAGCCACCGACGCGGAACGTGCCGCTGCCCTGAACCGCGCCGTCGCGATTCTCGACGATTTGGCCCTCTACTTCCTCCCTTCTGGCTCGGAGGCTCGCAAGGCGATCACAGGTCGCACCGTGCTGCAGCTGCCAGGAAGGAAGGCGTAATGGTCGACACCTGGCAGCCCATCCCGCTCGATGCCACATGGGGGGAATTCGAGCCCGGATTTTGTCTGCTCTACACCAACATCGACGCCATCGTCGTCGATGCCCGGCGCCGAGAAAGCGACGGGACTGAGCACCAGAACAAGGTCCAGCTGCGCATGCAGCGCATCAACGGTGAGCGGATTTCCAAGACAGCGAACTTGGACGAACCCATTGGAAGAACCGGCGCGGCACGACTCTCCGTCGAGGCGGCTGAGGGCGACGCAGTTCGGGCGCTGGTCATCCCAACGGTGGTGTGGAGCGAGGACCGGCTCTTTTCTGCGCGGAACCTGGTCGTGATGCTGGCAACCACGCTCACGATCACGCTGATGATGGTTGTCCTGTCTGGATCCATGTTTTATTTGGCGTTCTTGACCGGTGGCGCGGTGGGCGAGTCGATTCGTCGGTTCTGGAAATCGCGTAACCACGCGCAGATCATGGCGCCAGACAAGCTGGGCATCACGATGGAGACCATCCTCCCCTACGCGCTCACCCGCGAGCAGGGGAAGCTCTGGGTGCCGCCGGATGCGAGCTCGAACCGTCGCCAGCTGGTAATGCGACGCGTCAACGCCATCCGCACGCATTATCTGGAGCTCCGCGAAGACATCGCCTACCGGATCGAGTGTTCGGCTCTGTTTGACCCGGCCGTGCCCACGACGGCGGACTTCGAGGCTGCGCTCGTGAAGTTCGACGACGCTACCGACGCCACGCCAACCGACCGGCTAGACGCGCTGGCTTCCGATGTGGAGGTGAGCTTCAACGTCGCGCAGGCCAACGCCGAGCGGCTCGGCTTCGAACACTTGCCAGAGCACGCCCGCTCGGATGCCAGACGCGCAGGCAAGGCCGCGCGCCTCGCCGCTGGCGCCACAACGGAGGGCGAGCGTCAGGCGTCGCTCACCCAGGTCAAGCGCATTCTCGACTCGCTGGCGCTTTACTACCTACCAACCCTCGACGAGCGCCTCGCCATCGAGGCCGGGCCGAGCGGCTCAAACCCGTCATAGTGTGAGATCTATTACGGATTTCCGCAACAGATCTCACACTTTGAGGCATCTGCAGTATGCCCGTGCCCCTTTTCCGTTCCAACCGCCCCGCAGCAAACCGCGGGACACTTGCTGCGCGCTCAAACACGCGTCGACGACGACCTGCCGCCAGCCGAAACGCACGGTGCGCTCGTCTCGGTCAAGCATGTGCTCGTTGTCGCGGTGATAGTCGTGGGCCTTGTCGCGGTGATACCGGCCGCCGTCGAGTTCGACGATGAGCGCGTACTCGTCGTACACGTTGTCGACGCGTCCCCCACTGCGACGCTGCTGCCTCGACGGTATGGGCAGGCCGTGACGGCGCAGCACATTGCGATGGAACAGGTACTCCAGCACGCTCTCGATGCCGGCACCCACGGTGGAACACAGCTCGACGATGAGCGCGCGGTGGCGCTGCCTGGCGCGTTGACGCACGCGATTGAGCAAGCGCTGCCGGGTGGTGAACCCGTCGGCCAATGCGCGGGTGAGTAGGGCAATCGCGGGAATCTCCGGGCGAATGTCGGCGGTGTCCAGCACCGTATCCTCGACGGTGGTGATGGCCGGGGCACCCCGCGAGGCCCGGGCGCCCCGTCGGAAGCGAATCCGGTACGGCCCGAGCTGGAACTCCCGCCTCGCATGGGCCGCCCAAATCACGATCTCCTTGGGCTCATCCTCGATGATGCCGCGCACGAACGCTGCGGCTTCCATGCCCGCTACCGCGTCGTCGCCTCCGACGAGCAACCCCGCCCACAGCGCGCTCATCCACGTGAGCGGCCCCGTCAGGTACACACCTGGAGAGCAGCGCCGCCATCTGCGCGTCAAACGCATGATCTGCCCGCGCGAATAGCCAATGGCGGTGAGCTGGCGGCTGCTGATCAGGCCCGCTTGTTGGCGGATGATCCACTCGAGTTCTTGCGCTGCTCCCATTGCATGATCCTGGCGTGCGCAGGGGGCCATGCGAAAGGGGGTGTGGATAACTCACAATGTGTGCGATCTATTACGGATTTCCGCAACAAATCTCACACTATGAGGGTTGTGGCGCGCTACAGCTCAGCGCGGAGGGCGCGCAGGCGTCGAACGGATTCGTCGCGGCCGAGGATTTCCATCGACTCGAATAGCGGCGGCGACACCTTCTTGCCTGCAATCGCGACGCGCAGTGGACCAAACGCAAACCGGGGCTTGATGCCCAGGCCATCGCACAGACGTTCGCGCAGCGCGGCTTGGATGACGGCGGCTTCCATGGGCACTGATTCCATCACCGCGAGCGCCTCGTCGAGCACCTCGGCGGCGTTCTCCTTCAGCGTCGCGCGGGCGTCGTCGGCAATCTGGATGTCATTCGTGAACAGGTAGTCCAGCTGCGGCAGCGCGCCGGAGAGCGTCACCAGGCGCTCCTGGATGATGGGCACAGCCTGGCGCAACACGTCGATGCTCATGTGCTCGGCCCACTGGTCGTACTCCTTGGCCCAAGCGACGATGCGCTGGGTGAGCTCGTCGACGCTGAGCGAACGGATGTAGTGGCCGTTTAGCCAATCCAGCTTCTTGAGGTCGAAGATGGGCCCGACGGTGTGCACCTTGCTCCAGGAGAACTCACGCACGAAGTCTTCGAAACTCTTCACGTCGGACTCGTCGTCGCCGGCGTAGCCGAGCAGCTGCAGGAAGTTGCGCACCGCTTCCGGCAGGTAGCCCTGCTCCTTGAACCACATCAGGCGCGCGGCGGGGTTCTTCCGCTTCGAGATCTTCGATTTGTCGGTGTTGCGCAGCAGCGGCATGTGCGCGAACTGCGGCACTTCCCAGCCAAGCCACTGGTAGAGCAGCACGTGCTTCGGCGTCGACGAAATCCATTCCTCGCCACGCACGACGGTGTTGATGCCCATCAGGTGATCGTCGACGACGACGGCCATGTGGTAGGTGGGGAACCCGTCGGTCTTCAAGATCACCTGGTCGTCGGGGCGGGGCGCCTTCACCTCGCCGCGGATGAGGTCGTCGAACGTGAGGGGAACGTCGTCGGGGACAAGCATCCGCACCACCGGCGTCTCAGAAAAGCCGGGCAGTGCTGCGCGTTCGTCCTTCGTCTTGCCGTAGCAGAGCCTGTCGTAGCCGGTGACTGACTGCTTGCTCTTCGCCTGCTCGTCGCGCATTTCCTTCAGCCGCTCCGAGGAACACCAGCAGTAATAGGCGTGGCCGTCGGCGATGAGCTGCTCGACGTAGGGCCGGTAGGTCTCCAACCGCTCGGACTGCCGGTACGGACCGAAGTCGCCTCCGACGTGCGGGCCCTCGTCGGGCTGTAGACCGAGCCATTCGAGCGAGTCGTAGATCTGCTGCTCGCTGCCTTCGACGAGGCGCGCCTGGTCGGTGTCTTCGATGCGCAGCACGAACTGGCCGTCGGTTTTCTTTGCCCAAGCCAAGTCGAACAGCGCCATAAAGGCAGTGCCGACGTGGGGGTCTCCGGTGGGTGAAGGGGCGACGCGGGTGCGGGCAGGCGTGATCTCAGACATAGTGCCGCCAGCCTATCGCCTGCGACGCCATCACGCGCCCTCAGTATTCCTCGTCGATCTCCTTCACGACGTCCATCTCGACGCCGCTTCCTTCCGGATCGCGCAGCCTCGACGAGGGATCGACGAGCACCAGCCGACGCTCCCCCTCGCCGCCGAGCTCCTCCATCGCGTCCAGGAGCATGCGCCGACCAATGGGGTTGATGTGCGTGACATCGCTCAAGTCCACGACGACGGCGTCCTCCGCCGGCGCTTCTGCGAGCTCGCGAACCAAGCGCTCAACGGAGCCGAAGTACAAGGCGCCGCGCAGCCTGAAGTGGCGAGCGAGACCGTCGCGAAGCTCCACTTCGCCGCTGGATTCAAGCAGCCGAACCTTGGCTTCCTGCACCTCCATCAGATGCAGGTTGAGGTCCTTCGACAGGTGCTCGAACACTCGAACACCGCGCACGCTGTGCCCGTGGCTATCGACTTTGGGTGAGAACGCCGCAAGTCCCGCCTGGCCAGGAAGCGCGCCAAACACTCCCCCGGATACGCCCGACTTCGCGGGAATGCCGACGGTAGTCATCCAGTCGCCGGCCGCGTCGTACATGCCGCAGGTCATCATCACGGACAGCACGTGTCTGCAGACCCATGAAGGCACGACCTGCTCGCCCGTCACAGGGTTTCGCCCGCCCATCGCTAGGGTGACGGCCATCGTCGCGAGATCCCGAGTGGTCACCTTCGTGGCGCATTGGCGCGTGTACTCCCCGACGATGTCTCGCGGATCTTGCTCGATTACGCCGACATTGCGCAGCAAATTGGCGATAGCGCGATTACGAAACGCGGTTGCAAACTCTGATTGATAGACGTCCTCGTCGACGGTGAGCTCGCGCCCAGCGAATCGGGACAGGCCATCGACGATCGAATCGGTCCGCTCGCGAAGCTGCGCGTTCGGGCCGCCGATGAGCGCGTGCACGGCGATTGCACCAGCGTTGATCATCGGGTTACTCGGGCGGCCGTCGTCGCCCAGCGAGAGATCGTTAAAGGGGTCACCCGACGGCTCTACCCCGACGCGCTGGAGCACAGCATCGAGCCCGACGTCGCGAAGAGCGAGCGCGTACACAAAAGGCTTGGACATCGACTGGATGGTGAACTGAAGATCCGCGTCTCCCGCCGTGTATACCGTTCCGTCCCCCATACACACAGCCAGCGCCAGCGGGGACGGGTCCACCTTCGCGAGTTCTGGGATGTAATCCGCAAGCGCTCCCTCGTCGTTACGCTCGCAGGCGCGCAGCACGTCGCGGAGATAATCGGGTACCAGGTTGCGCATGGAAACAGGCTAGCCGCAGTGACCGCACCGTCTCACATCAGGCATTCTGGGAAGCATGGATGAACGGATGCGCAAGGCTCGCGAGCCGCTCCACGACGCCTTCACCATCCCCGGCACCAAGATCCGTGTGGGCCTCGATCCAGTGTTGAGCCTCATTCCAGGAGCAGGCACGACGTCTGGCGCCGTGCTGGCGACGTCGGTGATCATCGACGCCATCCGGCTGCGAGCACCGTTGCCCGTGTTGGCCCGGATGGGCGCGAATTACCTCTTCGACTGGCTGATCGGGATGGTGCCCGTGCTGGGCGCAGTGGGCGATCTTGCGTTTCGAGCCAACCGCAAGAACCTACGCCTGTTGAACCGCACCATCGCCGACCGCGAGCAGGTTCGCCACGCGGGCGTCAAGTACTGGATCGCGGCGGCAGGTATCCTCGTCGGAATTCTTCTCATCGCCCTCGTGCTCGGCATCGGAGCGCTGGTGTGGCTGTGGAACGCACTGGCAACGGCGTAGTTTCGCCGGTAGTCGATATGCTCTAGGGCATGACTGCACTGCCCTCGAACTATCTCTACGAAGCCGTCAAAGCGGACACCGAATCCGGACGGTACGGCCACCGGGTGCAGACCAGGTTCCCACCTGAGCCCAACGGTTACCTGCACATCGGCCACGCCAAGGCCATCGTCGCCGACTTCAGCGTCGCAGAAGACTTTGGCGGCATCTGCAAGCTCCGCCTCGACGACACCAACCCTGAGGCGGAAAACCCCGAGTTCGTGCAGTCCATCATCGACGACATCCGATGGTTGGGATACGAGCCGGCAGCGGTGCGATTTGCTTCCGAGTATTTCCAGCAGCTCTATGAGTGGGCCGAACAGCTCATCGAAAAGGGCCTGGCCTACGTCGACGACCAGAGCGCCGACGAGATTTCCGCCTCGCGCGGCTCGTTCACCGAGCCCGGGACGCCATCGCCATACCGGGATCGTAGCCCGGAAGAAAACCTGGATCTGTTCCGTCGCATGCGCGCCGGAGAGTTTGCCGACGGCGAGAAGACCTTGCGCGCGAAGATCGACATGGCACACGAGAACATGCAGATGCGCGACCCACTGATGTACCGCATTCGCAAGGTGGAGCACCACCAGACCGGCTGGGACTGGCCCATCTACCCCACCTACGACTGGGCTCACGGGCAATCCGACGCCATCGAGGGTGTCACGCACTCGATGTGTTCGCTCGAATTCGAGTCGCACCGCCCGCTCTACGACTGGTTCTTGCAGGCCCTCGAACTGGAGCAGGCACCGCGCCAGATCGAGTTCGCCCGCCTGGAGTTCACGCACACCGTCACGAGCAAGCGTCGTCTCTTGAAGCTGGTGAACGAAGGCGTCGTCGACGGCTGGGACGATCCGCGCATGCCCACCATCCGCGGGCTGCGTCGCCGAGGCTACCCCGCCGCTGCGCTGCGCGACTTCTGCAAGGCCGTGGGCATTACCCGGGTCAACTCCCGCAAGGCCATCGAGGAGCTAGAGAGCTTCGTGCGTCGCGAGCTGAACGCCACGGCGCAGCGCCGTATGGCTGTGCTGCACCCGTTGAAGCTCACCATCACGGACTGGCCCACCGACGACGAAGGCAAGCCCGTCGTCGAATGGTTCGAGGTGACGAACAACCCTGAGAACCCCGACGACGGCACCCGCAAAGTGCCTTTCACCGGCGAGCTGTGGATCGAGCAAGATGATTTCCGGGAGGTTCCACCGCCGAAGTATTTCCGGCTCTCGCCTGGCAAGGAGGTACGCCTTCGCGGCGCTTTCCTCGTGACCGCCACCGACGTGGTGAAAGACGAGGCTGGTAACGTCGTCGAAGTGCTCTGTAGCTACGACCCCGAGTCGCGCGGCGGTACCGCGCCGGATGGGCGCAAGGTGAAGTCGACGATGCATTGGGTCTCACGCCCGCATGCCGTCGACGTGGCAGCCGCCTTGTATGAACGCTTGTTTACGACGGAGGCGCCCGGCGCTGAGACCGGTGAGCCTTTGGACGACCTCAACCACGACTCGCGCGAACTGCTGGAGAGCTGCAAGGCAGAACCCGCATTGGCTGACGTTGAGCCTGGCCAGGTGGTGCAGTTCGAACGCATCGGCTACTTCGCGGCAGACCCGAAGCGCCCGAGTTTTTTCCACCGCACGGTGGGGCTGCGCGACGAGTGGGCGGCTCTGCAAAAGCGCGCCAACAAGTAAGGAGGAGGCACAGCGACCATGCCTACTGATGACACCACGGCCGAGGTTGCCCTGGACGTACTCTCAGTCATCGCTTATGGGGCGTTCGGGTTTATCATCGGCGCAGCGATAGCCCTATTGATTGGCGCGTTGGCTGGCCTGTTCCTTCGACGGCGTCCGAATCTGAAGCCCTTCAGCAAGCGTCTGAAAACCCCGATGCGGATTCTGATCATCATCGTCGGCACTGGCGTGGGCATATTGATTTCCCTGGGCTGGCCAGCGCATTCGCCGACAGTCGAATGGGCTCCGACGTTCCTGCACGTGTGGACCATCCTGCTGATTCTTTCCGGTGCCTATGTCATTACCGGACTCATCAGGGCCATCGAAGACTCGCTACTCCTGGCTCGTGACGGAGCGGAAGAGACCGTCCACTCCAGAAGACTGCGCACACAAACCCAGGTGATCTCCCGCGTCGGCGCGGCCGTGGTCTGGGTGCTCGCAATCTCAGGCGTGCTGCTCACCTTCGAGCAATTCAGGGCAATCGGCGCATCGATGCTCGCTTCCGCCGGTCTCTTGTCGATCGTCGCTGGTCTCGCCGCGCAATCGTCGCTCGCAAACGTCTTCGCGGGCGTACAGCTTGCCTTCACGGATGCGCTGCGCGTAGGCGACATCGTGATCGTCGACGACCACTGGGGCACGATCGAAGAGATCACGCTCACCTACGTGGTGGTGGCGAGCTGGGATGGGCGACGCTGGATTGTGCCGTCGACGGTATTCATCTCGAAGACCTTCGAGAACTGGACGCGGAGCAGCCCGAAGCTGCTAGGCACGGTCGAGTTCGACCTGGACTGGCTCGTGCCTGTCGAGGCGGCACGCGTAGAGCTGCAGCGCATCGTGCGGCGCTCCGACCTCTGGGACGGGCGTACCGTCAGCATGCAGGTCACTGAAGCCACGGGCGGATACGTGAAGGTCCGCGCCACTGTTTCGGCAGCCACTTCTGGTGATCTGTGGGATCTTCGATGCTACGTTCGCGAGGAACTCATCAGCTGGGTACAGCAGCGCGCAATATACGCGCTTCCTCGCACGCGTTTGGAGCCCGACGTCACCCCCGCCCCATCAGTGGAGGAACGTAGAACATTCGTGAAACAGACCCAGGCGGCTTGGAACGACGAACGCTCTGAAGACACCACCGAGGAGATCGCCGTTGGAGATCTATTCGACGACGACGGCGATCTCGATGAGGACAGCTTCGCCGCCCGTCGACGCACATGGCTGCAGGCACTGCGCCACCGTCACGATTCAGCCAAAGAACCGCGACGGCCCGGCAAGGATCGTAATCACCCCCAGCTGGACGATCTCATCACGTCAGTGCTCAGGCCTTCGAACGACACCGAGCAGCCTCGCCCATCCGCTGGCGACGCATCCGACGACGGCCCCAGCACCGCAGAAATGCCCGCTATGGAGGTCACCGACGGGCGTGGCGACTCGTTGAGTGCCACGGCGCGCGTTTTCTCCGGCTCTCCGGAGGCTGAGGAGCGCAACCGCCAGTATTCAGGCCCGTCACAACAAGACCTCGAAGAACGTGAGGCGCGCAGGCAGGACCGCAACCCTCTCCCCCAGTCCGGCGACGGCCAGGAATCCTAGCGATTCTGCGCCGTCGCTGGCGAACCGCCACCGCCGACAACCACCAGCACATCGCTGATGGATGTCCCTAACGAAAGAACGATGCGGCCCCCACCAGGTGGTGGGGGCCGCATCGTTTATCGCTTCAGATCAAATCACTTGATGATCTTGGTGACGGTACCAGCACCAACGGTGCGGCCACCCTCACGGATAGCGAACTTGAGGTTCTCTTCCATAGCGATGGGCTTGTTGAGGTGCACGGTCATCTCGGTGTTGTCACCGGGCATCACCATGTCGGTGCCCTCAGGCAGCTGCACAACGCCGGTCACGTCGGTGGTGCGGAAGTAGAACTGCGGGGAGTAGTTCGAGAAGAACGGCTTGTGACGGCCGCCCTCTTCCTTGTTCAGCACGTAGACGGAAGCCTCGAAGTCGGTGTGCGGGGTGGTGGAACCGGGCTTGATAACCACCATGCCGCGCTCGACGTCTTCCTTCTTGGTACCGCGGAGCAGGAGGCCGACGTTCTCGCCAGCGCGACCCTCGTCGAGGATCTTGCGGAACATCTCAACACCGGTGATGGTGGTGGTCTGCTTCTCGTCGCGGATACCAACCATGTCGACGGTGTCGCCAGTCTTCACGACGCCGCGCTCGATACGACCGGTGACCACGGTGCCACGACCGGTGATGGTGAAGACGTCCTCAACGGGCATGAGGAACGGCTTGTCGGTGTCGCGCTCCGGCGTGGGGATGTGCTCGTCGACAGCGTTCATCAGCTCGAGGATGCTCTCGGCCCACTTCTCGTCGCCGTTCAGGGCGGGGAACGCAGCAACGCGAACGATGGGCAGATCGTCGCCGTCGAACTCCTGCGCGGAGAGGATCTCACGAAGCTCCATCTCGACGAGGTCGATGAGGTCCTCGTCTTCGGCGTCGATCATGTCGCACTTGTTGAGAGCGACGACGATTGCCGGCACGCCAACCTGGCGAGCGAGGAGGATGTGCTCGTGGGTCTGAGCCATCGGGCCGTCAGTAGCGGCCACAACGAGGATCGCGCCGTCCATCTGAGCAGCACCGGTGATCATGTTCTTGACGTAGTCGGCGTGGCCGGGGCAGTCAACGTGCGCGTAGTGGCGGTTCTCAGTCTGGTACTCGATGTGAGAGACCGAGATGGTGATACCACGCTGGCGCTCTTCCGGGGCCTTGTCGATCTTGTCGAACGGGGATTCCTCGTTCAGGTCCGGGTACTTGTCGTGGAGCACCTTGGAGATCGCCGCGGTCAGAGTGGTCTTGCCGTGGTCGACGTGTCCAATGGTGCCGATGTTTACGTGCGGCTTCGTCCGCTCAAACTTGGCCTTTGCCACTTGGGCTCCTTCTCAGTGACACTACGCACCCTGCGCAGCGCTTGGATTTTGGGCCCCCTGAAATTGCCGCAGGGGACTTGTTTTATTCTTGTGCAGCCTCAGCCGATAGTCAAACCAGATGAACCTGCCACCGACGGGGAATTTTAGCGTAACGCGGGTCAGAGATTCATGCCGTCGGAAAAAATTGCTGTCATTCCGAGGGAGATCTCAGCATCATCTGGTGCGGGATCCCGGCTTCCTCGTAGGGCTCACCCACATCCTCGAATCCGAATCCTCGGTAAAGCGGGCGAATGTAACGCTGGGCGTGGATCGCGATCGCCCCTGTACCCCAACGCTGGATTACAGGCGCAACGAGGGCTTTTGCCAAACCCTCCCCTCGCCTGTCGGCGCGCACAGCCATGCGTCCAAACCCGATGTGTGCGCCGTGCTCAGCCTCTGGAAGCGTGTAGACGCGGAGGTAGGCGGCGACGCCTCTCTCGTCGGAGATCCACAGATGGTGCGTGTCATCGGCGCGGTCGACCTCGTCGAAGTCTTGATCCGTCACGCGTTGTTCGACGTAAAACACCGCGCAGCGCAACTTCGAGATTTCGTAGAATTCATCCTTCGAAAGCTGCTGCCAAGTCTTCATCTGCACATGAGTCACGACGAGCAGCGTAGCCAACGCTGAGGCTACGACGTCACGTGTCTCGCTGCGACGGCGGCTTGCTGTGCGACGCAAAGGCGGCGCCCCTACTGGGACGCCGCCTTATAGCTGTGTTCAGAAAGAATCAGGCCTCGGTGCCACGCGCCTTAGCGATGATCTCCTCCGAGACCGAGGTCGGGCATTCTGCGTAGGAATCGAACTCCATCGAGTACGACGCCTGGCCGGAGGTCTTGGAACGGAGATCGCCGACGTAGCCGAACATCTCGGACAGCGGAACGAGCGCGCGCACGACACGGTTGCCGTGCTGCTCGTCCATCGACTGCACCTGGCCGCGACGGGAGTTCAGGTCGCCGATCACGGTACCCAGGTAGTCCTCCGGGGTGGTCACTTCGACGGCCATCATGGGCTCCAGGATGGCGGGGCTGGCCTTGCGTGCAGCTTCCTTGAAGGCCTGAGCGCCGGCGAGCTTGAACGCGAGCTCAGAGGAGTCGACGTCGTGGTAGGCGCCGTCGGTCAGCGTCACCTTGATGTCCTCGACGGGGTAGCCCGCCAGCACACCGAACTGCATGGCTTCCTGGATGCCCGCGTCCACGGAGGGGATGTATTCCTTGGGGATGCGGCCACCGGTAACGGCGTTGACGAACTCGTAGCCGGCGCCCGGCTCCTGCGGTTCGAGGTCGATGATGACGCGACCGAACTGACCAGAACCACCGGTCTGCTTCTTGTGCGTGTATTCGACCTTCTCCACCTTCTTGCGGAGGGTCTCGCGGTAGGCAACCTGCGGCTTACCGATGTTGGCTTCCACCTTGAACTCGCGCTTCATGCGGTCGATGAGCACGTCGAGGTGCAGCTCGCCCATGCCGGCGATGATGGTCTGGCCGGTCTCCTCGTCGGTGTGGACGCGGAAGGTCGGGTCCTCTTCAGCGAGGCGCTGAATAGCGTTGGAGAGCTTCTCCTGGTCGGACTTCGTCTTGGGCTCGATAGCCTGCTCAATAACCGGAGCCGGGAAGGTCATGGACTCGAGCTGAATCGGGTTCGTCGGGTCGCACAGGGTGTCGCCGGTGGTGGTGTTCTTCAGGCCCATAACGGCGCAGATCATGCCAGCGCCGATCTGCTCGATCTCTTCACGCTTGTTGGCGTGCATCTGGTAGATCTTGCCGATGCGCTCCTTCTTACCGGTCACGGTGTTGAGCACGTTCTCACCAGACTTGAGGATGCCCGAGTAGATGCGCACGTAGGTGAGCTTGCCCAGGTGCGGGTCGGCGGCAACCTTGAACGCGAGCACGGACAGCGGCTCGTCGTCGCTGGGGTGGCGCTCCAGCTTGGTGTCCTCGTCGCCAGGCTTGAAGCCATCGATGGCCGGCACGTCGAGCGGGGAAGGCAGGTACTTCGTGACCGCATCGAGGAGCGGCTGCACACCCTTGTTCTTGAAGGATGTGCCGCAGACCACTGCGGTGAACTCGTTGGCAATGATGCCCTTGCGCAGGGCGGCCTCGATCTCCTCGGGGGTGACCTCCTCGTCCATGAGGAACTTCTCGGCGAGCTCGTCGTCGACGTCGGCGCAGCGCTCCAGCAGCTCCTGGTGGCGCTGCTCGGCGAGCTCCTGCAGCTCGGCGGGGATTTCCTCGACCTCGTAGTCTTCGCCCATCTTGGTCTCGCCGCGCCAGGTGAGCGCACGCATGCGCACCACGTCGACGACACCGAGGAAGTCAGCCTCCGCGCCGATCGGGATCTGCAGCAGCACCGGGTCGGTGTTGAGGCGCTCGCGGATGGTCTTCACTGCGTGATCGAAGGACGCGCCAGTGCGGTCGAGTTTGTTGATGTAGCAGATACGGGGAACGTTGTACTTCGTAGCCTGACGCCACACGGTCATCGACTGGGGCTCCACGCCCGCAACACCGTCGAACACGGCGACTGCACCGTCGAGCACGCGCAGCGAACGCTCCACCTCGACGGTGAAGTCGACGTGGCCGGGTGTGTCGATGATGTTGATCAGGTGGTCTTTCCAGAAACAGGTGGTGGCGGCGGAGGTGATGGTGATGCCGCGCTCCTGCTCCTGTTCCATCCAGTCCATGGTGGCCGCACCGTCGTGCGTCTCACCGATCTTGTAGTTCTTACCGGTGTAGAAGAGGATGCGCTCGGTGGTGGTGGTCTTACCGGCGTCGATGTGGGCCATGATGCCGATGTTGCGCACCTTGGACAGTTCGGTCACGGTTGCAGTCCTTTGCAGTTGGTGTGGCTTCGTGGGGTTGGAACTGGAAACGCCCCCGCGCATGGGCGCGGGGGCAATATGTCACCAGCGGTAGTGCGCGAAGGCGCGGTTGGCTTCCGCCATCTTGTGCGTGTCTTCACGACGCTTCACAGAGGCGCCGAGGCCGTTGGACGCGTCGAGAATTTCATTCATGAGGCGCTCGGTCATGGTCTTCTCACGACGTTCACGCGAGAACGACACCAGCCAACGCAGCGCGAGGGTGGTCTGACGAGCAGGCTTCACCTCGACGGGCACCTGGTAGGTGGCGCCACCGACGCGGCGAGACTTGACCTCCACGGAGGGCTTCACGTTGTCGAGCGCACGCTTCAGCGTGGCGACGGGGTCGTTACCCGTCTTCTCACGAGTGCCTTCGAGGGCGTCGTAGACGATCGACTGCGCGGTGGACTTCTTACCGTCGAGCAGGATCTTGCTCACCAGCTGAGAGACCAGCGGGGAGCCGTAGACGGGGTCGGCGATGATCGGACGCTTCGGAGCGGGTCCCTTACGAGGCATTACTTCTCCTTCTTTGCGCCGTAGCGGCTACGGGCCTGCTTGCGGCCCTTCACACCCTGGGTGTCGAGCGCGCCGCGGACGATCTTGTAACGAACACCGGGGAGGTCCTTCACACGACCCCCGCGGACGAGCACCATCGAGTGCTCCTGCAGGTTGTGACCCACACCCGGGATGTAGGCGGTGACCTCGATGCCCGAGCTCAGTCGCACACGGGCAACCTTGCGCAGTGCAGAGTTCGGCTTCTTCGGGGTGGTGGTGTACACACGGGTGCACACGCCACGTCGCTGCGGCGAGTTCTTGAGCGCGGGCGCGTCACTCGTCTTAATCTTGTCCTTCCGGCCTTTACGGACCAGCTGCTGAATTGTTGGCACCTGTTGGCATCTCTTTCGTTGTCTGTATGGAATATTGCATCCCTGGCGTGCAGCGTCTCCGTCGCGGGTACAGTTCACCGTTCCTGTTCCAACGCGTGGATCCCACTGCCGTGCGAACTCCGCACGAAGTCAACTTCTCCGCAACGAATGAGAAGCGACGGTTCATGCCAGGGCACGCACAGAAGTACCCGAGCAACCGGGCACGATCCTCAAGCGTAGTTGAGCCACCCCGCCTGGTCAAAACCGCTGGGTTGCCTTGCGCCGGGAGATACCCCAGACGACGAAGGGCGCCGGGCCGAAGCCCGACGCCCTCGACGTCGATCAGATCAGTCGCTCAGCGGATCTCGCCAAAGTCCAGATCGTCCAGCGGCACGGCGGCACCAGAACCCTCAGACCCGAACGAGTAATCGTATGGGTTGTAGGTCATGGTGTAGGCCTGAGCGCGAGCTTCCTCCGTCGGCTCTACCCGGATGTTGCGGTAACGGTCGAGACCTGTGCCGGCGGGGATGAGCTTACCGAGGATGACGTTCTCCTTGAGGCCGACGAGCGAGTCACTCTTGCCCTGGATAGCGGCATCGGTGAGCACCTTAGTCGTCTCCTGGAAGGACGCGGCAGACAGCCACGAATCCGTAGCCAGCGACGCCTTGGTGATACCCATGAGCACCGGACGGCCCTCCGCGGGGCGGCCACCTTCGGTGACGGCCTTGCGGTTGGCAGCCTCGTAGACCTGACGGTCGATGAGCTCGCCGGGCATCATGTCGGTATCTCCCGACTCGATGACCGTAATGCGACGCAGCATCTGCCGGATGATGATCTCGATGTGCTTGTCGTGGATCGGGGCACCCTGCGTGGCGTACACCTTCTGCACACCGTCGACCAGGTACTCCTGCACCTTACGCAGACCACGAACGCGCAGCACATCGTGCGGGTCAACCTGGCCAGCGGTGAGCTGCTGCCCGATGCTGACGTGTACCCCATCCGCAATGCGAACGCGCTGGCCATTAGCGTCTTCAAACTCAAGACGAGTACGGCGCGCGATCGGGTACTCCAGGTCTTCCCCACCGTCATCGCGGACGACGATGATCTTGCGGTTGCGGTCGCCATCTTCCAGACGCACCGTGCCGTCGGCCTCCGCGATGGGCGCCTTGCCCTTAGGCTGGCGAGCCTCGAAGAGCTCCTGTACACGAGGCAGACCCTGCGTGATGTCGTCACCGGCCACACCACCGGTGTGGAAGGTACGCATGGTGAGCTGCGTGCCGGGCTCGCCGATGGACTGGGCTGCGACGATACCGACGGCCTCACCGACGTCCACCACCTTGCCGGACGCCAGCGAGCGACCGTAGCACATGGCGCAGGTGCCGACGGCGGACTCACAGGTGAGCACCGAACGCACCTTCACCTCGGTGACACCAGCCTTGACGAGCTCGCTGATGTTTGCATCGCCCAGGTCAGCGCCTGCTTCCAGCAGCACCTCCCCGTCGGGGCTCAGTACGTCGGCCGCCAGGCAGCGGGCGTACACCGCGGTCTCGACGTTCGGGCTCGTCTCGACGGCAGCACCCTCCTCGAAGGGGTCCGCCGGCACAGCAATAGCCTTGCCAGCCTCGTCGACACCAGGCTTCGTCCACTGAGCGATGGGCTTCACCAAACCGCGCGACGTACCGCAGTCCTCTTCGCGGATGATGACGTCCTGCGACACATCCACGAGACGACGCGTCAGGTAACCGGACTCAGCGGTTCGCAGAGCGGTGTCGGCCTGACCCTTTCGGCCACCGTGCGTGGAGATGAAGTACTCCAACACCGACAGACCTTCGCGGAAGTTCGACTTAATCGGACGCGCGATGATGTCGCCCTTCGGGTTCGCCACCAGGCCACGCATTGCAGCAATCTGACGCATCTGCGTCATGTTTCCTCGAGCACCGGAGTCCACCATCATGTAAATGGGGTTGGTGCGCGTGAAGTTCTTACGCATCGCTTCGGTAAGCTCCGCCGTCGCGTCCGTCCAGATGGAGATGAGCTCCTGACGACGCTCATCATCCGTCACGGAACCGCGCTCGTACAGACGGTCAATCTTCGAAGCCCGCTTCTCGTAGGCTGCGAGGATGTCGGCCTTATCAGCGGGCGTCTGCACGTCGTGGATGGACACGGTGACACCGGAACGAGTACCCCAGTAGAAGCCAAGGTCCTTGAGCGCGTCCAGTGTGCGCACGGCAACCGGCGTCGGGTAGCGCTCGGCGAGGTCGTTGACGATCTTGCCGATGCCCTTCTTACCGATGTGCTCGTTGACGTACGGGAACCCCTCGGGCAGCACCTCGTTGAAGAGTGCGCGGCCGAGCGTGGTCTCGATCACGACGGAGCCATCGGCGCGCACCTTGTCGGCGTACTCCTCAGGCACGACGACGTCGCGCAGGCGCAGCTTGATGGGCGCACCAACCTTCAGGTCGCCGGCGTCGAAAGCCATCAGAGCCTCCGCGATGGAGCTGAAGGCCTGGCCAGCTCCCTCAAGCTCGGGACGCTCCATCGTGAGCCAGTAGGCGCCGATGATCATCTCGTGCGACGGAACCGTCACCGGGCGACCGTCTGCAGGCTTCAGGATGTTGTTCGTCGACAGCATCAGCACGCGCGCCTCAGCCTGAGCCTCGGCGGACAGCGGCAAGTGCACAGCCATCTGGTCACCGTCGAAGTCGGCGTTGAACGCGGCGCACACGAGCGGGTGCAGCTGAATGGCCTTACCTTCAATGAGCTGCGGCTCGAACGCCTGAATACCCAGACGGTGCAGCGTAGGTGCACGGTTCAGCATCACCGGATGCTCGGCGATGACTTCTTCGAGCACGTCCCACACGACGGGGCGGTGACGCTCCACCATGCGCTTCGCGGCCTTGATGTTTTGGGCGTGGTTCAGGTCGTCCAAGCGCTTCATCACGAACGGCTTGAACAGCTCGAGCGCCATCGCCTTCGGCAGACCACACTGGTGCAGTTTCAGCTGCGGACCGACGACGATCACCGAACGGCCCGAGTAGTCGACGCGCTTACCCAGCAGGTTCTGACGGAACCGACCCTGCTTACCCTTCAGCATGTCGGAGATCGACTTGAGCGGACGGTTACCGGGCCCCGTCACGGGGCGTCCGCGACGACCGTTGTCGAAGAGCGAATCGACGGCCTCCTGCAGCATGCGCTTCTCGTTGTTCACGATGATCTCGGGCGCGCCGAGATCCAGCAGACGCTTCAGACGGTTGTTGCGGTTGATGACGCGACGGTAGAGGTCATTCAAGTCCGACGTGGCGAAGCGGCCACCGTCGAGCTGCACCATCGGGCGCAGGTCCGGCGGGATAACCGGGACGCAGTCCAGCACCATGGAGCTCGGGGCGTGCTGCCCCGCGAGGAAGGACCCAACGACCTTCAGGCGCTTCAGCGCACGAGTCTTGCGCTGGCCCTTCGCCGTCGCGATGGTCTCGCGGAGGCTGGCCTCTTCTGCCTTGAGGTCGAAAGATTCCAGGCGCTTCTGCACGGCTTCGGCACCCATGAAGCCCTCGAAGTAGCGACCGAAGCGCTTCTTCATCTCGCGGTAGAGCGTTTCGTCACCCTCGAGGTCTTGCACCTTGAGGCCCTTGAAGCGCTGCCACACCTCGTCGATGCGGTCGAGCTGACGCTGGGCGCGCTTACGAATCTGGTCGCACTCCTTCTCGCCCATGTCGCGCGTCTTCTTGATAGCCGACGCCTCGGCGCCCTCGCTCTCCAGCTGGGCGAGGTCTTCCTCCAGCTTGGTCATGCGGGCTTCGATATCGGCGTCGCGACGCTGCGCGACCTGCTTCGTCTCCACCTCGACCTTGGCCTGCAGCGACGAGAGGTCACGGTGGCGTGCTTCCTCGTCGACGGAGGTGATCATGTGCGCGGCGAAGTAGATGACCTTCTCGAGGTCCTTCGGCGCGATGTCGAGCAGGTAACCCAGGCGGCTAGGCACGCCCTTGAAGTACCAGATATGCGTGACGGGCGCGGCGAGCTCAATGTGGCCCATGCGCTCGCGACGCACGTTGGAGCGGGTGACCTCCACGCCACAGCGCTCACAGATGATGCCCTTGAAGCGGACACGCTTGTACTTACCGCAGAAGCATTCCCAGTCGCGGGTGGGGCCGAAAATCTTCTCGCAGAAGAGGCCGTCGCGCTCGGGCTTCAGCGTGCGGTAGTTGATGGTCTCTGGCTTTTTGACCTCGCCATGCGACCACTCACGGATCTCGTCAGCGGAAGCGAGGCCGATGCGGAGTTCATCGTAGAAGTTGACGTCCAGCACGTGTTCTTCTCTTTCCCCTACTCAAACGTAGGTGGTGGTTCGAAAGTCTGAGTGTGTTTCGGATGGTGAAGTGACTCAGACTTCGCCAACATCCATGAAGTTGTCGCTGCCCGGGCGGCGGCCCAGGTCGATACCGAAGTCCTCGGAGTGACGGATGTCGTCCTCGGATTCGCGCAGGTCAATGATCTTGCCGTCGCCGGAGAGCACCTCGACGTTCAGGCACAGCGACTTCATTTCCTTCACGAGCACCTTGAACGATTCCGGGATGCCCGGCTCGGGGATGTTCTCGCCCTTCACAATGGCCTCGTAAACCTTGACGCGGCCGGGAACATCGTCGGACTTGATGGTGAGCAGCTCCTGCAAAGCCCAAGCGGCACCGTATGCCTCGAGCGCCCACACCTCCATCTCGCCGAAGCGCTGGCCACCGAACTGCGCCTTACCACCGAGCGGCTGCTGGGTGATCATCGAGTACGGTCCAGTCGAGCGAGCGTGGATCTTGTCGTCGACAAGGTGGTGCAGCTTCAGCATGTACATGTAGCCGACGCCGATCTTCTCCGCGTACGGCTCGCCGGAGCGGCCGTCGAAGAGCCGGGCCTTGCCCGTGCCGTCGATGAGGCGCTGTCCATCACGCGTGGTGAGCGTGTGCTCGAGCAGGCCGGTGATCTCGTTCTCCTCGGCACCGTCGAATACCGGCGTAGCGACGCGGGAATCACCCTCGACGCGGCCGATGCCCACCTCGGCGAGACGCTCAGCCCATTCTTCCTTCACGTCGGTGACGTCCCAGCCGGTCTTCGCCAGCCAACCGAGGTGGTTCTCCAGCACCTGACCGACGTTCATTCGCGACGGCACACCGAGCGGGTTCAGGATGATGTCGACGGGGGTGCCGTCTTCGAGGAACGGCATGTCCTCAACGGGCAGGATCTTCGAGATCACACCCTTGTTACCGTGACGACCAGCGAGCTTGTCACCGTCGGAGATCTTGCGCTTCTGCGCGACGTGCACACGCACCAGCTGGTTCACACCAGGAGGCAGTTCGTCGCCTTCTTCCGCGTCGAAGACGCGCACACCGATGACCGTGCCCTCTTCACCGTGAGGAACCTTGAGCGACGTGTCGCGGACTTCACGGGCCTTCTCGCCGAAGATTGCACGCAGCAAGCGCTCCTCCGGCGTCAGCTCAGTTTCACCCTTCGGTGTCACCTTGCCGACGAGGATGTCGCCCGCAGCGACTTCCGCACCGATTCGCACGATGCCGCGCTCGTCCAGGTCAGAGAGCATCTCATCCGAGACATTGGGGATGTCGCGGGTGATTTCCTCGGCGCCAAGCTTCGTGTCTCGGGCGTCGATTTCGTGCTCTTCGATGTGGATCGAGGTGAGCACGTCGTCTTGCACGATGCGCTGGGAGAGGATGATGGCGTCCTCGTAGTTCAAGCCTTCCCAAGGCATGAACGCGACGAGCAGGTTCTTACCCAGCGCAAGTTCACCCTGGTCGGTACAGGGGCCGTCGGCGATGGGCGTACCCACCTCGACGCGGTCGCCGGGCTTCACCAGCGGACGCTGGTTAATGCAGGTACCAGCGTTCGAACGCACGAACTTCTCAAGACGGTAGTTGGAGTACGTGCCGTCGTCGTTCATGATGTCGATGATGTCCGCGGTCACAGAGGTGACAGCGCCCGGCTTCTTGGCCAGCGTCACGTCGCCCACGTCAACCGCAGCACGGTACTCCATGCCGGTGCCGACGAAGGGGGCCTCGTTGCGGATCAGCGGAACAGCCTGACGCTGCATGTTGGCACCCATGAGCGCGCGAGATGCATCGTCGTGCTCCAAGAACGGGATCAGCGCGGTAGCGATAGACACCATCTGACGCGGCGAGACGTCCATGTATTCGACGTCTTCGCGCGGCACCTGGTCGACGTCGCCGTCCTTCAGACGCACCATGACGCGCTCGTCGACGAGATTGCCCTCGGAGTCGACGACGGCGTTGGCCTGCGCGATGGAGTAGCGGTCTTCCTCGTCAGCCGTAAGGTATTCGATCTGATCGGTCAGCTTGCCGTTCGCAACCTTGCGGTACGGGGTCTCGATGAACCCGAACGCATTCACGCGGGCGAACGAAGCGAGCGAACCAATGAGGCCGATGTTCGGGCCTTCAGGCGTCTCGATGGGGCACATGCGGCCGTAGTGCGACGGGTGAACGTCGCGCACTTCCATGCCTGCGCGGTCGCGGGACAGACCGCCTGGGCCAAGAGCCGAAAGGCGACGCTTATGCGTCAGGCCGGCCAGCGGGTTGTTCTGGTCCATGAACTGCGAGAGCTGCGAGGTGCCGAAGAACTCCTTCAGCGCCGCCGTCACAGGACGGATGTTGATGAGCGTCTGCGGGGTGATGGCCTCGATATCCTGCGTGGTCATGCGGTCACGCACCACGCGCTCCATGCGGCCCAGGCCGGTACGGAGCTGGTTCTGAATCAGCTCACCCACGGTACGCAGACGACGGTTACCGAAGTGGTCGATGTCGTCGGCTTCAACCGGGTTGCCGTCTACCTCGTCGCGGTGGTCATGCAGCGCGCAGACGTACTTGATGGCGGCGGTGATGTCCTCCATCGTGAGCACCTGCTGATCGAACGGCAGGTCCAGCGCCAGCTTCTTGTTGATCTTGTAACGACCAACCTTCGCCAGGTCGTAACGCTTCGGGTTGAAGTAGTAGTTCTCAAGCAGCTGCTGAGCGCTTTCGCGCGACGGCGGCTCACCCGGGCGGAGCTTGCGGTAGATGTCCAGCAGGGCCTCATCCTGTGTGGAGACGGTGTCCTTTTCCAGGGTGAGACGGATGGACTCGAAGTCACCGAATTCCTCGAGGATTTTCTCCTCGGTCCAGCCGAGCGCCTTCAACAGCACCGTGACGTTCTGCTTACGCTTGCGATCCAGTCGTACCGAGACGAGGTCACGCTTATCGATCTCAAACTCGAGCCAGGCACCACGCGACGGAATGATCTTCGTCGAGAAGATGTCCTTGTCCGATGTCTTGTCCGGCAGCTGCTCGAAGTAGACGCCAGGCGAACGCACCAGCTGCGACACGACGACGCGCTCGGTGCCGTTCACGATGAAGGTGCCCTTGTCGGTCATCAGAGGGAAATCACCGATGAAGACCGTCTGTGACTTAATTTCGCCAGTTTCGTTGTTGATGAACTCAGCGGTGACGAACAACGGCGCGGCGTAGGTCACGTCGCGATCTTTACACTCCTCGACGCTGTACTTCGGCGCTTCGAAGCGGTGGTCGCGGAACGAGAGCGACATCTGTTCGTTGTAGTCCTCGATGGGGGAAATCTCCTCGAAGATTTCCTCAAGACCAGAGCGGGTGTTCACGTCGGTGCGGCCAGCAGCGAGCCGCTCCTCGACGGACCGCTGCCAGGTCTCGCTACCGATCAGCCAGTTGTAGGAGTCGATCTGCAGATCGAGAAGGTTGGGGACCTCAAGGGGCTCAGCAATCTTCGCGAACGAGATTCGACCACTGGGCGAGATGACATTGGTGTTGAACAACGCGGAGCGCGAGGTGGCCAAGATTCGGTCCTTCCAAGAACGCTTGGTGGCGGTTTTCTGCACGCCGAAGCGCCCGTGTCAAATACGGGCACAAAAGCACACAGGGGCAAACCAACACTATAGGACTAAGACCCATGGCGCGCAACCCCAACCGGGTATATCCGTGGCAGCATTGCCACAAGGCGACTCTAACCCACTACCCCACCATTGGCCACCGGCACGCCGGCGAGATGGTTAGACCTCGGCTTGGACGCTCCCTTCCCTCTGCGATCGCCGCAGCGCATCCCGAAACATCTGTCCAGCGAAACCGAGCAACGCCGCCAACGCGAGCGCCCCTTCAGCAGCGCCGGAAGAACGTCCCTGAAGCCACGCAAGGAGAGCAGGGAGCACAGCACCAACGAACAGCCCTGCCCGAAGCAACATAGCCCACTTATTCCCGGATTCCACGACGATCAGCCCCGCAACACATACGGCTGCGACTCCAACGAAAACACCCACTTCATACACTCCCTGACCTAGGTGCCGCATCAAAGACAGCAACCTGCCGACGCCCGAATGGGCCTCGCATCGTTGCGCATCACCGGGGCTGCTCGCGGCCAGAGCTTCACCGCCCTCAGGCACGAGAGTAAGCGGAACTTCTCAAGCGATCAAGAGAAATACACAGACTCGACAACGAGCTACGGAAGGGTCGCGTCAACGTGCAACAAGCATGTGGCCCGCTCCCAAATGGGAACGGGCCACATGTTCAGAGTTTCGCGCCGAAGCGCTCCAATCACTTGAGCTCGACGGAACCGCCGGCAGCCTCAAGGGCTTCCTTCGCCTTGGCAGCGGTTTCCTTGTCGACCTGCTCGAGAACAGGCTTCGGAGCGCCCTCGACGAGGTCCTTGGCGTCCTTGAGGCCGAGCGAGGTGAGCGCACGGACTTCCTTAATGACGGCGATCTTCTTGGAGCCGCCGTCGGTGAGGATGACGTCGACCTTGTCGTCGGCAGCGTCAGCAGCGTCGTCACCCTCGCCGCCACCAGCGGCAGGAGCGGCGCCGGCGGCTGCAACGGCAACCGGAGCGGCAGCGGTGACGTCGAAGGTCTCTTCGAACAGCTTCACGAACTCAGAGAGTTCGATGAGGGTCATCTCCTTGAAGGCATCAAGGAGCTCTTCGTTGGTGAGCTTCGCCATGGTTGGCGTTCCTTTCAGTTTGGTCGCAGCAGCAGCGGCTGCAACGGATCATTCCGCAGCGTCTGCTGCTTCGGTTGCCGCTTCCGCGGCGGGGGTCTCAGTGGCCTCGGCGGCAGGCTTTTCGCCAGCGCCGCCGATGATTTCGGGGTTCTCCTTCGCCTTCGATTCCAGCGCGCCCACAACGCGGGCGAGCTTGGAAGCGGGAGCAGCGAAGGCGTACGCAGCCTTGGACAGGTTGGCCTTGAGGCCACCCGCCAGCTTGCCAAGCAGAACCTCGCGGGATTCGAGGTCAGCGAGCTTGAGCACGGCCTTGGCGTCGAGGAACTTGCCGTCCATGACGCCGCCCTTGATGGCCAGAGACGGATTTTCCTTTGCGAAGTTCTTGAGGCCCTTGGTGACAGAAGCGACGTCGCCAGTGATGAAAGCGATGGCGGTGGGGCCGTTGAGGGTATCCTCGATGCCTTCGATGCCAGCTTCCTTGGCTGCGATCTTCGTCAGGGTGTTCTTCGCAACGGCATAGGTGGCGTCCCCACCAAAGGAGCGACGCAGGTCCTGCAGCTCCTTCACGGTGAGGCCGCGGTACTCGGTCAGCACAGCGGCGTCGGAGTCGTTGAAACGAGCAACGAGCTCCTGCACCTTGGCAACCTTGTCCGGCCTTGCCATTGGGTCTCCTTCCGGTTCATCATCGCCGAAGCTTGCGGCTTCGGCACCGAAGGCAAGCGACCCACAACAAAAAAGCCCCGGCCGGTGGCGCGGGGCAGCACTGCACAGCAGTGCTCTCACGGTCACCTGCGCGGGTGCCCTACGGGCGTTATGGATAATCCACCTGCGGTCTTCGGCTCGAGCAACTATACGCACTCACCGCCCCCTCGCAAAATCACGGAGCTGAACGGCACTCCTGAACGACCGGCAAGTTATTCACCCGGCAATGTTGACCGAAATCCTCCACACGCGGCACATAAGTGGCGCATACAGGGGGTTACGAGCTGCGCGTGGAGGATTTCGGTCAACTATCCACGCGGCCCTCACCAGCGAGACCCCGATTCGATTGGTAAATATTCCGCTCTTTGCATTACTATTCGTTTCGAACGTGTTGAAGGAGAATCTCATGCGCAAACTCATCGCCGCTAGCCTGGCAGCCATGCTGGCACTCGCCGCCTGCTCTGGGGATGGCACCTCGGGCACCGAATCGGAAGGGGCCAGCACCGCGTCGGGAGCCGACCGAACCTTTGACGTCTCCGGCGTCAAGAAGGTGGATGAGATTGCCGCCCTCGTGCCGCAGGCCATCAAAGACAAGGGATCGCTCACCATCGGCGCTGCCGTGGACTACGCACCCGCAGAGTTCCTGGCCGATGACCTCCAGACCGCTATCGGCTACGACGTCGACCTAGGCAAGGCCATCGGCAAGGTGCTCGGCCTCGAGACCACGGTCACGAACGCGGAGTTTGCCGGCCTGCTTCCCGGCATCGGCACCAAGTACGACGTCGGGATGTCCGCATTCACCATCACTGAGGAACGCACCGCGAGCTACAACATGGTCGCGTACTTGGAGGCAGGTTCAGCCTTCGCGACGAAGAAGGGCAACCCAAACAACTTTGACCCGAAGAACCTGTGCGGCAAGTCGATCGCGGTGCAAAACGGCACCTGGCAAGACGAAGATCTCCAGGCGAAGGACAAGGAGTGCAAGGACGCAGGCAAGGAGGGCATCAACGCCCTCGTCTACGGCGTGCACACCGACGCGGCGACGAACGTCGTCGGCGGTAAAGCGGATGCGTTCTACGCCGACTCCACCGTCGCGCAATACGCTTCGACGCTGAGCAACGGGCAGATGGAGGTCATCGGCGATGTCCTCGACTCCGAACCGCAGGGCATCGTCGTCGCACAGAATGACAAGGAGCTCACCGAGGCCGTCCAGAAGGCCGTGCAGCACCTCATGGACGACGGCACTTGGATGGAAATCATGAAGTCGTGGGGCACTGAAGAAGCAGCGCTCTCCACTGCCACCGTCTACCCCGAGAACTGATCTATGTCAGAGCAACCAATCGAACGGATCAAGGCCAAGCCCGTCCCCCGGCCGGGCACATGGATAGCAGCAGCGGTGGTGGCGCTTGCCGCCGCATTACTGATCTACTCCCTGGTCACAAACCCGAATTATCGCTGGGACGTGGTGGCGCGCTACGTCGTCGACCCACGAGTGCTGAGCGGCGTGGCCTGGACGCTGGTGCTCACCGTCGCGGCCATGGTGGTGGGCGTCATCTTGGCTGTCACCACCGCCATTATGCGGATGAGCAGCAACCCGGTCCTGCGAGGCGTTGCGTACGCGTACATCTGGTTCTTCCGTGGCACGCCGGTCTACACGCAGTTGATTTTCTGGGGTCTGTTCGCGGTGCTCTACCCCACTCTGTTCGGCATAGATACCCAACAGCTCATGGACTCCTTCATAGTCCGCGGGTTCCTCCCAGCCCTGCTGGGTTTGGGGCTCAACGAGGGCGCCTACCTGTCCGAGATTGTCCGATCTGGCTTGAACTCCATTGACAAGGGCCAATGGGAAGCTTCGACTGCACTCGGCATGCGTCGCTCGGTGACGCTTCGTCGGATCATCATTCCCCAGGCCATGCGGGTGATCGTGCCACCGACCGGCAACGAAACCATCTCGATGCTGAAAACGACGTCGCTCGTCACCGCAGTGCCATTCACGCTCGACCTCACCTTCGCGTCGCAGGCCATCGGCCATCAAACATTCCTGCCAGTGCCACTTCTCATCGTCGCTGCCATCTGGTACTTGCTGATCACATCCATCTTGATGGTGGTGCAGGGACGCATTGAGGCGCATTTCGGCAAGGGCTTCGACCCTGACCAGCCGGGCAAGGTGGGCAAGCGCCAGCAGTCCATGCTCAAGGCCGGCACCGCGAACGATGATCCTTTCCTGGAGGTAACACCGTGACTGCCATGATCGAAGCCCGTGGAGTACACAAATTTTTCGGAGACCTCCACGTGCTGCGCGGCGTGGACCTGACCGTCGAGCGTGGCGAGGTGTGCGTGCTGCTGGGCCCGTCGGGTTCCGGAAAGTCGACGCTGCTGCGCTGCATCAACGAGCTCGAGCAGATTTCGGCAGGCCGGATGCTCGTCGATGGCGAGCTCATGGGCCTTCGCGAAGCGACGGATGCCAGCGGCGCCACCATCCTCCACCGCCGGTCCGACAAAGACGTCGCTCGTCAACGCTCGCAGATCGGCATGGTGTTCCAGCGCTTCAACCTATTCCCCCACATGACTGCGCTCGAGAACGTGATGGAGGCGCCTCGCCAGGTGCACAAACTTTCCCGACGAGATGCCCGCCGGCGTGCGGAGGAAGAGCTGGCACGCGTAGGGCTCGCCGATCGCATGGACCACTACCCCGGGCAGTTGTCCGGTGGGCAGCAGCAGCGCGTCGCCATCGCCCGCGCGCTGGCTATGGACCCGCAGCTCATGCTGTTCGACGAGCCTACGTCCGCGCTAGACCCGGAGCTGGTGGGCGAAGTGCTGAGCGTCATGCAGGACTTGGCCGCATCGGGCATGACGATGGTGGTGGTGACCCACGAGATCGGGTTCGCCCGCGAAGTCGCTGACCAGGTGGTGTTCATGGACGACGGGGAAATCGTGGAGCGAGGGGCGCCGTCAGAGGTGATCGACAATCCCCAGCACCAGCGCACCAAGGAATTTTTTGGGAAGGTGCTCTAGGCGACGCTTGCGTTCACCAGCCGAGCGTACGAAACCGTCGATGGCGGCGCTGCATGCGCTCCTCGTCGGGCATCGCCACCACCCGCAGCACCGCGTCATGGAGGACGTGGCCCAGTTCCTCGCAGAAGGCGACGCGATCGCGCGCGGGGTCGTCGGGTTCGGGCACGATGCGGTCGACGATGCCGACGTCCATCAGATCACGCGCCCGGACGCCTTGCGCGGCAGCCATCTCCCGCGCGTGGCTGGTGTCGGCGTGCAAGATCGCGGACGCGCCTTCGGGCGGGAGCGGCGCGAGCCATGCGTGCTCGCATGCGACGATGCGGTCGGCAGGCGCCAGCGCCAAGGCGATACCGCCTGTGCCCTGCCCCATGAGAAGGCTCACCGTCGGCGTCGGCAACACGAGGAGCTCGCTCAGGGTGCGCGCTATTTCGGGTGCCATGCCGCGCTCCTCAGCTTCCTTCGATAGCGCAGCACCAGAGGTGTCGATCACGGAGACCAGCGGCAGCTCGAGTTCACGCGCGACGCGCATACCCCGACGCACCTCGCGCAGCGCCGCCGGATCCAGCGCCCGGCCTTGGTCGGTGCGGTCTTGACCGACCACCACGCACGACGCGTTACCCCACTGCGCGAGGGCGAGCACGCTGCCAGGGTGCGTCTCGCCGTCGCCGGTGCCGTTGAGCATGGTGACGTTGGTGGCGGCCACCTCGAGGAGGTCGCGGATGCCGGGGCGGTCGTCGCGGCGCGTGCGCGTGATGGATTCCCACGGGTGAAGGTCGAGGAGCTCGGCGGGTGCGTGGGATTCGTGCGGTTCGTGGCCCGTCGGGCGGTCGCACATAACGGTAAGGATGCGTGCGAAGGCCTTTCCCAGCGCTTCAGGCGGGAGCACGGAGTCGATCACGCCGAGTTCTGCGAGGTGGTCGGCGTGCTGGATGCCCTCGGGGAAGGGAGATTGGTAGAGCGCCTCGTACACGCGAGGGCCCAGAAACCCGACGAGCGCCCCCGGCTGCGCGAACGTGACATGCTCCAGCGAACCCCACGACGCGAACACCCCACCCATCGTCGGGTTCCGCAGGTACACGAGGTAGGGAAGGTGGCTGGCCTTGTGCGCCATGACCGCGGTGGTGATTTTCACCATCTGGAGAAACGCGACGGTCCCCTCCTGCATGCGCGTTCCCCCGCCGACGGGGAGCGCGATGATGGGCAGCCCCTCTGCGGTAGCGCGCTCGATGGCACGGGTGAGTCGCTCCGCCGCAGCGACTCCAATCGAGCCCCCGAGGAACTGCATATCCCCACCTACGACGGCGACCCTCCGGCCGCCGATGGTGCCCTCGCAGATGACTACGGATTCTGCCCGCCGGGTACGCTGCTGCGCGCGAGCCAGCACGTCGGGGTATGCGTCGACGATCGACGGTACGGGAACCGGTTCTTCCCAGGAGACGCGCGAGCCATCGTCGAGGAACGAAGCAATGAGTTGATCCACATCCAAGTACGACATTGTTCCCCCAGAAGTGCGAGCTTGATGCGACCATACACCCGCGCAGTGATCCGCAAGCCGCGCGCGAGCAGGTGGTTTCGACACGCCGCCTCCGGCGGCTACTCAACCACCGGAACAACGGGCGGGGCGACGCTCACTGCATCGCCCCGCCCGTTGCGGATTAGAGAAGAGATCAGGCTCCGGCAGGCTTGGTGGCCCCCAGGTCCAGGTTCACCGACGGGCTCATCGTCGCCGAGACGGCGATGCGGCGGATGTAACGGCCCTTCGAGGAGGCCGGCTTCAGACGGAGGATCTCGTCGAGCACTGCGAAGTAGTTGTCTACCAGCTGCTGCTCAGTGAAGGACGCCTTGCCGATGATGAACTGCAGGTTCGAGTGGCGGTCGACGCGGAACTCGATCTTGCCGCCCTTGATGTCGGAAACGGCCTTACCGGTGTCCATCGTGACGGTGCCGGTCTTCGGGTTCGGCATCAGTCCGCGGGGGCCGAGGACGCGGCCGAGGCGACCAACCTTGCCCATCATGTCGGGAGTGGCGACGACGGCGTCGAAGTCAAGGTAGCCGTCGGCAACCTTGGCGATGAGTTCATCGGTGCCCACCTCGTCGGCGCCGGCTGCGAGTGCAGCTTCCGCACGCTCACCGGAAGCGAAGACGAGGACCCTTGCCGTCTTGCCGGTGCCGTGGGGGAGGTTTACCGTGCCGCGGACCATCTGGTCTGCCTTGCGCGGGTCAACGCCGAGGCGCATTGCTACGTCGATGGACTCATCGAACTTGGCCTTCGCCATGCCCTTCACGAGCTTGATGCCCTCTTCGGGCGAGTAGTGCTGATTCGCGTCGCGAGTCTCCGCGGACGCCTTGTAATTCTTGCTGTGGCTCATAGCTGGTTCTTTCTTGTTGCGCCGGGTTCGTATCCCGGTCCACCAGTTCTGGTGTGGGGCTCAGCCCCTGCCAGGAGGATTGGGGAGATCAGTCAGCGACAGTGACGCCCATTTGGCGAGCGGTGCCCTCGACGATCTTCATGGCGGCCTCGACGTCGTTCGCGTTGAGGTCAGGGAGCTTGGTCTGCGCGATTTCACGGACCTGGTCCTTGGAAATCTTGCCGACCTTATCCGTGTGCGGCTTGCCCGATCCCTTGCTGATGCCGGCAGCCTTCTTGATGAGCTCCGCGGCAGGCGGGGTCTTCGTGATGAACGTGAACGTACGATCCTCGTAGATGGTGATCTCGACGGGGACGACGTTGCCGCGCTGGGATTCCGTCGCAGCGTTGTACGCCTTGACGAATTCCATCATGTTGACGCCGTGCGGACCGAGTGCGGTACCGACCGGCGGTGCAGGCGTGGCTGCGCCAGCCTGCAGGGCGATCTTGACGATCGCCGATACCTTCTTCTTGGGAGGCATGGTGGGTCCTTACCTATGTTGATAGTGATTCGCCGGAGCGTTTCCGGCGCAACGCCCCAGTCTAGACGACCTTGCTGACCTGACGGAATTCCAGGTCGACCGGGGTCTCACGGCCGAGGATCTCGACGAGCGCCCGGAGTCGGTTGGTGTTGGCGTTGATCTCGGTGATCGTGGCATGCACACCACTGAATGGGCCATCGGTCACCATGACGGAGTCGCCAACCTGGAAGTCGACGACCTCGACCTTCTTCTTCTGCTTAGGCTGCTCGCCGACCTGCTGGGCGGCGATACGGGCCTTCACGGAAGGAGTAAGCATATTGAGCACCTCGTCCACGGACAGAGGCACCGGGGTTTGTCCAGCCCCGACGAAGCCCGTCACCGACGGCGTGTGGTGCACGACGCCCCAGGACTCGTCGGTCATGTCCATGCGCACGAACACGTAGCCCGGCAGCACGCTTCGCGTGACCGTCTTGCGGTTGTTGTTGCGCACCTCGACAACGTCTTCGGTGGGGACGATGACCTCGTAGACGTCGTCGCCACCGGTGTCGGCCATCGACTCAGCGCGGGCCTCGATGTTCTGCTTCACGCGATTTTCCATACCGGAGTAGGTATGGACGGCGTACCAATCGCCGAACTTGCCTTCCAGCTCGTCGCGAAGCTCGCCGAGGGCGGCTTCGAGTGCCTCGTCGGCGCTCGTGTCGGCGTCCTCGCCTGCGGCGTCGTCGTCTTCATCGGCTTCGTCGCTCGCGATACCGAGGTCTACCTCGACGCCGTCGTCTGCCGCATCGGAGTCATCCGGCGATGCGGTCTCCGGCTCCAGCACGACGTCAAATTCGTCGTCGGCTGCATCTCGCTCAGCTTGTGCTTCCGCCTTGAGCAGCTCAACGTCGACATCGTCCAGGTTCAGTTCGTTTTCGCTGTACTCGCTCATGCGTTCTTACTCCCTAGGATCTGCAACAGGCCCCAGCCGAATCCAGCGTCCAGCAGTGCAACAAAGATGATCACGAACAGTACGAAGATCAGCACCGCAGCGAAATAGCCCAGGAGCTCCTGCCACGTCGGCCACACCACCTTCTTGAGCTCTCCGACGGATTGCTCCACGAAGTGCTTGGGATTCTTGGCCTTGTACGGGTCTACGTGCTCCTGCTCGGCGTCCTTGCGCTTGCGGGTGGCCGCACCCTTCTTCACCGGTGCCTGCACGGTACGGCGCTTGACGGGTTTCGTCGCCCCCTGCGAATCCGCAGGGAGGTCCTTCTCGAGGTCCTCAATCACCTCATCATCAGCCGCGGGGCTGTCGTCGGCGGTAGGGGCCTCCTCTTCAGAAGCGCTGGCATCGGTAGCCTCGTCGAGCGGAGCCTCGTCAGGAGTCTCCTCTGGCGACTTGTCGCTCACTTGGTGGTCCCTTCGCTAACAAACAAAATGCCCTGCGGTGTGGCACCGAAAGGCGGGCGGATGGATGTGTGTTCCATCTCGCAGGGCAGGAGGGACTCGAACCCCCAACCTGCGGTTTTGGAGACCGCTGCTCTGCCAGTTGAGCTACTACCCTAGGCTCCACCTCGCTGTTTGGGGACAGCCAGGCAGCGACGATCTGATCGCCGAGGACCAACTATAGCCGCAAACTTCCCGCGGCGCGAACGCCAGCGAGGAGGCCGTTTCCGATGCATGCGCTTCAGGCGAGCGACGCCCTCCAGGCGCGGTGCAACTCGGCATACGCGCCCTCCCCTTCGGCGACGAGGTCATTCGGGGCACCGTCTTCGATCACCTGACCGTGCTGCAACACCAGCACGCGATCAGCGATCTCGACCGTCGAGAGCCGATGCGCGATGATGATGGCCGTCCGGTCGGCGAGGATGGTCGCCAGCGCCCGCTGCACCAGCCGCTCGCTCGGAATGTCCAGCGAGCTGGTGGCCTCGTCGAGGATCAACACGGCGGGATCGGCGAGCACCACGCGCGCGAACGCGACGAGCTGCCGCTGCCCTGCGGAGAGCCTGGAGCCGCGCTTGCCGGTGTCGGTGTCGTAGCCGTCGGGCATGGCACGGATGAACTCGTCGGCACCGACGACGGCAGCCGCCCGCTCGATCTCCTCGCGACTCGCCCCAGGCCGCCCAAACTCGATGTTGTCCGCGATGCTGCCGCCGAAAATGAAATTCTCCTGCGTGAGCAGCGTGACGTGCTTGCGGAGCGTGGCGTCGTCCAGATCACGCAGATCCACGCCGTCGAGGGTGATGCTCCCTTGCTGCGGGTCGTAGAAGCGTGCGAGGAGCTTCGCGATCGTCGTCTTGCCCGCGCCCGTGGTGCCCACCAGCGCCACAGATTGCCCTGCGGGGATGTCCAGGGTGAGCCCGGGCAGCACCACCTTCTCGTCGATGTAGCCGAAGCGGACGTCGCGGAAACCGACGGCGCCACTCGCGCTCGGCAGGGGCACGGGCTGATCCGGCTCCGCCACTTCGGGCTGCTCAGCCATGATGCTCGCGATCTTCTCCAACGCGGTGAGCGCGGATTGCAGCGAGGACACGAACTGGCCGATGTCCTGCATCGGGTCATAGAACATCCGCAGATAGAGCACGAACGCCGCCATGATGCCGACGGTGAGCTCGCCCTGCAGCACCATCCAACCGCCTACAAGCACTACGACGACGGTGCCGAGGTGTCCGATGAATTGGAAGCCCGGCATGGCGATCGCGAACACGCGCATGGCCTTGATGTTGGTGTCCCGGTATTCCCCCGCCACTTGCTGGAACTGCGCGCGCGAGCGGGGCTCGCGTCGGAACGCCTGAACGGCCTTGATGCCGGTCATGGTTTCGATGAACTGCACAATGGTGGTGGCCGACTTCGTGCGCACCGCGCGGAACCTGGTGGTGGATGCCCGGGCAAACCAGACGAGCAACACGACGAGCAGTGGGTAGGTGCAAAATGCTGCGAGCGCCAGGCGCCAGTCGAGCCACAGCAACAACACCGTCGAACCAATGATGGTGAGCGTGGATGCGACGATGACGTCCAGGCCCTGCATCACCAATTCCTGCACGGCCTCGACGTCGGAGGTCATGCGAGAGATGGCTCGCCCGGATGTGTATTTGTCGTGGAATCCGATGGACAGGCGTTGAAACTGCTTGAACAGGCGCCGTCGCAGCGTCAACAGCAGCCCGTTGCCGGCGCGTCCGGAGCCGCGGATGAACCAGACGCGACTCACCGCTTGCACCACCACTGCTACGGCCATCACGATCAGCAATGTCTTGAGCAGCGAACCATCGCCGTCGGCCAGCCGCGGCATGCCGACGTCTAGAACCTGCTGCACGAGGTATGGAACGGCGAGACTCGCAAGCGCCTCCGCGATCACCGCAACGGCGAGCCCCAGCCCCACCCACTTGTATGGCGCGACGAGCTCGACGAGCAGCTTGCGGCTCGCTGGCCGCAGGGACATCGTCGTGTCCTGCTCCTCCGTTATCTCCTGCTTCTTGCCGCGCCATGCCTCCGCGTCGACGGGGTCGCTCGCGCTCTGCTGCTTCTCGCTCATGCCTGCACCCCCATGCCGGGCTCGATCTGGTAGTCAGCCGACAGCAGCTCCCGGTACTCGGGTACCGTGGCGAGCAGCTCCGAATGCTGCCCGACGTGCGCGATGCGCCCGTCGACGAGCATCGCGACGCGATCCGCCAGCAGCACCGTCGACGCGCGATGCGCAACGACGATGCCCGTAACACCAACCAGCGTGCGCTTCAGCGCTTCCTCGACTTCCGCCTCGGTGTGGATGTCCAGCGCCGAGAGTGTGTCGTCGAGAACGAGCACCTTGGGCCGGACGAGGATCGCGCGGGCCAGCGCGAGGCGCTGACGCTGCCCGCCGGACAGGCTGAGCCCCTGCTCACCGAGCCGCGTATCAAGCCCCCACGGAAGGTCGTAGACGAATTCGGCCTTGGCGACGCGCACTGCCTCCTCGATCTCCTCGTCGGTGGCTTCGGGCCGGCCGAGCGTGAGGTTCTCCCTAGCGGACATGGAAAAGAGGATCGGGTCTTCAAACGCGGTGCCGATCAGGGAGCGCAGCTGAGTGAGCTCAAGGTCTCGCACGTCGACGCCGTCCAGCATGATGCTGCCGCCTGTCACGTCGAGGAGTCTCGGGATCAAAGCGACGATGGTGGATTTTCCGGAGCCTGTGCCACCGACGAGCGCGACGGTCTCCCCCGGCTCGATGGTGAGGTTGAGGCCGCGAAGCGTGGCGAAGCTCGCGTCGTCGAATTGGAATTCCACGTCGCGAAGCTCCAGCTTGCCGCGCGGATCTGCAATGGTCTGGCCACCGGAACGGATGGTGACGGGCTCGTCGAATACCTCCACCACTCGGTTGGCCGCGGCCGCGGCTTCGCCCGCGAAGCTCAGGAGGAAGCCCAGCCCGCCGATGGGCCAGGCGATAGACAGCAGCAAGGTGACGAACGCCACCACTTGACCGAGCGTGAGGAGCCCCGCGGCGGCAGCATAGGCGGCGCCGCCTGAGATGAGCACCAGCAGCGCGTTGGGGAATACCTCGAGCAGCGTCCACAGCACGGACGCCAGGTTCATCCGCTTGACGCCGAGGTTTCTCAGCTTGACCGCGCCGCCGTCGAATTTGTCGAAGGCGAACTTCACTCGCCCGAACGAGCGGATCACCCGCACTCCGTGCAGGGATTCCTCAGCGAGGCTGGCCACGTCGCCGGTAGCGTCTTGGACCTCGCGCGAGATACGGGACGACTTAGTGACCAAGCCCCAGGTCACAAAGACGACGGGCACCACCAGCGCGAGCACGACCAGACCGAGCTGCCAGTACATCGTCACCATGATGGTCAGCACGACGACGATGCGCAGCGAATCCAGCAGCAGCATGAGCAGCCCGAACGACATGAACCGACGAAGCACACCAAGATCGCTCATGATCCGACTCAACAGCTGGCCGGATTCCCAGCGCTTGTGGAAGCCCATCTGGAGGGCTTGCAGTTTGTCGAAGAGGTCGAAGCGGATGGAGGCTTCGATGTGGCTGGTCACGTTGGACATCAGCCAGCGACGGAGCAGGTTCACTCCGGAGTCGACGCAGCCTGCGAGAAGGATGAGTAGGGCGCTGAGAATGACCCCGCGCAGATCGCCGTGCGCGATCGGCCCGTCGACAGTGCGCCCCAGCAGCAGCGGGATGGCAACCGACATCAACACGCCGATGGGCGTGAGGATGAAAATCAGCGCAAAGGTCTTCCAATACGGCTTGGCATACTGCCAAAGCCTCAGCAGTGCACCACGGCCTCGAGGTTTCGTCGCTTCTTGGGCTGCCACGCATCAGGACTGTACTGAGTGGCGACTCAGGTGCTCAACCCTGCCCAAACTTCAAAACTCGCCATCAGCGAGCTGCCTCCCGCGGCCCTGCCGCGTGACGATGTGCACTGTTGGCGAGTTTTGAAGTTTTGCTGTGGCGGCAATCGAACGAAGGGCGCCTACATGCCGAGCAAGCGACCCCAGGTCATCGTTGCGACAACCCCGGTAGCGGGGAGCTTGTGTCGACGCTGGAAATCGAGGACGGCATTCTTCGTCTGTGTCCCGAATTTGCCGTCAATGGCCAGACTCTTGTAGCCGGAGTACTGCAGCTCTTTCTGCAGCGCGGTCACCAGTGCGCCGCTGTCCCCTTCTCGAAGCGTCGGCGCCAAGTGTTTCCAGGTGGCAGCGTCGGTGATGCCGCTGATCATCGAGGCCTTCATCTTTTGGGCTTGATAATCCGCGACGGCTTCTTGCGTTTCCCAACCGTAGTAGCCGGTGAGGGGGATCTTGCGGCCCATGCGTGCATTCATGAGCCGCTGCAGCGTGGTCACATTCGTGGACACAGCACCGTAGCCCTGCGGAACGTATTCGCGGCTCGACACCGGAAGCCCCCGAGACGGCGGCGTTTGCCTTCCGCCAACGTCATATTGGTAGAGGTTGTACGACTTCATGATGCCGATGACCAGGTCCGCATACCGCGGATCGGTGGCGTAGCCGCCCCTGCGCACCTCACGAACGAACTGGTCAGGGTTATTCGGGTAGTCGAACGCCTTACGGTAGCGGCTGAGCGACCGAAGAAACTGGCCGAAGTCCTTGATGGAGTCACCCGTGTTGGCGTAGGTGCGGAAGCTGGAAACCATCAGGTAACGGGTGCCGTCCTTGCGGTACTCGTAGCTGGAGAAATCCTTGCAGCCCTTCTGGTACTTCGACTTCTTCTTGCTGCACTTGATGTTGAACAGCGTGTTCACCGGGTCTTTCGCCATCGACGAGCGGCCCCACCCCGTCTCAAGCGCAGCCATGCCGATAGCGACGGACGCGGGCACGCCCGTGAGCCGCTGATTCTCCTGCGCGGGCTTCACCAGCGACGCGATGAAGTCACGCTGCCTGCTGGCCTGCGCGGCTGGGGCCATCACCGTCCCCAGCGCCAACCCGGCAGTCACGACCATTGCCAGCAGCATCCGTAGCGCACGCATGCACCCTCCATTCGACGAGTCGAACGAGAGGCTAGTTGTGCATCCGCCGCGCTGGGAAGTCTCTCAACTTGAGGTTGAGGGTGTGTTACTTGAGGGTTGTTCCGACGAGGTTCACTTCAGGTTCCAGCCGAATACCCATGCGCGCCTCGACACCGTCACGCACATGGCTGGCCAGCGCGACGAGCTCCGTCGCGGTGGCGCCGCCCCTATTCGTGAGCGCGAGGACGTGCTTCGTCGAAAGCCCCGCATTGCCCATGCGGAACCCCTTGTCGAATCCTGAATGCTGAATGAGCCATGCCGCGCTGGTTTTCACCCTTCCGTCTGGTGTGGGAAAGCGCGGGGCGTCGTCGGGCAGTGTGGCCGCGGTGGCTTCGTCGACGATGGGGTTGGTGAAGAAGCTTCCGGCAGACCACGTGTCGTGGTCTGCGTCGTCGAGCACCATCCCCTTGCCCGCGCGGATGGCGAGGACCGTCTCACGCACCTTCGTCGAGTCGGCGCGCTCCCCGGCCTGCACGTCGAGCCGCTTTGCGAGCTCGGCATAACGGATGGGCGACGACAGGTTCCCAAGCTTGAATTGGAACGTGACTTCGACGACGACCCATCGGCCAGGGTTCTGTTTGAAGACGGAGTCCCGGTAGCCAAACTCGCAATCCGCGGCAGGAAACGTGCGGAACTGCTTCGTCTTTCTGTCCCAGGTACGCACCTGGTAGATGAACTCGCGCACCTCCACGCCGTAGGCGCCGACGTTTTGAATGGGGGTTGCGCCAACACTGCCGGGAATGCCAGACAGGGCTTCCGGCCCGACCCATTCTTGTTCGACGGCGTACGCCACGAAGTCGTCCCAGACCTCGCCCGCGCCGACGGTGATGACCGCTCCCCCGCAGTCCGACACCGTTCCTCGAACTCCGGTGATTCCCATCTGCACCACCAGCCCGTCGAACCCCTCATCGGCGACGAGCACGTTCGACCCACCGCCCAGAATCAGCACGGGCGTCCCCTGATCATCGGCATCCCCCACGATGCGCGCGACGTCGTCGGGAGTGTTCGCGCGGGCGAAGCGCTGCGCCGGGCCGCCCACCCGCATGGTGGTGTGCTCGGCGAGCAGCGGGCTGCCGGATCCGTCCACAGCACGCGGCGCGCGGGAGACCGTCGTCATGTGGCATTCAGTCAAGATGCACCTCCACCTTCGCGGCGCCCAGCACGGCATCGTCTCCGCAGGTTGCGGTGAGCGCCAGTGTGGCGCGGCCTTCCTCGACGGTCTTCACCGTGGCGGTGTAGACCACCTCGGTGCCCTCGTCGGTGTCTGGCACCACGACGGGCTTTGTGAACCGAGTGGCGTAGCTGATGACGCGCGACGGGTCCCCCACCCAGTCGGTGACGACGCGCAGCCCGGCACCCATGGTCCACATGCCGTGTGCGAGCACACCGGGCAGCCCTAGCGCCTTGGCCTTGCGGTCGGAGAAGTGGATCTCGTTAAAGTCTGTCGACGCGCCGCTGTAGCGCACCACGGCTTGGCGGGTGATGGGCACGCGAAGCTCGCGAGAATCACCGACGTTCATGCTGTCTCCTCTCGGGTATGCATCAGCGTGGAGCGCGCCACTGCGCAGGCTTCCCCACCGACGGTGAGCTCCACCGCAACAGTCACCATGTCGATATTTCCGCGATTTCTCACCTTCTCGATGCGCAGTTCGGCGTCGACGACGTCTCCCGCGCGCAGAGGCCTGAGAAAGTCGAAGCGCTGGTCTGCGTGGATGGTGCGGTTCAGTGACAGACCAAAGCGCGGGTCGTCAAAAAGCGCATCCCAGGCTTGCGCGGCGATGACGGCCGCGAAGGTGGGAGGCGCGACGGGGCGCTCACCGAAGTAGGCTGGATTCTCGTCGCCGAGCGCCTTGGCAAACTCAGCGATTTTGGCTCGGCTCACCTCGTACGGCGGTGGCTTGGGCAGCGTCAGATCCGCGTGCTCGGCTGTGATGGGCATGCGGCAAGGCTAGCGCGGGAATAAGAAAACGACCGCCACGTGGCGGTCGTTTTCGGCAAAGACTTGAGCGAACCTTTAGCGGGTTTCGCGGTGAACCTGGTGCGTCCTGCAGCGCGGGCAGAACTTCTTCATTTCCAGGCGATCCGGCGTGTTACGTCGGTTCTTCTTGGTGATGTAGTTGCGCTCCTTGCACTCAGTGCAGGCAAGCGTGATCTTCGGACGAACGTCCGCGCCCTTCTTGGCCATGATGTCTCCTTGACTCTGCGCGTGCTGCGCTGTTTTTCTATGTCGGCTGTGGTGACGAGAGCGGGACTTGAACCCGCGACACAGCGATTATGAGCCGCTTGCTCTACCGACTGAGCTACCCCGTCAGGTGTTCCCGCGTTTCCGAAGGAACCGAGCCCTCACGCAGAGTCGAACTGCGGACCTCATCCTTACCAAGGATGCGCTCTACCACTGAGCTATGAGGGCTAGCGAGGGTCAAACTTACACGAGCCGGCTCCACCGCACCAAATCGGCGAGACGGATCGACTACTGAAGTTTCAGCCACCTCTACAAATGCAAGACCCCGAGCCCATCCGACTCGGGGTCTGGTGGCAGGTGTTGGATTCGAACCAACGTAGGCGAACCGACGGTTTTACAGACCGCTCCCTTTGGCCACTCGGGCAACCTGCCGTGCGCAATGCGCCTGGCAAGGCTAGCACTTGCCTTGCAGCCCCGGCAAAACAACGTCGCTCCGACCAAGGAACACTCACGCTTGCGGGTTACCCGCCACACGCGTCGTCTCACGCATAGGCTATTGAGTAATAAGCATTGAGGAGGAACATCAATGGCAGCAGACAGTTCATTCGACGTCGTGAGCAAGGTCGACCGCCAGGAGGTCGACAACGCCATCAACCAGGCGGCCAAGGAGGTCCGCACCCGCTTCGACTTCCGTGACACCGGCGCCTCTATCGCGTGGGCAGGCGAGAGCATCGAGATGGAAGCCTCCACCGAGGAGCGCGTCAAGGCGGTGCTCGACGTGTTCCAGTCCAAGCTGGCACGCCGCGGCGTGAGCCTCAAGGCCCTGAAGGACGACGAGCCGCGCTCGTCGGGCAAGGTGTGGAAGATCAGCGCCCACATGGAGGAAGGCATCTCACAGGAGAACGCCAAGAAGATCTCCAAGCTGATCCGCGACGAGGGGCCGAAGGGCGTCAAGGCGCAGATTCAGGGCGACGAGCTGCGCATCTCGTCGAAGAAGCGCGACGACCTCCAGGCCGTGCAGAAGCTCATCCGCGACCAGGACTACGACTTCGCCACCCAGTTCGTGAACTACCGCTGAGGCGCTCGGTAAGCTCGCCCCATGCGAATCGGCACCCACAATGTGAACGGCATCCGCGCGACGATGAAGCGCGGTTTCAAGGAGTTTTGGGCGTCGGAGGGCGCCGACGTCGTGTGCCTCCAGGAGGTGCGTTGCCGGGCCAAAGATCTGCCGCTCGACGCGTTCGACGGCTGGCACGCCACGCTGGAGCTGGGCCAGCTGGCGGGGCGCAACGGTGTGGCCATCTTGACTCGCCAGCCCCCCGCCGCCGTGCGCACCATTCACGGCGGCAGCGCCCACGTCGTCGCGGCAGGTGAGCTGCAGGACATCCCGACGGAGGCCACCGGCGGACGCGACCTCCAACCAGCCGCCACGCACGGGCGCTACCTGGAGGTCGACCTCGCCGACGCGCCACTGCGCGTGGCCTCCCTGTATCTGCCCAAGGGCTCGGCGTTTCCCTACGACGGCGAGGACGAGCCGAAGTACCAGTTCAAGATGCGCTTCCTGCGCGGCCTGGCGCGGCAGCTCACCGCGTCTCGTCGCGACTCAGCCCAGCAAGGCCGCGAGTTCCTCATCGTCGGCGACTTCAACATCGCCCGCAGCAAGCTGGACATCAAGAACTGGCGCAGCAACCAGAAATCGGAGGGCTTCCTACCAGAAGAGCGCGACTGGATCGCCTCAGTGCTGGGGCCGCGCACACTCGTCGACGTGCAGCGCCAACTGGCAGGCGACGTCGACGGGCCGTACTCCTGGTGGAGCTGGCGCGGCCAGGCGTTCACCAACGACGCCGGCTGGCGGATCGACTACCACCTGGCCTCCCCCGGCCTCGCGAAGGTGGCGACGGCTGCCCGCACCGCCCGCGAAGCCAGCTACGACGCGCGCATGAGCGACCACGCGCCGGTGATCGTCGACTACGACCTCTGACCTGGCCGTGCCTCATCCCGCCATCGCGTTGAGGGTGGCCAGCACTTCGCTGATGACGGCCCGCGGCGCCTTGGACCACGGCACGTACTCGGTCGATCCGAGGTACGTCGGCGTCTTGTGACCGAGGTTCGCCGGGTAGTCGAGATCCTGCGGATCGCGCTCGCCGCGCAGCAGGTAGACCGACGTGATCGTCTGCTCGTTCTGCTCGCTGATCGGCCCCATCCACATGCCGTCCTCGAACTCGATCACGGCCGTCACGTCGCCGGCGACGAAGTACTGTCCGAACAGCGCGTACACGCCCGCGTCCAGCGCGGCGCCCCTGCGCCACCCGTACTTGGTGCACGCCCCGATGAGCCGGCCCGCCTCGACCTTGCCCGTCGGCGCGCCGTGCAGCGCGAGGTCATCACCCTGATCCGCAGGCAGCGCGTACCGCTGTCGGGAGAGCTGCGGGAATGCCTCGACCAGCTCGTAGTCGGCCTGCACCTCGCCCCATCTGGAGATCTCGTCGTCGGAGAGATCGACGGGGTGCACGATGCAGAGGGTGCGGCCCGTGACGTCGATCGGCTCGTCGTCGAGGTCGACGAGCGTGCCGTCCTCGTCGATGCGCCCCAATCCGACGCGGCTCTCGCCGTCGAGCACGCCCCAGATCACCGACGACAACAGCCCACGCAGCAGCGGGTGTGGCGCGAGATACTGCACGAACTCGTCGGCGCTCCACCGCCGGCCCCCGACCATCGCCTGCTCGAAACGCTGCTTCTGGATCTTCGCCAGCCCGGTGACCGTCTTCTTCAGCACCTTGAACTCGTCGTTGGCATCCGCGGCGAGTTGCGCGTCGTCGGACTGATTGGGCTTCGGCAACGCGGTGCGGGGCTTCCCGGTAGGGCGCCCGTCGTCGCCGATGAGGCGCACCACGACCTTGCACTCGGGAGTCACGCTGGCAAGGAACCGCCTCGCCCCGAAGCTGAACTCGCGCGTACCACGCTCATCGAGACCACCGTCAGGGATGATGCGGTCCTCCAGCTGGTCGCGGGTGAAACCCATCTGCTCCGCGATCTCGTCCATCGCCTCGCCAGCGCGCTTCTTGATGGCCGCATACTTCACCTTGGCGGCGATACCCGCAATCGCTTGCAAAGCCACTTCCGAACCCACGTTGCGCAACGCCGTCAACCCATGCACCGCCCGCTTGTGCTGCGACACACCAGGCCATTCGCGGACCACCGGCGTGAGGTGGTGGACGAACCCGTCGCTGGCGATGCAGCCGGTGCCCACCATGAGCCACTGCTCCTTCGACGACGCCCCTCGCGCCAGCCACGTGTCCAGCAGCGCGATCGCGACGCGGTCGCGCGCCCGTGCCGGGACGTGCTCGCGGAATGCGGCCAGCAGCGGGTGGTCGCGGTCGGCGCTCATCAGCGCGGTCAGCAGGACCTGGACCTCCGCGTCTGCGAGGCGGTGGCCCTCCTCTACGACGACCGGCGGCAGCGCGTCGACGAGGCCCTTCGGCAGGCGCCCAACCTTGATGCCGGCGGCCGCCTCGGCCCACCAGGGCGTCGACGGATCGAACGACGCAAGATCGTACTCCGCGAGCACTTCCTCGATCACCTGCCGAACGCCCCCGGAGGTCTGCCCGACGACGGCCCGCAGCTCGTCGACCGGCGCGGCCCGGAGCACAACGACCAGCGGCGCGGCGTCCGCGGCCGAGAGCTGGGCCGCATACACCAGCGGCCGGTGATCCTGCAGCCAGGCGAGCGCCGTCGGCGCATGGCGGCTGTCGAGCAGCCGCACGAAGCCGATCACCGCACCAGGGCCGCGCAGGCGCGTCGTCAGCAGGTCCAGGGTCGCGCGCGCCTCGTCCTTGCCGACCTCCTTCAGTTGGTCGACGAGCGCCGGCAGGCCCGCGGCGCCGGTGTTCAGCAGCCAGGCGAGTGACACCGTCGGGGAGTGTGCGAAGTGCGCCTTCAGTCGCTTGGCGAGCCTGATCCGCTCCTCGACGGTGGGCGCGAACAGGCAGATGCCCTGACCGACACGCAGCGCAGAGACAGGCGCCAGGAAGCCGTCCTCGAGCTCGTCGAGCACCTTCTGGACATCGTCGGCATGCGTGCCGAGCACCGCCGAGAAGTACGCCAGACGGAGCCACTCGGCCTCCGTGACGGTGCCGTGCAGCCACCACCTCGCGTCGACGGATCGCGCGAGTTCGACGCGGCTGGCCTCGTCGATGTCGTCCCAGCAAAGACGCAGCGCGAGCCATTCGAGCCCGCGACTCGCGTAGTCATTCCCGTAGCCCTGTCCGACCCACTCTTCGCCGGAGTCGAGCTCCGCACTCTGCGCAGCGAGCATCTCCGTCCCGGACAGCGCCTGCAGCAACACCGCAAGCGGCCCTCCCGGTGCAACGTGGCGGCGCATCCACGCCGGACCGTACGGTGGGAGATCTGTGTTGTCCGGGTCCGAGAGGTACGCGAGCCACCACGCCGCACGCTCGCGGCTCGGGATGCCGTCAAGCACGGGCTCACTAAACTGCCAACCCGGCCTGCCGTAGTTGTGGACCTCCCACCGGGCAATCCGCCGGGCCCGCTCGAGCTCCGTCTGGGGGTCGAAGGGGCGCTCGTCGCGGACGACCTTGATCTCGTGCGTGAGGTCGAGGCACTGGTCGATCCAGTCGATCTGCAGCCCGAGGTCCTGCGGGTCGCCGTCGGGGATCCCCGCGACGGCGACGGTGTCGGGCTCCGATGCGGGCTGCGCCTCGGCCTCGGGCTGCGCGGCGGAGGCATTTGCCGCGCGCGACTTCGGCGGCGCGTCGGCGCTGGTCACGTCGGCGGCCGGGGCGAGCGCCTGGGAGCCGGCGGAGTCGTCGTCGGTGTAGCCCTTCTTCAGCTTCGCGGCCACCTGCTTCTCGGCGTCCTCCGCGGCCTTCGCCTCGGAGGCGTACTGCTTGGTCTTGGTTTGGCCCGCAGTGCCGCGTCGGCCGTAGCAGACGGTGACGGTGTCCCCCATCTGGTCGATGTGCCAGAACTTGTCGGAGGTGCCTTCGGTGAACGTGAGACGTCGCTGCATGCCCCAAGTGTAGGGAAGCCGCAGGGGCAGTTCGGCCCGGCGACGGTCAGCGTTCCGGTCAGTCTGAGCGGCGGAAGATCGTCGACTACGCGCTGTGAGGTAACGCTCAGCTCACCATGTGGTTGATGGTGGCGAGCACCTCGCTTACCACCGACCTCGGCACGGCCGTCCATGGCACGTGGCGCATCTCGGAGAAGAAGTCGCGTCTCGACTTGTGCCTCGGGTCCACGCCGTAGTCAAGGATGCCCGGGTCGTGTTCCCCTGCGAGGAGGTAGGCGCACTTGAATGCCTGGTCCTCCTGCTCTGCGGGCGAACCGCCCACCCACATGCCGGGGTCGAACTGGATCACGGCGGTGACGTCTGCGGCGTGGAAGTACTTCCCGAACAACACGTACACGCCCGCGTCGAGTGGTTCACCTCGACTCCAGTCGAACTTCGAGAATCCGCCAATGAGCTTGCCAGCCGGGAATGCCCCTTCTGGCAGACCGTGCAGAACCAGATCGTCACCCTGATCTGAAGGCAGCGTGAAGACCTGCCTGGAAAGCTGCGGGAAGGCCTCCACCAGCTCGTAGTCGGCTTGCACCGACGCCCAGCTGGAGCGCTCCGCTTCCGAGAGATCCACCGGATGCACGATGCCAAGCGTTCGCCCGTCGAGTGCCACGGGTTCGTCGTCGATATCGACGAGCGTGCCGTCCTCGTCGATGCGTCCCAATCCGACACGGCTGTCGCCGTCGTAGACGCTCCACACCACCGACGACAACAGCCCACGCAGGAGCGGGTGGGGCGCGAGGTAGGTTTCGAAATCGGCTGCTTCCCAGCGCCTGCCGGAGATCATCGCGTTCTCGAATCGCTTGTTCTGGATCTTCGCCAGCCCGGTGACCGTCTTCTTCAGCGCCGTGAACTCTGCCTTCGCGTCCTCCGCGAGCTCCGCGTCGTCGGACTGGTTGGGCTTCGGCAACGATGTGCGGGGCTTGCCGGTGGGGCGCCCGTCGTCGCCGATGAGGCGCACCACGACCTTGCACTCCGGAGTCACGCTGGCGAGGAATCGCCTCGGCCCGAAGGTGAACTCGCGCGTACCGCGCTCGTCGAGGCCACCGTCGGGGATGATGCGATCTTCCAGCTGGTCGCGGGTGAAGCCCATCTGCTCCGCGATCTCGTTCATCGCTTCGCCAGCGCGCTTCTTGATGGCGGCGAATTTCACCTTGGCTGCGATACCTGCGATCTGCTGCAGCGCCACGTCGGTGCCGACGTTGCGCAGCGCATCCAGCCCGGTGACCGCCCGCTTGTGCTGCGACACACCTGGCCATTCGCGGATCATCGGCGTCAAGTGGTGCACGAACCGTTCGTCGCCGACGCACCCCGCGCCGGTCATGAGCCACTTGTCTTTCGACGGGGCCCCGTTCGCTAGCCACAGGTCCAGCAAAGCGACGGCGAAGGCGTCGCGGTGGCGCACGGAGGCGTGCTCCCGCAGCGCTGCCAAGAGCGGCTGGTCGCGGTCGTCGGCCTGCATCGCCCCGATGACGAACCGGGCTTCTTCCTCGCCCAGCTTTGCGCCGTCGACGACGATCGGGGGCAGCCCCGCAACGTTTAGGTACTTGGGAAGCCGCTTCGGCATGGTCACGGTCTCCACCGCGTCCTGCCACCACGGGGCCTGCGGGTCGAACGCGCTCAGGGAGGATTCCTCGAGCACTTCCTGAGCCACGTGGCGCACACCGCCGGAGGCCTCTTCGACGATGCGTTGCAGCTGCTCGGTGGGCAGGGGACGTAGCAGTCGAGCGATGCCGGCGCCCTGCGGCACGCTGAGGTCGGCTGCGAGTACTTGCTCGAGGTGACCCTCCAGCCAGGCCTCAGCTGCAGCGGCGTGCCGAGTGTTGGCGATTTCGAGGAACAGCGGCACCGCGGCCGGGCCGTGCAGTCTGGACGTGAGGAGCCGCAGGGTGGCGTGCGCGTCGTCCTTGCCATACTCGTCGAGGTCTGAGGCGAGTTTCGAGAACCCGAGCGGCCCGACGTTGATCACCCACGCCAGGGCTTCATACTGGTCGTTGCCATAGCGGGCTCCCAGGCGTTTGGCGTGCCGGAGGCGCTCCTCGGGCGTGGCATACAGCAACGGGAACATGGCGGTAACGGTGTACAGCCCGCCCAGCGCGCCGTCCGGAAGCTCGTCGAGGCTGGCTCGAATGTCGTCTTCTCGCCCGCCGAGGAGCCGCGCGAAGAACATCCGCAATCCGATGGGGTGATACGACTGACGCTGCGGGGAAACGAGCGGCCCTCGCAGCGCGTCGGCAAGCTCCTGCTTCTCTACTTCGGGGATGAAGTTCCAGATCGCGCGCAGCGCCAGCACCCGCATGGTAAACGTCTCGTCACCATCTCGCCTTCGTGCGCCGGGCGGGCCATTCACGCCTTCGTTGAGCTTCTGCGCGTGCGCAAGCAGGGGCTGCTTGCCCAAGGCCTGATCGAGGATGAGGCACAGCCCCTCGGGAGGTTCCATGTACGATTTCTGCCGCTGATTCGGGTTCTTCCCCAAGACCGCCGTGTCGAGGAAGAACTCAGACCACCACGTGGCGCACTCGGCGCTGGGGTAACCGTCGAAGGGCTCGCCTGAGAGCTCCCAGTAGCTGGCGTACTTGTTTGGGTCTCGCACCCATTCGCATATCTGCTCGGCGCGAGCGGCAGCCTCGTCGGGGTTGAAGGGCGACGTGTCTTGCAGCTGTTCGAGATCAGCCGACAGATCCCAGCCGCGCTCCCACCAGAACAGCTCCAGGCCGAGGTCTGCTGCATCGCCTGCCGGAGCTACGGGGGCTGCCGGGGCCTGGGCGTTCTCTGCGGGCTCCGGCGCGTTGCGCTTGGCGGTTGGCTTCGGCGCCGACGTGTCCGTGATCTCCGCCGACGGCGTGAGCGGGCCCTCGATGGGATCCTCCTCGTCGACGTATCCCTTGTTCAGCTTCGCGGCCACCTGCTTCTCCGCGTCGGCAAGGGCCTTCTCTTCGGAGGGGTAGGCCTTGGTCTTCGTGGTGCCGGCGGTGCCACGTCGCCCGTAGACCACCGTGACCTGCTCCCCCACCTGATCGATGTACCAGAACTTGTCCGAGGTACCTTCAGTGCATATCAGACGTCGCTGCATGCCAGAAGCTTACGGCACGGCTGGTGCAGTTTCTGTCAAACCAGCGTCCTCCCAAACGCGCTCGCCAGGAGCAGCCGACGAAGTGCCTGCGCGTCGTGACGCTCGGCGAGGCCGGCGATGAGCGACGATCCGACGTCGCGGGCGCGGCGGGTGAACTCGTCGAAGATTCGAGGGTCTCGCTCGAGCCTGTCGAGCCCCGCGAGCAGGGCGATGCCCAACAGCTCGTCCGACGCCGACAGGAGCGCGGCGGGGCTGGTGAGCGGGCGCTTCGTCGCATCGGAGGTTGGCACGTTCCAGCCGGGCACCGCGTCGGCGATCTGCGGCTGCAAGCTCCGGTTGCCGGCGCTCACGAGCGTCGGTTCCACGGTGACGCCCCCGCCGCCCCACCGCCATACGCCGGCGACGAAGCACTCGTCGAGCACGTCGGCGCCCACCACGTCGCACCACGCCGCGAGTGCGGAGGCACCGTCGGAACTGGCCCCGGCGGTGGGAAGCTGCAAGCGCGCTAGGGCGCCGTCGCTGTCCTCCAGCGAAGCGACGAATGCGGCGGTGACGGGATTGAACCCGAAGTCGACGACCCGGGTGCACCGCACCACAGCGAGCCCGGTGCCCGCTGCGCGGTCGTCGAGGATGGCTGGCAGCCTCGTCTGTTGCTCAGCCAAGGCGCCCAGCGAATCAGCCAGGTAGGGCGGGGACAACTCCCCCAGCGCGGGAGCGGGCATGGGCGTCGCGCGGCGGCGGCCGGGCAGAAAGTTGCCCCACCCATCGCGTCTCCCGCCTTGCACGAGCACTTGCCCGCCGCCCCATTGCGCGAGCGAGACGCTGCCGACGAGGCGCCGGGCAAGCTCCGCCGGGCTGGACGTGTCATCCTCGACGCGCTTTCGCACCCGCATGGGTGCCCCGCTGCGGGCATCGACGACGTGCGCGATCACCTCACGCCAGCCAGCGCCCTCGACCACCTGGCAGCCGAGCCCTATGAGTTTGGCGCGCGATACCTCCACCTCACGGGCGGCAGAGCCGGCGACGAGCCGGTCGGGAATGCGCTCCTCAAACCCGCCTCGGAGGCTCTCGGCCCGCGCCAGCAGCTCACCGAGCAGCCTGACGAGCCTCGTCGGATCAAACTGCACGCTGCGCGACGCGTGGCGTTCCTGTTCCTGCACCAATTCGTCGACGAGCGCTGCCAGGTGAGGCATCTCCGCCTGCTGCAGCTGCGCACCGAGCCGCTGCCATCCTGCCCGCAGTGCGCTCCCGCCAGCCTCGACGCCCACCTGGAGCAGAGCGTCGATCTGCGCGACGATGCGCGTCAGCAGGGCTTCGTCGGGTTTCCACCCGTCGCCTGGGAGCTGACGCAGCCCGGTCTCTCCAAAAGGCGCGCCCCGCGCGGCTTCGACGGCGAGCGCGACGTGGACGCATGGGTCGGGGTCAGCGCAGGTGCAGCGCACGTAGCGGAGATCGTCGCCAGCCAGGAAGCGCACGGTCACCGCCACGGGGTGATGCAGGCGCACCACCGCGATGTCGTTGCTCACGCCCACCTGCGCGAGGAGCCCGTCGGCCACCAGCGCCTGCGCCTGCGTCTGGAGCCGCCCGAGCGCTGCGTCCAGGGCCCCGTCGGTGATGCTGCCGGGGTCGAACGGCGCAGCGGGTTCCGTCTCGGGCTGGTGGGATTGTTCGTCGTTGTTCTGCGTGTGCGCCCAGCGCTGATAGGCCAGAACCGCGCGCACCAGGTGCCTGCACTCAGTACCTGCCAGGCAGGTACACGGCCAGTCGCCGAACGGCTTGTCGGCCAACAGCTCGCAGCGGGTGGCGTCGTCGGCCGTCACGACGACGGTGCCGTCATCGCGCGCCTCGATCGTGCCGTCGAACCCATCCAACTCTTTGAGCGCGCGCCGGACCGTGCCCTTGTTGGTGAGATCCACCAGCACGTTCTCGGTGAGCTGGAGCAAGTCGTCGCGGATCATCGCATGGCCTCCCCCACCCAGGCTGCCAGCTCGAACGGCGTCATCACGCCCACGTGCGCGCCGAGCTCCGCGAGCTCCCGGCCGAGCGTCATGTCGTACGACGCCGTGCCCGACGCATCGAGCGCGCCGAGGATGAGCACCCGCGCGCCCTCGCTGACGAGCCTGCGCACCGCTGCCTTGAGCTGGAACACGGAGCCGCCCTCGTACAGGTCGGTCACGACCACCACCATCGCCCGCCGCGGGGTGTCGACGAGCTGCTCGGCGTAGCGCACAGCTCGGTGAATGTCGGTGCCGCCGCCCAGCTGCACCTGCATGAGCGTCTCGACGGGGTCGATCACTTCGCTGCTGAGATCCACCACCTCGGTATCAAAGGCGAGGAGGTGGCTGCGCAGCGCCGGTATGCCGTGGAAGATCGACGCGGTCACCGCCGAGTGGATCACGGAGTCCAGCATGGAGCCCGACTGGTCGACCGCGATGATGATCTGCCAGCGCTCCGAATGACGCTTCGTGCGCGACACGAACACCGGGTCGGCGATGACGAGTTTGCCGAGCTCCGGCGACCACCGTTTGAGGTTGGCGCGGATCGTCGCCACCGGATCAAAGTTGGTGGCCACCTTGTGCCGGCTTCGACGATGCGGCTCCAGGCGGCCCGTCACCGCGCGGCGCACGTCGGTGGCGAAGAGCTCGACGAGTTGCTGCACCACCTTGCGCACAATCTGCTTCGCTGCGGCGAGCACCTCCTGGTTCATGAGGTGCTTCGTCGAGAGCACTGCCCTCAGCAGGGTCTCGGAGGGCTCGATGCGCTCGAGCACATCCGGGTCGGTCACGAGCTCGCTCAGCCCGTAGCGCTCCAGCGCGTCGGTCTGGATGCGTTCCTGCACCGCCCGCGGGAACAGCTCGCTGATTTCGTTGATCCAGGTGGGCACCGTGAGCTCAGACGGCCCGTCGCCGCCCAGGAGATCCACCGTCTCCCTGTCGTAGAGGAAGTCCAGCGACGCCGCACGGCGGGCGTCGACCCCCGACAGCTCGCCGAGCTTCTCGGATCCGTCCCCCAGGATGAGCCGCCAACGGACGGCGCGTGCGTCGCTCACCAGGTCTCCTCTCCCAAGAAGCCGCGGACGTGACGAAGCAGCGTTTCCTCGAAGCTGGCCACCGCCATCACGTCGTCGGAGGATCCCTCGAATCGGCGCAGCACGTCGTGGCCCTGCTCACCCAGCAGCTGACTAGCGATCTGGGCGCGCTCGCGTGGCGGATACGCGGAGAAGGCACGACGCAGCCCCGGCAGCGCCGCGAGGAAGTCGTCGTCGTGGAAGCTCGTCACCGCCGCGTCGAGAGCCCCCACGAATTCGCTCCTGCGAGTGGCGGCTTCTCTCGCCACGGTGAGCAGCCCAAACACGAAGTCGCCCAGCTCCGCCGGGTTCGCCAGCAGCGTGATCGACGTGGCGAGGGCCTCGTCATCCTCCCCATCCAGCAACCACTGGGCGCCGGTGCCGGCGCCGCGCAGCGCCGCCGCCTGGTCTGGCGAGTCGCTGATGTGATGCAGCGCTCGTCGCCACGCTGCACGCGCCAGCGGCAAGTCCTGGCAGCGCTCGATGACGTCAACGCCGCTGCGGATGGCCGCTACGACGGGGTCTGTCGACGGCGCGTCGGGAAGGGGCCCGACGCGTTCCACGAGCATGGCGAGGCGTTCGAAAGCGACGGTGATGAGCGCGCCGAGGTCGGCTCGTCCGGTGGTCTGCCACAGCGCGTCGTAGCGGTAGAGGCGCAGCAGCGAATGCAGCGCGTCGCCGAGTCCGCCGATGTTGCCCGTGGTGGCGAACAAGGTCTCGGTGCGGGCTTGCAGGGCCCTGCCGAGGTCGTCCACCCCGCACAGTGCCGCGCGGAGCATGAGTTCAGCGGCGGCGCGAGGATCGTCGACGATGTCCACGGCGTCGGCGAGTAACCGCGTCGTCACTGCCTCGTCGCGGGTGCCGCCGAACCTGGAGGCTTCGACGAGCGAGCTCTCGTATTCGGGGGTCCACCACAGCCGCCAGTGCTCCACGCCATCAGCATCCGCGCTCCGCACCAGGGCGCCTACCCGCACGTCCAGCGCCACGAGGCTGTGGAGCAGCCTGGAGCCGCGAAGGCCGTCGTCGCTCGTGAGGTCGACCTTCGCAATGCGCTCCTTCGGGTGAGGGGTGAGCCCCAGAGCCTCCAAGTCTGCGACGAGCTCCACCACCAGCGGCGGGCGACGCGTGCCGGGCGCGAGCTGCCCCACACGGGTGCCGCGCAGAATCTCGTGCACTCTCGCGACGAGCGGGTGGGCGGCGCCGTCGTCGTCCTTCACCAGCGCGCTGATGACCCCGTCGACGAGATCCGTGCGCCACACCTCGCCATGCCCGCGGAGCGCGGCAAGCGCCTGCGCGGTGGTGGAGACGGCAATGAGGTCGGCGACGGAGATCCGCTGCTTCGAGTCACGAAGCCCCACGGCAATGTCCTGCAACAGCCGCTCCGCGGTTCCCGTGCGCCCGGCACATCGGTCGGCGTAGAGCGCCTCGTAGAATCCGGGGTTGCGCTGCCCGGCGTCGTAGCCGGTGAGCGCGTCGAGGGCGGCGTACGACGTCGGGGTGAGCGCGACGCCGTAGCGTTCGTCGTCGGGTGATTCCCAGCGGGCAACGGGCTCGAACCCGGCGGTCAGGCAGTGCCGCAGCCCGGAGATGTGCGCTGCTCCGCACACGACGAGCACCGTCCCCGACGCGTGTTCCTCGGCCTCGCGGATGCGGGAGGCCATGTAGCGCTCGCGCCGCAGCGTTTCGTCGCTGGCGTTTCTAAGCAACTCCCCGAGGCGTTCGATTCGGGCGCGATAGTCATCCATGCCGAGCTCGGGATCGAGTTCCAGGAGCTCGTCGATCAGGGCATCGACGTCGTCGACGCCCACTTCGCGAAGCAGCGGTTCCAGCGCCGATTCCTGCAGTTTGGCTGGTTCCGCCAAGAGGTTCGCTGCGCTGGCGTGCTCGGCTCGCGCGCCCCAGGGCAAGTCGATGAACTGCAGCGCAATGCCTTGTTCCTGCGCGGCGCGCACGGCCGCCCACTCGGGCGCGTAGGCGCTGAACGGGTAGAACGCCCCGCGACGATCGGACCACTGCTCGCTGCCCGGTTCCGCGTGCGCGTGCATCGGCGCCCAGGTGTAGATCATCACTGGCAGCTCGTGGGGCAGCGCCAGCTCCTCCAGGTAGTCGTTGTACTCGCTCGGCCCTTCGACGAGCACCGCCTGGACGTCGCCGGCGCGGATTCGCTCAGCGACGAGCCTCGCCCCGGCCGGCGAGTGGTGCCGAATCCCGAAGAACTCAACCTGATCGGCCACGGTCAATCCAGCAGCTCGCGATGCGCCCACGCCTGGGCGCGAATCGGGTCCTTCGCCCCCTGCATGCGTCGCTCGTAGTAGCCGCGCAGCCGCGAGCGATCTTCGAGGTCGTCTTTCAACGCCGACCCGGCAAGGGCCGACGTGAGTTCCTTGCCACCGGGCGTGCCGTCGCCAAACCACGCCGCTTCCAAGCCTGCGGCCAGCCCCGTCGACACCGCCTCCGCCGTCGACATCGCGCTGCTCAGCCGCTCGACGCCCTGGTCGCCTGCGCGCCCAGAACGCAGCTCGCGAAACACCTCGACGATCACCCGCGTCAGGTCGCGGGGCAGCCGGGCGGGGACTCCGGCCTCCGCGAGCAACGCGTCTGTTTCGCGCTGCACGAGCGCGGCCTCGACATCGGCGTCGGGGATGGGGCCGATGGTCTCGAAATTGAACCGTCGCTTCAAGGCTGCGGACATCTCGTTGACGCCGCGATCGCGGGTGTTGGCGGTGGCGATGACGTTGAAACCGCGCAGGGCGTGCACGGTGCGGGCGTCGCCGTCGAACTCAGGGATGGTGAGGACGCGGTCGGAGAGCAGCGAGAGCAGCGCGTCTTGCACCTCGGGTGCGCAACGGGTGATCTCTTCAAAGCGCACCACCTTGCCCTCAGTCATGCCGCGGTGGATGGGGGCGGGCACGAGCGCGCGCTTCGTCGGCCCCTCTGCCAGGAGCAGCGCGTAGTTCCACGAGTACTTGATGGCGTCCTCCGTGGTGGCGGCCGAGCCCTGCACGGTCAGCGACGTGTCGCCCGAGACCGCCGCCGCCAGCAGCTCGCTGAGCAGCGACTTCGCCGTGCCCGGTTCACCGATGAGCATCAGGCCTCGGTTCGTGGCCAGCGCCACCACGCAGCGCTCCACCAGGGCCCTGGAGCCGACGAACTTCGGCGAGATCTCTGTGCCGTCGCCCAGCACAAACTCCACGACGGCGGGAGCCGACAAGCGCCAGCCCTCTGGCGCAACCCTGCCCAGCTCCGCATCCCGCGCGGCGAGCGTCGCTAATTCATCCCCGAAACGCACCTCAGCTGGCAGGCGTTGTATCCGTGCGGCCATGGCTGCCCCTTTCTCGACGACGCAACGAGCCTAGCTTCGACGCGACGCATCAGGCGTCTACTCGTCCGCCTTGCTCAGCGGCTGTTTCTCGCTCGTGCCCGCCCCGTCCCGGCAAGCTCAGCTCGTGGGTGTAGATGCCCCATGCGATCACGGCGACCAACACGAGCATCACCGGCCACGGGCCGTTGCGCATGCCGAAGTTCAGCGCATTGAAGGTCAGGAGCCCTGCCGTCATCAGCATCGCCACGCGCATCAGTCTCTTCGGGGGCTGGGTCATCGGCAGCAGCACGGCACCCCACTGGAAGTACCACGAGTGCATCGCGGGCACCCACAGCGCAAACCACAGCAGCGCCCAGGAGACAAACCGGACAGGTTGAGCACCTAGGTATTTCACCGCAAAGATCACCATGCCGACGAGGATCACGACGTAGCCGGATTTGCGGATTAGTTCAAAGGCCAGTGCGCCGGCGGCTTCGTGGCCGCCCGCATCGAAGATGGACTGCACTCCCCTACCCAGCAACACGACGATGGCAATGGTATCTACTTGGCCTGGCACGTCGGAGGAGTGCAGCCAGCCGAAGCCCAGACCCGTCGCGAAGGTGATGATGACGAAGGTGAGCACGGAGATTCCCAGTGCGAGCAACGAGCGCCCAACCGCATCCAGCATCGGGCGCAGCTTCCACGACGTCCACGGACGCACCAAGAACGGAAGCGCGACTGCTGCTAATGCTGCGGGCTGCTTGATGGATGCCCCCACGCCGACGGCGACCGCACCCACCAGGATCGCGAACCACCTGTCGCGAAATCGCAACGTCAGCCAGATACCGAATACCATGCAGCCCGTCATGAGCGCATCGTTGTGCGCGCCGCCCACGAAGTCGATGAGGAGAAGCGGGTTCAGCAATACGAACCAGCTCGCGAACGCCCGGTTCATGCGCAGAATGCCAGCGATGCGCGGCACGGCGAAGCCGATCAGTGCGACGCCGACGATGGCGGGGATGCGGTGCAGCAAGGCGGCCTTCAGAGGATCAAAGCCAGCGATGGTTGCCAGCCCCTGGGAGATGCGCAACGACAGCGGCCCGTACGGTGCGGGCGTCTCCCGCCACACCCATGACACCTGATCCGCGACGTAGCCTGGCAGCGCGCCAGGGCCCACTTGATACGGGTCCAGACCGTTGTGCAGCAGCCAGCCATGCGCGACGTAGGAGTAGACGTCGTGGGAAAACACGGGCGGGGCGACGAGCAGCGGTACGCAGACGATCGAGAGCACCGCCCAGTTACGAAGCGGTGGACGCTCCCGCTGGCTGCGGTCCCGCGGTTGCAGGCGGAACCATGCCACAAACAGGAGTGCGATCCCCAGCATGGTGAGCACGGTTCCAACCCAGCGCAGCACGCCCACGCCCTGCGACGTGCGGGGCAGCCAGCTCCAAAACGGCGAGGCTTGCGGCAGATAGGCGGGGCTGAGCGATCCCATAAGGACGCACACTGAGCCAGCAAACGCGCCCCACACCGCCTTAGAATTGGCTGCCGCTCGCAAGTCGCGCAGCCATGAGCTGCGCATCAGCCTTCCCCATCGGGCGAGAGCCCGGCCTTGTCATGCAGCAGATCGGCCAGCCGGCCCGTCGCCGGTACGCGCGCATCCCCCCATGTCAGCGCGTCGGTAGGGCACTGCTCGATGCAGACACCGCAATACATACACAGCGCCCAGTCGATGGCGAACGTGTCGAGCACATTGTGGGTTCGCGGCCTGGCACCGGGCGCGGGCACCGACTGCTCTTGGTGGGAGGTGAGGCGGATACACCACGTCGGGCATTCCCGGGCGCAGATCATGCACGACGTGCACCGTTCCTCATGCAGCTGGATCGAGCCGTGGATCATCGACGTATCCTCACCCTCGTGCCCGTGGCGCTGAGCGCCACGTCCTCCTTCGTCGCGGCGGGATTTTCGACGATGGCGGGATCTGGAACACCGACGGGCAACAACTTGCGGCCACTTGGGGCCGCGCTGCCTGGTTCCAAGGCACCCGGCCAGGAAGTCTCAGCACGAGGCTTCAGCAGGTAGTCCTTGCGCAGCGGATGTCCTTGGCCGTGGTGGATCAAAGGACGCTGGTCGGCGTCGTCGAACGTGATGCCGAAGAAGTCGTGCACCTGGCGTTGCAGCCACTGTGCACCGGGCAGCAGGTCGTCGATCCGCGGTGCCGACGGCTCCTCCCGGCTGGTCAAGTGGGAACACTCGCGACGTTCGCCGTCGCCCGGGCGCTCCAACAGCACCACGACGCGGAATCCACCGTCGCGGCCCAACTCGTCCACCGCGGTGAGGAATACGAGAAAGGTGAACCCATCGGCGATGGCCTGTGCCACATCCGTCCGCAAGTCAGCCACGTCGCGCCTCCTCAATCACCTCAGCAAACGCATCTGGAGGCGGCGGGCAGCCGGCGACGAAATGATCCACGTCGATCAGATCTCCCACTCCCTTTTCGACGGAGTAGGAGTCCCAATACGGGCCGCCGACGCAGGCGCACGCGCCGAATGCCACCACAGTCGGGCGCGATGGCAGCGCGTCGATCACGGCGCGGGCTGCGGGGGTCATCGACTGCGTGAGCGTGCCGGAACAGGTGAGCACCACGTTGGCGTCTGCCGGTAATTCGTCGACGGGCACCCTCGGCCTGGCAGCCAGTGCGGCCTGGGATTCAAGTGCGCAGCACGCCAGCGCGAGATCCACGACGTACACGGATCCATCCGAGCACCAGTCCACTGCCTGCACCATGCAGGACAGCTTACTGACACCCGGAAGGCTTCCGTGAACTCGCAGGCATCAGGCGAAGCGCACCTGCCTGCCCCCGGTGCCGAGGAAGCTCTGCGCGTCTGGCTTCTCGGCCTTCGCCCACGCCAGTCGCTCGGCGAGGCCCATCCGTTCGCTGGCTTCCTTATTCGACGGGTCCGCCATGAATGCTTCCAGCGCGGCGATTGAGCGATCAAGCAGCGCTTGCTCGTGCCGGGCGGCACTCTCCAGGCGCGAGGCGTACCAGTCGGAGGCAAGCACGGATTCGCGAGTGAACATTGCCCTGAATTCCGGGCTTCTAAGTGTCATGCCCTCGTACTCGCCGTTTGCCATGATGCCGAGCAACGCCTTCATCGGCGGCACCAGGAATTCGACGGTGCCGTCCGCGAAGTAGCTTTTCGCGACGCGCTCGTGCGTGGTGACGATGGTCTCGACCGACGACGCGTACTGGGCAGGATCCTGCAGCTCAGGGGCGAGCATGTCGTCGGAAAAGACGACGTGTGGGTGCAGGAAGATGCGCCCGAAGTACTTCGTCGTGAACTTCTTCGTCATGCGATATCCGAGCCTGCTGGCCTCGTACGTCTTGCCCTCGAATTCGAAATCCGGGACGGGCTCGAGCGCCGCTTCGGCGATCAGGTGCTCGGCCTCTCGCTCCTCAGGGCTCATGCGTGAGAACAGCTCGGGGATGAGCAACGAGATGTCGTGGTCGACGCGCACGTTCGGCCCCACCACTCCCGCCGACGAGAGCCACCCGTCGTAGCCAGTGAGGACGAACGACAAGAACGCGGCGTTGAGGTCGTAGGCGGTGGGGAGCGAGTTGAAGGGAGCCTTCGTCATGGCGCCCTCGGAGCCTGCGCCCGTCGTCGATGGCGACTTTCCCGTCATGGACGAGATGAACTCCATCATGAGTTCCGGCAGCTCCATGTAGTGCAGCGGCGCGTATGCGCACAGCGCCGGGACGCCGTCGGAGGCCGCGTTGTTGCGCCGTCCGGCAGCCACCACGTCGACGCTGTGGCGCAGCGGCTCGTCGTGCCGGAGGCCGAGCGCCATCCGTTCCGCCACCTCAGCGAGCCTCGTGGCGCGTGCATTCACGATGTCTGGGCGCAGCTGAAGGTACCTGGGGTTCTTCGTCCTGGCCCCGTTCACGATGCGCGGATGCGCTGATGAGACCACGTACGTGGCCTTGCTGTGGCCAGATGCGAAGCGTTGCAGGCGCCGGCGCATGGGCTTAGTGAATTGGGAGAACCCCACCGCATCTTGGGTGATCTCCTGCACTTCCTCGCGCGTCAGCGGCGCGAAGTTCGACAGGAACGCCCCTTCGGCGATGTCCTTCTCCGTCTGCTTGTCGTAGCCCCGGTGGATTGCGTCGTCGGGGCGCTGGAAGAGCAGGCCTTCCGCGTTCTCGACGTACTTGCGGCTGAGCCCCTCGGCCAGTCCGTGTTCGCCTCCGGGCGCGACGATCGAGGCGGTGATGTCGTCCTCGGTTTGCACCTTGGCCGCGGGGTGGAAGTCGTGGCGGAGACCGAACAGACGCCAGGAGTCGCCGTCCTCGAAGCCGACGCGCAGCATGTTGACGCGGATCTTCTTCCCGTCGAGCCTGAGCGCATGTCCGGTGCGGCCGTTGAGGCTCGGGACAGCGAAGTGGCTGGCCCAATCCTCACCCCACTCCGGGCGGTAGAACCGCTTGACGACGAACACGAGCTCCTTGATGTGGTGCGGGATGCTCTCGAGCCAGTCGTTGTACTCGTCGGTGTAGTCATTCGACGGGCTCAGCAGCTTGATCACGGACCCTACGCTGCGCTCGTCGGAGAGCAGCGGGCGGTGATCGTCGACGCCCGGATCCTTGAACCGATCGGAGAAGTCACGCCCAACGATGCGCGCAACCAACCCCATGTCCTTGTGGAAATCTTCGACGTACGCATTGCCGACGACGAACGCGTCGGTGATGTTCTTTGAGATCTCCGACTTGCCACCGCCGGACACCGTCGCGGGCTTGTGCGCCTGCGTCGCGATGGCGACAGTGCCTACGAGCGTCCACTGGTCCCCGTCCACCTCGAGGTGAAGCGGCTCCACCTGGTACCCGTCGGGAGTGATGTATGTGTGGTCACCCTTCAAGGTGATGGATTGCTGTCCTTGCTCGTTCTCCCAGCTCACGGTGGAATCTCGCAGGGAAAACTCCGTGCGCGCCGGCACCAGGATGAGTCGCTCGATGTCGGTCGCGACGGCGTACCCTTCTGGCTGCACGTCCCAGCGCTGCGGATCGTGCGCGACGGCATCGGCAAACGACTGCTTGGGGTTTTGGTCGGTGGTGAACGTCTGGCCCAGGTTGTAGCGGGGGTAGGTGCGCGCACCGCCAGCGTGCTCTTCCTCGACGAGGCCCAGCAGGTTGCTGGCGTAGCTGATCTGCGCTTTCACCTCTTTCTTGCAGTATCCGAAGTAGTTATCGGCAATGACGGTGGCGATGACGCCCCGCTCGTCGCGGATGCAGAGCTTGAACGCGGTGCCGCCGTTGTACCGCTCACTCGGGTCTTCCCAGCACTGCCCGTCGCGACGCTGGCGCTCCGTGGCGTCGTCGATGTGCGGGAGCCCGAGCTCCTTCTTCGTGAGGTGCGTGAGGTGGGGTGCCAGAATCACCGCCCCGGTGTGGCCCGTCCAAGTCTGCGGCTGAAGCGCGGCGTCGTTGTCAGGCAGCAGCGGATCGCCCGCATTGCCGAAGATTCCTTCGACGAAGTCGAGGTTCGCCATCAGCGTGGCTGGCGCGAAGAAGCGGACTTCCATGGTGCGTCGGGGCGTGAAGCCCGGCACCGGCGGCACTACCACGGGGCGCAGCAGCAGCGATGCCCAGCAATAGGCCGGGTTTTGCTCGCCCGAGGTGTAGGGCAGCAGCAGCGCTTCCTTCGGGGGCTGCAAAGCCTGGGCGAAGAGTCGCGCTGCCACATCCTTGGGCACCGCGATCTTGTCGTCTTGGATGGGCAGGCCGCCCTCAGCGATATGGAAGACGCCCTTCGTCGTGCGCCGGTCATTAGCCGGGTTGTGCAGCACTCCATTCGCGAGGCGGTAGCTGCTCAGCTGCTCCGAATGGAACTCGTCGGCGTCACGCGGGAGCGAGAGTTCTTTCGCGAGTCCCGGCTCATCCAAAACGAGCGTGCGACGGGGAAGCTCACCGTGCCACTCGACACCCGCGAAGTAGGAGTCGAGAAACTCCTGGATGCGCTCATCCACCGGCGACGCGGCGAAGCTGAGCCGACGGTTCAACTCGCGCTGCCTGGCAAGAATGGGGCTGACCAGAGCCGCTTCTTGCTTCAAGCGCCCCTTGCGCGGGCTGGAGTAACCCAAGAGCCCTAGACGAAGTTCGATTGCTGCGGTCGTGATTTCACTCGCCATAAGCCCATTATCCTCGTCGGGTGTCGCCGAAATTCAGTGCCCCTCGGCTAGCAGAGGACGTGGCTGCCCCGCGCGCCGATCTCCCTCCGAATCACTACTACCTTCGACGACGCTTGCGAACCCGGTCACGCACGGAATCCAGGAAGTGCAGCGTCGACGGGGCCAACGGCGCACCCTTGAACAGCAGACCACCGACGACCAGCGCAGTTATCCCGGTTGTCAGACCGCCGACGAACACCGACGCGCGCGCGCCGAAGTAGTCGCCAATCCACCCCACCAACGGCGCACCGATGGGCGTGCCGCCCAGGAAGATGGCCATGTAGAGCGCCATCACCCGCCCTCGCATCTCCGGCTCGGTGGTGAGCTGCACCCTCGAGTTGGCGGCCGTCATCACCGTGATGGAGAGCAGTCCCGTTGGCACCAGCAGCAGCGCGTAGAGCCAATACCATGGGGCAAGGGTGAGGAAACACATCGCGACGGCGAAGCCCGCAAGCGCACCCACCAGCAGCCGAAGCCTCGGATAGCCGCGCCGGGCGGCGAGCACCGCGCCAGACAATGTGCCGAGCGCCATCATGGACCCCAGGAGCCCGAACTCCCCCGCGCCGACGCCGAAGGCCTCCGTCGCCATGAGCGCGTTGGTGATCTGAAAGTTCAGCCCGAAGGTGCCCAGCATGAACACCATGATGAAGATCTTCACGAGATCCGGGCGCTTCATCACATAGGTGATGCCCTCTCGGATGGCGCCCTTGCCCTTGCGGGGTTTGGGAGGGTGCAATTCGTCGGTGCGCATGAGGGCCAGCGCCGTGACGGGCGCCACGAAACTCACGCAGTTAATCCACAACGCCGGCACCACACCAAACGCTCCAATGAGCACGCCAGATACTGCCGGGCCGATCAGCCGCGCGGTGTTGAACTGCATGGAGTTCAATCCGACGGCGTTCGGGAGGAGCCGCTCATCCACCATCTCGGCGACCATCGCCTGGCGGGCCGGCGCGTCGAACGCCTGCACCAGGCCAGTGAGCGAAGCGAGCACGTAGATGTGCCAGAGCTCCGCGACGTCGAAGGTGACCAGCAGCGTCGTACACAACGCGGTGACGCCCAAACCGAGCTGCGTGCACTGCAGCATGCGACGCTTCGACACGCGGTCGGCGAGGGCCCCCGCATATGGAGAGAAAATCGGGATCGACAGGAACTGGAGACCAGCGACGAGGCCCAGCGCCGCAGCGTCGTTGTCGGTGAGGATGGTGAGCACCAGCCAGTCTTGGGCGATCACGCTCATCCAGCCCGCGACGTTCGAGATGAGCGAGGCCACCCAAAACAGCCGGAAGTTGTACGTCTTGAGCGATGCGAACGTCGAGGGTCTGCTCACACGATCACCCGTTGCAGGATTGATGCAGCCTGCTGCAGCACGCTGCGTTCTTCGGCGGTGAGGCTGCGAAGACGCTCCTCCATGAAGGAGTCGCGGATGCTCGCGGTGCTGCGCAGCTCAGCGCGACCGGCCTGAGTCAAGGCGATATTTCGACGCCGTCCGTCGTCTGGATCTTTGCTTCGCTCTACGAATCCCAGCTCTTCCAACCCGTCGAGGGTCTTCGTGATCGACGGTGCGCTCACCTGCTCCTTCTCCGCGAGCTCCCCCGGCGTTTTCGGACCCTGCAGCAGGTTCCACATCAGCCCCAGCTGATGCGGAGCAAGCTTCGAACCGGACTCAAAACGCACCTTATGACTCACCAGCTGGCACGCCAGCCGCACCTCATTGGCCAACCTTCTCGTCGAATCCTTACCACCCACGTGGTTCACTCTAGCTAATTAGTTGCAGTTAGTTAATTGCAGTGAACTATTTGCACAGCTGTGCCGCTCAAGATAGATCAAATTCGTGGTGAGTAGACGAGCCACGAATTTGATCTATCTTTCTGGCTCGCGCGCCATCGACGATGATTTGGGCCGAAGCGAGTGCGAAAGAGGCCACCCGTGCATTCCGGCATCCACGCAACTACACTGTGTGGGACGTCTAACCACTAGTTTCGAGGATTCGTGACCAAGCAACTCAACAGAGTCGTCATCCGCTTCGCCGGCGATTCCGGCGACGGTATGCAGCTGACCGGTGACCGCTTCACCGCAGAATCGGCTAGCTTCGGCAACGACATCGCCACACTCCCCAACTTCCCCGCCGAGATTCGTGCACCGCAGGGCACGCTGCCCGGGGTGTCGAGCTTCCAGCTCCACTTCGCCGATTTCGACATCGTCACCCCCGGCGACGTCCCTGATGTGCTCGTCGCGATGAACCCGGCTGCGCTCAAAGTGAATCTGAAGGATCTGCCCGCCGGCACGGTCATCATCGTCGACACGCACGACTTCACCGCGCGCAATCTCAAGAAGATCGGGTGGGACGCAAACCCCCTCGAGGACGGCACCCTCACCAACTACACGGTGCACCAGCTGGACCTCACGACGCTGGCGCAGGGCTCCGTCGAAGGCTTCGGCCTCACGCGCAAGGACGCGTCGCGGACGAAGAACATGTTTGCGCTTGGCCTCCTGAGCTGGATGTACTCGCGCCCCACTGAAGGCACCGAGCAGTTCCTCGCGGCTAAGTTCGCGAAGAAGCCCGATATCCGCGACGCCAACCTCGCGGCGTTCAAGGCCGGCTATGCGTACGGCGAGACCACCGAAGCGTTCGCGGTGCAGACCGTCGTTGACCCTGCCCCGATGCCGCAGGGCCGCTACCGGCAGGTCTCCGGCAACCTCGCGACGGCCTACGGCCTCATGACGGGCGCCCACAAGGCCGGCATGCAACTCTTCTTGGGCTCCTACCCCATCACCCCTGCTTCCGACATCCTGCACGAGCTTTCCCGCCGCAAGGACGTCGGCGTCATGACGTTCCAGGCGGAAGACGAGATCGCCGGCGTCGCCTCCGCGTTGGGCGCGAGCTTCGGCGGTGCGCTGGGCGTCACCACCACGTCGGGCCCGGGCGTCGCGCTGAAGTCGGAGACCATCAGCCTCGCGATCATGACCGAGCTCCCGCTCGTGATTGTCGACGTGCAGCGCGCCGGCCCGTCGACGGGTATGCCGACGAAGACCGAGCAGGCCGATCTGTTGCAGGCGCTCTATGGCCGCCACGGCGAGGCTCCGCTGCCGGTGCTCGCGGCGAAGTCGTCCACCGACTGCTTCGACACCGCACTCGAGGCGTGCCGGATCGCCGTCACCTACCGCACGCCGGTCATCATGCTCTCCGACGGATACCTCGCCAACGGCGCTGAGCCGTGGCGCATCCCCGACCTCGACGCGATTCCGGCCATCGAGCCGAACTTTGCCGACCGCGTGCACGACGAGGACCCGCACTTCATGCCGTACCGACGCGACCCAGAGACCCTGGCGCGCGAATGGGCGAGGCCCGGCACGCCCGGGCTGGAACACCGCATCGGGGGCCTGGAGAAAGACCACCTCTCCGGCAACGTCAGCTACGATCCGGACAACCACGACCAGATGGTGCGCACCAGGGCTGACAAGGTGGCAGGCATCGTCCGCGACATACCTGACCTCCAGGTGGACGATCCAACCAACGACGCGAAACTGCTCGTGCTCGGCTGGGGCTCGACGTACGGCCCCATCACAGCTACGGCCAGGCGCATGCGTAAGAACGGCCACAAGGTCGCGACGGCGCACCTGCGCCATCTGAACCCCATGCCCACCAACGTCGGCGACGTGCTGCGTCGCTACGAGCACGTGATCGTGCCGGAGATGAACATGGGGCAGCTCGCGCACGTGCTCCGGGCGAGGTACCTCGTCGATGTGGAGAGCTACTCGCGGGTGCGCGGGCTGCCGCTGTCCATCGCGGAGCTGGAGGAAGATTTCGTGCAAGCAGTGCAGGCATTGGAGGAGCAGCGATGAGCGGTCTTGCAGGAGTTCCCCTCGCCATCGAGCCCTTGCAACGCAAGGAAATGGTGAGCGACCAAGAGGTGCGCTGGTGCCCAGGCTGCGGCGACTACGCGATTTTGTCCACCTTCCAGCAGATGGCCGCGAACCTCGGCATCCGGCGCGAGAACATCGTCGTGATCTCGGGCATCGGTTGCTCGTCGCGGCTGCCGTACTACGTCGACGCCTACGGCATGCACTCCATCCATGGGCGCGCGCCCGCCATCGCGACGGGGCTCGCCGCGACGCGTGAAGACCTCAGCGTCTGGGTAGTCACCGGTGATGGCGACGCGTTGTCCATCGGCGGCAACCATCTCATTCACGCGCTGCGCCGCAACGTGAACATCAACATCATGTTGTTCAACAACCGCATCTACGGGCTCACGAAGGGGCAATACTCCCCCACGTCCGAGCTCGGCAAGGTGACGAAATCGACGCCGTACGGTTCGCTCGACGAGCCGTTCAACCCGCTGTCGGTGGCGCTGGGTGCGGAGGCGACGTTCGTGGCACGCGCCGTCGACTCCGACCGCGCGGGGCTCACTGAGGTGATGGAGCGCGCGGCCCAGCACCGCGGCGCGTCGTTCATCGAGATCTTCCAGAACTGCCCGATCTTCAACGACGGCGCGTTCGATGCCATCAAGGGCCCTGACGCCGTCGAGACCCTCATCCCGCTCCACCACGGCGAGCCCATCACGTTCGGCAAGGATGGGCACAAGGCGGTGGTCCGCGACGAGTACGGCGCGCTCAGCGTCGTAGAAACCGCCGACGTGAACCCGTCGGCCATCGTGGTGCACGACGAACACCTGAATGACCCGACGTACGCCTTCGCACTCTCTCGCCTTACCGAACCTGGCGTGCTGGATCAGGCCCCCGTAGGGGTGTTCCGCGACGTTGAACGCCCGGCCTACGACGACCTCGCCCGCGAGCAGATTCAGGCCGTCGAGGCCCCTGACCGCGGCGCTGCGCTAGCCTCGGTCATCGCAGGACCAGACACGTGGGAGGCAAGGACACGATGAATCAGTGGCGGCCGTCGGCTCCACCTCCGCCAGGTGGCTGGCAGCCGCATCATTCATCCGAGTCTGCGTCCTCGGCACGCCCCCAGCACGCAGCTACACCGACGCGTGACCCCGCCGCCCCGCGCGGTGGCGCGCAGGCTTGGCCTCCCCGTCGCGGCATCGCGAACCCGACACACACCGACGGGCAGGAACCCCAGGCGCCCGAGGCGTTCCAATCCATTTTGATGCGGGCCAGGGATCAGTCCAGGTTCGAAGCGCCTGTCATCGAGGAGCCGCGAACCCGGGGCCCGTTCCCTTGGAAAACGGTCGTGACGGTGTTCGTGTTCGTGCTCGTGCTCGCGGTCGCCGGCGGGGCCTTCTACGCGCTAGTAATTCGCAAGCCGACGGTTGATCCAGCCACGGTGGTGAAACCCTCCGAGGGCTCGTCAGCAATGAAGATCCGCACCCCGCAGCAGGTCGCATCGGAGTACCTGCACGCCCTCGCCGCGGGCGACATCACCGCTGCTCTGCAGCTGGGCGCCCGCAACGGCGATGAGACCAGCACCATGTCGCTGCTCTCCCCTTCGGCGCATCGCGCCATGCGGAAGAAAGCGCCCATCGAGGACATTCAGATCCTGACCAAGGAGCCTAAGACGTCGAAGGTTGACGTGAGCTACAAGCTTGCCGGGCAACCCATCAAAACGTCATTTCCTGTCGTCATGGATGAGCGCGGCAGTTACGTGCTCGAACGCACCACGGTGACGGTCGTCGTCGAACTGGTCCAAGCCGACGCGTTACCGCTGCGGGTGAATGGAGTCGAGGTACCGAAGCTGCAGCCCATCGAGGTCGTGCCTGGCGTGTATGAACTCTCGACGGATCTTCCCTTCATCGAATACCCCCAGGACAACAACTTCACCATCGGCTCCTTGCAGTTTGCCGACCGCACGTCGCTTCCCGCCACACCGCGGCTTACGAATGCCGGCGCCGACGCGTTCCGCAGCGCCTTGCAGCGTTCGCTGGATGCATGCGTTGCAATGAAACAAACTTCACCGAAGGGCTGCCCACAAGGGGTTCGACCGTCGAAGCCAATCGCTGAGGGGTCGATCAAATGGAGCCTCGTCGGCAACCCGATGTCTCAGGTTGAGCCGAGCCTCAGCACCGACGATCTTTCCATCGCTGTGATGTCAATGGACATGACGTTCAATCTGACCTTCCGCTACGCCGACGGGTCCGATCCGGGCACGCAAACGCTCAAGGTCAATGCGCGCGCCTCAGCGAGTATGCTCGGCGAAAAACCCGACGAGATCACCATCTCCTGGAATCGGTGATCCCACCAGCAGCGCTGCCCTACTAGGCTGGCTGCATGACAGGACTTGATTTTTCTCACCGCGACGACGATGTGCGTCTGCTCGATGACCTCTTTCGCCACTTTCACGGCAAGTGGCTCGCGACGGCCAAAATCGACGCCGACAAGTCGTCAGCTGGATCGTTCGTAGATCTGCGCGACGCATCTGAGGCAAACGTGCGGGGAATCGTCGAAGGCCTGCGCACATCAGAACCCGGTTCCGAGGAAGCAAAGATCGCACAGCTCTACGCCTCGTTCATGGACGAGCACAAGGCAGAAGAGCTTGGCGCGAAGCCGCTCTCCCCGTTCCTGGAGGAGATCGAGGGCATCACCGACGGCGCCTCGCTCGCCCGATACCTCGGTTCGGCGCTGCGCAGGGGTCTACTGAGCCTGCTGCACTTCGGCGAAGAAACCGACCCGGGGGACCCGTCGCGCTACGTCTTCTTCCTCATGCAAAGCGGGCTGGGGCTGCCCGATGAGGAGTACTACAGGCTCGAAGAGCACGCCGAGATCCGCGAAGCATACCGCGCGCACGTCGAGCGGATGCTCAAGCTCGCTCAGGTCTCCGACGCCGGGCAGCAGGCCGACGCCGTACTGCAGCTTGAGACGGTGATCGCGAAGCACCACTGGGACAAGGTGCGCTGTAGGGACCTCGTCGCAATGTTCAATCCCAAATCGTGGGAGGAGCTTCGGGAATTCGCTCCCGGGTTCGAGTGGGAGGAGTTCCGCGAGGGAGCCCAAATTCCTACGGAGAAGCTGCAATACGTCGTGGTGGAGCAGCCGTCGTTCGTATCAGCGGTGGCTGAACTCGTCACGGATCAGCCAATGGACGCGTGGCGAGCGTGGGCTCGCTGGCACGTGGTCTCGCGGCTTGCACCATATCTGGCCGCAGACTTTGTGGGTGCGAACTTCGATTTCTATGGGCGCACGCTCTCCGGCACCGAGGAGCTTCGTCCTCGTTGGAAACGCGGCATTTCCTTCGTGGAGGGTGCGGTTGGCGAGGCCATCGGCAAGCTGTACGTGGCGAAGCACTTCAAGCCGGATGCGAAAGCAGCGATGGATGAGCTCGTCGACAACCTCATCAAGGCCTACGACGAGTCCATTCGCGCGCTCCCCTGGATGTCTGAGGAAACGAAGCAGCAGGCGCTGCTCAAGCTCGAAGGCTTCACTCCCAAGATCGGTTACCCGTCTCGTTGGCGGGACTACTCGGCGCTCGAAGTCAGCGACGATCTGCTTGCCAATGTGCTTGCCAGCAACGTCTTTGACTTCGAGTACACGCTCTCCCGCGTGCTCGGCCCGGTGCAGGAATCCGACTGGGAGATGCTTCCCCAGACGGTGAACGCGTACTATCACCCGCTACGCAACGAGATCGTCTTCCCCGCCGCAATCCTTCAGCCACCCTTCTTCAACCTCGAGGCCGACGACGCCGTCAACTATGGCGCGATCGGTGCGGTGATCGGCCACGAGATCGGGCACGGCTTCGACGACAAGGGCTCCACCACCGACGCCGAGGGCAAGATCCGCGACTGGTGGACCGCCGAAGACAAAGCCGCGTTCGAGCAGGCCACGTCGCGTCTCGTGAGCCAGTACGACGCGCTCTCCCCGGAAGGCATCGACGGGCACGTCAACGGCAAGCTCACGCTCGGCGAGAACATCGGCGACCTCGGCGGCGTCGGCATCGCCTACAAGGCTTGGCTGCTCGCGGGTGGAGATCCAGACGGAGAACGCATCGACGGGTTCACCCCCGCGCAGCGATTCTTCCTCTCGTACGCGCAGATCTGGCAGACCAAACGCCGCCCAGAGATGGCGAAGATGCTGCTCAGCGTCGACCCGCACTCCCCCGCCGAGTTCCGCGTCAACCAGATCGTGAAGAACGTCGATGCCTTCCACGATGCGTTCGGGACGAAACCGGGCGACGGCCTGTGGCTCGACCCCGAAGAGCGCGTCAGCATCTGGTGATTGAGGCTGCAGGCTCAGTCCCTCGATGATTGAGTAGCGCCGCAGGCGCGTATCGAAATCATCCCGGGTGTGGTTTCGATACACCCGCTCCGCGGCCGCGACTCAACCACCGGAACGCCCGACCCCCGATCATCGAGTAGGCGACCAAGTCGCCGTATCGAGATGTGCCGGTGAAGGTAACCCGATATCCACACGCGTTTGCCGTAGAAGGCGTTTTTAGCCGATTCTGAGAAACGAATGTGGATATCGGGTCAGCTGACGAAGACGACGCGGTTTCGATACGCGAGCTCCGCTCGCTACTCAACCACCGGTGGAAGGCGGCCCCAAACCCACTCACCTCGATGATTGAGCCGCGGGCGCAGCCCGCGAGTCGAAATCATCCCGGGTGTGGTTTCGATACGCCCGCTCCGCGGGCTACTCAACCACCTATCCTGACGCAGTTTCGATACGCCGCCTCCGGCGGCTACTCAACCACCGAAACGCCCGGCAACCAGCGCTCAGTGCTCGCGGCTGACGAGTTCGTTGCAGATGTCGATCAAGGCCTGCTTGGCGTCGCCCTCCGGAAGCGGGCCCAGAGTCTCGCGAGCCAGTGCGGCATGGCGTTCTACTTCGGCCTTCGCCTCGTCCATAATCGGGTGGGCACGAAGCTGCTTCAGCAACTCCGCCAGCGTGGCGTCATCGGTGAGATCACCGTCGATGAGCGCCAGGAGCTCGGCGTCGGCCGGGGCGTTCTTCTTGCGCAGCATGAGCACCGGCAGCGTCGGCACGCCCTCGCGCAGGTCGGTGCCGGGCGTCTTGCCAGTCTGGTCGGAGCTGATGTCGATGAGGTCGTCCGAGAGCTGGAACACAACGCCAATCTCTTCGCCGAAGTTGCGCAACGCCTCGATGTGCTCAGCGCTCGCATCCGCAGCCATCGCACCGAAGCATGCCGACGCCGCGATGAGCGAGCCCGTCTTATCGGCAATGACCTGCAGGTAGTGCTCGAGCGGGTCCTCATCCTCTGATGGGCCAATCGTCTCCGCAATCTGCCCCTGCACGAGCCTGGAGAACGTACGCGACTGCAACTGCACGTAGTCAGGCCCGAGATTTGCGACCATGTCGGAAGCCTGGGCGAAGAGGAAATCACCCACCAAAATCGCCACAGAGTTGCCGTAGAACCTATTGGCCGACGGCGCCCCTCGCCGCACGTCGGCCTCATCCATGACATCGTCGTGGTACAAGCTCGCGACGTGGGTAAGCTCCATCACCATCGCAGCGTGCTGCAGTCGGGCTTCGTCGCTCACTTCCCCAAACTCGCTGGCGAGGAACACCAGCATGGGGCGGAACCGCTTTCCGCCGGCTTGAATGACGTGACGAGCGGCCTCGGTGACGTGTGGGGTTCTCGCAATTGCCGCATCGGCCAGGAGCGGCTCGAACTGGTCGAGCCGCTCCTGAAGCCGTGTGTCAAAGGAAACAGCCATTAGCGGATGAACTCCGAGAATTGTCCGAACAGATCAAGCACTCCGCCTGGCAGCAGGCCGAGCACGAGCGTCGCCAGTGCCGCGATCACGACGAGCGTCCACACCCAGAGCGAAGGCGTGGCCACGGTGATCTCTGCATCCTCGTCGGCTTCCTGGAACCACATAGCGACGGTGACCTTCAGGTAGAAGAAGGCCGCGACGACGCTCATGATGATCGCCACGATCACCAACCATGCGTAGCCGCCCTGGAATGCTGCGCCGAAGACAGCGAGCTTGCCAACGAATCCGGCGGTGAGCGGGATACCAGCGAAGCTCAGGAAGAACAGCGTCATCACGGTGGCCATCACCGGATTGCTCTTGCCAATGCCCTTCCAGTCGTCGATGGCGGTTGCCTCGCCGCCTGCGCGGCGCACCGTCATAACGAGACCGAAGGCACCGAGCGTCGCAACACCATAGGTCAGCAGGTAGAACGCCACGGCTCCGACGGAGGTCACGAGCACGTCGGTTCCCTTCACCACTGCGCCAACGACACCCACCAGAATGAACCCGGCGTGAGTGATGGCTGAGTAGGCGAGGAGACGCTTGAGGTCGGTCTGCCACAGCGCGATGACGGCGCCCACCAGCATGGAGAGCACGGCGACCACCGCGATGATCGGCTGCCAGTCCCAACGCGCAGCACCCAGCCCGACGTAGAGCACTCGCATCAGGGCTGCCACGGCGGCTGACTTGGTAGCGATCGCCATGAATCCGGTCACGGGGGTCGGGGCGCCCATGTACACGTCGGGAGTCCAAGAGTGGAACGGGGCCGCGCCAATCTTGAACAGCAGACCGACGCTAATCAGCACCAGGCCGAGCAGCAGCAGCCAGTAGTTGCCGGTCTCGGCGGAAACTGTCTCGGCCAGCCCGGTGAGCTTCAGCGAGCCCGAGTAGCCAAACAGCATGGCAACGCCGTACAGGAAGAAGCCCGACGCGAGCGAACCCAGCAGGAAGTACTTCAGGCCGGATTCCTGCGACAGCAGGCGACGGCGGCGAGCCATCGAGGACAGCAGGTAGAGCGGCAACGAGAACACCTCGAGCGCAACGAACATCAAGATGAGGTCGTTGGCGGCGGAGAAGAGCATCATGCCGAGCAGCGCAAACAGCAGCAGCGGGAAGACCTCGGTGTGCTCGCGACGAAGGCGCACCGCCTCGCGTTCCAGCGGCGAGCCCGGCGCAGCCGCCGCGGACGCCGCGAAGGCCGACTGCCCGTCCGAGACACCACGCTCAGCGAAGAGCGCCACGCCACCCAGCCCGAAGATCAGGAGCAAAACCCAGAAAATCAGGGTCGGGCCATCGTAGGAGAGCGTGTCCATCGCGAGCTTCTGCGGCTCGAAATCGGCCAAGTTCACCGCCAGCGCCGCGCCGGCGCCCAGGATGGCGAGCGCCGAGAGGCTGGTCTGCAAGACGTAGCGAACGCCACGAGGCGTGAATGCTTCCACCACGACGGCGAGCACCGCCCCGCCGAACACCACGAGCAGCGGCGCCAGCAGCGCCCACTCGATCGTCGGTGCCGTAATCTCTAGAACGTTCATCAGCGTCCGCCTTCCTTCAACTGCGGAGCGGGATCCGAAACACCAGCGACCGCGAGGAAGCCCGTCGAGGCTTCATCAATGATCTTCAGTGCTGGACCCGGCAGGAAACCTAGAACAAGCAGCAGGACGATGAGCGGGAACACCGACGCCTTCTCGCGCAAGCTCAGATCCTTGCTCACATGCTTCTCTACTTGCTCAGTGACTGGCCCGGTCATGGTGATCTTGTACAGGCGCAGCACGTAGCTGGCGGCGAGCACCATGCCCACCACCAGGAACGCGACGTGCACTGGGTAGCGCTGCCACGTACCAGCCATGACTAGGAATTCGGAGACGAAGCTCGACATGCCTGGCAAGGCCAGGGCGGAGAGCCCTGAGAGCAGGAAGAAGCCCGCCAGCACGGGCGCAACCTTTTGCACACCGCCGAAGTCGTTGATGTCCTGGCTGCCGCGCCTCGCCACCAGGAAGCCGACGACGAGGAACAACGCCGCCGTCGAGAATCCGTGGTTCAGCATGTAGAAGATGGAACCGGTCATCGACTGCGTGGTGAGCGCGAAGATACCCACCACCATGAAGCCGAAGTGGCTGATGGAGGTGTAGCTCACCAGGCGCAGCATGTCGGTGGAGCGCAGCGCCATGAGTGCTCCGAAGAACATCGAGACGATTGCCCAAACGATGATCACGGGTGCTGCCCATTGCAGGGACTCGGGGAAAATCACCAGACAGATCTTGATGATGCCGAACGTGCCGATCTTGTCGAGCACGCCAACGAGGAGCGTCGACGTACCAGGCGAGGCCGCGGAAGCCGCGTCGGGCAGCCACGAATGGAGGCCGACCAGCGGCGCCTTCACCGCGAAGGCGAAGAACACCGCGACGAACAACCAGTGCGCGGTCGACGTCGCCATGCTGAGGTCGCCCAGGTCCTTGATGAGCAGGCTGGGCTGGCCCTGCGAGACGGACACCGCGTACAAACCGACGACGCCCACCAGCAGCACCAAGCCGCCGGCCAGGGAGAAGATCAGGAACTTCACCGCGGCGCGCTGGCGGCCTTCGCCACCGAAGCGTCCAATCATGAAGTAGATCGGGATCAGCGTGGCCTCGAAGGCCAGGTAGAACAACAGCAGGTCGCCGGCCAGGAAGACGAACAGCGCGAGGCCCTGCATGAGCAGCGCCAGCGAGAAGAAACCCGACGCGGTGCCGCGCACATCGTCGCGTTCGTCGATGTTCCACTCGGCGAGCAGCACGACTGGCACGAGGATGACGGTCAGCAGCACCAGCATGGCGTCCATGGCGGCCATATCGAGCGCGTAGAACGCGCCAATCGGGCGGATCCAGGGCACCGAGATGGCGAGCGACGAGGCTCCCCCGATGCTCATCGTGGCGGCAACCACGCCGAGCACCAAGGTAGTGAGGGCAAAGCCCATGCCGATCAGCTTTGCGGCCTGGCCCTTCAACAAGGCGACGACCACAGCGCCGACAATCGGCAACAGGGCGAGGATGGTCAACAGCATGTCTTCATATCTCCTTAGCCCAGCTGGCCCAACACGACGACGAGTAGGAGCACGACTACGCCACCCACGAGCGTGAGGCCGTAGCTTCGCGAGTACCCGTTCTGGGCCTTGCGTAGGAAGCCGCCCAGGCCGGACGCCACCGTCGCTCCACCTTCAGGGATGCCGTCGAGCGTGGTCCGATCAAACCAAGCAACCCCAGAGGCCAGGCCCTTCACAGGCTGGATCACCGCGTACTTGTTGAACTGATCGCCGTACAGATCCGAGCGGCCGGCCAGCAAGAACGGGTTCTTCGTCGCGGGCGCCTTCTTCGGGATGTCGTCCTTGAACATGAACCAGCCAACCAGCACACCGACGAGCACGGTAGCCATGGTGAGCCAACCAATCGTCGTGATGTGCAGCAGCCCAGTCTCGTGCACGTGGTGTCCGGTGGGCACGGCCAACCATTCCTGAATCCAACCATTCATGAACAGGCCCGCAACCAGCGAGAGCAGCGCGAGGATGATCAGCGGGATGGTCATGGTGAGCGGCGACTCATGCGGGTGCACGCCCTCATTCCAGCGCTCCTGGCCGAAGAACGTCATCATCATGAGGCGCGTCATGTAGAACGCGGTGATGCCCGCACCGAGCAGCGCGAGGATGCCCAGCACCATGTTGGTGTCGAAGGCCGCCTCAATGATGTGGTCCTTCGAGTAGAAGCCCGAGGTGAACGGGAAACCGATGATGGCGAGGAATCCCATCGCGAAGGTGAGGAAGGTGATCTTCATCGCCTTCGAGAGGCCACCAAAGTTGCGCATGTTCACGTCGTCGTTCATGCCGTGCATGATCGAGCCGGCGCCCAAGAACATGTTGGCCTTGAAGAAGCCGTGCGTGATGAGGTGGAAGATGGCGAACGCTGCGCCGACGGGGCCGAGCCCCGCAGCGAGCATCATGTAACCGATCTGCGACATCGTCGAGCCTGCAAGCACCTTCTTGATGTCGTCCTTGCTGGAGCCGATCCAAGCGCCAGCAAGCAGCGTGACGGTACCGACGATCGCGACGGCCAGCGTCGCTTCGGGTGTCTCGGCGTAAATCGCGTTCGAGCGAATCACCAGGTACACACCGGCGGTAACCATCGTCGCGGCGTGAATGAGCGCGGAGACAGGCGTCGGGCCTTCCATGGCGTCGAGCAGCCACGACTGCAGGGGCACCTGCGCGGATTTACCACACGCGGCGAGCAGGAGCAGGAAGCCGAGCAGCGTAGCCCAGCCTCCAAGCTTGGGGGCCGCCTCGTTGACCGAGGAGAAATCCACGGAGCCGACGAGCGCGAACATCGTGAAGATTGCGGTGGCCATACCAAGGTCACCGACGCGGTTCACGATGAATGCCTTATTACCTGCCGCGGAAGCGGATTCGCGGTGCGCCCAGAACGAGATGAGCAGGTAGGACGCAAGGCCCACGCCTTCCCAGCCGATGAACAGCATCAGATAGTTGTTCGCCAGCACCAGCGTCAGCATCGCGGCAATAAAGAGGTTCAGGTAGGCGAAGAAGCGTCGGCGACGAGGATCCTCCGCCATGTACCCGATGGAGTAGATGTGGATGAGCGAGCCCACGCCGGTGATGAGCAGCACGAACAGAATGGACAGCTGGTCCACCAGCAATCCGATGTTCACGCTCCAAGCCCCGGTGGCGAACCACTCGTAGACCTGAATCTTCACTGCCTCCGGCTGTTCTAGCATCTGCAAGAAGAGCAACAAACCGATGATGAACGACGCGATAGGTGCCAGCGTTGCGAGCCAGTGCCCCCAGCTGTTGGAGAGCTTCCCCAGCAGGAGCAGCAGGAACGACGTCGCAAGCGGAATCGCGATCATCAGCGGAGCGAGCGCAAACAGGCCAACTGCCACGTTCGCTTCCAATGTTTCGAGAAGAATCACGGTTTCGGCCCTCTCAGAACTTCATCAGGTTCGCGTCGTCGACCGAAGCCGAGCGACGCGTCCTGTAGACGGCAACGATGATGGCGAGGCCGACGACGACCTCAGCAGCGGCGACGACCATCACGAAGAAAGCCGCCATCTGACCCTCGAGGCTGCCGTGCTGGCGAGCGAAGGCTACGAATGCGAGGTTTGCGGCGTTCAGCATGAGCTCAATCGACATGAACGCGATGATCGCGTTGCGCCTGAGCAGGAATCCCGCCACTCCCACGGTGAACAAGATCGCGGAAAGCACGAGAAGGGATGCGGTGGTCATGCCTGGCCTCCTTCAGCCTCGGCGCGAGAAGTTTCGATGGCCTTGCGCAACTCGTCGGTGGGCCCACGCAGCTGATCGACGTCCACCGCGATGCCGCGGTCAAGCAGCGCCTGCGAGAGGGACGTCTCGGCGACGGAACCGTCGGGCAGCAAGGCCGGCGATGCGATCGAGTTGTGGCGCGCGTACACACCGGACGACGGGCGCGGGCCCGGGTGGGCGCCTTCCTCGGCGTACGCCTTGGTGCGCTCAGTGGCCGAGCCCCACTGCGAAACCTTCTTCTTCAGTTCGTCGCCGTGGGTCAAAATCAGCGCACCCATCGGGGCGATGATCAGCAGCGCGGCTGCGAGCTCGAAGACGATCACGTAGTCGTGGAAGACCAGTTTCGCGAGGCCTTCGACGTTGCCGGCCTGGTTTGCCGTCGCAAGCCCGGCAGGCTCACCGAAGGTAGCGAGCTGACCCACCACCGCGATGAGCAAAATGCCCAAGCCGAGGGCCGCGACGATCGAGCCGGCCCTGTGGCCCTTAATGGTCTCGACGAGCGAGTCGGTGCTGTGCACGCCGATGATCATCACGACGAAGACGAACAGCATCAAGATTGCGCCGGTGTAGACGATGATCTGAGCGACGAACAGGAACGGCGCGTCGAGGGCTCCGTACAGCACTGCGAGCCCGATCATGACGCCGGCCATGCAAACCGCCGAGTGGACTGGCTTGCGGGAGACGATGAAGCCCAGCGCGCAGGCCACCATGATGGGCGCCGCGATCCAGAAGGCCACATCGGCTCCGGCAGCTAAGGGAACGAAGGTCATCATTCGACCGCTCCTTGGGTGGTGGCGCTGCGGGTGTCCGGCTCTCCGGTCGGAGGAAGACCCGCGTAGTAGTCGTCCTCGTCATCGCCAAGGCGACGCGGGTGCGGCGGCTCTTCCATACCGGGCAGCAGCGGCGCGAGCAGCTGGTGCTTCTCGTAGATGAGGCTCTCGCGAGTCTTGTCGGCGAGCTTCCACGTGTTCGTCATGGTGAGGGCGCGCGTCGGGCACGCCTCGATGCACAGGCCGCAGAAAATGCAGCGCAGGTAGTTGATCTGGTACACATGCCCGAACCGTTCGCCAGGCGAGAACCGTGCTTCCTCGGTGTTATCAGCGCCTTCGACGTAGATGGCGTCAGCCGGGCAGGCCCATGCGCACAGCTCGCAGCCGACGCACTTTTCGAGCCCGTCAGGCCAACGGTTCAGCTGATGACGGCCGTGGAAGCGCGGCTGCAGCACCTTCTCAGGATCCTTGTGCGGGTAATCCTGGGTGAAGGTTTTACGGAAGATGGTCTTGAACGTGATGCCAAATCCGGCCCACTCATCGGTAAATCCCATCAGGCGTCCTTCCCAGTCGTCTCGGTTTCTGCATGGTCTTCGTCGTCGGTGGTACCACCTGCGACGACACCCGCCATCTCTGGCAGCACCTGGCCCTTGCGCGGCGGCACGGGATAGCCACCTGCGAACGGATCGAACACTTCTGGTTGCGCAGGCTCCGGTTCGTCCACCGGCTCCAGGTCTTCACGTCGCTTGGACGCGAGGATGAAGAACCCGGCAATCGCGACGAGCACACCGGTCAGCGCAGAGGCCTGCGGGAACAGCATCACGAGGACGAGGTAAACGAGCACGATCTCGATGAGGTACTTCCAGCCGAGGTTCATGAACTGGTCGTAGCGGAAGCGCCAGGTAGCGCCGCGCAGCCACATGAAGAAGCTGAACACCAGCTGTACCTTCACGACGAAGGCCAGCACGCCCCACCAGCCGGGGTCCGTCATGCCTGGGATCAGGTTGAACGGCCACGGCATCAGGTAGCCGCCCAAGAAGAGCGTCACACACATGGCGGAGACGGTGAGCATGTTGATGTACTCCGCGAGGAAGAACATCGCGTAGCGGAAGCCGGAGTAGTCGGTCATGAAGCCCGACACCAGCTCCGACTCACACTCGGGCAGGTCGAACGGTGCGCGGTTGGTTTCGCCGACCATCGAGATCACGTACACCACGAAGCACGGGAAGAGCAGGAAGAAGTACCAGCCGGTGATGTGGTGGTTGCCGTCCATGAACAGCTGGTTTGTGAACGGGATCGCGAAGGGAATCGGCTGGTTCTGCGCCTCGACGATCTCCCAGGTGGACATCGAGCCGGAGCGCATCAGCACACCGACGATCGCAAGACCCATCGCGAGTTCGTAGGAGATCATCTGAGCCGCGGAGCGGATGGAGCCGAGGAATGAGTAGGAGTTCGACGACGCCCAACCCGCGAGCACCACGCCGTAGATACCGATGGATGCGATCGCCATGACGAATAGCGCCGCCACCGGCAGGTCGGTGAGCTGCAGGCGCGTCTCGACGCCAAACATGTTGACCTCACCGGCGAACGGAATCACCGCCCAGCCCGTGAAGGATGCGAAGCCGGCCAGAATCGGTGCCAGGTTGAAGATAAACGCATCGGTATTCGCCGGGCGGTAGTCCTCTTTGAAGATGAGCTTCGCGCCATCGCCAAGCGCCTGCCCAAGACCGAGCGGGCCGTTCATGACGGGGCCGATGCGGTTCTGCATCTTGCCAAGCAGACGACGTTCGTACCAGACGTTGAAGATGGTCCAGACCAGCAGCGCTACGAAGAGCAGCAGGATCTTGACAACAGTCAGCCAGAACGGGTCGTGGAAGAACACTGGATTCATGCCATCGCTCCCTCATTGGTCGTGACGGCGGTCACCGTCACGGGTGTGCCGGGCAGGACCGACAGGTGGTCGCCTCCCGGATTCAGCGGCGCCCAAACGACGTCGTCGATCATCCCGCGCACGATCTCAACGGGCAGCACCTGGGCGCGGCCCTCGTACTCGATGCGGGCGTGGGTGGTGAGGCCGAAGCGCTCCGCCGTCGCACTCGACACGCGGGCGACGGCCGGGCGCGCGGTCTTGCGCAGCGCAACCTCGTGGTCGTTGCCACGTGAGGCGTCCAGGAGCTCGCGCCAGCCGGCGAAGAGCACGCCAGTTGCCTTGGTTGCCGCTGGGTACTGCGGGGCGGCAACCCTTGCGCCTTCCCAATCCAGCAGCTCGCGGAAGCTGGCCCAGGCTGCGCCTGGAGTACGAACACCGAGGTCAGAGCCAAGCGCGTCGGCGAGCGCCGCGAGGATGCGCAGATCCGTCATGGGGGAATGCGTCGACGTCGTCACCAAGCCGATGGGCAGTTCGCGTCCCTCCCAGTTCAGGAAGTGGCCGCTTTGCTCCTCGATCAGGGCAGCGGGGAACACGACGTCGGCTCGCTTCGTCACCTCGGACGGGCGCTGTTCAATGCTCACGACGAAATCGGCGGCTTCCAGCGCGGCAAGCGCGGCGGCGGGATCAGCCATGTCGCCAGGTTCCAGGCCAGCCATCACGAGGGCCTTCAGGTCACCGTCGAGTACGGCAGCGAACTGCGCCTCCGCGGAAAGGCCGTCGGCCTCGGGCAGGGAGTCCACACCCCATGCCGCAGCGACGTCGACGCGGGCGCCGGCGTCGGATACCTGACGACCGCCGGGGAGCAGACCGGGCAAGCAACCTGCGTCGATCGCACCCTTATCGCCAGCGCGACGAGGCATCCAGGCCAGCTGTGCGCCCGACGCGTCGGCGATGCGGGTTGCGGTGCTCAGCAGGCCAGGGATGGTTGCTGCGCGCTCCCCCACCATGATGATGGTGCTGTCGTCGAGACCCTCGAGCGCATCCAGCGCTGCAAGCTCGTCGCCAGGGGCCGCTGGGATGAGTGTGGCGCCCAGCTTCTCCGAGCCCTTCGACACGAACGGCGCGATGGTCTGCACTTTCAGCCCGTGCTTGCGCACTGCCTTGCGCAGCCGCAGGAACGCGATGGGCATCTCATCCTCGGGCTCAAACGCGACGAGGATGACGGTGCTGGCCCGCTCCACGTCGGCCCAGCTCACCTGCGTGCGTCCAGCGACGCGAGCGGCCAGGAAGTGCGCTTCCTCGTCAGAGGATGGGCGGGAGCGGAAATCAATGTTGTTGGTGCCCAGCACTGCGCGAGCGAAGCGCGAGTAACCGAACGCGCTCTCGACGCTCAGCCGGCCACCGGTTTGCACGCCGACGGAGGTGCCGGCCTGCTTGAGCCCTGCAACCGCTGCGTCAATGGCTTCCGGCCACGACGCTGGCCGCAGGACGCCGTTTTCGCGCACCAAGGGACGCTCGATGCGGTCTTCGCGTGCGTACATGAACCCAAATCGGCCCTTGTCACAGCTCCATTCCTCGTTCACGGCAGGATTATTACCCGCCAGGCGCCGCTTCACCTGGTGGTGCCGGTGATCGACGCGCAGCTCACAGCCAGCTGCGCAGTGCTCGCAGGTGCTCGTCGTGGACACGAGGTCGAACGGGCGAGCCTGGAAACGGTAAGCAGCCGAGGTAAGCGCACCCACGGGGCAAATCTGCACCACGTTGCCGGAGAAGTAGGAGTCGAACGGCTTGGAGTCGTCGATCGCGATCTGGCTCACCGCACCGCGCTCAGAGAGATGGATGAGCGGGTCGCCAGCAATCTGATCCGCGAAACGGGTGCAGCGCTGACACAGGATGCAGCGCTCGCGGTCCAGCAGAATCTGCGCGGAGAGGTTGATGGGCTTCGGGTAGGTGCGCTTGGCAAGGCCGTAGCGCGACTCCCCAGTGCCGTGGCTGAGCGACTGGTTCTGCAGCGGGCACTCACCGCCCTTGTCACAGATGGGGCAGTCGAGCGGGTGGTTGATCAGCAGAAACTCCAGCTGACCCTTCTGGGCCTTCTCGGCCATAGCCGAGGTGACCTGCGTCTTCACCACCATGCCTTCTGCAACAGGCATGGTGCAGGCGGGCTGGGGCTTCGGGAATCCGCGGCCGTTACCGGCGTCGGGAATTTCGACGAGGCACTGGCGGCATGCGCCTGCGGGATCCAGCAGAGGGTGGTCACAGAACCGTGGGATGTTCGTGCCGATGGTCTCCGCTGCGCGGATGATGAGGGTGCCCTTCGGCACGCTCACGGGCACACCGTCGATGGTGCAGGTGGTGAGTTCCTGCGCCGGCGCAACCTCGTTAGCGCTCTTGGCGTCGACGCTCATCGCGTGGCTCCTTCCTTGGCGAAGATGGCGCTCTTCTCGTAGGGGAAGAGCTCACGCGCGGGCGTGTGGTAGCCCTGCTCGAACTCCTCACGGAAGTGGTTCACGGCGCTTCGTACCGCAGCGACGGCACCGTCGGCGAGTGCGCAGAATGAACGCCCGCCGATGTTCTCGCAGATGTCGAGCAGCTTGTCGACGTCGCCTTCCTGAGCTTCGCCGCGCTCAAACGCCATCAGCAGCTGCACCAGCCACCAGGTGCCTTCACGGCATGGCGTGCACTTGCCGCAGCTCTCGTGCTTGTAGAACTCGACGAAGCGCAGCGTGGTGCGCACCACCGAGACCGTCTCGTCGAAGACCTGCAGCGCCTTGGTACCAAGCATGGTGCCGGCGCCCGCCATTCCCTCGTAGTCGAGCGGGAGGTCGAGGTGTTCGTCAGTCAAGATGGGCGTGGACGAGCCACCGGGGGTGAAGAACTTCAGCTTGTGGCCGTTTCGGATGCCACCGGAGAGCTCGATGAGTTCGCGCATTGTGATGCCCATCGGCGCCTCGTACTGGCCGGGGTGTGCGACGTGACCGGATACCGAGTAGAGCGTGAAGCCCTTCGACTTCTCCGTTCCCATCGCCTGGAACCATTCCTTGCCATTGGCGATGATGGATGGCACCGACGAGATTGACTCGACGTTGTTCACCACCGTGGGCGACGCGTACAGGCCGGCGACGGCGGGGAACGGCGGGCGCAGACGAGGCTGGCCACGTCGACCTTCCAGCGAATCCAGCAGCGCGGTTTCCTCGCCACAGATGTAGGCGCCGGCGCCGGCGTGAACGATGATGTCCAGGTTGTAGCCAGTGCCGAAAATGTTCTTGCCGAGGTAGCCGGCGTCGTAGGCTTCCTGCACCGCAGCCTGAAGGCGGCGGATGATGTGCAGCACCTCGCCGCGGCAGTAGATGAAAGCCTGGTTCGAGTTGAAGGCGAAGCAAGAGATGATGATGCCCTCCACCAGCGTGTGCGGGGAGGCCATGAGCAGCGGCATGTCCTTGCAGGTACCCGGCTCAGACTCGTCGGCATTCACGACGAGGTACTTCGGGTTCGGGTTGTCCTGCGGCACGAAGCTCCACTTCATGCCCGTCGGGAAGCCTGCGCCACCTCGGCCGCGAAGACCAGCCTCCTTCACCAGCGTAATGATGTCGGCGGGCTGCATGCCTAGCGCCTTACGAGCGGCCTGGTAGCCACCCGTCGCCTCATACTGGGCGAGCTTCCACGAGCGGTCCTCGCCCCAATGGGCCGAGAGCACGGGGGTCAGTGTGTCAGTCACTTCGACTCCTCTTCGGCCGCGGGGAGGTTGTTCGGGTCAGGCGCAGACCAGCCGCGCTCACGGGCAATCTCGACGCCGCGCAGCGACGCCTTGCCCGCGGACGGGCCCTCGTCGACGCGACCGTCGGGGAATCCCGCGAGCACGCGCTCCGCGTCCTTCCAGCAGGTGATGGTGGCGCCACGCGACGAGCACAGCGGCTTGTCATTGGTGAGCGCGTCGAGGAGTTCCTCGGTCTTCTCGGGGTCCATGTTGTCGAAGAACTCCCAGTTGACCATCATGACCGGCGCGTAGTCGCAGGCCGCGTTGCACTCGAGGCGCTCCAGCGAGATCTGGCCGTCCTCGGTGGTCTGGCCCTCGTCGATGCCGAGCGTGTCCTTCACCTGCTCCAGCAGGATGTCACCGCCCATGACCGCGCACAGCGACGTGGTGCACACGCCGAGGTGATGCTTACCCGCCGGGCGGCGCTTGTACATGGTGTAGAAGGTGGCGACGCCGGAGACCTGCGCTGCAGAGATACCCAGCACCTCTGCACAGGCCTCGATGCCGCGCGGGCTGATGCGCCCGTCGACGGACTGCACGAGGTGCAGCATAGGCAGCAGCGCCGAGCGAGGCTGCGGGTAGCGATCCGCGATCTCCTGCAACTCGTGCATGGTGACATCGTCGATATTCGTCGACGTGTCGGAGTAGTCAATCGTGCCCGATTCCGCGAAGTGCGTCTTGAACTCACCACTCATCGGTCAACACCTCCAAGGACTGGGTCGATGCTTGCCAGGGCGACGACGACGTCGGACATCATGCCGCCCTCACACATGTAGGGGATGGATTGCAGGTGGTGGAAGCCTGGGTCTCGCATATGGACGCGGTACGGTTTCGGTCCGCCGTCGGAGACGACGTGGCAACCCAGCTCGCCCTTCGGCGATTCGATAGCCATGTATGCCTGTCCCGCCGGCACCTTGAAGCCTTCGGTCACAATCTTGAAGTGATGGATGAGCGCCTCCATCGAGCCCGTCATGATGTGCTTGATGTGCTCATTCGAGTTGCCCTGACCATCGGCTCCGATGCTGAGCTGCGCCGGCCAGGCAATCTTCTTGTCTTCCACCATCACCGGCTGGCCCTGCGTCTTCTCCAGACGCTCGAGGCACTGTTCGACGATCTTGAGCGACTGCCAGGTCTCGTCGAGGCGCACACGGAAGGCGCCGTAGGAGTCGTCGCCGGTCCAGGTGACCACGTCGAAGTCGTAGGTTTCGTAGCCGCAGTAGGGCTGCTTCTTACGGAGGTCCCACTCGTAGCCGGTGGCACGCAGACGCGGACCAGTGACGCCGAGCATCATCGCGCCGGTCAAGTCGATGCGCGCAATGTCCTTCATGCGGCCGATGAAGATGGGGTTCTCGTTGCAGAAGCCCGAGTACTCCGGCAGGTGCTTGTGCAGCCAGTCGATGACGCTGCGGAGGTGGTCGAGGCCACCCTCAGGGAGGTCGTTGGCGACGCCGCCGGGGCGGATGAACGCGTGGTTCATGCGCAGGCCGGTGAGCGCTTCGAAGAAGTCGAGGATGACCTCGCGCTCACGGAAGCCGATGGACATGACCGTCGTGGAGCCGATTTCCATGCCGCCGGTGCCGATGGCCACCATGTGCGACGCGATACGGCACAGCTCCATCACCAGCACGCGGATCACCTGCGCGCGCTCCGGGATGTCGTCGGTAATGCCGAGCAGCTTCTCCACCGCCATGCAGTACACGGCCTCATTGAACAGCGGAGCGACGTAGTCCATGCGCGTCATGTACGTGACGGCCTGCGTCCACGTCTTGAACTCCGCGTTTTTCTCGATTCCGGTGTGCAGGAAGCCGATGCCAGGACGGATGGAGGTGACGGTTTCACCCTCCATCTCCAGCATCAGACGCAGCACGCCGTGCGTCGACGGGTGGGAAGGGCCCATGTTGATGACGATGGTCTCGTCGCTGCGCTCGGCCTGTTCCTGAACGATTTCTTCCCAGTCACCGCCCTGCGGGAAATAGGCGTGGTCGGCGGGCTGTTCGCCGGGGGCCGCGTAAACGTCCTGGCTCACGAGTAGCTCCTTCGCGTGTCCGGCGCCGTAACCTTGGCGCCCTTGTACTCGACGTCGATACCGCCAAGCGGGTAATCCTTGCGCTGCGGGTGGCCTTCCCAGTCGTCGGGCATGAGAATGCGCGTGAGGCCGGGGTGACCGTCGAAGATGATGCCGAACATATCCCACGTCTCACGTTCGTCGTAGTCAGCCATGGGATATGTGCCACACACCGACGGGATGTGGGGGTCGGAGTCAGGGCAGCTGACCTCGAGCCGGACGCGGCGATTGTGGGTGTAGCTCAGCAGGTGGTAGACGGCGTGCAGCTCGGCACCGGTCTGCTGGGGGTAGTGCACGCCCGAGACACTCATGATGACCTCGAAGCGCAGCCACGGGTCGTCGCGGAACGTGCGGGCGACGGTGGCCAGCTGCTCGCGGGGTACGTAGATGGTCAGCTCTCCGTTGTGGAAGAGCATCGGGAAGCCCTCCACCTCGGGCATCACATCGACGGCACGGCGGTAGATCTCGTCCGCGTTCTCGTCGTCGAAGGGAGGGGTGGGGATACCTGGCATGGAGATTTCTCGCACCATGCCGCCGTAACCCGACGTGTCGCCAGAGCCACGCGACCACATGCCCTGCTTCGTCTCGAATACCGGGGCTGCTTTCTTGGATTCTTCAGTCCGCTGGGGGATGTGCTCTTCGCTCATCGCATGAGTCCCTTCTGCTCCACCTTGGCGGGCGCGGCTAGCGCAGCCTGCTCGAGCTCCTCGATCTCAGCCTCGCGGTGCGCGCCCATCTTCGTGTTGTGCCAGACCTCTTCACGCAGCTTGAAGATGCCGTCGATGAGCTGGTCGGGGCGGGGCGGGCAGCCGGGGATGTACATGTCGACGGGGAGGAAGTGGTCAGCGCCCTGGATGATGGCGTAGTTGTTGAACATGCCACCCGAGCTGGCGCAGGCACCCATCGAGATAACCCACTTGGGGTTCGGCATCTGGTCATAAATCTGACGCAGCACGGGGGCCATCTTCTGGCTCACGCGGCCAGAGATAATGAGCAGGTCAGACTGACGCGGGGAGCGGAAGACCTCCTGCCCCCAGCGGCCAGCGTCGAACCGGGGAGTACCGAACGCCATCATCTCGATGGCGCAGCAGGCGAGCCCCATCGTCGCAGGCCACCACGACGTCTTACGCATCCACCCTGCGATGGCTTCTACCGACGTCAGCAGGACGCCTGCCGGAATCTTATCTTCGAGACCCATTGCACAACTTCCTTATCTGATCAGTCCCAGTCCAGGCCCTTGCGGCGCAAGACATAGAAGAACGCGATGAACACGAGGGCGATAAATACAACCATCTGGAACACTACGAACAGGTCCATCTGGTTGCGCGAGACGGCGAAGGGGTAAAGGAAGACCACCTCGATGTCGAACACGATGAACAGCATGGCCGTGATGTAGTACTGCACGGGGAAGCGTCCGCCACCCGGAGGCTGGGGCGTGGGCTGAATGCCGCACTCGAACGCATCATGCTTGGAGCGGTTGTAACGCTTCGGCCCGACCACTGCGCTCAGCAGCATGGACACCACCACGAAACCCGTGGCCAACACCATCATGCCCACGATGGGGATGTAGGGGTTCATGCGGACTCCTTCGTTTCGTTGTTCTTACTCACGCTGACGGCGCCGCCTTCGAGAGCACGTTGATGACGCGATCTGCCCAATCGCCATCGTGGGCGTCACGCAGATCTGCAAGCAACTTCATCACCAGGTGCATGAGGTGCTTGCGCGGCAGACCATACTTGGTGCACAGCCGCATGATCGTCGGGTTGCCGATGAGCTTCGCGAAGATCGTACCGAGTCGGTAATAGCCGCCCAGCTCCGCCCTGAGTTTGACGGGGTATCCCTGGAGCGCACGCTCTGCGGCAGGCGTGCCGATTCCGCGAGCGAACGCGTCGGCGCAGGCATCGGCGGCCCACTCTGCGGCTTCCATCGCATACGCGATGCCCTCGCCGTTGAAGGGGCTCACCATGCCGCCCGAGTCGCCGACGAGCAGCAGCCCGCGACCGTAGTGCGGCTGGCGGTTGAACGCCATGGGCAGCGCGGCACCCTGCACCTTGCCCACCTGGTTCTCGTCGCGGTAGCCCCACTCTTCGGGAGTGTTATCGAGCCAGCGCTTCAGCATCGCGCGGTAATCAGTGTTGCCGAACCCCTTCGACGTGCTGGTGACACCGAGGCCGACGTTCACCGTGCCGTCGCCCATAGGGAATACCCAGCCATAGCCGGGAAGTAGATTGGATTTGCCTGGCTCGCCGTCCCACAGCTCGAGCCAGCTCTCCAGCTTGTCGTCGTCGTGGAGCGGGCTCTTGTAATAGGTGCGCACGGCCACACCCATCGGGCGGTCCTCGCGCTTATTGATACCCATAGCGATGGCGAGGCGGGCCGAATTGCCATCGGCTGCGACGACGAGCGGCGCCCGGTATTCGTCACCGCTCTTGGTGCGCACGCCTGCGATGCGCCCGGTGCGTTCGTCCAGGATGGGCGCAGATACGTTCGCGCCCTCGATGAGGTTGGCGCCGCTCGCCACCGCAATCTTGGCGAGCATGTCGTCAAAATCGGCACGCGGGCGGGTGAGGCCGAAGCTCGGGAAGTCGTGCAGCTCGGGCCAAGGGAAGAGGTACGGGTCTTTTCGACCGGCGTAGACCCTGAGCCCATGATTGTGGAGCCAGCCGTTGCTCTCAGATACATCGACACCCAGGCGGATGAGGGCTCGAGTAGCGCGCGGGGTGAGCCCGTCGCCGCAGACCTTCTCGCGGGGGAAATGCGACTTTTCTAGGAGCGTTACCGTCAATCCATGGCGGGCCAGGTAGGTGGCTGCGGTGGAACCAGCGGGGCCTGCACCGACGACGATGACGTCCGCCTCGTCAGCGGTTTTGGTCATTCCTGCCACCTCAAGTTTCTGTCCATCTTTGGTCATTCCTGGGTCAGTCTAGGCCTGCCCGACGATCGGTGCCAGCCGAAACCCGAGGCGCGAAATAGGTGACTTTACCCTTGCGAATTCAGTGCACATCAAAGGATCGACGCACATGCTCGACTGAGCGCACTCCAGATGCGAAAAAGCGCCCAATCCGGGGCAAAAATGGCATCTGGCGTGCGCTCAGTCGAGCAAAGCACCGGGCTTGGCTATGCTCGGACGGGTGATGCTGGATTTTGGGACCGCCCGGATGCGCGCAACCACCGTCGCTATCGACGACCCGGGCCCGTTGGAACGCTTTTTGCCGGCGTCAGAAGTCTGCACCGCGTTCCTGCGCAGGGGTGAGGGATTCATCGGCATCGGCGAAGTCGCCCGATTCGAAACCGACTACATCGACACCGCCGACGTGTGGTGGGGCGAGATCTCCTCCCAAATCGACCACGACTCGGAACTCCCAGGCGCGAGCGGCATGGGGCCGCTCGCCGTCGGCTCGTTCGCGTTTGACCCAGATCGCTCCGCCTATCGTTCAGTACTCACCGTGCCGCAGATCATCGTGGGCCGGCGCAATGGCCAGGCGTGGCTGACGAAACTCGGGGACCACCGAGAGATGTCACTCCCCTCGCCAGGTGAGGAGTTCATCTCACCGAAGTTGCAACTCGAAACCGGCACCGTGACCCAAGACGTCTGGGCGGAGATCGTCGGGCAGTGCGTGGGACGCATCAAGGAAGGCGATGTACACAAGGTGGTGCTCGCCAGAGACCTCATCGCACGCTCCTGCGAGCCCATCGATCTCCGCACGATTTTGATCCGGCTCATCGAGCGTTACCCGATGACCTGGGCGTATCTCGTCGACGGCATGGTGGGCGCTACCCCCGAACTCCTGGTACGCGTTGCCGAGGGCCTCGTCACGTCCCGTGTGCTCGCAGGCACGGTCTCCGTCGACCCGGCACAAACGGACCCGCTCGAAAAGGCCGCAGAACTTGCCCGCAGCAAGAAAGACCTTGCCGAGCACGAGTTCGCCGTGGCGTCCGTCGCGACGGCGCTGCGCCCGTTCTGCCGTGGCGTCAATGTGCCCGAGGCGCCCTCGGTGCTGCCGTTGCCGAACGTGCTCCACCTCTCGACCGACATCACGGGGGTCATCGACGACGACTCCAGCGCACTGCGTTTGGCCGCCGCGCTCCACCCGTCCGCTGCCGTGTGCGGGACCCCGACGCACCTGGCGCGCGAGATGATCGCGGACGTGGAAGGCATGGATCGTGGACGCTACGCGGGTCCCGTCGGATGGGTTGACATGCAAGGCGACGGCGAATGGGCCATCGCGCTTCGTGGCGGCAGCGTGACCCCTGATGCTCCCGAGCGCATTCGCGTGTTCGCGGGCGCGGGAATCGTCGCGGATTCTGATCCGGCCTCCGAGCTTGCTGAAACGCGAGCGAAGTTCCTGCCCATGCTGCAAGCTCTCGGCTTGGAGTGAGTCGGTCAGCGTTTCCCGCGCTGCACCCTGATCTTTTCTTTGCTGCCGCGTGCCTTCGCTCTTTCTTCCTCCAGTATTCGCTGCTGTTCCTTCGACTGCTCCATCAACGCTTCTTGATCCAACCCTGAGCTCAGGAAGAAGAACGCGATCAGAGCAATCACGATGGAGACCCACACCGGCAGGCCGAAGAGGAGCGGGAAACTGACGAGCGCAATCATGTCGAAGCCGCGGATCATCGAGAACATGAGGCCTGGAGGCATGGCGCCCGTGCCGGTGGCGACGAGCGGCCCAGCGTAGTTGGCAGGCTTGGCAGATACCCAGCGCACGGCCCCTAGGAAGCCTGCCAGCGCGGCAACGATCGCAGGCGTAATGCCTGCTGTCCACGAGACTTGTCTATCCGCTGTCACGCCTGCGAAGGCCGGCAGCGCCCCGGCTGCCCAGACGAAGGCGAGCACACCTGGCACCACCATGAGCGAGCGCCGAAGCTCCGCAGGAGTGAACGGGAACGTGCGCGTCAATCCCTTCGTCCGCGAAATCACGCGCAGCGAGTTCATGCAGGGGATCAGCACAGCCATCAACACGATGCCGGAGATAGCTACGTTCAGGGCCTGCAGCCCGAGTGCGAGCACCGCATACGGAACGACGATCGTGATCAGCAGGACCACGACGTTCAGCGGGTTTCGCACCAGCCGCTGCACATCGCGCAGCACCAACGCATTCGTCCCTGATCCAGCACCCCTGGTGGGGCGAACATGCCCCTTCTCCTTGTATTTGTTCTCGACGAGGATGTCGCGGATGAGCGCGAACTCCAGCGCGAACGCCGCGCCTTGCAAACCTGTCAGTAGGGAGCCACCCGACGTGAGCCGCTGGCGACGGATCTCGCGCAGCCTGAGGTAGGCACCAGCGCCGCAGCACACCAGAAGGACGAGGCCCGCGGCACCGATAATCCAGGCCAGCTGCGACGAAATCTCCGGCGGCACTTCCATCCAGCCGGCGGCAGCCGCGACGAGTACGCCCAACGCACCGGCGGCGGCGATGCCGAGTATCCATTGCACTGTGATGACGAGCCAGCGTCGCTCGAACGTCTGCTCCAGCGCAGCAAACGCGGTGAGGCCGGCCGCGGCCAGCCCTGCAGACAAGGACCAAATCCCGACGTTTGCGAGCAGCTGCCCGCTGAGTGCGGCGACGAGGGCTGCCACTGCGGCGCCGAAGATGCCCGCGAAGAGCACAGCCTTGATCAGTCGAGCGCTCAGCAATCGACGTCGATCCATCGGCGAATCCATGAGCCAGAAGCCCTCAGCCGCGCTCGCCAGCACGGGGCCGAACATGCGGCTAAACACCAAGGTGAGCGCAAGAATGCCGGCAGCCGCGGCCCAGGGCAACAGGCCACGACCAGCAAGGCATTCGGCAGATTCGCAGCTCGACGCGGTGCGCTGCGCGTCGAGAATGGCGGAGCCGACCATCGCGCCGAGCACGACGACGGAGAACACCATCACGTAGGAATCGGCGACGGCTGCCCAGAAGCTGCGGTCGGCGCGGCCGTTACGCCAGTCGCCCATCAGCTTCTTGACGGCGCGCTCGTCAGCCACCCCGATGGGCTCGAAGCGGGCGTTCAATGCGTCAGCGCTCAACGTTCAGCCCCCAGGTGCACCTCGCGGGCGCCGATGGCTTCGACGAGGGACGGCTCGTGGCTCGCCAACACGACGGCGAGCCCGTCGCGCATGTCCGCTGCGAGTCGCTCGCCGAGCCACTGCACGCCCTCGACGTCCAGGCGCTGCTCGGGCTCGTCGAGGACGAGAAGACGTCGCGGACGAACGAATGCGGTAGCCAGCGCGAGTCGGCGGCGCTGACCGGACGACAGCGTCGCTGGCAACTGCCCGGCCTGCTGCACGAGCTGTACTTCTTCCAGCACATCGTCGACGAGGTCGTCTGGCTGTTCGAGACCGTGCGCCCTCGCCAGCAAGTCCAGGTGTTCGACGACTGCCAGATCGGGGAAGAAGTCGAGGTCGTCGATCACCGTCGCGAGGTCGCGGCGAATCTGGGGATTGGTCTCAGACATGCGGTTGCCGCAAATGGTGACGGTTCCATCGTCGGGGCGGTCGGCACCGACGATGCAGCGCAGGACGGTGGATTTTCCCGCACCGTTGCGCCCAACGAGCGCGACGGCTTCACCTTCTCGCACCTGAAGGTTGAAGCCCTCCACGATGGTCACGGGACCGTAGGCTTTCTTCAAGCCCTCAACTTTCAGCACGACGTCTTTCTTAGCCACGCCCGTCATTGTCTCAGGCCTGTCAAAGTGGGGCTAATCTGGACGGATGAAGCATCAACGGTCGCCACGAAGCGGGATCCGCGCCACGTTAGATAAGCATCGCGATGATGTGGCGGACATGTTCGACAACATCGCGCCTCGATATGACCTGCTGAACGACGTCCTCTCGCTCGGCCAGGACCGCGGCTGGCGCAAAGCCACCATCCAGGCGGTGGCGCCGAAGCCTGACGAGCTCATCTTGGACCTCGCCGCCGGCACTGGCACGTCGTCGAAGGCGCTAGCCAAGTCTGGCGCGACGGTGGTGCCCGCGGACCTGTCGCTCGGCATGTTGCAGCAAGGACGGCTGCAGTACCCGTTCCTGGACTTCGTGGGCGCCGACGCCCTGCAGCTACCCTTCAACGACGAGACGTTCGACGCCGTCACCATCAGCTACGGTCTGCGCAACGTCGAAAACACCCTTGGCGCGCTGAGCGAAATGCTTCGAGTTACGAAACCCGGCGGGCGCATCGTCGTGAATGAGTTCTCCACGCCGACGAATGCCTGGTTCCGTCGTATCTACAAGGATTATTTGCTGCGCGCGCTCCCGCCGCTGGCGAAGATCTCCCCCAATCCTGTGGCCTATACTTACTTGGCAGAATCGATCATTGACTGGCCTGATCAACGCGCGTTGGCGGAGCTCATGGCACAAGCTGGTTGGACCAGCGTCGAATGGCGCAATCTGACAGGGGGAATTGTGGCGCTACACCGAGGACGCCGCCCATGATCTTGCTCGACCCGTACGCTGCGCGCTCGTGCCCCGTCAAGACGTTCAACGCGTTCGACCCCACGCAAGATGAGCCTCAGCTGGACGAGGCGCTCCAGGAATCGTTCCAGGGTGGTGCGGACTTTCGTCTGACCGTGCTCGACGCCCTGGCGGCAGTGCCGGGCGCAGTGGATCTTCGTGGTGCGCCGAGCGTCGAAGCCACGCGTGCAGCGGTCGAGAAGGGAGCGACGGTGATCGTCGGCGCTCGGCTCCCAGACGACGTCGAGGGGCACCGTCGCGGTTTCCCGGACGCGCTCATCCGCGATCCCGAACGAAGCGAGCCTCGCTATTTCCCCCTCAAAACCAAACCGTACCGGGTGGTCGAGAAACAACTCGGCGCAAACGACCTGGGGGTTGCACCGTTGCATTCCCCAACTCAGATCTCGACGCTGCAAGACCGTCGATACCGCAGTTTCCGCGAGGGGGCGCTGCTCGAACTTGCGCATAGTTGGCGCATGCTTCAGACCGCGGGGTGGGGCAGCGACACGCAGCGGGCAGCCATCGTCGGCGACGCCGGGGACGGCACCGCACCCACCTGTTTGTGGGTGGATTTGGACAAGAAATTTATTCGAACGTTCTCCAGAACGAGTGGCTATAAATATCGCAGCCCGCTGGAGCGATATGACCACGAGCACGGCTTTCGTCTGCACGTCGCAGAGATGGCGAGCGGCCGCACGGGTGCGGATGATCCCGAGCCCGTCGTGCGGCCCATCCGCGTGAAGGAATGCGAGTACTGCGCCTGGTGGCAGAAGTGCCGCATGAACATGGACGACGACGATCTCTCACTGCGCATCGCGAAGGCCCCGCTAGACGTCCGTGAGCTGCAAACGCTTCTTGGGCTTGGCATCAAGACGGTGGCGCAGCTTGCTAAGGCCGACATCGAGCAGGTACTCCCCCAATACCTGCCACTCACGCAGCACCGCGACCGTTCGGAGGCCAGGCTCCGACAAGCCCACCGTCGCGCACAGATGATGGCTCGCGGCGTGGCGCTCGAGCGCATCAGCGTCGATCTCATCGATGTGCCGCGCGCGGATGTAGAGATTGATTTCGACATCGAAACCGCATGCGATGGCTCCGTGTACCTTTGGGGATGCCTCGTGAGCGGCGTCGCCGATGAGCCCGAGTATGTCCCGTTCGTCCGGTTCGAGCATCTGGGTGATGACGCGGAGCTGGCGCTTGCTGTCGAGTTCGCTGACTGGCTTCAGGACATGGTGAAGCGCTATCCGGGGATGCGGGTGTACCACTACTCGGATTACGAGGTGGTGCACATCCGGCGGCTGGCCCAGCGCAGCCATCACCCTTCGCTGCTTGCTGCCCTGGCACTCGTGGGCGATCACTTCGTCGATCTCTACCAATACGTGAAGGAAAACTTCGTCGGGGTCGACGGCTTGGGCCTCAAGGTAGTAGCCACGCGTGGCGCGGGATTTTCCTGGCGCGACGACGACCCGGGCGGCCTGCAGTCGCAGACGTGGTTCGCCAATGCCGTCGACGATCACGACGAGGCCTCGCGGGTGCGGGTACTGGAGTACAACGAAGACGACGTGCGCGCCACGCTGCAGTTGCGCCACTGGCTCGCCCGCCTGGATTCCGACGAGAGCTGACCTGCTCCGACGGCGCCCAGCCGCGCTGTCAGGGCCTCGGGTATCTCGCGACGATGCACTCGGCCTCGCTGGCGAGCGCGGCCTGGAGTTCTGCGCGGGAGGTAGCCACCGTCGTGTTCCAGCCGAAGGCCCCGGCCACCGCGGCGAGGTCCACATCCTGCGGCGTGCCGAAAACACGCTCGAAGGCGTCGGCGTAGTCCGGCCGCCCCTGCTCAAGTTTGTGGAAGAGCGAGCCGCCGTGGTCGTCGCCGATGACGATGCGCAGGTTGGCTTTGGGCTCCGCGTCGGGGCGTGCGAGGGAGCCGATGTCGTGCTGGGCCGTGAGGTCGCCGAGCAACACCGTGGTGCGGCGCCCGCTGCCCAGCGCGATACCGGTGGCGGTGGCGATGGTGCCGTCGATGCCTGCCTGCCCGCGGCTCGCCCAGGTGGTGGGCGGGGTGGCCGAGATGGGCGAGAGATCCGCGTCGCGGATGAGGTTGCTGGCACCAATGACGAGGTTGTCGTCGGGGTCTGCGGCGGCGAGGACTTCGTCGGCAACCGCGCGCCCGTTCCAGGCGGCATTGGGGGCGACGGCGGCGTCGGCCTCGCGCCACCTTGCAAGCCACGCGGGATCCTGCGGTTCGAGACCAACTCTGTCAGCGACGATACTGGCGCGGTGCCCGGTGTCTGACCAGCTAGCGCGGTCCGTGACGACGATGACCTCCACGTCGCCGCGAGCGAGCAGGGCCAGTTGCGGCCGCGACAAGGTGGGATGCCCAAAGACAATGACGCGCTCCACATCCTCCGCTAGCTCCTGATTCAGCAGGCGTCGGTAGTTCTGTATGGCGCAGTTGCCCGCCCTAGCGTTCGACGCGGGCTCGGCCAACAGCGGGACCCCGGCCAACTCCGCGAGCGCCCGCGCTTCCGCGCCGACGCTGGGTCTGGCCTCCCCGACCATGACGACGGTGTTGTTGGTTCCGGACAGCTCGAGGATGTCGTCGCCGCGGCCCGCCGAAACATGCGCGACGTGCACGTCGGGGGTGGGCGTTTGCCCCACGAGCGGCGGCGTGAACTCCAGGTTCACGTGCACCGGCCCGGGCTCGCGCGTACGGGTGCCGAGTGCGAGGTGGGCGGCACGCTGCACCGCGGCGCTCCAGGCGGCTCCATCGCCGGAATTCGACGAAAGCCGCACCGTGCCAAGTACGGAGGGCCCGAAGATGCCCACCTGGTCTGCGGTCTGGCTGGCTCCGCTCCCGACGAGCTCCATCGGGCGATCAGCGGTGAGCACGAGCATCGGCACGCCCGCATGCCTTGCCTCCAGCACTGCGGGATGCAGGTTTGCGACGGCGGAGCCGCTCGTGACGGCAACGGCTGCGAGCTTGCCGGTCGCCTTTGCGAGGCCGAGGGCCCGGAATGCCGCAGAGCGCTCGTCGAGGACGACGTGTAGCGGCACCGTGCCGTCGGCGTCCAGGCGGTGGAATGCCATGGAGAGGGGTGCGTTCCGGGACCCGACGCCGGTGACGACGCCGGCGACGCCCAGCTGCGCCAGCGTCTGCGCCACCACGGCACCCAATTCCACGCTCGTCATGCTCGTCCTTCCCTCCAGAAAACTTCAAAACTCGACATCAGTGGCGGCGATACCCCTCATTTTGGCGGTTTTGCTCGCACTGTTGGCGAGTTATGAAGTTCCGCCGATTCATCCCGCGCTTCCGGGCGCATCCACCAGGCGCTGCACACGCTCCAAACGCGCCTGCCACCAGCGCGCCGTCGCGTCGTCGGCGAGGTGCTGAGCAGCCAGGGTCGGCTCGAGGCCGACGATCGGGGGCGTCAGCCAGCCGTTCTCTGGTAAGAGCGGGCGCTCGACGACGTCGCCCTCGAGCAGCCTGATGGTTTCCAGCCCGCACGCCCACGGCAGTTCCGGGAGCGCTGCGGCGAGCGCCACGCCCCCCGCAATTCCCACCGAGGTCTCCACCGCCGATGACACCACGCAGGGCATCCGCAGCTCCTTCGCGAGCGCCAGGCAGCGCCGGATGCCGCCGAGAGGCTGCACCTTCAACACGATGCCGTCGGCGGCGTCCAGCTCCGCGACGCGGTACGGATCTTCAGCCTTGCGGATGGATTCGTCGGCGACGATCTTCACCCCAAGCCCCAGGGAGCGTAGGCGGGCGAGGTCGTTGACGCTCGCACACGGCTGCTCGGCGTACTGCAGGTCCAGCGACGCAAGCTCGCGCAGCGCCCGGGTGGCTTGCTCCAGGCTCCAGCCGCCATTGGCATCGATGCGCAGGTGCGCGTCGGGGAGGGCTTCTCTCACCGCTCGCACACGGGCGAGGTCCTCGTCGAGCGACGTCTCCCCTGCCACCTTGATCTTGATGGTGCGGCAACCGGTTTCGACGGCGCGGCGCACCGCATCGCCAGGCGCGAGCGCTGGCACGATTCCGTTGACGGGAACCTGGTCGCGAAACGGCCCGGGGAAGCCATGCTCGGCGATATCAAGTGCGGCTTCCAGCCAGCGGGCGGCCTCCTCGTCGCCGTATTCGGGAAACGGGCTCCATTCGGCCCAACCGGCTTTCCCCTGCAGCAGCACACCCTGGCGTCGCTTCAGCCCTCGAAACGGGACGCGCATCGCGATGTCGTAGACGATCACGCGAAGAACACCCCGACGAGAAACCCGAAGCCAATTCCGATGCCGGCCATGCCGGTGCCCTGGATGACGGGGATGAGGGCCTTGCCCGTCGCCCCGCCGAGCACCAGCTTCAGCGGTTCGAGGATCACCCCCAGGCCCAAGAGAGCGATGAGTGCCCACCACGTCGTTCCCGCAGCGAAGGCCACCACCGAAGCCGCCGCGAGCAGTACGAGCGCGGCATACAAACGACGGGTCCCCGCATCGCCTAGCCTGACCGCGAGGGTCTTCTTGCCTACTTCCTGGTCGGTCGGGATGTCGCGGAGGTTGTTCCCGACGAGCACCGCGCAGGCAGTAGCCCCCACTGCGCAACCTGCAAACCAGGCATACCAGGGCGCTGATAACACGTTGACGAAGGTGGTGCCTACGGTGGCGACCAACCCGAAGAAGATGAAGACGAACACTTCGCCGAGCCCGATGTAGCCATACGGGTGCTTTCCTCCGGTGTAGTACCAGGCTGCGAGGATGCACGACGCTCCGACGAGCAGCAGCCACCACTGGCCGGTCAGGACGACGATCACGAGCCCGAAGACGGCGGCCAATCCGAAGCTCAAGAAGGCGGCGATCTTCACCTGCCGCGGTTCCGCGAGGCCGGATGCGGTGATACGCAGCGGCCCGGATCGGTCCTCGTCAGTGCCGCGAACGCCGTCGGAGTAGTCGTTGGCGTAGTTGACGCCCACTTGCAGCGACGCGGCAACCAATAGCGCCAGGACAGTGAGCAGCAGATCTACCTTGCCCGCATGCATTGCGGCTGCTGCGCCGGCGAGGATGGGCGCGACGGCGGCGGGCAGGGTGCGCGGTCTGGCGCCCGCCAGCCAGATGTTGAAGTGTGTCATTGCGCGAGCCATCTTAGGAGCTTTTCTCGATCTGGTTTGCCGCCAGGAGTGCGCGGGAGTTCGTCGACCACACACAGCTGGCGCGGCAGCGCGTGGCTGGGAAGCGTCGACGAGAGTTCACCGCGCCAATCCTCCAAGGTTCCCTGCTTCGCGAATAGCACGATCCGCTGCCCCCACTCCGCATCGTCGACGGCAAGCACCCAGGCGTCTGGGTCCAAGGTTGTGACTGCGGCTCGCACCACGGCGAGGTCGGCCTTCAGCCCACCGGTGATCACCACATCGTCGAGGCGTCCGAGCACGCGGAGCCTGCCATCGCACCACTGCCCGCGGTCGTTCGTAAGTATGGTGCCGCCTGTCACCATCGGCCCGCTCAGCACAATCCGCTCGTCCCTCAGCGTCACGTCGACGCCGGGCAAGGGCACCCCGTCGTACACGATGCCCCCGCAGGTCTCACTCATGCCGTAGGTCTCCACTACCGCGACGCCGGCGCGCTCGGCCCGCTTGCGCACCTCGGGGCTGAGCGGCGCGCCACCGACGAGGACGGCATCGAACACGTCAAGTGGCAGGTCTGCATCGAGGGCTCGGATCAGCTGGGTGGGGACGATGGAAAGACAGTTGCGCCCCGGCGCAGGATGTGCGCCAGCCAGGTCCGAGCCGCAGAAGCGAACCCCACGCCCCAAGGCTCCACGCACCAGCACCATGAGGCCCGCGACGTAGTGCGTCGGCAGGGCGAGGTGCCACGTCGCATCCCAACCGAAGAACTCCTTGTTGGCTTGCGCCGCCGAAACCAGCTGGCTACGGGTGAGGATCACGCGCTGCGGCCTGCCCGTCGAGCCAGATGTCTCCAGCGCGACCCCTACATCGTCAGAAAGTTCTTGGGGCTCCCCCGATGCGAGCCACAGCCCCGGGCCGCCAGAAAGCATTCGCTGGACGTCGTCGACGGTCGGGCTGATCATGCGCGACATGCTAGCCGCGCAGCTTCGCTTGCCCGAAACTCCCACGCTGCCACGCGAGAAGGCAAGCTAGACTGGCCGGCATGGCCAGGGTCCTTCTCATCGTCGCGATCATCATGTTGACGCTGTATTGCGTCATCGAGGTGGCACAGGCCCGCAACGCTCGTGTACGGCGCCTCCCGAAGTGGCTGTGGGCTTTCGCGGTGATTTGCGTGCCCGTGGTTGGGCCGCTCAGCTGGCTGGCGTTTGGCCGCCCGACGAACGCCACCAAGAAGCAGCTGCCCACCAACGCTCCGGATGACGACGAAGACTTCCTGCGGAGGATTAGGTAGGCAGGTGCTTGAAGCGCAAGAATGAGTGCCATGGGATTCGGACTCGGCGCAATGCAGGGCTGGCTTGGCGATGCCAGGACCACCTTCGTTGCGAACACCCAACGGTTGGACGACCTCGATACCGCAATCGGCGACGGGGATCACGGCACGAATATGTCGCGCGCCTTCGAAGCCGCGGCCTCCATTGATTTCGCATCGAATGCCGACCCCGGGCTTCTGCTACGTCAGGTTGGAATGAAGTTGCTCGGCACCATCGGCGGGGCTTCGGGTGCGCTCTACGGCACGTTTTTCCTGACGATCGCAGCTGGCTGGCCTTCTCAGCCCAACACGCCTCGGATGGCGAAACTTTTCCGCGCCGCTCGCGACGCCGTGCAGTCTCGCGGAAGGGCAGAGATCGGCGATAAGACGATGGTTGACCCCCTGGACGCCGCCGTGAAATCCCTTGAAAACGAGGATTTTGAGGCGCCCCTCACTGAGTCACTCGCACGCGCAGCTGAGGCCGCCAATGCCTCGGCTGAGGAGACGCGCGACATGCTAGCCCGACGCGGGCGAGCCGCCCTGCTCGGCGAGAAGAGCATCGGTCACGTAGATCCCGGTGCCGCGTCCATGGCGCTGCTGTTCGACGTGACGGCCCGCCACTGGGTGTGATCCTTCGCTCCGGCTAGTCCTCGCGTCGGTTTCTTGCCGCACCTAGCTCGATGTCGTCGTAGCTTCGTGGGTCTTCGATGGGTTCCAGGTGACCGAGCACCTGGAGCTCCGGGAACGCTTCCACGAGGTCGTCGATGAGGTCTTCCATGAGGTCGTGCCCGCGCTGCACGCTCCACTTGCCAGGTACCAGCATATGAAATTCCAGGAATGACCTCGCCCCGGAGACCCGGGTGCGCACGGCATGAAACTGCACCTGATCACCTTGTTGCCGCTCCAGAATTGCCATGATCTGGCGTCGATCTTCATCCGGGAGCGCCTCGTCTAGCAAGCCGCGAGAGGATTCGGCGAGCAGTTTCCACCCAGTCCACAAAATATTCAATCCGACGAGCAACGCCACTACCGGATCCAGCCACATCCAGCCGGTCAGCCACACCAGACCCACCCCGACGAGCACACCCGCGGAAGTGACCACGTCGGTCATGAGATGCTTTCCATCAGCACGCAGCGTGATGGAGCGGTGCTTGCGCCCAGCGCGCAGCAGCACCATTGCCACCGCCCCATTGATAATCGAAGCCACCACGGAGATCAGCAGACCGACTCCCACAGCCTCCAGCGGTTGCGGATGCAGCAGCCGCTGGATGGCGAGCATGATGATGGCTACGGCCGCGACGAAGATCATCATCCCTTCGGTGGCCGCCGAGAAGTACTCCGCTTTCGTACGTCCGTAATGGAATGCATCGTCCGCCGGCTTGGCAGCCAGTTTGAGCGCGACGAGCGCGACAATGGCTGCCACCAGGTTGACCGTGGATTCTGCCGCGTCAGACAGAAGCCCGACGGAGCCCGTCACCCACCAGGCTCCCGCCTTCAGGGCTAGTGTGGCGAGCGCTGCGGCGATGGAGAGCCAGGCAAATTTCGTCAGGTCTGCGCGTTGCACGGTGGAACATTGTCCCTCGCTCCAGATGGAACGTCAACGTATGCTGAGGGCATGCGAAGCGGTTGGTTCGGTCTCCCTCTATTCGGCAAGCGCCCGGAGCCGGCGGTGGTGTCGTGCACGATTTCAGGAGGAGGGTCGCGGGCAAGCTTCCAAATTGGTGCTCTGCAGTACCTGTACCGCCATGACCCGCAGTTCACGCCGACCGTGTTCGTCGGGGCATCCGCCGGAGCCATCTTGGCTTCCGGCCTCGCTCAATACGCCCGTCGCGACGAGCAGTCCGCCTGGATCGACAAGCTCGGCGAGCTGTGGCTCAACATGCGAACCTCCGACGAGATGTTCACCCCTCGTAACTGGTTCCGTAAGCTGCGCGACGAAGGCCCGGCGTGGATGCAGCTGGTGCAGCCTCCTGCTGCTCCCCCGAAGCCGCGCAAGACCCCCGGCAGACTGGCGCTGCCCAGTTTCTTTTCGAAGCGCGAGCAGGACTCACCTGAGACGCCAGTTTCCCCTGAATCCCCGCTCGATCCCGTCGAGATGGCGCTCACCCCGGAGGGCGAGATTCGCCCGCAGTGGTCGCTGGAACATCTTTCGGCGATCGCAAGCCACATCGGGCAGATCCCCAGGATCGGCAACGACATGTCGGCAATCTGGTCCGGGATGGAGCGAACGCAGTCGATGTATCGCCCTGGCCCGGTGCTGCAGAATCTCCTTGAGCCCGGCTTCTTCCAGCCGGCGCGAGTGGCGTCGTCGGGGATGGCGCTGCGCGTGGCTATGGTGGCGCTCGAATCCGGCGAGCTCAGATACATGACGCAGGAGGGCAAGCTCGTCGACCGCGACAACCAGCCCTGGGACGACACCGAGCACGACCTAGTCCTCGGCCTCCTCGCGTCGTGTTCAATCCCCGGCGTCTTCCGTGCTGTCCCCATCGACGATGAGACCTATGTCGACGGCGGCACCCGCGAGAACCTGCCGGCAGAGCTGGCAATCGGGCTCATGGGTGCGTCTCGCAACTACGTGCTCTCGAGCCACAGCGGCGGCGTAAACCCGCGAGCCAACATGGCGGGCGGGTCCATTTTTGACGTCGTCATGCGCGCCACGGACATCCTCATCGACGAGGCCGGGCGCGACGAATTGGAATACGCCGTCTCCGCAAACGCCATCACCATCTACCCGGAGGTATCCGTCCATGACTCGATGACCGTCCACCCCGGCCTCACGCGCATCAACGCCGCACACGGCTGGCTACGTGCCGCCGACGTGCATCTGGACCTCGACGCCCGTCATTGCCGGAAACACCGCCGGATCATCGAGCAGCGGCTGAAATGCCTGCGCCTTGAGCAGGCTTGGCTGGAGGATCCCGATTCGGCTGCTGCCAGGGAGAACGTGACCAGCGCCAAGCGCGCGCTGCGCACAATGATTGGGACGGCTCACCCAGACGCGCTACCCCCAGACGCAGATCAGTGGTGGCGCAACTTCGAACAGCACCCCAAGCCCATCCGTGCGACTCCTTGGTGGCTGTGAGACTGCATCACCGGATCTCTATCCACGCGTGTTTCGCATCAGCGTCGACGGACGCCGTCGCCGCAAAAGCCTCGGCGGGCACGTAGCCCGCGCGGAGATCGTCGGAGGTCAGTATCTGTTGACCAGTCTCCTGAGCTATCCGACGAAGCTCCTCGGAAGTGGCGACGAGCACGAGCAGCGGCCAATCGAATTGCTTCTGGTTGGCTTCCACAGTTCGTGCCACCTCTTCTGAGACCTCACCCGCGATGATGACGAGCGCCTGCCCGCGTTCCAGCGTTGGGAGAAGTTGCCGCATGGCATCCACGGTTCCGTCGACGAGCAACAGCCGCGGCTGGTCGACGTGCGCGCGCCCATGCTCGGGGGCGAGGCGTCGATGGGCAAGCTTCGCGTCGAAGCGCTTGCCGCCGGGAGTTTGACGGCTTCCTGGGATGCCGGGTAAAGCGTCGATCTCAGCCTGCGTCACATAGTGGGGCACGTGGGCGTCTACCTCGTCGTTTCCCCTGGCCGGTGCGTCCACTGCGGCGCGTGATTCTCGTCGTTGAACGCGACGATCCACCGTGACCGCAACAATCAACAGCGCTCCTCCCAACAACAACGCTCCGCCGAGCCACAGCCATGCCATGTGCTCAGCGTGCCAGATGCCTGGTGTCGAAGTGGCAAGACGGCGCCGATGCTCTAGACTGTCAGGGCCCCTATAGCTCAGCTGGCAGAGCAGTGGACTTTTAATCCATGGGTCGCGGGTTCGAGCCCCGCTGGGGGCACGTTCGGCAACGCTGCCTCTCCCCTCCTCTCACTCACCTCGCCCTGCACCCGAGGTTGAGCTTCGAATCTGAACCTCAAGCTGCACTTCAACCCAGTTTCTGAGAAGAGAATTCAGCATTCACTCAGATTCTGCTCACAGTCCAATACGACGGAAGCATGGACATAATGCCTTGTCACACTACAATTACCTCAAAAATTACACATTTGTGATTCGCGACGCGGACACAAGCACCGGGTGCGCGACGACGGCGTTCTCAACCTCAACCTGCCTTGTCCCGGCTCGATTTCACGCCTTACTGTCCTCGACACCGGATGCGTCGGGAATCTGAGGATTCCGGGGAAGCGGGGCATCCGGGCAGACAATCCCCAACCTGAGGAGACACCGTGAGGGCAAAGCAAGGGCTGCGCGCTACCGCAGCCGCTGCCTCCCTGGCGCTTGGAATCCAGATGTTCGGCTCCCTTGCCACAGGGCCCGGCGCCGATGCACATTCCGGCACCGTGCAGGCGACGACGCGAGTGCATGTGCGCAGCCAGCCCACCACGAGCAGCGCATCGCTGACGATCCTGAATACCGGGACGAAAGTGCAAGCGGCGGGCACCGTCAACGGATGGACCAAGATCACGTGGAATGGCCGCGTCGCCTACGTCTACTCCAAGTACCTGACCACCACCGCCAAGCAGGCTCCGGTGACCACGAAGTCGGCTTCCGGCCAGTCCCGCACGACGGCGAACCTCATCGTGCGCACAGGACCGTCGCTCCAACACCGCAGAGTTGCGTTGGCGACGAAGGGCACCGCTGTGGCCCTCACTGGGAAGACCTCGGGTAACTACACGCAGATCAGCTGGCAGGGAACCCCACGGTGGGTGGCTAGCCGCTACCTGACCACACAAGCCAGTGGTGGGACGTCCAGCGCTTCAACCAGCGGGCGCTCCGTACAAACTACGGAAAACCTCAACATCCGCACTGGCCCCGGAACGAGGTACCGCTTCGCAGGCGTCGCGACCAAGGGGACCGTGCTGCCCGCCACCGGGCGGACGAATGGCGGCTTCACTGAGGTGACTTGGAAGGGCTCCCCGAGATGGGCGGCGTCGCAGTGGCTGCGTAGCGTCGAACCTTCCAGCACCAAGCCCGACGACAACGCCAAATTGCCTTCCACGACGAAACGTTGGGCCACCGCGGACCTGAACATCTGGTACGCCAGCACAGGTTCCCGGTACAACGGTGAGATCCCCAAGGGATCCGAGATCGCCATCACCGGCAAGGTCGCCAACGGCCGAGCAGAGATCGTCCACAAGGGCGCGCTGCGCTGGGTGACGTCGCGATACACCACGTCGCAGGCACCATCGACGAGCTCCCCCAGCCCGTCGGACGTGGCCGGCAACCTCAACTCTCCGCCCATCACTGGCGGCCCACGAGGCACCGCGCTGAACAAGGGGTACTCGTCGGGTATGCACCGCACGAACCCGTACATCCAGCGCATCTCGGCCGACGCCTGGGCACGATTCCCCCAGGTGAAGACACACTACGGCTGGCGTCGCGACGTCACCCCGGACCACCCGGCTGGGCGCGCCGTCGACCTCATGATTCCGAACTACAAGAAGAATCAGCAGCTCGGCTGGAACATTGCCAGGTACTACCAGAAGTACGCGAAACAGCTGAACATCAAGTACATCATCTGGGATCAGAAGATCTGGAGCGTCGCGCGAAGCAAGGAAGGGTGGCGCCCGATGGCAAACCGCGGCAGCGACACCGCGAACCACTACGACCACGTGCACATCAGCTCGAACTGACACGCTCGTCGTCGAGACGCAGGACACCTCCGGGGCATCCTGCGTTTCTGGTTACGGATTCATTGCCTTGAGCGCGTCCTTGATGACGGCGTCGGCTTGCTCCGGTGTGAAGTTATCTTCCACCGACGACAGCGACGACATGATCATCAGGTTGCCCTTCAACGCAACGACCGAATGCGTCGTGGTGGACGCACCGCCCGGAATTGTCTCCACCGTCTTTCTCGCAGTCACCCGTTGCACATCTTCGAGTTTCGGCGGCGTGCGATCCTCGAATTCGACCGTCAGCTTGACGCCGTTGGCTTCGATCTTCAACCGATCACACTGTGCCTGGCCGGGGTCTTCGTCATGTTTCATCATTTGATCTGCGTCTTCAGCCGTGTCGAACTCCGAGATGCTCAACCAGATGATGTCGCCATACCCATTGCTGCGATGTAGGGCGACGTGAGTCTTTCCATTTTGGGGAAGGTCTGGGTCCTGGAAGCGCGTGTACGCTTCCTCGCATTCCTTCGGCTCCACCTTGACGCCTTTGGCGGTCTCATCAAGCTCGCTCGGTTTGATGTCGCTGCCGGGAATTTGCTGGGCCCCCTCGTGCCGCGCGACGAAGTCATCGATGGCCGCCTGAATCTGCTCCTTGGAGACCTTCTCCCCCGACGTCGCGGGAGACGCATCCGACGATGGCTCACTCGGAGTTGCAGTGGGCTGCTGGGCTTCGGAAGTACTCGAGGGGGTTGGTGCGCTCGAGGCGCTGTGCGTGGGGCTTTCCGTCGGACTTGGCTCGTCGCTATTCGAGCAGGCGCCCAGCGAGAGCATTGCCACGAGGGGCAGGAGGACGGCACCGGCGCGACGTCGGTTCAGGTACATGTGATTTCCTTCCGTCAGCACTAAGTCACGTCGTTCCCGGAGCAATATAGTTTCCGACGAGGGTCAGCCCTCGCCGCCGACGTCGCCGTGCATTTCCCCTGCGTAAGCAAGCGGTGGCAGGCCCCGTTATGCGAAAACGAAGAAATCCGGTACAGTCTTCCGAGCTGGTCCCCATCGTCTAGCGGTCTAGGACTCCGCCCTTTCACGGCGGCAACACGGGTTCGAATCCCGTTGGGGATGCGATGCTTCTCGCAAGAGAAGTGGCGACGAGATGCCTGCCAGCGTCGATTTCCCATAACGGCGAAGGCATGGCTATAGTTGCGGAGTTGGTTCACGCCAGCAGGTCAAGAAGTTGGCCCCGTAGCGCAGTTGGTTAGCGCGCCGCCCTGTCACGGCGGAGGTCGCGGGTTCGAGTCCCGTCGGGGTCGCTAGGTCTGGATTCAGGCCGCACGGCCAGGTAGCTCAGTTGGTAGCAGCGTTCGCCTGAAAAGTGAAAGGTCGCCGGTTCGACCCCGGCCCTGGCCACCAGTTCCCCCGCACCGATGGTTGAGTAGCCGCCGAAGGCGGCGTATCGAAACCACCCACCACAAATCTTCAAAATCCGTACGCAGATTGATCAAACACCCCTAAATCAGGCCCTTCATCGCATCTGCGTACGGATTATGAAGTTTTTCTTCCTGCGCCTCGATACGGCGGTTACATCACCTGCTAGATGGCCGGGGTGGGCTAGGTACGATCCTCCCCCTCCCAGATGCGGGAGCCCAGCGAGCCACTATGGCCGATCGAGGCCATTCACTGAACGTATACCCTCGACGAACCAGTCAGAGGCGCAGCCTGCACAATGAAGTCTTGGCCCTTCTTTCGACCGAAGGCAGCCTTGTATCTGATTGCTTTACCCGGCATCACATCAGACGTAGGTGAGTCGATACCTTCATCGAAGATCTGCTCGGCTGCGATTTCTCCCGTCGTGGCTGTCAGAGCCCACCCTCCTGGAACAGGTTCGTCACTATCGTTCTTTTCGGTTATCTCCATCACCACGAACTCGTCCCACTCACCGCTGGTCGATGCGTTGTCAGTCGGATCAAATGGCCTCGGCTCAGAGATAGTGATAGTGCCCTGATTGTCCGGAAGCGTGACCGCCTCCCCGAACGAGCCAGAGTTACCGGTGCTGGACTCGTTGGCACCGCCCGCTGCATCACCCCGGGGCGCCTGTGATTAGCGTGCTTCGATGGGGCGACGATGAAGGCGAGGCGACAATGTCCTCTCCCAACACACAGTTCTTCAGCCACGTCATCGAAGCAGTGCCTCCGTACCAGCCGCCGTGATGGCGTTGGCATAAGGAATGAGGGATTCCACCGAAAACGGTGGAATCCCTCATTCCTTATGCTGGCGGGGCTGAATATTGGCGGCCGATGCGCCTCGATGGTTGAGTAGCTCTCCCCTTCGGTGGTTGAGTAGCCGCCGAAGGCGGCGTATCGAAAGCCTTCACCGAAAGCCCCCAGCGCAGCACTGCTACCCCGCAACCCTGACGGATTACGGGGCGCCGGCGGCTGATCGTCGAGTGGAACTACGCAGCGCGTACGAAATCTGGGGGTGGCTCGTATTCAGGAGGTGGCTGAGCCGAAACCTCTGCGATGGGCGCGACCGGCACGTCGGGCAGGAACGTCATGGCGCTGCCTTGCCCCGTGACCTCATACTCGTACCCCAACGGTGACACCCAATGGAACACGCCCGGCTCGGGCTGTTCGAGCCTCCAGTAGCCGGCGGTCTTTGCCCGGTGCGCCCTGCGATCCAGAGGACCCATATTCGCCATCGACGTGGCGCCGCCTCCGCCGGTTGGGCAGAAGTTCACCGTGTGGTCGACGTCGCAATCCTTGGCCTTCGTCGTGGCAAACGGGAACACCGAGCGGGGGTTCCTCACCATAAGGGCTCGTCGCTGGTCAGCAGTGGGCTCTTTCCCGCTGGGGCTGGGGATCATGTTCGGGTCAAGTACGGGCCGGACCGTGACTTTCGCACCCTTCAAGAACTCAGGCATCGTTGCGGTGAGTAGATTGCCCCAGCCTTCCACGTAGGCAACAGAGCCAAGCGGCGCCCCAGCTCCCTGAGGATGGTCGTCCTCCGACGCGGGCTCTACTGGAACATGGACCACCATCTCAACGTCCATCAGGCTGTCTTGCCCAATGGCTTGGCGAGCGAACACGCCAAACGCAGCCGCACGTCGCTGCCCACGGATAAACCACGCCCGCTCCTCTGGCTCGAGTTCTTCCGGAACTTCGGGCGCCGGCAGCGTGGCCGCAATCTGGTCGAGTGCTTGGTCGAAGAGCACCCCGTCTGCGGCGTCGACGCGCCCAAACAGCCTGGCATGATCATCTTCAAAACGCCCCACATGCACGAACCGGGCCGCTCTGGACAAAGCAGCTTTGCGGTGCGCTTCTTCGGGGTCTGCTTCCACCACCCAGCGGGAGAGCTGATCCAGCACACTCCACACGGGATGCATGCTCATCCAGTGTGAGGCTCTGCGATCTACTTCCAGGGCTGCCTCAAGCGACAGCTCTTGGCAGGCCTCCTCGATTTTGCGCACCACCCACCACTGGACGCCACCTGAAATAAACAGCTCCCACGCTCTGGGATGCCGGACCCGAACGCTGAGCGCCTGCGACGTGCGCTCGCGCATACCACCGAAACTCATACCCGTCGCCGCAGCGGCTTCCAAGAGAAAGGCCTCGGTGGGGCCGAGCACACCGTCACGACCAGAGCTCACCCGCTTCACGCGCAGGGGCTCAGGGAGATGTGGGTCGTCGTCGATGACATAGGCATCAGAGGCTTCAAGCAGCGCCACAATCTCAGCGATCTCCGCAGCATGCGCGGATTGCCGAGCATGCACCATAGCCGCGAACGATAACGCCGCCTGATCACCCATTGGCATCTCCTCCCTGAGACACCACCAGTATATCGAACACTCGTTCCATATCCAAGGGGTTAGCGGAATTTTGTTCGAAAATGTTTTCGGGGAGTGGTTTCGATACGCAGGCTTCGCCAGCTACTCGACCAACAGAAACGGGAGGGACGGGTTACTTGCCAGAAACGGCGGTGCCGCCCAATGCGTTGCGCACGAGGGTCGGGGTCGCGGTATTGGCAACGATCCAGTTCTCGCCGACGACGTAGCGCGTGCCGGCAGCGTCCAGCTCACCCGCCTTCTTCTCCGCCTTGGATGCATCTGCGAACCACATCACCTGGTCCTTGCCGTTGCAGGTGCCGGAAGCATCAGCGCCAGCAACGTCATCGGTCTGCTTCCACTGCTGGCAGGCGTAGTCCTTCTTCTTCATCTTCTCGACCATCGCTTCGATGGACTCCACCTTGGTCGATTCCTCGTCGGTCTCAGACTCGTCGCTCTCCCCCTCCTGAGCACTCGCAGTGGCGGATGCCGACTCCGCGGCCTCACTCGGAGCTGCCGACTCCGCAGCGCTTTCTTCCTGCTCCCCGCAGCCAGTCATACCGAACCCCACAACTGCGGCTGCGAGCAGTGCAATGCCAAACTTGCTGGGTTTGCGCATGAACGTCATCTCCTGTCGTAGATATGCCCTAACTGGGCTGCCTGGCCGTGAGATAGTGCGACCTCACAGCAAATCCAATCAACACTATCGAACTGACACGGCCCATTGCATATCACCCTGGCATAGCCACTGCAGGCCCGTCAGGGACGCAAGAATAGGGCCGCTACAAGCGCGATCGGCATGGCCAACGCGGTGGTGATGGCGACGGTGTCTCGGGCAACCACCTCACCGCACTCGTAGCGCAGAGCGTACTGATACATGTTCTGCGCGGTGGGGAGCGCACCCAGCACCGTCGCTGCGAAGAGATGCTGCTCGTCGAGCCCAAACACCCACCGGCCAAGCACATACACGAGCACAGGCAACGCTACCGTCTTTGCCACCGTCGCGATGAGCACGTCCCTGCGTCCAGTGCCCGGCTGCAGCGGCTTCTGCCCGACGAGGGAGATACCGAAGGCAATGAGCATCAAGGGCACCGCCGCGCCACCTACAAGCTCCAGTGGCCGCATGAGCCAAGACGGCTGCGGGATGGAGAAAGCAGAAAACGCCACTCCCAGCGCCGAACCAAGCACGATGGGGTTGATCACCGGCTGCAGGAGTAGGCGTCGGATATTGAGGCCCTCCTCCCCCATGGAATCAAGGATCCCCATCAGTATCGGCGCCATGACGACGAGCTGGAGCACGAGCAGCGGCGCCACCTGGCTGCCGTCGCCAATCACGTAGACCGCAATCGGCAATCCTATGTTGTTGGCATTCGAATACACGCCGCTATAGGAGGCCACCATCAGCTGCCGCACGTCCTTGGTGCCGAGCGCACGCATCAGCACGTAGCAGCCGACGCCAACCACGAGCACCGCCACCGCATGGGTGGCGAGCGACGTCGAGAACACTTCCGTCAGCTTTGCTTTCGCCAGGACGGTAAACAGCAGTGCGGGGCTCGCCGCGTAGAACGCCACCTTATTGAGGACGAAGCGGTCCTCCGGCTTGACGATGCCTCGTCGCCCCAACAGCCATCCGACGAAGATCGCGAACGCGATCATGCCGAAGCCAGTGATGACTGGCGTCATGCGGTGTCGTACGCGGCCAGGAAGCGCCGCAACTCGTCGAAGGCGCGACGGCGCACTGGCTGAGCCGACAACGCGACGTCATGCAGGGCCCCATCGAGTCTCACCAGCGTGACGTGATTCCCCAGATGATGCGACCGCTCCGCGATACGGCGGACGTCGAGCACACCGTCGGCGCGGAGGTAATCGTCGGTCCATTGACCTCCGACGAGCCCGCCCACGCTGCGGCTGGAAGTCAGCACCAGGATGGGCGCGTCGATGTCCAGCCCCTTTTCGACGAGTGCCTGGCCGGACAGGATGGCCTTAGCCCAACCTATCCGGATCAGGAACGACGGGTCGCCCTTCAGGTGGGGATCGAAATCCCATTCGCCATCCTGGCTGGCGCTGATGGAGCGAGTGTAGAACCCGTTGTCAGACACCGGAAGCGCGGTGGTTGGAGCAACCGCTGACACGGTACGCATGAGCGGCTGCAGTGAATACCGCACCATCGGGGAACTCTGAATCTCGATCCAGGGCGAGTTCAGCAGCAGCGTCGCGAAGGTATCGGGGCGCTCATCCGCGTACAGCGCAGCCACCAGGCCGCCTGTGGAGTGCCCGCACAGATCCACGACGTCGTGCCCGTCCTCGCGAATGATGCTGAGGGCCTCGTCGAGTTCGGTGCGGTAGTGGCGGACGTCGGTGATGTACCCGGCGAGCTGACCGTCACGAAGGGATCGACCGTAGCGGCGCAGGTCTATGGCGTAGAAGTCGATGCCCAACGCGTCGAACGCGTCGCCCAGGTGCCCTTGAAAGAAGTAGTCAGACCACCCGTGGATATAGAGCACCGCGCGGCGACGCGACGGCTTTCCTCGACGAATCAGTGTGGCAACGAGTGAACTCTGCGGCTCCAACGCATAGGTTGGCTCGTCCGGCAGAGCGATGGTGCGCGTCTCGTAGCCGGGCAGCATCGTATCCGCCGCCCAGGTGACGCTCATGCGCGTCGCTCTTGCTCGTCTTCGTCGTAGTCGTCGGCGTAATCGTCGTACTGTGCCGCGAGGTCTGCGTACTGATCGGGGATGTCGTCATGTTCGTCGACGGGGGGTTTCCCCTGGAGCTCGCGCTCCAACGATGCGAAATCGGTTTCGACGGAACGGTACTTCAGGTCGCGTGCGACCCTCGTCTGCTTTGCCTTTGCACGGCCGCGCCCCATATGGGTCGACCCCCTTGCTCTGTCCCTCGCGGATTTGCCGCGGAATCTTTCAGTTTCTCGTGGCGCTAAGGCTACCGAACTTTTCGTCAAGACCAAAGGTGGGCGGGCTCGGTGTGGCGAAGCTAAGCTGTGAATGCACTGGACACACACATGTTAGGAGCAGCCCGAAGGCCATGGCCAAGATCATTTACACCCTCACAGACGAGGCGCCACTGCTCGCCACGTATTCGTTCCTGCCGATCATCAAGGCCTTCGCCGCACAGGCTGGCGTCGACGTCGATACGCGAGACATCTCCGTCGCTTCCCGCATTCTTTGCCAGTTCACTGACGAGCACGATGCCCTCGCGGAGCTCGGCGAACTTGCTCAGACACCCGACGCGAACATCATCAAGCTGCCCAACATCTCGGCTTCCGTGCCGCAGCTCAAGGCGGCCATCGCTGAGCTGCAGTCGCAGGGCTATGCCATCCCGGATTACCCCGAAGACCCGCAGACCGACGAGGAGCGGGAGATCCGGGCCAAGTACGACAAGGTCAAGGGCTCGGCGGTCAACCCAGTCCTGCGCGAGGGCAACTCCGACCGTCGCGCGCCAGAAGCCGTCAAGGCCTACGCGCGCAAGAACCCGCACCGCATGGGTGAGTGGAGCAAGGATTCCAAGACCTCCGTCGCCACCATGTCTGCGGGCGACTTCCGCTCCAACGAGCAGTCCGTCGTGCTTCCTTCCGACGACGTGCTCACCATCAAGCACGTCTCCGCCGACGGCACCGAGACTGTCCTGAAGAGCGACCTCAAGGTGCTGGCCGACGAGATCGTCGACGGTACGGTGATGAGCGCGAAGGCCCTCGATGCATTCCTCGTCGAGCAGGTAGCTAGGGCCAAGGAGCAGGGGGTTCTGCTCTCCACACACCTCAAGGCCACCATGATGAAGGTCTCCGACCCGATTCTCTTCGGCCACGTGATCCGCGCCTACTTCGCCGACGTGTTCGCCAAGTACGGCGAACAGCTGGCCGCAGCCGGGCTGAGCGCCAACGACGGGCTCGGCTCGATCTTCGCTGGCCTCGAGCAGGTTGAGGGCGGGGCCGAGATTCGCGCGGCCTTCGACGAGGCTATGGCGAACGGCCCTGCGCTGGCGATGGTGAACTCTGACAAGGGCATTACCAACCTGCACGTGCCCTCCGACGTGATCGTCGATGCCTCGATGCCTGCGATGATTCGCACGTCTGGCCACATGTGGGGCGCCGACGGCGAGGAGCACGACACCCTCGCCATCCTCCCCGACTCCTCGTACGCAGGCGTGTACCAGGCGGTGATTGAGGATTGCCAGGCGAACGGCGCGTTTGACCCGACGACGATGGGTACCGTCCCGAACGTCGGGCTCATGGCGCAGAAGGCAGAGGAGTACGGCTCGCACGACAAGACCTTCGAGATCGCATCGGATGGTCGCGTCGAAGTGGTGAACGCCGCCGGAGACGTGCTGCTCACGCACGACGTCGAGGCCGGAGACATCTGGCGCGCTTGCCAGACGAAGGATCTACCGCTGCAGGACTGGGTGAAGCTCGCCGTCACCCGCGCCCGCGCCACCGGTTGGCCCGCCGTCTTCTGGCTCGACGACACCCGCGCCCATGACCGCAACGTCAAGGAGAAGGTGGAGCGCTACCTGCAAGACCACGACACCGACGGGCTCGATATCCGCATCATGTCGCCGGTCGACGCGACGAAGTTCTCCGTCGAGCGCATCCGTCGCGGCGAAAACACCATCAGTGTCACCGGCAACGTGCTGCGCGACTACCTGACCGACCTCTTCCCCATCCTGGAGCTGGGCACGTCGGCGAAGATGCTCTCCATCGTCCCGCTCATGGCGGGCGGCGGCCTCTTCGAGACCGGCGCGGGCGGTTCCGCGCCCAAGCACGTCCAGCAGCTCGTCGAGGAGAACTACCTCCGCTGGGATTCGCTGGGCGAGTTCCTGGCACTGGCGGCATCGCTGGAGCAGTTCGCCGATGCGAACGATAACGACGGCGCCCGCATCCTGGCGAAGACCCTCGACGCTGCCAACAGCAAGTTCCTGCTGAACGACAAGTCCCCCACCCGGCGTCTCGGCGGCATCGACAACCGCGGCTCGCACTACTGGCTCGCCCGCTACTGGGCCGAGGAACTCGCTGCCCAGAGCGACGACCCGGCTCTGGCAGGGAAGTTCGCCCCCGTGGCGAAGGCACTGGTCGAGGGCGAGTCACAGATCGTCGAGGAGCTCGTCGGCGTGCAGGGCCACCCCGCGGACATCGGCGGCTACTACCGTCCGAACCCGGACAAAGCGGCGCAGGTCATGCGTCCGTCCACGACGATGAATGAGGCGATTGACGCGCTCTGACGTCACCCATAATCACCGACGGCGCCCTCCCCAACGCATTCGGGGAGGGCGCCATTTGTTTGACCGAGATCCGCACCCGTCTTGGTATATCGTCATCTAGCGCTATCATCGCTACATGGCGATTAATTCTGAGGTGGTCGTCGACAATCACGCGACCGAGGCCTATGCGCACCTATTTCAAGCGCTCGCCGAGCCTGCCCGGCTGGCGATCCTGCAGCACCTCGCATCCGGCGAGCACCGGGTGCGTGACCTCGTCGAGCACATGGAGCTCGCGCAATCCACGGTGAGTAAACACATCTCATTTCTCATGGAATGCGGCCTGCTCACGGCACGCCCGGAAGGGCGCGCCACCTGGTACGCGCTCGCGGAGCCGGCGCTACTGAAGATCCTCGTCGCAGCCGCCGAGCAGATGCTCAGCTCCACAGGCCATGACGCCCAGCTGTGCAGTCACCTGCACAGCTCCTCAGACGACGATTCCGCCCTCACGAGGAGTTAACTCGTATGGGTGCCGGACACGCACACACGCATGGGGCCGACGTGCATCGTCGGAAGCTTTGGATAGCGTTGGCGATCACGTCGACGGTGGTGGTCGCGCAGTTGGTGGGGTCGATCATCACAGGCAGCCTCGCGCTGCTCACCGACACCGTGCACGTCGTCGTAGACGCGTCCGGGCTCATCCTCGCACTCAGCGCCGCGACCCTCATGCGCAGGCCCGCCGATACGAACCGGACATGGGGTTTCCGCCGTGCCGAAGTACTCGCCGCCCTCGCCCAAGCCACGGTGCTGATCGTCGTCGGACTCTACGCGGGAGTCGAGGGAGTGCGTCGACTGTTCGATCCCCCGCAACTGCAGGGCCCGCTCGTGATGGCCTTTGGCGTCGTCGGACTGATTGCCAACCTCGCCTCCATCGCGGTGCTGCATTCGAGCCGCGACGCCAACTTCAACATGCGTGCCGCCTTCCTAGAGGTGCTGGGCGACGCCCTCGGCTCGCTGGGCGTGATCGTCGCAGGCATTCTGATCGCCACGACGGGATTCCAGCAGGCCGACGCCATCGCGGGCCTGCTCATCGCAGCGCTCATCGTGCCCCGCGCCATGGTCATCCTGCGCGGAACGCTGCGGGTACTGATGGAGCAGACCCCCGAAGCCCTCGACCTCGACGACGTGCAAGCTCACCTCCTGGCGCTCGAGCAGGTCAAGGGTGTCCATGATCTGCACGCATCCACCATCGCCACCGGCCTACCCATCGTCACCGGACACATCGTCGTCGGCGACGAGTGCTTCCACGACGGCCACGCCGCCGAAGTGGTGCAGGCAGCACAGGACTGCACCGCGCGCCATTTCAACATCCGCCACGCAACCTTCCAGGTGGAACCAGCCTCGGCCGCGGCGCACCCCGGGCACGTGTGTCTAGAGGGCTGAGCAAGTGTAGCTACGCGAGACCCCCACTCTTGCCCTCAACTGTCTACCGGTATGCAGTTCTGTCTTGCCGTGGACGGGGGCAGCCATGTACGCTGAAATTAACGGGTTCTCTTCACGAGTCCCATCCGCCACAGCCCCGGCCCAGCCCGGGGCTGATGTGCGTCTAGGGAGTCCAGAAGTGGCAATCACACAGGCCCTTCACAACCTCCCATGCCTGCTGCCCCGCCGCGTAGCTCCTAGATGATTCGGATGTCATCCGAGCGCGAAAAAGGGCGTACGAGACAAGATCGGCGGATGTGGATTGGTACACCCCCGCGTGTGTGCTTCTCGATCGAGTCCGCGAGCGAACGCTCGGATGCCGGGGAGAGCGGCGATCTTCGGCTCGCTACGTGCGCATCCTCAACCACAGCCACCCTGTCCGCTCACGAGGTGGACGTCCTGAGAACGATCATTGCGCCTTCACTACCGGCGCCACCCGCTCCCGACAAGCCGCCCATTGGACTGCCATCTACTGGAACCTAAGTCATGCCCGCTGTGCCGGGCCAGTACGCAGATCCTGGCCTGGCACAGTTCCACCCACGTCATGCAATACGTTTCGCAATGGTGCGTAACGGATACAACGTCCGTCGACAGGCGACGCCCTGGGTCGGTACGATGCATGCATGGCTGAAACTGCGCATTCGAATGGCACCTTCCAGGCCGACGAGACCCCCAACGTTGACCACCGGGTATTTGGCCCGTCGAGCGAGCCGACCCACCCGTTGGCAATCGCCCCCATCGCTACTCCCCCACACACCGTCGACGGATTCGTGAAGGAGTTCCTGCACGAGCTCAACACGACGCAGGGCGTCACCCTCGAGACCGCGAGCATCAATGATCAGTACATGGCGCTGGCACTCACAGTCCGCAACTACCTGATGGCCCGCTGGCTGGAAACGACGAAGGCGAACCAGAAGGCCAAATCGAAGACCGTCGGGTACCTCTCTGCCGAGTACCTGCTTGGGCGTCAGCTGGGCAACGCTCTGCAGGCATGCGACCTCGCCGACATTGCGGAGGAAGGCCTGAAGCAGTGCGGCATCGAGCTGTGGAAGCTGCGCGCGCAGGAAGTTGAGCCCGGCCTCGGCAACGGCGGCCTCGGCCGCCTCGCCGCTTGTTTCATCGATTCGCTCGCGACGATGAACGTCTCCTGCATTGGCTACGGCATCCGCTACGAGTACGGCATCTTCCGCCAGACCTTCGTCGATGGCCGTCAGGTGGAGCAGCCCGACACGTGGCTGGCGCTTGGGTCTCCTTGGGAGTTCCCGCACCCAGAAGCCGCAGTGAAGGTGAACTTCGGAGGGCACACCGAGCGATACACCGACGACGACGGCCGCGAGCGCTCCCGCTGGATCCCCGCGTGGGACGTCCAGGCGGTGCCCCACAACTGCATGGTCCCCGGCTTCCAGAACGGCTGCGTCAACACGCTGCGCCTGTGGTCTGCCGAAGCTACGCGCGCCTTCGACCTCCAGATCTTCAACGCCGGCGACTACGCACAGGCAGTGCGCGCCCAGACCTTCGCAGAAAACATCTCGAAGGTCCTCTACCCGGAGGATTCCACTCCGCAGGGCAAGGAACTTCGTCTGCAGCAGCAGTACTTCTTCGTCGCCGCGTCCATCCGAGACTTCATCAATAGCCTCGAAGACGACTTCGATCTCCACAACCTGCACGAGCGCATCATCTTCCAGCTGAACGACACTCACCCCGTCATCGGCGTTCCCGAGCTCATGCGCGTGCTCATGGATGAGGAAGGCTTCGAGTGGGATGAGGCCTGGGCAGTCACTTCCAAGTGCTTCGCGTACACCTGCCACACTCTGCTGCCAGAGGCCCTCGAAGTATGGCCGACGGAGCTGCTGGGCCGCCTCCTCCCGCGCCACCTGGAAATCATCTACCGCATCAACGAGGAGTTCCTCGCCGAGGTGCGCGAGGCATTCCCGGGCGACGAGGTCCGCGTCGGCCGCATGTCCATCATCGCGGAATATCCCGAGCGCTCCGTGCGCATGGCGCATCTGGCCACCATCGCGGGTGTGAAGGTGAACGGTGTCGCCGAACTGCACTCGCAGCTCCTGCGCGACAAAGTCCTGAAGGATTTCGCCGACCTGTGGCCCGACAAGTTCACGAACGTCACCAACGGCATCACGCCCCGTCGTTTCATCCGCATGGCGAACTACAAGCTCTCGGATCTCATTAGCGACACCATCGGCAAGGGCTGGGTGAACGACCTGGAGCGCCTCCGCGAGCTGGAGCCCTACGCGGAAGACGACGAGTTCCGCGCCCGCTTCCGCGAAGCCAAGGCCTTCAACAAGACGCGTCTGACGAACCTCCTCGCCAAGCGCGACGGCATTGACCTGCCCGACGGGCACCTCCTCGACGTGATGGTGAAGCGCCTGCACGAGTACAAGCGCCAGTCGCTGAAGCTCATGCACATCGTCTCGCTGTACGAACAGGTGATCTCCGGCAAGAAGCAGGCCTCGGACATCACGCCGCGCACCGTCGTGTTCGGCGCGAAGGCCGCCCCGGGCTACCGCCTGGCGAAAGACACCATCCACCTCATCAACAAGGTGTCGGAAGTCATCAACGCCGACGAGCGCCTCGAGGGGCGCCTCAAGGTGGCTTTCCCTGCAAACTACAACGTCACCCTCGCGGAGAAGCTCATCCCGGCAGCGGACCTCTCGGAGCAGATCTCGCTCGCTGGCATGGAGGCCTCTGGTACAGGCAACATGAAGTTCGCGCTGAACGGCGCGCTCACGATCGGCACGGACGATGGCGCCAACGTCGAAATTCGCAAGTTCGTGGGCGACGACAACTTCTTCCTGTTCGGCATGACCGAGCCGGAGGTGGCAGAGCTACAACAAAAGGGCTACCAGCCGGGCGAGTACTACTCGAACGACCCGCAGCTCAAGGCAGCCGTCGACCTCATCTCGTCGGGCGCCTTCTCCGACGGCGACCGCAGCACCTTCGAGTCGCTGGTCTCCAGCTGGCTGTACCACGACCGCTTCATGCTGTTCGCCGACTTCGCCTCCTACACGGCCAAGCAGGCCGAGGTTGAGGCGAAGTACGCCGACACCGACGCGTGGACGCGCTCCGCGATCTTGAACGTCGCCCGTTGTGGCTACTTCACCTCCGACCGTTCCATGCGCGACTACATGCAGCGCATCTGGAACATCACTCCGCGCTTCTGATCCGCACCTACGCACGGTTGCGCGACTGAGCGCACACCAGATCCCGATTTTGGGTGAAAAATGGTGGTTTTCGCCATCTGGCGTGCGCTCAGTCGAGAGTGGTTTCGATACGCGCCCTTCGGACGCTACTCAACCACCGGGATGCGCGGCGCCCTCCCGAAGCTACTCAACCCCCGGCGCGCCACGCCCCACCCCGATCGTCGAGTAGCGGGCGCAGCCCGCATATCGAGACGCCGGACGCAACAGATTGGTTTCGATACGCGCCCATCGGGCGCTACTCAACCACCAATGACATAGCCGCTCCCGGTCGATGGCAGCAGTCCAGGGCGCCCACGCGGGGCTCAGCGCTTCGCGGTCGAGTCCCACAGCTCGAGGAAGTCCTTGCCCCACCCGTATGGCTCTCGCTGCTTCGCCCCGTGGAGTGCGTTGTATGCGTCCTCGGCTTTGCCGTCGGCAGTGCTCCAGAAGAGGAGATACTCGTCGTAGGCCAACTGGATCTGGGCCCGGCCTTCCCACTGATGTGCCCGGAGCACGTCGACGATGCGCCGGTAGCCCTCCTCAGACTTGAGGTCCGGGCCGTCATCCGGCGCCTGGAATTCGATGTCGAAGGTGCGCTTCGCCGTGCCGCCCCTGGGCTCGTAGGCGCGCGTCTCAGTCATGCCGGCCTTGTGCGCGTCGACGACGACGGGCCCGACGACGCGCCACAACTCCGGTCTCATCCCGAACTCCTTTTTCGTTTTCGCATACCCCGGGGCGACCCGCACATTGAAGTCTGGGCGGCCTTTCCACTGCTCAGATGAGACTAGGGCCACGAACTTGGCGAACGACTCGATATCCGGTACGTCGAGGCTGTAGGAATCAGGGAAGTACGTGGACCTCAGGCGTGCACCCGTCGTCGCCACCTGCTCGGCCACCGCCGGCTCGTTAGGAAGTCCCTCACGAAGCTCAGACTCCTTGCCCTGCACCCAACGCCCATCGGGCAGCATGAGGCGCACCTCGTGTTTCTTGAGCGCGGCAGACTCTTTTCCGATCGCTTCGACGACGCTCATCGCCTGCATAGAATCGCGCACAGTGACTGTCACCCTCGAAGGTGACGCCGTGAACTCGCCAGTCTTCGACGACGCATGCGCAAGCACCCGTTCATAGGCGGCGAACTGTTCCACGTGAGCTGGGTTTCCAGGGGAAAGCTCGATCGTCGAGCTATCACCCTTGATACTCAGGGCAGCGCGATCACTGTCGACGACATCGGCTGCGATGAGATCGCGCATCACTGCGACGGGTAAGGCCTCGTCGGAGAGCTTCACCTGCGCTCTGAGATTGGTAATCGACCCCTGCACCACGGGCTTGTCCGCAAGCCAGCGGATCCACCGTAGGTCGGCCGGCCCAGGTTGCCGGCCATGATGGTCGTGCTCGTACTCCACCGGCACCTTCCACGGCCCGTGCACGATCATCACCTCCGGCTTACCGTCGCGGCCGGCGTCGTTCACGAGTGAAAACAGGGTCTCGCCGAGCGCTTTGAGGTCGTCACATTGCGGGTCAATCTCGATGGTCCACGGCTCGGCATCGTGCTCGAACCGCTCCACGCATTCCGTTTGCCCGATACGCTTGAGCGCCTCGGCAGGATCGAGCGACGACTCCCCCCGCAGGCAACCTGCGAGTAATAGTAGTACCGATCCGATCACCCACACCCGTCGCATGCGTAGGAGTGTAAGGGGCAGCAGGCTCAGCCTCAGACGAGTAACGCGGTGCCCGGGCCCTCGCCGTCTGTGATTTCACCCAGCACCCAGGAGCTGATGCCGCGCCGTTCAAGCAGCGCGAGAGCGCCGTCGACGGACTCCGAAGGCATGATGGCCGCCATGCCGACACCCATGTTCAAGGTGGCGTCGACGTCGGCCTGTGTGAGCCCTCCCACCTGCTGCACGATCTGGAAAATAGGCGCGGGTGTCCACGACGTACGCTGCAGCCGCGCGCTCAGCCCGTCGGGTATCACGCGCGCGAGGTTGGCTTCGAGCCCGCCGCCGGTGATGTGCGAGAACGCGTGCGTCTCCACCTCGTCGATGAGCGCCAGAACGTCGAGGGCGTACACCTTCGTCGGCTCCAGCAGCTCCTCACCCAGCGTGCGCCCGAGCTCGTCGACGTGGCGGTCGAGCCGCCAGCCCGCCTCCTGCAGCAGCACGTGGCGCACGAGCGAATAGCCGTTGGAGTGCAGGCCCGACGAGGCCATCGCGACGACGACGTCACCCGCCTGCACCCGCTCGGGGCCGAGAATCTTGACGCGCTCCACCACACCCGTCGTGGCGCCGGCGACGTCGTACTCGTCTGGCCCCAGCAGGCCAGGATGCTCCGCGGTTTCACCACCGACGAGTGAACAGCCGGCGGCGACGCAGGCGTCGGCAATACCCCCGACGATGGCCGCGATGCGCTCGGGAACCACCTTGCCGCACGCGATGTAGTCGGTGACGAGCAGCGGCTCGGCGCCGGTGACGACGAGGTCGTCGACGAGCATGCCGATCAGGTCGAAACCGATGGTGTCGTGCTTGTCGAGAGCCTGCGCGATGGCCACCTTGGTGCCCACACCGTCGGTGGAGCTCACCAGCACGGGCTGTTCCATCGCCTTCAGCGCACTGGCGTCGAAAAACCCGGCGAAGCCGCCGAGCCCACCCAGCACCTCGGGGCGCCGGCTGCGCGCCACCGATGCCTTCATCAGCTCGACGGCACGGTCACCAGCCTCGATATCGACGCCCGCCCGGGCGTACGCGTTGCTCACAGCTCCTCCTCGTTCGTGATGCCGAGCAGCTTGCCCTGCTCCTTAGGAATACTGATGGGATAGTGGCCGTCGAAACAGGCCCGGCACAACTGTGAGGCCGGCACCGTCGTCGCCTCGGTCATGCTCTCCAGCGAGACGTACCCGAGCGAGTCCGCCCCGATGGAGCGGCAGATATCGTCGACGGTCAGCCCGGGCGCGATGAGCTCGGCGCGCGTGGCGAAGTCGATGCCGTAGAAACACGGCCACTGCACCGGCGGCGACGAGATGCGCACATGCACTTCCTTGGCGCCGGCCTCGCGCAGCATCCGAACGAGGGCACGCTGGGTGTTGCCGCGCACGATGGAGTCGTCGACGACCACGAGCCGCTTGCCCTCGATCACCGAGCGCAGCGGGTTGAGCTTCAAGCGGATGCCGAGCTGCCGGATGGTGTCGGACGGCTGGATGAAGGTGCGCCCGACGTACGCGTTCTTCACCAGCCCGAGCCCGAACTCGATGCCCGATTCCTTCGCGAATCCGATCGCCGAGGGCGTGCCCGAATCAGGGGTGGGGATCACCAGGTCGGCGTCGACGGGGTGCTCGCGCGCGAGTCGCCTGCCGATCTCGACGCGCGTGTCGTACACGCCGCGTCCGGCGATCGTCGTATCAGGGCGAGCGAGGTAGACATACTCGAAGATGCAGCCCTTCGGCTTCGGCTCGGCGAAGCGCTGGGTGCGAAGCCCCGCCGCGTCGATCGCGACGAACTCTCCCGGCTCGATTTCACGGATGAACGACGCGCCGACGATGTCCAGCGCCGCCGTCTCGCTCGCCACCACCCAGCCCGTGCGCAACCGGCCGAGCACGAGCGGGCGCACGCCCTGCGGGTCGCGCGCGGCGTACAACGTTGTCGGGGTCATGAACACCAGCGAGAACGCGCCCTTGAGGCGAGGCAGCACCTCGAGGGTGATGTCTTCTAGCGGCCGCTCCCCCATCGACACCATGAGCGCCGAGATGAGGGCCGTGTCCGACGTCGAATCCATCGCGGCATGCTTCGACGCGACCTTCGTCTCCGGCGCGAGTTCACGCAGCCACGCCTCCAGCTCGTCGGTGTTGGTGAGGTTACCGTTGTGCGCCAGCGCCAGCCCGGTCCCGTCGGGGAGCGAGCGGAAGGTGGGCTGGGCGTTGTTCCACGTCGACGAACCGCCCGTCGAGTACCGGGTATGCCCGACGGCGATCCCACCCGGCAGCGACTTCAGCGTCGACTCGTCGAACACCTGGGCCACGAGCCCCATGTCTTTGAACACCATGATGCGCTCACCCGACGACACCGCCATGCCCGCTGACTCCTGCCCGCGGTGCTGCAATGCGAACAGGCCGAAGTAGGTGAGTTGGGCGACGTCCTCGTCGGGGGCCCAGACGCCAAACACCCCGCACTCGTCGCGGGGTGGGGTATCGGTGAGATCTGGCTCAAGGGTGAGCTTGCCGTCAGGGTGAAGCACCCATTCATCGTATCTGCCTCGAGCCTGTAGCGCATCGACTGGGAACGCGAAGCGTCAAGGAGAGACAGAGGAGGCCGGAGCCGCGCACCACGTGCACGTAGGCTCCGGCCTCAGTTCCCTGTCCCATCACCAAGAATGCGAATGGCTAGCCCTTCACACCACCAGCGGTCAGCCCGCTCACGATGTACTTCTGCAAGAACATGAACAGCAGAATCACGGGGATGGCAGCAAGCACCGCACCTGCCGCGAACAGCGACCACGGCGCGTTCTTCTCGTCGGATGCCCAGACGTACAGGCCTACCGCCAGCGTGTACTGCTCCGGGCGCTGCAGCACCACGCGCGCGAGGATGAACTCGCCGTAGGTGCCGACGAAGCTCAGCAGGCCGACCACCGCGAGGATGGGCGAGACCAGCCGCATGATGATGCCCCAGAAGATCTGGGCGTGCGTGGCGCCGTCGATCTTCGCTGCTTCGTCCAGCTCCTTCGGGATGGTGTTGAAGAAGCCATACATGAGGAACGTGTTCGCCCCCAGCGCGCCACCCAGATAGACAGCGATCAGGCCCAGATGCTGCCCCAAACCTAGCGGCGGGAAGATCTCCTGAATGGAGAGCAGCAGCAAGAAGACAGCGACGAATGCCAGCATCTGCGGGAACATCTGGATAATCAGCAAGAAGGTCAGGCCACCGTGGCGGCCTTTGAACCGGAACCGGCTGAAGGCGTAGGCCGCGCACGCCGCCATGAGGACGGTAGCGACGGCGGTGACGCTCGAAACGAATAGCGAGTGCAGCGCCCATCTCGGGAAATCGGTCTCCAATAGCTTTTGATAGTGCGCGCCGGTGAACGCCTGGAAGAGATGGTTCGAACCCGTCAAGGTGCCATTCGGGTTCACCGAGGCAGAGATCACGTACAGCAGCGGAAGCACGCAGTACACGATGAAGACGATGGCGAACAGGTGCTTCCAGCCGACGGATTTGCACCAGCGCCAAAACGCTCCCTTGACCTTGCGCTTCTTGGGCTCGGGCTGCGCGTCGGGCTTCTGGTTCGAGGCTATCGATTGCGTGCTCATCACATGATCTCCTCAAGCTTGCGGGTTTGGCGGAAACCAAGCCACGCGATGATGCCCACCACCACGAAGATGATGATCGACAGCGCGCTGGCAACGCCATAGTTCTTGTCACTCTCGAAGGAGATGGCGTACACCATCGAGATGAGGATGTCCGTTTCACCGACGTTGAACGGCGCTTCTGGGTATACGGGGCCGCCGCCTGTCAGCATGTAGATCAGCGAGAAGTTATTGAAGTTGAATGCGAAGCTGGAGATCAGCAGCGGCGCCACGGACACCATGAGCATCGGCAGCGTGACGTTGAAGAATCGCTTGAGCGGGCCGGCCCCGTCCATGATGCCCGCTTCGGTCAGCTCACCTGGGATGGACTGCAATGCGCCCGTGCAGATCAAGAACATGTAGGGAAAGCCCAGCCAGAGGTTCACCATCAGGATAGAGAGCTTGGCGAGGTTCCCGTCGCCCAGCCAGTCAATAGATGCACCGCCCAACAGGGTTTGGTTGATATAGCCAAACTGCCTGTTCAACATGCCCTTCCACACGAGCGCGGCCAAGAACCCTGGAAACGCGTACGGCAAGATGAACAGCGAACGATAGAGCACACGCCCCTTCACCCGCGGATCGTTGTAAATCACCGCGATAATGAGCCCGAGCGCAAACGTCGTGAAGACGGAAAGGAACGCGAAGGCGAACGTCCAGCCGAGCGAGCCCAAGAAGAATTTGGAGACCTCGGAGTTAGTGAATAAGAACGCGAAGTTCTTGAAACCGACGTTTACCTGCCAGCCCGGCTCCAGCTTCTCGCCGCTGTCGGATACGTAGTTACCCACCGAGTCGTCTGCCGTATACACCTTCCCATCCGTAGAGGTGAAGGTGTCCTTGGCCTCGTCGTAGCGCATGGACGGCGTGGCTTGGGTTGCCGTGGATCCGTTGCGGGTGCGCAGCGAGCCGTCGTTGGCGTCGTCGCTCATGGGCACCCGAAGGTTCAGTACCTCATCTTGTCGCGCGACGATGTCTTGGAGCGAGAGCACGGAGGCACCGTCGATTTCGGTGACTTTATCGCCTTCAACTTGGGCGCCGTCGAGTGGCTCGAGGGCCTTCTCCGCAGTGCCGTACAGGGGCTTGCCATCACGTACGACTGCGAAGCCAAGCTCACCGTCACGTTCCACGATGGTGAGTGGCAGCTGCACGTCCCCCTCGGTCTCCGAGGTGGCGAGGATCTGCGTGATGGCGTGCTCTTTGTTGTCCGAGTGGCCGTCGCCGTAGTTGGTGAACGCGACGTAGCCGGTCATGCCCATGACGTACACCTGATAGACGATCAGGAAGATCAGGCCAGGGAACAGGTACTTGGCAGGAACCGCCCTCTTAGAAAAGTAGATGAAATCGGCAACCGCCAGCGAGATCGCCAAGAAAATGAGGATGCCCCAGCGCTGCTGTCCATAGCAGGCGAGGATGCCGTAGATGCCGAACGCATTGATGAGCCCCATGAGAAGGAGCTTCACGTAAAAGCCCGGGCGCGAGATGTCCCGGGCGTGGGACAAGGGTGGGGTCTCCACCTTCGCTGTTGTGCTCAACTTGCTGCCCTTCGGTGCTCAATAGGGGCGGACCTTGGGGTTACCCTAGCCCGCCCCTATCCAATAGCGATGTTGAATCAGAACTTGGACTTGATGTTCTTGATCATCGTCTGCCAAGCGGCCTTCGTGTCGGGCGCCTTCTGGGCGATGATCTGCTTCTGGGTGTTACCCCAGAACTCCCACACTGCGTTCATCTCGGGAATAGCAGGCATGGGCTGACCATCTTTACCCGCCTCGTTGAAACCACTGATGAGGTCGTCCTTGACGGCGTCCGCCGATTCCTTGAGCGCAGGTACACGGCCGCCCAGCTCGTAGAGCTTATCCTGAGCTTTCTTCGTCCCAACGAACTCGACGAATTGGTTCGCCATGAGCGCGTTCTTGCTCTTCGACGACACGAAGACCACCTGTGCACCGACGAAGGGAGCCGACGGCTTGCCGCCAGCGGAAGGGATCGGGAGCACGGAGATATCCATGCCGGCCTTCTTGAATTCCGACGTGTTCCAAGGCCCGGTGATCATGTAGGGGCTCTTACCATCGAGGAACAGCTGCTTGGCCTGCTCACCGCCGATGTCGCCCGAGACGATGCCCTCCTTACCGAGCTTCTTGATGTACTCGGCGAAGGCCTCGCCTTCCGGACCGGCCATGCCAAGTTCGGTGGTGTACTCGTCGCCCTTCATCTGGAACACCGGGGCGCCGAAGGAAGTCTGGATGGGGTACATGTGGTACGGATCGCCCTGGTCGCCCTGCTCCACGAGCAGCGGGTACTTGGAGCCAGCTTCCCGGCCCTGCTCGATCAACTTGTCCAGGGTGTCGGGGGTGTCCTGCACGATCTTGTTGTTACGCACCAGGCCAATGTTTTCCAGCGCGTAGGGCATGCCCCACACCTTGCCGTTCAGCGTCACGGCCTGCACTGCGACCGGGTTGAAGGCATCGGCCTTCGACGCGAAATCGACGGGCGAGATGACACCATTTTGGACGAGGTTGCCGAGGCCGTCGTGTGCGGTGACAACCAGGTCGGGCCCCTGTCCGGAGCCTGCCTGAGCGATGAGGTCGTTGCTGATGTCGGCGGTGGGCTTCTGCACGACGTCGAGCGTGACGCCACTCGTCTCCTTGAACTGCTTACCCAGTTCCTTGAAGGCTGCAATGCGAGTTTCGTCAGCCCAGAGAGTGAGCTTGCCACCTTCCTTCGGCGCTTCGCTCTTCGTGCCGTTTGCTGGCTGGTTGTTCTTCGTGTCAGACCCGTCATTGGTGCTACCGCCAGATCCTCCGCACGCGGTGAGTGCGAGGGCAGCAGCCGCAGCAATAGCAAAGACGCGCTTATGCATCGATGATCTCCTTTGATTCTGTCCATCAGGGTGCCGCAAACATCGCGGCATCCAGCTGAGGGACAGTCAACCACCCATCGGGGCCAGACGCAAGGGTTTTCAGAAAAGTTACGCAATTGTTGCAAGCTCTTGCAAACATGTTTCTGGCGTTGTAGCGTCGTCTGCACCAACGGTCGCAGAGGACAACGATGATCACGAAGACGCTGGCCGACGTCGCCGAAGCCGCAGGGGTATCGACCGCCACGGTATCGCGAGTCATGAACCAGAAACCAGGTGTAAAGGAAGCCACGAGAGAGAACGTGCTGCGCGCACTCGAAGCGGCGGGCTACGAGGCACCGTCGAAACTGGCGACGGACGTCGTCGCCATTCTCATTCCTGAGCTCTCCAACCCAGTCTTTCCCCAATACGCACAAGAGCTCAGCTTGGTGCTCTACGACGCCGGCTACTCCGCCATCGTGTGCCCCGTCAGCCAAGGCGGCTATAGCGAGGTGCAGTACCTGGACACGCTACTCAGCTCCCACGTGTCCGGCATTATCTCCGTCTCCGGCACCGCTGCCGATTCGCTGGCGTCGAAAACCCCCTACCGCAAACTCACCGACGAGCGCGTTCCCGCCGTCTACATCAACGGTTTCACGCACGACATCCCGGCACCGTTTTTCAACGCCGACGATTGCACCGGCATCGAGCTAGCCGTCGATCACCTACGCGAGCTCGGGCACCGGCGCATCGGGCTAGCCGTCGGGCAGCCCCGTTACCTTCCGACGACGCGAAAGTCGGAAGCGTTTTTGAATCTCGGCTTCGACGAAACCGACATCGAATACACCGAGTACACCGCCGACGGTGGCGCCCGCGCGGGCCGCCGACTACTCGCCAGCGACCACACCGCCATCATCTGTGGCTCCGACGTTATGGCGCTCGGTCTCATGCAGGAAGCATCGCGCCAAGGGCTCGTTGCCCCGAAGGATTTCAGTGTGATCGGCTACGACGACTCACCCGTCACCCATCTCACCAACCTCACCACCGTCCGGCAGCCGGTGAACACCATCAGCGAGGCAGCCGTCGGCACTCTGCTCGCCATGCTACGCGGCGACGAAGTGCCCGCTTCAGAGCAATTGTTCGCACCCGATCTGACTCTCCGAGACACGACAGGAGCACTATGACCAAGAACGCTTGGTGGCGCGACGCCGTCATTTATCAGATCTACCCGAGGTCCTTCGCCGACGCGAATGGCGACGGCTACGGCGATCTCGAGGGCATCATCTCCCATCTTGACCACATCCGGGATTTGGGTGTCGACGCCATCTGGTGCTCGCCGTTCTACCGCTCCCCCATGAAGGACGCAGGCTACGACGTCGCCGATTACCTCACCATCGATCCGATGTTCGGCACACTCGAGGATGCCCGTCGCCTCGTCGAAGAGTGCCACCAGCGCGGCATCAAGCTGATCGTCGACCTCGTACCCAACCACACCAGCTCCGAGCACGAGTGGTTCCAGGCCGCGCTCGCCGCTTCGCCCGGATCCCCCGAACGCGCCATGTACCACTTCGCGGATGGGCGCGGAGAGGATGGCGAGCTCCCACCCAACAACTGGACATCAATCTTCGGCGGTAAGGGCTGGAGCCGCTTGTCAGATGCCGACGGCAATCCAGAACAGTGGTACCTCCACCTCTTCGACGCCACCCAGCCGGATCTCAACTGGGACAATGAACGCGTGCGCGAGGGCTTCGACCAGATCCTTCGATTCTGGCTGGAGCTCGGCGTTGACGGATTCCGCGTCGACGTGGCCCACTCCCTGGTGAAGGCCCCCGGCCTTCCTGATGACGACGCCGATTACCGCATGATCTCGGGCGGACAAGGGCCGATGTGGGATCAAGACGGCGTGCATGAGGTCTATCGTCGCTGGCGCGCCATCCTGAACGAATACGACGGGGACCGCATCCTCGTCGCAGAAGCCTGGGTGGATGACCCTGACCGGTTGGCGCTCTACCTGCGCCCCGACGAGATGCACACCGCATTCAATTTCGACTTCCTCACTTGCGAATGGGACGCAGACCAGTACCGGGCGAAGATCGAGGCCTCGATGGAGGCCGACGAGAAGGTCGGCGCCCCCACCACGTGGGTGCTCTCAAACCACGACACCATGCGCCACACGTCACGCCTCGGGCGCGACGACCAGCCCGGCGTACACAAGGAATTCATCGGACCCGACGACCCTCAGCCTGATGAGGCGCTGGGGCTTCGTCGGGCACGCGCGGCAACGATGCTAGAACTGGCGTTGCCGGGTTCCGCGTACCTGTATCAGGGTGAGGAGCTTGGTTTGCCGGATCACACGACCCTGCCGCATGAATACCGGCAGGATCCCGCTTGGTTCCAGTCCAATCACGAGGAGCTAGGCCGCGACGGCTGCCGCATCCCGCTGCCCTGGGATGCAGACGCCCCAGGGCTGGGCTTCTCCCCCAATGGGAAGACCTGGCTGCCGCAGCCCGAAAGCTACGCCCGCTACGCCGTCGACCAACAACGCGACGAGGAGGGCTCCACACTCGAGCTTTACCGCACCATGCTGCGGCTGCGCCGCGAGCTCGGCCTGGGTTCCCGAACGCTCACCTGGCTGGATTCCCCAAAGGGCGTGCTCATGTTCGAGAACGCCGGCGTGCTCGTCGTGATCAATGTGTCGGGTGACCCGGTTGCGGTACCCGCCGGGCGCGAGGTGCTCGTCGCGAGCGCTGCCGTGGACGGCGAGATCCCAGAGAACACTGCCGCCTGGCTGCGCTAACCCAGCGCTTTGACCGTTATCCTCCACGCCTGCAAAAATCCTCGAATTCGGGGGGGCTAAGGCTTCTGCTGGAGGATAACGGTCATTTTTTTGGCGTTATCTGAAATTTCCCCTGTGGAAAACGGGCGTGGAGGGTCGCTCGCTGCCAATCCTGTTGCATGGACCCTTTTGCACAACAGCCCATCATCGCCGTCCGAGACCATCCACACCTCGCCGACGTGCTCCGCTCCATGCGGCGTCGCGGCAAGGCGTGGTCACCGCTGCCAGGTGTCTACGCACACCCCGATCTCCCCGATACGTGGGAGACTCGCATCTTGGCCGCCAGAGCGTGGGCCCCAGATCACGTCCTCGTCGGTGCCGCCGCTGCCCGCGTCACCTGGTGGGAGGATCTCAAGTTCGAAGACATCGAACTCTGGGGCGCACGCAAAGTGTCACCGGCACCGTGGTTGAGCGTGCGGCGGGTGGACCTCGACCCCGATGCAATCCTCTGGCAGGGCGACCACAAAGTCGCAGTACCAGCCCTTTCCGCCATACAGCTCGTGCACAGGGCGGGAGGAGAGGCCATCGACGAGGCCCTACGCCGTGGAGCGGCATCCGTCGCTGATATGCATCTCGCTTTGGATTACATACCGGGACATGCCGGGAACCGCCTTGCTCGACGCCTACTGTGGGAGTCTCGCGACATACCCTGGTCCGAATTCGAGCGGCTCGCGCACACGATGCTCAGGCGTGCCCGCATCACCGGATGGAAAGCCAACGCCACCGTACAGGTGGGCGGCATGGCCTTCCCCGCGGATTTGCTGTTCGCTGGCCACATGCTCATCGCCGAGCTGGACGGGTACGAGTTCCACAAGGATCCTGCCACGTTCGTGCGCGACCGCATGAAGCAGAACCTGCTCACGCTGGCCGGTTGGCGGGTACTGCGGTTCACGTGGCAGACCATCGACGACCTGGTGCCTCAGATCAAGCAGGCGTTGCATTAAAAAGTGACCGTTATCCTCCACACGCGGCTTCTAACCCCAGCTTTTCGGGAATTTTTTGCAGGCGTGGAGGATAACGGTCATTTTGGCCCCGACGGGGTCAGCGTGGGCGAATTGAGAAGGCGTAGTCCGCCGTGGATTCCGAAGTGATCATCGGCGGGTGCAGGTCTCGCATGCGGAACCGCTGTCGACGACGGATGAGCAGCACCGAACCGGTGACCGCCACCACCAACGCTAAAGTCAGTGCCCCGATGCAACCCCAATACGTGGCCATGGAGCCCCCGGAGATGGTAACCCTGAACGCAGTCACTGAGTACCACATGGGCGAGATGGGAGCCAGGTATTGGAACAGCGAGGGCAGCATCTGCACGGGGAAGGTGCCACCGCTCGACGGAATCTGAATGATGAGCCACACCAAGAAGAGCGCGGTCTGAGGCGACCCCATCAACACCCTGAACACATAGGCCAGGGACAGGAACGACAGCGACGAAACGGTCAGCAGCAAGAAGAACAGGCCGGGGTGCACGGGGTCAAGCCCCAGGAAGAACCACAATCCGAGGCCCATAAGCCACGAAGCTAACAACCCGATGGCTGCGATGGGCCCCAGCCCGGTGGCCGCAATTCGGAGCGCATTGCCGCGTCCGGTCAGGGCGCGCCCAGAGATGGTGCGCACGACCAGGAAGCCCGAGATACAAAGGATCCACATGCCGATGGACCCGAACAAGGGTGCCAGCCCTCGTCCGTAATACTTCGCGTCGTGATCCACGATTTGGTGCAGATCCACCGGGGCACTCATCGCGACGGATAGGTTGTCCTTCTCCGAATCACTCAGCTGCGGGAGGCGCTTCGCACCGTTGTCCAGACCGGTTTTCAGCTGGTGGGCACCATCAGCAAGCTGCGGCACAGCGGTGTTCAATTTGCCCACACCATCGGTGAGCTTCACCACGCCTTCCACCAGCTCCGGCACGGAATCCACCACGGTCCGCGCCTGATCCCCCATGGCGCGCAGCGCGTCGCGCCCGTCTTGCAGCCCCTTGTCGACGGTGCCAGCTCCGGCCCGCATGGTTCTGACGCCGCCGTCGATACCGCTCGCTTGCTTCCGGGCTTGGTCCAGCGACGACTGGGCGTTCTTCGCCGCGGTTTCCAGCCCGCTGGTGTCGAGCTGCAGGTTCAGCCCCGCGGTGAGCGTGGCTGCCTGGTCCAGTTTGGCGTTGAGCGTGGAATGGGAGTCCAAGGCTCCTTCGAGTTCTCGAACAAGCCCGACGAATTCTTCGTCGTTCGCGAGCTCTGGGTGCTCCGCAACGATCTTGTTCGCTCGGGTCCTGGCCCTATCGACGTGGTGGTTCACATCCACGACGAGTCCGCCGTCGTCGCTGTTAATTTCAGCCTGCACCTTGACAAGCTGGCCTGCTTGTTCGCGCAGCTTGGGCAGCTGATTCAGCGCATGATTCACGAGCGGGTCTACCTGGGCTGCGGCGGCACGTAGGCTTCCCGACATGGCAACGCCCGCATCCGCGACGGAGCTCGCGCCGTCGCGCATCTGCGCTGCACCTTTCGACACCTCGTCCACCGACGCCCCAACAGCATTCAGATTCTGTTCCATCTGCTCTGCTGACTTCGTAAGCCCCTCTGTCTTACTGGAGGCTTCCAGCAATTTCTCGTGCATCTGCGAGACGCCGTCTCTCACCTGCCCCAGGCCGTTATCGAGCTTCCCCGCACCTTCTGCGGCGTCCAGCATTCCCTGCCGAATTTCTTCAAGCGAGCCAAACATTGCTCGGAAATACGCGTCGGAGACCGTGGAGTCGAGGGTCTTGGCCAGCGTGTCTTCTGCCTTGCCGGTGAGCGAACCGATGATGAAGCCGTTTGCGTCGTCCCGGCGCATGGTGATGACGGCTCGCTTCGGATCGTAGTTGCCGGCACTCACCAGATTGGATGAGAAGTTCTCGGGCACTGTGATGATCATGAAGTATTCGCCCTCGCGCAACCCGTCTAACGCTTCCTCGTCGGAATCCAGGAATTGCCAGTCGAAGACGGGGCGGTCTTGCAAAGCTTCGACGAATCGGTCACCACCATCCACCTCGGTATCACCGAAGGTGGCGGGCTTGTCCTTGTTCACTACAGCGACTTTGATCTCGTCGATCTTGCTGTAGAGGTCCCAGTTCGCCCCGAGGTAGATCACGCCGTAGAGCAGTGGCAGCACGAGGACGAAGATGAGCGCGAGGCGAGGAACGCCCCGAAAGCGGCGGAACTCGTAACGCAGGAAGTGAGTGATCGATCTCATACCTGGGCCTCCTCATCGTGTTCATCGTCTTCTTGAGCGGGGGTCTGCCCTCTGTCAGGGCGCGAATCTTCGATAGGTCCCGCGTGTCGGATACTCGCGACCACGGTTTCGGGGTCGAGCTCGAACGGCTCAGCCTCTGATCGCTCCACAATCGCGAGCCCCTCGTCGATGGGATGGAAAGACTGTTTCTTCTGCGATTGCAGCGTTACCTCAACGGCGCCCGCAGGTGCAGTGCCACGGTCAAGCGTGGCGGCGACGAGCACGGCGTCGTCGAGCGCCAACATGCGAGTGAGCAGCTCGAACATCAACGGCTGCTGCTCGTGCGGAACAAGCAGGTCTGCGTCGTCGAGCACCACAACCTTCGACGGTCGCAGCAATACGAGCCCGACGGACGCGATGGTGCGTTCCAGCGGAGTGAAGTCCGCCATCTCAGTGGTGCGGTCGAGTCTGAACCCGACGAGGCGCTCCAGCTCGTCAGCGCGAGCGACCCCGTCGCGAACGGAGATTCCTTCCAGAAAGCAGCGCTCGTAGACAGATTCGCGCAGCGTCAGGCGGTCTTCGGGTGCGACGTAGTCGCCCAGCCTGGCTACGCCGGTGAGGGCCATGGCCCGACGAGGCTCGGCAATGGCGTCGATCCCGTCGATAGTGAGGCTGCCGGTGGCAGCACGTAGCCTGGCTGCCAGGGCTAGCAGCAGCGACGACTTACCACTGCCCTGCTCGCCGTGGACCACGCAGACCTGTCGTTCCTCGAGGGTGAGATCCAGCGGGCCAAAAATGCGGCCCCGCGGCCCCTCAGCTTCCAAGTTTTTTGCTTCAAGCACGGCGTTCATGCGAGCAGTCCTTTCAGGCATTGGGCCAACGCTTCGCGCGCCAGCGAGAAGGACGCGACGGCAGGTGCCGCCATACATTCCATAGTGAGCGAGGTAAGCATAGTGAGCGCACCAAAAGCGATGCTCCAGCGCCGTTCTCGACTATAGTCGGACGTGAGCGGGTGCCCAGCGAGCACGTCTTCCACCATCGCCATACGGCACTCCAAGAGCTTGGCGTATGCCTCGCGCACTCGGTCGTTGTGCACTGCGAGCACTCGGAACTCGGCGAGGGTGCGCTGATGGGTGACGGCGTCGGGGATTTGTTCGACGAGCACTTCGGCCAGGCGCTCCGCCACGTCGCCGAGATCACTCACGCCTTCGATGGCGGCGCTCAGCCGGGGCTGCAATCGCGCAATGGACTCCATGATCCATTTCTCGCACGTCGCAACATACAGCTCGGGCTTCGATTTGAAGTTTGAGTAGACGGCACCCTTCGTGAAGCCTGCGCTCTCCGCGATCTGATTCAGGCTCGCACGCTCGTAGCCTTGCTCGGAAAACACCGTCTCAGCGGCGCGGAGCAACCCGCGCTGCACCTCACTTCTGGTGGGCCTGCTGACCATCCAAACTCCAATACCATCGGTTTTGCATACCAATGGTATTCAGAACGGGGCTTGCCTCCAAACCGGTCACATCGAGCGCGATCAAACGTTCACCCAACGATCCACACCCCGGATTACCCAAGCGGGCAGCAATAAGGAATACTTGAGCCACAGCGACGAACGCTTCCCATCACCGCTTGAACGGTGGTGTACATATAGGCCTAGTGCGTTGTTCTCGCAAAGCCGCGAGGACGATTCGAACCGAGATCCAGAAGGGAGAAGGCAATGACAGAGAAGACCGTCAAGGTCGGTTCTACGATTGGGCTGCATGCACGCCCCGCACGAATCATTGCCCAGGCTGCCCAATCCTTTGAAATGTCCATCATCCTTTCGCACAACGGCCAGTCCGTCGTCGCGAAATCCCCACTCATGATCATGTCGCTCGGCGCCGAACATGGTGCGGATGTCACCGTCACCAGCGACGACGACGTGGCAACCCAAGCCATCGCTGAGCTGGTTGAACAAGATTTGGATGCGGCGAGCGCGCCCGTCGCATCCAAATCTTCGTTCGCTTAGTAGTTTTCGAGCACGTCCTCAGAGTCGAGGTCGTTCTCGATTGCCGCAATCAGCTCCGGCGTCAGCTTGGGCATCGACTGCGTTTCCGGCCCTTGGTTCGACAACTGGGCCGGGTTCATCATGGCGTCTACCTGCGCGCTGTCGAGCAGGCCGCGCTGCACGACGAGGTCCTTCACCGTGCCTTCGCCGCGCAGGGCTGCTTTCGCGACGTCGGCAGCGGCTTGGTAGCCGATCGCCGGTGACAGCGCCGTGACGACACCGACAGAGTTGCCCACCATCTCGGCGAGGTGCTCCTCGTTGGCGGTGATCCCGTCGACACAATTGATGCGCAGCGTGCGAATGGACCGACGAAGCCACGTCGTGTTCTGCAACATGACATGGGCCATGACTGGCTCGAACGCGTTGAGCTGCAGCTGCCCCGCCTCGGAGGCCATCGCCACCGTCACGTCGGAGCCCGCAATGACATAGGCAACCTGCGACACCGCCTCCGGAATCACGGGGTTCACCTTGCCGGGCATGATGGAGGACCCGGCCTGACGAGCCGGGAGATTGATCTCCCCCAGCCCTGCCTGCGGACCCGACGAAAGTAGCCGAAGATCATTGCAGATCTTGCTGATCTTCATGGCGGCCCGCTTCACCACAGCCGACGTGGACATAAACACGCCAGTGTCACTCGTCGCCTCGATGAGGTCGCGCGCCGTTGTCAGGCCCGATTCGCCGATGATTTCGCGAAGGTGTTGCATGACTGCGGGCGCGTAATCTTCGTGGGCGGTGATGCCGGTACCGATCGCCGTCGCGCCAAGGTTGAGGTCGAACAGCAGCGGCACCACGGCCTGCAACCGCTCGACGTCCTCGGCCAGCGTCGAAGAGAAGCCGTGGAACTCCTGACCAAGCGTCATTGGGACCGCGTCTTGCAACTGCGTGCGTCCCACCTTGAGCACGTGACGAAACTCCCGGCTCTTCAGGTGGAATGAGTACTGCAGCAGCTGCATCTCCGCGACGAGCTTCTTAATCGCCGCGGCCATCGCTAGTTTCACCGCCGACGGGTACGTGTCGTTGGTGGACTGCGCCCGGTTCACGTGGTCGATCGGATGGATGTAGGCGTAGTCACCCTTCGGATGCCCCGCATGCTCCAACGCCCGGTTCGCGATCACCTCGTTGGCATTCATGTTGGAGCTGGTGCCGGCTCCGCCCTGAATGACGCCGACGACGAACTGGTCGTGCAGTTGCCCGTCGATGATGTCTTGGCAGGCCTGGTCGATGTAGCCGGCACGTTCATCGTCGAGCTGCCCAAGGTCGGCGTTGGCACGCGCCGCAGCCTGTTTGACTTGGGCAAATGCCCGCACCAGGTCTGGGTAGACACCGATAGGGCGCTTGCTGATCGGAAAGTTCTCGACAGCGCGCGCCGTATGTACGCCCCAATAGACGTCGGAAGGAATCTCGAGTTCACCCAGGGAATCCCTCTCAATGCGGCTCATGCTGAGATCTCCGCGAGGTTGGCCAGCAGCTGGGCCTCGGCGTGGCAGGCCTTGCCGAAGTCGTCCAAGCCGAGCGACTCGTCGATGCCGTGCATCCGCGAGTACGGATCCACGACGGCGGTGACGAGCACGAGTGCGTCGGGGTTGCGGCTGGAGAAGTCGGCGACAATCGGGATGGATCCACCACAGCCCATCTCGACGGGTTCCTTGCCGAATGCTTCCCGGAAGGCCTGGACGGCGGCCTGGGCGCGATCGTCGGTGAGCTCGAGGAAGCTCCCGGAACCGCCACGGCCAGCTTCAACCTCCACCTGGGCGCCCCATGGCGCGTGCTCGAGGAGGTGCTTCTTCAGCGCCTGGCCGGCGCGGGCGGGATCGTCGGTGGGAGCAATACGGACGCTCACGACGGCGCGGGTGCTCGGCACCAGTACGTTGGAGACGTCCTTCACCGGCGTCGCGTCGATGGCGAGCACGGAAGCGGTGGGCTTGGTCCACAGGCGCGCGGCGGCCGGCCCGTCGCCGATGAGCTCGACGCCGTCGAGGACCCCGGTTTCGTCGCGAAGCCGCTCGTCGGTGTAGTCCACCGCGACGTCGTCGGAGCTCACGAGCCCCTCGATCGCGACGTTGCCTCGCTCGTCGTGGAGCGTAGCCATGAGGCGGCACAGCGCGGTGAGCGCGTCGGGCACCACGCCGCCGTACGCGCCGGAGTGCATGGGTGTCTCGAGGGTTTTCACAGTGACGGTGGCGTCGACGAGACCCCGCAGCCTCGTGGTGAGCGAGGGCGTGCCGACCTCCCAGTTCGTGGCGTCGGCGATGACGAACACGTCGGCGCTCGTCTCGTCGGGGTACTTGTCCAGCAGCGCGGACATCGTCGGGGAACCCTGTTCTTCCTCGCCTTCGATGAGCAGCTTGACGCCAACCGGTGGTTTACCGTCGAAGGCACGTAGCGCGGCGAGGTGGACGGCCACACCGCCCTTGTCGTCTGCGGCACCGCGGCCGAAGAGCCGCCCGTCTCGCTCCGCTGCTTCAAACGGCTTGGAAGACCACTGGGAAAGATCACCCGTGGGCTGGACGTCGTAGTGGGCGTAGAGCAGCACCGTCGGCTGCCCCTCGGGAGCTGGGAAGTGCGCGTAGACAGCGGGCTTGCCGCCAGCTTCCAGGTGACGCACCTCGGCGGCGCCGACCTCGCGCAGCAGTCGTGCGACTTCCTCGCTCGCGGCGATCACATCGTCGTGGTGTTCGGGAAGTGAAGAGACGGAAGGGATAGCGACGAGGCGCTTCAGGTCGTCGATAACCCCGGGCAGGACACGGTGTGCAGCTTCAGAGATATTCACCCCTCGGAGCCTAGTCGCTCGACGCGCCTGCAGGGCGATTCTGGCACGAAATCCCAGGGCAGGCAGCACTGAGAAACTGCGCTATTGAGACCCAGTCTCAACAAGCTTTGCTACGGAAACGCCGGATGAACAGTACGTATCCCAGCCCACGAATCCCCTTATGACTCCCCTGTTCCCAGGTTTCGAAGTGTTCACCAAATCGTCACTTTCTGTCTGCTCGTCATTTCACTAAAACCGATGAGATGAGAAGGAACTCCAAGTAATGTCGATTCCCGACATTCGAGCTGCAAGAAAGGCGGCCCATGTCCAATCGTTCATCCAAGCGCCGCACGGCTTCGCTAGCCGCGCTCGCGCTGACCGGCATGATCGGTTCGCTGGCCATGACTGCGTCCCCCGGTGACGCGGCCGAAGCGCCGACGAGCCGTAACTACAACGGTCCCGAATCCTGTGTCACCATCGACGCCAGCGGCAACGTCACCGCCCCTGGCCCCGGCGACTGCGCTCAGTACGGCAAGGCCGGCCAAGGCCGCACCACCGACACGGCTCGCAACGTCATCCTCATCATCGGCGACGGCATGGGCCAGCAAGAAATCACCGCCGCCCGCAACTACCTGAAGGGCGCTGCGGGCCGCTTCGAAGGCATCGACGAGCTCACCTCCGAAGGCCACTACACGCACCACTCCATCGACCGCAACGGCAAGTTCAACTACGTGACGGACTCCGCCGCTTCCGGCACCGCATGGTCGACCGGCACCAAGACGTACAACGGCGCGCTCGGCATCAAGATCGACGGCACCCCCGTCGAGAACATGATCGAAATCGCCAAGAAGGCCGGCATGCGTACCGGTAACGTCACTACTTCCGAGATCCAGGACGCCACCCCGGCAGCGATGGGCTCCCACGCTCTCGGGCGCAAGTGCTACGGCCCAGAGAACACCAAGGCAGCGAACAAGAGCTGCTTCGGCGCCATGTACGACAAGCAGTACCGCGAGAACGGCGGCCTCGGCTCCATCTCCGAGCAGCTGATCGAAACCCGCGCTGACGTCACGCTCGGTGGCGGCGCGAAGGCATTCAACCAGCAGGTCAAGGAAGGCGGCGCTGGCCGTAACCCGTTCCTCACCGGTGTTGACGGCATGAAGCAGACCAATTGGACCGCCGGCAAGACGGTGCTTGAGAACGCCAAGGACAACGGCTTCCAGGTGGTCACCACCGCCGACGAGCTGTCCGCCGTCAAGAAGGCAGACCAGGATAACCCGGTGCTGGGCTTGTTCCATCCCGGCAACATGACCACCCGCTTCGCCCCGTACCAAGCTGAAGTTGGCGGCGGCAAGAAGGCTCCCCACAAGTGCGAGAAGCAGGACATCGGCACCGAGCCGGAACTGCCGCTGATGGCGAACAAGGCCATTGAGCTCCTCGACGATCCGAAGGCTGAGAAGGGCTTCTTCCTCCAGATCGAGTCCGCTTCCATCGATAAGCGTGCCCACGGCTCCGACATTTGTGGCCAGATCGGCGAGACCGAGCGTCTCGACGAGGTGACCAAGGCTGCGCTCGACTTCGCGAAGAAGGACGGCAACACCCTCGTCGTCGTCACTGCAGACCACTCGCACACCACGCAGATCGTCTACGACGAAGTCGACAACGTCTCCGCCACCGCACGTGTACTCACCGCCGATGGCCAGCCGATGACCGTCTCCTACGGCACCATCCCCACCGACGAGATCAAGAACGGCTCCACCCAGCACACCGGCGCGCAGCTGCGCATCGCCGCTTTCGGCCCGGGTGAAGAAAACGTCATTGGCCAGACCGACCAGACGGACCTCTTCTACACCCTGCTGAGCGCTCTGGACCTCAACCCTGACAAGGCGAAGTCCGCAACCGACGCGGCGCTGAAGAAGCCCGTCGCCGCTTCGAAGCCAAACGACACCTGCTTCAAGGTGGACGCGAACGGCAACGTCGTCGCTCCCGATGCGGGCGAGTGTGGCCAGTACGGCACCGAGGGCCAGCAGCGCTCGAACGAGCAGGCAAAGAACGTCATCTTGTTCATCGGCGACGGCATGGGCGACTCGGAAATCACTTCCGCCCGTAACTACCTCTACGGCGCCAACGGCCGCCTCCCCGGCGTCGACGCAATGGACTACACCGGTTCGTACACCCACTGGGCGCTCGACCCGAAGAACGGCAAGCCTTCCTACGTGACGGACTCCGCCGCGTCGGGCACTGGCTGGGCCACCGGCACCAAGACCTACAACGGCGCCATCAGCGTCGGCCTCGACGGCAAACCGCAGGCCAACCTGCTGGAGATGGCGAAGGCCAAGGGCCTGAAGACGGGCAACGTCTCCACCGCTGAGATCCAGGACGCCACCCCGGCTGTCATGGGCTCGCACGCACTCAACCGCAAGTGCTACGGCCCGGAGCGTGACAAGAACTCCAAGTCTTGCCAGACCGGCGCCACGGATCCGCAGTTCCGCGAGAACGGCGGCCTCGGCTCCATCTCCGAGCAGCTGGTGGACACCCGCGCCGACGTCACCCTCGGCGGTGGCTCGAAGGCATTCGGACAGACCGTTCAGGTGAGCGGTACCGCCGGTACCACGAAGTGGGCCGCCGGCAAGACCGTCGTCGATAACGCCAAGGCAAACGGCTACAAGGTGGTCACCAACAAGGCTGAACTCGACGCCGTCACCGCCGCAGATCAGAGCACCCCGGTGCTCGGCCTTTTCGCCGAAGGCAACATGCCGCGCCACTTCCTGCGCAGCGTTCCCACCACCGACGGCGCCAACAAGGATGCTGAGGAGTGCAAGCTGAACCCTGAGCGCACCAAGGACATCCCCACCATGGCTGACATGACGGGCAAGGCCCTCGACCTGCTGAAGAACGACAAGGGCTTCTTCCTGCAGGTGGAAGGCGCATCCATCGATAAGGCGGATCACGATTCCGACATCTGTGGTCAGATCGGTGAGCTGGACGACCTTGACCAGGCCGTGCAGGTTGCTCGCAAGTGGGTGGCTGAGAACAAGGAACCCACGCTCATCGTCGTGACTGCGGACCACGCGCACACCTCTCAGATCGTGCAGAACAGCGTGCTCACCTCTGGTCTCGTAACCAAGCTGCGCACCGCCGACGGTGACGAGATGAGCGTGAACTACGCATCTGCTCCCACCAACGAGGCTGCGGTGAAGGATTCGGCTTCGACGCACACCGGTGCCCAGCTGCGCATCGCCGCTCAGGGCCCGTCGGCGGAAAACGTCCTCGGCTTCACTGACCAGACTGACCTGCACTACACGATTGTGAATGCGCTCAGCCTGGACACCAACGTGCCGGCCGGCATCCCGTTCAAGCCCGCTGGCGACACCGCACCGACCCCTGACGACAAGGGTGACGGCAACGGCGATGACCAGGGCGACGAGCAGGTCATCCAGCCTGACCAGGACGGTTCCAAGCCGAAGCCTGGCATGCCGAAGACCGGTACGGACGCATCCACCGGAGCGGTGTTCATGCTCGCGCTCATGGCGGGCGCGGTGCTGATCGGCCGTCGTAACAAGTAACCCTCCCTACATGGCCCGGCTCCGGGAGGCTTTCGTCGAGCCCCCGGCGCCGGGCCATGTGTCACTATTGGAGTGCCATGTCTTCCTCCGTAACCACCGCCGCGACGCGCAAGTCGGCGACGGCGCAATCCCTCGGCGCGACCTGCGTGTTGGCCCTAGCCACCGTCGTGTTTGGCATGCTCACCTCGGGCAGCTACACCAACTATCTGCAGCCGTGGTTCAAGCCCTACCTGCTTGCCTCCGTCATCGCGATGATTGCGTTGGGAATCTGGACACTCCTGACCGCCAGCGACGCCCTGATCGACGCCGAAGAGACTGCGGAGGCCGCGGAGGCTGACGGCCCCGCACCGACGTCGGGCTCCCACCACCATGGCACGCCACGCGTCGCCGCCTTTCTGCTCGTTCCTTCGTTGGTGTTCGCGTTGGCCGCGCCTGCCGCACTCGGCACCGACGCGGCCGCGAAACGCCCCACCCTCGACAGCGCGAAGGTGGCCAAGCGCGAGCCCATCGACTTTGACCCGCTCCCCAGCCAGGAGCTGACCGACCTCACCGTGCAGGATTACTCCGACCGCTTCGTGTGGGGCAGGCCGAAAGACCTCGTTGACAAGCGGGTACGCATGGTGGGCTTCGTCTCCAAGCCGGATGAGGTCAAAGACAACCAGTGGACGGTCAACCGCTTCCGCATCTATTGCTGCGCAGCCGACGCAAACTTGTACAGCGTGGCGGTATCCGGGGCAGAGATGCCGAAGGGCGAGAACGTCTGGGTGCAGGTAGAGGGATTCCTCGACGAGAAAGCCAGCACTGACTACCCCGTGCTCAGCGCCGTAGACGTCCAAATCATTGATGAGCCGGCGGAGCCCTACCTGTGAGCAATTTCCTACGCATCTGGCTGGCGCCATTCGTTGCTGTCCTCGCACTCCTAGTCATTCTCCGCACGCTCGACGCGAACGGGCCACTCATCCAGCTGAGCGGTTCCGCGTCGACGTTTGGCACGCTGCTGTTGGCCATCGTCGTGCAGGCCGTGCCATTCCTCGTGTTGGGCGTCATCGTCTCCGGCGCGATCGCAGCGTGGATGCCGAAGGACGTGCTCGCGAAGGTGACGCCACGCTCCCCGTGGCTCGCTGTGCCCACCGCCGGTGCCGCGGGCATGGTGCTGCCCGGCTGCGAGTGCGCGTCGGTGCCGGTATCACAGTCGCTCATGCGCCGCGGGCTGTCGCAAGCCGCGGCCCTGGCCTTCTTGCTGGCCGCGCCCGCAGTGAACCCCATCGTGCTGGTGGCCACCGCCGTCGCGTTTCAGGGCAACCAGATGATGGTCTGGGCGAGGCTTGCCGCGTCGCTGCTCGCCGTCGTGGTGATCGGCTGGGTGTGGATCGCCGTCGGGAAACAGGAGTGGATGAAGTCTCAGACGGGGCACGAGCACGAGGGGCAGTCGAAGGCTGACATCTTCCGGGAAACCGCCGTGCACGACTTGCTGCAGGCCGGCGGATTCCTCGTCGTTGGGGCCGCCGCTGCTGCAGCGCTCAAGGTGTTCGTGCCAGCCGGCGTGCTCGCGACGCTGACGGAGAACCCGTGGCTTGCCGTCCTCGTCATGGCGGCGCTCGCCGTCGCGCTCTCGCTGTGTTCGGAGGCCGACGCGTTCGTCGTATCGTCACTCACGACGGTCTCCCCCACCGCGCAGCTGGCGTTCCTCGTCGTCGGCCCGATGGTGGACATCAAGCTGTTCGCGATGCAAAGCGGCGCGTTCGGCACGAAGTTCGCCACGCGCTTCATGCCGCTCACGCTGGTGGTGTGCATCCTCTCGGCTGTGCTCGTCGGCCGACTGATGTTCGGGACGTTCTAGGCGCCGTTCGCTAGGCGAGCGCCGCGGGGATCGGAGCCTCCCAGGCGGTGCGGGCCTCGTCGAGGCATATGGAGAACTGCCCGACGAATTCCAGCTGGTCGTCGCCGGTTACCTCGCCAATGCGCGTCACCTGGACGCCGTGCGACGCACATAGCTCTTCGAAGCGACGGAGGTCCGCCCCGGAGAGCGACACAATCGCACGCGCAGCCGATTCACTGAACATTTCGACGGTGGCGTCCTCACCCGGAAGCGTCACAGCGAAGCCCAGCCCACTGTGGAACGCAGACTCCGCGAGCGCCACCGCCAGGCCGCCTTCCGACAGGTCATGCGACGAGCTGAGCAGGCCCTCAGCAGCCGCGGCCTGGAACACAGCGGCGAGAGCCTTCTCCTCCGCCAACCGGACCTGCGGTGGCATCCCACCCAAGTGACCGTCGTGCAGCACGGTCTCCCAGATGGAGCCGGAGAGTTCCTCGTCGGTGATGCCCAGCAGGCAGATCGCGTCGCCTGGGTGCTGGAATGCCGACTTGATGCGGTTGGCGACGTCGTCGATCACACCCAGGACACCGATGGTTGGGGTGGGGAGGATGGCGGTGTCGCCGGTGGAGTTGTAGAGCGAGACGTTACCGCCCGTGACGGGCGTGCCGAGCTCGCGGCAGCCGTCGACGAGCCCGAGAACGGTCTCCGCGAACTGCCACATGACTTCGGGGTTCTCAGGGTTGCCGTAGTTGAGGCAGTCGGTGATGGCGACGGGTTGGGCGCCGGAGACGGCCACGTTGCGGTAGGCCTCGGCCAGCGAGAGCTGCGCGCCCAGGTAAGGGTTGAGGAACGTGAACCGGGAGTTGGCGTCCATCGACATTGCGATGCCGAGGCCGGACTCCTCGTCGATGCGGATCATGCCCGCGTCGTCTGGCTGCGCCATCACGGAGTTGCCGCGCACGAAGCGGTCGTACTGCCTGGTTACCCACGTCTTATCGGCGATGTTGGGGTGGGCGAGGACGTCGAGGAAGGCGCGCCTCAGCCCCTCGGGTGAGTTGTCGCGCGGGAGATCCTCGGCGCGGTTGCCGTTCACCTCGTCGAGCCATCCCGGACGCCAGTAGGGGCGCTCGTAGACGGGGCCGTCGTGCGCGACGGTGGTGGGGTCCACATCGACGATGGTCTCACCGTGCCAGTCGATCACGAGGCGGTCGCCGTCGGTGACCTCACCGATGACGGTGGCTTGCACGTCCCACTTCGCGCAGATCTCCATGAAACGTTCGATCTTGTCAGGCTCGACAACGGCCATCATGCGCTCTTGCGATTCGCTCATGAGAATCTCTTCGGGCTGCAGCGACGGGTCGCGCAGCGGCACCGTGTCGAGCTCAATGTGCATGCCGCCGTCGCCGGCCGACGCGAGCTCCGACGTGCCACACGAGATGCCGGCGGCGCCGAGGTCTTGGATGCCGGAGATGAGGCCTTCGGCGAACAGCTCGAGCGTGCATTCGATGAGCAGCTTCTCCATGAACGGGTCGCCCACCTGCACGCTCGGGCGCTTCGTCGAGCCGTTGTCGTCGAAGGCTTCCGACGCGAGAATCGACGCACCGCCGATCCCGTCGCCGCCCGTGGCGGAACCGAAGAGGATCACCTTGTTGCCGACGCCGCGCGCGAACGCGAGGTGCAGGTCTTCGTGGCGCAGCGCGCCGACGCAGAACGCGTTGACCAGCGGGTTTGCCCGGTAGGTGTCGTGGAACTGCACCTCTCCCCCGACGTTGGGCAGGCCTAGGCAGTTGCCGTAGCCGCCGACGCCGGCGACCACGCCGGGTAGGACGCGCTTGGTGTCATCGTCGTCGAGCGGGCCGAAGCGCAGCGAATCCATCACCGCGATGGGGCGGGCGCCCATGGCGAGGATGTCGCGCACGATGCCGCCGACGCCGGTGGCGGCGCCCTGGTACGGCTCGACGTAGCTGGGGTGGTTGTGCGACTCGGCCTTGAAGGTGACCGCCCAGCCCTGGCCCACGTCGACGACGCCGGCCTGCTCGCCGATGCCTGCGAGTAGCGGGCCGCGCGGCGTCTCCTGGCTCAGTTCGCCGAACTTCTTCAGATGCACTTTGGAGGACTTGTAGGAGCAGTGTTCCGACCACATCACCGAATACATGGCGAGCTCGCCCGAGGTGGGGCGGCGGCCAAGAATCTCACGGATGCGCGCGTACTCGTCGTCCTTGACGCCTAGGGCAGCGTAGGGCTGTTCCAGGTCGGGGGTGTTGATCGCGTTCGAAACTGTGTCTACCACGCACCACAATCTACCTGGTGTGCATCAGCTGTGGGCAGGGCCTTCGCTTCACATGCACGGATACTTGAAAAAATGACCGTTATCCTCCACACGCGGCCTGCGACCCCCTGATTATCGGGATTTTTTGCAGGCGTGGAGGATAACGGTCAAATGGCGACGGGGAATCAGCGCTGGAGGAAGGTCAGCACGGATTCGAAGAAGCGTCGGCCGTCGACGGACACCGACGTGAGCTCCTCGACGCTGTGCTCGGGGTGCGGCATGAGGCCGACGACGTTGCCGCTCTCGTTGGTGATGCCGGCGATGTCGTTGGCGGAGCCGTTGGGGTTATCCAGGTAGCGGAAGACCACCTGGTCGTTGTCCTCCAACTTGTGTAGCACCTCGGGAGAGGCCTGAAAGTTTCCTTCACCATTCTTCAACGCGATGGTGATCTCTTGGCCTTTCTCAAACCCGCAGGTCCACACCGTGTCTTTCGTTTCGACGCGGAGGCGCTCGTCACGGCAGATGAATTGCTGGCCAGCATTGCGAATCATCGCGCCTTCGAGGAGGTGCGCCTCGCACAGAATCTGGAACCCGTTGCAGATGCCGAGCACGGGCATACCCTTGCGTGCCGCGTTGATGACGGTTGTCATCACGGGGCTCAACATAGAGATGGCCCCGCAGCGGAGGTAGTCGCCGTAGGAGAAACCGCCAGACAAGACGATCGCGTCGACGCCCTGGATGGAGTCCGACGCGTGCCACAGCGACACGGCCTCGGCTCCGCACAGCTTTACTGCGCGCAGCGCGTCGTGGTCATCTAGCGACCCGGGAAATGTGACGACGCCGATCTTGGTCATTCGGTCACCACTTCAAATGACTCGATGACGGTGTTGGCCAGCAGCGTCTCGGCTGCAGCGCGGATCTGGACGAGCACCTCGTCGGTGACTTCGCCCGCTACTTCTATCTCAAAGCGCTTACCTTGACGCACTGTGAGACCTTCAAATCCAAGACGTTGCAGCGCGCCGGTGACCGCTTTCCCCTGGGGGTCGAGGATCTCCGGCTTCGGCATAACGTTGACGACGACTCGAGACATGGCGCAATCCTATCGCTTCGAAACCTGTGTCGTGCTGTCAGTACCGCACGTGGCGTAGAACCGATGCGAGGGGGAACCAGGGCGAGTGCCCCGATTCCCCCTCGAAGGAAGTGATTACTTCGGTCAGCAGCCGGTCTTCGGCAGGCCTGGTTGCGGCGGAATCACACGCGACCCCGACGAGGAGTCATCAGGTCCCTGCGACGGACCGTCAGGCTGCTTCGCATCGCCGGCAGGCTTGATCGGGAACGCCCAGGCGGTCACACCGTCGCCATTATCCCTACCCTGCTCTTCCCACGAGAGCAGCAGCTCGCTGTCAGATGCGAGCTCGGCCAGCACATCGCTGGACACAGGGATCGTGAACTTGCCCTTGCCAGCCTTCACATCGACGGAACCGTCGGCCTTCAACCTGCCGCCCATATCAGGGGCCCACTTGGGCGCCTTGCCGTCGTCGTCAGAGCACGCGTCGAAGCCATCCGTGCCGTCCTTGCAGCTGGACGTCCACACCGGCACGAAGCGCGGGTCACCCTTCCAGACGAACCCGCGCAGCGTGCCGGCAGTCTTCGCGTCGTAGCTCACGACGATGCCGTCGTCTTCAAAGCGAACATCCGTCACGGTGAGGGAATCCGTCGGCTGCACGCCAGACATCGTCACGCCGCGCACAGCCGACTGGTGGATGGTCTGCGGCGACTCCACGCCCTTCAATGCGGTGTCCGGGATGACGGCGTCTTTCGCCTTCGTGGGACGCTCCGCCGGGGGCTGGTAGCCGTCCAGGTAGGCGTGGCCCCATCGGTAGGGCTCGGACTGCTGGCTGCCGAAAGCTGACCAGGCTGTCCGTGTGTCGTTGATGAAGTTGGGGTTGTCCGAGTCGTACGGCGTCAGGTTGAACCCCATGTACTTCGGGTCCTGCTCGTTCGTCGCGGCATCGCCGGTGGGCGCGGTGCTCGTCGGCCCCACCGCTGCGGGCAGCACGTCGAGAGGCACCTTGACCTCCACCTCGTACTTGCCATCCTCGTACTTGCCGCCTGCCCCGCGCTTCACCTGCACCGCAACCTCGACGCCGGGCGCATTCGGGGCCTGGGCGATGGTCTTCGCCAGTGGCCCGGTAGAGAAGCCCTGGTGATTATCCGCGTCGCGAGACCAACACGGGCCGTTCTTCCCGTTGCCGTTCTTGCCGTCCGGATCGTCGGTGAACGGGAACATACCGAGCTTGAAGGTGCTCGAGGTGTCCGCGGATTCGCCGCGCGGATCGGCCAGAAGTTCTACGGAGTCCACCAGCCAGTGGCCGAAACAGCGGTCCGGGGTGGCTGCGGCGCTAACGGTGTCATCCACCACAGTGATGTGCGCGTAGAGCGCGTCGTCAGCCCAGCCAAGCTTGGCTTCCGAGCCCTTGCCGCAGTCCGTGCCGTCGGGATCGCAGTCATCGCCTTCCCACTTCGTGCCGACGGGGATCGGCTCCGAGGCGTACACGTCATCCGCCTTGCCATCGATGCTGGGCGCCGCACTCAGCTTGGGAATCACCGTCGACGGCACCAAGTACATCTCCATGGTTTCCTCGGATGTACTCGACGCTGTGGTCGTCGTGGCTTTGAACTCCACCACTTGGCTGGCGGCAACCTTCGGGTCCGTATGCGTCACGACGAAATCCACCGTGGTCGTGCCGTCGGGTGCGACGTCGCTGAAGGGCTTCTTTGCTTCATCGACGACGAACCCGTCTGGCACGCTCAGCGCAACCTCGCCAGATTGTGACTCGCTCGTCCGGTTCGAGACCTCGACGCCCACTGTCTTGGTTTCACCCGCACCGATGTTGTCGATGGCGGGAGAACGCCCGTAGAGGTGCACGCCGTGCTTGTCGTTCCACGCGTCCAGTTCCGCCGAATTGCCGGAGCGCTCGAAGAGACCCTGCACCTTCGGCACGGTCTGCACTCGAGTGCTGTTCCATGCGGTCTTACCGCCACCGCTGAACTTGGCAGCAACCTGCTGCAGCGCGACGGGTGCGTCGTCGGATGGGGTGACGGTGAACGTCGCCTCAGCTTTGGCATCGCCGCCCACCTGCACCGGATCGCTCACCTGCCAGCCCTTCGGCACGTCGAGGGTGATGGAGCCCTGTGGCACCGTGCCCGTGGGCAGCTGGAGGCTCACGTTCACCTTGAACGGCTCGCCGGCAGCAACGTGGAAGTGCTCGGGGGTAAGGCTAAACAGCGTCTCCAGCGGGAACCCGCCGGCATCTGGTTTCGCGGCGCCCTGGAACAACGCGTCGTCCTTGTCGCCCTGGTCGGAGCCATTGGGCTGCATGGGAACGACGGAATCCAACACCGCGTACCGCAGGCACTCAGGCTTCACCTGGTCCTTCTGCATGCGACGGGCCTGCGTGGAGTGCGCTTTACCACCCTCTGCCCCAACCTGTGCCCACGTCTTCTTCGTTCCTGCCGGTGCCCCAGCGGTGTTGCCTTCCACCCATGTGTACGGCGATTCGTAGCCAGACCACGTGCCCACCATGGTGAAGGGGTTGTCCGCCTTGGGCTTGTATCCGACGTTGCAGTCCGGGCCTTCCTGCCCGCCCTCGCCGTCATAGGCGAAACCGTACCCCGTCTGTTGAATGACCTTTTTCACTCGCCACGGCTGCACGGCGCCCACGCCCTGCAGTTGCTCGGGGAAGCGCTCGGGGTCCGCGGCTGCAGCCACGGCTTCCCAGACCAGGCGGCCTGCGTATTGATGGTTACCGTGGCCGTAGTCGAAGTTGGGCGGCCAACCGATCATCACCGATGGACGCGTCTCCCGAATCACGCGCACGATGCGTCGCAGTGTGTCGTCGCCATTCCAAGCGCGCTCGGTGAGTGGTGCGGAGGTGTTGTAGAAGAAGTCCACCTTGTCGATATTGAAGATGTCGACGGTGCCCGTGCGCACGTGCGATGCCCGGTCTTCGTTCTCGCGTCGAAGTCCGAGGTCAGGACCTGATTCGTTGCCCACCGAGTTGGACCCGCCCTCCCCGCGGGTGACCATGATGATGCCGCATTTGATGTCGTAGAGGTCTCCCCACACACCGCAAGGCGTGGTGAAGCGGGCGTCGTCATCGGGGTGCGACCACAGCGCCATGACGTCAATCTTCGACGGTTCATTGGCGGTAGAGATTGCGGGCGGCCCGACGGTGAGGTCAGGTGCGGGTGCAGCGGACGCCAGCGCAGGTACGCCGAGCGCCACCGCCGCTATGCCCGCGGTGAGCATACGTAGTGGTTTCATCAATCCTCCATTGATTGATTCGTGGATTCCAGCATTCACTGAATGCGTGGCTACTTCGAGTGCCACAGCGTCGAGCCTCCATGCACGACTGTGCACCGCACGCTACCGCAGGAAACATGCATCCGCAGCCAATTCTCATCAGCCACTCATGGTTTTCGTGCATAAATGAACAGGAGGGCCCACAAAGGACCCTCCCGTGAGTGGTTTTGACGTCTTACAACGAGTTATCGCGCAAGAACGGCAGCAATTTCCTTGGAATGTTCGAGGTAACCATCCAGCAGCTGCTGGCCGTACTTCGGCGAATCGACGAGGGGATGCGTCGCGAATCCCTCCCAGGCCGAGCCTGCGTCGCCGGTTCGAGCCGCCTGCAAGATGCAGCGCTCGGCGCCGCGGAGCCTTGCCATTCGGCCGAGCTGTTCCAGCGACGGCGCTCCCACCGGCTTCGGGTGAACCCCCTTGCCATCCACGATGCAACCCACCTCGATGGTGAGGTCGTCGGGCAGCTCCGCGACGATGCGCCCGTCGGCGCCAGCACCGTTGGCGACGTTCAGGATCATCTGTTCCGACGAATTCGTCGCAATGGCAGTCATGAGGCGCAGCGCCACTTCCTGGTAGCCGCCGCCGGCGATGTCTTCCTCGCGACGCTCCTCGTCGCGGCCCTCTGACATGTAGGTGGCCTCTCGTGTGTGCAGCGCGTCGCGCCACACTTTCAGCGGCGACTCGCAGCATTCGGCGCTGGCCTCGTCGTAGAACTCCCGCTGCTGGGTTTGCAGGAACTCGCCGCGGGTCTGCCCGGCATCGAGGATGCGGCGAATGGCGTCGTCGGTGTGCAGGTAGTAGTAGAGGTACTCGTTGGGCAGCGCACCCATCTGGCGCACGTAGTCCATCCCGATGATGCGGGCTTCCTCGATGTCTTCGAGCATGGCGTCGTCGGCCAGCAGCGTGGGCAGACGGTCGTCGCCGTCGATGCGCACCTCGCGCAGCCAGCCGAGGTGATTGAGGCCCAGATAGTCATACTCGACGTCCGAGACATCCTTGTCGAATGCGCGCGCCACGCGCCTCACCAGGCCAATCGGCGTGTCACAGATGCCGACGACTCGCGGCCCGAGCACTTGCTGCATGGCCTCGGTGACAATGCCGGCGGGGTTCGTGAAGTTAATCACCCAAGCTTCTGGCGCCTCGCGAGCAATCGTCTCCGCAACCTTGCGCATCACCGGGATGGTGCGCAGTGCGTAGGCGAGCCCGCCTGGGCCGATGGTCTCCTGGCCCAGCAGTCCGAGGTTCAGGGCGACGCGCTCGTCGACGGTGCGCGCCGCAGTTCCGCCCACGCGAATGGCGGAGAAGACGAAGTCGGCGCCGCGCACGGCGTCGGTGAGGTCATTCGTCACGCGTACCGACGTGGCACCGTCGCCCACATGGGCAGCCATCTCGGCTGTGATCCGCTCGATTACGCGCAGGCGGGTCTGATCCACGTCGAAGAGCACCACCTCGTCGACGTGCATCCCGGTCACTTCTTGCGCGACGGCTTCATACACGAGCGGCGTACGAAAACCGCCACCGCCAAGAATCGCCAGTCTCATGCTGCTGTCTCCTCACTGTTCGCCACAACGAGCTTGGTTTCCTCTGGAATTGCCACGCCTTCGGGTCTTGCGTCGGTCACCAGATAATCGAACGACTCCAACCCGCCGACGCGCAGGAAGCCGGAGCCTGGGAACTTTTCCACATCGGCAAGCAAGTATGCGCTGCGGGCGGAGCGCATCAACGCGCGCTTGATGGGCACTTCACTCGGCGTCGAGTCCAACACCGACGCATCCGCAGCGACGCCAGATGTACCCAAAAATGCCTTGTCAACTCGAACTTGGCCAAGCATCTGCTCCGCCCAGGTGCCAACCATAGACCGATAATTACTCCGCAAGAGCCCACCCACGACGACGAGGTCGACCGCTCTCGCGTGTTGCAGGGCATCCACCACCGCGAGCGACGCGGTGACGACGGTAAGCGAACGTTCCGCGAGCTGCTCACACATGGCTGCCACCGTCGTTCCGCTATCCAGGGCGATGACGTCTCCGTCCTCGACGCAACCTGCAGCGGCAGCCCCGATGGCTCGCTTCGCCTCCGATGCAGAGGCCGCGACTTCTTTGAAACTCCTGAGGTCGCGTTCCGGGCGGATGGTGCCCAGAGCGTCGCTTGCCCCGCCTCGAAGGCGACGCAGTTTGCCGGCTTTGGCGAGCGCGTCCAGGTCTCGGCGCACGGTGGCTTCCGACACGTCGAGGGTTTCACATAGCTCCTGCACCGTGACGAAGCCGCGGTCACGCACGGCAGACACGATGCGGAGCTGGCGGTCTTCGGTGAGCACGCCATCAACCTAGCATCGAAGCGAGCAACTTCAGTCATTTTTGCGAAAAAGCTGGCTGAATTGCTCATGTTCTGACATGCTTGGTCCGTATAAGGCCTTTCCAGCACACGTCGGCTGCACGAGGCCCAGTATCAGTGACGCTACATATACGGAAAATAAGGAGCATCATGCGCCGTCGCAAGTTCCTAGCGCTAGGCCTCGCCCCAGCGCTCGCACTCGGCACGCTGACTGCGTGCGCACCTGGAAGCGGACAGGGTTCACCCGAGGGGGCACCGTCGAAAGCAGCCGGTGACATCAACACCGACCCATCCACCCTCGGCGAGGTGGAGCTGAAGGTCTGGGACCAGGAAGTTCGCGGCTCCCAAAATGACGCACTCGAAGCGCTCAACAAGGCGTTCGAGAAGAAGTACCCCAACATCAAGATCAAGCGCACCAGCCAGTCCAACGACGACCTGCAGCAGCAAATTGCACTCGCGCTGTCTGGCAACGACGTGCCCGACGTAGCGCAGGTCAACAATGCCCGCGGTGATATGGGCCAGTACGTGAGCGCCGGCCAGCTAGTGAACCTCGACCCCTACGCCGAGGCCTACGGCTGGAACGATCGTTTCGCTGATTCCGTACTCAGCAAGGTCCGCTACTCGGATGATGCCAAGACCTTCGGTGAAGGCCACATCTACGGCGTGCCGCAGACCGGCGAGATCGTCGGTCTCTTCTACTCCAAGAAGAAGCTGGAGAAGCTGGGCGTGAAGGCCCCCACCACCTGGGACGAGTACTTCGCCGTACTCGACAAGGCGAAGGAAGCGGGCGAACAGCCCATGGTGCTCGGCAACCTGGAGCAGTGGCCCGCACTCCACGTGTTCGGACCGCTGCAGGCGAACTACGTGACAGCCGACGAGATCGTGAAGCTCGGCATGGGCAACAAGGGCGCTGATTGGACGTCTGACGCAAACAAGGAAGCCCTCACGCAGTTTGTGAAATGGGCGAAGGAAGGCTACTTCGGCTCGTCTCCAAACGGCACTGACTACGACCCGGCCTGGGCAAACTTCGGTAAGGGCACCGGCGTGTTCCTGCCCGCAGGTAGCTGGGTTGGCACTGATCTCGAAGGCACCATGAAGGATGATCTCGGCTTCATGGCCCCGCCCCCGGGCGTCGACGGCAAGCTCGCCACCACCGGAGGCACCGGCATCCCCTTCTCGATTCCGGCCAAGGCTAAGAACGTCGACGCTGCCGCCGCATACATCGACTTCATCACCAGCGACGAAGCCATGAAGATCATCGCCGAAAAGGGCGGCATGCCGGTGAACAACACCGCTGAGCTCGCGCCTGATTCCGGCGTACAGCACGACATCTTCGTAGCCTTCGACAAGGTCTCCTCCGAAGGCACGCTCCTGCCCTACCTCGATTACGCGACGCCAAGCTTCGCCGACACCGCTGGTCAGGGTCTCCAGGAAGCACTCGGTGGACAGAAGTCCCCCGAAGATGTGCTGCAATCCTTCCAAGACGACTACTCGAAGTTTGTAGGTGAATAACTGATGGCATCACAGGGTCGGGAGCGGCCGTCGGCAGTGGTTCGAGGGCGGTGGACACCGTACCTCTACCTGCTCCCGGCCCTGCTCGTCTACGGAGCGTTCTTGCTGTACCCGGTTGTTCGAACAGCACAGTTCTCCTTGTACGAATGGAGTGGCTTCGGTCCGGCAACGTTCGTCGGTCTAGACAACTACTCCTCACTCATTACGGACGATCGGTTCCTTGCCGCGATCAGCCACGCGTTCTATCTCATCGTGTTCTACGCGATCCTCCCGCTCATCGTGGGCTTGGTGCTCGCCGCGATTCTTCGACGGGGCCACGTGCGCGGGATGGGCATATTTCGGGTGCTCATCTTCGTGCCACAGGTCATCGCACTCGTCGTAGTAGCCGTCGCATGGCGTCAGATCTACACGCCAGACGGCACGCTCAACACCATGCTTGGCTGGATCGGTATCCAATCCGATACCGGATGGCTGGGCGATCCCAAGCTGGCGCTCACCGCCGTCGGCATCATCGGTTTCTGGCTGGAAACCGGACTCGTGATGTTGCTGCTCCTCGCCGGAATGAACCGCATCCCCGGCGAGCTATACGAGGCCGCGCGTCTCGATGGCGCCGGACCAATCCGCGAGTTCTTCGGCATCACACTGCCGGCGGTTCGCCCCGAGATTGCGACGTCACTCGTGCTGACCATCATCGCCGCACTCAAGACGTTCGATCTCGTCTACATGACCACCAGCGGCGGCCCGGGCACCGCCACGACGGTGCCCAGCTACGAGGTCTACAACCGGGCTTTCCAGTTGAAGCAGGTGGGATCAGCGTCGGCAGTTGCTGTGTTCCTCACGGTGATGGTGTTCTGCATCAACGTTGTCGTGAACCGGATCGGTGAAGAAAAGAAGGTTTCCCGATGAAGGTCTCAGCCGCGGAAAAAACGCTCAACTATGTCATCTTGACGCTGTTTAGCCTGTTTGCGATCTTTCCAGTCATCACAATCGTGCTGACAGCCCTATCCCCTCAGCTAGGCGTTGCAGAACCTGGCCCGCACTGGCACAACATCGTCGACGCCTGGAACCAGGGCGCCTTCGGGCCCGCGTTACTGCGATCGCTGGCGGTGGCAGGCCTGGTAGTGCCGGTTGCGCTCGTACTCTCGATCCTTGCTGGCTACGCCTTTGGCACCATGCATTTTCGGGGATCCACCATCTTGTTCTACCTATTCCTGTTCGGCATGATGGTGCCGGCGGAAGCCATCATCATCCCCCTCTTCTACGACCTGCGCTCCATGCAGTTGACCGACACCATCTGGGCCGTAGCCATGCCACAGGTGGCCCAATCCATCGCATTCGGAACATTCTGGATGCGAGCCCAGTTCCGCGCGATGCCGAAGAGCCTGCTCGAAGCCGCCGCGCTCGACCACTGCAGCGGATTCACCGCACTGCGCAAGGTTTTCGTCCCGCCAGCTACAGGTTCCATCGCAACCGTGACGGTGCTCATGTTCATGTGGACATGGAATGAGTTCATGATCCCCCTGGTGATGTCGCCCGGAGCTTCATGGCGAACCGCACCACTAGGGCTTTCCGTCTTCAAGGGGCAATACACTGCTGACGGCGCACTCATGGCCGCCGCAGGACTCATTATCGCCGCGCCCATCGTCGTCGTATTCCTGCTGCTCCAGCGGTACTTCATCGACGGCATGTTGGAAGGATCAGCAAAGGAATGACCACGCACGAGCACCCGGAAGAATTCTGCGAAGACTGCTGGCAGTGGGATCCGCTGCGCGACACGCGAACTCCCGACGACCCACCGCTCGACGTGCTGAGCACCGGCACCGTGTTCTTCGACCTGATCTTCACGGGTTTGGGACGCCTTCCGGAACCTGGCGAGGAGCTCTACACCACGGGCATGGGGTCATGCCCCGGCGGCATCGCCAACCTCGCCACCGCGTTGGCCAGACTCGGCCTGCGCACGGGACTCGTCGCTGGCTTCGGCGACGACGCCTACGCGCAGTGGATGTGGGAAACGCTAGCCGACGGGGAACGCATCGATCTCTCCTCGTCGCCAAGGTTTAAGCGTTTCCATTCCGCCACTACCGTCGCCATGACGGTGGGCGGTGACCGTGCCATGGTGACCCACATGCACGAGCTCCCCGAGCCGCTCGAACCATATATTCTTGGCGCCCCGACGGCCCGCGCCGCTGTCCTGGACCTCGCGGGTGAGACGTCGTGGTGGCCGACGCTGGCGTCGCGCGGCACGCTGCTGTTCGCCGACATCGGCTACGACGACTCCGGCAAGTGGGACCCGGCGGTGCTCGAGCCGCTGAAGCATTGCCACGCGTTCACACCGAACGCGGTCGAGGCGATGCACTACACGCGCACCGACTCCCCCACGCAGGCCGTACGCAAAATCGCCAACTTCGTGCCGTTCGCCGTCGTCACCGACGGCGTGGCCGGGGCCTACGCCATCGACCAGTCAACGGGCGAGGAAGCCTATTGCCCGGCGGTCGCCGTCGAAGCCATTGATGCGACGGGTGCGGGCGACGTCTTTGCCTCCGCACTCGTACTGGGCACCCTCGCGAAGTGGCCACTCGAACACCGGCTGCGGTTCGCTGCGCTCTGCTCGTCGCTGGCGGTACAACAATTCGGAGGCTCGCTGGCTGCACCCGGCTGGGGCGACATCTCTGACTGGTGGCGCTGCCTGGGCAAGCGGGCGGACGCGGGCGACCTCAAGGCCGAATACATCCGCCGCGACTACGCATTCCTCGCCGACATCATCCCGAGCCACACCGTGCACGGAGTCCGTCGCGCAGGCGCGACCTTCGCCCTACATTCCGATCTGAAGGACTAACCGGCGTCAGAAAACTCGAGGCCCGTAATGCGTCGGTAGGCCTCCAGGTAACGCTCACGCGTGGCTGCAACGACGTCATCGGGCAGCTCGGGCGGAGTCGAAGTGCGGTCCCAGCCGGAGTCTTGGGTGAGCCAGTCACGCACAAATTGCTTATCGAAGCTCGGCAGCGACTCCCCCGGCTGCCAACGATCCGCATCCCAGAAACGGGAGGAATCGGGTGTGAGCACCTCGTCGGCGAGAACCAGTTCACCGTCGCGGATGCCGAACTCCAGCTTGGTATCCGCGAGGATGATGCCGCGACTAGCGGCCATTTCGGCAGCGCGGGAATAGATGGAGAGGGTAGCATCGCGGAGCCTGGCCGCGAGTTCCTCGCCGTGGATGCGGGAAATGGTGGCGAAGTCGACGTTCTCGTCGTGCTCGCCGAGCTCCGCTTTGATAGCTGGCGTGAAGATGGGCGCGGGGAGCTGGTCGCCGTCGCGCAGCCCGTCGGGAAGCTGGATGCCACACACTGTGCCGGACGCCTGATACTCCGCCCAGCCGGAGCCGGTGAGGTAACCGCGTGCGACGCATTCCACGGGCACCATGTCGAGGCGTTCGACGATCACCGCGCGCCCCCGCACCACGTCGGGCACGGCATCGCTCACAAGGTGATTGGGAACATCGCTCAGCTGCTCGAACCACCATGAGCTGAGCTTGGTCAGCACCGCACCCTTATCCGGGATGGGGGTGGGGAGAATGTGGTCGTAGGCCGAGATGTTGTCGGTGGCAACCATGAGGAAGCAGGATCGGCCATCGACTTCGATATCGAAGAGCTCACGCACCTTCCCCGCGTGGCGGAGGGGCAGACCAAGGACATCTTGAAACTGGCTCACGCCAGCGATGCTAGTCGGTCTGCCCCCGCGCCGCGCGGAATCGTCCCCAGTTGGACAGCCGGCAGCGACTTCGCGGCTTCCAGCCTCAGCCGAGGACGATTCCGCGCGCTTTCGCGAGCTGCCGAAGCTGGGGCACCATCTGGTGAATGGTCCGCGAGGTGTAGCGCAGCACCGTCCAGCCGCCCAGCACAAGCAGATTTTGCTTCGTGCGGTCCCGCTCGAAGGACGCCCTGTCTGAGTGGTAGCGGAACCCGTCCAGCTCAATGGCGATTTTCAGGGCTGCGAAACCGATGTCGATATAGAACCGTTCCCCGTCCAACCAGAGCTCGACGTTGGTGTCCCACCCAGAGATTCTTGCTCGATCGAGCAGCAAATGCCCTTCTCGTTCGAGTTCAGACCAGGGCTCGTGTTTCGACTGGTCGAGCAGCCTTCGAACCCGGTTGTTCCCGTCTTGATGTGGGATGCAGGCGAGCGCCTGACGCATATCGTTCAGCGAGGCTGCGCCACGTCGAAGGGCTTCGTCGATGGGCAGCCCACCCATCCTTCGGGCCATCTGCACGACGGTGAGTGCGGGCAAAGCGAACGGCATATCCCCTTGCCAAACAAGGAAGTCGCGGGGTGTTTCCGAGCGCGATACGGTGATCCACGATGCGGGTGCTTTCCGCTTCGCTCCCCACATGTCGATGGTGTCTACCTGAAGGTCAGGCCACCAGAGCGCCTTGGCAGCTGCGGCGCCTGAGATGGTGAGCTCCGGCGCCCATAGATGTGCGCATAGTAGCCGCGCCTGCCATGTGTCTGGCATGTCGGGCACGGCGTAGACGCCTGGCAACGAGGAAACGAGTTTGCCTCGCCGCTTCAGCCCTCGCAGGGAGCCGGCGTGCTCAGGATGGTTACGGATTGCAACGGCTGGGATATCGGTAAAGAGTTCCATGCCCTGTTTTAGGCAACTCGCACCCCTCGCTGCCCGCTTTCCACAGGTATTTTTCGCGCGGAATCGTCCCCGGTTGATGTTTTCAACAGCAAAACCGCCCCCGAGACGCCAACCGGGGACGATTCCGCGCGCTCAGGTGTTGCCGAGGGTGCGGCGCAACGTATCAGGGGTGCCGATCCAGGCAACGGCCCCGAGCATCAAGATGCCCCCGGTAATCCCGAAGGCCCAGCCGAACCCCAAGGCGTCGGCAATCGCACCGGCTGCCAGCGGACCGACGATGGACCCCACATCGGTCATCATCTGCGTGCTGGCTACCACCTTTCCTGCGGAACGGTCGCTGCCGATGACATCGGCGGTGACAGCCTGCGAGGCCGGGTTGAACATGCCGGCACCAAAACCGGCAAGCAAACAGATGGGCAAGGTGATCCACACCGACGAAGTGATCCCCAGCATGATCGTGAAGATGCCGGCGGCCACTAAGCCGCTCACGATCATGGGTTTGCGCCCCCGCCTATCGGCGAAGGTGGACGCGACGGGCAACGCCAGCGCAGTACCAATGGCGAACAGCGCGAGCGCCGCCCCGGCTACCCACACTTTCTGCGACACCGCAGCAGAGATGAACAGCGGCACGAGCGCGGTGCGCACACCGAGGTTGGCCCACCCGTGTCCGAACAGGCCTGGAATGTTCGCCAGGAACGCCCTATCTCGGAAGGCTTCCGCGAGCGTCATGGGAGCTGCCAGCGTGGCGCCTCCAGCGGCCTTCGACGGCGACGTCGACGGCATCTTCGCCCACATGATGATGCCGGCGATCATGAGCGCTCCCGCGTACAGCAGGAACGGCACAGCCACCCCGAACTCCGCCAGCGTGCCGCCGAACACGGGCCCCACCATGTTGCCGATCATGAACATCGCGCCGTACAGCGCAGATACCCGCCCGCGCATGTGCCTGGGCGCGATGCGAATCAGCAAGCCCATCGCGGACACGGTGAACATCACGGACCCGATGCCGCCGAGCGAGCGGAACACCAGCAGCTGCCAGTAATTCTGTGCAAACGCGGTGAGCGCCGAGGATGCCGCGACGGTGAACACCCCCACGATGTAAATGGCCTTCTCACCGAACTTCGACACCAAGGATCCCGCGGGCGTGGCCCACAGCAGCCGGAACACGGCGAAGGCACTCACGACGACGCTCGTCGCGGTGACCGCCGCGTCGGGGAAGACCTCCGCGGCCATCGACTTCGCAAACTGCGGAAGCACAGGAGCGATCAGCCCGAACCCCATCGCGATAGAGAACGCTGCTGCCAGTAACACCCACACGCTCGACGGCAACTTCTCTCGGCTTCTCATCGCCCCACATTCAACCACCGCACTCAAGTAATCTCACCCGCTGGAGGGATCTGTACATGGGCGCTTCCCGCTAGCATCAGCAACCATGCAGACCCGCCCGCTACCCCCGAACTGGTTGCGCACCGACGCGCTCGTTGCGCTTGCCCTCGCCGCGCTGGGTTGCAGTATGTCGTGGCTGATCATCGCCGCCGACATGTCAGTGTTCTCCCAGTCATGGGGGATGCAGTGCCTGGGCACCGTCGTGAGCGCGTTGCCGTTGGTGTGGCGCCGACGGTTCCCCCTCGTCGCGGGAATGGCACAGGCCGTGTTGTACAACGTGGCTTTCTTTTTCACCGGGATTGACGTCTACACCTCGCAGGTGGTGCTCTTCCTGGGCTTCTACTCGATCGGCGCGTGGTCGTCGAAGCGCGACCAGGCGCTGTTGGTGCGCATCATGATCTGCCTGCTCATGGGGGCGAGCTCCGTGGTGTCGTCGTTTGTGAGCCTGGAGAAGGTGACGAACTCGGAAACCATTAGCGCCACCCAGATGGCTGCGTTCATCGTGATCAACAGCATCATCAACGTCGCGTTCTTCGCTGGCGCTTGGGTCTTCGGTGACCAGGCGTGGGATCAGGCGACGGAGCGGGCCGAACTTGAGGACGCCGACGCCAGCATCAAGCAGCTCCAGGCCCAGCTGGTGGAGTCCGCCGTCGAGGAGGAGCGCCTCCGCATCGCCCGCGAATTGCACGACGTAGTGGCGCACCACGTCACCGCGATGTCGGTGCAGGCGGCGGCCGCGCGGCGGCTCATAGAACGCGACCCCGACGCGGCCACCGCGTCGCTCAAGCAGGTGGAGTCGAGCGCCCGCGCTGCGGTGAAGGATCTGCGCAGCATGGTGCTCACGTTGCGCGACACCGACGACTCGCCCGCCCCCGGGCCGACGCTCGCGGACCTCGCGCCCCTCGTCGAGTCCGCCCGCAACAAGGGCCAACGCGCCACCTACGAAGAGATCAGCACCCTTCCTGAACTCACGCCCGCCGCCGAACTCGCGCTCTTCCGCGCCGCGCAGGAAGGGCTCACCAACGCTGCCAAACACGCCGGCCCACACGCGACGGTGCACGTGCGGCTGCGCGGGCTGCCAGACGCCGTCGAGCTGGAAGTCGCCGACGATGGGCGCGGCGCTGCCACCACACTGCCAGGCACCGGCACTGGGCTCATTGGGATGCGCGAGCGGATCACCGCCGTCGGTGGCACGCTAGAGGTAGGTCCGAAACCTCGTGGCGGGTTCCGTATCCGCGCCACGCTTCCGGCAGGAGCTGCACGATGACCACCGTCTTACTCGTGGATGACCAGGCCCTCATCCGCTCCGGGTTCGCCACCATCTTGAACACCGAGCCCGACATCGAGGTGGTGGGCCAGGCGAGCAACGGCGAGGAGGGCGTGCAGCTCGCGCTCGAGCTGGAGCCCGACGTCATCTGCATGGACGTGCAAATGCCCGTGATGGACGGCATCGAAGCCACCCGCGAACTCACCGAGGCGGGGTGCCCGTCGTCGGTACTCATCCTCACCACATTCGACCGCGACGACTTCCTGTTCGAAACGTTGCAGGCGGGCGCCTCGGGTTTTCTCCTGAAAACCGCCGAAGCCGAACAGCTGATCGACGCCATCCACGTCCTGGGCGCCGGCGACGGGCTGCTCAGCCCGCAGGTGACTCGTCGGGTGATCGCCCGCTTCGCCAGCACGCGGCCTACCCCGACGAACACTCCCCAGGTGGACGAGCTCACGTCGAGAGAACGCGACACCCTCCTATTACTCGCCCGCGGACTATCGAATGCCGAAATCGCCAAGGAGCTCTTCGTCAGCCCCGAGACGGTGAAGACGCACGTGTCGAATATCCTCATGAAGCTCGGGCTGCGCGACCGCATCGCGGCAGTGATCTGGGCCTACGAACACGGGCTCGTCTCCCCCGCGAGCAGCTGATCCCCCGCGCGGGGGAAGAAGGAAAACCCCTCGTCGGAGGGAAGTCCGACGACCTCCTCGCGGAGTAGCGTACGAGTCATGATCAGCGTACGAAATGTGCACCGCTTCTTCGGTGAGAAACATGTACTCAAGGACGTCTCGTTCGACATCAAGCCAGGCCTCATGACCGGCTTCGTCGGCGGCAACGGCGCCGGCAAAACCACCACGATGCGTATCATCCTCGGCGTTCTGGCAGCCACCGAGGGCGAGGTGCTCGTCGACGGCAAACCCATCACGCGCGAGTTCCGCTCCAACATCGGCTACATGCCCGAGGAGCGCGGTCTCTACCCGAAGATGAAGGTCATCGACCAGCTCGTCTACCTCGGCCAGCTGCACGGGAAGTCGGCCGCCGACGCGAAGCGCCGCGGGATGGAGCTCCTCGAACAGCTCCAGCTCAACGGCAACCCGAAGGACACCCTCGAATCCCTCTCGCTGGGCAACCAGCAGCGCGCCCAGATCGCCGCCGCCCTGATCCACGAGCCGGCCGCCCTCATCCTCGACGAGCCGTTCTCCGGCCTCGACCCGGGCGCCGTCGACCAAACCCTCGCCGTGCTGCGCGACGTCGCCGCCACCGGCGCGCCGGTGCTGTTCTCGTCGCACCAGCTCGACGTGGTGGAGCGCCTGTGTGACGAACTCGTCATCATCGCCGGTGGCGAAATCCGAGCCAGCGGCACGCGCGCCGACATTCTCGCCGCCGACCAGCGCGACGAGTGGGAGCTCATCACCTCGGGTGACACCGGCTGGGTGCGCGACGCCGGCGTGAACGTCGTCGAGTTTGACGGCAACTACGTCAAGTTCCGCTGCCCCGACGAGACGCAGGCCAACCGGGTGCTCGCCGACGCGCTCCAGCGCGGCAGCGTCCACCGGTTCGGCCCCGTCCAGCGCACCCTGCACGAGATCTACAAGGAGTTGGCACAGTGACCACCACCCAGACACCCCAGCAGACCCCCAAGCTCACGCCTCCCCCGTCGTTCTCGTCCATCGTTGGCGTGGTAGCGAAGCGCGAAATCATGACGCGCGTGCTCTCCAAGTCGTTCGTCATCTCGACGGTCGTCACCTTGGTCATCATGCTGGCAGCCTTCGTGTTCGCTCCTAGGCTGGGCGACTTGTTGGAAGGAGACGCACCCAGCGTCGTCGCCACCAAGGACGTTGCCTCAAAACTCGACGGCGTACCCGACCTTGAGGTGAAGGAAGTTCCCGACGAGGCCGCCGCCCGCAAGGCGGTGCAGACCGAAGACGCGGATGCTGCCATCGTCGCGAGCGATGCGTCGCCCACTGGCGTGAAGGTGTTCACGCTGGACAGCCCGCCTGGCAGCGTCATGGATGCCATCTCGTTGTACCCCGAGGTCGAGGTGGTGCAGAAGGTTGCCGCCGACGGTAGCCCCGTCGATGGGTCGAACCCGATGGTCACCTACTTCCTGGCCCTCGGCTTCGGCATCGTGTGGATGATGGCCGCCATCACCTTCGGCATGAGCATCGCGAACTCGGTGGTGGAAGAGAAGCAGACCCGCATCGTCGAGATCCTGCTGGCATCCGTCACATCGAAGGCCCTGCTCACGGGCAAGATTCTCGGTAACTCTGCCGCAGCGCTGGTGCAGATTCTGCTCATGGCGGGCGTCGCGTTCCTGGGCATGGCCATCAACGGCACTGCCCTGCCCGTGCAGAACCTGGCCACACCGATTGGCTGGTTCATCGTGTTGTTCCTCGTGGGCTTCGTGATGATCGCTGCACTCTACGCCGCGGCGGCGTCGCTGGTGTCGAGGACCGAAGACCTCGCCAACGTGCAGCAGCCCATCATGTGGCTCGTCATGCTGCCCTACATGGCGATCATCATGTTCAGCAGCAACCCGACGGCGCTCACCGTCATGAGCTACATCCCGTTCTCCGCTCCGGTAGCGGTGCCGATGCGAGTGTTCCAAGGGCAAGGCGCGGTGTGGGAGCCGGTGCTGTCGCTGGTGCTGCTGGTCGCCTTCACCGTGTTGATCATCGTGCTCGCAGCGAAGATCTACGACAACGCGCTCCTGCGCACCGGCAAGCCGGTGAAGTGGAAGGATGCGCTGCTGGGCAAGTAACCGGGCCCTCAACTTCAAAATCCGTACCCAGTTTCACTTACCCCCCGGTTTTTAGGGGGTTTGAGGAATCTGGGTACGGATTTTGAAGTTTTTGTATGGGGGGAATCCGAGCTACGCGTTCGCGATGCCCGCAAAGATGCTGAAGACCGCCCCTCCCGTCACGATGGCGATGAGGATCACCAGCCCGATCACGATGAGCTGCCAGATCAGCACCGCACGCGCGAAGTTCTTCTTGGATTCCGCGACGCTGCCACCGAAAGCAACCACGAGAAGGTAAATCAAACCGACGATGGGAATGCCGATCAGGAAGAGCGTGAGCATCCACGCACCAATAGATTCCGCGGCCCGCACCTGCAGGTTGGGATTGGCGTTACTGACGGGCGCTGTGTAACCCGCCTGGGGTTGTCCGTACGGCTGCGGCGCTGGGCTCGGCTGATACTGGGCCTGGTTGTTGTAGTGCTGAACCGGAGCCGGCGGGTAAGGCTGTCCGCCAGGCGCAGACGGCTGGGACTGCGGTGTCTGGAAGTGCTGCGCCCCTTCGCTCGGACGGGTGAATTGCGAATCGCTCATGAGAAGTTCCCCTAGGTATTTCGATGCCAACTTGACGTTGCCTGTGAGCAGCGTAGCGGTGAATGCGCAAGGAGCCTCTACCAGATCAAGAAACGCAAGGAATTCCTCAGAGCACCGCGCCGGGCCGGTAGGTGGCCGCCTCGGGGTCTGCCGCGACGATGGCCTCCACCTGCTGAGCCACCGCATCCACCTGGCGGCCCGCCGTGCCGGCGAGTTCCAGCGGTTCGGTAACGAGCGCGCCTAGCTCGTCGCGGGTGAGGCCGAGGCGCTCGTCGGCGGCGAGGCGGTCGAGGAGATCGTTTTCCTGCTGCCCTTCGCGCATCGCTAGCGCCACGGCGACGGCGTGCTCCTTGATGGCTTCATGGGCCACCTCGCGCCCCACGCCCTTGCGAACCGCAGCCATGAGCACCTTCGTCGTGGTGAGGAAGGGAAGGTAGCGCTGCAGCTCCGCCTCAATCACGGCGGGGAATGCGCCGAAATCTTGCAGCACAGTGAGGAAGGTCTCGAACAGCCCATCGAGCGCAAAAAACGCATCGGGCAACGCGACGCGGCGCACCACGGAGCAGGACACGTCGCCCTCGTTCCACTGGTCGCCCGCGAGCTCCCCGACCATCGATACGTAGCCGCGCAGAATCACGGCCAACCCGTTCACGCGCTCGCAGGATCGGGTGTTCATCTTGTGGGGCATCGCCGACGAGCCCACCTGGCCCTCTTTGAAGCCCTCGGTGACGAGCTCGAGGCCCGCCATGAGCCGCACCGTCGTCGCGACGTTGCTGGGTGCGGCGGCGATCTGCGCCAGTGCGGTGACGACGTCGTAGTCCAGGCTGCGCGGGTATACCTGCCCTGTGGAGGTGAGCACACGCTGGAAGCCGAGCCCCTCGGCCACCTGGCGCTCCAGCGCCTCGAGCTTGTCGACGTCGCCGCCCAGCAGGTCGAGCATGTCCTGCGCCGTACCCATGGGGCCCTTGATGCCCCGCGCCGGATAACGTTCGATCACCTCGTCGAGTCGCTGCAGCGCGACGAGTAGCTCGTCGGCCGCCGTCGCGAAGCGCTTGCCGAGCGTGGTGATCTGGGCCGCGACGTTGTGCGAGCGCCCCGTCATCGCCTGGTCGCGGTACTGCACCGCCAGCCTCGTGAGCTGCGCGAGGGTGGCGACGACCCGGCCTCGCACCAGCCGCAAGGAGTCCAGCACCTGCAGCTGCTCGATGTTCTCCGTGAGGTCGCGCGACGTCATTCCTTTGTGCACGTGTTCGTAGCCGGCGAGCGCGTTGAACTCCTCGATGCGCGCCTTCACGTCGTGTCGGGTGACTCGTTCGCGGCTGGCGATGGAGTCCAAATCCACGTCGTCGACGACGCCCTCGTAGGCCGCGATGACCTCGTCGGGGTTGTCGCCGCCGAAGTCGACGCCCAAGTCACGCTGGGCGCGAAGCACCGACAGCCAGAGCCCCCGCTCAGCCACCACCTTCGCTTCGGGCGCCCAGATGGCGCGCATGGCAGTGGAAGCGTAACGGTTAGCAAGAACATTCGGCAGGCTCATGGGGCCAGCCTAGTGTGTGCCCGACGAGACGTGAATGACGGTTCGCAGCCCACTACGAAACGCCCGGTTCCGCTCGGCTATACCACGCGAAACACCAGGTGAATGGGGCTTTCTCAGAAATAAATTCGCAGAATCTTTTTGCCGCGACTTTCGCCACAAGCGAGCCCTAGAGCCGGTACCTTCCACCCATTGGGCATCCGCCCAATGCACGAACAACTGTCGACGGAGACGATGCCATGAGGAGATCTGTGTCCTCGCTAGTGTCCATGGCACTAGCGCTGACCTGCGGCGCGGCACTAGCCACGCGCACTGACGCTGCGCCCGCGCCAAACAACATTGCAACCACCGACGGGACGGTTGCCGGCACGCCGAAGGCCCCCGACGAGGATCGCATCCCCGGGCCTGCCGACGAGCCCAAGCGCGTCATTGTGCTGCTGAAGCAGCAGCCCAACGGGAAAGACGTGGAAACTCGCGGGCTCCAAGCCGTGGACCGCGTACTAGCCCGCTGGCAGGGCAAGGAAGGGTTCAGCGTCAGGCGCAAGTTTGGCCTGCTCGTCCGCGGATTCTCGGCGGAAGTGCCCGCCAACCAGCTGACGGCCCTCGCGCTGGATCCCGATGTCCAGTCGGTGAAGCCGATGAAGACCTACCAGCCGTCGATGGAGACGGCTGCAGAGCTCACGCACTCGGTGCAGGCGCGCTCGGATTACGGTGTGGACGGCGAAGGTCTCGTCGTCTCCATCATCGACACCGGCATCGACATCAAGCACCAGGACATGCGCCTCGACGACGGAGTGAAGGGGAAGCTCTCCGCCACCAAGGGGTTCACGGAGAAGGTGCCATACGGCTGGAACTTTGCCGACGAGAATAGCGAGGTGCTGGACACCGCCGGCAGCGAGCACGGCATGCACGTCGCGGGCATCGTCGCCGCCAACGGCGGAGAGGACCCCGACGTCGTCAAGAACGGGCGCGTCAACGGCGTCGCACCGAACGCCCAGCTCTTGGCCATGAAAGTGTTCTCCAACGACGCCACCCGCCCCAGCGCGTACGAAGACGACGTGATGGCGGCCATCGAAAGCTCGGTGAAGCATGGCGCGGACATCATCAACATGTCGCTCGGCTCATCGAACGGCACCGGCCAGGACTCCGTCGGTGAGGCGCGGGCTATCGCCAACGCTCAGGCCGCAGGCGTGCAGGTGCTGGTTGCAGCGGGCAACGAGGGCATCAACGGCTCGCCGGACGGCACACTCACCGATCAGCTCGACCTGCTCGACGACGGCACGCACGGCAGCCCTGCAAGCGCGCCGGGAGCGCTTTCCATCGCGTCGGTGAACAACACCCAGTCCATCGCCAGCCAGGGTGAGGCGACGCAGGGCAGCTCCGTCGAGAAGTTCGGCTACCAGTTGCAGTCCGGCAAGGCTGACGGCAAGGAATACCCCCTCGTCGACGGCGGCGTCGGTAAGCCGGAAGAGATCCCCGCTGACGCGAAGGGCAAGTTCGTGCTGATTCAGCGCGGCGAACTGGCGTTCTCGGAGAAGTTCAAGAACGCCATCGACAAGGGCGCCGTCGGCGTGCTGGTCTACAACAGCAGCGAGGGCGGCGACCAGTTCCAGGGCATGGCCGGCCTCGAAGACGTCAAGATCCCAGGCGCGTTCCTGTACGCATCCACCGGGGCGAAGCTCAAGGCGTTGATCGCGGCGGGCGAGACCAAGGTGAAGCTCACCGACGCCCGCATCGCCCTAGACGTCGCTGAGAAGCTCGCGCCGTCGTCGTTCACCTCCTGGGGTACCGGCCCCGAGCTGAACTTCAAGCCGCAGCTCGCCGGCATCGGCGGCTCGGTGTACTCCACCGTGAACAACAACAAGTACAAGGACAACTCCGGCACCTCTATGGCGACGCCGCATGTCGCCGGTGTGTTCGCGCTGGGCTTGCAGGAGTACGCCAAGCGGTTCCCGAATACGTCGCCGGTTGAGCGCAACACGATGCTGCGCACGTCGCTATCCAACACCGCGCAGATTCTGGAGAAGGACGGCGTGCCCTACGCTCCGCGTCAAATCGGCGCTGGTCTCGTCGACACCAAGGCGGCACTGGCAACCGACGTGTTCGCCACCGTCGACGGGGTCCCCACCGTCGCGATGCGCGAACTCAAGGGCCCGAAGACCTTCACCGTGAAGCTCCAGAACAAGGGCGACAAGGACCACTCCTTCACCACCGACGGCACCTGCGTGCTCGGTGAGACGCAGGACCCCGCCGGCAACGCCACCAAGTGCTCCGACGGCGAAACCCTCACCGCGTCCGCGAAGACCGTCACTGTGCCCGCGCACGGGGAAGCCACCGTGGACTTCACGGTTACCCCGGCAGGAAGCGACAACCACTGGATCGAGGGCTGGGCGAAGCTCACCTCGTCGGATGCCAAGCAGCCGTCGTTGTCGGTGCCGTACCTCGGCTTCGCCGGTGATTGGAACGCGGAGCGCATCGTCGACGATCCGACGAAGGAATCGGTATTCACGAAGATGCTGGGCGAGGACCAGCCGCACTTCACGCACGTGCAGTCCAACTTCCTGCAGTTCGGTGGCGTCCCCACCGAGTGGATCTCCCCGAATGGCGACGGCATTCTCGATGCCGCCATTCCCGCACCCATGATGCTGCGTTCCGCCGGGGAGCTCGAGTACTCCATTTGGAAGGATGGCAAGGTGATCCGGGAGCTCGGAATCGACCGTGATGTCCCCCGCGAAACTTTGGGTGACATCGTCGCTTCCCCCGCATCCGCTGCATACAAGTCGCTGGGGCACAAGTGGGACGGTTCGGTGTACGACCCGGCATCTGACGAGTTCAAGCTCGCTGCCGACGGCCAGTACACGCTGCGGATTCGCGCCAGGCTCTCTGATGCCTTCGATTGGCAGACGACGGAACTGCCACTGGGCATCGACACGTTGGCTCCTGTGATCGAGAAGATCTCGCACACCGCCAACGCGGACGGGTCCCTCGCCTACACCGTGAAGGTGAGTGATCAGGGCGCGGGCCTCGGCAAGAGTTCCGTTTCCGCAAAGGATGGCCCATCGGCCGGAGACTACGAGAATCTCCAGTTTGATCCGACGACGGGCATTGCCACCTTCACCGTGCCGGCGAAACTTGCTGGCAAGGACCACTACGCCAAGATCACTGTCTTCGACAACGCAGGTAACCAGGCCGAGGAGATTGACTTCCTCGGTCGCGATGCTGCGGTGATGTTGACGAAGTACAAGTTCAACCGCGTCGTGAATGCCGACACCATCGACCCTGCCTCTGGGCAACCGATTGTGCGTAACGGCAAGGCGCGAATCGACGTCAAGGTGACCGACGGCGTGGCCAAGGCCACGATCAACGGCACCGAGGTCCCGCTGAAGAATGGCGAGGGGTCGCTCGATGTTCCCGTGAAGCCTGGGCGCAATGAGTACAAGCTCGTCGGTGTCGACGCTTCCGGCGCCGAGGTTGGCACCGATTCGGTGTACCTCATCTTCGACGAGAAGCCACCGGCCATCGACGTCCTCAAGGCTCCGCTCAACGCGGGTGGCGCGCTGACCCCTGCGGCAGATGGCAGCATCACCATCGAGGGCAAGGTGAGCGACGACCTCGCCAGCGTGGCCAGCGGCGATCTGGCACTGAAGTCTGGCAAGGACGCCATCAAGATTGCCGACGACGGCACGTTCTCTTGGAAGTTCACTCCGAAGCCGGGCCAGGCAGTCGTGACGCTGCAGGCCACCGACGGCGCCAATGTCTCGACGAAGACCTTCGTCATCGCGGGTGTCAAGGTAGCTGGGGCTGATCTTCGAATCGTCTTCGACGATCCGCAGCTGCAGGCCACCTCGGACAAGGATCCGTTCGGCCAGTTCGCGTACTTCGTGGATCCGACGTTCCAGAACATCCAGGTGCGCGACGACGGTGCGGACCTCGTGATGAAGGGCCGATTCACGGGCAAGCCTGGCAAGTTCATCGTCGACGGCAAGGAAATCGCTGTGGGCGAAGACCTCCGCTTCGAGGTGCCGCTGAAGCTCGTGAACGGCATCAACACGTTTGGCTACGAGGTCTTCGACATTGACGGCAACTCGGTGAAGATGAGCGCCTGGCGCTTCTTCTACGACCGCAACATGCCTGGTCACACCCTGACCACCACGCCGCAGATCGCTCCCGACGGTGCCATCTACCTGCCGGGTGAGAAAGGCGAGATCGACGTCAAGGGTTCTGTCTGGGACGACGAGTTCGGGTACGCGATGGCGATCAACGGCAACACCGTCCAGGAGTTCGACAACCTGTGGGATCCGGGCGCGAAGGTGAACCGTCGCGACTACGCACAGAAGGTGGCTGGCGAAGCCGGGCACATGATGCGCATCTCGCTCAGCGACCAGGTGGGTAACGGCTTCGAGCGCGGCATTCCGCTGGTGCACGACGCCGATGGCCCGTCGCTTGCCATCAACGGGGTCTCCAACGGCGACTTCCTGACGTCGAAGCAGAAGATCACGGTCCTCGCATCCGACGCCAACCTGCACTCGTTGCAGGTGCTCGTCGACGGTAAGGAATACGACGCCAAGGTCGTCGACCAGAAGCCTCACCCTGATGCGTACATCGTCGAGTACAAGAACGGGGAGCCGCAGCTGAAGCAGAAGTCGCGGATGGCTGCGTTCGCCGCGGAGCCTGCGAGCAGCGAGCTGGTGGAGCTGACCGTCGAAGTGAGCGGTCTGCCCGCTGGCGAGCATGTGCTCGAGGCGGTCGCCGCTGACATGGCTGGCAACACCGCTGCTGACTCGGTGGCGTTCGTAGTCGACGACGCTGCCCCCGTCATCAACGGCCCGGAGAAACTCAGCGTGAACCCGGACAAGAACGTCATGGAGCAGGTCCTCGCGGCCTACAAGGTGACCGACGATGCGGATCCGAGCCCGAAGCTCACCGTTGACGTCAGCCGCCTGGTGCTGGACGAGCCCGTCAAGGTGGAACTCGTTGCCACCGACGCGTCTGGCAAGATGACCAAGCGCACGGTGACCATCACGCTCGAGCGTCCGCTCACGACGCTGAAGGGCGAGTGCGGTTCCATGGAGGCCCGCTTCGCTGCTGGTGACAAGATCGAGATCACCTGCACCAAGCAGGCCGATGGCAGCACCATCGTGAAGGTGCTGAACGACGGTCAGTCCGTTGACGGCACGCTCACCGTGAACGTCTCCGGCGGCCCGGTCTACCTGCTGGATGCGAAGGGCAACATCGTTTCCCGCATCGCGTCCAAGTCGGGCGAGGGAACGCTCACCTTCGAGTCCTCGTCGAAGGCGAACTACCGGATCGGCGCGCTGCCAGTGCAAGGCGAGCAGCCCATCGAGGGCCACACCCCCGGTGAGCCCATCGTGCGGCCAGGGATGCCGAAGACCGGCGCCCAGGGCTGATCCTGGATAAGCAATGAGGGTTTCCACCGTTTTCGGTGGAAACCCTCATTCTTTATGCGCATCGGACGTAGAAACCCCGCCGCACTCAGTGCGGGATACCGATATCTAGGCGGTGAAACCCGTCGGCGAAGTCCACCGTCGCGAGATGCGCGTACGCGGTCGCACGTGCGGCGTCGAGGTCTTCCCCCATCCCGACGGTGCTAAGCACGCGCCCGCCGTTCGCGGTGAGGACACCGTCGCTCACGCTTGTGCCGGCCTGGAGCACCCACGCCGTGTCGGTGTCGTCGGGCAGCTCGATGCTGCAACCCCGTTTGGGAGTTCCTGGGTAGCCGTCCGCTGCAGACACGACGACGACGGCGGCCCCGTCGTTCCATTCGAGCGGCTGCACGTCTGCGAGTTCGCCTCGCGCGGCTGCACGCAGCACCGGGGCGAGCGGTGTTACGAGTAGCGCCAGCACAGCCTGGGTTTCCGGATCCCCGAAGCGCACGTTGAACTCCACCACCCGAAGTCCTCTCGAGGTGAGCGCGAGCCCCGCGTACAGCAGCCCGACGAACGGGGTGCCACGGCGACGCATCTCGTCGAGGGTGGGTTGCACGACGTCACGCATGATCTCGTCGACGAGCCCGTCCGGCGCCCACGGCAGCGGGCAGTAGGCGCCCATGCCACCGGTGTTTGGCCCTTCGTCGCCGTCGCCCACGCGCTTGAAATCTTGGGCGGGCAGCAGCGGCTGGGCGGTGGCGCCGTCGCAGATAGCAAACAGTGAGACTTCCGGGCCGTCCAGGAACTCTTCGATGACGACGCGTTCGCAAGTGGCCGCGTGAGCGAGCGCCTCGTCGCGGTCGTCGGTGACGACGACGCCCTTGCCAGCGGCGAGTCCGTCGTTCTTCACGACGTAGGTGGGGCCGAATTCGTCCAGCGCGGCGGCGGCTTCGTCGGGTGTGGTGCATACCCGCGCGTCCGCGGTGGGGACACCGGCGGCGTGCATCACGTCTTTCGCGAAGGCCTTCGAACCCTCCAGCTCAGCGGCCGCGGCTGACGGGCCGAACACGTCGAAGCCGCCCTCGCGCAGCGCGTCTGCGACGCCGGCCACCAACGGCGCTTCCGGGCCAACCACGACGAGGTCCGTCGCGAGGGTACGCGCGAGGGCGAGCACGTCGTCGGGGGACGAGGGATCGACGTCGTGACAGGTGGCGAACTCCGCCAGCCCGGGGTTACCGGGTGCGACGTGGAGCTCGTTGCCATCTCGCACCAACGCGCGCCCGAGCGCGTGTTCACGACCGCCAGAACCAAGCAGGAGAATCTTCACGCACCAGAGCCTATCGCCGCCGCGCGAGGATCACGCCACGCGATGGCGTTTGCGCCACTCGGCTTGCTTCTCGCGTAGCATCTCCCGCATTTCGGGATCCTCCATCACGAGCCGCACCGTCTGGCAGTCGTGCGGGCCGCTCGAGCCCGGGACGCACAGCGAACACGGATCGCCCGGACGCAGCGGGCACTTTGGCGTAGCTGCTTTACCCATCAGAACTCGCTTGCCTCAGCTATACGAGCGGGTTGATGGAGATGGATTCCTCGCGGCCTGGGCCCACACCGATGCCGGAGATACGGCACCCGATGAGTTCCTCGAGATGCCGCACGTAGGCCTGACAGTTGGCGGGGAGCTCGTCGAAGGAACGGCAGCCGGAGATGTCCTCGCTCCACCCGTCGACGTACTCGTAGATGGGCTTTGCGTGGTGCACCTCGGATTGCGTCATCGGGTAGTGCGGCAGACGCTCGCCGTCCACCTCGTAGGCCACGCAGACCGGAATCTTCTCCCAGCCATCGAGGATGTCGAGCTTCGTGAGGAAGATATCGGTGAAACCGTTAATCTTGACCGACTGCTCCACCAGCACGGCGTCGAACCATCCGCAGCGACGAGGCCGCCCCGTCGTGGCGCCGAACTCGCCGCCCTTCTCGCGCAGCTTCTCGCCATCCTCGTCGAACAGCTCCGTCGGGAACGGGCCCTCGCCGACGCGGGTGGTGTAGGCCTTCGCGATGCCGATGGTGCGGTCGATGCGGGTGGGGCCGATGCCGCCGCCGGTGGCAGCGCCCGCAGCCGTCGGGTTCGACGAGGTCACGTACGGGTAGGTGCCCTGGTCAACGTCGAGGTGATGCGCTTGCGCACCCTCGAACAGCACCACCTTGCCCTCGTCCAGCGCGTCGTTGACGAACCGGCCGGAGTCGACGATGTAGGGGCGGATAGCGTCGGCGTGGGCCAGCAAGGACTCCACCACCTGGTCGACCTCAATGGCGCGGCGGTTGTACACCTTCACGAGCAGCTCGTTCTTCTGGTCGAGCGAAGCCTCCACCTTCTCGCGCAGGATCTTGGCGTCGAGCAGATCCTGGACGCGGACGCCGAGGCGGTTGATCTTGTCGGAATAGCACGGCCCGATGCCGCGCCCGGTGGTGCCGATGCGGCGCTTTCCGAGGAAGCGCTCGGTGACCTTGTCGAGCACCTTGTGGTACTCGGTGATGATGTGTGCGTTTGCGGAGATGAGCGGATGCTCGAACGCGACGCCGCGCTCTCGCAGCGTGGAGAGTTCCTCCTGCAGCACATCGAGGTCGATGACCACACCGTTGCCCAGCACCGTCGTGGTGTCCGGATTCAAAATTCCCGACGGCAGCAGGTGCATCACAAACTTCTCGCCGCCCACAACCAGCGTGTGGCCAGCGTTATTGCCACCCGAATACCTGACGCAGAGGTCTACGCGGTCGCCGAGCTGGTCGACGGCCTTGCCCTTCCCCTCGTCTCCCCATTGCGCTCCGACGACGACAACGCTTGGCATGCAAGCACTCCTAACCCATGAACAAACCCAGGATTCTCACCTGGGCCGCGTGCCAGTGTACTTCGAAACAGCAGAAACCCGACATCGGCCGTTCACAACCGCGCATCCTCGTCGCACGTTTCGTCGCTGCCCTGTTCTGGAGCTGGCCCACGTTGGTAATCTGACGAGTCCAGGAGGGCCTGCAATGAAGAAGCTCATCAATTCGCCGGACACGGTCGTCGACGATGCGTTGCGTGGCCTCTCCCTTTCTAGGCCAGATCTGCGCGTTGACCGTACTCAGCGCGTGGTAGCCCGCGCCGGCCAACCGCGCGTCGGCAAGGTGGGTGTCGTCTCCGGCGGGGGTGCCGGACACGAACCGCTGCACACCGGCTTCGTGGGCGAAGGCATGCTGGACGCGGCCGTCGTCGGGGAAATATTCACTTCACCAAACCCGGATCAGATCCTCGCCGCCGCCCGGATGGTGAACGCGGGCGCAGGCGTGCTCTTCATCGTGAAGAACTACACCGGCGACGTCATGAACTTCGAGATGGCCGCGGAACTCGCGCAAATGGAAGGCATCGAGGTGCGGATGGTCTTCGTGGCCGACGACGTCGCCGTCGAAGATTCCACGTTCACTGCGGGCAGGCGCGGTGTGGCCGGGACGGTGTTCGTCGAGAAAATCGTCGGGGCGGCCGCTGAAGCTCAGATGAGCCTCGACGAGCTCCAGGCCCTCGCGGAGCACGTCGCCGCGAATATCCGTTCGATGGGCGTGGCACTCACCTCCTGCGTCACGCCCGGCGCCGGCCGTCCGACGTTCGATCTGCCCGAGGAGGAAATCGAAGTTGGCGTGGGTATTCATGGGGAGCCTGGGCGCCGACGCGAGCCACTCGTCGAAGCGCGGACCATCGCGCGCCGGCTCGTCGACCCCATCCTCGCGGACCTTGATTTTTCCGACGCCGACGCCGCCCTGCTCATCAATGGTCTCGGCGCTACTGCACTGATTGAATTGCAGATCATGGCGGGCGAAGTCATCGAGCTCTTGCGCAACGCAAGGGTCCGTGTGACGCACACGACCGTCGGAAACTACGTGACGTCGCTGAACATGGCCGGCTGCTCCGTCACTCTGCTTCGCGTGGACGGCGCAATGACGCGCTGGCTCGAGGCGCCATCGCCTGTTCCCGGCCTCGGAAAGGCTTACCCGTGATCGGAACGGACACTATCGCGAGCTGGTTGCGGCGGTTCGAACAGCTCGTGGCGGAACACGAGACCGAACTCACCAACCTGGATTCACACATCGGCGACGCCGACCACGGCGTGAACCTCGTGCGCGGGCTGCGCGCCACAGTCCACGAGCTGGAGGCCCCCACCCTGCCAGCGCAATGCAAGACCATCGGCATGTCGCTGCTCAGGCACGTCGGAGGCACCAGTGGGCCGTTGCTGGCTACGTTTTTTCTCCGCACGGCTGCCGCATTGCACGACGATGTCGACGAGATCCCTGAGCCCGAATTCGTCCGGGCGCTGCGAGCGGGCGTCGACGGCCTGGCGGTGCGCGGTAACACCAAGCTCGGCGACAAAACAATGCTCGACGCCTTCGCGCCCGCGATTGCCGCACTCGAGCGCGAGACCGCCGACGGCGTCGCATTCCAGACAGCCGCGAGGAAGGCCGTCGAAGCTGCCGAACGTGGACGAGACGATACGGCGGCGCTTGTGGCCCGAAAGGGACGCGCCTCTTACCTCGGCCAGCGCTCGACGAATCACGTCGACCCCGGGGCCGCGTCCACCGCCCTGCTCTTCCGTGCCCTGGCGGAGGTGGTGGCATGAGCGTCGGCATCGTCGTAGTTTCACACTCAGCGGCGCTAGCTCAAGCTGCGCTGGAACTGGCCGCGATCATGGTGCACCGCGACATGCCACCGGTTGCAGTGGCATCGGGGATGCCTGACAACACATTCGGCACGGATGCCACAGCCATCATGACGGCTATCGAGGAAGTGGGCGGCGACGAGGGCGTCGTCATCCTCGCCGACATGGGGTCAGCCATCCTCAGCGCGGAAACCGCAGTCGACCTCCTCGCGCCAAAGTTCCGGGTGGAGATTGCCGCCGCGCCCATCGTCGAGGGGCTGACCGCCTCGCTGGTCAGCGCCGCAATGGGCGAATCACTCGACGACGTGCTCGCCGCCGCGGAGTCATCGCTCGGCGCCAAGCTGAGCGCACTCGGGCGCGCCCCCGTCGAGGAGGCAGCCCCGCAACGGGACACGAGACAGACTGCGAAGGTGGAATTGAATGCGCCCATCGGGCTGCATGCACGCCCGGCGTCCAGGCTCGCGTCGCTCGTCTCAGAATTCGACGCGGACGTCTCCATCGGGCTGAACGACGGCCCCCTCATCAACGCGAAATCGACGCTCAGTCTCATGGCACTGGGCGCGACGCAGGGCGACACATTGCGCATAGAAGCGACGGGCCCCGAGGCCGCTCGCGCGCGCAACGCCGTCGTGTCGTTCATCGCGAGTGGACTGGGAGAGTGAGCTGCGGTGGCTGTTCCACAGCTGGGCATTAGGCTATGCCCATGACGAAGACGCATCCGAACCTGATGGCCACCGACGTGCGAGTCGAACTGCCCGTCGACCCCGCCGTCGAAGCGATACAGGAATCCGGCAAGGAAGGGTTCCTTGAGATCGTGGCTGCACATCCGCAGTCGTCACTGGTGTGGGCCCTGCTGGCCGAGACCTGCCTGCGCGAGGAATCGTTGTCCTCGTCGATTGCCGCGTACGCCTACGCTCGCACCGGCTACCACCGCGGCTTGGATGCGCTTCGTCGAAACGGCTGGAAGGGCAGCGGGCACGTGCCGTGGGAGCACGCGCCGAACCGCGGCTTCCTTCGGGCGCTGTGGGCGCTCAGCGTGGCCGCCGGGCGCATCGGGGAAACCGAGGAGCAGGCCCGCTGTGCACAATTTCTCCGAGATTCCTCCGAGACGGCGTTCCAGACCCTGGCCCAGTGACCGCGGTCGACGTGTGCTTCCAGAGCGTTGGCCGAAGCGTCTACGCTCGAGGCATGATCTTTATCGTCGTCAAGTACCAAGTGAAGCCCGAGTCCGTCGACCAGTGGATGGACGCCGTCGCTGAGTTCACCGCCGCCACCCGCGCCGAGGAGGGCAACCTCTGGTTCGAGTGGTCGCGTTCAGTTGAGGACCCGAACGAGTTCGTGCTCGTCGAGGCATTCAAGGACGGCGCCGGCGAGGCCCACGTCACCTCCCCGCATTTCCAGGCGGGCCTCGAGGCTATGCGTCCCCATCTAGCCGCCACGCCCAAGATCGTCTCCCGCACCGTCGAGGGCGAAGGCTGGGACGAGATGGGCGAGCTGCAGGTCAGCTAACCGCGTAGTTCTCTGGCAGCGCGCCCCGAGGCCGCCGCCACCTCGGGCGCGACTAGGCGGAGAGGCCACGACGCGCGTACACTCGGCACGGCCCAAATGTGAGGAGCGCCCCTATGCCCACCCGTGAAGATCTGCGCAACGTCGCCATCATCGCCCACGTCGACCACGGGAAAACCACCCTCGTCGACTCCATGCTGTGGCAGTCCGGTGCGTTCCGGGAGGGAGCCGACGTCGACGCCCGAGTCATGGACTCCATGGACCTCGAGCGCGAGAAGGGCATCACCATCCTCGCGAAAAACACGGCCGTCAAGCACCGTCGCCCAGACGGCACCGACGTCACCATCAACATCATCGACACCCCTGGCCACGCCGACTTCGGTGGCGAGGTGGAGCGCGGCCTGGAGATGGTCGACGGCGTCATCCTCCTCGTCGACGCATCCGAAGGGCCACTCCCGCAGACCCGGTTTGTGCTGCGCAAGGCGTTGGCGAAAAAGCTGCCCATCATCGTCGTCGTCAACAAGGTGGACCGCGCCGACGCGCGCATCAGCGCCGTCGTGGATGAAACCTACGACCTCTTCATGGATCTCCTGGAAGACGACGCCGCCGACGGCCTCGATTTCCCCATCGTTTACGCATCCGCGAAGGCTGGGCGGGCATCGCTGAACCAGCCGGAAGACGGCGAGATGCCAGACTCCGCCACCTTGGAGCCCCTCTTCGCAACGCTGTTTGAGCACATTCCCGCACCCACCTACGAGGAAGGCGCGACGCTGCAGGCGCACGTCACCAACCTCGACGCGTCGCCGTACCTCGGGCGTCTGGCGCTGCTACGCGTGGTGGGTGGCGAGCTGCGTCGCGGCCAGCAGGTGGCGTGGTGCAAGCGCGACGGCAGCGTCGAAACCGTGAAGCTCACGGAGCTGCTCATGACTGACGCGCTCGAGCGCAAGCCTGCCGAGAAAGCAGGGCCGGGAGACATCGTCGCGATCGCGGGTATACCGGAGATCATGATCGGCGAGACCATTTCGGATCCTGAAGACCCGAAGCCGCTGCCTCTCATCCATGTCGACGAGCCGTCCATCTCCATGACCATCGGCATTAACACCTCGCCGCTGGCGGGCAAGTCCGGCAAAAATCTCACCGCGCGCCTGGTGAAGGCGCGCCTGGACCAAGAACTGATCGGCAACGTCTCCATCAAGGTAAGCAACACCGATCGCCCCGACACCTGGGAGGTGCAGGGCCGAGGCGAACTGCAGCTGGCTATCCTCGTCGAGATGATGCGCCGCGAGTCCTTCGAGCTCACCGTCGGCAAACCACAGGTGGTGACGAAGATGATCGACGGCAAGGTGCACGAACCTACCGAGCGGCTCACCGTCGACGTGCCTGAGGAATTCCTCGGCACCGTGACGCAGCTGATGGGGCTTCGTCGCGGACGCATGGAGACGATGGTGAACCACGGCACCGGTTGGGTGCGGCTGGAGTTCATCGTGCCTGCTCGCGGGCTGATCGGGTTCCGCACCGAGTTCCTCACGGAGACGCGCGGCACCGGCATCATGAACCACGTAGCCGAGGGCTACGAGCCCTGGCACGGCAACTTCCGCACGCGCCCCACGAGCTCGCTCGTCGCAGACCGCACCGGCGTCGTCACCTCGTACGCGCTGTTCAATCTGCAGGAGCGCGGCACGATGTTCGTCGGCCCCGGCGCCGAGGTGTACGAGGGCATGGTGGTGGGCGAAAACCCGCGCCCAGACGACATGGACGTGAACCCCACGAAAGAGAAGAAGCTCACGAACGTGCGCTCTTCTACTGGCGATGAGCTCGAACGTCTCATTCCGCCGAAGCAGCTCTCGCTGGAGCAGTCGCTGGAGTTCTGCGCCGCGGACGAATGCCTCGAGGTGACGCCGGAGATCGTGCGGATTCGCAAGGTGCACCTGAGCAGTCACGACCGCGCCAAGATCCGGACCCGCGAAAAGAAGGCCTGACACCGCGTCGCGTTTGACCGTTATCCTCCACGCCTGCAAAAAACGCCGAAATCAGGGTGTCGTCAGCTTCTCGTGGAGGATAACGGTCACTTTTTGTCGGTACCGCCCAGCGCCGTCAGCGCCCGCACCATCGCCAGCAGCGGGCGCAGCTCGTTGTTAGTCACTCGCTGCGAGTTGGCAGACGGCGAAATTCCCAGCCGCGCCGCTGCCTGCCGATTGTCTAGCCCTTCGTAGAGCGCGGTGAACGACGCCCGCGGCCCAGCACTCAGCGCCGCAAGGTGAGCATCGACGAGCTGCACGGCCGGCTCCACCAGCGGATTCGCCGACGATGTCTCGTCGCGCACCGCGGTGCGGAGCCCCCGCCACCCGGGCTCGCGGGATTGCTGCTCCACCGCATCGATGGCCTCGCGGGCAAGCGCCCACGCGGACCCATCCTGGATGCCGCGCTCCGCGTCGACGATCCGCACCTCCCCAACGCCGACCCCGAAACGGACATCGACATGCCCGATGAGCCGATTGCGCAGCGTGAAGCTCGCGGCGAGGGCTTCCCCGAGCGTGGCGTAGACTCCCTGCATCTCGTCGCCGACGGTCACGCGCAGCTGGTCCAGCGCGGGCACCTCGGCGTTGGTAGCGTCGATCGCTTCGAGCACATGCACGTGTGATTGCCTACGCTCGGACGTGCGGGAGCTGACGATGTCCACCAACAGCGCCGCACATGAAGGAAAAACCTGAATATTCTTCACATGAAGAGAATAGCTTAATCGTCGAGAGGGGCACCATGCACGTGTTGCTGCAAGCGCTCGCCATCGCCGGATGCGGCGTCGTGGCGGTCTTCGCTAACCCCATCATCCGCGCGCTGCTCCGTCGCATCAACCCGCCTGAGCCTACCCCTGACCCAACGATTCTTGATGTCCAGCGCAGACTCCCCGGCGGTCGGTGGATTGGCATGCTGGAGCGGGCCGCCACCTACGCCTGCCTGGTTGCCGGATTCCCTGCAGGACTAGCGTTCATCCTTGCCGTGAAGGGTTTGGGGCGCTATCCGGAGCTTCGTAACGGCGACGATCCCCGGCTGGGCGAGGTGTTCATCATCGGGACGTTCGCGAGCATGCTGTGGGCGAGCGCATTCGCCGGCATCGCCTACGCGCTCGTGAGGCTGTAGGCCATGGGCGGCCTGGGCATCTGCGAAAAGTGACCGTTATCCTCCACGAGAAGCCAATGACCCCCGCTTTTCAGCGGTTTTTGTCAGGCGTGGAGGATTTCGGTCATCGAGACGCACGAGAGCGAGCCACCCGACGCTGACTCCCCCTTCCTCTAAGATCCCGCCATGCATGTTGTGCCACGGATTGCCTACGCTGTGCTCGCGTTGTCGGCTCTGACAGGGCTTGCCACGTCCTGGGTGCTCGGATGGGTGGGCACTCCCGGCGTGGGCGGATTCCTGTTTGGCCTGGTAGCCACGCCATTCACTCAGCTGCGATTCTTCACCTTCATGTCCAACCTGCTCGTCGCCATCAGCGCGCTGCAGCTCACCATCTCCCGAAATTGGGCACGCAGCTGGCACGTGCTGCGGATCACCGGCACGGTGTGCATCGTCATCACCGGCATCGTGTTCAACCTCCTCCTCGACACGGGCGGTCACGCAGGCCTCGGCGCCTTCAACAACCTCTTCGTGCACATCGCGACTCCGATCCTCACGCCCGTGGTGTGGCTGCTGTTCGGGCCGAGACAGACCACCTGGCGACGCATCCTCGTCGCGACGCTCATCCCCATCGCTTGGCTGGTGGTCACCCTCGTCCGTGGGGCGGTGGTGCATTGGTACCCGTACACCATTCTCGACGTGGACTCGCGCGGCGCCGCCGGCGTAAGCGTCTACGTGGCGGCGATCCTCGTGTTCTTCTTCGTCTTCGCGACGGTGATGTGGCTGGTGGATCGGAAAGTACCCGTGATCGGCGGTCCGCGCGACGAGGATCAGCTCCCCGCGGCCTGACTCCCGGCGTGCTCCGCGCAGTAGGGCACGCAGTCTGGGCACGCCACCATCTGGGCGGTGCAGGAGACGTCGGCGCAGTCGCCCACGTGGTTGGTTGGCTTGCCGCATACCGTGCAGGTGCCGACGATGGCGGCGCCCTCGTCGAAATCCATGGTGCCGCGGCGGTCGAAGACGTAGAGCGAGCCTTCCCACAGCCCCTCGTTGCCGAAGGCTTCGCCATACCGCACGATGCCGCCGTCGAGTTGGTAGACCTCCTCGAAGCCGCGGTGCTTCATGAGGGACGTCAGCACTTCGCATCGGATGCCACCGGTGCAGTACGTGACGACGGGCTTGTCTTTAAGGTGGTCGTACTTGCCGGAGTCGAGCTCCCCGACGAAGTCGCGGGTGGTGGCGACGTCGGGGATGACGGCGTTCTTGAAGCGTCCCACCCCGGCCTCGTAGGTGTTGCGGCCGTCGAAGAAGACGGTGTCAGGCTTGGCTTCGACGAGTTCGTGCAGCTCGTGCGGCTTCAGGTGCACCCCGCCGTCGACGATGCCGTCCTCGTCGACGCGGATCTCGTCGGGCACACCGAACGTAACGATTTCGGCGCGATTTTTCACGCTGAGGCGGGGGAAATCGTCGGCGCCACCCTCTGACCATTTGATCTCTGTTCCCTTGAATCCGGGGTAGTCACGTAGGAGTCGGACGTAGCGCTTCAGCGCGTCGAGGTCTCCGCCGAGCGTGCCGTTGATGCCGTGTGGGGAGACGATGACGCGTCCTTTCAGGCCCAACGAACTCGCGAGCGCGAGCTGCCAGTGCCGGATGGCCTCCGGGTCCGGCAGCGGAGTGAATTTGTAGAACAAGATGACCTTCTGCACGAGGCGATCATCCCATTGCTGGTTAGTCGGTGTCTTCGTGGCCCTCGTGAATGGGATCCGACTTGTCGGCGTGGTTGTGCTTGCCTCGGGTAACGATCAGCGGGTCCGTCGGCTTGATTTTCGACGGGTCCTTGCCGTCGTAGTCGTGGAGGTCCAGGAAGAGGCGCATGGCGTTCAGGCGGGCGCGCTTCTTGTCGTTGGATTTGATGCGGTACCAGGGGGCGAGCTCGGTGTCGGTATGTTTCAGCATGGCGGATTTCGCCGCGGTGTAGTCGTCCCATCGGCCCAGAGATTCGAGGTCCATCGGAGACAGCTTCCACTGGCGAACCGGGTCGATTTGGCGAATCGCAAAGCGGGTGCGCTGCTCGCGCTGCGTGACTGAAAACCAAAGCTTCGTCACCGTCATCCCGGACTCGATGAGCATCTCCTCAAAGATGGGTGCCTGATGGATAAAGGTCCTGTACTCCTCGTCGGTGCAAAATCCCATCACGCGTTCGACGCCCGCACGGTTGTACCAGGAGCGGTCGAAGAGCACGATCTCGCCGGCGGTGGGCAGGTGTTCCACGTAGCGTTGGAAGTACCACTGACCCTGTTCACGCTCGGTGGGTTTGTTCAGTGCCACGACGTGCGCCGTGCGGGGATTGAGGTGTTCGGTGAAGCGCTTGATCGCGCCACCCTTGCCGGCTGCGTCGCGGCCTTCGAAGATGATGATGTGTTTGGTGCCGCGGTCTTGCGCCGAGTACTGGAATTTCAGCAGCTCGATTTGGAGCTCACGCTTTTCCTTCTCGTACTCGGTCCTGCCGAGGAGGTCTTCGTACGGGTAGCGGTCACGCCAGGTTTCGACGGCATTGCCCAAGGGGTCGATCAGATATGGGTCCTCCCCGTGGACGTTCGCGACGGTGTATCCCTCGTCGCGCATCTGGTCGATGTACTCGCGCAGGTTCTGGTTACGGCTCATGGCGCATAGTTCACCACCTTCTTCTGAACGGGAGGTGAACATCCGGAACTTCGACGGCGTCACGGCTGGTCGGGGTGAAATGGCGCAGGCTGGGTATTGATTCCGGGCGTGTCCTTGGCAAGGATCGAGGTATGGCAGACATCACGTTTAAGGAATCCCCCGTTACCACCATTGGCGAGCTTCCCGCCGTCGACGCCAAGGCACCGGCGTTCGAACTCGTCGGCACCGATCTCTCCCCCGTCTCGCTGGCAGACTTCGCGGGCAAGAAGGTCGTGCTGAACATTTTCCCGTCGCTCGACACCGGCGTGTGCGCCCAGAGTGTCCGCACCTTCAACGAGAAGGCAGCCGGCCTGGAGGGTACCGTCGTGCTCAACGTGTCGATGGACCTCCCCTTCGCGCAGGCCCGCTTCTGCGGCGCTGAGGGCATCGAGAACGCCATCACCGCGTCGGGCTTCCGCTCCAGCTTCGGCTCCGACTACGGCGTCACTTTCACCAGCGGTCCGCTCGAGGGGCTCTTCTCGCGCTCGGTTGTCATCATCGACGGTGAGGGCACCGTCGCGTACACCCAGCAGGTGGCAGAAACCACCAACGAGCCGGACTACGACGCAGCCCTCGCTGCGCTCTGATTCAATAGGCCTACTTCCAACTACGCCGTCGAGCGCTTCTTCCCGGTCGTCGAGTAGCGCCGAAGGCGCGTGTCGAGACGTGCCTCGGTTTCGACACGCCCGCTACGCGGGCGGCTCAACCGCCGGGCCTGGCCGCGCCCCCCTCCGGTCGTCAAGCAGCCGCACCCCCGGTCGTCGAGTAGCGCCGGAGGCGCGTATCGAGACGCCCGCCTGTGGATAACTCGCTCTCCGGGGTGC
>JAWFWL010000002.1:0-240592 GCA_032576855.1 Propionibacteriaceae bacterium
ACGACGCGTCGACATACCCGAGCGATATACCGATGTCGTGAGACATGCTATTCCGATGTCTTGAGACACCCTATTCCGATGTCTTGAACCAGGACACTGTCAGCCCGACCATGGGGGTAGCTCGCTGCTTGAGTAGCCCGCGTATCGGGCGTATCGACGGTGGTTGAGTAGCGCCGCAGGCGCGTATCGAAACCAAGAAACATGGATCAAGTCCGTGGCTCGTCTCCCACGACTAGGTATCGATTGCACACACTCCCAGCGGGTGGTCTACTTGTGCGCATGCTCAATGCCGTGCGGATCCGTCCGCTCTCCGTCGACGATGCGACCGCGATGGCCGAAGTGCTCAGCGCAGCATCGCTCTACGAGTTTATTGGCGGCGAGCCGCCATCCGCAGCGGAGCTCGCAAGGCGCTATGCGGTACAGGTTATCGGCGTCTCGCCGGATGGGAAGGAACAGTGGATCAATGAGGTGGTCGTTATTGAACCCCATGACCGGCCCATCGGCTACGTACAAGCGACCATTCCTATCGCTGGCGGCCCGGCGGAGATTGCCTGGGTGATCGGTGAAGCATGGCAAGGGCACGGCTACGCCACCCGAGCGGTACAGCTCCTCGTGGAACTCCTGGCTCGGCAAAGCGTGACCGAGCTGGTTGCTCACATCCACCCCGATAACACTGCGTCGCAAAAGATCGCACAACGACTTGGGCTAGGACCGACGAATCTCATCGCTGAAGGCGAGACCCGCTGGGAAGGACCTTGCGGGTAAGGTCCGAAAGATAGATCAAGTTCGTGGCTCGTCTGCCCACCACGAATTTGATCTATCTTCGCGCCGTCGCGCGTAGGCTTGCGATATGACGCTGAAACACCCAGATCAAGTGAAGACTGCGCCGCTCGTTGCGCTCGGGCTGTGCGGCGGATTCGCGGTAGCGCGCGAATCCGGCATCCGTGCGCTTGGAGGCGCGGTGCTCGCCGGCGCCGGGCTGTACGCGGGCCGAACCTGGCTGCGCAGAGGGGGAGCGGGGAAGACCGCGCTGCTCACCGTGCTCTACCTGGGTGGGTTCGGCTACTCCCACAAGCTCGCCAAGAAGATCGGCGCCTGGCCCTCCGTGCTTGCTGTCACCGCCGTCGCGGCTGGCGCGGCCCACTGCCTCGTGGATGAGGACTACCGCCCGGTGGTTGAGTAGCGCCATAGGCGCGTATCGAAACCCCGTCGCTGCGTCTCGATACAGCGGCTACGCCGCCTACTCGACGATCAGGGCGCCGCATTCGGTGGTTGAGTAGCGCCGTAGGCGCGTATCGAAACCCCGCAAGGAACGATTTCGACACGCCGCCTTCGGCGGCGGCTCAATCATCAGAAGGTGCGCTGCGACGCATCACCCAGCCAGGGCCTGCTTCACCTTCGCTGCGACGGTGGCGCCCTCGGCGCGGCCGCTCACCTTCGCGTTCACGGCCTTCATGATCTGGCCCATCTGCTTCATCGTGGGCTGCTCGCCCGACGCGTCGGCAGCCGCCTGCACCTCGTCGGCGATGATCTGGTCGAGTTCTTCATCGGTGAGCATGGCGGGGAGATACTTCGAGAGCACCTCGGCCTCCGCAGTTTCAGCCTCCGCCAGCTCGGGGCGACCACCGTCGATGTAGGCCTGAGCGGAATCCTTCCGGGCACGCACCTCGCGCTGCAGCACCGCCACCTCTTCGTCTTCGGTGAGTTCGCGGGCGACGTCACCGGCTACTTTCTCCTTCTTGAGCGCGGCAATGGCCATGCGCAGCGTGGTGGTGAGGGTCTTGTCCTTGGCGCGCATGGCGGCAACCATGTCGTCGTGGATCTGCTTCTCGAGGCTCATCTGTGGCTCCTAATCTTCATTGCTGTCTCATTCTTCCACGCCCGAAGCGCGCAATGTCATCAACATAGGGCATAGTCACCCCCGTGAATATGATCCCGGCGCCGCGTAGACTCCGCATTCTCGAATCCCTGCTACTGGGCTCACTCACGTTTGGATTGTTCTTCGGCGCTGGCAATCTTATTTTCCCTGTATCCCTCGGCCTACAGGCAGGAACCAACGTGGTCCCCGCTGCACTCGGCTTCCTCGCGGCGGCCGTCGGCATTCCCGTCCTCGGCGTCATCGCAACGGCGGTTGCGGGCACGCGCAGCCTGTACGAACTTGCGTCGCGGGTACACCCCATGTTCTCGACGGTGTTCACATGCGCGCTGTACCTCACGATCGGCCCGTTCTTTGCGATACCTCGCACCGCCACAGTGTCGTATGAGATCGCTTTCGGCAGCTCTGCGGGCAATGCAAATGCCCTAGCCCTCGCGATATTCAGCGTGGTCTTCTTCATCCTCGTGCTCTGCGCCGCACTTCGACCTGGACGCATCCTCGACATCGTCGGCAAATATCTCACTCCCATCTTCCTCGTGCTGCTGGGCGCACTGCTCGTCGCCGCATTCCTGGCCCCAGCTGCCCCAGCGCCGGACCCCGTCGGGGCTTATGCCTCGCACGCAGCCGCGCAGGGCATTCTCGACGGCTACAACACGATGGACGGGCTCGCTTCCCTCGCGTTCGCCATCATCGTGATCGATTCCGCCCGCAAGCTCGGGGTCACAGGCAAGGGGCGCATCGCGACCGAGGTGACCAAGGCCGGTGCCGTAGCGGCCGTCGCGATGGGCGCGATCTACCTCGCGCTGGCGGTACTCGGCTCACGCATGACTGAGCTGGTCGTCCGCGACACCAACGGCGCGGTCGCGTTGGCGACGATGTCCCGCTGGCTGTTCGGCAGCACAGGGCACGTCCTGGCCACTCTGATTATGTTCGTCGCATGTCTGAAGACGGCGATCGGTCTCGTCGTCGCCAGCGCCGAAACCTTCTCCCTCATGTTTCCCCGGCTCGGTAGCCAGCGACGGTGGGCCGTCGGGTTTACGATCTGGTCGCTGGTCATGGCCAATCTCGGCCTCGACACCATCATTCAGGCAGCCGTGCCGGTGCTCCAGCTGCTCTATCCCATGGCCATCGTGATTATCATGCTCGGTCTCCTGGACCGTTTCGTCGCGGGTAAGGCAGCCATCCACCGGATGCCAGTCGTCCTCGCGGGCTTGGCTTCGCTCGCGACGGTGCTCGTCACCGCTGGCTGGTTGCCCAGCGGCGCGTGGACGCGCCTGCTGCCCGGGTTCGACTTGGGCTTTGGTTGGGTGCTGCCTGCGGCCGTGGGGTTCCTCGTCGGGGGAGTGGTCAGCGTTTGGCGACGCTAGCCAAGCTCGCGATCCACGCGCTGACACAGAACGTCGCTGCCGCTAGCGCTGCGTACCAGGCCTTCACGGTGAGGCCTGCGCCGTGCGCGACGACGGTGAGCCCCATCATCGCCACCTCGCATACCACCAGCACAGCCAATATGACGCCAAACACGCGAGTATCCCGGCACCGCATGCCAAGCACCGCAACCAGCACGGTAAGCACCGCGGCAGCACCGCCCAGCACCAGACGCACCCACTGCCAGGCCACGCCACCGTCGGCTTCGACGAGGCGCCACACCGGCCAACTCATACACCGGGTGAGCGAACCGGGGCCCGCCACCAGCACGCTGCACACGTGGAAGGCAAACAACGCCCCAACTGCGCCCCAGACCAGGCGTCCGGTAGCGCCTGGCTGCCAGCGTCGCGGATACCGCAGCACGCACACGGTCGCTACGGTGATCGCGACGAGCGCGATGAGGCTAGCTCCAAGGTCGAAGGCCGCCCATGCCTTGGAGATACCTACCTTCACCGTGAGCATGCCCAGCACACCGGCGATCATCGCCCCGGCAAACGCTACCCAAGGCAGCGTGCGCACCAGTGCGTCCTTGACGCGAAGTCCGGCGATGCCTGCGGCCAGCAGCAGTGGTCCCGACGTCACGGCAACAACGCGGTGCACGAACTCCAACACTGGGTTGAGGTGGGCCTGCGGAGCAATCTGTCCGACGTAGCAGCCCGGCCAGTTCGGGCATGCAGCGCTCGAATCCGTCGCACACACCACTGAGCCGAGAGCCACGGCGCCGAAGGTCACGATTGCCGCGGCGACAAACAGCGTCTTCGTCGCCACCCCGGGCTGCAATTGCTTCTCCACCTGCACTGGCCTCCTGCTTCGATGTACCTGCTCATGCTACGGAGCCGTGACTGGCGGCATGTCTCGGGGCCTAGAAAGCGTCCCACCCGTATCGCTGAGCAGAATTGTCAGTGCCGATTGTTAGGCTTCGCATCAACCGTTAAGGGAGGTAGTTGTGAGGTTCATTGCGACGGCAGACTGGCAGCTCGGGATGACTGCGCACTATCTCGACGAGCATGCCCGGCCACGCTATCTTGAGGCCAGATTCGAGGCGGTTCGACGTATCGCAGAGCTGGCTGCGGAGCGCGATGCGGAATTCGTCGTCGTGTGTGGCGACGTGTTTGAGTCCAACCAGTTGGACAGGCGTATTCTTTCCCAAACGTTTGAGGCACTGCGTGCGTTCTCGGTGCCTGTGGTCCTCGTGCCAGGAAACCACGATCCCCTCGACGCGGCATCCATCTACGATTCCCCGGGGTTCCAGCAACGCTGCCCTAGCCACGTCCATGTACTCCGAGATAGCTCGCCGGTACAGATTTTGGACGGTGTGGAACTGGTGGGCGCACCGTGGAGGTCCAAACGCCCGCTCACGGATTTGCTCGCCGACGCGACGCAGGCGCTCGAGCCACCGTCGGGTGGAACCCTGCGCATTCTCGCCGGGCACGGGGCGGCATCCACGCTGAGCCCGGATGCCGATGAACCGTCAGTGTTCGAGGTTGCGGGGTTGAACCGAGCCCTCACGGAAGGCCTTGTGCACTGTGTTGTGGTGGGGGACAAACACTCCACCACACGGGTGGCGGATCGCATCTGGTATCCGGGCACCCCGGAGGTGACCAGCAGACGAGAACCAGATCCCGGCAACGTGCTCGTCATCGACGTGGATGCAGATTCCACAACGGTGGAGCCCGTCCACGTCGGGCGTTGGAAATTTCTGGTGCATGAAGCAAACCTCGGTTCCTCCGCGGACATCGACGCGCTGCAGGCCCACCTGGAGGCTGTTGAGGATAAGTCACGCACCGCCTTGTGGCTGAAGCTCGTGGGATCGCTCAGCACTGCCCAGCACTCTCGCCTCGAACAGCTGCTCGACGAACACAGCGAATTGTTCGCCAAACTCAGCAATTGGGAGCGCCACAAGGATCTGGTGGTGGTGCCCGACGATGCCGACTTCTCTTCGCTGGGATTGACCGGTTTCGCAACAGATGCCATAGCCGAACTCGTCGAGCGCTCGGGAAGTCTTGACGAAGATGACGCGGCCGCCTCACAAGACGCGCTCGGCTTGCTCTACCGATTCGTAGGAGGTACCCGATGAGGCTCCACAGCATCACCTTGCGAAACTACCGAGGCATCGCTGAGCGCACACTGGAATTCGACGATCACGTCACCGTCGTGTCCGGCCCCAACGAGATCGGCAAATCCTCCATCGCGGAGGCACTCGGTTTTCTACGCACCTATTTTGACGACTCGAGGAGCCGAGAGCTTCGCGCCGTGCAGACCGTCGGGGTCGATGCCGGCCCAGAGGTAGAAATCAAGCTCAGTACTGGCCCATATGAGCTCAGCTACCGCAAACGATGGATCAAACAACCAGAAACCGCTCTGCACATCTGGCAGCCCACACCCCAGCAGCTGACTGGCCGGGAAGCGCACGAAAAATACCTCGCCATCCTGGACGAAACCGTCGACGTCGCCCTGCTCGATGCGTTGGAGAGCAAGCAGGGGGAGTCGCTGCAACAGCCGCAGCTGGCTCACCTTAAGTCGCTCCAGGGGGCTCTTGGGCAGGATCAGCCCTCCGGGACGGAAGACACGCTGCTCGACCGCATTCAGGCGGAATTCCAGCGCTATTTCACGCCGACGGGTAAGCCCACCGGCGCGTACGCCACCTCTCGAACAAAGCTCGACGAGGCGCGTGCAGCCGTCACGGCCGCGGAGAAGGCGAGTCTGCAGATGCAGCAGTTCACCGACGAACACGCGCAAACGAAGCGACGTATCGAGGCGTTGGAAGAACAGCAGCACGAGAACGCCAAAGAACTGGCCCACTGGAGGCAAGAAGCGACGGCGGTGCAGGCCGTTCAGGAAGCCCTCGAAACCGCTGAGGCCAACCTGGCGTCCGCCTCGGCTCGTCTGCGTCGAGCGGAAGAAGCGCACGAATCGCGCCGCGTGACTCTACAACGCATTGCGGACGACGAGGCCGAGCTCGAGGCGATGCGTGAAGACGTGCGATATCTCGAAGCCGAGTGGACGAACGCGCAGCAATCCCGCGATGAACTCCGGGCAGCATGGCAGTCGCAACAAGACGAGTACGAGGACGCCATTCGCAGGCAAACCCAGGCTGATAAGGCGCTTTCCACTGCCCGGGCCTATGCGCAGCGCGAGCAACTGGCGCGTCGATGCGCTGAGGCCCGACAGGCTGAGGAAGCCCGTCGAACCGCCGAAGCGAAGCTCGAGTCCAATGTTGTAGACGACGACGCCCTCCTGCGCATCACCACCTTGGAGTCCGAACTCCAAGCTGCGAAGGCAGCCAGCGAACAGGCAGCAGCGCTCGTACGCGTCGAGGCTCTCGGGACGAAAGACGTTCACATTGATGGAGGGGTGCTCGAGGACGGGGATGTCACTTCCGTTCCTGTTCTCGACACCGTCACGATCCACGTCGACGGCGTACTCTCCGTCCAAGTGGAACCAGGGAAATCGCCCGACGAGGTGCAAGAACGTCTCGATCAAGCCAGCGCCCAGCTACAGGATGCGTACGAGGAATGTTCCGTGGCTTCGCTGGATGAGGCCCGTGCTGCAGCAGCCGCGCGCCACGACGCGTCGAGGGCCGCGGAACGCGCGTCCGTCGCTTTGGAGCACATCTTGGATGGCGTTGCACTCCACGAGCTGGAAGATCAGCTTGCCACCTTGGATTCAAGGCTGAAAGCGACGGATCCTCCGACGAAGGACCTGCCCGCGCTCCAAGCATCCGCCGACGAGGCCACGCAACACCTGACCGACGTCCAGAAGGAGTTGGAAACTTCCAGCGCAGCATTAGAGAAGCAACAGGTCGCGACGAACGCCGCTGAGCTCGCGCATGACAAGGCCAGGAGCATGCTCGATGCCCGTATCGCTTCGCTCGAACTCATGCGTGAGCGCATCGATCAGGATCGGGCTTCCCTCCCCGACGAGTTGCTTCAGCAAGAGCTAAGTGAGGCGCGCGAGACAGCCGATGCCGCAACCACAGCTCGGGAAGCTGCCCAAAATGAGTTCGACGCTGCGGACACTGAATCGGTGCAGATGTGGTTGAGTAACGTCGAGGGCAATTTCTCCAGCACCGAACAGCACATTGCCGACGCAAGATCGCGCCTGACTGAGTTGGGTGCTCTGCTCGATGACAGAGCAGGCTTGGGGCTCTTCGATGCGCTCTCAGAGGCAAAAGCACAGCTCGAGGCCGCTGAGAACGAGCATGCACGTCTACACAGAGCCGCTGCCGCGGCCAAGGTGCTACACGAGGTATGGCTACGTCATCGAGACCTGGCGCAAGTTCGTTACATTGCCCCGTTCAAAGACGGTCTAGAATCGCTCGCGCGCCTCATCTTCGGCGCAGATCTGCACATTGAAATCGATCAAAACCTACGCATCACTTCGCGCACCGTCGCCGGCCAAACCGTCCCGTTCAAACAGCTCTCAGGGGGAGCGAAAGAACAGCTCGCGCTGCTGGGGCGGCTCACTTGCGCAATGCTGATCGATGAACAGGACGGAGCGCCTCTCATCATCGACGACGCGCTTGGATTCTCTGATCCTGAGCGGCTGCGCGCACTCGGTCTGGCACTTAGCAAGGTGGGGAAGAAGGCGCAGATCATCCTCATGACCTGCCAGCCCGATCGGTACCAGCAAGTGGGCCAAGCGCGACGCATACATCTCTCGTAGCGGGTGGATACGTATGAGCGCTGATGCAAACTGTTGGTGCGCTGTTCTCCGAACGTTCACCTAGAGACTCGCTGCGTGCACGGGATTCGGCCCTATTCTCTGGGGCGTTCGAACTTAGGAGTTATGTATGTTGAAACAGCTTGCGGCATCTGCAGTCGCCGCGTTCCTCGCCCTCGGTGCGTTCACCAACGGCGCCCACGCCGAGGACTCTGCTTCTCCATCGCTGCGTATCGCAACCTTTAATGCCAGCCTGAACCGCCAGGCTGAGGGGGAGCTGATCAAGGACCTCAGCACCGGAGACAACCAGCAGGCACGCAATGCAGCGGAAACCATCCAGCGAATCAATCCGGATATCGTGCTCGTCAACGAGTTCGACTACGACGCCAAACACGCTGCACAAGATCTCTTCCGCAAGAACTACCTCGAGGTGTCGCAGGAAGGTGCGGACCCCGTCAAGTACCCCTACGCATGGAGCGGCCCGGTCAACACCGGCGTCCCGTCGGGCTTGGATCTGAATAACGACGGCAAGGTCGAGGGCCCAGATGATGCCTGGGGCTTCGGCATGTTCCCAGGTCAGTACGGCTTCGTCGTCTACTCGAAGTACCCCATCAAGGCCGACGACGTGCGGACTTTCCAGAACTTCTTGTGGAAGGACATGCCGAACAACGCCATGCCCGAAGGCTGGTTTGATGCTGAGGAGACCAAGCAGGTCCGTCTCTCGTCGAAGACCCACGCCGACATCCCCGTCCAGGTCGGCAATGAAACGCTGCACGTCCTCGCCGCACATCCGACGCCGCCGTCGTTCGACGGCCCCGAGCAGCGCAATAAGCGTCGCAATAACGACGAGATTCGCATCTGGGCGGACTACATCTCAGGCAAAGCCGACTACCTGTACGACGATGAGGGCGTGAAGGGCGGCCTTGACCCAGACGCGCACTTCGCCATCCTGGGCGACTACAACTCGGATCCCAACGACGGCGACTCCATGCCTGGCTCTATCGACCAGCTGCTGAAGAACCCGCGCGTGCTCGATCCGAAGGCGACCTCAGAGGGAGCGGTGGAAGCCGCAAAACAGGGCGGGGCGAATGACAGCCACAAATCCGATCCGAAGTTCGACACGGCTGACTTCAACGACGACCCCCGACCCGGCAATATCCGCGTCGATTACACGCTGTTCAACGCTGCCACTACGACGGTGAGCGACGCCGCAGTGTTCTGGCCTGCTTCGTCGGATCCTCTGTCTAGGCTGACCGGCGAGTACCCGTTCCCCACGTCCGACCACCGTCTGGTGTGGGCTGACGTCACTCTCGCTGGAAGCACCAACGACGATGGTTCTAAGCCCGCTCCCGACACGGATGGTGGGCAAGACGATGGTGGGCAAGACGATGGTGGCGCATCGGATGGTGAACAGCCCGCCAAGCCAGGCCTTCCTGACACCGGCCGGTGACTGACGCTAACTCATGCATTCGTAGCGGGCTGCCCGTTCAGGGGTGGCCCGCTACGGTGTATGCGTACTTCTAACCGCAACGAAAGTGATGGCTTCCATGTCTGCCACCAGCCAGCCAGGCCCCCAATACAACGACGACGCGGCCACGCTCGCCCCGATCTCTCACGAGCGTCTCGTTGCCGCACTCGAATCGCTCGACGTGAGCTTCGGCGTCGATGACGATGGGATGCTCTACTCGATGCTCGAAGGCGGCCACCCGTGCGGGTTTGGACTGACTGGCCCAGGTGAGGACGACGTCGTCTTCTGGTTCCACGCAAGATGGGCACCCACGCTTACCAGCGAGGAGCTGCCAGTCGCGTTTCGGGCTGTGAATGAGTGGAACGCTACGCAACTTTTCCCGCGTGCTCTCTGCATTCCCGATGAGGATGGTAACTGCGTCTTCGTAGCCGATTACCTCCATGACTACGAGTGCGGGGTGACCGACGCCCAGCTGTCTAATGACATCTCCGTCGCGATCACCACAGCCATAAATTTCGTGGACTACCTGGGCGGCGAGTTCCCGGAGCTTGTCGCGGCGGACACGGACCAGTCGGAGCCGGTTGAGCACTGACTCCACCCGCTATTTCCGCCCTGGTGTGCGGTGATGCGAGATACGCGAGATGATGGGCGACGATGATCGTCGAAACTGAGACCGCCAGACTATACGACGCTGACCACCCGCTGAGCACTGCTTCAGGGGTTGAGCTAGGCGAAGTGGACGTCGCCTACGAAACCTACGGCGAATTGACCCCAGCCCGTGACAACGCTGTGTTCGTTTGCCACGCGCTCACTGGCGACGCGCACGCCGCCGGGCTGCATGCGGGTGATGACAAGCCTGGTTGGTGGGACAACCTGATCGGCCCAGGTAAGCCGCTCGACACCGATCGTTGGTTCGTCGTTTCTGCAAATCTGCTGGGCGGGTGCGCTGGAACCACCGGACCGGCTTCTCTCAACCCACGAACGGGCGCGCCGTATGGCCCGGATTTTCCGCTACTCGCGGTCTCGGATTTCGTCACCGTTCACAGAAGGCTGGGGGAGTACCTCGGCATTGAACATTGGGCTGCGCTCGTCGGAGGATCTCTCGGCGGAATGCAGGTGTTGGATTGGGTGTTGCGTTATCCGGGCGACACGGACAATGCGGTCATCGTCGCGGCGTCGTCTCGCCTCACCGCGCAAAACATCGCGTTCTCCGCTGTTGGTAGACAAGCGATCATGCGCGATCCGGAGTTCCACGAAGGAAGATTCCACGAGCTGGATACGGCACCCGACCGTGGCCTGTCAGTAGCCCGCATGATGGCTCACATCACGTATCTCTCCGAAGAAGCATTCGGTGAGAAGTTCGGGCGCCAGGCTCAACATCAGCAGCTGTCGCGCAATTTCGGTGTGGATTTCGCGGTCGAAAGCTATCTCGAGTACCAGGGCCAGAAGTTTCTTTCCCGTTTCGACGCGCTCAGCTACCTGTATCTTTCACGTGCGATGGATTACTTCGACGCCTTCGCCTCAGCCGACGCCCTCACACTGCTCGAACGTGACCCGGTGACGTTCCTGATCATGAGTTTCGACACCGACTGGCGCTACTCCACGAAGGACTCCAGGCGCATCGTGCAGCATCTCGAACGCGCGCACCAGCCAGTCACGTTCAGGGAGATCACGTCGCCTTGGGGGCATGATTCTTTCCTGCTGGAGCTGGAGGATTACCACGCCACGGTGAGAGCGTTTTTGGATCGAGCTTGGGAGTGTCGATGACCGCACGTGCTGACTACGACCTGATCACACAACTCGTTCCGGAGCGGTCGCGTGTGCTGGACCTCGGGTGCGGCGACGGCGAGTTGCTCCGTCGGCTTCTGGTGAAAGGATGTAGCGGGCTGGGCGTGGAGATCGAGCCCGAGCCTGTGCTTGCCGCTATCCGCAGCGGCGTGAGCGTCATTGAGCTGGATATCGATAGTGAGCTGGACGAGTTCGCTGACGACTCGTACGACGTCGTGATTTTGTCGCGTACTTTGCAGGCGGTGCATCGTCCGACTGAGGTGCTCGCCCAGATTCGTCGCATCGCGCACCAGGCGATCGTCTCCATGCCGAACTTTGTGGTGTGGCGCAATAGGCTGCGTATCCTGCGAGGCCGGATGCCTATCTCCTCGGATCTTCCGTTCGAGTGGTTCGATACCCCCAACCTGCACTACACATCCATCAAGGATCTGGAGCCGCTGTTCAAGCGAATGGGGTTCCGCATCGACAGGCGCCTCACGCTCGACGAGCACGGCCATCAGCATCGGTTCGGCAACCTCTTCGGAAATCTGCTCGGTAGCGCTGGTCTGTACCTACTTCGCCGCGACGAGCGCGTTCGCCAACCGTTCCAGTGAGCTTCCAAGCCCCAACTCGCTCGTGAGGGCCGCTACCGCATCACTGTCTGGGGAGCGCAGCTGCACACTTTCAAGCGGCAGCGTATCGACGGTGATCACCACCCGCCTCGCCTTCGCCAGATAGACTGCCGAGTCGCGCAAGTGTCTGCGCACCGCCGGGCGCATCGTCGACGCCTGATCCTCTGCGGCTTCCAGCATGGCTTCTAGCGACGAGAATTCGCTCACCAGCTTCACCGCAGTCTTTTCGCCTATGCCCGCAACGCCCGGGAGCCCGTCTGACGGGTCACCTCGAAGCACCGCGTAGTCGACGTAGCGATCAGCGGGTATGCCATACCGTTGTCGTACGTGCTGCGGCGTCATCAGATCTGGTTTCGATACCGATTTCCCGACGTAGATGACAGACGTACTCTCGCTGGCGAGCTGCAAAAGATCGCGGTCGCCAGTAACCACCAGCGTCTTGCCGTCGTGCTTGGCTGCCAGCGACGCCAGCACGTCGTCAGCCTCATGCTGAGCCGCCCCTACGACGGGGATACCGACGGCTTTTAACGCCTGGCGCACCCACGGGATCTGCCTGGCCAGGTCTTTATCGACGTCTTCGCCGCCATCAGCGCCCACCCGATGGGCCTTGTAGCTGGAGACAAGCTCGACGCGCCACGCAGGACGCCAGTCGTCGTCCCAGGCACACACCACCTCGTCGGGGGAGAAATCGCCGATCAACCTGGTCAAGAAATCACAGGTGCCGCGCACAGCGTTCACTGGGAAACCGTCGGGAGAGACGAGTGTGCCCGGCAGCCCAAAGAACGCTCGGTAGAACAGATACGACGTGTCAATGGCCATGAGTGTGCGCACGTACCCATCCTTGCATGATCCGGGTAGGCTGCTTGCGTGATCCCGCGTCGAGACCTACCAGCATGGGCGACCGCCTTGCTCGCCATCCTGGCCGGTGTGCTGATCGGATCTGGGCAGCCACCATTGGGGCTCTGGCCTGCGACGATGCTCGGGGTCGCGCTCATCACCTGGCTGGTTGCTGCGATGCGCAAGCGCGCGGCGTTCGGGTATGGCTACCTGGCAGGTTTGGCCATGAATACCCTCACCATTTCCTGGATTGCAGTACTGGGCGTACCGGTGGCCATCGGGCTCGTCGCATACGCGTCGCTGTGGCTGGCCATCACGGCCCTGCTTGTCCGCGTCTTCGTCCGGCTGCGATGGTGGCCGGTATGGATTGCTTCCACCTGGGTGGCGGTGGAATTTGTGTCTGGCAGCTGGCCGTTCGGAGGCTTCGCATGGACACGCCTCGCGTTCACGACGGCCGACAATCCAATCAGCGGTTTCCTTCCCTACATCGGAGTCGCAGGAGTTGGGCTGCTCGTCGCGTTTCTCTCCCAGCTGCTGTTGGTGCGCGCGTGGTGGCGCACGGCACCCGTCGTCGTGCTGGCATTCGTGCTCGGTGGCTGCCTCTTGTGGATTCCCCCTAGTCAGCCAGAGCAGCATGTCACCATCGCGGCTGTGCAGCCGAACGTGAATCGGCACGAATACGGAGGCCCGTACTACGCCAAGGCAGTCACCAATAATGCGCTCAGTGCGAGCGTGATGGCGATGGCGGAGGCCCGCACGCAGGGCACCAAGGTGGATGCAGTCCTGTGGCCGGAATCAGCCGTCGACCGTGATCCGTTGCGCGACGATGAGTCCCGCCAACGCGTCGAGGCGGCGACGAGGATCGCCGCGGCGCCGGTGCTCGTCGGGGCTGTGACGCTGCCAGACAGCCCGCCCGATAGTCGACAAACGTCTGCCATCTGGTGGGATCCGTCGCGCGGGCCGGGCCCCACCTACCACAAGCGCAACCTCGTCCCCTTCGGCGAATGGATCCCATTTCGTGAGGCCCTCTTGCCGCTGATCCCAATGCTGGAGATGACGGGCAGACAATCCGTGCCAGGCGAGGAGCCTGGCGTCCTAGACGCTTCTGTCGAGCGTTTTCCGTCGTTGCGGCTTGGCACCATTATCTGTTTCGAGCTGGCCTATGACGACACCGTCTACGACACCGTGCGCAACGGCGCAAACGTCATCGTGTCGCAGTCGAATGAAAACACCTACGCAGGCACATTCCAGATCGCCCAGCAACAAACCATGAACCGGATACGCGCTAAAGAACTGGGCAGGGAGATCGTCGTCAGCACGCTGAACTCAGTGTCCGGGCATGTGACTCCACGCGGGGCGTTCGTCGCTCCCACCGCAGAATTCGAAGGTGCGACGCGGATCGTCACGGTGCCACTGCGGTACCGAGCAACACCGGCGGTGACCGTCGGACCGGCGCTCTCTCGGCTCGCGACTGCCGCCACCGTGCTGGTCGTCATCGTCACCGTCACGGCACCTTGGCGAGCTAAGCTATCCAGAACTACGTCGAAAGAGGTACGCGATGAGTGTTGAGGGCTCAGTAGGTAGCGTCCTGGTGATCATCCCCACCTACAACGAAGCCGAGAATGTCGAGGCCATCACTGCCAGGTTGCGCAGCAGCGTTCCCGACGCTCACGTGCTCATCGCCGACGATAATTCGCCAGACGGCACCGGAGAGATCGCTGATCGTCTAGCAGCCGACGATACCCACATCCACGTCATGCATCGACGGGGCAAACAGGGTCTCGGCGCGGCCTACCTTGCGGGCTTCGACTGGGGTCTGGACGAAGGTTTCGACGTGCTAGTCCAGCACGACGCGGACGGCTCGCACCAGCCTGAGCAACTGCCGCGGCTACTCGATGCCATCGCAGACGGAGCCGACATGGTGAAGGGGTCACGCTGGGTTGCTGGAGGCTCCGTCGTGAATTGGCCCAAGTCGCGAGAGTTCATTAGTCGAGGCGGGTCGCTTTGGACCAGATGTTGGCTGGGCATCCCTATCAAAGACGCGACGGGCGGCTTCAATGCCTTCCGCGCAGAAACTTTGCGTGGCATCAACCTCGACGAGGTTGCGTCAGCTGGATACTGCTTCCAGATCGACATGGTTTGGCGTGCGCTGAAGCACGGCTTCAAGGTGGTGGAAGTACCGATTGAGTTCGTCGAGCGTGAACTGGGCGATTCCAAGATGAGCCGCAACATCGTCGTCGAAGCGTTAATACGCACCACGCTGTGGGGCATCGACCACCGTGCTCGCCAGGTGATGAGGTGGTTGCGACGTGGCTGAGAGAGTTGAGCGTCGCCCACCGCTGTGGCTAGTGCTGGCGATCTTGTTCGCACCGTTCGTTCTCTGGGCGATAGCCGAGATTGCCGTCCTCATTTGGCTCGCTCGAACCATCGGGTGGTGGACGCTATTTCTCTTGGTAGCAACTTCGCTGTTGGGCATCGTGTTGCTGCTTCGTGCGGGCAACAGATCGTTGCGGCGCCTGCGCCACGCGAGAGCGACGGGGGAGGCGCCCGAGCAGGCTCAAAGCGGCGACACCAGCCAGGTGGTGTTCGGATCGATTTTGTTGATCATCCCAGGCTTCATTTCCGACCTGTTCGGGCTCCTGTTCGTGATGCCCTTCACACGCCCGCTTCTGAAGGGCGCATTCGATCGGTTGTACCGCTGGTCGAAGCGCAGAGAAGCTGCACAGCATGCCGAAGAATCAGGCATCATCGCTGGCGAGGTCGTGGAGGAGCCCGACGATGACACGCCCGCTGACCAAGAAAACGGCCCCCTCGAGATTGAGGGGACCGTTGTTGCGGACGAGGAGAGACGCGATCAGTAGCTACTCTCTTCGCGCTTCTTGGAGAGTTGCTCCTTAAAAATATCTTCCAGCTCCGGCATGGAACGCCGTTCGCACAGCATGTCCCAGTGCGTGCGCACGGGCTTTTCTTCCTTTTCTTCGCCAACCACGCCGTCGGAGCGCGCAGCGGTTTGCCCGCATTTCTTGCACTCCCATTCGGTTGGCAGTTCGGCTTCGACGGAGAATGTCACCTCGAAGTGGTGACCATTCGGGCAATCGAATGCGAGCGACTGGCGCTCCGCAAATTCGATGCCCTGCTCATCTTCAAATGTCTTGGAGCCGAGGCCAACGCCTCGCAATGCATGATCTGCCATGAAACCTCCTCACCAGTTTTAACGATTGACGCCAGTGTTTGGTTCCCAGCGCTCCCTACCGAGTAGACCACATCCCACGCATGCGCAGGACAGATTTCAGCAATTCAGGGCGATCAGTCATGATCCCATCAACACCCCAGTCGATGAGGCGGTGCATCGTGGTGTCATCGTCGATGGTCCAAACATGAATCTTTTTGCCGGCCTTGTGAATCAGCTTGACCGTTGTCGGGGTGACAATATCCCAGTTGATCATGCCGATGCGCTTGCGAATCGGAACCTGATACACGTCACCCGCAGTCCTCACCTGGCCGGCCCGCAGCAGCGCCACAGCGCTAGGAGATGCTGCAGTGGTCACCGTCGGTTGCAGTTTTCGGAACAAACGCAGCCGGGCGTCGTTGAATGAACCGACGCAGACCCGGTCATGTGCGTTGTGTTGATCAATCGCCTTGGACAGTGGAAGCGTCGCGCGCTTGTTTTTGATGTCGATGTTGAACTTCAGGCTCGGGAATGCATCCAGCAGCTCGTCGAGCGTCGGGATTTCCTCGCGCCGCCCTACGCGAAGCTGCTTCAACTCAGCAAGCGTCAAATCCCCAGGCTTGCCTTCAAAGTCCGTGACGCGCGCGAGGTGGTCGTCGTGAAATGCGACGAGATGCCCGTCGCGGGTGACGTGCACGTCGGTTTCCATGTAGTTGAAGCCGAGCTTCGCAGCATTCTCGAACGCCAGCATGGTGTTCTCGATGCCCAGGTTCGCAGGCAGGAACGAGCCGCCTCGATGGGCGAAAGCAATGAACCGGGGTTTCAGGAATTCGCTCGTTCGGACCGCCATGTACTCAGTATGCCGTGTTCCGCCCGAGACGCTGAAGTTTGTACGTCGAACGTCAGTCTTCCAAATCGCCCCAGAACGTGCTGATCTCCGCTCCAAGCTTGTTCAGCCGCTGCGGAAGGTCCTCATAGCCGCGGTTGATGACGTACACGTCGAGCAGATGCGTCGTTCCCTTCCCAGCCAGGGCCGCCAGCAGCAGGCAGACGGCCGGACGCAGCGCCGGGGGAGTCTGCACCGTGCGGCCGCGCCACTTCGTCGGGCCAATGATGAGCAGGCGGTGGGCATCCATCACCTGGATATTGGCGCCCAGGTCTGCGAGCTTCTGCAGGTGCACTGCGCGGTTGTCGTATACCCAGTCGTAGATTCTCGACTGCCCAGTCGCGGCGGCGCAGATGACGGCAAAGAAGGGAAGATTGTCGATGTTGAGCCCGGGGAAGGGCATCGGATGAATCTTGTCCATCGGCGCTTGCAGCTCGGAGGGAAACAAGGTGATGTCGACGAGACGGGTCTTCCCGTTGCGGCTCAGGTACTCCCTCGACATCTCCAGCCTCTGGCCCATCTCGTCGAGCACGGCGAGTTCGACGTCGAGGAACTGCACCGGGCAACGACGCACCGTCATCTCCGACTTCGTGACGATACCTGCGGTCAGCAAGCTCATCGCCTCGATGGGGTCCTCCGAAATATCGTATTCCACATCAACATTGATGTTCTCGGCACCAGTGATGCGCAGCGTCGTGGTGCCGATGCCCTCAATCTTAACCCCGAGCAGCTGTAGGTAGAAGCAGAGGTCTTGCACCATGTAGTTACCCGACGCATTGCGGATGATGGTGGTGCCCGGCGTGCCTGCCGCAGCCATGATGACGTTCTCGGTCACGGTGTCGCCGCGCTCAATCAGGGTGACGTAGTGCTTGTCGGCACCGTCTTGATTCACGCTTGCGTGGTATTGGCCGTCGGTGGCCACCACGGAGAGCCCGAGCTTTCTGAGCCCAGACATGTGGGGGTGCACGGTGCGCGCGCCGAGGTCGCAGCCGCCGGCGTAGGGGAGTTCGAAGGAGTCGAACTCGTGCATGAGGGGGCCGAGGAACATCAGAATGGAGCGGGTGCGCTTGGCCGCACGCTGATCGATGGTCTCGGGCGTGAGGCGCTCCGGACGACGAATGACAAGGTCATTGCCGTCGCCGGTCCAGGTGAGGTCCACACCGATGGAGGCGAGCACCTCACTGATGCGGTCAACCTCCTCGATGCGCGCGATGCCGCGCAGCGTGGTGGTGCCGCGGTTCAGGAGCGACGCACACAGCAACGCGACGGCAGCATTCTTCGACGAACGCACCTCGATCTCGCCGGAGAGCTTGGTGTTGCCTTCGATGCGGAAGTTCATGGCGCCGCGCGTTGCGGATTGGATGAGGGGCATTTCGAGCGCTTCGGCCAGACGGTCGATCATGCTGAGCGACAGGTTCTGCTGCCCGGTCTCGATGCGATGCACCGCGCTCTGGGCCGTTCCCACCTCTTCTGCAAGCCGCTGCTGGGACCAGCCGCGCTGGATGCGGGCGTCGTGGATGAGGCGACCAATGGACTCACTCGTTGCACTGCTCATTTCCCCGATGTTATCTCACAAATGAGATAATCCAAGGAGCCGGGGGAGGTGTCGCGCACTTCGCTTCGCGACTAGAGTTGCTGTCATGAGCTCACATTTTGAAACGGTCGTTCTCGGCGCCGGCCCCGGTGGGTACGTCGCCGCCATCCGCGCAGCCCAGCTGGGCCAGAAGGTTGCCATCATCGAGAAGGAGTACTGGGGCGGCGTCTGCCTCAACGTCGGCTGTATCCCGACGAAGTCCCTTCTGCGCAACGCCGAACTGGCGCACATCCTCACCCATGAAAAGGACACCTTCGGCATCGAGGGTGACGTCACGCTCGACTACGGCAAGGCGTTCAAGCGCAGCCGTGGCGTCTCGGAGCGGATGATCAAGGGCATCCACTTCCTCATGAAGAAGAACAAGATCCAAGAGATTCATGGCTGGGGAACGTTCGTCGACGCTAAGACGATCTCCGTCGCCGACGACGAGGGCAAGACGCAGGAAATCACCTTCGATAACTGCATCATCGCCGCGGGCGCGACGACGAAGATGCTGCCCGGCACGAAGACGTCGGAGAACGTCGTCACCTACAAGGAGCAAATCCTCGCCGACGAGGTGCCTTCCTCCATCATCATCGGCGGCTCCGGCGCCATCGGCACGGAGTTCGCCTACGTGCTCAGCCAGTACGGCTGCGACGTCACCATCGTCGAGTTCCTCGACCGCATCGTCCCCACCGAGGATAAGGAAATCTCGGCGGAGCTGGCGAAGGCGTACAAGAAGCTGGGTATCAAGCTCATGACGTCGACGAAGGTGGAGCAGATCGAAGACACCGGCTCGGGCGTACGCGTCACCGTGAGCCCGGCAAAGGGTGGAGACCAGCAGGTGCTCGAAGCCGACCGCTTCCTCTCCGCCATCGGCTTCGCGCCGCGCACCGAGGGCTACGGTCTCGAGAACACCGGCGTCGAACTCACCGAGCGTGGCGCCATCGCAATCGACGACTACATGCGCACCAACGTCTCCGGCATCTACGCCATCGGCGACTGCACGGGCAAGATCATGCTCGCGCACACCGCTGAGGCGCAGGGTGTGGTCGCCGCCGAGACCATCTCGGGCGCCGAAACGTTCCCCGTGAACTACGACATGATCCCGCGCGCCACCTACTGCCAGCCACAGATCGCGTCGTTCGGATACTCCGAGGAGCAAGCCAAGGAGAAGGGCTACGACGTCAAGGTGTCGAAGTTCCCCTTCGCCGCCAATGGCAAGGCCTGGGGCCTGGGGGAGGGCACCGGCTTCGTAAAGATCGTCGCCGATGCCACCTACAACGAGATCCTGGGTGCAGCGATGATCGGCCCCGACGTCACGGAGCTCCTGCCCGAGCTCACGCTGGCGCAGGCCTACGATCTCACCGCCGACGAGATCGGACGCAACATCCACGCGCACCCGACGCTCTCCGAGGCGATGAAGGAAGCCTCCGAGGGCATCGCCGGGCACATGATCAACTTCTGATCGTCACACCATCGACGGTGGCGAGGTCCAGTTCGGGCCTCGCCACCGTCGTGTTTCTTGGTGGTGGGTATCGTCACGGCCTAATCGTCCGCGAGCGGTAATCCATGAGAGTCAGTCCAAGAATGCTGCGCGCTTCACGACTCAAGTGCGCCTGATCAGTGAAGCCGTAGCGGACTGCGACGTCGGCCAGCGCTTCGTCCGGATTGTCACGGATCCATTCGGTCGCTTCTTGCAGGCGTCGACGGCGGATCATGGTGTACGGCGACAGGCCCACGTATTTCGTGGCGAGGCGGTTGACGGTCCTGGTTGATACTCCCAGGGCGTCCGCGAGGTCTTGCACCGTCACGATGGTGGAGTCTGCGATGACAAGATCAGCCAAGCGATTGGCTAGGCGAGCCTCGTCAGTCAGCGAGCCAACATGGCCTGCAAGCCACGTCTCGACCGTGCCGACCACATCAGTGAGGTTGCCGTCTGATGCCCGAACTGTTTCGTGAAGTTCGGCTGCAATGACAGGAATCGAGTCGTCGCGGCAGGCTGCCGGCTGACGAGTGAAGGCGGGCACAGCTGCCGGGCATAGCAGCGCGCCGAGCACCCAGCCCTGCCCAGTCAGCACCCGTGTGGAGCGTCGCGTAGTGGGGCCCCAAAAGCGAATTTGCTCCTTTTCGAAAGCGAGGTTGCTCGCGGGAAACGCAAGGACCTCTTGCGAGGATTGTTGTCCCGGAGGGAAATTCCACGTGCTGGTCCACCACCAGGCCACCAAGTCCTGGGCTGCGGGGCCGGGTGGGATCCGGGCGAAATCGAGGGGCAGTTCCGAGGGGAACAGGGCGCCCCGTCCGCTGACATCTCTTGGGGCGATCATGGCAGGAATATACAAGACCCCCGTGACACCGATCACTAGCGTGGAGATCATGACGACTACATCTTGTACCCCTGCCCATGGTGAATACACCGACAACGGTCGCCCGAAGGGCTTCTCCAGCTTGACGCCGTTCGTTGCACTCAAGGATCCACAGGCGGCGTTGGCGTTCTATAGGGACGTGTTCGGCGCACGCGTGGTCAATTCCACCGAGGTGGATGGGACGATCATCCACGCCGAGCTCGACTTCGGGTGCGGGCGCCTGCAATTGGGGGCAGCGCAGGAGGCGTATCACCTGCTGGCGCTAGACCCGGAGGTTGAAGACGTGCAATTCTCCCTCAGCATCTACGTCCCCAACGTAGACAGCGTCGTCGAGACCGCAATCGCCCGTGGCGCTGTGCTGCGCGAGCCGGTAGAGGGCTTCGTGTCAGGCGACCGATACGGGAGCATCCGCGATCCGTTCGGGATCCGATGGTCGGTGATGACGCGCGTCGAAGATCTCAGCGACGAGGAATCAGCTCGCAGGGTCGACGCCTGGGCCGCCGAGATGAGCAACCAGGTCAGCTGACATCCCTTTGGACGCTCCCCGGCGAGGATTCCGACGGCTCGGGCGTGGGCTCCGACGGCGCCTCATGGCTGCCAGGGGCGGGCTCGGCCGATGCTTCGGCCTCTGGCGTCGGGTTGCTACCGATCAGGAGCCAGCTTGGGGGAGGGGGAAACAAGCATCGGGGGACGCCCGGGCCAATCCCAGACGTCCCCCGACGCACAAGGGTCAAACCTCGAGCGTCACATGACCTGATGTTCCCAGGCAGACAGACCAGCGATCGCACCCGCGCCTTGTGCGACGACGATCTGCTTGTAGCGCACCGTCGTGCAGTCGCCGGCGGCGAACACGCCGTCGACGGAGGTCTTGCCGCGATCGTCGATGACGATCTCCTTGCGGTCGCTGAGCTCGACGGGGGAGTCCTTCAGCCACTCGGTGTTGGGCAGGAGTCCGATCTGTACGAACACGCCGGAGACCTTGAGCTCCTTGGCCTCGTCCGTGGTGCGGTCGGTGTACTTCAGCGAGGTGACCTGCTTGCCGTCGCCTACAACCTCGGTGGTGGCTGCGTTGGTGATGATGTCGACGTTCGGCAGCGAGCGCAGCTTGTCCATGAGGACATCGTCGGCACGGCATTGATCCATGAATTCCAGCACCGTCACGTGTCCGACGACACCTGCCAGGTCGATGGCTGCCTCGATGCCGGAGTTGCCGCCGCCGATGACGGCGATGGGCTTGCTCTTGAACAGGGGACCGTCGCAGTGCGGGCAGAAGGTGACGCCCTTGTTGCGGTACTCCTCTTCGCCGGGAACGCCCATCAGGCGCCAGCGGGCGCCCGTGGCGATAACCACCTGGCGGGCTTGCAGGCTGGCTGAGTCACCGAACTGGACGGTGTGGAGTCCACCGGCTTCTGTGGCCGGGACGAGCGCGGTGGCCGACTGGCTCTTGAACACGGCGACGGGGTAGTCGCGGACGTGCTGCTCGAGGGCGGCAGCGAACTTCGGGCCCTCGGTGTGGGTGACGGAGATGAAGTTTTCGATCGACATCGTGTCGAGCGTCTGTCCACCGAAGCGCTCGCCGATGATGCCGGTGCGCAGGTTCTTGCGGGCGGTGTAGATCGCGGCGGCAGCGCCCGCCGGGCCCTGGCCGACGACGAGCACGTCGTAGGGTTCCTGCTCGTTGAGCTTCTCTGCTGCGCGATCGGCGGCGCCATCGTCGAGCTTGGCTACGAAGTCGGCGATGTCCATGCGGCCCTGGCCGAATTCTTCGCCGTTGAGGTAGACCGTCGGCACGGCCAGGATGTTACGGTCAGCAACCTCCTCCTGGAACAGCGAGCCTTCGACGGCGGTGTGCTTGATGCGCGGATTCAGCACGGCCATCGTGTTCAGTGCCTGCACGACGGTGGGGCAGTTCTGGCAGGTCAGCGACATGTAGGTGACAAACTCGTAGTCACCGTCGAGTGCCACCACCTGGTCGATGAGGTCTTGCTCTTCCTTGACGGGGTTGCCGCCCACCTGCAGCAATGCGAGCACGAGCGAGCTGAATTCGTGCCCCATGGGCAGGCCGGCGAAGGTGACGGCGATATCCGTGCCAGTGCGGGCAATGGTGAACGACGGCTGCCGCTCGTGAGCGTCGTCGTCGCGGCGTGCCGTGACCTTGTCGGACAGCGCAGCGATGTCCTGCATCAACTGTTCGAGATTCGCGGATGCGTCGCGCTCATCCATGGAGTAGATGAGCTCCACTTCCTCGGTGATGCGAGGCATGAGTGCGCCTAGCTGCTGGGTGAGATTTTCGTCGAGAAGGTGTTCAGCCATCAATAAACTCCTGTGAATTAGCTACCTGGTGTGGGGGAGAGACATTGCGACGGCGGGCGAGCGCATTGCTCGCCCGCCGTCGCTGGTTGCTGGGAACTGATCAGATCTTGCCGACGAGATCAATGCCAGGCGTGAGGGTCTTCTCGCCTTCCTCCCACTTGGCGGGGCACACCTCGCCGGGGTGAGCAGCGACGTACTGCGCAGCCTTCACCTTGCGAAGCAGCTCAGCGGCGGAGCGGCCAATGCCCTCGGCGCTCTGCTCGATGTACTGGATGATGCCATCGGGATCGACGAGGAACGTCGCGCGGTCTGCCTGGCCGAGGCCTTCGCGCATGTTCTCGAAGTTATTGGTGAGCTGACCATTCGAGTCGCCCAGCATGAAGTACTTCACCTTGCCAACTTCCTCGGACTCCGCAGCCCATGCCTTGTGGACGAAGTGGGAGTCGGTGGAGACGGAGTACACCTCGACGCCGAGCTTCTGCAGCTCCTCGTAGTGGTCAGCGAGGTCGCCGAGCTCCGTCGGGCACACGAAGGTGAAGTCGCCCGGGTAGAAGAAGAAGATTGCCCACTTGCCGAGAACGTCGGACTTGCTGACCTCGACGAACTCGCCATTGCGGTAAGCCTGTGCGGTGAAGTCCTGGATTTCGGTGTTGATCAGCGACATGCTGCTCCTTTCGCTGCGGTGTCCATCATCTCGACATGAGATAGACACTCAGAATTGATGCCAACCAAAAGTTTACCTACTCCAGAAAGGTACGCAAATCCACACGGTACCGAGTGTCCGATAAGCAACATTATGTCATTTCGTTGTGAATAGGTATCGATAACTCAAGGCGGTGTTATGACCCAGCAGGAGCCCCACGACACCCTCCCCTCCAGGCCGGACTCGAAGCGCTTGCCAAGGTCTTCGAGGCCGAGGACCGAGAAGACCGCCTCAGAGACGCCCAGCGCCGTCGTGACCGCTTCCCCGAGCCCAAGCGGACCTCCGGACTTTCGATGGCTTCGCGGACGGTGGAGCGGCTCCTCGCGGTTGAGGTGCATATCGTCCTCTGTCGACTCATCCCTTCAGTTCTGTCAGTGCTCCTTGTCATGCTGGACTCCACCGATCAGTTAGGAGTCCAAAGGTGTCAACACCACGAATGCCGTCGCAGTCCCAGATCATGTCCCAGATGCGCGCGGCTCAGCGCAAGGTCGAGCAGCAGATCAAGCGCGAGGTCCGAAAGGCCGAGCAGCAGTTCGAGCGCGACCTGAAGGCTGCGCAGCGCAAGGCTCAGAGCGACGCCAAAGTTCAGCAACGTCGGAACGAGCAGGCCGCTCAGCGCGAGATCGACAAGTGGGCGCGGGACACGAACCGGAAGTTGCAGTCGGCCAGTCGTCCCACCGTCACGTACCGTGCCACCGAGGAGCGCACCTTGGCTTCGGTGGCCACCGAAGCCGAGCACCAGGCGGCAGCGCATCCCGAGCGTCGCGACGTGTTCTTGTGCCATGCCTGGGGCGACCGGCAGGGAGCGGCGCAAGAACTCCACGACCTCTTGGAGGGGTACGGGGTGAAGGTGTGGTTCTCGGAGAAGGACGTTGCCCTGGGTACCTCCTTGGTGCGAGAGATCGACAAGGGTCTGCGCATGTCACACATCGGCATCGTGCTGGCCACCCCGAACCTCGTGAAGAGCCTCGCCGCCGAGGGCATCGCGGACAAGGAGTTGTCGGCGCTGCTCGCCACAGACCGGGTGATTCCGGTCGTCCACGGCATCACCTACGAGGAACTCCGTGATGAGAGCCCGCTGCTGGCGTCCCGGTCTGGACTGAGCACCGGGGAGGACACGCTGAAGCAGGTGGCGGTGAAGATCGCCAACGCGGTGCGCCCTGAGGCGAACTGATCAGCCGCTCTCGACCCAGCGCCTGACGGCTTCACCACCATCGGCGTAGAGCACCTCGTTGCCCTTCCGGCTCGCGTTCTCCATGACCTGCGTCGCCTCGCGGAGCGAGTTCAGGTCGTAGTAGTTGCGGACGTAGCCAAGGTCGTCACTGCGACGACGATGCAACCCGTGCAGTACCGGGAGAGCGTGCAGGACATCGTTGCGGACCACCAATGCCTCTTCGGCCAGAGCGATGAAGTCCTCGATCCCCTCCACGGTGGGAGGCGACGTGCGCAACTTCTCCAGCAACCTTCCCAGAGGGTCCTTGTACAGGTCCCCGGACTCGAAACCTGATTGCACCCGCAGGAGATCGAAAGCGATGCCGGACAGCCCGGCAGCCGCGTAGGTAGCCCTCCCGAGTTCAAGAAGCCAGTCGGTGTGCTCAGGATGCCTTGGGTCCCCGGGGTACTCCGCGTCGGTGTTCATGCGTCCATTCTTGCCGGGCTGTCCACAACCCCACAGGTTCGGTTTGGCCCATCCGGGGTCGCTGAGAGTCTGTCAACGACCACTGACCCACGACTCCTCCAGCAACACGCGCGCCACGGCGTACTCGCAGCGGTCCCGGTCGAGGTCGGGGACGAGGTGGATGAGGTTCTGCGTGGCGCCATCGGCTGCCTCGAAGACGGTGGAGATCAGGGTCTGCTAGTTGGTCGCTCTCTTCATGCGCCTGGACTGTAGCCAGGCTCTTTGGCCTCGCGCAGTGATGCTTGGTCCTGCGCCCTTGCTTCTCTAGTAACGTCCATGCTGGAGTTGGGTGATGAGGCGTAGGCGGCTGCGGATTGTGCCAACTACCTGCGAAATCTGTCCTGTGGTCACGTCTCGCAACTACTTGGCACTACCCCTAGATGCTGATGACAGATACGGGGCTACCTGACAGTGCCCCCCCCCCGCTCAGTGAAGTTGGCCTCTTTCGCAGACAGATGGCACAACACAACTCCGTCAGCTACTAGAGAGAAGGTCATTTGTCTCAGAACCCCAGCGCACTGCCAGCGAACCTCTCACAGACGAAGACGTTGTTCGTGTGCAGTCGGCCACCTCTGGGTCGGTCTCTCGGTTTGTCAGCGAGGGCCTGCGTGACGTCGAGATCGATTATGCCTCCGATCTTGCGCAGAACTACTGAGGCTTGAACGCCCTCGGGCGCCTTGAGCCCGCCCAGCGAGTCGACTCTAGCCATCGTGCGGATCCCGAAGTCCGGGAGGCAGGTTGCTCGCGTTCACGAGTAAAAAGGCGCAGGACGACATGTGCCACCGCAGAACACCGAGATTGTCAGACACTCGTCCTATTCTCATCAGGCATGTGGACTCCTGACCCCATTGGTACGCACAACTGGCCCGAAGAGGCTCATGCACAATTCGACCCCAGCAACGGCCTTGACTTGTCCCAGATACCCCGAAAGAACTCGCTCCCCCGGAAGTGGCGCTGCGAAAAGGGTCACCAATGGGAGGAGGCAACCAACTCCCGCGCCGCCTCACGTCGCTGGAAGGATCGTCACGGTCGCTGGGCCTGTCCTCAATGCGTGATCGAGGAGTTTGGTCCAGTCTACGAGTGCGGGCACCCGGTGACTCGGCTCTCTCGCTCCCTTCGACTCCAGCGCTGTGGTGAAGTCTCCGCGGGGGCATGCCCAACCTGTGAGCCCGAACGCGCCCAAATGGAGCAGCAGGATGCGAGAGATGCTCGCCGCAACGGCCCCTCGAAGCCGGTCGAGCCTACACCTGCCTTCCCTGTACGAACTTTCCGCGGCGCAATGCTCGCCGCCAGCAGAGAATGGAAGCGTACTTGGCCGCTACCAGACGCGCCCGTCGAAGGCCAGACACGTCCTGCCAGTAGTGATACACGATCGACCAGCAAGAATGAGGATAGGCTGCGCACCTTCTTGGAGAGCCAGAGTGTCCCCGTTGAGCGACTCATGCACGAGGTTCCCAACCTAATCGAACAAGAGGGCAAGGTCTGGTGGATCACTCCCGACCTCACGGTCGGAAACGTGGTCATCGAGGTGGACGCCCCGGCACACAGGAGGGGTGGGCCGAGTCATACTCTCGGGTTCCCTGCTGAGGATCTCTTTCGAGACGACTGCCTGCGCGCGACGGGCCTGACGGTGATCCGGGTGCGCCTTGGAGGACTGGAACCCGTACCGGACTCGTACAACATCGTCCGACAAGGAGGCATGACAAAGGAAGTGATGCAGGCTGTGCTCGACGCCATCGAGCATCTTGCTGCCGGAGGTGAGTTACGAACAGTGACCATTGTTCCTCCAGCCAAGCGTCCCACGGCGCCGTCGCCGCTGGGGGCAATCACGAAAGACCGCTACGACACTGAAGACGGCCTCGTCTTTTCGTGGAACAACGGCGACGACGTGACCCGCTACCGAATCAAGGCCCGTGGACGATTTCTGACTGGACAGGCAGGGTATGACCATGTGCTGTTGGAGGAGATCGGCCTCGATCTCCTGCCGCGCGAGCAGTGGCGTGACAGGCTGATGGAGCGAATGCCGGAGATCGACAAGCACTTCCATTCGATTCCTCGGCCCATGCCCTACCAGCCATCCGCATTGCCCTTTGAGATCACCTTGCCCCATGTGAAAACCTACCCAAGGAACGGAAGCAATCCTCTCCACGTTATCTCGTCGTGGGCGCTGACATCGGCCCTTCCCGAACACGTCGCCATGAGTCTGTCGCGGGGTCATCTGAACTTCCTTTCAGCCAGTGGCGAGCTAGTCCATCAACTCCCCGCAGAACCCGGCCTAGCAGACTGGGGGTACGTGCCAGTGAGTGCCGAATGCAGGGGAAGGAAGGAACTCTACTTCTACGTCGAATTCATGCTGCCCCCACGACAGATACCTGACGAACCAACCCAGGAGTCCTCGTGTTGAAGGACAGCGGTTCTCGGCCACGCTACTTCCCTGCCTGTCGCTGACCCAGGTTCTTCTGCCAACAATCGCTGATTGCACGGTTGCTACGGTGGGCGCAGTTCGCTCAGAAGGCTTCGACTGTGACGCATCCCCTCGACAGACCCAGATTCTCGCTCACACACGCCGACGGTCAGACCACGTTGGTCTTCGACGTGACGCAACAGCAACAAGGTCAAATGTGGCCCACCAGCTTCACCTTCACCTGCTGAGATGCACAGCGTCTGCAGCCACGTTCTAGGCTCGAGGCATGTTCACGTTCCGGCCGCTGCGCATAGACGATCTTCCCAATGTCGTCGCATGGCAGCAGTCCCCTGCCGCTGCGCCGTGGTTTCCGAAGCTCACGCTTGCTGAAGCCCAAGAACGTTTCGGCCCACGCCTGGATGGCAGGTCCCCCGTTCGGATGCTGGTCTTGCATCGCCGAGGCGTCGACGTCGGGTATGCCCAGCTCTATCGCGTCGCCGATCTTCCCCCTGGTGACGTGATTCCCGCTCAGGCCTCCGACGTCGGTGTGGACTTTTGTATCGGCCTGCCCACGCTGATTGGTCAAGGACTCGGCACGATTCTGGTCCAGGAGCTGGTGGAACTCAGCCAGTGGATGTTTCCGGCGGCAACCGGCGTGGTTTCATGCCCGGACCATCGCAACCACGCTTCTCGTCGGGTACTGGAAAAGAACGGGTTCATTCCGACCTTGTGGTTCGGCTCCCCCGCAGCTGAAGGCGTCGAAACACTGGTGATGCATCGACGCGAGCTCCAGGAACTGCGGTGACGTTACCCCATTGGCTATCGTGAGGCTGTGACCAGCGCGCCAGAACAGCCCATGCCTGACGAAGCCCCTGAGGAAGATCTCAACGCCGAGCTGAACTTCGATCAGCAACGCTTTGCTGCTCGTCCGGCCCGACTTCGTCCCAGGGCCAGCCGCAAAGCCAAGCGATCCGAACACGTACCCCCGCCACCGTTTGAGGCCGACGGTCGCAACCGAGCCTACGTCGAATGGCTTGAGGATCAATCGATGCTCGCCGACGCATCCAGACTCTCCAGACAGCTCGCGGGCAATCACCTCATGTGGGCCAACGCATTCGCGTCGCCGGACCCGCGCGCAGCCGCCGAGCAGGCGTCGGTGTGGTACACGGCCTACCCACTGAGCCTCATTGGTGCTCGCAGACAGTCATTCTTGGGCGTGCTCGGCGACGAAGCCTTATGGGAAGCGTTCTCATCCATCGGCATCGACGCCGTCCACACCGGGCCGGTCAAGCTCGCCGGAGGCATCTCGGGATGGGACCACACCCCCAGCGTCGACGGTCACTTCGACCGCATCTCGATGGGCATCGACTCGCTGTTCGGCAAGGAGGAAGAGTTCCGCGCCATGTGCGAGAACGCGGCATCGCACGACGGCACCGTGATCGACGACATCGTGCCTGGTCACACGGGCAAGGGCGCCGATTTCCGACTGGCCGAGCTGAACTATGGCGACTACCCCGGCGTCTACCACATGGTGGACATCCCCGAGGAAGCGTGGCACCTCCTGCCGGACGTGCCCGAGGGTAAGGATTCGGTCAACCTCGACCCGGCCAGCGAACGCGCACTCGCCGACGCCGGGTACATCATCGGCGAGCTGCAACGGGTCATCTTCTACGAGCCGGGCGTGAAAGAAACGAACTGGTCCGTCACCCGCCCCATCCATGATTGCGACGGCATCGAACGTCGCTGGGTGTACCTCCACTATTTCAAGGACGGCCAGCCGTCGATCAACTGGCTCGACCCGACGTTCGCCGGTATGCGCCTGGTCATGGGCGACGCCCTCCACTCGCTACTCGACCTCGGATCCGGCGGGCTACGCCTCGACGCCAACGGCTTCCTCGGCGTAGAAAAATCGATCGACCTCTCCCCCGCCTGGTCCGAAGGGCACCCGCTCTCGCAGGCAGCCAACCAGCTCATCGGGTCGATGGTGCGCAAGGTCGGCGGCTTCACGTTCCAAGAGCTCAATCTCTCCATCGACGACATCGCCGCGACGGGTGCCGTCGGCCCCGATTTGAGCTACGACTTCATCACCCGCCCCGCGTACCAATTCGCTCTGGCTACGCAAGATACCGAGTTCCTCCGCCTCACACTGCGTGAAGCCATGCGGCTCGGCATCGACCAGGCATCGCTGGTGCACGCGCTCCAAAACCACGACGAGCTCACCTACGAGCTGGTGCACTTCACCGCCCGCCACCGCGACGACGAGTACGAGTTCGGCGGGGAGACGTACACGGGCCTGGAGCTCGCCGACCACGTGCGCGCCACCATGCGCGAGACACTCACCGGCGACGCCGCACCCTACAACCGAGTGTTCACCACCAACGGCATCGCCTGCACCACGGCCTCGGTGATCACAGCAAGCCTCGGCATCCGTGATCTAGACGCCATCGAAGACGCCGACGTCGAGCGCATCCAGGCAGCGCATCTCCTCCTCGCCGCGTATAACGCGTGGCAGCCCGGCGTGTTTGCGCTGTCGGGCTGGGACCTCGTCGGCGCGCTCCCCGTCGACATCGACGACGTCAAACAGCTCGTCAAGGATGGCGATACTCGCTGGATCGAGCGCGGCGCCTACGATCTCATGGATTTAGCACCAGACGCTGTGAAGTCGTCGTCGGGCATGCCGCGCGCCCGCGCGCTCTACGGTTCGCTCCCCCAGCAGCTTGACGATCCGCAGTCGTTTGCGAGCAAGCTGTCAAGGATCCTCCACGTCCGCAAGCGGTTCGCGCTCGCGACGGCTTCACTCGTCGACGTGCCCGAGGTGCCGCACAAGGCGCTGTTGGCCCTTGTCAACCGCCTGAGCGATGGCCACACGCAGATCACGCTACTCAACTTCTCGGACGAGAAGCTCTCCGGATACATCCGTAGCGACGAGATCCCCGCCGGGCGCGTCGTCGACCTCTCCACCCGACGCCGCATCGCCGAGGTCGACGATCTGGGCGGCTTCTCAGCCACCGTGCAGCCGTTCGGCGCAATGGCGCTGATCGTGCGAGAGCAGCCACCGGAAGCGTAGTAGTCGCTACATTGCGTCTGCCAACGATGGGCTGGTGGTGCGCAGCGAGCTGGCGCGGATGCGCCACTCAGGCTCCAACAGCATGCGGGCGTTGCGCGCCGCGTTGCCCGTAATGCGCCCCTGCAGGACTTCGCCTGCCCACTGCCCCAGGTGCTCGGCCGGTTGGTCGACCACGGTGACAGGCGGATCCACCATGACGTTCCAGCGGTCGTCATCGACGCCGACGAGGGCCACGTCGTCGCCAATCCGGCGGCCAGCCCGTCGAAGCTCGCGATAGGCCTCGGCTGACAGGGTGTTGGTGACGGCAAACACCGAGTCGATGCTCGCATCAGCCATCGCCGCGACGAGTTCGTCGGGCGTCGATGTGGGCTCAAAGGGCAGGTGCAGCACTCGCGACGCAGCCACGTCGATGCCACGCTCGTGCATCGCGTCGACGAATCCCCGCACTCGCTCATCGAGCGGGCTGAGCTTGCCCTCATGGGCGACAACCACGGGGCTGCGCCAGCCCTGTTCCAGGAAGTGTTCGGCGACCATGGTGCCGATGACGCGGTTGTCGACGTTGATGCGGTCACCGCTGAAATCGGTGACGAGGCGGTCGACGGAGACCACAGGGATACCCTGCAGCTGCAGCGGATGCAGTGACGTCTTCGTCGCAGATACCGCGGCGACGAGCACCCCCGCCGCCTGGTGGGAGATGACGGCGTCGATGGCGGAGCGCTCCAGAGCAAGATCCTCGTGCGTGTTGCACAGCATCACGGAGTAACCGTGCTGGTGGGCCACCTTTTCGAATGATTCGAGCAGACGGTGAAAGAACGGGTTGCGTACGTCTGGCACGATGGCCGCCCACAGGTCGCCGCGCTGCTTCCGCAACGCACGCCCCACCCCGTTGGGGCGGTACTGCTGATCGCGAATCTCCCGCTCCACGCGTTCCACGAGCTCAGGCGCGACGCGCGGGTTGCCGTTCAGCACGCGCGATACCGTCGCGACGGACACCCCGCTGGCCTGAGCGATGTCTTTCATGGTGACTCGGTGGTTCATGACGCTGCCTCGACGTGCATCATTGCTCGCACACTTCCTCGAACGGATATCGGATCTTGAACTGCTCCACGTGGTACGGCCAACCCATTTCGGTATTCCATTGCGAAACCACCATGTGCAGTTCGTTCATGGTGCTGCCCGGAATGATGTAGGGCCCGTAGAGCTGGGCCATGTGGTCGTCGGTTTCTTTCTCCCACTCCCCGCCGTGGATGAGCGTGACGGCCTTGGCATCTGCGAGCTTGACCACCTCGTCGGCGCGCAACGCGTCCACGCGGTACTCCCCGGCGTTGAACCAGGTGAGCATCCATTGGGAGTCGACTTTGCGCAGGCACATCTCCCCCACCTTGCCAGGGATGATGTCGACGGGAGCGTCACTCCCCCACTTTCCGTCGCCCTGATACAACTCGTAGGCCTCAGGCTCGAGGATGCGATCAGCAGGCACACGCGCCGCGATGGCTGCTTTGTCGCGCTGAAAGCCGGTGGTGAGCATATGCACGTACTTACCGTCGTCGCCGAGCGCCCAGGTGCACTGCTGCATGCGGCCATCCATGTGGTGCATGTCGAACATCTTCTTCGTGCGGTCCCACGTCTCACCCGAATCCTTCGACGTCCAGATTTCGGTGTGCAGCACGTTGCCGAGCCCTGCGTTGATCATGACCCAGAGGTAGATGGTGTCTCCAACGACGACGGCATCCGCCGGCAAGATCGTCGAGAGCGTGCCATCGTCGTGGGCGTAGTCGACGAGTTGTTTCGCGACGTCGCCTCCCACAGCCGACGTCCACTCGATGCCCTTCGTGGCGGTCTTCGGATCAGCAAACAGCCCCACTGGTGAGCGCCAGTTGCCTCCTGGCACGAAGGCTTCCTCGAAGGTATCGCCAAAGATGAACAGGATGCGTCCGTCTGGGGTTGTGATTGGAATGCCCAGGTCTGTTGCCTCCATTTTGAATGTGGTGGTGAGGTCTGGACCGGTGACTGGCCCCATTCGCTCTACTCGACGGCACACCGGATCTTCTTTGGAACATGCTGAAATCGCAGGAAGGGAGAGCGCTCCCATAGCGCCTGCAACAGCGATTCTTCGATTGATCTTCCATTCAGGGCCCTGCATGAAAATCCACCTTTGGAAATGCGTTGTGCGGTGCCCCATGTGCACCAAACTTCGACGATGAATACACCTTATCGTAACTCCAGATCAGGCATGAGCGTGCCATGGAAATCACGTAAGATTAGAGACATGATCCAAGACACTGTTGCAATCACTGCCGGAGAGAAAAGGCGACTGCTTTCCGCCTCCCCTGAGCCCGGCCAGGATTGGTATATCAACGACCATACTTTTGTTCAAGACCACGACGGCAATTGGCACGTGTTTGGCATATGGCATGCAGAACCTGCCAATCCATTAGATGAGAAATTTTTCCTGCACGCGAGCGCTCCATCACTCGATGGGTCGTGGACAGTGCATCCGGCCGTATTGCACGCACGCGAAGACATCGGGGAAACCCATGTCTGGGCCCCACACGTCATCCGCGTCGACGATACATATCTGATGTTCTACTGCGGTGGCACCGAGGACCACGAGGCGTACCGCATCGAGTGCGCTACCAGCAAAGACCTTTTCACTTGGGAACACAGCGCCAGCGGCGCGCTCTTCACCGACGGCTTCGATGCGCGCGATCCGATGGTGCTGAAGGCTGGAGACCAGTGGGTGATGTACTACACCCGCACCTCGAAACCCGACGGAGGGACCCACCAGGTTGCGGCCCGCACCAGCCCCGATTTGCAGGAGTGGAGCGAGCCCGTCGTCGCATTCGATTCCGGTGTGACAGGCACCTTTGGCGGACCAACTGAATCACCATTCGTAATCCAACTCGAGAACGGAGTTTTCATCCTTTTCGTTTGCGAATCCGGGGAATACGACAGGACCCTGGCCTATGCATCAAGCGACCCCCTGCACTTCGATGCACTAAACCTCATCGACGTCGACCTCGACGAACACTGTGCCGAACTCATCGAAAGCGACGAGGGCACCTGGATCTCTGGCGGCGGCTGGGGACGCGGCGGACTCACAATCCGTCCAATCAGCGTGGCTATTCTTTAGTTGTAGAACCTGGTGGGGCTGGTATTTCAACAGCCCCACCAGGGGGATATCCCGACCTACTTCAATCCGGACATCTTCACATTGGCAATGATTTGCTTCTGGAAGATAAGGAAGATGACAAGTATGGGAGTGGCTGCGAGAGCAGAACCCGCCATCAGCAATCCCAGCTCGGATGCTCGCTCACCACGAAATGCGGCAAGATACTGCTGAACCTGAAACATCTCCGGCGACGTGATGGTCAGAACGGGCCACACAAAAGAGTTCCAATATCCCATGAAAGCGCCCATCCCGACGACGACGAAAGGCGCCTTCGAGAGCGGGAGGAACACCCGAACGTATACACCCCAGGGTCCACACCCATCGACGACCGCCGCCTCCTCCAGGCTCGAAGGAATATTGAGATAAAACTGCCGCATGAAGAAAATATGTCCAGCACCAGCCAGCCCGGGGAGAAGAAGAACCCAGAAAGTATCGAGCATCTCCAACTTCGTGACGACGATGAACGAAGTCAGCAAGATGGTCATGCCTGGGATGAACATCGTTCCGAGAACGATGGGCCACACAATCTTCTTTCCACGGAACTCGAGTCGAGCGAATGCATATGCAGCCAGAGAGTTTATGAACAACGTTCCGACGGTGAATACGACTGCGCCGCCACCCGTGATGAGCATCGTCCGTAGGAATGCGGGGTCGCCGAGCAGCGCCTGGTAATTTTCCCAACGCCAGACCTCAGGGAAGAACTGGAACGGGGTCTTCACAACCTCAGTTCTCGTCTTGAACCCAGAGATAAACATCCACAACAGCGGGAAAAGCGCCAAGAACACGATGATGATCGTTGCCAGGGTCTTAACGATGAACTTGATGATGTCAGAGGCGTGGATAGGCTTCTTGCGGCGTTTGGTAGCCTTCGATTTCTGAGGCTCGTCCACCTCTGCAAGAGGTGGCACCATAGTGTTGTCATTTGCTACAGGCGTCATCTCAGTCCACCAACTTCTCAGAATTGACCACCTTGAAGACGATCGACGAAATCGTTCCCAACACGAGGAAGAGCAATAGAGCGGCGGCCAGCGAGTATCCCTGGTACGTATCTCCTCGGAAGTGGTTAAAGATGAAGAGGTTTGGAAGTTCAGTGGCATGGTTTGGGCCGCCACTGGTCATCACGAGAGGTAGCTCGAACTGCTGAATTGAACCCACGAAACTAGTAATCAGCAGGTAGAGCAGTACGTTCTTCATTTGCGGAATCGTGATGTTGATCGTGCGTTGCCACCAGTTTGCTCCTTCTAAGGATGCAGCCTCGTACAGCTCACCGGGAATATCGAGGATGGCTGCGATCATGATCAGGGTTCCGATTCCCATCCCAAGCCAGATGGCGGGCATGGCAATCGCTGCCAGCGCCCAGCGCGGATCTCCTAACCATGCCTGGTTCGGCGCACCGAAAACATTAATCAACGCATTCAATAGACCACCAGAGTAATCATAAATGAGCGCGAATGTGATGGAGGCGATGACACCAGAAATGATTGACGGGATATAGATACTCACTTTCAGCAGAGATGAGATCCGCTTAGATACAGATGTCGCCAACGTCGCAACAATGAATTGCAACACCAGCAACACTGGCACAGTCATCAATACGAAAACAAGACCACGGATAATCGCGTCCCAGAACTGCGAATCCGTGAGAACATCCTTGAAGTTCTTGAATCCTACGAATTCCGATTCTGCGTAGAAACTCCAGTCGTAAAAGCTGAGAATAATGGCCTGAATCGCGGGCCAGATAACGAAAATACTGAGCAGTACGAGGACGGGGGCCAGCATGAGGTAGGCAACCCGCGTGTCCTGCCGCCGGCGCCCGCTGACGGGGCGCCGGCGACGAGAGTCCTGTACCTCAACCGATGCGGTCAAGACTCATTCCCCTTTCGGAACGATTGAACGAATTAACCATTCATTTCTGCGCGTACCTTCGGAAGGTCCTCGCGATCAATGACTTTCTGGATCTTTGCGTTCGCTTCCGCCAAGGCATCCTTTGGGGACTTGGCGCCGAGCATTCCCTGCTCCAGAGCCGTACCGAAAGCCTCATTCACATCCCATGGATACTGCGCTTCGGGAACTGAAGCGGGAACGATGTCATCAAAAACGACACTCGACCAGTGTGCTTCCTTCGCTCCCGGATCGCTGTTCACAACATCGATCACTTCCTGGCGGGCAGGGGCCTTGGTGAACTTTGTGTCGACGAAGAATGGCTTCAGCACCTGTGGATCTCCAAGCAGTGCCCATTCGATGAACTTCGCAGTTGCTTCGGGTTCTTTAGCCTTCGCATCGATCACCCACTTTTGGTTGCCGATAGTAGAGACCGTCTGAGTCTGATCGCCATCGCTAGTCACCCAGGGGGCATAGCCGGTTTTCTCCATCATGTCGGGATAGTCAGCTGCGATTTCGGACATTCCCCAGGAACCCTGCGACAAGATCGCCACCTTGCCCTCACCGAACGGCTGCGCGGAGTTACCAGGGCCCAAAGCCTGCTTAGGTGCCCACTGGTTCTCCATCAGCTTGCGATAGAAACCAATCAGCTCCTCGTACTTGGGATCCGTGGCATCCGCTTTGGACCAATCGTCGGAGATAGGCAAGTGTCCAGCGACATGCATCTGTGCGGAGACCGTCGTCCATCCAAAGGTGCCGGCATCGGCTGCGGTGCTGATGCAGAACTGGCCATTCCCGAGCGTGGGCTTCAGCTTTTCACATGCCGCGTACAACTCGTCCCAAGATTTCGGTGGCTTGTTCGGGTCCAGCCCTGCTTTCTCGAACATCTCCTTGTTGTAGAACATGGAGACCTGTGGCTCCAGCAGAAGTGGCACACCATAGAAATTGCCCTGATATTGACAGACTTCTTTAGCGGTGTCGCTGATGCCCTTCATCTTGTCGCTCAGCAGGTCATCGAGGTTATACAGAAGCTTCGTGCGTGCGGCGGTATCAATACGTCCAGCAGACACGTACATATCAGGCGCATTGCCAGCTGCCTGAGCAGCCTTCAGCTTCTGATCCCAGGCGTCACCAGGAACCACCTGGTACTCGACCCAGACTTCATCCTGGGCTTTATTGAAGTCTTCGACAGTCTTCTTGTACCAAGCGTTTTCAGGGGTGGTCCAGACAGTGCCCCAGAAATTGACGGTAGTGCGCCCCTTGGCCTGGGGGTTGGCTTTCTCCCCTGGTGCGCTGCCGCCACCACAAGCGGTCAGCGCGCCACCAGCTGCGAGCGAAGCCGCGAGTGCGGTGAATGTGCGTCGTTTCATTGTGAACTCCTTCATTGTTGGTTGGCTGCCTCGTTACAGCCTGCGATGCTGCTCCTTCGCAGATCACTGAGTTGGTTTGACGTGTTGGTCAGCCGAGTCGCGGCATACGTTCTTCGACTGGAGGAAGGGTGAGGGTCTCGTCGATGCCGTCGAGGTACCAGTACGCCACCGACGAGATGTCGTCGCTGCGGTGATTGTTGTGCCCGTGTTCGATGGTGACGCGGATGGATTCCTGGAACATGACCGGATCCTCGACGTGGAAACGGTAATAGGAAATCTGACCAGCCCAATTCTCACCGCCGGGCAAGGTGATGCCGTGGTATGGCGCGTTGTACTCCTCTGAGGGGCACCAGGCGGTATTGAAGTAGTCCTCAGTGCCAGTGCCGTGGAGGTTCGGCGGCCAGGATTCGCCGTCGACGAAAATCATGTCGTCGCCTTCGCCGTACCAGTTCCAGTCCTCCGTGTGGCGAAGATTCGTGACATTGAAGACGCAACCGACGTAGTGGCCGCGGCCCTTCGTGTCGAGGATGACGTAGTTGCCGTCACCAGTGGTGTTCTTCCCCTCGAACAGGTATTCAGGGTTGGTGAGCTCCCCCTGTTCGATGCCGTCGGTGGGGTTCTCTCGGTGCCATGAGGCGTGGAAACGCCCCAAGCCTTCTTCGAGTTCGTCGAAGGCTTCGTAGTCGATGTAGAAGTAGAACCAGATCACGAGCTCTTCGGACTCGTTGGTGATCTCAAATCGCGCGCCATCCGCAAAAGGCATGTGGAAGAACGAGTTGAGCGACTTGCCGTCTTGCGGGCTCATCTGCAGCGGCAACGAGGCAAAATTCCTCGTGCGGGCATGGCCCATGCCGAAGAAATCGCCCAGCGGCACGAGAATGCTGGGATGCTCGTTGCCGTCCCAGTACACGCGAAGCACGAGCTTGCGCATGAAGGCATTGTCTTTGGTCTCGGGGCCTGGAGGAAACTTCGGTGCGACGGTCATCCAGATGTGGTTGACCGAGCCCGCGCCTTCAATATTGGCAAACTCCACCGTCTGCCCTGGCTCGAGCGTGATGCGGTCTTCATTGCCACCAGTGACGTCGTAGGACGACACCCTCCGACGCTTCGTATCACGAAGTCGGGGCAGATCTCGCAAGCTGGATCCGTGCTTGCCGTAGTTCTTCATTGCAACTCCTCTAGTTTCCAGCAACTTCGCGTGGAATCGATTACACGATCATAATCCTGCGGACTCCGAGACGCAAGAGCAGGCGCGCGCCGTGACGCAACTGTGACCCGAAGACCTCGGGTTAGCGCTTTCTGTAGAGCTTCTTGGTTTGATACACGGGTTCGGTGGTGACATGGATGCCCAGTTGTCGGAAGATATTCTCGTCGACGGGCCCCAAGATCACGGTCTCGTGCACGTCACACCCACGTAGCTGTTGCAAACCCTCCATGGCTTTGGCGGCCATAGCGTCAGACTTGGCGCTGACGGCCAAGGCAATGAGCACCTCGTCGGTATGCAACCGTGGGTTCTGCGACCCGAGCACCTGCGTCTTCAGCCATTGGATTGGCTCAATCGATTCTGGAGACAGCAGATCCACGTCGTCGTCGATATCGCACAGGGCCTTCAGCGCGTTGATCAACATGGCCGACGATGCCCCCAGCAGTGCCGAAGTCTTGCCGGTGACAATCCGACCATCGGGCAGCTTCATGGCTGCAGCAGGGCCCTTCGTCTTCTTCGCCACATTCTTGGCGGGCAGCACCACCGGTCGATCATCCACGCTGATGCCTAGTTGGCTCATGAGCAGTGCGATCTTTTCGGAAGCATGTGGTTCCAGCGCCTCAGCCTTCTCCTCCACGACGGCCTTGTACCAGCGTCGAATTACCTCCTGCTTCGATGCCTCACGGCACACCTCATCGTCGCTGATACAAAACCCAACCATGTTGACGCCCATGTCCGTGGGTGACTTATACGGCGACTCCCCTAGCAGGCTCTGGAATAGCTGATTCAAGACGGGGAATACTTCAACATCACGGTTGTAGTTCACGCACTGCTTGCCGTACGCCGCGAGGTGGAACGGGTCAATCAGGTTCACGTCGTCTAGGTCCGCGGTCGCCGCTTCGTAGGCGATGTTCACGGGGTGGTCGAGCGCGAGATTCCAAATCGGGAAGGTCTCGTACTTGGCATATCCGGAGGTTATTCCGCGCTTATGGTCGTGGTACAGCTGCGAGAGACACGTCGCCATCTTGCCGCTACCAGGGCCAGGCGCGGTCACGACGACGACGTCGCGCTCGGTCTCGACATAGTCGTTTCTGCCGAGTCCCGCATCGCTCACGACGTGACGGACATCATTCGGGTATCCCTTGATTGGATAGTGCCGGTAGACGCGCAATCCAAGCCGCTCTAACTTGCGACGAAACGCTCTCGCGGGAGCGTTGTCCTCCGTCGACTGCGTGATAACCACACTTCCGACGTACAACCCGCGCCCACGAAACGCGTCGATCAGTCGAAGCACGTCTTCTTCATAGGGGATGCCCAAGTCTGCCCGCTGCTTCTTTGCCGCGATGTCCTTGGCGCTCACGGCAATGACGATCTCAACTTCATCGCGCATGGTTTCCAACATGGAAATCTTGTTGTCAGGGGTGAAGCCTGGAAGCACTCGCGACGCGTGCATGTCGTCGAAGAGTTTGCCGCCAAATTCTAGGTAGAGCTTGCCACCGAACTGCGCACGCCTCTCGGCGATGTGCTCCGACTGCATTGCGAGGTATTTTTCTCGATCAAAGCCTAGTTGCATGGCGCGAAGCTTAGCGCCTCGGCAGCGCCACTAGACTGGGAGTATCGGGAAGGAGAGAGTATGGCCGAACAAGATCCCTATCAAGATATCGACGAGTCCAGCGCTTCCGTGGAGCCACCGCAGGCACCCGAACACTCTTCCAAGCCCGGTCCGCAGCCGGTAACCAGCCCGACAAACCCGTTTACTTCACCTCGCTACTCATCAACCACACAAGACGCGACGTACACACCACACGCCCACACCCAGAGCGATCAGGGGTATTACTCGGGTGTGTACGAGAATCCGTTTCTCACTCACTCCAGCCACCCCCATGTGCCCGCGACGCGCCCATTCGTCGCCCCGCCCGAGCGGCAGGTACACCTCTCTGCACACAAGCTCAACACATGGCTGTCATTGTTTGTCCCGATCGCATCCGTGATCTTCTTCTTCGTCGACAAGGGCAAGGAACAGCTCTACGACCAGCACCTGCGTGAGACCATGAACATGGGCCTGACCCGCATGATCATCTTCGGTGGCGGAGCTGTCATGACCAACCTCATCGGTGGATTCGGGGCCATATTCACGCTGGCAGGCATCGTGTACTTCATCCTCACGCTAGCGGGGGCACTTGAAGCAACACAGAAGTACGTCGAGGGCTCGCCTATCCGCTATCGAGGAGCGATTCCCTTCACCCGCAAGGACGACTAGGCCGCTATTCAAATGGGCTAGGGTCACCAGAACCACGGCGCAGCACCTCCGGCTCATCGCCTGTCATGTCGACGACGGTGGTGGGATCTATCCCGACGTCGCCAGAATCCAATACTGCGTCCACCTGGTGATCCAGGAGCTCCTTGACTTCCCAACCCTCCGTCGGAGATTCGTCTACTCCAGGAAGCAACAGCGTCGAACTGAGCAGCGGCGCCCCCAACTCCCGAAGTAGTGCTAGCGACGTGACATGCGCGGGAATGCGCACGCCCACCGTGCGTTTCTTCGGGTGCTGCATCATCTTCGGCACCTCACGCGTCGCCTTCAAAATGAAGGTGTACGGGCCAGGCGTAGCGGCTTTCACTGCCCGAAACACCCAGTTATCCATTTCGACGTAGTGGCCAAGCTTCGCGAATTCGTCGACGACGAGCGTGAAATTGTGCTTGTCGTCGAGCTGGCGAATCGCTTTGATGCGCTCGATCCCTTTCGCATTCCCGAGCACGGCGCCGAGAGCGAAGCCAGAATCAGTCGGATATACGACGAGGCCACCGTCGTGCAGGATCGCAGCCACCTGGGAAATACTGCGGGGCTGCGGGTTGACGGGGTGTACGTCGTAGTAGCGAGCCATGCTCAGAACACTTCCGCGGAGATGGACTCCAAAATTTCGGAGGGCAACTCGTCGGTGATCGCCGCCGCGGAGTCTGTGATTGAGGCTACTCGCGAGGCGCCCGGGATGGGAATCACATGCGAGCCCAGCGACAGCTCCCACGCGAGCGTGACGCGCTGCGCACTGATGCCGAGCTGCTCCGACGCCTTCCGGATGGATGCAAAGCGTTGATCGAGGCGCTTCGCTCCCCCACCGGTGCCGCCGAGCGGTGAGAATGGAACAAACGCGACGCCCACCTCGGCGCAGAGATCCATCTCCGGCTTGCTCGTGTGGTGAAACCAGGGTGAGAACTCGTTTTGGACCGCGGCGAGACCACCTGGGCCCAACACGTCGAGAGCAAGCTGAATTTCTTCCACGTTCGCGTTCGAGATTCCTACTTCAGCGACGAGGCCATCAGCCTTCAGCTGCTGCAGCGCCTCGATGGATTCCGCGTACCTGATCGACCGGTCCGGACGGTGGAGGTACAGCAGATCGAGCTGTTCGACGCCCAAGTTGCGGCGCGCCGCTTCTGCTCTTTCGCGCAGGTAACTGAGAGTGCCGCACCGGCCCCACTGCTCGCCTTCGGCGCGCGTGATGCCAGCCTTCGTCGCTACCACTACCCGCGACGTGTCGCCGTCGTAGGTGCGGATCCCTTCGGCAACGAGGCGTTCGTTGTGCCCCATCTGATCCCAGCTCGGGGCGTAAATGTCTGCGGTATCGATCAGCGTGATCCCGGAGTCAAGCGCAGCGTGGATCACCGTCGAAGGGTCATCGGTTTCGTCTTTGAAGGACAGCGGCATCGCGCCGAAACCGAGCGGAGCAACCGTGAACTTGCCAAACTTTCGATCCATGCGGCGAGTCTACCGCCCGCGATACTTGTCAACCGGGGATTCGACGCGTGCGCGCACCGATATGGTTCCGGGTATTCCGGGCAACAGCACATCTGACATGGCCAGGGCACACTCGACGGTGACGCTCACCGTCGAGCTGCTTCCGAGCGGAGCGCGGAGCCCGGCGGCATCAATGGCGACGTGTTTGCGCGCGCATTCCACACCGTGCGCACGAAGCTGCGTCTCGACCACAGCGGGCACCTCCGCGCGAGCCTGTGCGCCGCTGCGGGCAATGGACACCGCTCGGGCGGCATCGCCTGCGACGGCGGTCACGTCGTGTTGTGCGATGGCGACCCTGGCAAGCACCACGACGAGGCCGACGAGCAACACCAGCCCCGGGATAATGACGACTGCTTCTACGGACGGCGCCAAGCCTCTTTGATTGCGCATGGAGCAATCTTGGCAGCGAATGGGGTGCAACTCCATGCCCCGCGCATCCCCTGTGGAGAACGTGCAATAGGCTGGTAGGGACGACTCTATGTTCGAACACGAAAGGACTCTTCATGGTCAAGAAGGTCGCCATTCTCACCGCAGGTGGATTTGCTCCCTGTCTCTCGTCCGCCATCGGCGGATTGATCGAGAAGTACACCGCTGTGGCGCCGGAAGTTGAAATCATCGCCTACCGCCACGGCTACCAGGGCCTGCTGAAGGGCGATTTCCTCGTCGTCGGCGACGAAGTTCGCAAGCATGCAGACCTCCTCCACCGCTACGGCGGCTCGCCCATCGGCAACTCCCGCGTCAAGCTCACAAACGTCAAGGACCTTGTGAAGCGTGGCTTGGTGCAAGAAGGCGACGATCCTTTGAAGGTTGCCGCAGATCGTCTCGTCGAGGACGGCGTCGACGTGCTGCACACCATTGGCGGCGACGACACCAACACCACCGCCGCAGATCTTGCCGCCTACTTGCAGGAGCACGACTACGGCCTCACAGTCGTCGGGCTCCCGAAGACCATCGACAACGACGTGGTTCCGATCCGCCAGTCTCTCGGCGCATGGACTGCCGCCGACATGGGTGCACGGTTTGCGAAGAACATCGTGGCCGAACACAACTCTGGCTCTAGGATGCTCATCATCCACGAGGTCATGGGCCGCCACTGCGGCTGGCTGACCGCTGCCACCGCACAGAAGTACCACGAGTGGGTTGGCGAACAGCAGTGGCTCCCAGAAATTGGCCTCTCCAAGGAGGCTTGGAACATCCACGCAGTCTTCGTACCAGAAGGCCACATCGACATCGCCAAGGAAGCGGAGCGCCTCAACAAGGTCATGGACGAGGTCGGCAACGTGACCATCTTCTTGTCGGAAGGCGCTGGCCTCGACTCGATCGTCGCCGAGATGGAGGCTGCAGGCGAAGAGGTTCCCCGTGACCCGTTCGGCCACGTGAAGCTCGACAAGGTGAACCCCGGTGCCTGGTTCGGATCCAAGTTCGCCGAGCAGCTGAAGGCCGAGAAGGTCATGGTGCAGAAGTCGGGCTACTACTCCCGCTCTGCTGCCGCCAACCAGGAGGACCTGGATCTCATCAAGCAGTGCACCGACCTCGCCGTCGACTGTGCGCTACGTGGCGAATCCGGCGTTATTGGTCAGGATGAAGAGAATGGCGACCAGTTGTCGGCCATCGCTTTCGACCGCGTCAAGGGCGGCAAAGCCTTCGATATCAACCAGCAGTGGTACAAGGATCTACTGGCCGAGATTGGACAGGATTTCCCTGAAGCCGCAACCGCACACTAACGGTTGAAGCAAAAGGAGGGGCGCCCTGGTCGGGTGCCCCTCCTTTCGTATGCAGCTAGTGCGATTCAGCGTCGAAAGATCTTGGTCAGGAACGCGACGAGCGCAGCGATGAGCGCGCCCACGCCCACGCCAGTGGCGGTACCGGTTGCGTATCCGACGCCGAGGCCCGCCCGCACACCGCGCTCCGCGACGTCTTGGCGCACCATGGAGGGGCCTTCGTCTGCGTCTTCTGCGAACGCGAGCGCAACGGCAGAGCGAGCAGCTGCCATCTCCGAGGCGCGAGCGTGTTCCACCTTGCTGTCCTGACGACGGCTCGCCGCCGTGCCAATCCATGCGGACACCATGAGCAGCACCGTCGCGAGCAGGTTCATCAGCAGCATCATGACGATGAGCGAACCGAATACGGCTGCCGCTGCATTGCCGGCGAAGACACCGATCAAGGTACCCACCAACTGCTGCAAGATAGTGATCAACAAGGCGCCGATGGTGACGCCGATGAGCCACGTCTTCCAATCTGCCTTCTCATTGGGGTCGGGAAGCGTCAAGAACAGGAATGCGACGAGCAGCCAGGACGCAACGAACGTCATCAAGATCGTGGCGAGCCGCATCAGGAACCCAATGCCCGGGATAGCACCAAGTCCGAGCCACTCGACCACGAGCTCCGATGCACTCGAACCTGCTTGCGCCACGATGATGCCGAGCAGCAACGTGACCAGCAGTCCCAGGAAAATTGCGATGTTTTGCAAGATGTCGACGATTGGGTTGCCCTTGCGGTCCTCGTCGACGGGGTTCTCCCGCCACATCATTCGGACGGCCTTCTTCAGGTTCCCCACCCAGCCGGAACCAGAGTAACCCGCGGTCAGGATTGCGACGATACCGATGCCCTGCCAGTTGTTGAGTGCCTCGTTGATGGTTGTGGTGAGCGATTCCGCGGCGTCACCAGATCCGGACAGCGCTTGGTTGATCTGGTCTTGCACCTGCGCCAGGTACTCCGGGAAGAATACGGTGAGAGCCATGCCCAGAAGCGCAAACGCGAACATGAGAATCGGCACGATAGAGAGCACCGAAAAGTAAGTGATTGCCCCCGCAAACTGCGGACCCAACCGAGCTCCGAAGCGAGTATTGGCCGCCATCGCATGTGCGACCGGCGGCCACTTCAGAATCTTCTGAATGGTTTCCTTCACGTTTGGGGCTCCTAGCCTGCCTTAGCTTTACGACGGGCGGCAAGTTCGTCGCCCGGATGATCTTGGTGCTGAGCGTCAGCACGTTCCGACGGTAGCGCGAGAAGGGTTCCTTCGATCTCTTTCCATACAGAGCTGACCGAGATCATGAACATACCTTGCCCGCCCTTGGAAAGGTCGAAGAGTTCATTCGCGTTGGTGACTTCAAAGACGCTAAACCCGTCGCTGACGAGCGTGACCTCGCTCACGTCCTCCACACCGCGTGAGCGGAGGTGGTCGATAGCGACGCGGATCTGCTGCAGCGAGATACCGACGTCGAGGAACCGCTTCACGACGCGCAGCAGCAGGATGTCGCGAAACGAATACAGGCGCTGAGATCCTGAGCCCTCGGCACGCCGAATTGAAGGAACAACGAGCCCGGTGCGTGCCCAGTAGTCAAGCTGTCGGTACGTGATGCCTGCCACTTTGTGTGCGACGGGACCGCGGAAGCCCTGGTCACTAGGCAGCGGGGAGTAATCCCCGTCGAACAAGGTGTCCTGCATCTCGGCCACGATCTCCTCTTTCCGAAGCGTCTGCGATGAACGCTATCCGTCCTCGCTCGGCTACCCCAGAGGGACACGCCGACGGATACCCGCGCTCAGCGCATCCACCACGATGATTCTAGCGCCAAATGAGCCCCTGAACGCTAGCATCGGCGCATCGGAAAAATAGCTTCTGACTACTCGTTTTGCCCCTCTGAGAAGTCGTCGGCATTGACTGAATCTAGGAAGGCGCGGAACTCGTCGACCTCATCCGATGGGAGTTCATCAACCTCAACCCCAACTTGATCCATGAGGCTTCGCGGGCACTGGATTGGCCACCCGAGTCGCAACGCGAGCGCGACGGCGTCGCTCGGCCGCGCGTCGATGTCCAGGTCAAGCACACGAAGGCGCGCGTAGAACAGACCGTCATCCATCGACGTGATCACCACGCGTCCAGCGGCCTCTCCAACGAATTCCCGAATCAGCTCAGCCAGCAGATCATGGGTAAGCGGGCGAGTCACCTCGGTCTCGTCGGAGAGTTGGAGGGCGATGGCCGCGGCCTCCACGTGCCCAATCCAGATGGGCATCAACTTGGTGTCCTCGGGGTCCTTCAGCAAAAGAACGGGGGAATCTTCACCACCCAGCACCCGAATACCGAACACCTCGAGATCGATCATCTTGTAGTCGTAAGGGTCTGCGTCATCCATTGATCTGTCCATGTAGCAGTGCGGCATGTGCTTGCAAGACTACGCGGTACACGTCGACGAGAACTTCGTTCGGGGCGGACCCGCGACGTCGGAATGGTTCGAGCACCTGTTCGACCAATGCTGCCTCGGCGTTAGCTGCTTGCTGCAAGACCTTCATCTGGCGCAAGTCGACGCCGTAGTGGCTGAGCCGTTTCGCGGCAACCGCGATCGCGACGGCCTCGCGTCCATAGAACGCTGTGCCAGGCCGGGGCTCGATCAGGCGCATCCTTTCGAGGTGAATGAGCGACGCCTCACCCAACTCTGACTCGGCGAGCAACTGACGGCGGGTGAGGAGCTTGTTGTTCTTCGGCGTCGATTTCGGGCTGCGACGCACTGGCTCAGGATCGGGGGCAGCGGCTTCCTGCGGTTCCTCCGCCAGCGTGACGGGCTCTTCTCCCCTATCCAACGCCTCCAACTCTTCGCGTATCACTTTGAGCGGCAGGTAGCGATCCCGTTGGGCGCGAAGCACGTACAGGAGACGATCGACGTCTTCCTGGCTGAACCGTCGATAGCCAGAAGGTTGTTGACGGTCTGGCGAGATGAGCCCTTCCGTCTCTAAATAGCGCAGTTTGGAGACCGAAATGTCTGGGAACTCTCCCCTGATCATCTCCAGAACACGCCCGATGGTGCGCGCTCCTGAAGCCATTAGGCGGCTCCGGAATCACCCAGCACGATCATTGCCCGGTATTTGCCGATTTGGATCTCGTCACCGGCGCGGACCTGGGCCCGACCGTCGATCAGGGTTCGGTTGATGTAGGTGCCGTTCAGGCTTCCGAGATCTTCCAGGAACAAGGTGCCGTCGACGCGAATGAACTTGGCGTGGTGACGCGAGACCGTGATGTCGTCGAGGAAAATGTCGGATTCGGGATGGCGGCCGACCGTGGTGATGTCCGCGTCGATGAGGAAGCGAGACTCGTCGCCGGTGCCAAGCCTGACGATGAGGAGTGCGTTGCCCGCGGCAAGCCCCTTCGCCGCATCGCCTATAGAAGGTGAGTCGTAGTCGGCGGTCACATCAATCGCGGCAAACGTCGAAGTAGTATCCGTGGAGGTTTCCAACTGAGCACCGCAGTGGCTGCAGAACCTCGCGGTCTCGGCACATTCAGTGCCGCACTTGATGCACCTCATCGCAGTCCCTTTCATCGCGTAACGTCAACTCACACACTATCGCACGCAACCCTATCGGGGCCGAGCAAACTTGTACTCAGCTGGTTCAACTACGGAGTCGACACGGATGTTGTCGAGCTGTTGCGTCACGACGGTGCCACTCACTCTGGAGCCTTCCACTTCGCTCACCAGTCCGCCACGAAAGCGAGCTCCCGCCTCCAACGTTCCTGGGTCGCCGATGGCTTCGATGGTCATCGGCAGCGAGAGCGTGTGTCCGTCGGCCTGGACTCTGCCGTCGTCCGTCGCTGTGAAGGATGTGTTCACAGCGACACGCACCTCGTCGTTGATCTCGATCACCTCAGCGCCCGCGTCGCGCAATTCTTCCACGGCGTTCAGCATGAGCTCCGGGGTGATCTTGCCGGGGTCTGCAGTGATGCGGATACGCAGACCTGGGCCGTGTGCGGGCACTGTTCCTGCCAGTATGCGCAGCTGCTCCAATCTTCGGTTCGCATCCGTGCGCGCAGACTCGGCTCGATCTGCACCGCTGGCTAGTGCATCCCGGTTTGACTGCAGTTCGCGTACCTCGCTCTCCAGTGCTCGGTTCTGGCTGGACACGGTATCGAGCAGCTGTACGAGGTCTTCCTGCCTAGCCTGCGCGAATTCGGGCTGCGAGTCTTGAGAGCGCACGGTCCAGGTGATGAGTAACGCGGTGACGAACAAGACGACGGCCGCTATCAGTTGGCCCTTCGAGGGCCTGAAGAAATCCTTGAGCAGGGGACGTTTCGGGGCTGCGTGGCGAGCAACCGCAGGCTCCACAGCCTCAGATTTCTCGTCTGACGTCTCATCCTCATGCATGGAAGATAGCCCTCCGAACGGCGGCAGCATTGGTGAAGATTCGGATACCCAACACGACGACGACGCCCGTGGAAAGCTGAGAACCGACTCCGATTTGATCGCCAATAAACACGATAAGCCCGGCAATCAGCACGTTGGAGAGGAAGCTGACGAGGAACACGCGATCGCTGAAGTTACCCTCCAGGTACGCTCTCGTCGCACCAAGAATTGCGTCCAGCGCCGCCACAATCGCTATGGGAAAATAGGGAGTGAGGAATGCCGGCAGGGTGGGCTGCAGCAAGATCCCGGCAACGATGCCCGCCACCAATCCGAGAATCGCAAACAACTCAGCTTCCTTCCGCCAGCAGCACTCCGAGGCCCGGATCTGCGGGAAGCAGCAGATCACCGTCGGATTGCGTGATGTCCAGTGTAAGGCCGTAATTCATTGTGAGGTACTGCCACCAATTCGATGCTCGCGTCGACGCGAACCGCGCGGGCAGCTGTTTCGGATCTCCAATCACTTCCACTCGATACGGCGGACTCAACGAAACATAGTCGACGGTGATCGCAGCGCCAGCCGAGCGTATCGGCGTGCGCGTGGTGATTCGTCGGCCATTGACAGCGACTGCTTCTGCACCAGCTTGGAACATCCCTGAGACGAGTTGCGAGAGGTCCGAATCGAGCACCCGCCCCTCGGATGCGCCTGCGTCGGGTGCATCGTCGACAGTCACCACCACACCTGGGCCCTGCACCGCCACGGCGCCACTCAACAATTCGGCCTGCCGAAGCTGCGCACGCGTCTGCGGGTCGTCGATGTGAGCGAGTTGTAGCTGCCTGATCTCCGCTTCGAGGGCTCGGGTGCGGCGTTCCAGATCATCTTGGTGTGCCTGGGCATCCGTCACCTCGGCGCGGATGGCGTCGCGTTCAGCTGCCCGTACATCTCTGCTGGTAAACGTCTGTACCAGCGCGTAGGTGAGCAGCGAGGCGATGAGCATCAACGTAATGAACGAAACAGCGCCCTTGCTGCGAGGGTGCACCGTCGAACGATATTCCGGTTCAAGCGCTCCTTCGGTGACATCACGAAGCAGACTCATGGACGCATCCGGGCGACCTGCCATTTAATGCTTCACCTCCGCCCTACGCTGCCGCGAGAGCTGCACCGTTGCCCGGAGATACAACAACCCAGCCCACCAATAGAGAATTGCGCCGACGATGGCGATCGCCCACCCGAGAATGTGCACGACCTTAATATCGAAGGCCGCGGGGGCCCCAAGCAGTACCAACGGGAATGCGAGCAGCAGGGCGAATGTGCCGGATTTTCCAACATAGTTGACGGGCAAGGAAGTCCGTCCGCTTCGCCGCAACGACGGCAGTAGTAACAACAACATGAGGTCGCGCCCAATCAGGACCGCGACAAACCCCCAGGGCACGATGCCACGAACCATGAGCGCCAAAATTGTGGCGAGGATATAGAGGCGGTCGGTGATGGGATCGAGCTGTGCTCCCAGCTTCGTACGCTGACGAAGCTTCCGCGCGAGGAATCCGTCGAACCAATCCGTGACCGCGGATGCGGCAAGGATGATGACCGCAGCGAGATGCTGACCGGCGATGATGAGTGCTACGAACACCGGAATCGCTAGCAAGCGCAAAAATGAGAGCACATTCGGGATGGTGAGCACCCGAGTCGTATCCCACTTCTGCTCCGTCACATGCATCATCCTAATGGAGGGCCGCATGCTCGTAGTGCCCCAAGATCCGTGGCCCAATCTGGTCCCAGCTGTAGCGCGCGGCTCGGCGCCGTGCAGCCTCAAGATCGGTGCCCTCACGCAGCCTCGCCCGTAACGCGGCCACAGCGGCATCGACGTCGCCTGGCAGAAACCAGCTTGTGCACCGAGGATCATCAGCCACTGCCCGAAACGCGGGGAGATCCGATGCGACAATGCCGCAACCGTTGGCCAAGCCTTCCGCGATGACGAGCCCAAACGATTCGCCGAACGTATTCGTCGCCATGAGCACTGCGGCTTCGTGCAGCCATCCATCGCGCTCTTCGTCTGGAAGCTGACCGTAGGCAGCGACGTACTCGGACGTCGCGTCTCCCGGGCCAACGGCGACGAATCGAGCCTCGTCTGCCATTCGCTTCGCCACCTGCTCAAAGACGTGGTAGCCCTTGCGTAGATCATCGCGCCTGCCAACGTTTAACACCACGGGCATCGCGGAGGCAGGCTTGCCATTGAATGGTGGCATTGCAATGCCGTTTGGAATCACGTCTGGGCGCTCCCCAGTCACGGCCAGTGCGGTTGCACAAGCGGCATCCGATACCGCAATGCAGCGCCGTTTCCCCAGCCAAGCGGCTCGCGCCCGAAGGAGAGGCGCCAGCGGGCCCGGGTGAAATCGTGCGTGATGCGTAACGACGAGACGCTCGCTCCTCCTCGCCACAGCGTATGCCAGCCCTGGAGTTAACGGTTCGTGCACGTGCACCACATCTGCCACACGTGTGTGCTCGAGTGCGAGCCTGATTTGGGCACTGCCAAGAGCGAGGTTTGCCGTCGAACCATTGAATCGAAACGGCGCGCTTGCTCCGACGAGCAACTCGCCGGGCTTGGGAGCATCTGTGCCCGGAGCGACGACGAGCACGTAATGCCCCTGCTCGCGAAGCCAGGCAGCCAGCCCTCGCACGTGCGTCGCCACTCCCCCGGGCACGTCGAAGGAGTAGGGACAAACCAGCGCGATCTTCACAAAAACGCCTGCCGGAGCATCAACCAGGATTCAGGGTGCCGTTTGACGGCCTTCGCAAAGTGCTCGACCGCACCGGCCATGAGCGCGGTGGGATCGTCGCCGGTAATTCGTGGCGACACCGTCATGCCCAATGTGGCGCCGTCGAAGTGGGTTGTGGCTACGCGAAGATCAGCGCCCGTACGTCGCGCGAGTAGAGCCGGCCCAGCCGGCACGGAAATGCTCTCCTCCGTGTCCGGCCAAGGAACCTGTACACCATGCTTGGAGAGATCGCGGTCTGCGAGCAGGCAGACCATCTTGCCGGCGCGTACCTCGTCGGCAAGCGTGTGCAGCAGTCGGGGTTGGTCTACCGGGTAGATCGTCATCCCCATGCCCGCACGCGCCGAACTGAAGCGCTCGTAGAGCCCGCGGGGCAAGCGTTCCGCGACGCTCACCACCTGAATGCCCACGCGAGCACACCAAGCACCTGCGAAATCCCAAGAGCCCATGTGCGGCAGCGCCAGCACCAGCCCCGGGCCGGTAAGCGACGAACGCAGCCGGGCGACATGCTCGTCGGAGATAGCGACGACGCGCCTGATCTCCGCGTCGCTCCAGCGCTCGAGGCTGAGCGACCAAAGGTTGTTACGAAACCAGTGTTCGATGAGTTGACGGCGCATCTGTTTGGTGGGTGCACTACCGGTTGCCCGTGCCACGCTGCCGGCCCACGCGTCGACAGCGGGCAGCCTCGTCAGCGACGCGATCGGGGCCGCGAGCTTGGCGAAAGCATCGGCACCTCGTCGCGGAATGTGCTTGCCGAGCGCCCACAGCAGATCCGTGCGGTTCACGTTCAGGCCTGCCACGCCTCCGCCAACCGCTGCCGGGCATCGTCGAGCAACTGTGGGACGGCCTTGGTGCGCCCCACGACAGGCAGGAAGTTGGAATCGCCTTGCCAACGCGGCACCACGTGCTGGTGCAGGTGCATCGCGATGCCAGCACCCGCCACGTCACCCTGATTCATCCCGACGTTGTAGCCCGCCGGCGCGCTGACCTTCGCCAACGTGCGGATGGCCTGCTTGGTGAGTTCCGCGATCTCCGCGGTCTCCTCTGGCGTCGCATCGACGTACGCAGGCACGTGCCGATACGGGCACACAAGCAGGTGCCCCGGGTTGTACGGGAAAAGATTCATGACGACGAAGGCGTGCTCACCGCGTCGAACGATGAGCCCTTCCTCGTCTGACTTACCCGGGCTCACACAAAAGGGGCACTCCCCCGGGTTCTTCGGCTTACCCTCACCGTCGATGTACACCATGCGGTGCGGCGTCCAGAGTCGCTGAAACGCATCCGGTACGCCAGGGAACGCGCCTGGGGTTTCGACGCTCGTCTCGCTCATGCCTGCGCCGTCGGGCTCGCGTTGTTTCGCGACCGCACATACTCGACGATGTCGCGCACGGCATCGTCGACGGGAACGCCGTTGCGCTGCGATCCGTCGCGGTAGCGGAACGAGACGGAGCCCGCGTCACGATCCTCGCCGCCTGCGATGAGCATGAACGGCACCTTCTCCTTCTGCGCGTTGCGAATCTTCTTCGCGAAGCGATCGTCGGAGGCGTCGAGTTGCACTCGGATTCCTTCCGCGCGGAGGCGGTCGAGAATCTCGCGCAGGTAGGCGTCGAATTCGCTGGCGACGGGGATGCCCAGCACCTGCACCGGGGCAAGCCAGGCCGGGAAGGCGCCCGCGTAGTGCTCGGTGAGCACGCCGAAGAACCGCTCGATGGACCCAAACAGCGCGCGGTGGATCATCACCGGACGCTGGCGGGTGCCGTCGGCCGCTTGGTACTCGAGCTGGAAGCGTTCGGGGAGGTTGAAATCCAGCTGGATGGTGGACATCTGCCAGGTTCGGCCAATGGCGTCCTTCGCCTGCACCGAGATCTTCGGGCCGTAGAACGCGGCGCCGCCCGGATCGTCGACGAGTTCGAGCCCGGACGCGGTGGCCACCTCGCGCAGCACCTCGGTGGCCTCCTCCCAGGTGGCGTCGTCGCCGACGAACTTCTCAGGGTTCTTGGTGCTGAGCTCAAGGTAGAAGTCATCGAGCCCGTAGTCAGCAAGCAAATCCAGCACGAACTTGAGCAGGAATGCCAGCTCGTCGCGCATCTGCTCGCGGGTGCAGTAGATGTGGGCGTCGTCCTGCGTGAATCCGCGTGCGCGGGTGAGGCCGTGCACCACGCCCGATTTCTCGTTGCGGTACACGGTGCCGAACTCGAACAAGCGCAGCGGGAGTTCCCGGTACGAGCGCCCGCGCGCAGCAAACACCAGGTTGTGCATAGGGCAGTTCATGGGCTTCATGTAGTAGTCCACGCCCTGCTTCGTGATGTTGCCCTCGGCGTCGCGTTCCTCGTCCATGTGCATGGGCGGGTACATGCCGTCGGCGTACCAATCAAGGTGCCCGGAGGTCTCGTACAGCTGACCCTTGGTGAGGTGCGGGGTGTACGCGAACTGGTACCCCTCTTCGACGTGGCGCCTGCGCGAGTAGTCCTCCATCTCCATGCGCACGATGGCGCCCTTCGGGTGGAATACCGCCAGGCCGGAGCCGATCTCGTCGGGGAAGCTGAAGAGATCCATCTCTGTGCCGAGCTTGCGGTGGTCGCGCTTAGCAGCCTCCTCCAGACGGGTGACGTACTCTTTCAGATCGTCCTTCGACGCCCACGCCGTGCCGTACACGCGCTGCAGGCTGGCGTTGCGCTGATCACCGCGCCAGTAGGCGGCAGATGAGCGCATCAGCTTGAACGCCGGGATGTAGCCGGTGTGCGGGATGTGCGGTCCACGGCAGAGGTCCTTCCAAGCCACGGACCCGTCGCGGTTCAGGTTGTCATAGATGGTGAGTTGCCCTGCGCCCACCTCGACGCTGGCGCCATCCTGATCACCTGCGGACCCCTTGTCCGCGATGAGTTCCAGCTTGAACGGCTCCGACGCGAGTTCCTCGCGCGCCTCATCGTCGGAGACCTCACGACGCACAAAACGCTGCTTCGCCTTCACGATCTGCTGCATGCGCTTCTCGACGCGCTTCAGGTCTTCGGGCGTCAGGGGATCGCACTGAAAATCGTAGTAGTAGCCATCTGTGATGGGCGGACCAATGCCGAGCTTCGCTTCGGTGAACACGTCCTGCAGCGCTTGGGCCGTGACGTGACCGGCGGAGTGGCGCAGGATGGACAGACCCTCTGGCGAATCGATCAAGACTGGCTCGACGTCGTCGCCGTCATGCAGTTCGCGCTGCAAGTCGAGCGTCTCGCCATTGACATGCATCGCGACGACGGCGCGGTCCTCTCCGAAGAGGTCCAGGCCGGTGGTGGTGGCAGTCAATTCCACGCTTTCCGCCTTGTCGTCGCGGTGCACGGTGATGACGCCACTCATGATGAATACTCCCTCAAGATAGTTGTTGCTCAGCAATTTGCCAGGTGCCATTGTGCCCTATCGGGCTACAGCTGCGTGATACTCCGGATGTTTGTCCACGTAGCTCGCGATATAAGAACAGGTTGGCCGGACAGATTTTCCCTGCGCCTGCACATCCTCCAACGCGAAATTCGCTAGGCGACCAGCGTAGCCCTGGCCACCGTGGGCCGGGTTCACGTACGTGTGCGGAAGCTCCACGACACATCCATCGACGATGTAGTCAACGAAACCAACAAGTTCGCCCTCAACATGCAACTCATAGCGGGATTCGGCTTCGTTCTTCACAATGTCCATACCACTCATGTTACGGTTGCGCGCCCCCGACGACCAGACCTGGGCAGGCTCGCACGTGGTCCAGCGCTTCGTGCACGAGATCATCGGTGAGTCCGGGTCGCGGATCCACTCGTATGGGCAAGATTCCCTCAGGTAACTCGTCGCGGTCCAGATCAGACACGTCATCATCGAACCACACCCCGACGGGGTCTGCCCCGCCGTGTTCCTCCAGCCACGCAGCAACCTGGGACGTCTTCCAGCACGTGCCGTCGGTGGTGGGCTCCCATTCCAGCGGAATCACCGTAAGCTCATCCACCAGGCGAAGTTTGGGTAGCCAGAACGGGTTCGCCGCGTCCTGCCACGTCGTGCACCAGACGATGCGGAACACGTCGGTGAGAGGCTTGAACACGTCTGCGATGTTCTCTCGCCAATGGATTGAGTAGGGCCCGTAACGCCCGACCCACACGCGCATATCGGTGTCAGGCACGGTGCGCACGACGTCGACATCGTGCTTAGCGTGCTGCCGCATGGAGCTTGGAACTTGGAGATTCAGCACGCCATCGACGTCGAGAAGCAGCAGCGGCTGGCCTGACATCAATTCCCATCCCCCTGCGTAACCATCTACGACGGCAGTCGAACATTGCCTGTGAATTCTACAAGACGATTGGGATCCGACGCATGGTGGGCGATGCCGGGTTTGAACCGGCGACCTCTTCCGTGTCAAGGAAGCGCGCTACCGCTGCGCCAACCGCCCGAGGTGGAGACGGGATTTGAACCCGTGTACACGGATTTGCAGTCCGTTGCCTCGCCTCTCGGCCACTCCACCACCGATGGAGGCCCTCCCCCAAGGGGATTACGGGAGAGACTTCTCCGAGCGGACGACGAGATTCGAACTCGCGACCCTCACCTTGGCAAGGTGATGCTCTACCAACTGAGCCACGTCCGCATGGTCTACATCCGCTGCCGCGGTTTCGACGCGTTGAGAACATTAGCGCACATTTTTCCAAGAACACAAATCGACGGTGAACCTCACGCAAACCACGGGTGAACCAGCACTGAATCAAGCAGGCGCGCCACGCCGAACCAGCGCCGAATCGCATACCTCCAACGAGTTGCGCTACAGTTATCCCTCGCTGGGTGATTGGCGCAGTGGTAGCGCGCTTCGTTCACACCGAAGAGGTCGGCGGTTCGAACCCGCCATCACCCACCACGTTCTTGCAGCATGAGGAGGCAGGCAGTGGCAGCACCGGCGGTCATCCTCGCCGACAACATCACGGCCATCCCCGAGGTACGCGAGGCATTCCACGGAATCTTGGCCCGCTTGCGCGACCGTCGCCCTGATCTCCCCATCCACCTCGTCGAACTCGGCACCCACTCGACGATTGACAGTGTGCTCGAGGAACTCCGCGCCACTGACGTCGCTGAAGCCGTCTTCGTGCCGCTCGACCTACGCTCTGCCACCGCGTACGCGCCGGAGTTGGACGAGTGCGTTGCGGCGGCCGAGTCGGCGGGGGTGCGGTCCGTCGTCTCGCGTCCGATCGGTCCAGCGACGGAGTTGCTCAACATCTTGGATGAGCTTGTTCGCGATGCGCTCCAACGTCGCTCTGCGCTGGAGCTCGACGGCCTGGTACTCGTCGGACGCACCGGCGGCGACACCCGTGGCTCAGCCCTCTTGTCACGGCGCGCCCGGCAGTGGTCTGCGCACCACCGCCTGCCCGTGCAGCTCGCCGTCGAGGAAGGAGACGGCGCTGCGACTGCCGCTGCAGTGCAGACGCTGCGATCGCAAGGTAGGCGCTACATCGCCGTCGGCGGGGCTTTTTTTGCACCCGGCCCCGCTTACCGAGCCCATGCACTCGCGGCCCAACGTGCCGGCGCGATAGCCATCACGGCCCCCATCAACGGAAGCCGTCACCTCAACCAGCTCATCCTCGCCCGCTACGCGTTCGGCGCGATGGAATTGCTCGACGGGCAACCGCAGCCAGTCACTGTGGACGACGACTACCAGTTTTTGTCGCCTCGCGAGCAGCTTGGACACTGACCTACACTTGCGTTCATGAGCGAGCCCTACGTCGCACCTTTTCAGCTCCCCGACGAGACCTGGCGCGAGCGTCTGAATGACCTCGAATACCAGGTGCTACGCGAATCGGGCACCGAACGTCCTTTCACCGGCGAGTACACGGATACCGAGACGGAGGGCACCTATTCGTGCCGCGCGTGCGGCGCCGAACTGTTTACGAGTAACGAGAAGTTCCATTCGCATTGTGGCTGGCCAAGCTTCTTCTCCCCCTTGGCTGAAGACAAGGTCCGATACCTAGAAGACCGCTCCATACCGGGGCGTCCTCGCGTCGAGGTCCGGTGCGCCAATTGCGACTCGCACCTTGGCCACGTGTTTGAAGGTGAAGGCTACGACACCCCCACAGATCTTCGATACTGCATCAACTCGGTCTGCCTGACACTGCAACCAAAGTAGACCTTCTTCGGCGTGGCAGGGGTAACGCGCGGACAAGTGTCCGTAAAATCCCCGATGTGTCGAATGTTACGAGGCTCGCCCCCGATGCGTTCACCCGTGCCGTAGAAGAGTTTCGTCACATGCAGTGGCGTCGCGAGCTCAGCATCGACGAGATCGGTTCGCCGCAGCGCATTGCTCCCCATTCCCTGGCAATCGCGGGCGAACTGTGCGTCGGGCACGACACCGTAAGCTCCGGCAGGCTCATCTTGCTACATGACCCCGCCGGCAACGAAGCCTGGAACGGCACGTTTCGCTTAGTCACCTACGTGCGTTCAGAAGTAGACCTTGAGATGGTGGCTGATCCGCTGTTGCCCGACATCTCCTGGGCTTGGCTTACCGAAGCGCTGGAATCAAACGACTGCGACGCGTCGTTCATGGCGGGAACCGTGACTGCGTCCTATGGCCGTTCCTTCGGCGAGATGGCAGGTGAGCCAGATAGAGCCGAGGTAGAGCTTCGCTCCTCGTGGACACCAAATCTGAGCACTCATCACTCACTCACGAATCACCTGTCGGCCTGGCAGGAGCTCCTAGCCCTCGTGGCAGGTGAACCCCCTCTACCAGCAGGCATATCCCTACTACGTACCCACTGACCATGACCCTCGTCGAGCAGAGCCGAGAACCGCTACGCCCCGTCGTAACAGACGATGCGGCGCTCTCGGAATGTGTGGAGGCGCTGGCTGGCACCCGAGGGCCTATTGGCTTCGACGTAGAGCGTGCGCACGGCTACCGCTATTGGCCGCGCGCGTACCTGTTTCAAATCCGACGCGGAACCGCCGGCACGTGGCTCATCGACCCTACGAAGTTTGATCCAGCCCAATTGAGTGCGCTGGTGGAGCGCACCGGTGACGAGGAGTGGATCATCCACGCAGCGTCGCAGGACCTGCCGTCGATGTTCGAGGCTGGTATCGCGCCAAGCCGCATCTTCGATAGCGAACTCGCAGCCAGGCTCCTGGGAAAGCCTGGAGCGTCCCTCGGCGCCCTCCTGGCTTCGGAACTCGACATCGAACTGCGAAAAGAACATTCAGCGGTGAATTGGGCACTCAGGCCGCTCAAGGAATCCTGGCTCACGTACGCGGCTCTCGACGTGGACTATCTCGCGGAGCTTCGAGACGTGTTAGACACGTCCTTGCGTGAGATGCACCGTCGGGAATGGGCAGAGCAGGAATTTGAATGGGAGTTGCAGGAGTACTCACGCGCGGCTGAGCCCAAGGAAGACCCCTGGAGACGAACGTCGCGCATCACCGCCGTGCGCCACCCGCGCGGTCTCGCGCTGCTGCGAGAACTGTGGCTCGAGCGTGAAGCCATCGCGCAGCGCAGAGATAGGCCGCCGAGGCACATCGCGCCTGACCAGGCGCTCGTCGATGGAGGCAGAGCCGCCGGCAAGGACAGGCCCGTCAGTGCTGACTTGCTTCGTCGGATTCCGGGTTTCACCAGCCCGCCCGGATCGCGGTACATGACGAACTGGAAGCAAGCCGTCGACCGATTCCTTCAGCTTGATTCCAAGGACTACCCACCAAAACGCAGGCACACCCCCGGCGCGCTCCCCCACCCAAAGTCGTGGCTGCACTCCAACGAGCAAGCCGGTTTTCGATGGGCGAAGGCGCGTCCCGCGGTTGACGGGTTTGCGTGCGAGATCGGTGTGCAGCCGAGCCTCCTTGCACCGCCGGCAGCGCTCCAGCAGGTGCTGTGGCATCATGCGCAACCAACCGAACAGGACCTCCTGGCAGCAGGCATGAGGCCCTGGCAGGCAGATCTACTGTCTGGCTTGTTCCGCGACCTCTTCGGCTGAATTCTTCACCAGGTTCGGGAGCACTGCGTGCGCGATGCCTTGTGGCGTCAGGCCGAGGCTGGCTAGCACCTCAGCTCGGCTCGCGTGCTCAAGAAATTCTTGCGCGATGCCGAAGCAATACACCTGTGTGTCCGCCTGCCGCTCCGCAAGCCTCGATCGCAGCCGCTGCCCGAGACCGCCTTCCACCAGATTGTCTTCCAGCGTAATGACGTGCTCGAACTCGTTCGCCAACCGTACGAGCTCTTCACTCATCGGTAGCGCCCACAGCGGGTCCGCCACGGTGACGGCGACGCCTTGCGCGCGCAGCAAATCTGCGGTTTGCAATGCCAGCGACGCGAACTGTCCATAGCCGACGACGAGGGTGCTCGCGCCCGTGTCCGACCGGAGCAGATCGACACGCTCAAGGCCCTCGCCACGATGCGCCACCTCAGTAATGTCGTCTGGCAATTTCTCCTTCGAGTAGCGGATCACCGTGGGCGCGTCGTCGACCGTCACCGCCCGCTCCAAAGCCTGCCGCAGCCTGCTCTGATCACGCGGTGCCGCCAGCTGCAACCCGGGAATGATGCTCGCCACCGACACATCCCACATCCCGTTGTGGCTCGGCCCATCCGTGCCGGTGACACCGGAACGGTCGAGCACGACGGTAACCCCCAGCCGGTGCAGCGCAACATCCATCAGCAGCTGATCGTAGGCGCGGTTCAGGAACGTCGAATACAGCGCCACGACGGGATGCAGCCCCGCGCGAGCGAGGCCGGCGGCAGACGTGATCGCGTGTTGCTCCGCGATGCCGACGTCGAAGATCCGATCGGGAAAAGCTGCCGCGAACCGAGCCAGGCCAGTGGGATACAACATGGCAGCGGTGATCCCAACGACGTTCGGGTCCTTCTGGCCGAGTTGCACCATGGCGTCCGAGAACGCGTCGGTCCAGGTGGCCTGCACGCTAGAGGCGAGTGACTCCCCCGTCACATCGTCGATTTTCCCAATCGCGTGGAAACGATCCTGCTCGTTCTCCTCGGCTGCCTTGAAGCCTTTTCCTTTCATGGTGATGGTGTGCACAATCACCGGGCCGCCGTACTGGCGCGCCTGCTCGAGGTGGCTCGTCAGCGCACTCAGGTCATGACCGTCGATGGGGCCGGTGTACTTGATGCCCAGATCTGAGAAGAGGTCCTGGGGCGCGACGACGTCCTTCACGCCGGTTTTGAAACCGTGCATCAGATCATAGAGTGGCCGCCCCACGACAGGGATCTTGTTGATCACCCGCTTCGCGAGCGAGAGGGTCTGCTCGTAGCGAGGATCCGTACGAAGTCCAGCGAGGTGGTTCGCGAGGCCCCCGACCGTCGGGGTATAGGAGCGCCCATTGTCATTGACGACGATGACGAGTTTCAAATTCGGTTCTGCGGCGATGTTATTCAACGCTTCCCATGCCATGCCGCCGGTGAGTGCGCCGTCGCCGACGACGGCGACGACGGTACGGTCCTCGCCACGAAGTGCATATCCCTTGGCCATGCCTTCCGCCCAGGAGAGCGACGCGGAGGCATGCGAGTTGGAGACCCAGTCGTGCTCCGATTCAGCTCGCTCCGGGTAGCCGGAGAGCCCACCTTGCTGACGCAGCGTCGGGAACTGATCGGCTCGTCCGGTCAGGATCTTATGGACGTAGCTCTGGTGCCCGGTGTCGAAGATGATGGGGTCGTGCGGGGAGTCGAACACCTTGTGGATGGCCATGGTGAGTTCCACCACGCCCAGGTTGGGCCCCAGATGCCCGCCTGTTCGGCTGACATTCGTGATGAGGAACGCCCGAATTTCTGAGGCCAGCCGTTCTAGCTGCGATTTCGACATCGAGCGCAGATCTCGAGGGCCAGCAAGCGTTTCGAGCAAAGACATGCCCTCCATCATACGGCGGACTTGCTGAGCTTGCGGCAACGTCGCCGGGATACACGACGGCGCCCCGCCTAGCCGAAGCCGGACGGGGCGCCATCGTGGGGAATGATCAGGCGATCAGGTTCCGCAGCACGTACTGCATGATGCCGCCGTTGAGGTAGTAGGAGCGCTCTCCTGGCGTATCGATGCGCACCACGGCGTCGAATGTGGTCTCCTTGCCGTCGGGGGCGACGGCGGTGACCTTCATCGTCTTGGGGGTGACGCCATCGTTGAGCTGGCTCACACCCTCGACGGAGAAGGTCTCCTCGCCGGTTAGACCCAGCGACTCGGCGGATTCCCCTTCGGGGAACTGCAGCGGGAGCACGCCCATGCCGATGAGGTTAGAACGGTGAATGCGCTCGTAGCTCTCCGCCACGACGAACTTCACACCCAGCAGCGCGGTGCCCTTCGCAGCCCAGTCGCGCGACGAGCCCGAGCCGTACTCCTTGCCCGCCAGAACGACGAGCGCAGTGCCAGCCTTGGCGTAGTTCTGCGCGGCTTCGTACACCGTGGTGACGGGTGCGTCGTCGACGGTGAAGTCGCGCGTGAAGCCACCCTCGGTGCCCGGCGCGATCTGGTTGCGTAGCCGGATGTTGGCGAAGGTGCCACGAATCATGACCTCGTGGTTACCGCGGCGCGAACCGTAGGAGTTGAAGTCACGCTGCTGGACGCCGTGCTCGGTCAAGTACTTGCCCGCAGGCGAGTCGGCCTTGATGTTTCCGGCAGGCGAGATGTGGTCCGTCGTGACCGAATCGCCGAGCTTCAGCAGCACGCGAGCCCCGGCGATGTCCTCGACGGGAGCAGCCTCGCGCGGCATACCGTCGAAGTACGGTGCCTTGCGGACGTACGTGGAGGCATCGTCCCAATCGAAGGTGGCACCCTCGGGGGTCGGCAGCGAGCGCCAGCGTTCGTCGCCCTTGAAGACGTCGGCGTAGCGCTCCTTGAACATCTCGGAGGAGATGGAGGAGCCGATGACTTCCTCGATCCCTGCCGCGGTCGGCCAGATGTCCTTCATGAAGACGTCGTTGCCGTCCTTGTCCTGGCCAATCGGATCATTGAAGAGATCAATGTCCATGGTTCCCGCCAGCGCGTAGACGATGACGAGCATCGGCGAAGCGAGGTAGTTCATCTTCACGTCGGGGCTGATGCGGCCCTCGAAGTTGCGGTTGCCGGAGAGCACGGCGGTGACGGCGAGGTCGTTGTCGTTGATGGCCTTCGACACCTCGGGGATCAGCGGGCCCGTGTTACCGATACATGTGACGCAGCCGTAGCCGACGAGGTTGAAGCCAATCTCGTCGAGGTACTTCGTGAGCCCGGCCTTCTCGTAGTAGTCGGTGACCACCTGGGAACCGGGAGCCAGCGACGTCTTCACCCACGGCTTGCGGGTGAGGCCCTTCTCCACGGCCTTCTTCGCCACCAGGCCGGCGCCGATCATGACGCTCGGGTTCGAGGTGTTGGTGCACGACGTAATAGATGCGACGGTGACAGCGCCGTTGCGCAGCTCGAACTCGTCGCCGTCCTTCAGCGTGACCGGAACAGCAGCGTCGGGGTTGGTGGTGTAGCTAGGCAGGAAGCCCTCGAAGGAGTTCTTCGCCTCGCTCAGCAGGATGCGGTCCTGCGGGCGCTTCGGGCCGGCGATGGAGGGCACCACCGTCGAGAGGTCAAGCTCGAGGTACTCGGAGTAGTTGGCTTCGCGCGACGGGTCATGCCACAGGCCCTGCTCCTTGGCGTACGCCTCGACGAGGGCGATCTGCTGCTCGTCGCGACCGGTGAGCCGCAGGTACTCGGTGGTCTTGTCGTCAATGGGGAACACAGCGATGGTGGAGCCGTACTCGGGGCTCATGTTGCCGATGGTGGCGCGGTTGGCCTGCGGCACCTCGGCCACACCGTCGCCGTAGAACTCGACGAACTTGCCGACGACCTTGTGCTCGCGCAGCATCTCGGTGATGGTGAGCACCAGGTCGGTGGCGGTGGTACCTTCGTTGAGCTTGCCCTTCAGCTTGAAGCCCACGACGCGCGGGATGAGCATCGAAACAGGCTGGCCGAGCATGGCAGCCTCAGCTTCGATGCCGCCAACGCCCCAGCCGACGACGCCGAGACCGTTCACCATGGTGGTGTGGGAGTCGGTGCCGACGCAGGTGTCGGGGTACGCCTGGAGCACGCCGTCGACGGTGCGCGGGAAGACGACGCGGGCGAGGTGCTCGATGTTGACCTGGTGGACGATGCCCGTGCCGGGCGGCACCACCTTGAAGTCGTCGAATGCGGTCTGGCCCCAGCGCAGGAACTGGTAACGCTCGCGGTTGCGCTGGTACTCGATGTCGGTGTTGGCCTCGAACGCACCCTGGATGCCGAAGACCTCGGCGATGACGGAGTGGTCGATGACCATCTCGGCGGGCGAGAGCGGGTTGATCTTCGACGGGTCACCGCCCAGCTCAGCGACGGCTTCGCGCATGGTGGCAAGGTCGACGACGCAGGGCACGCCGGTGAAGTCCTGCATGATCACGCGCGACGGCGTGAATTGGATTTCATGATCAGGCTGCGCGTTCGGATCCCAGTTTCCGAGGAACTCGATGTCCTCGCGGGTGATGTTTGCACCGTCCTCGGTACGCAGCAGGTTTTCCAGCAAAACCTTGAGGCTATACGGCAGCTTCTCCGAACCCGGCACGGCGTCGAGCCGGAAGATTTCGTAGGAAGTTCCTTGCACATCGAGGCTCGCCTTGGCCCCGAACGAGTTGACGCTCATCGTTCTCCTTATGGCGGCTTGTGAATCCGCTCCAGAGTCTACTGCCAAACCATCATTTGCGCTGCCCGAGTGCGCAGCGATGCAAGGCATCAATAGTGGAAGCGCACCTGAAGAACGATCAGGTCGTCATCAACCACGAGATACACCAAACGGTGCTCCTCCGTAATTCGTCGGGACCATGCACCCGCAGCGCCGTACTTTAATTGTTCGGGTTTACCTATGCCGGAGTAAGGGTCGCGCAGGGATGCATCAATTAATGTGTTGATGCGCTTCAATATCTTGCGATCAGCCGTCTGCCAGTACTTGTAGTCCACCCAGGCGTGATGGTCCCACACTAATCGCACAGTCAGGCCTCGGCGTCTGAACGGTCTAATTCATGTTCCTCCACGCTCCCCGAGCGCGCGCGTTCATACGCGTCAAGCAACCGTCGAGCATTAGCAGGGGAGCTGAAGAGATATGCAGTCTCTTGCCAGGCTGCGTACTGGTCAGCCGCCATGAGTACGGCATTCCCCCGACGGGACACAATTTCTACGGGATCTCGATCCGCATTGACACGTTCGATGAGCGGAAACAGGGTCCTTCGGGCTTCGCTAGCGCTAATCGACATTTCGTTACCCCTTTCAGTGCCGGTACAAGAATACGGTACCACTCAAGAGAACCAGGGCGCAGGACTTGCGCTCCGGCATCAAGGATGCGCCAGAACTGCGACGCATTCCACATGATGCGTTTGCGGAAAGAGGTCGAAGGCGTCGATACGCAGGGGCGCGTAGCTTTCGTCGCCGAAATAGCCCAGGTCTCGCGCCAGGGCCGACGGGTCACAGGCCACGTAGGCCACCCGTCGCGGCTGCATCCTTGCCACTGCCTGCACAACCTGCTTTCCCGCTCCCTTGCGCGGCGGATCCAGCACGACGAGATCAGCCTCGTCGGGGAGGCGCCGCAGGAACCGATCGACGCTGGCGGCCTCGAACCGGCCCTCGGGCACGTTGCGGCGCGCGTGCTGCACCGCACGCCGGTTGAGCTCCACGCCCAACACCTGACATCCAGCGGATGCCAGTGCACCTGCGAAGAGTCCAACGCCACAGTAGAGATCGACGGCGCTCTCCCCCTCCTGCGGATCCAGCCCATCCAACACCGCCTCGACAAGCGTATTCGCCGCCTCGGGGTGAATCTGCCAGAACCCATCGGCGTCGACTGTGTACTCGCGCCCGGCTGCGCGCTCTACCACCGACGGAGCCCCCTCCACGACTTGCCCGTCGACGACCACCACTCGCCCAGACGCCGCCTCGACCACTTCGACCCGCTCCCCCACCGCCGCGGGCGCAGGGCTTGTAGCGATGCGGCACCCACCATCGGGGAGGGCGACGACGTCGTGGCTACGTCGTGCACGTAAACCAAGCCTATCCCCAACGCCGGAGTACTGCATTCTGGTGCGCCAACCCATGAGTGGCGCGACCGACTGCACTTCACCGTGCCATTCCAGCCCAGCCAGGCGCAGTAGCTGCTCGGCGACGACCCGTCGCTTCAGCTCTAGTTGCAGACCGGGGCTGGCGTGTTGCCAATCGCATCCCCCACAGACCCCTGCAACGGGGCAAGGCGCGGTGACCCGCTCGTCGTGGGCCTCGATGACCTGCACGACGCGCCCCCGGTCGAATCGCTTACCTCGCTCGGTGATGGCGACCTCGACCAGCTCGCCCGGCAGCCCCCCGGAGACGAACGTCACCTTCCCGTCCACGCGGGCCACGCACCAGCCGCCGTGCGCCACGTCGCCCAGCAGAACTTCGCTCCGCATCTCGGTCACGTTTGCCTCCAGGATTTGATAGCGTGCTGTGGATTCTAGGAGTATCCATGCACATCGTGATCATGGGCTGCGGGCGCACCGGCGCCATGCTTGCCCGCGGGCTCGAAAAGCGAGGCCACTCGCTCTCAGTCATCGACACCGAGGAGGAAGCCTTCGCGCGCCTCGGGGCCGAGTTTAAAGGCCAGACCGTCAAGGGCGTAGGCTTCGACCGCGAAGTGCTCGAGACCGCCGGCATCCGAAACGCGGGCGGTTTCGCGGCAGTATCCAGCGGCGACAATTCCAACATTCTCGCGGCGCGGGTGGTGAAAGAGATCTACCACGTCGAGAACGTCGTCGCCCGAATCTACGACCAAGGCCGGGCACAGGTGTACGAGCGCTTGGGTATTCCGACGGTGGCACCCGTCCGCTGGAGCACCGGCATGGTGATGCGAAGGCTATTGCCAGAGGGCTCTGAACCTGTGTGGCGGGACCCGTCGGGTGAAGCGCGCATTCTGCAGGTGCATGTGCATTCAGGTTGGGTGAATCGTCGCATCACGGAGCTCGCAAGCGCAGCGGGATGCATCATCCCTGTCATCACTCGCCTGGGGACGGGCATCGTTCCTACGGCGCAGACGGTTTTCCAAGACGGCGACCTGGTGTTCGCTTCGTGTGAAGTGGAGCAGACGTCCACCGTCGAAATGGTGCTCGGTAATCCTCCGAAGGGAGCCACTCGATGAAGGTTTCGATCGCCGGGGCCGGGCAAGTCGGCCGCTCCATCGCCCGGGAGCTGCTGGCCAACGGGCATCAGGTCACGCTGATTGAGCGCGACGGTAAGGCACTCAAGCAAGACACCGTACTCGGGGCGACGTGGTTGCACGCTGATGCGTGTGAGATGGAGAGCCTCGAGGAAGCGGAACTCGACACGTTTGACGTCGCGATTGCGGCCACGGGCGACGACAAGGTGAACCTCGTGCACGCGCTGCTCGCGAAGACGGAGTTCAGCGTTCCGCGTACCGTCGCCCGCGTGAATCATCCCGGCAACGAGTGGCTCTTCGACGACCACTGGGGTGTCGACGCTGCCGTCTCCACACCGCGTCTCATGGCAGCCCTGGTGGAGGAGGCCGTCGGGGCCGGAAACTTGGTGAGGATCTTCAGCTTCAAGGAAGATGACACCCACCTGTCTGAGGTCACCATCACTGCCGAATCCAACCTCGTGGGCAAGGCGATCGGCGAGCTCACCATTCCAGACGACGTCGCCGTCGTCGCGCTCGTTCGCAAGTCAGTGGCGCGGGCGCCAAAGATAGACGAGCGACTTGAGCTTGGTGACAAGCTCTTCTTCCTGAATCCGGAACATGCAGAAACTGATCTGGAGGAGCAGTTCGCGCAGGAGGATTCGATTCCTGCCGGGATTCAGGCCCTGTCCGGCAACACCGAAAACTCGGGATTGTAAAGCGCGAGCTCGTCGCCAATCTTCGCCAGCCGCCCGCGGGCGGTGACGACGGCGCCGTCGTGCAAGCACTGCACCTTCTGGCGCCCCATCCAAATCAGCAGCACGCTACCCGTCGGATCACTCAGTTCGGCCTCATACCAGCCACGTTTCAGGTTAACGCCGTGCTGCGTGATGGTGCCACCAACTTCGACGCGTTCCCTCGGTTGGCAGTCTGCAATCCGGGTGCACGCCAATTCATCTCGACGAGGAGTGCGCTCCGGCTCCGAAAGCAACCATCGCTTCAACCGATCTCCGATGGAGTGCGGCACGTCACTGCTCCTGGGTCTGCGAGCTACCTTCGGGAGCCTCGGGCAGGGTGAAGGCAATCACCGATCCTGGCGCAATGGGTTTGTCACCGCGTCGAACCACGAGGTTCGCGAAGAACTCTTCGAGGGTAACGGTGGCGTCCTCGTTTTCTGGTTCGAGGGCTGCCTTACCAAACAGCACTCCTCGCAACACCCACGACGGGCCCTCGGCCAGCCACGTACGGGTGATCTGGACTCCCTGACGGCCATCCTCTGTCTTCACTGGAACGGCGCGTCGGATCTCAGTACCGAACACGCCCTTCGACATCGAGATTCGGGTGCCCTGCTGATTCGCGGAGGCTGCAATCATCTCCCTGCGGATCTCCGGCACATAGGTTGACCTGAGCGGCGCGCCGAACAGCGCAACCTCGAGCGCGGAATGCTCATCTTGCACAATAAGCGCCTGGGGCACCTGTTGTGCGTTTACGGAAATCTGAAGTTTCATGTCGGGGAACGGTGTCACCACGAGGGCACCCAAATCCAGGCGCTGAATGTCATCCGCAGCCAGATCTACCTCGCGGATGTCGAACGGCCCGTTCTCCCGGTCAAACTCTTCGTCCCATTTGAGCCACTGGGCTTCGAGCTGGTCCAGCGCTTCTTGCTGCTTCGCATCTTCGTCGGTGCTCGCATCGTCTTCTTCCGAGGCTTCCTCGGTTTCGGTGTCGATGCTCGTCTCGTCGACGTTCTCTTCCTCAGCCTTGACGGCCGCTTGGCGCTTCTTGCGTCCGAAAATCACTTACGCTCCACTCAACAGTTGGCTTCCACCAGTAGAACCATAGCCACCGAACCCGCGTTCAGTGACATCGAGCTCCTCCACTTCCACAAATGCGGCAGAAATGAACGGAACGACCACCAGCTGCGCAATTCGGTCGCCGCTGCGAATCTCGATGCTGTCACGGCCATCCAGGTTCACCAAGCACACCTTAATCTCGCCTCGGTAGCCAGCGTCAATGATGCCTGGGGCGTTCACGATGCTGAGCCCAGTCCGGGCAGCCAGCCCTGATCGGGGGGTGACCATGCCGACGGTGCCCTCCGGCAGTGCGACGCGCACTCCGGTGCCTACCAGGCGACGCTCGCCTGGAGCGAGGATGGCGTCTTCTGCAGCGCTAAGGTCTGCGCCAGCATCACCCGGGTGGGCGTACGACGGGGCGGTGCCTACAACTGGGATTTCCATCACTGCTCCTTTATTGCACAAATCGCGTGCACCAGCCGTACCGGATTACGGGTAGAAATCAGCCAGGCAGGATGCGGGTCCGCGTCGTCGTCGATCTTCACGCGCACCTTGGGTTTCACGAATGGCCTGGTGAGCATGAAGCTATCTGCATCGGTGGCCGCGCTGATGTCTCCTTCTACTGCCTCTGCGTCGCCGATGTAGGCGGTCTCGAGCACGTGGCGTCCGACCTGAAGCCCTTTCTCGTCGACGCGGATGCGTAGCGTCCAGCTGAGCAGGCCTACGACGACAATCGCTGCTGACAGCGCCACCAAGGTTGCGGCCAGCCACGCATCTAGGAAGGCGTACACCGCGACCAGCACCGACAGCACAGCCCCTGCGCCGACGAGCCACCACCAAAGCGGGACTCGTAGTCGTTCTTCGTACGTCACATCGGCAAAGTTACCCTGAGTCGGCAATAATGGGGCGCAGGAGGACCACATGAAGCTCACCGAAAAGGTTATTTGGAACGTCTACTCGGGCGTTCTCGGCGCGCTGGCCACATTCATCGCGCAAAAGTTGATCACGGCAGCGTGGCAGGCGGCCACGGGCGAAGAACCGCCGGACCCCAACGACCCAGAGACTCCCGGTTTCCAGGCCGTGATTTGGGCAGCGTCGAGCGGCGTCGGTGTCGGCGTCACGCAGATCATGATGAACCGCTTCGTGCAGCGCCGCTGGTCGTCGAACATGGGCCAGGGCGCTCCAGGCGGGCTGAAGAACCTGTTGGACGCAGGCGCCAAGAAGCAGAAGAAAAAGAAGTAACTACAGCGATGCGCACGTCACTGCGTCGGCTGCGTCTTAGAGCTAGACGCAGTCGACGCAGTACTGTTCGTTGCCCTTCGTCTCGGCAAGCTGGCTGTGTGACTTCACGAGGAAACAGGATGCGCAGGTGAATTCGTCCTGCTGCCTGGGCAGCACTCGGACGGTCAGTTCTTCGTGCGAGAGGTCCGCGCCAGGAAGTTCGAACGACTCGGCGGCCTCGACTTCGTCTTCATCGACTTTGCCGGAGTTCTGGTCGTTGCGCCGCGTCTTCAACTCCTCGAGGGAGTCTTCCTGCATCTCCTCGTCAGTTTTGCGGGGGGCGTCGTAATCCGTTGCCATTGCTGTCCTTACACGTTCGATTGCTCGCGCATATTGATACCACACACTCCGAGAGCTGACGAAGCAGGACCCCGATGATCGAGAAGAACGCTGGTAGATTGGCCCGGAACAGATTCAAGTCCCAAGGAATCCAACGATGAACAGTGCACTGTCCCCCCGTGAGATCCAGGCCCGCATCCGCGGCGGCGAGTCCGTCGCCGACGTCGCGAGCGACGCCGGGGTTGATGTGGCGGATATCGAGGGATTCGCAGGCCCGGTGCTGGCCGAGCGCGAGTTCATGGTCACAAACGCGCTGAAATCGACGATCAGGCGCCGAGGCGAACAGTCTCACCGTCGCCTGGGCGAGTTGGTGGCTGAGCGGCTCCAACAGCGTGGCATCGATGCCGACACCATCGTGTGGGATGCCTGGCGTCAGGAAGACCTCCGGTGGCGCGTCGTCGGCGTGCTTGGCGACGACGCAGGCACGCGCACCGCAGAATTCGTGTTCGACCACAAGGCACGGTTCAACGTCGCCGACAATGCCGACGCAAGATGGATGATTGGCGAGCAGCTGCCTGGCGCCGAGGGGCAGGACGAGAACACCATCGACTTTGATGACGAGCTCGCACTGCTTCGGGCAACACGGGAAGAACAGAGGCCGACGAAGCCAGCTCCTGGCGACGACGTTCCCGTCGCCGATGCCATGCACGACGAGCACGAGGACACGTCGTCACTCGACGAGCTCTACGACATGTTGAGCGGTATCTCGGAGGATTCCGTTCGCATCTACACCGGGCTCGACGCAGAAGCTCAGCTCAGCGAAGACCAGCCGTCCGCCGACGAGGAAGAACCCGAGCCAGCACCAGCTACGCCGGCTGAACCTGCTGCCACTCAGCCAGACGAGACCGCACCGGAGCCTACGCCCACCGTCGAGAAAGAGTCGCCAGAGCCCACCGCGTCGACTACGCCGCCAGCCGTCACGCAGCCCGTGCAGGATTCACTCGTTGAGGACATCGACGAGCCCGAACCGAAGCCTCAGAAGAAGCCGCGCAAACGTCGCGGCAGGGCGCACGTGCCGAGTTGGGACGAGATCATGTTCGGTGGCCCTACGAAGTCGAAGGACAAGTAGCCACCGAACGGCTGGCGATCAGCTCCAGGAATCGTTGTCGAACGGCAGCGGTTCTGGCGAGAGCGTAGCCTGCGCCATCGCCTTGGTCACCTTCCGACGGTGATGCATCCTGCACAACACCTCGTAGCGAATGACCTGCTCTCCCCCGTCTGCGGTGTCCCCCACCTCGACCTGTGACCCTTCCGTCACCATTTTTCCGTCGACGGTGCGGGCATTGTGGGTGCCCTTGTTGCCGCACCAGCACAGCGGCCCGAGCGGGAGCGTCTCCGTGCGATCAGCCAACTCAATCAGACGCTGCGATCCAGGGAACAGCTTGGTACGGAAGTCCGCGAGGATGCCGAAGGCATAGACGTCGATCTGCAACTCGTCGACGATGCGCGCCAGCTGATCAATCTGCTCAGAGAGGTAGAACTGTGCCTCGTCACAGATCAGATAGTCGATGCGCTTCGCGTGAGTCAGCTCGCGGATGACGAACGTCCAGAAATTAAAATCGTCCTCCACTTCAAAGGCTTCCGACGAGAGCCCCAACCGGGATGTGACCGCCGGCCTCCCCGAGCGATCTTTCCTCGTAAATAGTCGCCCCTGACGCCCGTGCCGCGACTGCGTGTAATCCATCTGCAGCGCAAGTGTGGACTTGCCGCAATCCATCGGGCCAGTGTGAAAAACCAGCTCAGCCACGAGCTTTCCTCTCAATCAGCTCTTCGTACGCTTCGACGAAACGCTCAGCCGTGCGATCCGGCATCAGCTCGGGCAGCTTCGCGCTGGTCGCACGGGCCATGTCGGCACGCAGCTCGGCGTCCATGAGCCGCTGGAACCCGTGCGCAAGCGACTTCACGTCCGGCCCGGTGAGCAACGCGGTTTTCGGGGAAGTTGCGACGGTGAGTCTGTCGTCGCAATAGAGCACCGGCAAGCCAGCGGCGACTGCTTCCGAAATCACCAACGCCTGCGAATCAAAACGGTAGCTCGTGAGCACCAACGCGTCCGCATTGCGCAATTCGTAGGCCAGAGCATCCACTCCAGACATGTGGCCGCGAAAATCAATGGGGTAGCCGCGGGCCAGATCCCGTAGTTTGAAGCGTTGGTCGCCGTCGCCCACGATGACGAGTTCCGCGTCGGCAAGGTTGGCGCGTTTGAACGCCTTTACCATCACGTCGAGGCGTTTCTCCTTGGCCAGCCTGCCCATCGAAAGGAACCGCACGCGCTGGTCACTCCGTTGCCTCGGCATGTCGCGCAAGACGTCGACGATCTGCCGGTTCACCCCAGTTGGCACCACATGCCCTTGTCCGCGATGATCTCTGCACAACTCGATCATGTCGCGCATGAACGGCGCCGGCACCGTGTACCCATCCACTTGGTCGGCGATCGCCGCAAAGCCCATCCAGTCCACTCGAGCAAAAAAGCCGCCTGTTTCCTGTCGCATCGTCGGGAGTTTCACCTTTTTGCGTGGGCGCCCCGCTGCTTGGCGCAGTAGCGGGAGGATCAAGACCTGGTACAGGAGCGTCCCGAAACATGCCTCGCGCACGGTTTGGTGGGTGCCCGCGATGTTTGCGTGAAAAGTATGGATGTGCGGAATGTTCTGGAGCCTCGCAATCTTGGCGCCCAACACCAGCGCGCCACGCTCGGTTTGCGTGTGCACCACGTCGAACTGAGCCTGCTTGCTGATGGCCTTCGCGCGTCGTTGGCTGTGATGAAGGATACTGAGATGCGCGGGGAGTCCGTTGATGTAGTACGTGGGGGTCTCGATGGTGTGACCTATTCTCGGCTTCTCAAGCTTGACGTCTGGTGCGATGAGCGTGACGTCGTGCCCCATCGCCGTGAGTTCTTCGAGTTGGGTCTGCACTGAGCGCCCGATCCCGCCCGACGCCGGAAAGAAATCGTCGATAACGACGGCAACACGCAACTTCTTCATGGCCTACCACCAGCAACACTGAGCGGCACCTGCATCTCGTCAGCAGTGAGCGAGCCATGCATGCCCACCAGGGAAAACTCCTTCTCGAACCTGCGGCTCATCACCGCCCAGTCATCGCGCATGGCGACGAGCACGTCACCCAAGCGCAAGAGTGCGTCAGCGCAGACTTCCGCGCCGAACCAACCCGCCGCCACGGCCTCGTCGCGCAACACCACATGCCCGCGCTCGCCCAAAAAGGACTGCCAAGCCTTCGCCAAACGTTCCGGTTCAAGCGTGTACAACTGCCTGAAACGCCCCTCGCCCGCGATGGCATCAAAGCCGGCGAGTGCTGGCTCGTCCTCTGCCATGATGCGGTGATCGTCGGGCACCGCAATCATGCCGTGGTCCCCGGTGACGAGCACACACACGTCGTCACCAGCCAGCGCCTGGATACCTGCTACCAAATCGTCGACGGTTTCCAACTCCTGCAGCCATTGCCACGAGCCCGGACCCGAAGTATGGCCGGCGTGGTCCAGCAACCGCTGGTAGCAGTACACCACCGGGTGGTCCTCCAGCGCAGCTTCGACGAGTGCGACGGTGCCGTCGACGTCGGATTCGTCCTCGGGCCTGGCGAAAAGCTCGGTCGCGTCGAATGCGAGCCGCGTCAGCGCCGTGCCATCGAATCGCCCGAGAGTGACGGCCGCCGAACGGCCACCGTCGTCGGCAAACCTCCGGAACTGCGTTGGGGCGAGCCGGAAGGCATCCACGTCCTCGGGACCTTGCTCCCACGTCAGCGCGTTCATTACCGCGCTGCTTCCTGGATCACGGAACGTATATCCGACGATGCCGTGCCGTCCCGGTGGCAACCCGGTGCCCAGACTGGTGAGCGAACACGCGGTGGTAGACGGGACCGAACAGGTGAGCGTCTGCCTCGGCAACGCCGCAAGCCGCTCAGCGTGGTCTGCGTAGCGCCGCAGCCCCGATAGGCCAAGCCCGTCAACCATTACGACGACATACCTCGTAGCCGCAGGGAGCGCAATGGGCGCGCCCGCATCCCCACGCAGACGAGCCATCACGCTCGGCACGAGATTACACAGGGCGTTGCCGTCGTATTGGGGCAGCACGAAGTCGTCGCTCACCGCACCGCCGCCTGTAGCAGACTGCCGAACTCCACCAGTTTCTGCAGGCTCGCAGCCCCGTCGGCGTCGCGGCTCATGCGCACCACATAGTCGTCAGCAGCATCGACGCCGGTGTAGCCGTGGTCGGCTTCGCACGTCGGGTTGTCGCAGGCGGCGGGCCCGACGTCGATGCGCCTTGTTGCGCCCCAAATGACGGTGAGCCATGTTTCAGCCAGGTCAGGCTGCGGCGAGGCCGGGTCTGCCACAGACTGCGTGAGAATGACAGAGTCGAGCGCAGCGAGCTTGACCACCTCCGTTGAGACGATCGCCCGCCCGAACTCGCCCTCATCAGCGTGGCAGATGATGAACGCTTCTTCGACGAGCACCAAGACCGTGAGATGACGATGGGCCTCATTGCCCGCAAACGTTGCCTCATGGTGCACCAGATGCCCAATCACAAGACGATCCCCCACTGCCCCGGCGACGGCCCGGCAGATGATGGTTGGGTAGAAGCCACAATCGGCCACCTCCACAAGGAGACGGTCTGGCAGCGTTGCGATGGGATCGGGGCGGGAGCTCACCGCTCCATCATAGGCACCTTCGACGCCGCGGTGTCGCAGGCAGTAGGTTGGGCTCATGCGTACCCGCCCCTTCATCGGTGCCCGAGTTGAAGACCGCCTGAACAAGATGCTCAACTCGGTCATGCGTAGACGCGGCTGGCAAGAAGCAATTCGCCCGTACACCGGATATGGCTCCAGTAGCATGCTGCGGATCTTGGCGCGCATCGTTCTCGTGCCGCCGAAGGATTTGAGCATCATGCAAGCAGCCAGCGCCGTGCTGTATCGCCGCGGATGGCGCAACTTCGTCTCTCTCAGCAAGGTGGATGCGAAGGCCACCATTCATGTTGGCGACGAGGCCATCCCGGTGCAAGCGGACCGCGGGGGCTACATCGACGTACGCATCAAGAACCCCGGCCTTGAACCCGGCTGGCACACCGTCACCATCGAAGGCTCAGACGGCGCTTCGGCAGTCACGCAGGTCCACGTAGTGGGCGACGACGTCCGCTTCGGCATCGTCTCCGATATCGACGACACCATTATTTCAACGTGGCTTCCCCGTCTTCTACTCGCAGCGTGGAACTCATTCATCCTCACCGAACAGGCCAGGCAGGCTGTACCTGGAATGGCCCGCTGGTACCAGCAGCTGCTCGCCGCCCACCCGGGAGCGCCCATCTTCTACGTCTCTACCGGCGCTTACAACACGTTCCCCATGATTCGGCGATTCCAGCAGCGCCACGGCATCCCGAACGGCCCGATGCTCTTGACCGACTGGGGCCCGACGAACACCGGCTGGTTCCGAAGCGGCACGGACCACAAACGCTCGGCGTTGCGAGAGCTTGCCCGAGACCTACCCCAAATCCGCTGGCTGCTCGTCGGCGATGACGGCCAGCACGACCCGGACCTCTACGGCGAGTTCGCCGAGCTGCAGCCCGACCATGTTCTCGCCCGCGCCATCCGCGAACTCACCCCCGGGGAAGCGGTGCTGGCGCATGGCATCCGCATCGAAGGAAGCGACATGCGTTGGGATCCTCACACCGCCCCGGAGTTTCGCGCACCCGATGGGGATGGTCTCGCCGATAAGCTGAGGCGGTTGGAGATCATCGACTTCTAGGAGGCAAGCGTGGCGAGGGTGGACGACGACATCGTCGACGAGGAGCACATCGTCGATATCGACGTCACTGCCGAAATGGAGACGAGCTTCCTGGAGTACGCCTATTCGGTCATCTACTCCCGCGCTTTGCCCGATGCCCGCGACGGGCTCAAGCCGGTGCAGCGCCGAATCCTCTTCTCCATGGGCGAGATGGGGGTAACCCCGGACAAGGGGCACGTGAAGTGCGCCCGCGTCGTCGGGCAAGTCATGGGATCGTTGCACCCCCACGGCGACGGCGCCATTTACGACGCGCTCGTCCGCCTAGCTCAGCCGTGGACGATGCGTCTCCCGCTCGTCGACGGGCACGGCAACTTCGGCTCCCTCGACGCAGGGCCTGCGGCCATGCGATACACCGAGTGCCGCATGGACCATCCCGCGCTCGCAATGACGCAGAGCATCGAAGAAAACACCGTGAATTTCCGGCCCAACTACGACGGGAAGGAATCCGAGCCCGAGGTGCTGCCCTCGGCAATACCGAATCTGCTCGTGAACGGCGCATCCGGCATCGCCGTTGGAATGGCGACAAACATCGCGCCCCACAACCTCGTCGAGGTCATCGGTGCCATCCGCGCTTTGGTGCGTGACCCAGACGTCGAACTCGACGAACTCATGCGCCACATTCCAGGTCCAGATTTCCCAACGGGCGGGAAGATCGTCGGGCTTTCCGGCGTACGAGACGCCTACGCCACAGGTCGCGGCAGCGTCAAGATCCGCGCCACGGCACGCGTGGAGAAGGTAGGGCCACGCCGCCAGGGCATCATCGTCACCGAGTTGCCGTACATGGTCGGCCCAGAGCGCATCATCGAGCAGATCAAGAAAGCCGTCGGGAACAAGAAGCTCACGGGCATTCACGACGTGAAGGACCTCAGCGATCTCGAGCGTGGCACCAGACTCGTGATCGAAGTGAAGAACGGCATTAACCCCGACGCGCTCCTGGAGCAGCTGTACAAGCAGACGAAGCTCGAGGACTCGTTCTCCACCAATGCCGTGGCTCTCGTGGACGGTCAACCCCGCACACTCACGTTGAAGGAGATGCTAGAGGTCTACCTAGAGCATCGCCGACAGGTCATCGACCGCCGCACCGAACACCGGCTCGGGAAGGCGAAGGATCGCCTCCACCTCGTCGAGGGCTTGATGATCGCCATCCTCGATATCGACGACGTAATCGCCATCATCCGCAGCTCCGACGACGTCGCAGAAGCTCGGCAGAGGCTGATGGGCGCCTTCGAACTCACCGAGCCCCAAGCCAACTACATCCTTGAGATGCAGCTGCGGCGACTGACCAAGTTCTCCACCCTCGAGCTTGAGAAGGAAGCGAAGGATCTTCGCGCCCGGATTGAGCAGCTCCAAGCCATTCTCGACGATCCGCACGAACGCGACCGCGTGCTCATCGACGAGCTCGACGATATTGCGAAGGCCTACGGCACTCCCCGTCGCACGGTGCTACTGGCGGGAGCCGGCACGCCTTCAGCCGCATCCGCGCCACTCGAGATCGAGGACGTGCCCTGCCGCATCTTGTTGAGCGGCTCCGGTCTCGTCGCCCGCGTCGACGCCGTCGACCTGCCCCCGGCAAGCGGGCGGGCCGCGCACGACGTGATTGTCTCGTCGTGCGTCACCACTTCGAAGGGGCAGTTTGGCGTTGTCACGAATTTTGGGCGCTGCATCCGCGCGGAGGCTATTGAGCTACCGACAGTGCCCGTCTCTGCGCAGGCACCCAACTTGCAAGGCGGCTCCCCCGTCGCGGAACTGTGGCAGCTTGACAAGGGCGAGCGGATCGTCGGGCTCATATCGCTCTCCGACGATTCACTCGGTATCGCTGTTGGCACGCGCGATGGCGTCGTGAAGCGAGTACGTCCTGACTATCTCGCTCGCGATTCGTGGGAGGTCATCCGACTAGGCGACGGCGACCAGGTAGTTGGAGCCCAAGAACTCGTGGACGACCAGTCCAATCTGGCGTTCATCACCTCCGACGGACAGCTCCTGCACTTCGCGGCGGATCTGGTACGTCCGCAGGGCCGCACCGGTGGCGGTGTCGCGGGCATTAAGCTCGCCAAAGGCGCGTCGGTGATCTGGTTTGGTGCGGTCCATCCAGATGACGACGATGTGGTCACCGTCGCTGGGTCGTCCGGCTCTCTGCCCGGTACAGAGCAGGGATCCGCGAAGGTGACCGCGCTCTCCGAGTACCCGACGAAGGGTCGCGGCACCGGCGGGGTGCGCTGCCACCGTTTCCTGAAGGGCGAGGATGCGCTCCTCGTCGCGGGCATCGGTGCGGCGCCCATGATGGCCACCGCGGCATCCGGTAGCCCCGTCGAATTGCCAACGGAACATAGCCGCCGCGACGGCTCGGGCACACCGCTTGCCCAGCCTGTTGTCGAGATCGCGGGACGCCTCGCTGCCCAGCCCGATCAGGAGTAGCCTCTTCCCGTGAGCTTCGATGACCTGCTGGAATCCAACCGCCGTTACGCCGACGATTTCCCACACGCCGGCTTCGACGGCAAAGCCCGCGCGGGTGTGCTCATGCTTACCTGCATGGACTCCCGTATTGATCCGCTCGACGTCATTGGGCTGCACCACGGCGACGCGAAGATTCTTCGCTCCCCCGGTGGCATTTTGAGCGAATCGATGCTGCAGGGCTGCATCCTCGGCGTGCATTTGCTGGGCGTGGAGCGCATCCTCGTGATGCCGCACACCAAGTGCGCCATGGCTTCCGGAACCGACGCCGACATTCACGAGCTCATCACGAAGCGCAGCGGCATGGACACCACCTGGGTGAGCTTCGGCGCCAGCCCAGACCAGCTCACGCGACTCAACTCCGACGTGGCCACCTTGCGCAATCATCCGTTACTCAAAGACCGCGCCGAGGTTGGTGGCTTCATGTACGACGTCGATTCCGGCCTGCTTGAGCAGCTCCTGTAGTTCGCCCGTTAGTCTCGCCGGGGTTTCGATACGCCCGCTACGCGGGCCACTCAACCACCAGCGACGAGGCGAACTCCACCACCATGCCTCCCCCGATCATCGAGTAGCAGCGAAGCCGCGTATCGAGATGCGTAACCGCCAGAGCAAGCTTCCTGTTGTCACTCGATAACGTTTCGTGCACAAGGCGAGCCTGCCTCCATCAACCGAATAAGTTCAGGTACAGTACTTATCGCTTTCATTCAGGAGCAACTGCACTCTCAAAGAGGAGAACTTTTCATGAGCATGAAGCGTCGAAGCCCCTGGGTCGTCGGCTGTACGGTGGCCACTGCAATTGCGCTGAGCCTCACCGCGTGTGGTGGTGACGGAGGCGGCCAGGGAACAAATCCTGGCGGAGACGGCAGCGCCTCAGCCGCACAGCCCAAGGAAAAGGGCGAGAAGGTCGAACTCGATTTCATGCACCGTCTCCCCGACGGTGAGGGCATGACCACGGTGGCGGAAATCGTCGAGAAGTGGAACAAGGAACACCCTGATGTCCAGGTCAAGCCCACCAAGTTCGACAGCAAAGCAGCCGAGATGATCGTGCGCCTTGAGTCGGACTTCAAGGCCGGCAACGCCCCATGCATCGCGTTCACCGGCTACGCCGAAGTGCCGGAACTCTTCGTGAAGGGCATGCTCGCCGACGTCACCAAGGAAGCCGAGAAGTACAAGGACAACTACACTGAGGGCGCATACAACCTCATGAGCGTGGGCGGCACCATGACCGGCCTGCCGCAGGACATCGGCCCGCTGGTGTACTTCTACAACGAAGACGCCTTCAAGCAGCTCGGCATCGACGTTCCCACCGACCTAGCAGGCTTCCAGGAGGCCGCAGCCAAGGCGAAGGAGAAGGGCAAGTACATCTCCGCCTTCACCCCTGACGAGGCACAGTACTGGCTCTCCGCACAGTCCGCCGCAGCCGGCGACTCCTGGTTCAGCGCAGAAAACGACCAGTGGGTCGTAGCAGCCAATGGCAAGGGCTCCAAGACGGTCGCCGACTTCTGGCAGAAGATGCTCGACGACAAGACCACGCTGGTCACCCAGCGCTGGGGCGACGGCTTCACCAAGGCCCTCGTCGACGAACAACTCATCGGTCACATTGGTGCTGCCTGGGAGGCCGGCTTCCTGCTTGATCCCCTCGACGGCACCCCGCAGGAAGGCAAATGGCGCGTCGCCCAGCTCATGGATTTCGGTGGCGGTAAGGTCACTGGCCCCGACGGCGGCTCGGGCCTCAGCGTCATGAAGGACTGCAAGTACCCGGTCGAGGCCATGGAGTTCATCAACTGGTTCAACACCCAGACCGATGATCTGGCCACCCAGGGCACGGTGACCGCAAGCACCAACACCGTGGCAACACCGGAGAAGATGAAGAAGCAGTTCGGCGGCCAGGACGTGCTGGCTGAAATGAAGACCGCCTCGGAGAGCCTCGCGATCGACTTCGGTTACGCGCCTGGCTTCTCCACGCTGTCTGCCATGAACCAGACCGCCGACGAGGTTGGCGCGGGTAAGAAGAAGGTGACCGACATTTTCGACACCGCCCAGAAGACCGGCGTTGACACTCTGAAGAACCTTGGCCTGCCGGTCAAGGAAGGCTAATTTCCCCGAATGGTTGGGCGTGAGGCGCACACTCGCCTTGCGCCCAACCTCACTGTGAGGACACCGCTATGAGCTCCGATACCGTGACGCAGCCACGGCGCAAACGCCGTCGCATGAGCAGAATCCGTCGATCCGAAATCATTGCCGGGTGGGGTTTCATGGCCCCGTTCGCAATCTTGTTTGCGCTGGTGCTGCTTGTTCCCATGATCACGGCGATTCGATCGTCGTTGTTCCGCATGGATTCCACAGGTGGGGGGCTCTTCGGCGGCGGTGAACTCACTGAAACGTTCGTCGGTTTCGCCAACCTGCAGTGGGCCGCGACGAATGGAGCATTCTGGACCGGCATCGCCCGGGTAGGCGCCTATGCGCTCTTTCAGATCCCGGTGATGACGCTCGGCGCAATGCTGCTTGCGCTGCTACTCGACTCGACTGTGATCCGCCGCCCGGGCTTCTTCCGCATCTCGTACTTCCTGCCCTTCGCGATTCCGGGCATCGTCGCCGCCATGCTCTGGCTGTACCTGTACACGCCGGAGCTCTCCCCGATCATGCGCTACCTGCCGTCGTGGGTGAACTTCATGGCGCCCGACGTGATCCTGGCGTCCATGGCCAACATGACGACGTGGACGTACACCGGCTACAACATGCTGATCTTCTTGGCCGCGCTGCAAGCCATTCCGCAAGAGCTGTACGAGGCGGCGCGCATCGACGGGGCGAAAGAATGGCAGATCGCCACACGCATCAAAATTCCCATCATGGGCAATGCCATCCTGCTCTCGGTGCTCATGTCGATCATCGGCACGGTGCAGCTGTTCAACGAGCCTGTCGTGATGGAGACAGTGAACCCGTGGATGGGCAAGGCCTATACCCCCATGATGATGGCCTACAACACGATGACGGGTGGGCTGTCCCCGTCCGGTAATGGCCATGCCTCCGCAATCTCGGTGATGATGGCGATCGTGGCGGGCGTGATGGCCCTGGTCTATTGGAGCGTGCAACGGAAGGTGACGAAGTGACTACCGCAACCACCAAGCGCACTACAAGACACCACGACATTCCCCCCGCGCTGCGCCCGACGCGAACCGCAAAGACCATCACCTGGATCATCCTCGTATTCGCTGCGCTCTACTTCCTGCTGCCCGTGGTGTGGCTGGTCATGGCCGCCACAAAGACCAACAACGATCTCGCAACGTCGTTTGGGTTCTGGTTTGCCGATATGAACCTCGCCCGCAACTACGAGAGCCTCCTATCGTGGACAGGCGGCATGTTCTGGCGGTGGGTCGGAAACTCCATCTTCTACTCCCTGTCTGCCGCCACGCTGGGATGCCTCATCTCCGTGATGGCCGGCTACTCCGTGACGAAGTTTCGCTACCCGGGCCGGCGCATCATGATGGGCACCATCTCCGCGGGGCTGCTGATTCCCGTCTCGATCCTCACGATTCCGATGTACACCGTCTTCCACGGCTTGGGCCTTACCGACACCGTGTGGGCCGTCATTATCCCCTGCTCCGTGCTTCCCTTCGGTGTGTTCCTTGGCATGGTGTACGCGGAAGCCTCCGTCCCCGACGAGCTCCTCGAGGCCGCGCGCCTCGACGGCCTGAGCGAGTTTCGCATCTTCTTCACGATCGTGCTGCGCCTGCTAGCACCGGCCATGGTGACGATCTTCCTGTTCATCTTCGTGAACACCTGGAACAACTTCATGCTGCCCTTGATGATGATCTCCAAGCCGGAGCTGAAGCCTGTCACGCTCGGCCTATACGGCATGATGAGCTACTTCGCCCCCGACAAGGGTGCGGTCATGTTGGGCGCGCTGCTCGGCGTCGTACCGCTCATCATCTTGTTCCTTACGTTGCAGCGCTACTGGCAGGCTGGGCTCGCCGCCGGCGCAGTGAAGGGCTGACCACATGACCATCGACGAAACACTCGCCGCGCTCACGCTCACCGAGAAGGTGGCACTGCTGACCGGAGCGGATTACTGGCACACCAAGGCGTTCCCCGACGCCGGCGTCGATGCCATCATGCTCACCGACGGCCCGCACGGCTTGCGCAAACAGGCCGACGCCGCAGATCACCTCGGCCTGAACGCCGCACGTCCCGCAACATGCTTCCCCACGCCGGCGTCGCTCGCGTCGACGTGGGACGAGCAACTCGTCGAGGAAGTGGGGGCAGCGCTGGGCGCCGAGGCTGCACACGAGGAGGTCAGCGTCGTGCTGGGCCCGGGAGCCAACATCAAGCGCGATCCCAGGTGTGGGCGCAACTTCGAGTACTTCTCCGAAGACCCGCTGCTCTCTGGGCGCATCGCCGCCGCGATGATTCGGGGCATCCAATCGCGTGGCGTGGCGGCGTGCCTCAAGCACTTCGCCGCCAACAACCAGGAAACAGACCGTCTGCGCATCAGCGCCGACGTGGACGATCGCGCACTCAGGGAGATCTACCTCGCATCCTTCGAGGAGGCCATCGCAGGCGGGCATCCGCGTTGCGTCATGAGCTCCTACAACCGCGTGAACGGCACCTACGCGGGTGAGAGCCGCACGCTCCTCACCGACGTGCTGCGCGACGACTTGGGCTTCGACGGCGTCGTAGTCTCCGACTGGGGCGCGGTCTTCGACCGCGTCGCGACCTTGCGGGCCGGGCTGGACCTCGAGATGCCCTACAGCGGAGGCCACACCGAGCAAGCAGTGCTCGACGCCGTCGAACGAGGCGAGCTGGATCCGTCGGTCATCGACGAGTCAGCCCGACGCATGCTGGAGCTCATCGCAGCTGTCGCGCATACCGATGCAGCACCTGCCGTCGATTTCGAGGCCCACCACCAGCTGGGTCGACGAGCTGCCGCAGCCGGTTGCGTGCTACTTCGCAACGAGCCAATGGACGACGGCTCCCCCCTGCTTCCGCTTCGAGCAGGGCAAAGCCTCGCCTTCATCGGAGAGTTTGCGCGCACCCCGCGTTATCAAGGCGCCGGGGCGGCCCAGGTGACCCCGCTGAAGGTCTCGAACGTACTCGACACCCTCGAGGCTCGTCGCATCCCTGCAGTGTTTGCACCGGGCTACCGAATCGATCAGGAGCCCGACGAGGACCTCGTCGCAGAGGCCGTCGCTGCTGCAGAACGCGCGGACGTGGCCGTGCTGTTCCTCGGCTTGACGCCTTCTGCCGAGTCGGAAGGCTACGACCGGGACACGCTCGATCTGCCCGCCGATCAGCTCGCGCTGCTCGAGGCCGTCGCCCAGGTGAATCCCCGCGTGGTGGTAGTGCTCGCCAATGGCAGCGTCGTCACGGTGAACGCTTGGCGCGCGCTGGCGCCGAGCATCCTCGACGCTTGGCTGGGAGGACAAGCCATGGCGGACGGCGTCGTCGACGTGTTGTTCGGCGACGTGTGCCCGTCGGGCAAACTCACCGAGACCATCCCGGAGCGGCTCCAGGACTCTCCGTCGTACTTGTCGTTCCCCGGCGAGCTCGGGCATTCCCGCTACGCCGAAGGCGTGTTCGTGGGCTATCGCGGCCACGATTTCCGCGACAACCAGGTGGCGTACCCGTTCGGGTTCGGGCTCAGCTACACCAGTTTCCAAGTGGAGCTGGTGGACGTACACGTCGACGGCGTTGGCAGCGCCACCGAAGGACGAGTGCGCGTGCGCATCTCCAATACCGGCCCCGTGCGAGGTGCCGAGGTGGTCCAGCTGTACGTCGGCGAGGTATCCACGACGGTGGCCTGTCCACCCAGGCAGCTCCGCGCGTTTGCGAAGGTGGAGCTTGACCCGGGCGAAGAACGCATCGTCGAGCTTCCGCTTCGCGGTCGCGACTTCGCGTTTTGGCATTCCCCGCTTCAGCGTTGGGTGGTGGAGGGCGCCGACGTCCAGCTCCATGTGGGCACGAGCTCCCGCGACATCGTCGCAAGCCAGACCGTGACACTCACCGGCGACGATCTACGTCAGCGACTGACGCCCATGTCCACCATCGGAGAGCTGATGGCCAACCCGGTGATCGGCGACGAGATCCGGAAGGTCATCGAGGCACAGCCTGCGCAATTCCAGGCCCAAGCTCCCGATATTCCTGCGATCACCTTCGTCGACTTCAACATCTTTGATCTAGACCGGGCAGGGCTCACCGAATTGCTCAATCGCGCCAACGCCGAGCTCGACGGTTAACGTGACGGGCGGGTGGATGTGACGTCCTCGACGGCCGCGCGTTCACCCGCCATTAACCAATTCGTCACCCTCATGATCCTGGCATCGGGTATCAATGAAGTGTGGGTGAATTGTCTCGTCGCGTATTCCGGACACTGTTGACGGTGGTCATGACCTGTTCGCTGCTATTGGCCGCCTCATGCACGAACGATGATTCGAAGAAGCTGCGCATCGTGGCAGGCTCCGAACAGAAATCTGTGCTCGAGCAGATCGTCGTTCCGTGGTGCGACAAGCATGGCTACAGCTGCGAATACAACCTGCTGGGGTCCGTGGACCAAGCCAGGCTGCTGCAATCCGGCTCGCAAGACTACGACGCCTACTGGTTCGCTTCCTCCGTGTTCGCCCAACTGGGCAACACCGACAGCAAGCTCGTCGATCTCCAGCCGATGTTCATGACGCCGATCGTCTTCGCGGGAAAGCGCGCTGCCATGGAACGACTCGGATTCGGCGCCGGCTCAAACGTGCGCATCGAAGACATAGTCAAGGCGGTCGAAGGCGGCAAGATGAAGGTGTGGACAACCAACCCCACCCAGTCTAATTCCGGCGCCACCACGTTGTTCGCGTTCCTGAACCACTTTGCCGGCAATGGGCCTGGCCAGCCCCTCACGATGGAGCAGCTCGATTCGAAACCCGTTGACGAGGGCATCAAGCGATTTGTGAAGGCGATGGATCGCACGCCTCCCAGCACCGGCACCATGATGACGGAATGCGTCGCAAGTACTGATTGCGAAACGCTGTTCACCTACGAGGCTCTCGTCATCGAAGAAAATTTGAAGGGCACCAATCCCGCGGATTTCAGCGTCGTCTACCCCCAGGGATCCCTCGCCATTAGCGACGCGCCACTCGGATTTCTCCCCCACGGCGACAATGCCGAGGCGAAGCGAGAGATCTTCACCGAGTTGCAGCAGTATCTCCTGACCGACGAAGAAGCGCTCAATCAGATCCGTGGCCTGGGACGGCGACCCGCGAACTCCATCGGACTCACGTTGTCAGATCCAGACACCGCAGTGTTCAACCCTGCGTGGGGCATCCGTACTGACATCAAAGAACAAGGCATCAGCTACCCGTCTGCGGAAGTCATCGAGGCCTCACTGGACCGCTACCACACCCGCTATCGCAAGCCGGTCAACACCTACTACTGCATCGACGGCTCTGGCTCCATGCACGGTGACGGCTGGGATGGCATCACGAAAGCGGCCCACGAGATTTTCAACCCTGAACGCGCACGCGTCAACCTGCTGCAGACCGGCCCATCCGACACCACCACCGTCAGCGTGTTCAACCACAGCATGAAGGCCGGGCCGTTCACCGTTGATGGCAACGACACCAATGCGCTCAGCAGGCTGGAGCAAGACGTGGTGAGCGTCCAGCCAGGCGGCGGTACAGACATGTATGGCTGCCTGGCGAAGGCCGTCGAGACGGTGCAGGGCGATGATCGCAAGAAACTCATCGTGCTCATGAGCGACGGGGCGTCTAGCCGGGATTCACACAACGCATTGAAATTGGCGCGTGAGGCTCACATTCCTGTGATTGCCATTGCCTTCGGCGATGCCGACGAGAACCAACTGCAGCAGGTCGCGAGTGAAACGAACGGTGCGTTCGTGAAATCCGACGACCTCGTTGCTGCGTTGCGAAAGGCTGCCGGTTACAAGTGATCCGACGGCACTCCACCACCATCGCGCTGACGGCCACCGTCGTTGTTTATGTTGTGCTTTTTCTCTTGCTCGGAAACTCTGAGCCGCTGCTGCGGGTGCTCGCTCCCGCGGCCTTCGCACTCGTCGCCGGCTTCGGTACGAAGATGATGCTCGGACGTAATCAAGCGCAGATTGAAGACGATGCCTACCACGACGATGCGCGCAGCCTCGCGAATGATGTTCGACGGGAGATGCGCGAGGTACTCGCCCTCGGCGTCCGTTTGCCCGACGCGGAGGCGCGCCAGGCCATCGAGCGTGCGGGCAAGACAGTGCCGGAGATTTTGGACCGGGTAGAAGAGGATCAACCCGCTTCCTTGTACTCCTCCGCGTCCAAGTTTCACGGCCACGTCGAGAGTTTGAAGGGCGTCGTCGAAGCGTACATCGATATCATGGAACACCCGGACTACTACCGCGACGCCTCCGGAATGGCAGCGCAGGGTAAAGCCGCAATGCTGCGCTTCGACGAGTTCACCATCGAAACGATGCAACTGTTGACCCAAGGCGACGTGGCCGAATATCAAGCCAACCTAGACACCGTGGCACCGCCAGCCATTCCAAAATTGGAGGGATAGATGAAGGGACGTTTCATCATCGGACTCGTGGCGATCGTCGCCGTCCTCGCAGGCGGATCCTGGCTTGTGCTCAGCCAGAATTCCGGCCCCGAGAAGGTAACCATCAGCTGCGCTGGTGGATCAGAGAAGTCGTCGCTGATGAAGGACCCCGAGGTCATCAAGCTGTTACAAAAGAAGTACGGCATCACGGTGAAGTGGACGTCGATGGGCTCATATGACCAGGTGCAGCTTTCTAAAGAACAGCTCGAGCAACGGGGGTTCACATGCCTGTGGCCTTCCAGCGCATCAGCACAACACGTGTTCGAGGCGCAGCATCCCAGCCAGTTCTCTAGCTACAAGGCCGAGACTGTCCTGCAGTCTCCCGAAGTAATCTATGCCGGCCCGCAAGGCACCGAGGCGCTACAGAAAGCGGGGCTGGTCTCCAAGGTTGATTCGCACCACATGCTGGATTTGAAGGAGCTCCTGCACACCCAGGTGTTGGAGGGCAAGCAGTGGCAAGACCTGGGCTCGGGATCGCTACGCGGGCCTATCAATATCTCCTCCACAGACCCGGCGAAGTCCAATTCCGGTTTCACCTTGGCGCAGCTCGAGCTCACCATGATCGCATCGGATAACCCACGCCGGTCGCCGTCGATTGCTGAAGCGCGTGAGTCGCTGCCCACCCTACGCAAGATTTACGACTCGCAAGGTCTGCAAGCCACGTCGAGTGACAACGGCTTCCGCCAGTGGATGACGCAGGGCGCCGAATTGTCAGCTCCCCTGTACGCAGGCTACGAAAACCAGATCATCCAAGCTGTCACCGTCGGGGGGAACCAAGCAAACATCACCCAGCAGGTCATGATGTTGTACCCAGACCCGACGGTGTACTCGGACCATCCGATTCTCGCTCTGGACGGCGACGCCGCACGCCTGATCGAAGCGATGAAGGACGAGGAAATCCAGAAGCTCGCCTGGCAGAAGTACGGCTTCCGCTCCGCGGTAAACGCGGGCTGGAACGACATGAGCCAATTCAAGCAACTGCCGCTCGCTCCGCAGGTCGTTTCTGTGCCTGCCACGAACTCTGAAGTCACGCTCGCGCTGCTCGAGTGCCTGAAGAACCGATCCGCCTGCAAGTAGAGGAACCAAAGCTATGACCAACGATCCCTATGCCGCGGCCCAGAGCCCCGAAACCACCGAAGAGCCGGCACTCTCCATCGACTTTTCAGCCATCACGGGTGGCAGCGCCCCGGCCAAGGGCAGCGCCGACACCATGCTCGCTGAGGCCGCGCACGACATCGTCGCTCAGCCTTCGAAGCAGCTCGACGTGTCAGCCGATGCGGCGCGTCTGCCTGGCCAGGAAGCGGGCGAGTTCTCCTGCATGAAGATGCTCTCCCCCGCGCAACAGGAACAAGCGACGGCTGCCAGCGTCCAGCTTCTGCCTCAGATGTTGTCGAACACGCAGCTCTTGAGCGATTTTGGTAACCAGGCTCTCGAAGCCGTGAACATGCAGGTGGCCAGAATTTTCAAAGAAATTGGGCCTGTGGAGATTCCAGAGCTGACGCACATGATGCAGCAGATCAACGACTCCATGCGCTCGTTCCGCAAGAAGTATGATCCGACGATCCCCCAGGTTCGCGATGCATTCAACCGCTTCATGGATTCGGTCAAGGGAATCTTCCAGCGTGGCCGTGACATCGTGCAGATGCTGTTTGAGGAGGCCCAGAGCGTCGAGAAGCAGCTCGACCGGATCGCCGGTGAGCTGACCACGAAGCAGCGCGAAATGCGCCGCAACGTGGTGCTATGCGACGAGCTCTACAAGGCGAATGAGCAGGCCATCTCGCAGCTCGTCGGCACCATCGCTGTGATGGAAGCGACGAGGGACCAAGCCGTCGCCGCACTGGACCAGGCCGTGGTTCGCCCGGACGATCCGAACAAGCGCGACGTCGAGGAACAGCGCGCCCAGCTGGCCGAGTTCATCCAGGCCATGGAAGTACGCATCAACGAGTTCCAACAGCGCCTGTTCGTCGCCTGGTCCACCAGCCCGCAGGTGCGCAACACCCGCTCATTGCACTATGGACTCGGCCAACGCCTGGCGCTCATGGTGAATCTCACCATTCCCACCATGAAGCTGACCATCGCGCAGTGGGGCTTGCTCATGCAGGCGGAGCAGGCCGCCAAGATGCAGGAAGTTGTGGCGCAGGGCGCAAACGACGTGCTCACCGCCTACGCGCAGGCGTCAGGGCGTGCCGCGGGCCAGATCGCCAAGACCATCCAGACCCCGACGCTGAAGCCGGAAACCATCCTGGAAGTGGCAGTCTCCCTCGACGACCAGGCCGAATCCATGATTCAGGCGCTGGAGTACGGACGCGGCGCGCGACAGGAGGTCGTCGACGCTCTGCTCACCGCGCAGGCTTCCATCACGCAGTCGTCGGACAAACTGTCGACGGCGGTCGTCGAACTCGCGAAGCGCGCGGACGAGCCGCTGGAGCTGCCAGGCATGCCGCACATCCCGGAGGCCATCACGGCGAACGCCAACCAAGTGGCTGGGACGCGCTAGCTACGCGTCGATGCGCTCCTGGTCGAGCGCGTACGCGTTATCGACGATGAACTCCTTGCGGGGTGCAACATCGTTGCCCATGAGCATCTCGAACATGCGCTCTGCTGCTTCCATATCGTCGACGGTAATCCGCCTGAGCGTGCGGCGCTTAGGATCCATCGTCGTCTCCTTGAGCTGCGATGCGTCCATCTCGCCAAGCCCCTTATAGCGCTGCGGTTCTTTAAAGGACTGCCCCTTCTTCGTGAGCTCAGCAAGCTTTCGCTGGTACTCCTGCTCGGTGTAGGTGTAGAGGTACTTGTCATAGCCACGCTTCGGCCGCACCAGCTCAAAACGATGCAGCGGCGGCACTGCCGAGTACACGCGTCCCGCCTCAACCATCGGGCGCATGTATCGGAAGAACAGCGTGGCGAGCAGCGTGCGGATGTGCGCCCCGTCGGAATCAGCATCCGCCATGAAAATGACCTTGCCGTAGCGGATATTGTCGATGTCGAATGACCGCCCGGAACCAGCGCCCACCACCTGGATGATCGACGCGCACTCGGCGTTCTTGAGCATGTCCCCCACCGACGCCTTCTGCACGTTCAGAATCTTGCCTCGGATTGGCAGCAGCGCTTGGTACTCGGAGTTGCGTGCCACATTTGCGGTGCCCAGTGCAGAGTCGCCCTCTACGATGAACAGCTCAGTGGCTTCGACGTCGCTGCTTCGGCAATCCTTGAGCTTGGGCGGCATGGAAGACGACTCGAGGGCGGTCTTGCGTCGCTGATTCTCCTTGTGGGCGCGCGCCGCGACGCGGGTGCGGGACGCGTTCACCACCTTCTCCATAAGCTGACGCGCGACGGTGCGCACGGCCGGCTTCGTCGACTGCAAGAACTCGGAAAACTCCTGCTCGACGATCTTCGCCACCAGCCTGGACACCGGAGGCGTGCCCAGTACTTCCTTCGTCTGCCCCTCAAACTGCGGCTCGGCGAGACGTACCGTGACGACGGCGGTCAGGCCCTCGAGGCAGTCGTCCTTGATGACCTCTTCTCCGGCCTTCAGGATGCGAGTACCGTCGAGCGATTTCGTGAATGCTCGAGTGAGGCCCCGCTCGAAGCCAGCCACGTGTGTGCCGCCCTTCGGCGTGGCGATGATGTTCACGAACGACTTCACTCTCGTGTCGTAGCTCGTGCCCCAGCGAACGGCGATGTCAACCTCAAGATCACGCTCGACATCGGTGGGCGTCATGGCACCATCTTCGTCAAGCATCGGCACGGTCTCCGTGAACGTGTCGCGGCCTTGCAGACGCAACACTTCGGTAAGCGCAGCGTCGGGAGCCAGATAGTCCGCGAATTCGGTGATGCCGCCTAGAAAAAGGAATTCCTCACGGCTTGGTTCGTCGGTGCGGTTGTCTTCGACGACGATCTCCAAGCCCGGTACGAGGAATGCAGTCTGGCGAGCCCTGTCGCGCAGTGTGTCAATGTTGAGTTCAGCGTCTTGCAGGAAGATTTGCCGGTCGGGCCAGTAGCGAACACGGGTACCGGTCTTCGACTTGGCCACCTTTCCCACCTTGCGCAGGCCACTTGCCGGAGTGAACTTGGCGTTCGGGCCGTCACCGTCGAACGTGCCAGGAACGCCGCGACGAAAGCTCATCTCCCAGGTGGCGCCATTGCGATCAACCTGCACGTCCAGGCGCGAGGCCAGCGCATTGACGACGGATGCGCCCACACCGTGCAGACCGCCGGTGGCGTTGTACGACGAGTTTCCAAATTTGCCGCCCGCGTGGAGCCGGGTGAAGACCACCTCGACGCCGCTCAACCCAGTCTTGGGCTCGGTGTCGACGGGAATGCCGCGCGCTCGGTCGTGCACCGTGATGGAGCCGTCCGATTCCAGCTTCGCCTCGACGTGGTCGCCGTAGCCTGCGAGCGCCTCGTCCACCGCGTTGTCGATGATCTCCCATAGGCAATGCATCAGGCCGCGGGTGTCCGTCGACCCGATATACATGGCGGGACGCTTACGCACCGCTTCAAGACCTTCTAGAACGAGAAGGTTTTTCGCCTCATAATCACGCGAACGCTGCTGCTTACTCTGGGAAACCTGCACCGACTTACCCTATCCACCAACCCGTCGCTTTGCTGGCAGCGAAATGCGGTGTGCACAGACTGAATCCCTTGCAAAAGCACGTTATCGTTGTTGGTGTATTAAATTTCCGGATCTGGAGGTGTCACATGACTGAAACGCTGACTGACCCGACGCTCACAGCGCTCGATCGCTGCGACCGCTGCGGTGCCCAGGCGTACCTTCGGGTGTTTCTGCGCAGCGGAGGCGAACTGCTCTTCTGCGCCCACCACGCGGCCGCCCACCGTGAGAAGCTCGCTGAGGTTGCGAGTCACATTCACGATGAGACTGCAAAGCTGCACAACGAGCACTGAGCCATCACTGCAGCAACCAGTGATCAATTAAGGCCCGCCCGATTGCAGACGACCCTGGCAGGGTGATCGTCTGCGCGGCGAGCCTCGAGGTCAGCTCCTCCCTAGTGAGGAAGCTGGCCTCTACTATTTCCTCCCCATCGACGCGCAGCGCATCTGCATTATCCGTGCGAGCTGTGAATCCGAGCATCAATGAGCGTGGGAAGGGCCAGGGCTGACTGCCGAAGTATTCAAAGCTGTGCAGGTGCAGCCCCACCTCCTCCATCGCTTCCCTCGCGCAGGCCTGCTCCAGAGATTCGCCCACCTCGACGAAGCCGGCGATCACAGACATGCGCCCCTCCGGCCAGCTGGCGTGGCGTGCGAGCAACAGTCGATCGGCTGGATCGGTGACCGCCATGATGACTGCGGGGTCTGTGCGGAAGAACAGCAGGCGGCCGCATTCCTGGCACTGGCGTCGTCGGCCCTGATCGACCGGCTGAGTGGTGGCGTGACAGCGCTCGCAGCGTGGATCCGACGCGTGCCAGCGTACGAGTGCTGACGCCGTCGCCACCACGTCGTTAGGGCTTTCCCGAAACGTGACCGTTTCACCGGTTGGCTCCGCAACGCACCTGGCAAACCAGCGCACGCCTTCCACCGCTCCGACGAGCACGTCGCAACTGGTGGGTGAATCGTCGGGCAAGGGATGCACAGCAACGCGTCCGTCGAAGCTCACCTCATGGATGTGCGCGGGCAGGGCTGCATCCGGTTCGCGGTCTAAGGCGGCAGCTTTCGTCCAGTCCACGGCAATCTCCTATCGCTCCAAGCGGACAGCCGCGTCGACGAGGTCCGGCGAGGCCGTCGCAAACACCAGCCTGTCGGATCTCACGTGATAAAACGCGGCTCCGACACGCTCTAGGGGCAAGCCCCTAGCTTCCGCCCACGCGCGACGATACACCGCCAGTTGCAACTCATCCGCGGGGGCGTCGAAGGTCTTCCAGTCGACCACCAGCTCGTCGAAATCACCCTGCCAGCGATACACGGCATCCATCCGGCCACGGATTTGGAAGCCACCCACAACCATCGAGAACGGAACCTCACATGCCAACGGCGAGAGCGACGCGAACTGGCCGCGCTCAAAGGCGTCGATGAGGCTTTGCAGTGCGGGCGGCTGACGTTCAAATTCATCAAATCCGCTCGGCATCTCGAAGCGTTGCTGCACCCACTCATGGAAGGCTGTCCCTATCGATGCTGTCGCAGACGGTTTCCTCGGCATCCTGCGAAGCAGCTGCTCGGCGAGCTTCTGAGGATCGTCGCGCATCTGCAGCAGCTGGGTTGCGGATAACCCCTCCGGCATCCGAAGTTCGTCGCGTTGCCTCCTCGCCAACACATGGGCGGCTGCCGTATCCCACATCTCCAACTGCCGCTGATCCTCGGGAGCGAGTAGCCCTGATTCCAGCACCCATTCCTCGTCGTCGACGTGGTCTGCCGCTGCGGTGACGAGGGCAGCGGCCTGGGTCTGGCGGAATCGATCCTCCTCGTCTTCGGTTGCCGGCCAAGGCAAGGAGATCACCTTGCCATAGCTTGGATGCTCACGGCCTGTGGTGTGGTCCTGCGCAGCCCCTGCACGCTTCGCAATCTGTTCAGTTGCCAAGAAGTAGTGCGACGGGATGCGTTCTCGTTTCGCTTGTGGACTCCACCTGTGGCACGTCATCACCAGCCTGGACCGAGCCCGAGTGGCGGCAACATACGCCAGCCTGTCCTCGGAGTACCCGTGCTCGTCCTTCAGCTGGGCGGCATAGTCTTTGAGCGCAGCATCTGAATACTCCGCGAGCTGCGGGATTGCGTGCGCATCCCCCCGCAAGGGGCTAGGCAGCACTTCTGCCCTGCCCGGCCAGTGCCCGCTCAAGTTCTTCGACGGAAAGACGTCCTTCGCCACAGCCGGCACAAACACGTGCTCCCACTCGAGCCCCTTCGCAGCATGCACCGTCGCGAGTTTGACAGAGTTGGCTTCCGAAATTGCAGATTGTTCCAGCCCCTCGCCTTGGGAGGCTTCGGCGTCGAGGAACGCAACCAGACCAGCCAGGGATGCGTCTCCGGCGATGATCGGGCGGTCGTTGCAGGCTGCGATGAACGCGTCGAGCTGATCTGTGCTCAGCCCGCGGGCGCGGAGTTCCTCTTCGATGCCGAGCGCTCGAATCACTCGCGGCAAGACGTCCGCCACTGGCTCGGATGCGTGCTTCCTCAACTGGCTGAAGGTCTCGACGAACGATGCGAGGCTGCGCTTGCCCGCAGCGCTCAGGCTCTTGGGCGGATGTTCAACCGCCTCCAACAGACAGACGTCTTCGTCCGCAGCCAGGTTCGATGCATGGTGCCCCAGCAACTGCAAGTCTTCGAGGGATACGCCCCATCGTGGCCCAGACAACAGCGCCGCCAACGACGGGTTATCCAACGGGTCCACGAGAAGACGAAGCAACGCCACGACGGGGACAATCTCTGGCAGCCACAGCAGGCCCCCAAGCCCGACGATCTCCGTGGGTATCCCCCTAGCCCGCAGCTGGTGATGCATGGCCGCCAACAAATTGCGCCCGCGCGACAGCACTGCAATATCGCTCCATTCGCAGCTGCCCTCCAGAGCTAGGATCTGTTCGGCGATGGCTGCGAGTTCTTCCTCGACGGTGTCGTAGCGGAAGGTTTCGACCGTACCCGCTGCCGTGCCGTCGGGGGCGCGCAGCTGCACTCCTTTCTCGCCAGGAATCGTCGAAGCCAAGGCGTTGCCTACCTCCAGGATGTCCGTCTGACTACGACGGTTCACCGACAACACGTACGAGTGCTTGGCTCCAAAAGCCTGCTGAAACTCCGCCATGTTGCTGGAAGCAGCGCCACGCCATCCGTAGATGGCCTGATACGGGTCACCCACTGCGGTCACGGGATGGCCGGCGAAAAGTGTGGCAAGCAGGGCAACTTGCGCAGACGAGGTGTCCTGGTATTCGTCGAGGAGTACGACGGCGTACTGCTCGCGCATCAACTCACCGACCGCAGCCGACGAGCGCACCACATGCACTGCGGTCTCAAGCTGATCCGAAAATTCCGTGAGCGAGAGCTCCTTCTTGTAGGCCCGATACTGCTCGACCACATCCACCAGCTCAATGCGCTCTAAGCATTTCTCCGCTGATCCCAGCATCGACTTGTATTGCTCCGCGTGATTCTTGGCATGCCCAGGGGCTGACAGGAAGCCACCGCGCGCTTCGACGCTGAACTGGCGCACCGCCTTCGGGCTGACAAGATTCGAGCCCATGCTTGCGTCTAATTGAAGCGCACGCTCGATCAGGGCTGGCATGCCGTACTGCGACAGCAACGGGTATGGGCCGGACGCCCCAGCCACAACGTGTTGCATGAGCCTGGCGCTCGTCGCACCTGCGATGAGCATGGCGGTCGAATCGATGCCTGCCCGCAGCCCATGTTCGGCGACAATTCTGGATGCAAAAGAATCGTAGGTTCCCGTGGTTGGGAACGTCTCCTCAGGCCCGTTGCCCTGCAGGCCCGCCGTCTCCAGCGCCGACGCAACGCGGTCCCCTAACTCGGCTGCCGCCTTGCGGGTAAACGTAAGGCCAAGGACCTGGTCGGGGCGGACTTGTCCGGTACCCACCAGCCACACCACGCGGGCAGCCATCACGGTGGTTTTTCCGGTGCCCGCCCCAGCGATGATCACGCCTGGCTCTAGCGGGGCCGTGATCGCTGCCAATTGTTCGTCGCTGAAGGGGATTCCGAGCGCTGCGCACAGTTCGTCAGTTGTGTTCATCATGCGTTCTCCTGAAACTTGGGGCATCCGGCACGAAAGTCGCACGTGCGACACGCATCTCCTGGTGTCGCGGGGAACTCGCCTGATTCGAGCACGTCGAGGGCGGCTGCTATCCGTTCATGCATCCACGTCGGGCCCACCTTGAGTGGCTCTTCTGGAAGTTCTGGGATTGCTGCGAGTGAAGACTGTTCCATGACTGCTGGCAGACCAGATGCGTCGAAGCGCAGCAGCACCAATGCGGCGGCTGCTACCTTCCGGACTCCAGGAGCAAGTGCGTCGAAAGCACCGGATTCAGCAGCGAGCTGATAGAGCCCGAGCTGAACATTGCTGGCGACTTCCTTCGCCTTCGGCTTGGATTTCATGGTCTTGAAGTCGATGATTCGAAGCGCGGGACCATCACTGGTGTGGAGGAGGTCGATCCGATCGACAAAACCGTGCAACAACACTTCGCGTCCTGCCACCTCGACGGGAACCTCAAAGCCATGCTCGACGCTCAGTAGCGTGTCCCGGTGACTGGGAATCCAGGCTGCGAGTCTGTCGATGATCTCGTCAGATAGCGCCTTCGCGTGCGCTTCTTGCCAAGGCGCCGCGAACTCTACGTCATCCCATTGTTCCGCCACCATGGCACGCATGCCGTCCGCGTCGAGGCCGTCGATCTGGGCGCGTTGAGCGACGCTATGGATCAAGCTGCCGAAGCTTGCGGCAACAGGAGATGGACGCTGTGCCCTTGCCCGGCGCTCGAGGTAGTACCGACGCGGGCAGTCTAAGATTTCCCGCAGCATTGAACCGCTCAAGCGCACCATTGCGGTATTTGGCTCCATGGCTGCGGGCGGCGGCCCCCACCAATTCGACGGGTTGGCCGCATCGATACCCTGTTGGGCGAGCTGATGTAGCCGGAGCGCAGCCCCCCTGCGAAGCTGCCCGCTGCTCTCTGGATCTGCAACCGCGGCTCGAAGGGCTCCCACCAGGCCCGACGATGTCAGCGGCTGCTCCGGGTACCCAATCACTTCGACGGGTGTTACGCCTAGTTCTCTCAGAAACCTGGATGGCTGCAAATCCTCGGCCGCGACGGCACTGACATGCAAGTACGTGGATGCTCTGGCACATGCGAGGTAGAAGAGCCGTCGTTCTTCTTGTAGATGCTCACTCACCATGCGGGGCTGGCCGTCGAGAAGCCTCCCTGCGTCCAAGATTTGTCCGCCTGGTGCACCTTGCGGCCAGCGTCCTTCCTGTACCCCGACGACCCAGACGTGCTTCCACTCACGCCCTTTGGCACGGTGCGCAGTAATGATCAGTGCCCCAGTGCCTGTCACTTTGGACTCGCGGCCGGTATCTGCGGGAATCTCTTCTCCTTCAAGATCTCGGACGAATTTCCGAACCCCGGCAGCGCCGCTCAAGATAGGCTCTCGACCGGCCCGCTCGAACAGCTCCACCGTCGCGTCGAGCTGATGGTTCGCATATCGATCGCCGCGCAGAGCGGCCTGCCGCAAATGGGTAGGCCACTCAGTACTATCCCACAGGGCCCACAGCGCCTCGCCCACTGAACCCCCGTCGGCAAGGGCGTCTGACACCTCCACCAGTGCGTCAGCCACCTGCTTGACAACCGCCCACTCGCCACCTGGCTCCGTGGCACACATCTTCTCCCAGATCGTGGACCCCTCGACGTATCGCTCGAAGCGTCGCACGGACACGGCATCGAGCCCAACCAGCGGTGAGAGCAACAGACTGCGTGCCTCCTCGTCGGTGGGATCGGCGTCGCTGGCAGCGAGGCTGATGGCACTCAGCAACGCTCCCACTGCCTCGTTGTCGGAGAGCACGAGCTCGTCCGCGGCCACTTCCACAGGAATACCCAGTTGCAGCAAAGCACGGGTAAGTGGCATCAGCTGCGATCTCCCAGCGCGCACGATTACAGCCAACTCCGACCACTGCGCGCCATCCGCGACAGCGCGTCGCAAGCCATCCGCGACGTGTGCCGCCTCCGCCGCGACGGAGTCATACACTGCCACACTCACAGCGCCCTCTTCGTCGCCCACCGCATCGCACGCTGGGCGAGCTGTCACCGTAGTGATATGCCGACGCAAGTTGGCGAGCGCCGCGCTCACGGCGCCGCTGTGCCGATGGTCATGCACCAACGCAATCGATCTCGAAGGCTCGACGTCGAGCAGCGCCAACATGCCGCGTGCGGACGCTCCGCGGAATCCGCTCACCACCTGATCCGGATCTCCAAACACCGTGACTGGGATACCCAAATGGGCAAAATCGCCGAGCAGCGCCGTTTGCGCCGGATCCAGGTCGTGGGCATCGTCGACGAAGATTTCTCGGATCTGAGCACAAACCATCTCGGCAGCACCTGGATCACTTAGCAGCACTCTGGTGCGGAACACGAGCTCCGCGTAGTCGATGGTCTGCTCGAGGTCGCCAACAGCCAAATACTCGTCGAGGAAATCCGCGACTGCAGCGAGCTCTGCGTCGCCGCGTTCTTGCGCTAAGCGAGCGACGTCGTGCTCGTCCCATGAGCGCTGCCTGATTCTTGCCAGCAACTCACGCAGCTGCCGGGCGAAGCCCCGTGTCTCCAACGCAGGCTGCAGTTGTTCCGGCCACGATGCCCGGCCGTGGGAGAGCAACTCACGAATGCGTTCTTCCTGTTCCGGCGCCCTGAGCAGCGCCCAAGGCAGGGCATCTGCGGGGGTGGCCTGCCGCATCAGCCCGAGTGCGAGCCCGTGCACGGTGGTGAACAGCGGCTGCGTCTGGGCACGTGCAATCCTGCCTACGACCTTGCGCCGCAGATCTTGGGCCGCTTGGCGAGAGCCGGCGAGCACCGCAATCTCACTAAGGGGCGCTCCCGCTTTCACCCGCTGCACCACCGCCTCGACGAGCGTGGCGCTCTTGCCTGTGCCCGGGCCACCCAGTGCGCAGGTCACGCCAGATGCGGGCTGCGCAACAACGCTCTGCGCATCATCTAAGGCATACGTCTGAGGCTTCATCGGCGGTAGCAACGTCCACATGTCCCCCATGCAATCACAGGCCTCTGACAATTTTTTCTGAGAGGCAGATCCCGCTGAGACCGCCACATATTCCACCCCCATTCGGCGTGCCGCATCCCCTTAGCCGAACCCCGGTGCCATTAGATTAGGAGACGTCATTTCCGAGGCCAGCAGGGAGTATTCGTGTCTAACGCAGAGCGAAACCACTACACCCGGACACCCGCTGATTGGGTAGCTGGCTGTAGCGACGTCGGGCTTCGCCACACCTCGAACCAGGATGCGCTGTGCATTGCCATCCGCGAGAACGACGGCGAACGCACCGCGCTGATTGCAGTCGCCGACGGCGTCTCCACCGCCGCGGGATCAGAAATCGCGTCGTCCGTCGCCGTCGAACGCACAATCAATGTGCTGCAGGACAGGCTCGCCGGGGGCATCGCGGAGAACGTCGCCTTCGTGCAGGCATTCGCGGAGGCAAACCGCCACGTGCTCGCCGCAAAAGTCGAAGGCGAACCATCGGCGTGCACCCTGGTGACCGCACACGTACGCCGCGCCAGCATTTCCATCGCCAATGTCGGCGATTCCAGGGCGTATTGGGTTGGAGACGACGGCACCTACACCCTGCTCAGTACCGACGACTCCATGGCGCAAGCCCGCATGATGCTCGGTATGTCTCGCGACGACGCGGAGCAGGGCGACCACGCTCACGCAATCACCAAATGGCTCGGCAAAGATTCAGCCAACGTTATGCCGTCGGTCACCGTCCACCAACCCACCGTCGCAGGATGGCTTGTGCTGTGCACCGATGGTCTTTGGAACTACGCCAGCGCCCCGGAGGCTATGGGGGCAGTGGTGACGGAATTCCTCCAGCAGTACGAATCGCTGGGCGACGTCGTCGAGGCACTCGTAGCCTGGGCCAATGACGCCGGCGGGAAAGACAACATCACCGTCACCATGACCCGCGTCGAGGTTTGACCAGGCCGACTAATCTTGGCGAAGGCATCTGTGAACGACACCCACAAGGAGCAACATGGAGATCAAGCTCGGCATCATGCAAGTGGCGCGGGAAATCACCCTTGAGAGCACCGAAACGCCAGAGGAAGTAAGCAGCCGCCTGGCCTCCGCAGTGGAGTCGAAGGGCATCTTCGAACTCGCCGACGAAAAGGGCCGCAAGGTGCTCGTCCCAGCAGAGCGTATTGGCTACGTCGAGCTCGGCTCGCCCAATGCTCGCCCGGTTGGTTTCGGCCGCGTCTAAGCACCCCCTGCTACTGCACTGATAGGATCGGGGCTTGGGCAGATTGCCCGTCGTGTGCGCGCACATTCGCGCAACGCGTGGTGGAACAAGAGGTTGAACCCTGACTGAACAGGCAGCACAAGACACGTTTCTGGATCTAGGCGTCGCCGAACCCATCGCTGAAGCGCTCGCCAGCGTCGGCATTGTCAAGCCTTTCCCCATCCAGGCACTCGCTATCCCCTTGGCGCTGGGTGGCACCGACTTGATCGGCCAAGCCCGAACTGGAACCGGCAAAACACTGGCGTTCGGTACCGTCATGCTGCACCGGCTGGATGCGCTCGCAGAAGATGGCCACCCCGCGCACGGCAAACCACGTGGGCTCGCGGTCTGTCCGACGCGTGAACTCGCTGTCCAGGTCGGCAAAGACTTGGAAACCGCCGGCGCAAACTTGAACATGCGCGTGCTCACCATCTATGGCGGAACCAGCTACGACGACCAGCTTCAAGCACTCGACAAGGGCGTTGATGTTGTCGTCGGAACGCCCGGACGCCTGCTGGATCTCGTCCAGCGTCGAGCGCTGGATCTCTCTGAAATCCAGGTACTCGTCCTCGACGAGGCTGACGAAATGCTCGATCTGGGCTTCCTGCCCGACGTGGAGCGCATTCTCGACAAGACCCCGAAGTCACGGCAGACCATGATGTTCTCCGCGACGATGCCCGGCCAAATCCTCTCCCTCGCGCGTGCGCGCCTCAATCGGCCCATCAATATTCGCGCTGAGGGGGAAGACGCGCAGGCGACGGTGCCCGACACCGCGCAGTTCATCTATCAGGCCCACCAACTCGACAAGCCCGAGGTTGTTTCGCGCATCATCCAGGCGCAAGACGCCGGCAAAGTCATGATCTTCACCCGCACGAAGCGCGAGGCGCAACGACTCGCCGATGACCTCGTCGATCGCGGTTTCCCGGCCGCGTCCATCCATGGTGACCTCAACCAGAGCGCGCGCGAACGATCCCTGAAGAAGTTCCGGCAAGGAACCATCCGGGTTTTGGTGGCTACCGACGTCGCCGCACGTGGTATCGATATCACGGGTGTCACGCACGTGATCAACTACGAGTGCCCCGACACCGACGCAACCTACGTGCACCGGATTGGCCGCACCGGGCGCGCCGGACGTAAGGGCGTCGCTGTCACCCTCGTCGACTGGGCGGATGTGCACCGTTGGAAACTCATCGACAATGCCCTCGACCTCGGCGTAGCTGAGCCGGTGGAGACATACTCGTCTTCCCCCCACCTGTACTCAGATCTGGACATCCCCGAAGGCACCAAGGGCCGCATCGCCAAGCCGAAACCCAAGCACGAGAAATCGGATGGCGAGCAGCATGCACGAAAGCCGCGCGAACGCCGTCGAGACCGTTCCTCTAGGCCGCGAAAGCGCAGGCGAGTGCGAAACGGCGTCGAGGTGGATCGCCCGGCGAAGACGGGCGAGCAGCCGCCTGCCTGACGGCTGCCCAACACCTCAGTAGTACATCATCTGCATCGCGGTGCGGACCTCTTCCAGGGTCTGCACCGCGATTTCTCGCGCCCGTTCGTTGCCCGCTTGCAGTACCTTCTGGAGGTAGCCGGGATCCTTCACCAGCTCCTCGCGACGAGCGCGGATCGGCGCGAGATACTCGTTCAACGCCTCCGTCACGAGCTTCTTCAGGCCACCGCCACCGGCGTCGCCGAGCTCTGCGGCCACGTCGACGGGGTCACGGTCCAGCGCGAGCGCCGCGATGTTGACGAGGTTCGAGACCTCGGGGCGCGTCTCCGGCTCGTACGTGATGTGGCGATCGGAATCAGTGACGGCACGCTTAATCAGTTTGGCGGTTTCATCCGCGCTGAAACCGATCTCGATGGTGTTGTGCCGAGACTTGCTCATCTTCGCACCATCGAGGCCCAGCACCGTACCGGATTTACTCAGCAGCGCTTCCGGCTCAGGGAACACGGGCCGCTCGGCGTCGGCTCGGCCGTATCGCTCATCGAAGCGGCGTGCGATCACTCGCGCCTGCTCGAGATGCGGCAGCTGATCCTTACCCACCGGCACCAGGTTCGCCTTGCAGAACAAAATGTCAGCGGCCTGATGCACAGGATAGGTCAGCATAAGGCCGGACATCGGCCGGCCGTCGGTAGCGTCGAGCTCCGATTTCACCGTCGGATTCCGACGCAGCTCCGCGTCGGTGGCGAGAGACAGGAAGGGAAGCATCAATTGATTCAGTTCAGGCAACGCCGAGTGTGTAAAGAACGTGACCTGCTCCGGGTCCAACCCCACCGCTAGGTAGTCAGTGAGGAGGGAATAGACACGTTCACGGATGGGCCCCACACCGTCGCGATCCGTAATCACTTGGTAGTCAGCGATGAGCACCATGGTTTCGACGCCGGCCTTCGCCAGCCGGACACGATTCTCCAGAGACCCGAACAGGTGACCGATGTGCAGGTTACCTGTGGGCCGATCGCCCGTCAGGATGCGAAATGCGCCAGGGTTCTTGTGAATCTGCTGCTCAAGTTCTTGGCTTCGCTTCGTTGATCTCGCGAGGGACGCTTCGATGTCGGCGTGGGTCGATGTGGTCATGCGCCCAAGCGTAGCTGGTAGAGCGCTGGACTGCCTTCATGCCGGGGTCGTGCTAGACGACGCCGCCTCGCCGCCGAATCCGTGCCACTAGCTCGTTGTACGCCTGCACGCGCGTGGTGTTGCAACCGAGTTCGTGGTTCGTTTTGCCGGTTCCGTGATAGTCGGATGAACCGGTCCGGATAAGCCCTAACCGGGCGCCCATCTCGAACAGCAGCTCCCGCGTGTCTCGATCATGGTCCTGGTGGTCTACCTCGATACCTTCCAGGCGGTGCTCGCGGATGAGCATCTGGAGCACCTCGGAGGTAAGTACAGGGCGGCATCCCCGGGACCACGGGTGCGCAATCACTGCAACGCCGCGGGCCCCGTGGATCAAGTCGATGGCTTCTTCCAACTGGCAGGCGTAGCGCTCGGCGTAGCCAGGCTGCCCTTCACCAATCCATGTCTGAAACGCGGCGGTGCGGGTTGGTACCACACCTTTACGCACCAAGACGTCTGCGACGTGTGGCCGCCCCACCGCTGACGCGTCGCCCGCCTGTTCATACACCTCATCGATCGTGATATCGATGCCGGCGGACTGGAGATTGTCGATCATGTGCGGTAGCCGCTCAGTACGCCCTGCCCTGATTCTGGCGAGCTCGGCCTTGAGGTCCGCGTTGCGCGGATCGCAGCCGTAGCCGAGCAAATGCACCGACTTGCCTTCAAACTTCGTCGACATCTCAAGGCCGTTCAACACCCTCAGGCCCGAACGTCGTCCGGCTTCCTGCGCCTCAGCGATTCCCGCAAAAGTGTCGTGGTCCGTCAACGCGACGACATCCAGCCCTGCCGCGATAGCTTTCTGGACGAGCATCGTCGGGGAATCGGTGCCGTCAGACACGTTTGAGTGGGTATGCAAGTCGATCCGCATGCCCCCAATGGTAGTTGTCGCACACGCGTTGTGGTGTGCGGAAATAATTTTGCTACTCGTCCTTCTACGAACAAGCGCACTAGTCTTTGGGTATGAAGTTGGCATTCCAGCACACGTATCCCGCTCCCCCGGCCGACGTCGCGGCGCTGCTACGAAATGAAGCGTTCTTACACGACGTCGCTGAACATGCCGGAGCCATTGACCACAGCGTCGAAATCAAGGAGACCGGCACCCGTATTGCAATGGAACTGCCCTCTCCAGAAGGCACGCAGAAGTTCATCGGCAAGACGATTCGCTTCTCCATCCTCATGGCCTTCGCTGCAGCCGCAGCTGACGGATCGATGCCTGGGACGGTGCACGTCGACGTTCCGGGCCTGCCCGTCGAGGCCAACGCCGTCTCGAAGCTCACGCCCACATCAGCCGGGTGTAGCGGCACCTACGAGGGCGAGCTCAAGGTACGTATCCCGCTAGTCGGCAAGAAGGTGGAGGCGCAGGTTGAGCCCTTCATCGTCGAGGCCTTCGCAGGTATGGAGTCGCGTGCGCGAGTCTGGCTAACTCGCTGACCCAGTTCAGGAGCGTCGATACTCCACAACGTCGTTCCACAGCAGATCATGTTCGGTCAATAGGGCCTGCACCTCGGGGAGTTCCCAGGCGTCGTCGATGCTCGCGCCCGCGGGCACCGTCGGCATCTCGACGCCAGGCGCGTCGGCGAACCAGGCTGTCATCGCTTGCGACGGACAGCGCGTGAGCATGCACTCACCGTTTGCGGAATCTTCGCCAGGCTCTACCAACGACGGGTCCACATCCGCGACGATCACCACGCGCTCACCGAATTCGATGAGCCCTGCTACAGATGCCAGCACCATAGCCGCATATTCGGCGTCTTCCGACATGTCCGAGGCGTAGCCCAGTTCGTCGAGCAGATCTTGGGTGACGGTGTACGCCCTGCGCTGTTCGACGGGCACTGTGCCGGTCAACATCTCGAGCTCTGACGTGGCAACAGGAATGAACACAAGTTTTCTGGTCACAACCATAAGCGTAGGTCGGAGCTACCCTATGCGACTGGGTCACGCGCCTGAGTGGCGTGGATTTTGATTTCCACGATAAGTTCGATTGGTTCTGAAGGGAGAAACAACCGACGATGTTGCGCAGAAAATTCTTGGCGGCATGCTGCTCGCTCTTGGTCCTCACGGCTTGCGGAGCTCCTCAAGCGGAGCCTGTCACGGTGACGCTCAATGTTCCTGAAGACGGTATCGCTCAGCCCATTGAACAAACCGTCCCGGTAGGCGCAGAGGTGACGCTCGTAGTCACCACAGCCAAGGACGACCACGTGCACGTGCACGGCTACGAAAAGGCATTCGATACCAAGGCAGGCGAACCACATACGGAAGTGTTCACCGCAAATATGAGCGGCGCTTACGAGGTGGAGAGCCACGTCGTGAATCAGGTGTACATGAAGCTGGTGGTCCGATGATCCTGCTGCATGGGATCGCCTCCCGTTCGGATCTCCCCCTGCCCTTCGGGCTGGTAGTAGGTGCAGCAGCCGTAGTGTTGCTCATCACCTTTTATTTCTTGTTCTTTGCTTGGAAACGCTCGCGCTTCGAAGACGACGACGGCACACCCATGCCGCGACTGACCAAGTTCGTCGACGGCTTGCCCTGCCGCGTATTGGTTCGCACGCTCGCTGGCCTGGTGTGGCTACTGAGCGCAATTGCGCTCGTCTTTGGCGCCGATCGGATCGACAACCCAGCCGTCGGATTCATCTATGTGTGGTTGTGGGTGGGACTCGTCGTATTCTCGGTGTTTCTCGGAAAGGCGTACAAAGCCACCAACCCAATCCGCAGCCTGTTGGCATTCCGCAGCGCTGCCAGACCTCTGCCAGACGGTGACGGCTCCCGTGTGCCTGCCGCCATCGCGCTTGCGGGCTTTCTATATATGGAGCTCGTCATCCCCCACGGCGCGACGTTGCCCGTGCTGCGCACTGCCGCGGCGTTGTGGCTGATGTGGTGCGTATTGGGATTCTTCATCCGCCCCAATTGGATTGAACGGGCCGACCCGTTCGAGGTATACGGCACCACGGTGGCGACGATGTCCCCCTGGAAGCGCAAAGACGGCGTGATTCAGCGAATGAACCCAGTACGCAATCTCGCCAGCTGGGTGCCACCAGCCGGGGCATACACCGTCGCTCTCGTGCTCCTGGGTGGCACCGCGTTCGACGCGATGTCGAATACCCCCAAGTGGCAGCGGATGGTGCAAGACGTCTCCACGCCGACCTGGGTACTCGGCACCATCGGCATCATTGCAGTGATGGCCCTCGTGGCAGCGCTGTACGCCTTCGGATGTCACTTCTTGAACGACGGCGAAGGCTTGCGACAAACCATGAACCGCCTCTCCCCCGGGCTCGTGCCCTTGGTGGTCGGATATTGCCTCGCTCACTACGGCACATACCTCTACTTGGAGGGTCAGCGCACCGCGATTCGATTCAACGATCCGCTCGGAACCGGACAGAACTGGTTCGGATTCGTCGAAGCCGCCCCGAACGTAGACCTGTTCGCGTTCCCCACATTTGTGGCGTGGGCGCAGGTGGCTCTCATCGTCGGGGGGCACGTATTAGGCGTCATCGTCACGCACGACGTGGCGCTGCGCCAGCCAGCCGGCCGGGTGATGCTGAAGCAATTGCCGCTGCTGCTGGTGATGGTGGTATTCACCGTCGGGGGCCTGCTGCTGATGTTTGGCGGCAGTTAATCCTGGCAGCCGCCACAATCGGGCCTTTAGCGCGCGGAATCGTCCCCGGCTGGTGATTCGACGGCGATTTTGCTGCTTCCACAGCCAGCCGGGGACGATTCCGCGCGCTAAGCCCATGTAGTGCCCTTGCCCTCACACCCCGCGCCGGTGACCCACGCGAAAAAAGTGTTGTCCTACGTGTTGTAAGACCTAGTGCTCATCGATAGCAGCTACTTAGCGTTGTGGCTATGTTTCAACCACCCAGCAGCGCAGCAGGCGCACTTCTTCCAGTCCAAGTTCCAGTACTCCCGCCACGTCAGGTGGCGGCTCTCGCCACCGCAGTGATCGAATCGCTATTTGGTAGGCGCCCTCTCCATCACCTGCGTCAATACCTCAGCCGCCATGCGTTCGAGCAATTGGTGGGCGGCAGGGAGTCAGGCAGATTCACCAAATCCCAGATCGCATCATGGCGGTGGCAAATGCCCACACCAACATCAGCCGAAGTCTCCATCCGCATTTCGTTAGGGAACCGCTGGCTCGTGTGTGTGATGCGCCTTGATCTCCTGACGAAATGGCACTGCTCCGACTTCCGGGTGCTCGGCCTGTAGAGGCACCCGAAAGTCGGAGCAGCTCACGAATCAGTTCAGCGCTTCGCTCCGTGGCAAACCTTGTACTTCTTGCCAGAACCGCAGTAGCAAGGCTGGTTTCGGCCAGGCTTCTTCGCTGCCTTGGCGCTGGCGCCGGACTTCGTCGCTTCGCCAGACTCGTCGGGCGCCGAATACTGCAGATTCTCCGGCTCTTTCTGCTCGAGGCCCTTCGCTAGCGCCTTCGAGTCTTCGTTAGGCTCGCCCTCTTCGTCTGCTTCAACGCGTTCTTCCTGTGGCTCCGAATCGTCAGCCTTAGGCACCTCAAGGTGGAAGAGATACCCGATCACTTCCTCCATGAAAGCGCCCATCATGGCATTGAACATGTCGCCGCCCTCACGCTGATATTCGGTGAGGGGGTCACGCTGCGCCATAGCGCGCAGCCCAATGCCGTCGCGCAGGTAGTCCATCTCGTAGAGGTGCTCGCGCCACTTGCGGTCAAGCACGGTGAGAAGCACCTGGCGTTCGAGCTCGCGCATGCGCTCTTCGCCGATCTCCTCCTCACGACGATCGTAGGCTTTCTCGACATCTTCGACGAAGAGGTCAATCATCCCTTCCTGATCGGGCAGATCGTCCTCGAGCTCATCGAGGGAGATGCTCACTGGGTAGAGCGTCTCCAGCTGGGTCAGCATCTGTTCGAGATCCCAGTCTTCTTCGAACCCTGCGGTGTGCTCGGTGACGACGTCCCTCACTACGCGCTCGGAGGTCTTGCGAAGTTGCGGCGACACGTCCTCGCCGTCGAGCACACGTCGGCGGTCGCCGTAGATGGCGTGCCGCTGACGGTTCATGACGTCGTCGTACTTCAAGACGTTCTTGCGCATCTCGAAGTTCTGGCTCTCCACCTGCTTTTGCGCACCCTCGATTTGCTTCGAGACCATCTTGGAATCGATAGGCATGTCGTCCGGAACATTCAGCATGGTCATCGCACGCTCGAGCAACTCGGGGCGGAAAAGACGCATCAGGTTATCTGCCAGGGAGAGGTAGAAGCGCGACTCCCCGGGGTCACCCTGACGGCCGGAACGGCCACGCAGCTGGTTGTCGATACGTCGCGATTCGTGACGTTCAGAGCCGATGACGTAGAGACCGCCGGCTTCTTTCACCTCGTCGTGTTCGCTCGCAACCTGCTCTTCGAGCGCCTTCAACGTATCCGGCCACTGAGCTTCATACTCTTCTGGCGTGTCGACGGGGTCGAGGCCCTGCTTACGAAGCTGCAGGTCGGCGAGAAACTCGGGGTTACCACCGAGCATGATGTCGGTACCACGGCCAGCCATGTTCGTCGACACGGTTACGGCACCCTTCCGGCCAGCTTCCGCAACGATCGCTGCCTCACGTTCGTGGTACTTCGCGTTCAGCACGGTGTGAGGCACGTTCGCCCGTTTCAGCATTCCGGAGAGCAGCTCCGATTTCTCCACGGACGCGGTGCCGATCAGGATGGGCTGCCCCGCCTCGTGTCGCTCGACGACGTCCTCAATAATCGCCTGGAATTTCGCCTCTTCTGTGCGGTAGATGAGGTCCGGGTTGTCGATTCTAATCATCGGCATATTCGTCGGAATGCTGATAACGCCCAGGCCGTAGATCTTCTGGAATTCGGACTCTTCGGTCTTCGCCGTACCGGTCATGCCCGCGAGCTTGTCGTACATGCGGAAGTAGTTCTGCAAGGTGATGGTGGCGAGCGTCTGGTACTCATCCTTGATCTTGACGGATTCCTTCGCCTCCAGCGACTGGTGCAGACCGTCGTTGTATCGACGCCCTTCCAGCGTGCGGCCAGTGTGCTCGTCGACGATCAGCACCTCGTCGCCTGCGACGACGTAGTCCTTGTCACGCTTGAACAGTTCCTTCGCCTTGATGGCGTTATTCAGGTAGGAGATCAGCGGCGTGTTGGCAGATTCGTAGAGGTTATTGATCCCCAGTCGGTCCTCAACCTTCTCGATACCCGGTGCGAGGATGGAAATGGTGCGTTTCTTCTCGTCAACCTCGTAGTCCGCGTCACGCTCGAGGGTTTTCACCATGCGCGCGAACACGGGGAACCATTCCTTCGAATCCTGTGCGGGGCCAGAGATGATGAGCGGCGTGCGGGCCTCGTCGATGAGGATGGAATCCACCTCGTCGACGATGGCGTAATGGTGGCCGCGCTGCACCATGTCTTCTTTACGCAGCGCCATGTTGTCGCGCAGGTAGTCGAAGCCGAACTCATTGTTGGTTCCGTAGGTGATGTCCGCGGCGTACGCTTCCCTACGCTCCGACGGGCTCATCTGCGCCAGGATTGCGCCCACGCGCAGGCCCAGGAAGTGGTGAATTCGTCCCATCTGTTCGGACTGATATTTGGCGAGGTAATCGTTGGTGGTGACGATGTGCACGCCCTTGCCAGATAGCGCATTCAGGTAGCTCGGAAGGGTACCGACGAGGGTCTTACCTTCACCGGTCTTCATCTCGGCGATATTGCCCCAGTGCAACGCCGCACCACCCATAAGCTGCACATCGAAGTGGCGCTTGCCGCTCACACGCACCGACGCTTCTCGCACGGCCGCGAATGCCTCGGGCATCAGCTTGTCGAGCGATTCGCCGTCGGCGATGCGCTCTTTAAATTTGTCTGTTTCCTCCCGGAGTTCCGCGTCGGAGAGGGCTTGAAAGTCCTCTTCGATCGAGTTCACTTGGTCCGCTACTCTTTGCAGCTTCTTCAGCTGAGAGCCGGAGCCCAAGCCGCTCAGGAATTCCATGAAACCCACGTTGAGTGTCCTTTGATTGCACAACAGATGCCTGCGCCATCCTAGCGCCGTCGTCCAATGTGCGTGAAGTAAACGTGGGCGCCCGGCAACTTGTACCGAGCGCCCACGAATGATCCCGAAGGAACGGGACGGTTACGAATCCAGGTTCAGGTGGATCACGCCGTAGTTATACGCCTTCCTCCTGTAGACCACGGATGGCCGCTTTGTTTCTGCATCCTGGTACAAAAAGAAGTCGTGGCCGACGAGTTCCATTTCATCGAGGGCTTGGGCGAGGGTGAGCGGGGTGGCTTCGAACTCCTTCTCGCGCACCACCAATGGACCGTCGCCGGTCACCACTAGCCCTGCTACTTCTTGCTGAGGCACCGCGTCTTGGTCTGGGGTTTCCTGGGTGGGCGGCATGGGCGGAACTTCTCCCGTCGCGGAACGCAGGCCACGGTGTGTCTTTCGACGGTCAGCAGCTTTCCTCAGCTGAGACTTCAGTCGATCGAGCGCGGCCTCGAACGCGAGCATCTTGTCCGACGAGCGGCCTTCTGCGCGAATCACCGGGCCTTTGCTGCGCAGCGTGATCTGTACGACGACGGCATCCTCCGGATCTTTGGTGGTCTCGCGCGCGTGAAACTCGACCTCGGAGCGAATCACCCTGTCTCGCAACTTCTCGACGGTTTCGAGCCGCTCAGCAACGGTCTCTTTCATATCCGGGCTGAGGGTGCAGTGCCTGCCTGTGACAATGATGTCCATGACTCCTCCTTGAGTAAAAACGCGAAACCGCAGGGATCACAAGGACGGTGATCTCTGCGGTTGTTCCATGCATCAACGTTACCGCTTCAGCACGGCTGCTGTGGACAAGGGGCAGATTTCGTCAACAATTCCGCCGACCGGTCGGCGTTCGCTATCACCGCAGCCCCCACCACATCGACTCCTGCAAACTCGAGCGCCCGGACGGCTTCCGCGAGGGACGCTCCAGTGGTGATGATGTCGTCGACGAGCACCACCCGCCCACCTCGCATGCACGCCCGCATCGACCCGTGCATGTTGCTCTTGCGTGAAGCCTTGCCTAGCGCCTGTTGGTCAGTACCTGCCGACGAGCGACGGAGCCCCCTCCGGCTGCGCAACCCAGTAGTTCTGCCGACAGCGGACGCTAACCGCGCGGCATGATCGAAGCCACGGGCCCGGACGGCTCCTGGGCGCGATGGGACTGGTACAACCCAAGCATCGCTAGGCGGCGACAGTGCTGCAACGGCCGCTTGCAGACGCCTGGCCAATGCGCCTTCGAGATGCAGGGCTCCATCATCTTTGTAACGCGGTATGACGCGGTCCATGAGTGGACGATAGGGATTCGCAGCAACAACCGGTGGCAGGCCAGGACGCGCAACGACTGCGGGCTGCACGTCGAGCTCCTCCGCACATTGTGGGCAAATCCCCCAGCGAGGCACGTCGCAGCCAGGGCATTGTGAGCCGAGGAGCAGATCAGCCAGGGCATCAAGCACTCTCATGCCAGACAGTGTGGCCACTGGCAGCCCCAATCTTGCAGTCTCCACAGGGGGAATGTGTGCACCTCATCCAGGAAACGCCAGCGCTGAAACGGAGACATCGTCGCTCGTCCAGCGATTCGGCGCGGTGTATCGCCACACCCTGCCGTCGTTGCTGCGCATCGCAATGAGGCCGCCTCCTTGGCGGGGCAAGGCCGCGATGCTGTGGATAGGGTCTCGGAAACTGCCGAGTTCCTGTATGAATGCGCCATCGGCGCTGAGCAGCACGACACTGGGTTGCTCGTCGAGGTTGCCTGCGACGACCAACGAGGATTCCGAGTTCCAACGAATATCAGTAAGGCCCGTCATAGCCTGACCGCTCGGCCCTATCAGCGGCAATTCCTGCCACTGTTCGAAACCCCGTTTCGCGGACACAACCATCCGGCCCATGTGCATGCCATCAGCGTCTTCCGCGACTACCACCGCCGTCGCGCCTGCTTGATGCACAGAGAACGCCCGTATGGTCATGCCCTGCGGCAGGTTCACGTCAATGGGTTGCACCTCAGACTTTGCTGAGACCCGCAGCAAGCGAGTCTCCCGATTGTTGCTATCTCCCAGCACATACAACGAGTCACGCACCCACTGGCTATCGCGCAGGTTGGTGAGCCCAGTCTGAACCGATGCCAGCGGGCCGTCCTTCGGTCCCAGGTGCAACATCTTGCGCTCCGCTCCAATGACCGCGAGCTTGCTACCGTCAAGAGCAATCGCGACCTCAGCAGCTGCCGGCAGTTCACGGTCAAGCGCGACGAATCTTCCGTTATCGCTCAAGATGCCCGGCCTGCCATCTTGCACGACGAACAGCTCCTGCGTCGTGACCCTGGAAAGCACCGAATATCCCTGCTGTGTGGCGAGCTCTAGCACGCCTTCGGCACTTTGCCCAGGTAAGTCGAATTGCGCACGATCCACGGTGACCCGCAACCCGGTCACCCTGGGCACCGAGCTGAGCGACCACAGCAGCTGCGCGCCGAGGCGCCGTCGTTGATCGGAGGGCATCGTGACCGGCAGCCCAGTGAGGTCGACGGTCACGACACCCGAGTCGTTCACTGTCGCGCCTTCCCGACCGAGCGCGGCCCCCGTCGGCATGGCGTTTCGTGCAGTTCCGGCCAATCGCGTCGAGGGCCCCTGTATAAGGGCTTCCACCACTTTGCTCGGCGCCACCTCCGCCTCGGGCAGCGTCAACAGCTCTGGCACGAGCACTTCATCATTGTGCCCAGAGAAGTACACGGTGAGCTGCTGGTACAGACGTTCGAACAGGTAACGGGAGAGGAGTATGCCCTCGGGAGGATTATCGATACGCCACTGCCCGTCAATCTGTACCAATTTGAAGTCGTGCTGGAGTCTGCTGCTGACGGGCTGATAGTGACTCGTGCCGTCGATCTCCCCCAACACCGTCCCTTCGATGCCATACGCTCCGTCGGATTGCGTCACCGACCCCTTGAAGATACGCGTGCGACGATGCGGCTCCCACTTCTGAGATGCCTGCGGTGTGAGATATGCCCGCGCAACTTTGTAGCTCGCGTCGCTTTGTGTCATCGCGAGCAAGAAACCTTCGACTATCTGCGCGGGATCATCATCGCCTTGAGGCGGCTGGGGCGCGATCTGCACCCCAGCTGGATCACCCGGCACCGGCACCTCGTCGATGGTGCCGGACGTGGGGATCGTCGCGCATCCGCACAGCGCGAGGCACAGCACGAGCATCAGGATGTGCCACTTCACGGACGCACTTCCTTTCCGTCGACGGGAGCCACCGGCAATGGAGACACCAGAACCTTCTTCTCTGGTGTACGTGGCAGGGTCAATCTGAACTGCGCTCCCCCACCAGGCCGTCCCCACGCGGAGAGCCATCCTCGGTGCAGTTTGGCGTCTTCCAAGGAGATGGAGAGCCCCAACCCAGTGCCCCCGACAACGCGGTTGCGCGCAGGATCAGCTCGCCAGAATCGGTCGAAAACCTGCGCGGATTGTTCGGCTTCAAACCCGATGCCGTGGTCGCGCACCGTCAACGCCACGGTGTCATCGTCGGATGCAACAGTGATGTCGACGGGTTTGCCCCGACCGTGGTCAATCGCATTACCGAGCAGGTTTCTCAAGATCCGTCGCACTCGACGCGCATCCAGCTCTGCACGGGTGTCGTCATCTCGGATCGAGAGGCGTAGCGCAATGCCCTCACGCTGCGCCAAGGCACGCTGCGCTTCCACCTCTTCCGCGACGATGCGAGAGAAATCGTGCTCGTCGAGCGCCAGCACGGCAGCACCGGCGTCGAAGCGGGATATTTCGAGAAGATCTGCGAGCAGCTCGTCAAAGCGCTCGATTTCGTTCCACATAAGCTCGACGGTGCGCCTGGAGGATGGGCTGATCCCGTCGCGCGATTCGTACAGCAGATCTGACGCCATTTTGATCGTGGTGAGCGGGGTGCGAAGTTCATGCGAGACGTCGCTCACGAACTGCCGCTGCACTGCCGAGAGGCTCTCCAGCTGGCCGATGCGAGCCTGCAACTCGCCTGCCATCTGGTTCATCGACTCAGCTAGCGATTGAATCTCGACGGTGCCTCGCTCCTCCATGCGTTCGTCGAGATTGCCGGACGCGAGGCGAAGGGCCGTCACGCTCGCCTTACGAATGGGGGTCACGACTTGCCACGTCACCACGTACACGATCACCAACATCGCCGCGAGTAGCAGCGAGAAGCTCACTACGACCGCGCTTTGGATGAGCTGTAGCGTCTTCGTCTCTGCGGTCATCGGAAACACATAGAAGACGGGGACTCGTTCGTCGGTTGCGGTAATCAGCGTCGTACCCACGACCAGCCCTGGTTCGGAGGGCTGCTTCGCATCCACCCACCGAATTGATGTCGGGGTAATGAACATGCCGTCGCTGCCGTGCACCTTGTCTTGCAGCTGCATCGGCACAGACGACGGGGCTAACCCTCCAGAGACAATCGTCGACGTAGAAGACTGAATCACCATTTGGTACTGCGTGGTCTGCGCGCTGGCTTGTTCCGCCATCCGGTTGAGGGCCTCGACAACCGCCATGCCGCGGGATTCGGGAGTACGCAACTGCTGCTGCATAAAGGCATGCACTCCGCTGGCCTCATTGATCACTGCCCCCCGCTTCGCTCGGACTACGCCGGTGGTGACCATTTGGATGAGGAAAAACCCGGCCAAGCCAAGCACGATCATTGTGGAGAGCATCGTGGTGACCAGAACACGAAACGGCAGCGACGACCACCAGATGCGCAGTCGTGCGCTCAGCCCCTGCCGATTATCCTGGGGTGTTGCCTGCACGATAACCAATGCCGCGCACAGTGATGACGATCTCGGGGTTCTCGGGATCCTTCTCGACTTTTGCTCGGAGTCGCTGCACGTGGACGTTCACAAGGCGCGTGTCTGCAGCGTTGCGATAGCCCCACACCTCGTCGAGCAATTCTTCCCTAGAAAAGACTTGGTTTGAGCGTTTCGCGAGGGCAAGCAGCAAGTCGAACTCCAGCGGTGTGAGATTCAAGAGCTGTTCACCGCGCTTGACGGAGTGCGCGGACACCGAGATGACCAGGTCTCCGATGCGATGGATGTCTTTCTCGTCATCGATGCTGCGTCGAAGGCGTGTGCGAATCCTAGCGATGAGTTCCTTCGTCTTGAAGGGCTTGGCGACGTAGTCGTCCGCCCCTGCCTCGAGGCCAGCGACGACGTCGGCCGTGTCTGATTTTGCCGTAAGCATGACGATGGGGACACCGGATTGTTGGCGCAGCTGCTTGCAGACGTCGACACCTCCCATGCCCGGAAGCATGAGGTCCAGCAACACCAAGTCAGGGCGATGACGATGGAACTCGCTCAATGCGGCGTCACCGGACGCGGCACGAACCGTGTCGAACCCTTCTTGACGCAGGACGATCTGCAGCATTTCCGAAAGCGCGGCATCGTCGTCCACGATTAGCACGAGTTTCCCCTCAGACACCAAGCACCTCCTGTTGCCGCAAGCTTAGCGGCAACAGGAGGTGCTTTAGGTATATCCGAGACCTAACGTTAGAGGGAGCTTGCCTTAATCAAGGCTCCCCGCGACGCCAGCTGGCCCGTGATCTCCATCGTGCGAGGAATCCAAGCGCCGAGACGCAGGAACGCGAATCGGATTGCGCACGCCACCAAGATGATGCACACAAGCGGCGTGCGAATACCGATACCAAGTCCGAAAGGATTGGGAGCCGGCGGACGCTGAGCGATGGACATGCCCCTGGAGTGTGCGTCGCGTGCAGCAAGAGAGAGCTGCATGAGCAGATTCTCCGTGACCTTCTTCGCTTCTGACAAAAGCGGCGCGACCTTGACCACAGCATCCTCGAACCGCCGCTGCTCAGCGATCTGACGATCAGTGAATTGCTGCCACTTCTCCTTCGCCTCGCCCGTCCATTGGTTGTTCATGCCGCGACGCTGGACATCTTCCATACGCTCGCGCAGCTCCAACACGTCATCGTTCAGCGTCGCCCAGGTATCCACGCTGTCGAACAGGAGCTGGGGCGAATGTTGGCTCTGCTTCGCCCAGAGCGCGATGCCCTTGATTTGGGCCATAGCTGCTACTGCGGCGGCGAGGGCCGTACCAACGGCGGCGGTGGCCGCTGCGGCTGCGGCAGCGCCGGCAGCGCCGAAGAGACCAAGCTTCGCCGCGGCGCCGAGAGTCATTGCGATCTCTCTACGGTCGTTGTTGAACGCCGTCTGCAGCATCGCCTCGAGCTGTTTAACGTTGTTTTCGACGTCTCGGTAGTACTCACGCATCACGGAATCTCCCTATCCGACCTCTGTGCGTTCTCGGTCTCGGTTTGGTCATAGGCTTCGGCACTCAGTACGAGGTGCTCCGACGTGTACTGATTCTTACCAGTGCGATGTGCGGTGGAGGTGACCGTGGCGTTCCGCATCATCTCGTAGGCCGGATTCATCATGGGGTACATGACGCCGAAGGTGTCGTGGTCCTTCGCCAGGCCCGCATACTGTTCCTTCAATTTGGCTTGCTGGCGGGCGATCGAATCCCATTCCTTCGATTCCACACGCAGCTCTTCACTCTCGACCGAGAAGTCCTTTGCAGATGCGGAGCCGCCCGCCCGGCCGCTGCCCGATGCCGCAGCCACTCCCTGGGGGAGGGCTTGCTTGCCCACAGGCGAGTGCGTCGAGTGGTGCGACATCTGCGAGTACTGGGTGGAGTTAAGGCCCGAAACTTGCTGGTTCACTCCCGACGAGGATTGCCCGACCGAGTGCCCGGATGATGCCTGCCCCGAGGTCGCTCGGTATGCGTCGCTGTTGAGTCCATCGACGCCCTGGCGGACACCGTCGCTCGCAGATGAAGTCTGCGGTGCGGACACACCATGTGAAGCACCTGGGCCCGGTTGAGTGTAACCGGCGTTCGTTTTGTGCTGTGCAGCGTTCCAACGCGCAAGCTCTTGTTCGGAAACCCAACCGTCTCCGTTGAAGTCCGCACCATGGAACCCTCCCAGGCCTGGAGAGTTCGATCCCGAGTTTGAACCAGCGTTGCTGTAGTAGGGGTTCGGGTACAGGTTGCCGTCGGGGCCTTCAATCAACTCTGCATCCGTGTCCACGCCTGCGTCACGGATTGCCTTCGTGAACTCCACAGAATCGATGTCCTGCTCATTGCTACCGGCTGCGAGCACGCCTGAAGCGGGTGGAGAGAACATCGCGCTCGTCGCGCGGGGGGCCTGCATTCCGGCGAGTGCCGCTGCGGAATTCGGTGCGCCAGTGGCCAGCTGCTGGGCGGCCATGGTCTGCGCCCCGCCAACTCCTCCGACAGTGGCATTCGGCAGCATCATCCCGCCAGGCGCGCCGCCTCCGACGGGCGTACCGCCCGCTGCTGTGCCTCCGGCGCCGGCGCCGGCGCCAGCACCTGCGCCACCCATCGGCATCATCGGCCCCATGCCACCGCGCTTATCCTTGCTGCCACCGCGGGTACCCGAACCACGCAGGGCCATTGCGGTCCATTCGTTCTCAGCCGGGTCATCGTCGTCGTCGAGAGACATGCCAGGGATGTTCTCCGGGTTGTCGTAGGCACCCCACGGGTCCTCGGCATTGTCGATACCGGATGCAGCCAGCTGCTCGGAGTCAAAGCGAACATCGCTGCCAGCTGCCATCACACCTACAGAGCCCGCCGCTGCGGTGTCCATTGCGGTAGGCATCGTCGTCTGCTGAGCGGTCAGGCCCGCGTTGCCCGCTGCCTGCCCGGCAGGTTGGACGCCCGCTGTTCCCGCAGCAGGTGCCGGGGCGCCGGCGCTTTGGCTGCCTGCGAGAGGAACAGGACCGCGGCCGCCCTTGGCGTCTTTCTTGCGGGACCCACGAACCCCGCGGTAGTTGAGCTTCGCTTCCTGGTCTTGCGCCAGGAGATCATCGTCGAGCGGTGCTCCGCCCTTGTCGTTAGGCAAATTCTTCTCAGTCATGCGATTCCCTTGGACATCATGGATTGAAGAGCCGCAGAAAGATTCCTGCACTCAGAGGCCAGTTCTTCCCGCTCGCCTGGTACGAAGACGGGTGGGACATAGCTGTCGTATGCCTTGCGGTGCACCTTCAGCACCTGATCAGTGATTTCACTGACGCCAGCCGACGCCAGCCAGGCCTTGTCGAACTCCACCTTCTCGGTGAGCCCGGCCAAGGACAGGGTGACCGTGACGTATCCGCCGCGGCCACTTACTCGAACCTTCTCTCCCTCGAAATCCGCCCAGCGAACATTCTCAGGTGCACGGGATTCGAGCTCGTCGAAGCGCTCCATCAACTGGGCGTACTGTTCTTCGAGCTCTTCGTGCGTCCCTTCGAACTCCACTTCGACGGGTTCCGGCTCTGGTACTTCGAGGTTTCGTGACTCCCCAAACCGGATGTTGGCACAGAAGAAGGCCTCGAAAAAAGCCTCGCTGAGCGATCGCCCTGCCAACCGCTCACGCCAGCGGCTGGAAAGCTTGACGCGTTGCAGGTGTCTTGTTTCTTCGTCGACCCAGATACGGACAACCTGTCGAGCGTCAGTAAATCCGTGGGAGAAATGCCAGGTTTCGGCTTCCTCTTCGGACTCGTCGGGCTCGACGTCGGAGCTCGGTGGTGCCAGTAGCTCGTCGTCCATCACGTCGTCGGTCACTATTCCTCCATTTGACGTACCGAGATGCAGTCAACCACATAGCGGGGTCAACTTTGGACCTCGAAGACACCTAATTCAGAATCGGCAAAGGAGTCCACGTCGACCACCTGGAAACGGCACCTCCGAGGCGTCGAAGTACACGGCGCCAGAGGTCGTCGGGAACACCGAAAATTTCTTCCGTTCTGGCGGTTGTTCGAAACCATGAACCGCGGATGAGCTCGCCTTCAAGCTGACCCGAATCCCAACCAGACAGGGCCACATACATCCGCATGTGCGCGAATGCGCCTTCCACCAGCTCAGCCGGGGTATCCAGGTCGACGAGCCCCACCTCGCCAAAGATCTGCCGCCACCCCGGAGGGCTTACGTTCGGCTTCGCAAGCTGCGCGAGCGCCACCACCGCCTGCTCGTCTACCGGGCCGCCCCGAAACGGGATCGACGGCGGAGACAGCATAGGTTCCCACTGCGAAAGCTGTTCGGGGATTTCAAGATCGCTTGGTCTATTGAGGACGATGCCAAGGGTGCCGGAATCGTTGTGCTCCAAGATCAACACGACGGTGCGGTCGAAGTGCCCACCTTTGCCTGGCTCGGTGGAGATCAGCAGCTGTCCAGCAGCGGGAGGGCCAAGCAGTTCCATACCCGCACTCTAGCTCGCTACCACCCGCCAGGTGGGAAGGATCGGACCGGCCTCGCCGACACCCCTGCGTCGGCAATGGCCACAAACTGTGAGATCTGTTGCGGAAACCCGAAACAAATCTCACAGTTTGTTGCCCGTCGGGCCATGAATCGCCCCCGACCCACCGGGGCGATTCATACCTAGTTGCGCTTGGGGTTAGTGATCACAGCCTGGAGTTCGCCAATCTTGAGGGTTTCGTGGGTAGAGACGCGCAGCGGAATGACGCCTTCCTGACCGATGCCTTGCCACTGGATAGCCCAGTTGCTCGTAGCTGTCAGCGTGTACGTGCCTTGCCGCTCATAACCGAACTGTTTCCCGCATACGACCGGGGTCTCTGGGTGCATGGAGTTCGGATTAAATCGCTTCCAATGTTTGCAAGTGATGGGCGGGGAGCCGTCGCCCAGATCCCAAGTGATGGATTCGAGGCGGGCGACGATCGTGACGGTGTATCCCGCTTTGGCTTTGGACGCAGTCAAAGGCCCGGTGGTGTGTGGGCTCGACTCCCTAGGCCAGAGCCACAACGGCATGCCAACGGCACCGAGCGCCTTAGGCTTTTGTTCGAGCGTGGTGGGCGTGGACCCAATCGAGATGGGATCGAATCCTGCCGAAGTGATGAGCTCCCACGCCATCTGCTTCGGATCAGGCGGAACAGTAGTTGCAGCGGCAGGCAACCACATCATGATGATTGCTTCCGAGTCAGGCACGCCAGCGCCCTTCGGACGATGACAGCGGTGGATAACCCCGTCGTCATGCCCATTCCAAATCGGGGACGTCTTCGGCGGCTGCGGATCCGCAGGTTTGCACCACATCTGCCGATGCGGCACCCACGTACCCAGACCATTCGTACAAGGAATCACGTCGCCCTGAAACCGGCAGACCGGCTTAGCCGGCTGACGATGGTCACGGTCAGGATTCTTGTGCCCACCCCCAGGCACAGGCGACGACCCACCGTACCGGAGACAGATGCCAGAAACTGAGTCCCGCACATCGCACCGGTGAGGGTTTGCCTGTGCTGGGCTAAAGCAGAGTGATGTAGGGGCCAGTAGCAAAACAAGTAGGCATATTCGTTTCAGCATCCTTCCTCCGCACTGCCACCGGTAACGAGCCACTTTCCATTGGGGGCTTGCTCAAGAAATGATGTGACAGTGAGCTTCGACGCGAAGTAACCCTCCGGATACCCCGTCGCCGGCTTTCCTGTCCTTTGGTCAAGCACTTCTATCGCAGTGAAGTCCTTGCAGGCCGTCACCGTCCCCACTCGAACTCCGTCGTTACGAGTAGTCGGTTCAGCAATCTTCACTGACGAGAATCGCAAATGACCAGACCAATACAGACCATCGTCTCGCATCCTGCCTATCGAATGCACCACGTTTGAAAGTTCTTCACCGCCCGTGAGTAGCGTCATTTCGTCGAAGTTTTTGAGCGAGGGATCCTTGGCGTACTTGTCGAGTGTGGACTGGTAAGTTTCCCAAGCCTTTCGTATTGCTGCCACATCCGCTATCTCGTCCGCATCAGGCGGGGGGAATGACTCCCAGGCAGTGGGCGACGGGGAGGGGCTCGGCGTTGCGGATGGTGGCACAGATGTGGTGGGCGCCGCTGTTGGCGTGACGGTGGGTGATGGCGTGGGTGCGTCGTCGATGGTGGGCTCATTGGGCGGACCCGGCTGACAAGCCGACACCAACAGCACGGCCACCGTGGTGATGGCGATGCTAAAACCTCGTCGTTGAAGCATAGTCGTTAACCTCCAGGATGCTGAGCGAAGCAGACGACGGTGTCACTTCTGCCAGGAAGAACGACTTATCCACAGGCCCAGGGAAAACCTTCGTTACTTAAACAGGTCCCACACGCTGAAGGTGCGGCGCTTATAGGCTGCGTTCTTCACCGAACGCTCGGGGTCCTTCAGGAAACCCATACCTTTCTTTCCATAGAGCGGGTTGATGCGTCGTTTGATGGCTCGCTTAGCCCGCCCGGTGGTGCGAGCTTTGATGGATTTCTTCAACGACGGCTTTCGCATCCCAAACTTCATGAACCAACCGTAGCGTCCCTCGCGGAAGGCTCGCATCGTCATGGCGAACCGGACGTTGCCCGAGCTGCTTTGCACCGTTCCTGCTCACTGCCCCGAAGCCTCAGTCGCGATGCAACCGTAGGGACGTCATCGTCACCCGCGCCGGGCGTGAACCGGTCGTGCTGGTCTCGCTGGCAGACTACGAGTCACTGCGCGAAACGGCGTATCTTCTCCGGTCCCCGCCAACGCTCGGAGGCTGCTCAACTCAATCGAGAACCTCGAAAGGGCTAGAGCCGCAGCGCCATGACCTCATCGAGGATTGACGCATGCTCCTGATATGGGATCACAGCGCTTGGGGATGATTATCTCTGGTGGCAGACCCAAGATCGCAAGACCCTGAAGCGCATCAACATGCTGAGTAAAGACATTGCTCGCAACGGAAACGAGGGCATCGGAAAACCCGAGGCATTGAGGCATGGGCTGTCTGGAGACTGGTCGCGTCGAATCACGGATGAGCATCGGCTTGTGTGTCAACTTGTCGGCGACGAGATCCGCATTGCCGCTTGCCGTTATCACTACGGCGCATGAGTGGAACGTATTCGCAACGACAGCTCTTTGAACGCGAATCTACCCCTCGTTGTCCGCTCGTTAACTCGATGCCGAACTGGTCGTAACCCGCGATTTCTAGTCTCGGGCACGGAAAAGGAGACACCATGCATCACCACGATCACACCCCATTGACACCCGAACAGCTCGCTGACGTTCGTCGCCGCGGCGACGCCGAGCTGCAGCGTCTGGGCTTTACCCGACGAGGCATCCTGCAGGCGGGTATGGCCGCGCTGGCGGCATCGGCCGTCGCCGGTTCCATCGTCACCGTCAACGCGCGCCCCGCTGCAGCCTCTCCCGCATCACCTGTGAACCCGGAAGATCTGCAGTGGCTGGTAGGCGACCATCACGTCCACTCCCAGTACAGCCACGACGCGAAGTACCGCATCAAGGATCAGCTTGACGCTGCGCAGTTCTTCGATGTGGATTGGATTGTGTTCACCGAGCACTCCAACTTCGAGCATGCCGACCCGGGCGTATTCAACTCCCTCGATGAGCTTAAGGCAGAGCGCAAGGCCCGCCCCGATCTCCTGATCTTCCAGGGCATCGAGTGGTATATCCCTGCCGCAGAGCACTGCACCGTATTCGTCACCGGCGAGCGTGAGGCTGACATCTTGCGGGCCTTCGAGCTCGCCTACGACGGCAAGCTCAACGGCTGGGAGAAGCCTGAAGTGGGCAGCGCTGCCGAGGCCTTCCAGGAGCGCAAGGCAGCCGAGGCCATTGCCTGGCTCGGTCAGCAAAAGCGCGACGGCAAGATTGACGACGCATTGATCATCGCGAACCACCCCATGCGCTTGGGCATCGATTCGCCCGACGAGTTCCGCATGTGGAACGACGCCGACCCCGAGATCATGGTGGGCATGGAAGGCGCCCCTGGCGCCCAGGGCTACCCCTACGGCCGCAACGTGTGGGACGGGGATCAGCGCGGTGAGTACAGCAACGAGCCGCGTCCTGACTCATACCCCGGCTACACCGTCGAACAGATGCGCACCTGGGGCGGCTGGGACTGGCTCACCTCCACGGTCGGTGGTTTCTGGGACTCCATGCTGGCCGAGGGTCGTCGTTTCTACATCACCGCAAACTCCGACGCCCACCTCGCCGCGTGGCACACCTGGCGCCTGGGCGACTACCCGGACGAGCCGCAGTTCAACGATGCGGAGAATGAAGCCACCAAGATTGGCCTGCTGGGCGGGCGCCGTCCTCACCCAATCGACACCGGCACTGGCGAAGTGGCTGGCGAGCTGCTCGTCAAGAACCCCGACGGCACCACCGGAATCGCTGGTGACCTGCTACGCGACGAGAAGGAAGCCAAGCGCTACCACGAGCAGGCCGCGCTTCGCGCTGAGGTGGAGGCCAACACGCCTGAAGGCGAGTCACCGGACTACCCGAAGGGTACCGTCGTGACGCAAGGTGGCTCCGATTTCTGGCCCGGTCAGTACACCCGGATTCACGCCGGCGCCACGGAACGCAGCTACGCCGCCGTCATGGAGGCCCTTCGCGCCGGCCGGTCCTGGACCGACCACGGCCACCTGCTGCAGGGGTTCATCGCGAAGGTGAGCGTGGATGGCGCCAAGCCTGTCACGCTCGGCGGCACGCTCAAGGCTCCTCGTGGGGCCACAGTGACGGTGGAGCTCACCATCACCACCACCACGAAGCCCGTCAAGAGCATCCGCATGACCGCAGAGGATCCCGACGCGACCGACCCAACCATCGCTGACGAATGGGTCCCAGAGCTGGCCTTCGTCGACATCATCGGCGGCCCCATCACCGGCCCGGTGAAGGATCCCGAGACGCTGCGCGCCCCGAAGACGCGCCTGCTGCAGAGCTTCGACACGGCAGGTCGCAAGGGTACGTTCACGTTGACGCACACCTTTGAGAACGTGCAGGAAGACTTCTACGTACGCTTCCGCGGTTCGGATGGTAAGCGCAACGGCGCTGGCTACCACGGCAGCGACGTGGACCCTCACGGCCCACTGATCCACGACGACAAGGCTCGCGCCGGTAACCCCTGGATCGACACCTGGTTCTACGCGAACCCCGTGTTCGTCGAGGTGGTGGAGCCCGCCAAGGAGACGAAGCCGACCCCCGCGTCGCCCGCACCCGCGTCGCCCGTACCGAGCGAGTCCGGCAAACCTGACAAGCGCCCCGGTCTGCCGCACACCGGCAAGTGAGTCAACCCCAGCAGGATTAGCTCGCATTCACTGCACAGAGGTGTGAGTCGAATCCCTAAGACGCACTGAGGGCGGCCCCACAAGGGCCGCCCTCAGTGGCAACTGGAAGATTCGAGGCCCGCTATGCGGGGATGAGTGGAGGGGGCGGAGTATGTGTCGAATTCCGAGTCGTCGCTGATATTGCTAGGAAGGGTCGGGCCGCGTGATGGCCGCGGGGCTGGGTATGGCGTGGGGTGTTCCCTGGGAAAGAGCCGAAGCCAAGCTGTCGACGTGGTCATGGGAGGCAGCGCTGGGGAACATCCAGTGGATGTCACGCTCCTCTGTGGCCATGTCGATAGTTGGTCGAACGCCCGCTCTTCGTTCCGAGCGTCGTCCCTGGTACACCAGTACATGTTGGAACATGCATCCGGACCGCACGTCAGATAATCGGCCATCCAGAGGTCTTCGTTGTTGGGTCTCCATCCATATCACCTCATGCTGGTCCTGCTCACTGCAGGGCGCGCAGCATGACGATCAGCAGGAGGCTCGTGCACCCGCGTGACTCCGATCTCCTTGTCAGGAAACCTCGGACAACCGACGGACCACGTACTGGTTGAGGCTAAGATGCTCCTCCGCCGCTTGAAGTGCGAGTCGGCGGTGTAGGCTCTCACCGAGGCGGAGGTTGAACTTACCTGAGTAGGTTCGTGCTGACAGGGGCTGGGGAACGGGCTCGCCGCTCAAGGCGAGGTCGCCCACCGTTTCAGCGACCAGGTCAACCAGCCCTTGCAATGCTGCTGCCTGCGAATCTGCCAGCCATGAAAGCGAAGGAAACTCGGCGCAGGTCGCCACGAACTCACCATCCTCGCCCGACCACGTCACACGGTAGGCATAGTGAGACACATCAACGGCTTGGGTGGTCACATTGCCTCCTTCTTGTCGATTGCCGCCAGCACCTGGCGGACTTGGTAAGCCTTGGCTTGACCGTTACTGTTCTGGATGTTGACACGGGGATCCCCAGGCCAAGGCGTCTTGAACACAGCGTGCGAACCGCCTGATCTCCGGGCCTCGCCGAAGAAGTGCTCGCATACCTTGTGAAGATCGACGTAGCGGACGTTCTGCGGATTCGCCCGCATCGAAGTCAGCAGTTTCTCCACACTCGCCACACTTTATGGTACCGCTAATAGTACCAGCATCAAGGCCCGGAAGGATGCAGTTTCTCCCTCATACGTGGACTCAAGCCTCCGAATTCGCTGGCTCTGCAACGGTACCTAGATGCCGTCCTCATGCCATCTTGACCACATCCAGGAGCACTAGACAGACCACCCACTCTCACCCAAACACCGTCTGACAAGGCGAAAGCCCCTGCCGGCGAACCGTCAGGGGCATAACCGTGGAGGCGGCGGGAATCGAACCCGCGTCCTTGAAAGGTGAGGCAAGTCTTCTCCGGGCGCAGCTGATGATGGCGTTGTTCTTGGTCTTGGCACTCACATCAGCACGTCGCCAACAGACCCAGTATCAGTGAAGTCCCGCCTAGCCCCTGACACGCAGGCTAGGCAGCAAGCCCTCTAAACGAGGCCAGATTCCGGACCGAAGGCTCGTCCGGGCTGACCCTTCGATCGCTGATCAGGCAGCGAGAGCGAAGTCAGTGCTGTTCTTGTTGGCACTTATTAGTTTCCATGCGGCGTTTACGAGATGAGCATGGATTCTCGGCCCGCTTCCCTTGCGACTACCGTCCCAAGTCGAAACCGATCGCCCCCTGTTGAGTTGTCTTACCATGATACACGCTTCATCGGCGGTAGCGGTTTCGCTGGGCCATGGCCCGCCTGGCTTCCCTATCGAGCTCGCGTTCCTTGATGGTCTGGCGCTTATCCCAGTCTTTCTTACCCGTCGCCACCGCGATCTGAATCTTGGCGCGGCCATCCTTGAAATACATCGACAACGGGATCAGCGTCGTACCCGCGCCCTCCAATGCCCTAGCCAGCTTCGCGATTTCCTTGCCGTGCAAGAGCAGCTTCCGGGTCCGCCTGGCCGAATGGCTGCCCCGCCAAGACTGGTGCTCGTACTCCGGGATGTTGGCGTTAATCAGCCACGCCTCACCGTTTTCGACGGTGGCGTACGCGTCGCCGATCGTGGCACGCCCGTGCCGAAGCGTCTTAACCTCAGTACCCGTAAGCACCAAGCCGGCTTCGTAGGTGTCGCCGATGGCATAGTCGTGCCGCGCCTTCTTATTCTGGGCGATCATCTTCTGGCCGGTCTCTTTAGGCATTGGGCCAGTATAGATTCAAACGACGCGTCACCTAGAACTTCAGCTAAACCAGCGCCGCATCGGGTTCTTCACCCGGCCGTTCTCCCACACCATGAGGTGCAGGTGGCAGCCGGTGGAGTAGCCGGTATTGCCGACGTATCCGATGGTCTGGCCCTGGGAGACGCGCTGCCCCACACCGACGGTGTACCTCGACGCGTGGTTGTACCCCGTCGTCACATTCACGCCGCTGATGCGTCCGTGATCGATCATCAAGCGGTTGCCGTAGCCACGGTTGTAGTAGCGCTCCACCACCACACCGGACTGGGCCGCCTTGATGGGCGTACCGCAGGATGCACCGAAGTCAGTACCGTCGTGCAGCTTGTACACGCCAGTCACGGGGTGAACGCGCATGCCAAACGGCGACGTCAGCCTGCCAGGCACTGGACGAATGAACCCCTTCGAGCTCGTCCGCGACGACGACACAGACCTGCTGCTGCTCTTCTTGCTCGGCTTGCGCTTATGCGAAGTAGTCTTGACCCGCTTCGGCGACGACTTGCTGCTCGCGGCCGCCGCGCGCTTCTCCGCAGCGGCTCGCTTCTCAGCGGCGGCTCGCTTCGCTGCTGCCTCCCGCTGACGCTTCGCCGCTGCCTCACGACGCTTGCGCTCTTCCTCGGCACGCTTGCGATCGCGCTCCGCGATCTGGTCGTCGATGTGCCCAGCCTCCGCAATCCTGGCCTGGATACGTTTCTCGACGGCAGCCGCGTCGTCTTCCATCTCCTTCTGGACGGATTCTTCGCGCTGCAGCGCAGCCGCGGCGGCATCAGCTGCGGCATCGCGCTGCGATACGAGCTGCTCCACCTGCGCGGTCAGCCCGGCTGCGTCGTCGCGGGCGGCTTCGCTCGCCTTGAGCTGCTCAGCCGCGGCCCGACGGGCTTCTTCGGCCTTCTTCTCGGCCGCATCGGCGCGGGCCTTCGCCTGGTCGAGCTGTACGCGAAGGCGTTCGGCCTCGTCGAGCTCCAAGGCGGAAACGTCGAAGAGCGTGTCGCCGAACTGTGCCTGCTGGTTCAGTTGGTTCGCATCTGCGTCGGTGAGCAAGAGCGCGAGGTTCACCAACGGCCCCTGCTTCTGCGTCACCAGGCTCACTTCCTGGTCGATGCGGCGGTTGAGCGCATCGTAGGCTGCTTGGGCAGCTGCGACGTCGGCATTCGCCTTCTCCAACGCGGTCTGCGCAGCTTCCAACTCTTCTTGGCGCTTCTTGTCAAGCGCTTCAGACTCAGCCACCTTCGACTCAGCGGCAGCCAGCTCAGCCTGTGCTTGGGCGAGCTCGGACTCGGCTTTGCGCAGCGCGTCGATGGCGCTGGCGTTCACGGCGTTAGCGTCAGAGACAGCGCCCTTTTGGCTAGCAATCTTGCTGGAGAGATCAGAGCGCTGGCCCTGCAACTGGTTGATCTGGTGCCTCACGCGGGCGCGCTGATCGTCGAGGTCATCGGCGGACGCCATTGGAGCGGTAGAGACGAACATTGCTCCGGCCGCGAGCACGGCCAAGCTTGTCTTCAAAATCATGCGGACGGGTTTGTGGGGAAGGACCCGCATGCGGTCTCCTTTCGTCAGACCTGGACGTATTTACGCGTCGCGAAGAGCGTCGGAATAATGGCGAGCGCAATGCCCACCACGGCAATGATCAGGATTGCACTCAATAGGTCAGACCACCCAATCCAAGGTAAAGCTTGGATTAAGGTTTGGGCGTTCTGCACGATGATGAAGTAGTAGCCAAGCGTCAAAGTGATTGACGCAATCAGGACTCCGATCAACCCGGCGATGAGCGATTCCAGCAGGAACGGTAAGACGATGTAGAGGTTGGATGCACCAACCAAGCGCATGATGCCAATCTCTCGTCGTCTGGTGAATGCAGCAATACGAATGGTGTTGCTGATCTGGAGTGCTGCGGCCACGAGCAAGAAGATCGACATGACAATCGTCGCCCACTGCACCGCAGAAAGGCCTTTGAACATGGGATCGAGCACATTGCGCAAGTCCTGCACCTGCTGCACGCCGGGCAGCCCCTTGGCTTCGCTCACCACACCCTGATAGTTCTCGGGATTCACGAGTTTAATGCGGAAAGAATCCTGCATCTGTTCTGCAGTACGCGACGGGAGAATCGGCGAATTCGCGTACACCCGCTTGAATTCCTCGAACGCGTCCTGTTTCGACTCATAAAAGACTTCCGAAACCTCCGGGTTCGCCTTCAGCGTCTCCTCAATCGTCTGACGCTGCGCTTCAGTCGTACCCGTTCCGGGCTGGCAGTTGCCACCCGACGAGGCCTCGATGCAGAGGAAGACGGAGATCTCGATCTTGTCGTACCATCGGCCCTTCACCAGGCTGACTTCCGACGATGTCAGCAGGCCGGCGCCGAACAGGGTCAGCGATACGCCAACGGTAACGATGACGGCGATGGTCATGGCCAGGTTGCGGCGCAGACCCGACCAAGTTTCGCGAAGCGTGTGCCTCATGTGTGGTTCTCCTAAGCCTGACCGTAGATGCCCTTGGACTGATCTCGTACGAGCTCACCATTCTTGAGCTCCAGCACGCGTCGGCGCATCTGGTCGACGATGGATGCGTCATGGGTGGCCATGATGACCGTGGTTTCGGTGCGGTTGATGCGGTCGAGCAGTTTCATGATGCCGACGCTGGTCTCCGGGTCGAGGTTGCCCGTCGGCTCGTCGGCGATAAGGATCTTGGGGCGGTTCACAAACGCACGCGCGATAGCGACGCGCTGCTGCTCTCCGCCGGAGAGCTCCTCCCCCAGACGGTCGCCTTTACCCTCGAGCCCTACGAGTTCCAGGGTTTCGGGCACGATGCGCCGAATGTGCTTGCCGGACTTCCCAATCACCTGCAGCGCAAACGCGACATTCTCATACACCGTCTTGCCCGGCAACAGCCGGAAGTCCTGAAAGACCATGCCCATCTGGCGACGAAGTTGCGGCACCTGCCACTGGTTCATCGTCGAAAGGTTCTTACCCGCGACGTACAAGTTGCCCTTCGACGGCTTGTGCTCCCTCAAGATCAGGCGCAGAAACGTGGACTTTCCAGAACCCGACTGGCCGACGAGGAAGACGAATTCGCCTTTACCAATTTCCAGAGTGATGTTTCTGAGGGCAGCGGTTTCCTGCCCTGGATAGAACTTCGTGACGTCCTCGAACTTGATCACGCAACAAACTCCGACCGCATAGGGGAAGCTGAGAAAATCTCAGTAGGTCGCCCGCGAGTCTAGGATGCGAGCGCACTGCCTTGGGCGTGACACGCCGTCAGTCGTCGGTTTCGGTGCGCTTGCGCCAGCGAATGCCGGCATCAATGAAGTCGTCGATTTCCCCATCGAAGACCGACGCCGGGTTGCCCTCTTCATGCTCGGTACGGAGGTCTTTCACCATCTGGTACGGGTGCATGACGTACGAGCGCATCTGGGCGCCCCACGAGTTGCCACCGTCGCCCTTCAAGGCGTTCATCTCGGCTTCGCGCTCTTGCCGGGCGCGCTCCAAGAGACGGGCTTGCAGCACCCGAAGGGCAGCAGCCTTGTTCTGAATCTGCGACTTCTCGTTCTGACAGCTGACGACGATGCCCGTCGGGATGTGCGTGATGCGCACCGCGGAGTCGGTGGTGTTCACCGACTGACCACCCGGCCCGGATGAGCGGAACACGTCGACGCGAATATCTTGCTCGGGAATGTCGATGTGGTCTGCTTCCTCGGTGACAGGGAGCACCTCGACGCCGGCGAACGACGTCTGGCGTCGGCCCTGGTTGTCGAAAGGAGAGATGCGCACGAGTCGGTGCGTACCCTGCTCCACCGAGAGCGTGCCGTAGGCGAAGGGGGCCTTTACCGCGAACGTCGCAGATTTCAAACCGGCTTCTTCCGCGTACGAGGTGTCGTAGACCTCGACGGCGTACCCATGCCGATCTGCCCAGCGGGTGTACATGCGCATCAGCATCTCGGCAAAGTCAGCGGCATCAACGCCGCCGGCCTCGGAGCGGATAGTAACGAGCGCATCACGCGGGTCATATTCCCCGGATAGCAGGGTGCGCACTTCGAGCGCCTCGATTTCCTTGGTGAGGCGTCGGAGCTCCGCGTCGACTTCGTGCTCCGTGTCCTCGTCGGACTCTTCTTCCGCGAGCTCCAGCATGACGGATGCATCTTCCAGCCGCGCCCGCAGCCCTTCGAGACGCTCCAGCTCGGAGTTCTTCTGCGAGAGCGCCGACGTGACGCGTTGCGCGTTTTCTTGGTCATCCCACAGATCTGGCGCGGCGGCCTGCTCCTGTAGCGCAGCGATCTCGCTTTGCAGCTTGGGGATATCAGCAACCGTCTCGATCGACTTCAGAGAGTGATCGAGTTCCTGAATACGCGTTTCGAGATCTTGGTGAGCCACGATCGATCATTCTAGCCACGCATACGAAGACTCGCAGTTCGCTTGGGCGGCAGAAAGCGGGAAATCCTCTAGCCTGGCAGCATGGTTGGACAATTCAACGACGACCTCAGGCTCGCGCACATGATGGCTGATAACGCCGATTCCATCACGATGAGCAGATTTAAGGCCAAGGATCTGAAGTTCAAAGCCAAGTCTGACAACTCCCCCGTGACCGAGGCGGACACCGCCGTCGAAGAGTCAATCCGCATAACGCTTTCACGCAGCCGCCCGCGAGACGGCATCGTCGGCGAAGAGCTGGGCACATCCGGCGAGCGGGAGCGTCGCTGGATCATCGACCCCATCGACGGCACGAAGAATTACCTGCGCGGCGTGCCCGTGTGGGCGACGCTGATCGCTCTCGAACATGCCGGGGAAATCGTCGCAGGCGTGGTGTCCGCGCCCGCTTTGGGCCGACGCTGGTGGGCGTCGAAGGACGGCGGAGCCTACACGGGTCGAAACATCTTGAACGCCACCCAACTCCACGTCTCACACGTCGACGACGTGTCCGAAGCGTCGCTGTCCTACTCGTCGCTGAACGGCTGGGTGGAGTCCAAGCGCGGCCAGGGCTTCGTCAATCTCATGCGCGACACCTGGCGAACCCGCGCCTACGGTGACTTCTGGAGCTACATGCTCGTGGCGGAGGGAGCCGTCGATGTGGCCAGCGAACCCGAGCTCGAACTCTATGACATGGCCGCCCTCGACATCATCGTCCGCGAGGCTGGCGGACGATTCACCAACCTCGACGGAGTCGACGGCGTCGCGGGCCCCGGCGCGCTAGCCACCAACGGGCATCTCCACGACACCGTCCTCGGCTATCTACACGGCTGAGCGGATCAGGGCAGCACGCGCACCGAGATCGTCCCCTCGATGGCGGCGAGCTGCTCGATCATGCCCTCCTCCGGCGCACCTTCCACGTCAGTGACCGCGTAGCCGATGTCATCCTTCGTCGCTAGCGACTGCGCCCCAATGTTTAGATCGCTGCTGGCGAGGATCTTGTTCACCGCTGCCATCACACCCGGCACGTTGCGGTGCAGGTGCAAGATGCGACGATACTTCAGCGGCGTCGTCGCAATCTCGGGCATATTCACAGACATCGACGTCGAACCCAGCAGCTCGTAATCCGCGAACTTTCCAGCCACATAGATGCCGATATTCTCCTGAGCTTCCAACGTGGAACCGCCGACGTGGGGCGTCAAAATCACGTTCGGCATGCCTTGCAGCACCGACTCGAACTCGCTGCTTCGTTTCTTCGGTTCCTGCGGGAAGACGTCGATCGCCGCTCCTGAAATGTGCCCGGATTCGAGCGCCGCGTGCAGAGCCTCGTGGTCCACAACGTGACCACGGCACAGGTTCAGGAACATGGCGCGCGGCTTCATCTTCGCAAACTGATCTGCCCCGAAGAACATGGTGTTCTCCGCGCGCCCATCGACGTGCAGCGTGACCGTGTCGGACTGAGCGAGGAGTTCGTCGAGGGTCTCGCAGCGCTGGGCATTGCCCAGAGGAAGCTTGTCAGCAATGTCGTAGTAGAGCACCCGCATCCCGAAAGCCTCAGCAAGCACGGAGAGCTGCGCCCCGATGTTGCCGTATCCGACGATGCCGAGCGTGCGGCCTCGAACCTCATGCGAGCCAACCGCCGACTTCTCCCAGACGCCCGCGTGCATGTTTTGATTCTTCTCCGCCAGGCGACGTGCCAGCACAACGATCTCACCAATCACCAGCTCAACGACCGACCGGGTGTTCGAGTACGGCGCGTTGAACACCGGGACGCCAGCACTCGATGCCGCGGTGAGGTCGATCTGATTGGTGCCAATGCAAAAGGCACCGATGGCGCGAAGATCGGGCGCCTGCTGGATCACGTCCGCCGTCACGGAGGTGGCGGATCGGATGCCGAGATACTGCACTCCCCGCAAGGCTTCGACGAGCTCGTCCGGCGTGAGCGCCTTCGGCCGAGTCTCTACTTCGAATCCTCGTTCGGTAAGGACTCTCGTCGCTTCGTCATGGATATTTTCGAGCAGTAGGGCCTTCACAACTGTGCATGCTATCTCAGCCGCTCAGCCGACCCTCAAATTGTCCGCATCAAAGACTGAGCGACGAGTGGATGAGCTCCCGGGTATATGGGTGCGACGGGTCCCTGAAGATCTGCTCGACGGGGCCTTCCTCGACGATATGCCCGTCGGTGACTACCACCACTCGCGTGCAAAGCCTCTCCACGATCGGTAGATCATGGCTGATGATGAGCATTGCCAGCTGCCTCGCCTCGGCCTCGTCGCGAAGCACCCGCAGCACTTGCGCACGCACGAGCACATCCAGCGCAGAAACTGGCTCATCTGCGACGAGCAGGTCGGGGTCCGCAATGAGCGCTCGCGCAATCGCTACCCTCTGCCGCTGCCCGCCAGAGAGCTGGTGAGGGAACCGTCGGGCAAGTGCCGGATCCAACCCGACCGACTCCATCAGAGGAGCCAGTTCCGCCTGCTTCGCCCGGCGAAGCAGCGGCTCAGCGATAATTGCCCCCACACGCATGCGGGAGTTCAGCGACGCGTTCGGGTCCTGATACACCAGCGAGGCAGAACGCCGCAGCTCGTCGCGGCACTCATCAATCGGACGCCCGCGAAACTTCACCACGCCCTTCGAAGGACGAACCAGGCCCAGCAACATTCGCGCGATCGTCGTCTTGCCTGACCCAGACCTTCCGACGATGCCTATCCGCTCCCCCGGCTGAATGGCGAGGTTGACGTCGGTGACCGCGACGAAGGGCTTGCCCCGTCGACGATACGTGACCTCGCCTTCTTCGATCTCGATGAGCGTCACAGCTCTCCTCTCGCCGCAGCAATGAGCCGTGCCGTGTATTCCTGCTTCGGTTGCTCGATGATGCGTTCAATGGCGCCTTCTTCGACGACGCGCCCGCCATCCATAACGATGACCCGAGAACAGACTTGTTTCACGACAGCGAGGTCATGCGAGATAAATATTGACGCGCGGTCGGTCAAAACGTCGTCCAGAACCTGCAAAATCTGTCGCTGCACGATGACGTCGAGCGCGGTGGTGGGCTCGTCGCAAATGACGAGCTCCGGCTTGTTGATGATGGCCATGGCGATGAGCGCACGCTGGCGCTGTCCACCCGAAAGTTGGTGCGGGTACGAATCAGCAACGCGCTCCGGCTGCGAGAAACCGACGCGGGTCAGCTCCTCGACGACGGTACTGCGTTTGCCCGCACGCTGCTCGTGGAGGGCGATGACCTCCGCGATCTGCCTACCTACTCGCATCGTCGGGTCCAGTGCGGTCATCGGTTCCTGGAAGATCATGGAAATCCTCGAACCACGCAGCTTTCGGTAGTCGCGCTCAGGCATTCCCACCAGCTCCTGCCCATCCAGCCGAATGCTGCCGCTCACGTGCGCGGTCTCGGAGAGCAAGCCCGTAACGGCCAAAGAGGTGACGGACTTGCCGGAACCGGACGCGCCGATCACGCCCAGCCGCTCGCGATCCCCCACCTCAAACGAGACGTCATCGACGGCAACCGTCGAGCCGAACCTCACAGTCAGCCCTTCTACCACGAGTGTCATGCGCGCTCCCTCAACTTCGGGTCCAGCACGTCGCGCAGACCGTCGCCCAACAGGTTGAATCCCAGCGTCGCTATGGCGACGGCGAGCCCCGGCCACAAGGCGAGCAGCGGCGTCGAGAAGAGGTTGTCCTGAGCTTCGCGCAACATCCGCCCCCATGTCGGTGTATCCGGGCCGCTACCCAGACCAAGGTACGACAGGCCTGCTTCCGACAAGATGGCGATGCCGAAACTCACCGACGCCTGCACCCACACCGCGGGCGCAATATTCGGCCACACATGGCGCCTGGCGACGGTGAGCTCCCCCACGCTGCTAAGCCGCGCCGCCTCCACATACGGCTGGCTGATGACCTGCAGCGTCTCCGCCCGGGCGACACGCACGAACGCCGGAATGGTGGCGATACCGATAGCCATCACAGCAGTCCACGTCGATCCCCCAAGCGCCGCCGCAAAGAGAATCGCCAATAACAGCGCGGGGAAACCGTAGAGAATGTCTGCCAATCTGGCAGGTATTTCCCCTATCGGGCGCGGCAACATCGCGGCGGCGATCCCCATTGGAACACCGATCACGGCCGCCCCCACCACGGAGAGCACTCCCACAAGAATGACAATCTTCGCCCCCACCATGAGCCTCGACAGCACATCCGTGCCGTACGTGTCGGTGCCCAGCACATGTGGCCAGCTGGGGCCGAGCAGCGCATCAGGGCCGTTACTCGTCGGGCTGAACGGCGTCCAGACCATGCCGACGCCGGCGAGCAGGAGCACGACGGCGATCAAGGCTCCCCCAACCCACAGCGAGGAATTGCGCAGCATCATTCCTCCCGCTTCAGTCGAGGGTCGATGGCCTGGTACGTCGTATCGACGATGAAGTTAATGAGTAGCACGCTCCAGCAGAGCAACAACACGATGCCCTGCACCACCACCAGATCTCGCTGTGTCACCGCGTAGAGCAGCTTGGAACCCAGCCCGGGCAGGGCAAACACCTGCTCGATGATGATGGCCCCGACGAGCAACGTCGCGATCTGCAAGCCGATCACAGTCAGCAGTGAGATGGAGATGTTGCGCATGCCGTGCCGCCACAACGCACCCATCTTTCCCCAGCCGACTGCTCTGGCGGTGCGGAAATAGTCGGTGTGCAATACCTCAATCACCGCACTGCGCACATACCTACTCATCACACTGGCCTGCACGATGGACAAGGCTGCGACGGGGAGTACCAGATGCAGCGCCCACTCGCCGAACGACTGGGTAATGGGAACGTAGCCTCCCGCTGGGAACCAGCGCAGGTGCACGGCGAAGAGCACGACGAGCCAGATGCCTGCCCAGAATGCTGGCACCGCCAACCCGACCTGCGAAACGGCAGAAACGACAATGCCGTCGACGTGACGACGGCGCACCGCCGCGAAAGCACCGACGGGCAACGCGATCGCCAAGGACCCGACGGTCGCCAGCCCGACGAGCCAGCCGGAAACGCCAAGCGCGGGGGCCACCGTCGAAGTGACAGATCGGCCGCTAATCATCGACGTTCCAAAGTCCCCGACGAGCACCCCGCCCAGCCATTCGAAGTAGCGCACGAAGAATGGGCGGTTTAAGCCGAGTTCTTCTCTCAGCGCGGCAACAGACTCAGGTGAGGCGCTCGTACCCAACAAGACGTTGGCGATGTCGCCGGGCAGCAGGTTCGTCGCAGCAAAAATGAGCAGCGAGGACAGCAGCAAACTTCCCGCGAACCAAGCAAGCCTGGCGGTCAGGCGCATAAGTGTTACTCCGACGATGCGATCGTGGTCACGTCGAATGATAGCGAGGTCTGGTCCTTCTGCACTCCGGAAATGCTGGGCTTGGTGATGATGATGTTCGGCAGCAGGAACAACCAATCGGCTGCGGCGTCCTCAGCCAACAGCTTCGCTGCTTCCTTCTGCTTGGCGACGAAGTCTTCATCGCTGCCGCTGTCGGCCTGCTCCATGAGTGCGGCGAACTGCTCGTTCGAGTACCGGGAGTAGTTGCCTTCCATCGCATACATCTTGAGGTCGCGAGGCTCCACGTGCGCGACGATGGTCATGTCGTAGTCGCCCTTGGCGAACACCAGGTCCAGCCAGCGGCTGAACTCCAGTTCTTCAACTTGCACGGTGATGCCCACATCAGCCAGCTGCGATTTGATGGAACGTGCGGCCGCGGTGGCGTAGGGCACTGTCGGGACGCGAAGACGCAGCGTCGGATGAGAAATTCCCGCCGCTGCAAGCAGTTCCTTTGCTTTTGCGGGGTCATGGGGGTAAGTCTGACTCAAGTCTTCATACCAAGGCTCCGTGGGCGGAACCATCGAACCGATCAGCGCGCCCTTGCCGCCCCACGCGGAATCGATCACAGCCTGGCGGTCAATGGCGTAGTTAATGGCTTGACGCACCTCACGCTTGCTGAGCGCTGCGTTCTCGTGATTGAAGGTCAGCACGACTTCACCGTCGGTATAGCCTTCGAGCACACTGAAGCGTGATTCGTCAGAGAACTGTCCTAGCGCCTGCGGCACCGTGAGGTTTGAAATGATGTCCAACTGCCCGGAGAGCATGGCGGTATTCATTGCGTTGGGGTCCGCGTAGAAGCGGAAATTCGCCTCGTCGAAGTGTGGCGGGGTGCCCCAGTAGTGCTCGTTACGAACTAGCTGGACGCGAGAGCCGGGCTCCCAGGCTCCCAGCTTGTAGGGGCCAGACCCTGCAGGCGTTTTGTTGAGTGACTTCGTATCCGCTTCGGGATTCACGACGATTCCCGCCGGCGTGGAGAGCGCGGAAAGGAAGAAATTTGACTTCTCGGAGAGCTCAAGCTCGACGGTTTGGGTATCCACTGCACGCACAGCTTTCAGCGGCGCGAAGTCTCCCTTGATCTGATTTGTGCCCTCTCCGTCGATGATTCGCTGGAAGCTGTGCGCAACCGCCTCCGCCGTGACTGACGTGTTGTCGGCGAACTTCGCAGCACGGTCGAGGTGGAACGTGTAGGTGAGGCCGTCGTCGGAGATCTGCCAGTCCGTAGCCAGCAGTGGCTGCACCTCGCGGTCGGGGCCGAGCTTCACCAGTGTTTCGTACACGTTATAGAGGAGCACGAACGGCGTTCCGGCCCCGTCGACGGTGATCATGTCCATACCCGTAGGCTCCACCGTCGCACCAATTTCGACGACGTTGGAGCCTTTCTCCGGCTTAGTGGAACTTTCCTGGCCAGGATTCCCGGAACAGGAAGTGGCCAGCACTACGGCCAGCAACACCGAGATGAGGCTGAGAAGGCGGCGAGCCCGCATATTGCAACTCCTGAAATGTTGATTTCGTTCGACCAAGACTAGTCCTCGGCGTTCGCGAAACCCCGGCAGCCCTGCCAAAGTAACCGATTTGAGACCATCCATCTGCTCTGAAGGCGGCGGATGTATCCCCTAGTCAACATGAAAAAGAGGGCACCGACATAGCACCGGCACCCTCCCCATGCTTAGCGAAGAGCCACTCCGCTCACTTCACCAATCGCAAGGCGAAGGGGTAACGATAGGTTTCGCCCTTGTTTGCGGAAACGGCAGCAAGGATGCAGAAGACGAGATCGATAATGCCGATGAGCGATGCCGTGATCGCTCCGATGAACACGAACATCAGCACGCCCGAGATCGCATAGCCGATGCCCACGGTGATCTGAAAGTTCAATGCTTCCTTCGCCTGGTCTGTGCTGAACGCCTTGCGAGGGTCGTCCTTGCCGAGCAGCCAGATAATCAGCGGACCTACGAAGCCTGTAATGATGCCGAGCAGGTGGGCAAGCATCGCCGTAGAGTTCTCCGACGGGTCACCCGGACGCGGGTAGCCGCCAGCGTGCGGCCCGTTGGGCGGCGGGAAGCCATGAGACTGGGTCATTACATTCTCCTTCTCGTCGAAATTCCCGCTGAGCAGCGGAAACCAAGAATTCAATTTCCCTCGCACCAGTCTAAAGCAGCGCCGTACCAACCACGCAGAACTTCGCATCCACCGTGGGGGGTTGAGATGCGACGTCGTGGAGGCTATTCTCCACACGGAAATTTTTGCAGCTACTGCAAGATTTTGTACCTGCACATTCGTGAGACGAGGTCCTGGATGACAACTGAGACGAACCAGATCGATGAAGCCACGGAAGGTCAAGTGGAATTCACTGGCCTGGACCACGACGGCAAGCTAGTTTTTCTCGGCCTCATGCTCGGCATGTTCGTTGCCGCTATTTCGCAAACCATTGTCGGCCCTGCGATGCCGCGCATCGTCGCCGAGTTGGGGGGCATGGAGCACTACAGCTGGATCGCCACCGCGGCCATGCTCGTTTCCGCAGTTGCGGTACCCGTCGTCGGCAAGTTGTCAGACATGTATGGGCGCAAAACGTTCTACATAGCTGGCCTCGTGGTGTTCATGCTGGGGTCGACGCTGTCCGGCATGGCCACAAACTTCTGGTTCCTGGTGGTTGCGCGTGCGGTGCAGGGCCTCGGCATGGGAACTCTCATGCCGCTCAGCCAGACGATCATCGGCGACATCATTCCCCCTCGTCAGCGAGGCAAATACCAGGGTGTCATGGGCGCGGTATTCGGAGTTTCCTCCATTGCCGGTCCCCTGTTTGGCGGATGGGTCACCGACAATATTGGATGGCGATGGCTCTTCTACCTAACCCTGCCCTTGGGCATCGCCGCGCTCGCGTTTCTCCTGAAGTACATGCATCTGCCGCACGTTCATAACGACGGAAAATTCGACCTCCTAGGCGCCCTCACTCTGACTCCAGGCCTGACCATTGGCCTGCTCGCGGTCTCATGGGGCGGCAACACCTACGACTGGGATTCCTCCGTCATCATCACGATGTTCGCGGTGGCTGCGGTGTTCCTGGTTGGGTTCGTCGTGATTGAGCGTCGCGCCACAAACCCACTCATCCCGTTGCAGATGATGCGTGACTCGAGGATATCGTTGTCCATCCTGGCGAGCTTCGCCGTCGCTGTCGCCATGTTCGGAGGAATCATTTATATCCCGGTCTTCGCGCAAGGCGTGCTGGGCGTGTCCGCGACGAACTCTGGCGCGATCCTTATTCCCCTCAACCTCGCAATGATCGTCGCCTCTGTACTCATGGGCTTCATCATCACGAAGTGGGGGAAGTACAAGGCACTGCTGATATGCGGTGGTGTCATCATGAGCGTCGGCTACTTCTCGCTCGCCCGGTTGACGTGGCAGTCGTCGCAGCTGCACCTCACACTCGTGATGGTGGTGATCGGCATTGGTCTCGGCATGTGTATGCAGACGTACACGCTGATTGTGCAAAACGCGGTGCCGCGCAGCGAGCTCGGGGTAGCCACCTCGGGCGTGCAGTTCTTTCGCAACGTGGGATCGACGATTGGTACCGCGGTGCTCGGCACAGTCATGAGCTCCAACCTTGTGCCGAAGATCCAAGCTCAACTCCCCCCGCAAGCCCGAGCGGCCATGAAGAATCTGGATAGCGATTCCGGTGGCGGCGCCGCCGCGGTGCTTGACCCGTCGAAGCTAGATGGCCTGCCGGCACCAGTCGTCGAAGCCATCCGGCACGGCATGGGCGATGCTATGCACATGGTGTTTGCGACGGCCGCGCCATTCGCGTTAGCCGCGCTGCTGCTGTCGCTGTTCATCCGCAACACCGAGCTACGCAGCACCAACTAACGCTCAGCGAACACCCCTGTAGATGAGCACGTAGCGAAGGAGCGTGATCGACATGCGCCAGGATGCGCCAGTCATTGAGGGGCTTCGTGCCCGCAAGAAGCGTGAGTCGAGAGCAGCAATGCACCTGGCGGCACTAGAGCTCGTTGCCGAGCACGGTCTTGAGCAGGTTACGGTGGATCAGATCGCGGAGCGAGCCGGTGTATCACAGCGCACGCTATTTAACTACTGGGGGACGAAGGAGGCCGTCGTCGTTGGCATTGACCCGAATCGGTCGAGCCAACTCGTTGACGCACTCCGCGCGCGCCCCATCGATGAGCCGACACGCGAGTCGATGCGAGCGCTAATCGTTACGCACATCGAAGCCGTGGCTTCAAGCCGTGCTGTGCGCCACTTGAAACGGCAGGTGCTCGCACGAGAGCCACAGCTCACGCAGATCGTGTCGAATCGCAGCAACGACGTGCGCCGCGCTCTCACTGAGGTGCTCGCTGAGCGGCTCTCGTCGTCGGTCGGCCCAGAATCAGCACGCGACGTGGCGATTGTGCATGTCGAATGGCTGTTCGCAATGCTGCGCAGCGTCTACACGCTCGCGACAGAGCACGACGCCGATCTTGACGACGCCCTGCGGATACTGGATGAGCTCCTAGAAACTCACGGTCTGGCTAATTGATGGTGATGGTGTCGCCTTTGCTTGCGTGACGCAGGAAGTTCTTCATGTTGGCCTCGGTTACCGAAACACATCCGGCGGTAGCGCCGCGGCCATGAACATGCAGAAAAATGGCTCCGCCCTTGCCTTTGACCGCGGGCCAGCGGTTGTAATTGATCACCGCTACGTAGTCGTACTGGCCCGGGTAGCTGCGAAGACGCTCAGACGCACGCGTTCGAAACCCGCCGCTTGAAGCCTCACGCCATTGGTTATAGAACGCGGACCTGCTGTCCAATACCCAATACGAGCCTGAACCAGGAACTCGATACGGCAATTTTGTGCCTGGGTTCGCTTTCAATCCGAATGCTTCGGTGATGGTGAACGTACCCTGCGGCGTCGTGCCAGTGTCTTGTCTGCGCTTCGAAGCAGGCACCGCTCCGCCATATCCGATACGCCCGGAAGTGTCGCGAAACACTCGTCGAATACCACATGCGGTACCGGGGCGACGTTCCACCATCGTGACCACCGCACGCGTTCCAGATGTTTTCGCCACGGTCACAGAGTGCTGGTGTTGAGCGAGTGAAACCCTGGTGCCTTCGACCACCAACGAGCAGGTCGCTGGGGCGGCCCATCCAGCCGGATACTGGCGATGAAGGGTGAACTCCTGCGAAGGGATCGCTGTACTTCCAATGACGGCGACGACCCGCCACTTGTAGGATCCAACCTGGTGTTGTCCGTAGGTCAAGGGAATCTGGAACCAGCCAGAGGCCGACGCAGTCCGGACCTGCGACGTCGACCAATGGTCTCCACGCCACACCTGCGACGACACGCGCGCACGTGGCGCCGCCGTCCCCCACACGTTCGTCAGCTGTCCCACGGTCTTCGTACTGACGTGCCCCACATTGAACGGTGTGCGTGTCAGGGAAAATTCTTGAGAGATTCCCGTTTGCCCGCCAGCTGTGGCAACTACCCGCCACCGATACGATCCGGCAGTGTTTGCCCCGTAGGTCAGGGGAATCTGGTAATAGCCAGTCGATGTCGCGTACCTCGCTTGGGACGTCGACCAGTGATCCTTCAACCAGACCTGAGACGAAACCCTCGCACCTGGTGCAGTCGTCCCCCAGACATTGGTGTGCTGCATCACTTGTTTCACGCCCGCAGATGCCGCCGAGACTCGAAGTGGTTCCCCCGCCGAGGCTGTTTCGAACGCGAGAGCACCCATGACGAGCCCGACGGCAGCAGCGAGCGCGGCAACACGTCGAAATATATTCATGGAATGCTCCCCTCCTGGCGAACTCGTCCGGCGCTCCATCGTTTCAGCCGCCGTTGCTATACGACAGCATGCCATGTGCGGTGACCCGTGCTCATGACGCCATCACCTTCCCGAGCGAAACGATGTACATGATCGGGAACTCCACCGTCTCCGCCGACCTATGTGGCTCGAAGGGAGTCCACACACAACTCGCTTCACCGGGCCAGGCGAGAGTCAGTTCTGCTGTGTCTTCGAGATCGAGCTTTTGGATCGTTTTTTCTGCTTCAGCACTTGTCGTGTATATATTCACGGTGTTACAGAAATAGTTAGGGCGACGCTTCATCGAGGTATAAAAGGCGCCTCCAACGACGACAGTAAACGCCAGCACCGAGACCAGAAACGCTGCGAGGTAGCGACGCAATTTACCCACCTGCAATACCCATAACGTTGCACCCGCGAGCAAGAACGTGACGGCAAGCTGTGGAAACAGCGGAACCGGCCGCTGGGTTACAGCACTCCCGACAATCGCGACGAGCAACTCCCCCAGCCACAGCGCTAGCAATGCCACACTGACACTCCACAAAGCGATGCCAGCAGACTTCCTCATGAGCTCACCACCCTACATATCATTGCCTCACCAGTGAGTGGAGGTCAACGAGTAGACATGAGAGTCCATGCCCTCATTCCAGCGCGCATGTGTCATGACGACGAACGATCTCGCGGGGTGACACCGCACGGACCACGCTCAGACCACTCGTTCGCTGGCGGCTGCGCTGTTACCTCGTGAAGGGCTACCTCATTAATGGTGTGGGGTTGGGCCTATCCGAACGGAGCAAGCCGTGTCTGGTACGGCTGTGAAGCTGCTGGGAGAGACGACGTGATCGGATTGGTTGCTGTTGGCTGCTGCAGACTCCGCAGTGGTTGTGCCGCATATGCACCCATCGGCCGGAGAGACTGTCTCAACGCTGCAACGCTGTCACTGGCTCGATTCTGGCCGCTCTCATCGCAGGATAGATTCCAGCGACGAAGCCCGTGCACAGCCCCACCAGCGGTGTGACCAGCAGCCACGACGGCATCACTGCCGTCCATTGCCGTATCGCGCATACGGCAACGACGACTCCGATTCCCACAGGTGTGCCAATCAAGCCACCGATCAGACCGAGCACGCTCGATTCCCCCACGAATTGGGCAGCGATGTGAACCGGTCTCGCTCCCAGTGCACGTCGCAGTCCGACCTCCGGCACCCGCTCCATCACGGACACTGTCGTCGAGTTCGCAATGCCGAAGGCACCAACCAGCAGCGTAATACCTGCGAGGCCCAAAAAGAGCGCACCCAAGTCACCGCCCACTCGTTCCTGGAGCTGGCGTGGATCAGGAGGTGTGCTCACCTTGAGGCTGTCCATTGCCTCGGGCCGGAGCGCGTACGGGACCTGCTGCCCCACCACCGATGCGGCACCAACCCGAACGTCCAGCGTCATCCATCCAGGATCCTGCGTCGGTGGCCCCCACAGTTGCTGAGCGGTGGTGGTGGGGATCATGACGCTGGCCATCATCGTCGTGTTGCGTTTGACGTCAGCAACGATACCGATGACGGCGAAGGGTTGACCTTCGATGAAGACGTGAACGTCTTCTTGGGCGCCGTTGATGCCGAGCTGGCGAGCGGCGACGGATCCGACGACGGCGACGTTGCAGGCCTGCTGGAGGCAGAAGCGGTCGAAAGTGCGGCCCCACCCCATCGTGGCGCGGCTGGCTTCGAGCAAGCCGTCGCTGATGGCGACAACTTCGACGGCGTCGGGTTGGGTGCCGAGTTGGCCGCGCAGGGGTGTCTTGCCGACGGCTCGTGCTTCGGTGACGGGGACGCGCCAGGCGTAGCCGGCGTGTTCGACGCCGTTGATCCGGGCGACTCGATCCTTGGCTTCGAGCGTGAAGGGGGTGCCGGCAGCGGCTCCCTCGACGGGGTTGACTTCGATGCCGGTCGCGCGGAGTTCAGTGAAGCGTTCCGAAATCTGTCCTTGAGCGCTGGTGGTCAGGCCGAGGACGGCGACGAGTGTCGCGATGCCGAGAACGGTTCCGACGAGGGTGAGCGCCACTCGCATGGGGCGTGCCCCGACCCCGACGACGACTTCAGCGAACCAGCGCCGCCAGGTGAGCCGCGAGGTCGGCATCGCGGTGGCTTGCTGTTGCGTGGTCACGGCTCGTACACCACCCCGTCGCTCACGTGCAGGACGCGTTGGGCCCGGTGAGCGACGTCGTCGGAGTGCGTGATGGTGACGAGAGTCTGGCCCTCTGCGTGGAGCGAATCGAAGACGTCGAGCACGTCGGCGCTGGTGCGGGAGTCGAGGTTGCCGGTCGGTTCGTCGCACAGCAGCAGCCTTGGGCGCATCACGAGTGCTCTGGCGATCGCCACGCGCTGCCGCTCGCCACCCGAGAGGGTCGATGGTAGGGCTCCAACCCGATGGGACAAGCCGACCCTGCCCAACGCTTCCTCGGCACGGGTCAGAATCTCCTTGTTGCTGAGGGCATGGCCGCCGTAGAGGGCCCCCATCGCGACGTTCGCGATGGCAGGGCGGTCGTTGAGCAGATGGAAAGCCTGGAACACGATGCCGATCCACTGGGCGCGGATCCCCGCCGCGGCGCGTTCGTCCAGGGAGCCGATGTCGACCTCGTCGAACCGGTAGCGACCTGCCGTGGGCGTGGTGAGCAGCCCGAGGACGTTGAGCAGAGTGGACTTACCAGCCCCCGATGCGCCCATGATCGCGAGATACTCGCCGCCGTGGACGCGGAAGGTGGCGTCGCGGAGCGCCACCACCTCGGGCGGTCCGGGGTACCGGCGCTCGATCCCTTCCAGCTCGATGAGCGCGGACACTTCACTCACTTCCCGGCCAGACCGGGGCCGCTGACCACCACCTGGTCCCCCTCATGCAGGGCCTGTTGACCCTGCACGGCGGACACGGTGGCGATGCCCCCGACGATGTCACCGACCTGGACTTCCACGATCTCGTGTTTGCCCTGTGCATCCACGCGCACGACGACCGTGCCCCCGTCTGCGCGGGCGAAGATCGCGGGTACCGGCACACCCAAAGAAGACTGCTCCTTGCCCTTCTGAGCGATGGTGACCTTCACGTCTTGTCCGTTCGTGGCCGCCTCGAGCGCACCTTCCGGCTGGAGCGTCACCGTCGACTCCTCGAGCGTCGAGCCGACGGCGACCTTCGCCACGACCGCCTTTATCGTCTGGCCGTTACCCAAGTCCACTTCTGCGGTGCTGCCCTCGTTGATGGTGGCGGCGTCGGCGGCGGGCACCTTCGCCACGATCCGGGACTCGCCCGAGGCAAGAGTGACCAGCGGCTCCTTGTCCGACGGAGCCCCGACCCGCGTCATCACCGACAGCACGTCCGCCGTCGGCTTCGAGACGAACACGACTTCCCGCAGATCCATGCCACCACCCGACGGGGGCGCGTACCGCGCCCGCTCATACAAGCCACGAATCCCCTGCGAACTCTGCTCCGTGAACGTCGCGCCGTCAGTGTGCGGCAGCCCCAACGCCTTGAGTGCCGCGTTCACGGCCGCCGCATCCGGCCCCGAATCGCCCACCTTGAGATCCCGGTAGGCCGGGAAATCGCCCTGCAACAAGAACACCGGCCGCCCGGACACCTCGACCACGACACTGCCGAGCTCGATCGTCGCCCCCGGCGTGACCGCAACCTTCGTCACCACCGACTTCGCCTCAGACGACTGGATCGGCCCCACATTGAGCGTCTGGCCGATCTCCACCAGCCCACGCGCGATCAGCGACCCCGTACGCTGCTGCGCACTCACCGATGCCGTGATCACGGACTGCTCCGGTGGCGCCACATCCGCGATACGCTGCGCCGGCGACCGCACCAGCGAACCGAGCAGGAACCCCGCCAGCATCGCCACCACCGCCACGACCACCAGCATCACGAAGTTGCGCTGCGAGCGACGCATCGCACGAACAGGCGCCCCCGCATTCTGCTGCCTCCGCGCAGCGGACCCACTTGCCTCGCTCAACGACTACTCCTCCTCCAACACCTCGGTCGCCCGCCGCAACACATCGTCGATCTCCTTGCGCACCTGCGCGAACGCCTCCGGATTCGCCTCGATCGCCGCCGTCTGATACGCCACCTCGGCACGGTACTGGGCCTCACGAACACCGCTACTGACGAAACACCCATGCACCGTCAGCGCAGCCGCCCGCGCCTCAGCACTGGGCTGCTGCGGATCCTCCTGCTCGAACCGCTTCGGCGTGAACTCCGTCGCGTCGACATCCGAATACCCCGCATCGCGCATACAAGCAAGGAACCGCTCAGTGGCCGCAGTCGCCTCCGGCGACTCCTGAGACCTCGGATCGAAGTTGAGATCACGAATAAACGGAGGATTGGCCAACCCACTGGCCTCAATGATCTGGGCATCACCCATCAACGCCGCGTCCGCCTCCCCCACACAACCATTACGACGCCGATTCTGCACCATTCTCCCAGGATCCCCCGTCCACGCTCGACCCATCGCCTCCGTCAACGAGGCCTCGAAGGCATCCGCCTGCTTGCGCCACTCCGCAGAGGTCTCGGCACGCGCCGGCACCCCGAACCCGATCTCCTTGGCATCCTCCACCGTCTCCGGGGCCCCATACCGGCGATAGGTCAAATCCTGCAAAACCCCCACCGTCTGCGATCGCGGCGGCTGCACCTTCATCGTGAACCCCTGACGCTCCATGCACCGCACCGCCAACACCACCACCGCATCCTGGATCGTGTCCCGCTCACGACCAACCACCATGTAATGCTGAATCGGCAACGGCTCATCCGCCACACCCCACCGCTGAAAATCACCCGGAGTCGCGGAACCGTTGCCCGACGACGCGGAAGAGGACGGACGAGTCAGCCCACTTAACTCCGGTGCAGGAGGCGCCTGCGTCCCTCCTGTGCACGCAGCCAGCAGCCCAACACTGACCACCACACCAATGCGCATGAAGAGACGCAGGCCACCCATCGTCAGATCCACTTCATCGATGTGTCATTGTTCTTGACAGCGGTGAAGCCGAAGCCGTTGATGTTCTTGTGGGCACCGAACGCGGGGTCCAGAGAGGCGGCCTCGCAGACAGCACTCGAGTAAAGCCTCATACACATCATTCTGAACTGCCACACGGTAATCCCTTCTTTGGAACCGGCTTCGACTTGCTTAAGCTAGCACGCAACCCTGCGACACGCCGCCGACTCGAAGATGTTTGCCGCATATGCAACGCTCCCGCCCAGCCGAAGCTGGACGGGAGCCTGATCTCGTAGCGGGGACAGGATTTGAACCTGTGACCTCTGGGTTATGAGCCCAGCGAGCTACCGAGCTGCTCCACCCCGCGGCGCTCGATCTACTATAGACCTCTGACGGCGAAGCACCAAATCGAGCTACGGTGGCAGATATGAACACGAACCCGACGACGTTTCTCGGCGAGGAAGAGCCTCCGCACCAGCAGTGGCACGAGCAAGGCCGTATCGACGGATGGCCAGGCGATGCCTCCTACGGGTGGCCCACCGCCAAACTCCTCCAGCCGCAGCCGCTGCCGGAAGCGCCGTCGGACTTTCTCGCGTTCTGGCACGACGCATACGCGGAGGCGGAAGCGCTGCCTCCGTCGCTCAGGCTCGATTCGGAGCTCGACGTGCCACCGACGCTGGCTACCACGCACCGCCTGCATCGCGGCTCCTTCACATCTACCGACGGTATGCGCGTCGGATGCTTCGTGCTGCTGCCCCTCGACGGCGAACCGACGATGAACCTCACCGTCGGCCATGGGTATGGGGGCCGCGCGTACCCGGAACTCGACGAGGCCATCATCGCCCCAACCGACGCTGCGATCTTCCCCGTCACGCGAGGACTCCCTGAGCTGTCACTGACTCCCGACATCCCATCGGATGCGTGGGGTCATGTGCTGCACGGCATCGCCGACCCGTCGACGTACGTGATCCGCGGATGCATCCAAGACCTATGGCGAGCGAGCGCAGAGCTCGACCACCTCGTTGGCACACACCCCAGCACGTACCAAGGCGTGAGCTTCGGCGGCGGCACTGGCGCGCTCGCGCTCCTCGGCGGCCGCTACGAACGCGCCGCCCTGCACGTACCCACCTTCGGCAACCACCCGCTGCGCGTGACCTTGCCGTGCATTGGCAGTGGCGGAGCTGTCGCGAGCTACGTCCAACAGCACCCCGAGGCCCTCGACGTGCTGGCGTACTTCGACGCCGCCACCGCCGCCTCACACGTCACGACCCCCACCATGGTCGGTGCCGCGCTGTGGGACCCCGCCGTGCCGCCGCCCGGACAATTTGCGGTGTACCACGCGCTATCAGGTGAGAAACGGCTCGTCATCACCAGCTGCGGCCACACGGAGTATCCCGGTGTTGAGAAGGAGGAAACTGAGCGTCACCGCCTATTCAAGGAATGGCTTCACTCCCTTCGCTAGACTCCCGCCCATGCCCTCCTCCCCTTTGGAAGTGACCACGCTCCACAATGGGCTGCGCGTGGCTGTTGCCCCGAGCGACTCCCCAGGCGTCGCGCTGAACCTGTGGTACGACGTCGGCTCCGTCGACGAATCACCCACGCGAACGGGCTTCGCGCACCTGTTCGAGCACCTGATGTTCCAAGGATCCGCCAACGTTGCCCCAGGCGAACACATGGCCCTCATCGAAGCGATGGGCGGCACGGTGAACGCCACCACCTCGTCGGAGCGCACCAACTACTTCGAGACAGTTCCACCTGGTGGCCTGGAACTCGCCCTGTGGCTAGAGGCTGACCGCTTGGCATCCCTGGCCATCACCGACGAGAACTTCGAAGCCCAGCGTGAAGTGGTGAAGGAAGAGAAACGCGAACGCTACGACAACCAGCCCTACGGCGACCTGTTGCAACTCATCATCGAGCAGCATTTTCCGCCCGAGCATCCTTACGGCCATCTCACCATCGGATCCATGCAGCATCTCGATGAAGCTTCCATCGACGAGGTGTCTGCGTTCTTCGACGCCTGGTATCGCCCGTCGAACGCCAAACTGGTGCTCACCGGCCCCGTCTCCCCGGACGACGGCTTCAAGCTCGCGCAGAAATATTTTGGCGACCTCCCCCGCCTTGATCCGCCAGCCGAGCGGATCAAGGCGAATGTAGCGCTGCACGCCCCGTCGACGCTGAGCGTCACGCGCGACGTGCCCTACCCACTCGTCTATCTGTCGTGGCCCACCTCGCCCGCGGCCGCCGACGACCAACCGGCGATAGATCTGGCGCTTACGCTCCTGGCCGACGGGCACGCGTCGCGCTTGCACCAGCAGTTGGTGAAGGAAGAGGGGGTGGCGCAGGAAGCGCATGCGATTGCCCTGACGCATCGGAGGGCACCGTCGATTGCGATGATTGTCATCCGACCCGCCGACGCAGTGAGCTCGAAGCGGGCCGCAGACGTGGCGCTGGAGGCAGTCCAAGCGTTCTGTGAGGAGGGCCCGACGGAAGCCGAATTCCAGCGTGCCGTTGCACAACACGAACGTTCCTGGCTCTGGCAGCTCTCGACGGCGGAAGGGCGCGCGGACCTCTTCAACGAAGCCTGGCAGATCTGGGGAGACCCGGCACGGGTACATGGCTATCTGGACAGCGTGCTCGCACTCACGCCTGACGACGTCCGCCAGGCCGCGGCCAGGTGGCTGCGCCCAGATACCACTCACCAGCTCCACTACCTGCCCAAGGAGGCCTAATGCGACGACCCGAGGTACACCTCACCGAGGCGCCGTGGCAGTTCCCGTCGCCGCAGGTAAGCACCCTCGCCAACGGCCTCACGGTGTGGCACTTTCCCATGCCAGGACAGCAAGTGGCAGCGTTCGAACTCACCCAGCCCATTCGCTTAGCCGACGAGCCGAAACCGCTGGAAGGTGTGGCGACGATTGCGCTCCATGCACTCGACGAGTCTACTCAGAGCCACCCCGACATGCAGGAACTGCTCGACGCGCAGGGCGCGGCACTACATGCTGCAGCCACGAGACACTCCACACGCATCGGGGGGCTCGTACCCGCACGACGATTCACTGAGTTCCTACCGTTGCTCACGGAAGTTCTCACCGAACCTGCATACCTCAACCACGACGTTGACCTCCACATCGAGGCACAAACCGCGGCGTACCGGGCAAGACTCAGCTCGCCCGGCGCCGCAGCGCGCTGGGCCATGCGCGTCGGCCTCTACGGCATGGATCAACGCGACGGTCGCCCCGCCGCCGGCACGCCCAGCACCCTGGCAAATCTCACACGAGACGACGTCGCCGCTTGGCATGGCGCACAATTCGCCCCGACCGCCGCGACGTTGATCGTCGCCGGAGAATTTCCACGCCTCGACGTCGCACCGCTCGAGGCATGGTCGACGCAGGCGCAGCGTTCTGCTTTGCCTGTCCCACGCACCAACGGCGGACGCACGATCATCGTCGACGTGCCCGGCGCAGTGCAAGCCACCATCCAGGTGGCGCAGCGCAGCATCGCTCGCACGCACCCGCTGTGGGCAGCAGCACGCCTAGCAGGGCACGTCATCTGCGGTGGATTCGCCAGCCGTCTGAATCTGGAACTCCGAGAACAGCTCGGATACACCTACGGCATCGGCGGCGGCTTCGCCCCGGACCCGTCGGGCAGCATCCTCCAGGCCCAGACAAGTACCCGAACCGAGGTCGCCGGCGACGCGCTTCGTCGCATCCTCGACGGCTGGCGACTTGCATCTCCCATCACTACTGCGGAGCTCGAAGATGCGAAGGCGTACCGCATTGGCATAGCTCCGCTCGCTAACGAAACCTCAGCCGATATTGCCGGACAGGCGGCAGCGCTTGCTGAAGCGGGCCTCACCACCGACTTTGTGAACCGGCACACCGACGCCTTAGCACAGGTCACTCCCGCACAGGCGACGGATGCATGGCACGAGGTCGTCGACCCCAATGAACTCGTCGTAGCTATAGCCGGCGACGCGAACGCCCTGGTTCCTCAGCTGAGCGAGCACGAACCTGAAGTGTGGGATCTCGCGACGCTGTGACCTCGGCCCTTACTCGCCGTCCAACTCCTTCAGAGCCTCGTCGACCTTCGCTTTCGCCTGGTCATTCTTCTTCTGGTAATCCGCCAGGCTGCCTTCCTTCAGCGCCTTCTGCGCGTCCTCAAAAAGGACTTGTGCCTCGTCCAACTTGGCTCGCGCGAGTGCCTCCGCGGTGGACGGCTGCGACGGCTTCCCGGACGGCGTAGCGGATGGCGTGGGCGGAGTGGTCTCCACAGCCGAGCCTTCCGGCTTCTTTCCCTTGCCGTCGTCAGGCTTGTCGGCCTCCGGGGACTTGCCCTCCACGCGTTCGCCAGTTTGTGCTCCGGCATCGCCCTGGAACACCTGATCGAGGGCAGCCTGCAGCGTGTCGCCGATGCCAACCTTCTCACCGAAACGCACGACGATGAAGCGCAGCGCCGGATAGCCGCCCGACGTCGAACTCGTCTGCGTGTAGATGGGCTGCACGTACAACAGTCCGCCGCCCAACGGGAGGGTCAGCAAGTTACCGAAAATAGCCTTCGTATCAGAGCCCTCGCGGTTGAACGGCAGCAGGCGGTCGGCGACTTGCTCGTCGGTACGCACCGCGTTATAGGTCTGCCCTGGGCCAGGGATCTGTTGCTCATCTGAAAGCTTCAACACCCGCAGCCTGCCGTAGTCCTCGCTCGTCGCATCAGCGTTTGCGGACATGTACACCGAGAGGTTTTCACGCCCCTTCGGAACGAAGATCGTCGTATTCGCGTAATGCGGCTTCCTATCCCCTGGCCAGCGGATAGTGAGGAAATACGGCGGTTCCTTCTGCTTATTTTCGCCACCGCGAACCGGGTCATTCGGCACCTGCCAGACGTCGGACTGCTGGTACCAGGTATCGCTGCTGGTGGTGTGGTATCGCCCGAGAATTTCTCGCTGCACTTTGAACAGATCTGCCGGGTAGCGAAGGTGCTCCAGCAACTGCTGAGGGATTTCCTTCTTCGGCGTGATCGTCCCCGGGTAGACCTCGCTCCAAGTCTGCAGAATCGGATCCTTCTCATCCCACTCATACAAGGTCACCGTGCCGTCGTACGCATCGACGGTGGCCTTCACCGAGTTGCGAATGTAGTTCACTTCTTTCCCTGCGCTCTGGATGGCGCCAGCTTGCCCTCGCGAGTCGGAGATGGCGGACTGGTAGTCGATGCGCTGTGAGTTGGGGAACTGATCCGTGGTGGTGTACCCGTCGATGATCCACACGATTTTGCCGTCGACGACGCTCGGGTACGGATCAGAATCGAGGGTGAGCCAAGGCGCGACCTGCTGCACGCGCTGCAGCGGCACCCTGTTGAACAGGAGCTTCGACGCGTCGTTGACGCGCTCGGACAGCAACAAGTTCACGTCGCCGAACCGCACGGCGAACATGGCACGCTTCGCCCAATTACCGATGGGCACACCGCCTTTACCGGTGTATGTGTACCTTGATTCGGTGCGGCCTTCGCCGCCCGTCGGGGTGTCCAACTCCACCGGGTCTTGCCCCTTGGGAGCACCGACGACTACCCAGTCACCGGAGCGTTCGCCGTAGTACACACGCGGTTCGTGATCATCGACGAGACCCACCGTCGGGATTCCTCCCGAGAAAAAAACTGGCTCGCCGTTGTTGTGCCGCTGATTTCCGTAGGCCGCCACCATGCCATAGCCATGCGTGTAGACCGTGCGCTGGTTGTTCCATGTGGATTCTGCATTCGAAGCAGAGAAGTCGAGTTCTCGCACTGCGACAACCGCGTCGGTCGGTTTATCGTCGATGACGTATCGGTCCACGTCGAGCGTCTTCGGGAAACGGTAGTAACCACGAACCTGCTGCAGCTGCTCGTACGTACCTCCGACGATGGCGGGATCAATGAGACGAATGGCTGGAAGAGCCTCGGCGTCGGCGCGCAGCTGTCCAGCTGCCACCTGCGTCGTGGCTTCGTAGTCATTGATCTCGATGTCGTCGACGCCGTACGCCGCCCGCGTAGTCTGCAAGTGCTTGCCGATATACTCCCGCTCCTTGTCGGGCTCATTTGGCTGCACCTGGAATTCCTGCACGAGCCACGGATAAGGGCCTGTGAGCAGCAATGCGGACACCAACATCAGCGTGATCGAGACCGCCGGAATAGACCAGCGGACCCTCCAGGCATTCGCGAAACACACCACTGCAACCAGCGCAATGATGCCCGCAAGAATCAATTGCGCGGGAATGCGAACCGTGTCATCGGTGTACGCGACGCCCGTGAAATTACGGTTCTGGGCGGTTAGATACGCGAACCTACCCAGGTAGGCATTGACCGAAAGCGTCAACAGCACCACACCGGCGAGCACCGAGAGCTGCCGATGCGCACCAATGTTTTGCTGGGTATTCCCAGTTTTAGATAGTGCCCTCACCGTCATGGAGCCCGTCAGGAAGTGCACAATAAGTGCCCCCAGCGTGGCGAGCACGACAGCTACGAGCAGGAAATTCACCGTGTACTTCATCCACGGCAGTTGAAAGATGTAGAAGGAAGCGTCCAGCCCGAAATAGGGATCTTTCTGCCCGAAAGAATGTGCGCGCCATGCAGCCAGAAACGTGTCCACCTGTTGCAGCGCACTGAGCCCTGCAAACAGCCCAGCTACGCCGGCGGGGACCGCCAGGATGATCTTGGTTCCCCCGTCGAGCAAATCGCGCGCTTGGATCAATAGTTCCGAATCGAGATTGGCGCGCCGCACTTTCGGGCGCAGCCGGTAGGCGATAAGGAGAGACCCAAACATGACCGCAAACATGATGAGCCCAAACCCGAGAAAGAGCACCAGCTGCGCGACAAGCCTCGTCGTGAAGACGGTCGCGAAGTCGACGGTTTGGAACCACCACAGATCGGTGCTGATGCGTGCGCCGATCACCAGCGCGAAAATCAATGCGGCGACGATGCCGATAAACCATGGCAATGCGCTACGGCGCGCAGATGGCTCGTCCATCACCTGTTCTGTACTCACGCGTCGCTCCTCAGGGTTTGGGCTAGGGCCTCTGGCAGATTCGGAATGATGTCTTGGCCGCGAAGTAGATCTTCCGGATGAGATTGCAGTCGCGCCAGGGCATACCTGGAGCCGTCGCGAAGCACTCCGACCACAGCGCGCACATCCTGATGTTCAGGGTGGGTTCGCACGAACTCGGCAGCTGCTTCCTCCCCCGCTGGCACGTCAGCCTCAAATTGGCTAGGCAGAAACGTCCGCTCCAGGCTGATTGCCACGCCCTCGACGGAGTCTGGAAAGAAAATCTCTGAGAGACGTTCGAATAGGTTCTCGCCTGCCCTGAACTCATCCTGCTCTACAGCGCTCATGGCATCGTCGGCGCCTTCCGGCACTCGACCGGAGAGTTGCGGCTCCATGTGGAGTAGCTCCTGTGTACCGACGAGCGCAAATAAACGAGCCGGTTGATCCCAGCCCAGCTCGCCGACGTGACGCTCGATGTCGAGCAGCACCGCGATCAGTCGTGACGGATCACTCACAGGTGGGAACCTCCGCTTCGTTTCCTTCTTGGATGTATTGCAGCGCCGCGATGGCATCGCGCAACGTCGAGACCGGCACCAGACGCATCTCAGTCTTGAACTGCCCCACCGATTCACAGTTATCTCGAGGGAGCAAAAAAACAGTAGCGCCCGCTTGTTCAGCCCCTGTCATCTTCTCCTGGATGCCTCCGATGGCGCGTACCTGACCGCTCGGGTCAATCTCTCCCGTACCGGCAACTGTGAGGTTGCCAACAAGCTTGCCAGAAGTAACTTTGTCATAGATCCCGAGAGCGAACACCAGTCCGGCGCTGGGGCCGACAACGTCGTCGCTGATCCCGTACGTCACTTTGGGAGAGTACTCGTACCCGACGTCGAGCCCGATGCCCACGATCGCGCGCGAGGCATCTTGGGAGGAAGCCACCGTCGAGACGTTCACCTCTTGCTCTTTGCCTGCCCGAAGGATCTTGAGGGCAACCACGCTGCCCACCTTCGCCTTTCCAATTGCATCGGCAACGTCACTCACGGTATCCGTCGGTGTGGCGTTGACCTGGGTAATCAGATCGCCCGGTTTCAAGACGTCGCCTGCGGGGCTATTCACAACGACGGATGACACCATCGGATGTTCCGTTACGGGGATGCCTGCAGCGCGCAAGGCTGCCACGATGGCGTTATCCCGCGACGAGTCCATCGACGCGACAGCCTCTTGGGTGATCTCGTCATCCGACTTACCTGGGGGGTAAATCAGGTCTCGAGGCATGGCATCCGCCCCGGGCGCGAAGTAGACCATCATGGCCTCAGGCAAGCTGACGCTGGCACTTACTTTCGACGTTGACACCAGTGTCATGAGGAGCTGGCCGCTGGTTTCTTGCGTCTTCGCCCCTGTGACCTCGATGACCTGCCCTGTCTCCGTTTCGCCGAGTACGTCGACCGGAGTGCCTGGCCGCCACGTCACATATGGTGCGGGGCTCAGCACCAGTATTGCTGCGAAGATGACGAACAACACCGACGACGAAATCGCCACGGCATTGCGGTTCACACCTTCTCCCTTCTCCAAGCTCGCATGAAACAGTACCAACGTACGGCAAGGAGGATGACGAGCACTTGCCCGGTGCTGTTCAATGGATGTCCTAGGAGGTGGTCACCAGTGACGCAGCCAGGTGGCTTCAATTTCGAGGAAATCCGAAAAATGATGGAGCAGATGGGCATCCTCGGAGCGGACGGAGACATCAACTTCGAGGCCGTCATGGAGCGGATGCAGCGCATGCAATCGCAAGGTGGCGGGATGATGTTTGGCATGACGGGTGCTGACAAGGACCCGGACGCCGCATGGCTCACGACGATCACCGCTGCAAAACATGCGCTCCAAGAGGCTGGCCCAGACCCAGATCTTCAGCCCAGCGAGTTGGGAGTCATCGTCGACGCAGAACGTCTCGCCCAATCCTGGCTGGACGAATTCACGACGTTTCAGGCACCGGGGCTTCCTGCCCGCCCGATAACGCGAACGCAATGGCTCGATGACACGAGCGCAGGCTGGCGCTCCATCGTCGAACCCATCATCGAAGGACTGGCCGACGCGCTGCAGCGAAGCTCGGCCGAGGGTTCCGGAGAATTCGAAGGCTTTGACTTGGGCTCCATGATGGGGCCGGTACTCCGCCAGTCGGCCTCGACGATGTACCGCGAGCGACTGAAGCGGGTGCTCGTCAAAGTGGCCAGGGATACTTTGACTGGCACAGAGATTGGATTCGACCTGACCGAGAAGCGCGACGTCGTGGTGGTGCCGTCGAATGTTGCCGAATTCACCCAAGACCTCGACGCGGACGAGTCGGACATGATGCTCCTACTCCTCCTGCGGGAGGCGGTTCGGGTGCGCTTGTTCGCAAATGTTGGTTGGCTGTCGCCGCAGCTGTTGGCCCTGATGACCCATTATGCGCGCGAAATCACTATTGATCTCGACGCGATTGCAGAGCGCCTGGCGCCAGACAATATGGAAGAGATGTCTTTGGAGGATCTCACGAAGATCGGCGAGGAAGTGCAGGTCTCCTTCTTCCGTCCGGCCAGCACCACGACACAGCTGGAGATTCTTGAGCGCCTCGGCGCGCTGCTCGCTCTCGTCGAAGGGTGGGTCGACCATGTCGTGCAGCGCACCATGGAAAAGTGGATGCCTCACGCGCCCCAGCTGCTGGAAGTGCTGCGTCGGCGAAGGGCTGCTGAAACCCCCGTCCGTTCCGTACTTCGCGAGCTGATCGGGCTCGAGCTGACTCCCCGCTTGGTTCGTGATGCGGTGAACCTCTGGGCGGCCCTTGAGCATGATCGCGGCGTCGACGGACGCGACGCCGTGTGGCAGCACCCGGACATGGTTCCGACGGCGCAGGATCTCGCTGATCCCCTGGCGTTTGTGGCCAAGGATGAGGCAACCCATGCCGACGATGACCTGGACGATGAACTTCGCAAGCTCTTGGGCTCCTAACTTGCGCATGCCGCCTGGGCCTTTCGCGCGGGTTGTAGTTGACGTGTCTGCGCAACTAGGGCCAAACTTGGATCTCGTGAGTCCTGCAGAGCTCGCCCGCAGGGGAAGGCGGGTAGAGCTCGCGGGGCTCACCTATGTGAAGCAGCCGTGCCCGTCCAAACGTGGGCACCGCGGTAGTTACCGGCGCCGTCGGTGACATCCATCAAAATTAGGAGGAAACATGGCTGAAGAGACTTGGGAAGGCGAGTTCTACTGCGTGAAGTGCAAGGCCAAGCGCAGCGCCAAGGGCAACGTCGTCGTGAACGACAAGGGCACCAAGATGGCCAAGGGCAAGTGCCCCGAGTGCGGCACCAACCTGAACCGCATCCTCGGTCGCGCCTGAGCGCAACGAGCATTGATCGTGGGTCGGCACTTCGGTGCCGACCCACGATGCTTTTCATCGGGGTTTTCCACAGCCCGCAGCGTTCCTCTCGTGCCTGCTACCGCTGCGTGTGACACTGCCTTCATGCTTGTGCTGGTTTCAGACGGCGACGGAGCCGTCGATACATTCGCGACGACGGGGATTCGATGTCACCAAGTTTCTCCAGTATTCGCGACGAACGACCTCGGGTTCGCGGTCGGCGCTCAGATGATCGTGCTCGAATTCGCACCCGGCAGCCAACCGCTCCTCGAAGCCCAGGCCTTTCACATCGCGCCAACGCTCTACGTCTGGTCTGATGCTTCCTCCGGCACCGTGGGCCCGCTACTCATCCGCGGTCGTACTGCCTGCCCCTCCTGCTTGGAGCCGCCGGCCAGACGCGAAGAGCCCGGAAACCAGGCGCTGCTGGCCTGGGCATATGCGAGCGCGTTGGTAGAAGTCGAAGCGGTTGTTACGGCGTCCGTGGGCACGCTCGTTGGCAAAGCATTGCGCTGGAACCAGGCTCAAGGACGAATAGGTATGCGGGCGGTGACACGTCGCCGCGGCTGCAAGACCCCCGGTTGTAGTGATTCACCCGCCGTAGGCGGCAGCCTGGCCTCCGCCTAGCCGTGCTCCCGAATAACTGCCAGCACAGCCGCGCCGTGCTTGGCGAGTTTTGAACGCCCAATCCCGGAGATCGCCAAGAGCGATTGCTCGTCCGTGGGTTTGGCCTCGGCAATGGCCATGAGCGTTGCGTCAGTGAACACGACGAACGCTGGCACGCTCAGCTCCTGCGCCGTGCTGGAACGCCACGCTTTCAGCTCTTCGAATAGCTGCTGGTCGATGGGCAGTTCGCATTCCTCGTGGTGGCGCAGCTTGCGTTCCGCCGCCGTCGTGAGCAAACGTCCACACACGACGCAGGGCTTTGATCGCGCGCGCTTTGGTTCACGCGGTGCATGAGCGCCCGCCCGATCGCTCGATGCCCCTGACGAGCGGACCCCGGCAAGAAAACGCGATGGCTGCTGCTTCCCTCCGGAGCCGATGTAGTTCCAGGTGATACGCAATACCGAGCGTGCCCGTGTGCAGGCGACGTAGAGGAGTCGACGTTCTTCGCTCAGCGCCGGCTCCTCGGTAGCGAGCGAGAAGGGCACCAGCCCCTCCCTGGCACCGATGATCGCCACATCATCCCATTCCAGGCCTTTCGCCGCGTGCATGGTTGCCAGTGTGACCGCATCGGCCACCGGGGATTGCTGCCATGAGGCACGCTCTCGAAGCCATCCCGACGCCGCCCCGGCTGTCCAAGTGGGACGCTCCTGAATTTCGTCCTCGAGTACCTGTTTCAGCGCCATGAGCGACTCCCATCGCTCACGCTGTCGCCCCTGCCCAGCCGGAGCGTCGGGCTTCCACCCGACACGTTCCAACGCGGAGGCAAGCCAGGCGGAGGCTGCGCAGTCGGGATCTGCATCGGCGTCACTCAGCAGCGTGCCCACGATCTGGCGCACCTCCGGGCGCTCGTAAAAATGCTCGGCGCCTCGCACTGTGTATGGGATGCCTCGCTGATCCATCGCTGCTTCCAGCGCAGGCGACTGCGCGTTGATGCGATACAAGACCGCCAGCTCTTTCCAGGCCGTGCCTGAGGCATGCCGCTCTTGCAGCCAGTCTGCGGTGGCTTCCGCCTCATTAGTTACTGTGCCGCAGGCTTGTACCATCGGCGTAGCGCCCGATGGCTGCGTCGGCCTCAGCCGCTCGGATGCCGGCGGCCGAAGTACGCGAGTGGCTAGTTGGAGGACCTCGGGAGTGGACCGATAGTTTCGCACCAGCCGAACCACGGTGGAATCTTCATGTTCGTTCGCGAAATCACGGAGGAATGCGGGATCGGCGCCGGCGAAAGAATGGATGGCCTGGTTCGGATCACCGACGACGCACACGTCGTTTCGTTCTCCCAGCCACAAGGCAATGAGACGGTGCTGAATAGCCGAGACGTCCTGGTATTCGTCGACGACGAAATGGCGGTATTGGGCGCGAATCTGCTCGGCAATCGCTGGATGCCCAGTGAGCAAGGCAGCGTTACAGAGCAGGACGTCGTGAAAATCGACGACGCCTAACGCCTGCTTTCCCTTCTCATAGCTGGCCATGATTGCTGCCACTTGTGCTGGCGAAGCGCCTGCCACTGTTCTTTTCGACGCCAACTCGACGTAGTTCTCCGGTGAAACGTTGCTGGACTTCGCCCAGCTGATCTCGGTCTCTAGGTCTCGGATAAGGGCCGTATCGACGTCACCCAACACGTGGTTCGCGGCACGCGCGACGATGCCGAACGCGTTCTCGGCCAAGTCTGGAAACTCGGTGCCGTACGCCTGCGGCCAAAAGTAGCGACATTGGCGAAGTGCTGCGGAGTGAATGGTTCGAGCTTGCGCGTGCGGGACCCCCAACTGCGCGAGCCGAGCTCGCATCTCCCCCGCTGCGCGGCTGGTAAAGGTGACGGCCAGGACTGCGCGTTGATCGTATCGACCCTCTCTGACCGCATACGCCACTCGATGAGTGATGGCGCGGGTTTTACCCGTACCCGCTCCTGCAAGCACCACTACGGGCGACTCGAGTTCCGTCGCTACCCGTCGCTGCTCAGGATCAAGCGCATCAAGAATTGCATCTGCCATGTGGCCTCCCAGTGCGTCAAGGTACCAAAGCCCTACGACATAAATGACCGCTCGAGTTTTGTCAGAGGCAGCCAGTAGGCTGCGAAGCAAGCTGAGGGAGGCGCAATGCTGCAGGTAGTTGTGGGGACGAGTTGGCGGGCTATGGTGCCCGAGCTGGCTGCTGCACTCAGGAATTCCTTGACCTCGCCGTTTGCTCGAGGCCTCGTCGTGGTGGATTCCGCGGGTTCCGGGCGGCTCCTTAGCCAATCGCTCGCCGAGATCGACGGCATTGCTGCAGGCGTGGAAACCCGCACCGTTTCGCAACTCACCGCACAGCTCGCTGCTACGGCAGGCGTGGCTGAGCAATGGACACGCTGGCGAGGCAGCAGGCTTGTCACAGCCCTAGCTGAGGTTGTTGAGGCCGTGGCAAGCGCATATGCCCCGCTGGAAGCCTTCATTCGCGAGCCTGGTAGGAAACTTTCGGCCTGCGCCAACATTGCACGTTTGTTTCGAAGCTACATGGAGCAGGCGCCGTCGGTCATTGCGCAGTGGTTGGCGGGCGACGACGGGCACTTGCCACCACATCTCGAGTGGCAACCGGCGCTACTTCGAGCAGCGTGTGACCAGATGGGCTTCAATCCCGCTGAGATAGTGCAGAACATCATCGAAGCCGCTGGCGCGCTGCAAACGCCCACGTGGCTGTTCGGCGTCGATGAAGTGGCACCCGTATGGCATCCGCTGATCGAGGCCTTATCGCCGCGTTCGGTATGGTGCGTCGGCCGCGAGCCGGATTGGCTCGATGTGCTCCCCCACGACGCACCTGCCACCGTCGGTAAACCACTGCGGGCAACACCAACCGTCGAAATTCACGGTTCGCACTCCAGGCTTCGCCAGGCGGAAGTCTTACGCGATGAGCTGACACGCTACTTCGAGCTGAATCCAGGGCTCGAGCCACGCGATGTTCGCATCGTCTGCCCAGACCCCGACGCGTGGGCACCTGTGCTGAATGCGGTGTTTCGTCCCACCGGCAGCCATCCCGGAAGCGCGCTGCGCGTTGCCGACGTGCGTACGTCGAAGGGCGGCAACCACGCCATCGACGCGGTTCTCGCCGCCCTGGAACTCGTGGATGGCCGAGCCACCGCCAACGCAGTCGTGGAGTTTCTGCTCTCGCCCGGCATCGCTGATCGATGGGGGTTTGCGAACCAGCGCGAGGACCTCCTGGAGCTGGTAGATGCCGCACAAATTCGTTGGGGTCTGACCCGCAAGGATCGCAACGCATTTGGCCTACCCGACATCGCGACCAACACATGGGAGAGCGGTATTGACGCTCTGCTCACGGGGATCGCGATGGGCGGTGTTGCAGGGCCACGCGGCGTTCTCGGCGTCGAACGCACCACCTCGAATGATCTCGATCTGATTGGGGCACTCGCTGAAATCGTCGGCCGTCTCTGGGAACTTCGAGAGGCTTCGACGAGCGAACTCACCGTCACGCAATGGTGCGATGTGGCTGTCCGTTTCCTGGATCAGCTGGTGGGGCTCAACTTTGAAGACCGTTGGATGCAACAGCAAGCAGCGGCCTACTTCTGCGAACTTGCTCGGTCTCACGTCTCCTCGACTGCGCTCCTACGCAGACGTGACTTCTGTCGCCTGTTGCAGGTGGATATGCCCTCGATGTGGCATCGTCCGGCCCTCGGAAACGGACAGTTGCACGTGGTGGCCCCCCATGAAGCACGCCACGTTGATGCGGGACTCGTCGTGATGATCGGTCTGGATGATGGCGGTAGGAAGGCGCTGCTGCCAGATGCTCTACCGGGCTTGTTGCCTGACCCGCGTCGCAGCACCCGGCAATACCTCCAGGCCCAGGCGTCCTCGGCCAGGCATGTGCTGATCGTCACGCAAACACGCTCCGAGCGCACCAACGCATCCATAGAAATGCCTGTCACCATCCGGCATCTGCTTCGTCAGTTGGGCATCGACGTTCCCGACGCCGTGCAACACGCTCCACAACCGTTCAATCCCAGTGCCTTCTCGGATCCCGCTACCGCTTCCTTCGACGAGACTGCATTCGACGGCGCCCGTGCCACGACGATACGACTCGGTCACAGCGTCGAGGAACGTCGTCGTCTGGCACTGCAGCTGCCCATCGCAGACCCGGTGGGACAGCTGAGCGTCACCAAGCTGAAGCGTTTCCTTGCCGATCCCGCCAAAGAGCTGCTGAGCAACCTTGCCAGCATCCATCCAGAAGACGAACTCGTTCTCGACGACGTGCTCCCACTGGATGTCGCTGGCCTGACCAAGTGGAAAATTACGGATCAATTCGTTAGCGGACGCCTCGACCACGTCGAGCCCCAGACCTTGCTGCACAGGGCTGAGCAATCGCAGCGCCTTCCACCAGGGCCGTTCGGACGGGCGCTCGCCGCAGATCTGGGCCGTCAGGCCGATGCGGTAGTCATGGCGGCGCAACGCCTCATGAGCGAACAGCCAGATGTCATCAGTATTGACGTGATGGTTGGCGACACCCGTTTAACTGGCAGTGCGCAAATGCACGGCAGCCAAATCGTCGTTGCCTCCGCTTCGTCTGGCTCCCAAGCTCTCCTCGAGCCGTGGCTGCAGGTACTCGCGTTGGCTGTGCAAGGCGTTCGTGCCCGGGCAGTCGTGATCCGCCCCGGACGGTACGGCCCCCGGCAAAACGAGTTGTCACAGCCTACGCCGCACCGCGCCAAGCAGCTGCTGCAGCTGTATCTGCACGCGCACACCATCGGTAGGTCGCGTCTCTTGCCAGTGCCGTTCGATCCCGCATTCTCTCTCGTCATGGAGCAACATCGCGGCAAGTTCAACCGTTCTGATTGGATGCGTGCGTCGTCGTCTCGAGATCGAAAATGGCGTTACCCCGAATCCCATTGGGAGTTGTTTTTCAACGACCCCGCAGCTGAATTGCTCGATACGAGGGCGAGCGCCGACGATCCCCCGGGGGATGCTGATTCCTGCTTCGAGCGCTGGGCCTCAGCCTTGTATCAGCCGCTCGTCGAACATGGAGGTTCATGGTGACATCAGATTTCTCCTTTAACGCGGCCCTCCCCAAATCAACGCTGCTCTTGGAAGCCAGCGCCGGCACCGGCAAAACGTTCACCATCGCCGGATTGGCTGTGCGCTACATCGCAGAAGATGATCTGGATATCAGCGAACTGCTCATTATTACCTTCAGCAACAACGCCGCAGCGGAATTACGCAGCAGAGTGTTCACCGCAATCGAGTCCTGCATTACCCTCCTTCGGGCAGGAATACCTGCGAGTGAGTTGCCAAGCGCCGAGCCCGCTGCGCGTTACCTCGCGTCGCTCGGTAGAGCAGAGGAATTCATCGAACGACTCGAGCGAGCCCTGGATAACTTTGACCGAGCAGCGGTATTCACTATCCACAGCTTCTGTCAGCTCACGCTGCGCGAGATGGGCGTGCTCGGTAACGCCAACTCATCCGAAGCGCTCTCGCCGACGTATCAACTCATCGACGAGTGCGCGGCAGACAGCTTCGTAGCCAGGTATCACACGCTAGAGTCGCCTCCCTTCCCCGCATGGAAGGCGATCCGTTTGGCGCACGAAGCGTGCAGGAACTCCCTCACACTCGCACCGGAAGGCTCCGAGGAAGCACAGTTTGGTGCAGCGGTGCGCGAGATGTTCACAGCCAGAAAGAGCAAGCTCGGCGTTCTCACGTTCGATGATCTGATCAACCGCATGAGTGAGGTGCTGCAGCATCCCGTCACAGGCGATATGGCCAAGCAATGGCTGAGAGATACCTACCGCGTGGTACTCGTCGATGAGTTCCAAGACACCGACAAAGATCAATGGGCCATCATTGAGAGCGCCTTCGTCGCAGAAGATCGGCCGACCATCCTCATTGGGGACCCGAAACAGTCCATCTACGGGTTCCGGAAGGCAGACCTTCGCACCTACTTGCAGGCATCCGCCATTTCGACGCGCCAGTCGCTCGCCATGAACTATCGATCCGACGACGGGGTCGTGAACGGCGTGGTGGAGCTGATGGAAGGCATCCCGCTGGGCGACGCCAGCATCCAGGTGCAGCCTGTCGGAGTATGCCATAGCTCTCGTTTGGAGCTTAATGTGGATCAACGCGTCTGGGTGAGGCAAGCACGCGGTAGCCGTGCGCAGGAACGAGTTCTCGACGATCTCGTTGCTCAAGTTGATTCGCTGCTGGGGACGCCATGCGATGGCGCATGTCTAGAAGCCTCCGATATCGCCGTTCTGGTTCGTTCACATGCTGTGGCCCACAAGGTTGCTGAGCGGCTCACAACGCTCGGGTATCCTGCGGTGCTCTTCGGCGCCACCAACATCTGGAAGCAACAAGCCGCCAAGGACTGGGAACAATTCCTGCGTGCCCTCTCACCAGACGGTGGATCGGCAGCCAGTTTCATGGCACTCACTGATCTCGTCGGTATGAGCCTCGAAGAACTAGGAAGCCCCGACGGGGCCACTCGGTTGGCTGAGATGGTGGGTGCCGCGCAGCGTGCCTTGACCGACGACGGGCCCGGCGCCGCGCTCGATGTGCTGCGTGAACGCACCGAGCTGGAAGCGCGACTCATTGCGCGCCCCGGAGGCGATAGGTATGTCGCGGATCTCATGCATATCGGCGAACTGCTAGACCAAACCGGCCACGCAGATCCGGTCTCCCTCATGCGCGAGATCGAACAGCTGCGCAACGCGGGCGACGACGCTGGCTTGCGCGTGGCCACGGACGCACCGGCCATCAAGGTGATGACGCTGCACTCAGCGAAAGGACTCGAATTCCCCGTCGTGCTGATACCGGATATGTCCACGCTTTGGCATTTCCCCAACAATCCATTCCATGTGCACATCGACGGCGAGCGTCAGCTCTGGATGCAGCCGGGGAAGCAGCATCCGAGCGTCAATGCTCTCGCCATGAGAGGAGCCCGCGACGAGGAGCTTCGGCTGCTCTATGTGGGGCTCACGAGGGCGAAGCACCTCGCAGTCGCCTGGCAGACAGACGACGGCAACGCAGATCATGGACCCCTCGCCGCCTTGATGTTTCGCGATCGCGAGAAGCATGCACTGGAGGATCGCTATGCCTGGCGCGATGTCAGACCGTTCAAGCACGTCCTGGTGGAGGAAGTACCGAACGACGTTGTTGCACCCCACAACCGCCGCGCTACCAGCCACCTTTCTCTGCACCTGGCCAAAGCGGCGAGATGTGTCGATCAGCAGTGGCGCAGGACGTCGTATTCCGGTCTGACGCAGGGCCTGCACGATGCTCCCTCGGGTGCGGACGAGCCAGAGACGGGCGAGGACGTGATCGTCGATGATGCTCTCACGCTGCCCGCACCGATGGGCCCGCTGCCTGCGGGAGCCGCATTTGGCACGCTCGTCCACGAGTCTCTGGAAGTGCTGGACTGGGCTTCCCCCGGCAGGACAGCGCGAATTGAAGATGTCGTGAACAGATTGGCAGTAACACTGACCGACGAGGAGCGCGCCACGCTCGCTCAGGGGCTGGAAGCCGTTGTCACTACTCCATTGCGCCCACTCACGTCGGCGTCGCTCAGCGAGATCCCAATTGCTCTCAGGCTGGCGGAGCTTGACTTCGATATGCCCATGGGCGGCGACGCGCCCGCTACCGTCGCCGAACTTGCATCGCTGATGCAGCAGCATCTTTCCGACGATGACCCTCTCGTCGAGTACCCAGCACTGCTCGCCGCATCAGAAGCCTCGGGCCAGGTGTTGAGCGGCATGCTGACCGGCTCCATCGACGCCGTGTTGCAAACCGACGAAGGCAAGTTCATCGTCGTGGACTACAAGACGAACCGCTTGGCTCCCTCGGCATCCGACGTACTGACGGTTGGCCACTACACCCAGGACGCGATGGTCAAGGCGATGATGGCAGCGCATTACCCCCTGCAGGCCATTTGCTATAGCGCTGCGCTGCATCGATACCTGCAGCTGCGCCTACCTGAATATGAGCCTGAACGTCACCTTGGCGGTGTTGGCTACCTGTTCGTGCGGGGCATGGCTGGCCCTGATACTCCGCTCGTGGGCGGTCACGCGTGTGGTGTGTTCTCGTGGTACCCACCCACTGCACTGGTGACGTCGGTGAGCGACTTGTTAGGAGGCACGCATGCATGAGATCCCGCAACGGGCTGAAGGCATTCTGCGCAGTTTCTGCGAGGCGGGCATGATCTCGCTCGCCGATTTTCATCTGGCAAGACGCATGAGCCGCGACTATGAGACCAATGACCAGGTAGTGCTTGCGTTTGCGCTCGCCGTGCGCGAGCTGCGTCTCGGATCAGTCTGCTTGGCGCTCGCTACAGCCCACACATTGAAACCCGTCACTGATCTAGACGACGGCGCGGGAGCCGCGCTCGCCGCTCCGCTGCCCTGGCCGGATGAGGATGGGTGGGCTCAAGCCGTCGCAGGTTCGCGACTGGTGGGTGCAGGCAGGCCGTTCATCTTCGAGGACGGGCGGCTCTATCTCTCCCGTTTCTACGAGCAAGAACGTGAGGTGGCCGATGCGCTCGCCAGACGACGGCTGCTCCCCGTCGCAGAAAACGCGGTCGCCCCGCCGCCTGTGGGTGAGCACGACGCGCAGCAGGACGCCGCCGTCGAAGCAGCCATGTCGCATATGACAACGGTCATCACGGGGGGCCCCGGCACTGGAAAGACCACCACGGTCGTACGCATCTTGAACGCGCTCGCCGAGGCGAATCCGCTCTCCATAGCGCTCGCGGCTCCGACGGGGAAAGCAGCGCAGCAACTCCATGACTCGGTGTTTGGCAAACTCGCCCCCAGCGCCACGAAGCATCCTCCGTTCTCCGGCACCTTGCACCGCCTGCTGGGAAAGCCCATCAGAGGATCCAACGCCACGCACAACGCGCGCAATCCGCTCCCCTACGACGTCATCGTCGTGGACGAGGTGTCGATGGTTTCCTTGGAACACATGGCATCACTGCTCGAGGCGGTCCGCGATGACACCCGCCTGATCCTCGTCGGAGACCCTCACCAGCTGCGATCCGTGGAGGCGGGAGCAGTGCTCGCAGATATCGTCGCCAATCCGTCACTCACGCAGGCAGGCAGCGTGGTGGAGCTGCGCACCAACCGCCGCAGTAATGGCGAGATTGCGGCACTCGCGAGGGCCATCGATGATGGCGACGTGGCTCGGGCCAGCGCGCTCATCCATGACTCCAGTTCTATCTCGTGGTTCGACTTCGATGGATCAGGCATCGCCGGCCTCCAACAATTCCGCAATGACGTCTCAGCCCAAGCAGGTGCGGTCATCAAGGCTGCCAGAGGAGGTGACGCATCCGCAGCCCTCCGGGCGCTCCAGACCCACCGGGTGCTGTGCGCCCATCGACTCGGTCCTTTCGGAGTGCAGGCGTGGGGCCAGGCTGCACGGCAAATCATCGCCCAATCCCATCCGGACTATGGCTCCCGGCAATGGTACGTGGGGCAGCCTTTGCTGCTCACCCGCAACACTGACGCATTTCACAACGGTGACGTTGCTGTCCTAGTACAGGCAGATGGGAACTTGTTCGCCGCAGTAGAGCAGGGCGAGTCGCCTCGCTTGGTGCCGCCGGCCATCCTCGACGGGGCCTCTGACCTGCATGCGATGACTGTGCACAAGTCGCAAGGTGGGCAGTACGACGTGGTGAGCGTCGTGCTGCCCCCTGAAGGATCTCCGCTGGCCACGCGGGAGCTGGTCTACACAGCCATCACGAGGGCCCGCCACGAGCTGCGTATCTACGGCTCGTCAGCGGCCCTGGCGGAGTGTATCCAGACCCCCGTACGACGCTCGTCGGGCCTCGCCGGGTTGCCGGGGCAGACGGCAGCGACGGCTACGAACGCACCGCTGCAATAGCGGCCGCAACCTTGTCAACGTTGCCGTCGTTCAGGGCTGCAACGCACAGGCGCCCGGAGTCAGTGCCGTAGATGCCGTGCTCGGAGCGCAACCGTTGCATCTGCTCCTTGGGAAGCCCGCAGTAGCTGAACATGCCGCGCTGCTCGGCGATGAACCCCATGTCGTCCACACCCTGGGCTTGTAGACCCTGCACCAACGTGGCGCGAAGCGACGCGATGCGCTCGCGCATCCGCCCTAGCTCGCTCTCCCAGGACGCGCGCAGCTGAGCGTCGGAGAGGATGGTGGCGACGAGGGTGGCGCCGAATGCAGGCGGGTTGGAGTAGATAGTGCGCGCCAGTCGCTTCAGCTGCGAGAGCAAACGACGTGCTTCGTCAGCATCGGCTGCGACGGCGTGTAGCGCGCCCGTGCGCTGACCGTAGAGCCCGAAGTTCTTCGAGTTCGACGTCGCCAAGAAGAACGACTGCCCAGAAGCCAAGAGCTTGTGAACAGCTGCGGCATCGGCAGCCAACCCGTCGCCTAGGCCTTGGTACGCCATATCCATGAATGGGACGAGTTCGCGCTCTCCCAGCACCTGCACGACCTGGTCCCACTGTGCATCGGTCAGGTCATACCCGGTGGGGTTGTGGCAGCAGGCATGCAGCACGCAGACCGTTCCGGGTTTGGCTGCGCGAAGGCTGGCGAGCATTGCGTCGAAGTTGATGCCCCGAGCTTCGGCGTCGTAATACGCGTAGGTGTCGACGGCGAGCCCTGACGCTTCAAATACGGCGCGATGGTTTGCCCAGCTGGGGTTAGGCAGCAAAACGGTGCTATCTGCCGACAACAGCCGGAGAAGCTCGCCCCCCAGACGCAGCGCGCCGGTACCGGCAGGGGTCTGCAAGGTGACCACTCGCTCGAGATCCTCATCAGCGCCGAACACCAGGGTCCGCGTCTGCTCCCTGTACGCAGGCAGCCCATCGATGGGCAGATACGCATGTGCTTTCTGCTCCGCAAGGACACCTTCCTGGGCGTCCCTCACGGCTTCCATGAGCGGGAGGGTGCCGTTCTCGTCAAGGTAGACGCCTACACCCAGATTCACTTTGTCGTCCCGAGCGTCCTTCTGGAACGCTTCGGTGAGACCGAGAATCGGGTCTGCCGGGGCCTGCTCGGCGCGTGCAAACAATGACATTTGGGTCCTCCCTACAGGGTGCGTGCCCCGCCACCCTAGCGCGGGATGGGGCGAGGAACACGGGTTTTCACGCTCTGGAAGTTACCGATGTGCATCCTTTAGTCGAGGTAGTCGCGCAGCACCTGGGAGCGCGATGGGTGGCGCAGTTTGCTCATGGTCTTCGACTCGATCTGGCGGATACGCTCGCGCGTGACGCCGTAGACCTTGCCGATTTCGTCGAGCGTCTTCGGCTGCCCGTCGGTGAGCCCGAATCGCATGCTCACGACGCCGGCCTCACGTTCGGAGAGCGTGTCCAGCACGTCGTTGAGCTGCTCCTGCAGCAGGGTGAAGTTCACCGCGTCTGCAGGCACAACCGCTTCGGAATCTTCGATGAGATCACCGAATTCGGAGTCTCCGTCCTCGCCGAGCGGGGTGTGCAAGGAGATAGGTTCGCGCCCGTATTTCTGCACCTCGACCACCTTTTCGGGGGTCATGTCCAGCTCTTCCGCGAGTTCTTCGGGCGTTGGTTCGCGGCCAAGATCCTGCAACATCTGCCGCTGCACGCGGGCGAGCTTATTGATGACCTCCACCATGTGTACTGGGATGCGAATGGTGCGTGCCTGATCCGCCATGGCGCGGGTGATGGCCTGCTTGATCCACCAGGTGGCATACGTGGAGAACTTGTAACCCTTGGTGTAGTCGAATTTCTCGACGGCTCGGATCAGGCCGAGGTTGCCTTCCTGGATGAGGTCGAGGAACAACATGCCTCGACCGGTGTAGCGCTTTGCGAGCGACACCACGAGGCGGAGGTTTGCCTCCAGCAGGTGGTTCTTCGCGCGACGCCCATCCTCCTGAATCCAGATGTAGTCCTCGACGTCATCGGGCTTCACCGGATGATCCTCGTCGCCAAGCGCTTCTTCAGCGAACAGACCCGCCTCGATGCGCTTCGCGAGCTCGACCTCCTGGACGGCGTTCAGCAGCGCGACCTTGCCGATTTGCTTCAGGTAGTCCTTGACCGGGTCAGCCGTCGCACCCGCAGACACGACCTGCTGCTCTGGTTCGTCGGCATCATCCGAGTCGGAAAGCGCAAATCCCTCTTCTTCGACGAGCTCCTTCTCGTCTTTCGCTTCTTCCTGCTCGTTGAACGTGGACTCGTCGACGTCATCAAGCGAGCGACGCTTGCCCCCGACGGTCATGACGATGTGATCGCCGTCCTTGTCAGCCTTGGAGATGTGCACCTCGCCAGCAGCAACCTGCGCAACCGTAGGCTCCTGCACATCCACAGGGGCCTTGCTCTTGGACGTCTGCTTGGAGCTTCGCGTCGTCTTCTTCGTCGTCGCCTTCTTCGCAGCGCTCGCCGTCGCCTTTTTGGTGGTGGTCGTCTTCTTCGCGGGGGCCTTCCGAGCTCCCGTCGCCCGCTTCGTGGTCGTCGTCTTCTTTTCAGGGGCATCACCAGCCTCCGCAGCCGAGGTGCTCCGGGCCTTGGGGGTTTCTGCCACGTTTTTCCTCCGATAATTGGGCACGCCACGCGCCGGTCTAGTCAAGGGACGCGACCCCCATATTTGCACGCGCCGCAAACACTTGCAACCGCGCGATCAGGAGCATCGCCTACAGCAATCCTTACACCCGGGCCAAATCTTTCGAGAAAACGGGAACTTCCAGTCCCCCTCCCCCGTTGTTATACGTGTAGACGGCTGCGAAAGGAGTCACATTGAGCACCGCACGACGCCACACCGAGGGTATCGACGGGAAAGACACCATCGGACAGTATCTGGATGAGATCGCCAAGACGCCGCTACTCAGCGCTGTCGAAGAAGTAGAACTCTCCAAGCAAATCGAAGCCGGAATGTTCGCCACCAAGATCCTGGAAGGCGAAATCGAGAACCCCACTGACGCCACTGAAGATGAACTCCGTGAGATCGCAGACGACGGCGACGCCGCCCTGCGACGGTTCGTCAAGTCCAACCTTCGCCTCGTAGTCTCCATCGCCCGCAAGTACGGGCGTGCACAGATGCCACTGTTGGATCTGATCCAGGAAGGTAACACCGGCCTGATTCGCGCGGTCGAGAAGTTTGACTACGTCAAGGGCTTCAAATTCTCCACCTACGCGACGTGGTGGGTACGCCAGGCGATCTCTCGCGGCGTCGCGCAGCAGGCACGCATCGTGCGACTGCCCGTGCACGTCGCGGAACAGGTCAACCAGGTTTCCGCCGTGCGTCGCACCCTCGAGCGCCAACTCGGCCGGGAGCCTGAGATCGACGAGATCGCTGACGAGCTCGGCCTGGAAGAGAGCCGGGTGGTTGATCTCGTCCGCTGGTCGCGCGAGCACGTCTCGCTCGACGCCCCCGTTGACACCGAAGGCGACACGTCGCTCGGCGATTTGATCGCCCGCGATGTTGCGCCTGGCCCAGACGAGGTGGTGCTCGACGTCGAAGACCGCGCGCGCATCGAGGAGATGCTCGACGGCCTCGACGAGCGCTCGCAGGACGTGGTCCGTCGCCGCTACGGCTTGCTGGACGGTCGCCAGGCCAAGTTGGCCGACATCGGCACCCACTGGGGCATCACCGCCGAGCGCGTTCGCCAGATCGAGCGCCTCGCTTTGGCGAAGATGCGCGAACGGGTGGGCCTCGCGGCATAACCGCCTGCTGTCAGTACAACGGGTTGGTGTAGAACCCCTTCGGTTCCGCACCAACCCGTTGTCGTTTGCGCGCTGCGTCAGCGAAGGCGGATCAGAGCCTCCTGACCACACGACGCCACCGTGACGCCGTTTTGGTACAGCCGACCACGACAGAACCCGCGAGCACCCGCTGCCGACGGCGAGATCATGTCGTAGAGAATCCATTCGTCGGTGCGCACCGGGCGATGGAACCACATGCTGTGATCGATGGACGCAGCCTGCAGGTTAGGCGAGGTGAATTGCACCTTGTGCGGAATCAACGTGGTGCTGAGCAGCGTGATGTCCGACAGGTATGCGAGCACAGCGTTGTTCAGCAGCGGGTCAGGCGGCATTTCGGACTTCGTGCGCACCCATGCGCGTATCGTCGCGCCCAGATGGTTCTCCTCAGGCGGGGTCGCAAGGCGCACGTCGAGGGCATCCCATTCCGAGAGCATTTGCGCGTGCGAGCCAAATTGTTCCTCGAGCACCGAGCGCAGGCTGGGCGCATCGTCGGGGCTCAACACGTTCTCTCGCGGCTGGCGAGCACTATGTTCGAGGCCTGGCTCTGACTCATGGAACGACGCATTCAGCTGGAAAATCATCTTGCCGTCTTGTTTCGTCACCACTCTGCGGGTGCTGAACGTTCCGCCGTCGCGCAAGCTTTCCACTTCAAACCTGAGGGACGTGTCAGGAGATCCGCCCCTCAAAAAGTACGCATTAAGCGAATGCACGATCCGCTCAGGGGATACGGTTCTCGCAGCAGCGACGAGAGTCTGCGCAAGTACCTGCCCGCCGAACAACCGCTGGAAATAGGTATCCGGCTGCGGCCCTTCCCAGACGTTTTCATCAATTTGATGGATTTCAAACAGCGCTAATAGTCCTGCAACATCTTTTGGCACGCCCCCATCATGGCACTCCCAGTGACGGAACAACACAACCCCGCACGCAACGGATCTGCGTGCGGGGTTGCCTCAGCGTGATTGCGCGAATGTCACTGCGCGGCAGCAACTGCCTCCGCGAGCAGCTTTTCAGCGTCGCCGGGTTTCGCGCTGCCTTCTGCTGCAGTGAGTGCCACGTTAATGAACAGGTTGCCTCGGGCGGCTTGGCCGTTGTAGGAAACCTGCTTTGCGCCTCCGATATCCACTGCGCTCTCAATGATGTGCGCAACGTCAGCGCCCTGCACGGAGGATGCATCATGCACCTTGATGGTGGCCTTGAACGTTTGCTCACCTTCGCCAATGGTGATCTGCGGGCACTTCTCGGACGCAGAGCGGGCTTGTTCGACGAGCGGTCGGGCTTCTTGCCCAAACTCGGCCACCGCGACGGTCGTGCTACTGCCCGACGTCGTGTCCACGGCCGCAGCTCCGCCCCAAGCCGCGCTCTTCAAGAGCTCCGGATCCTGCTGTGCCCCCATGGCAGTGCTGCATTCAGCGGGCTCCACCTTCAGCTGGCTGAGCATCTTCTGGCTCTTTGCCGGATCGAACATTTCAGCGGGGACTTCCTCCGCGTTCTTGTGCTTCGACTTGAAGGCATCGATGACCGCACGCCCTTCAGCACCCAGTTCTGCCGGCTTCTCGCCGGTGCTCTCAGCAGGGCTCTCCTCCGCGCCAGTCGACTCCTGATCACCAGGCGTGTCCTGCGAAGGCTGCTCGGACGTCGCGGGCTCTTCTTCGGGAGTATCAGACGATGCTTCCTCCGTCGCAGAAGCCGACGGCTCCGAACTCTCCGGCTCCGCGCCGCCGTCATTCCCGCAGCCGGTGAGGCCAAGCGCTAAAGCAGCAAGGGTCGCTCCAATGAGCTTCAGTTTCATCTCGGGTCCTTCCCAAAGGATTATTTCTGTTCAGGGTAACGGCCGCCCAGATCAACCGAGGCGTGCGGCGTGCATGACTTTTCGAATTCGCTTTGCTGACACCGGCACCGACGTGCGAAGCTGCTGGGCGAATACGCTCACCCTGAACTCCTCCAACAAGAATGCGATCTCCTCGACCTCAGGCCGCAGCGGGCCAGGCGGTTGCGCGTCGGTGAGGTCTGCGTATTCGTCTTCGAGTTCTTCCACTTGCATCGCTTCGCGCGCATCTCGGGCAGGATTCGCGAGCGCTGCTTGCACCCGAAACGCCGCAGCTTCGCAGTACCGCGGCAAGTGGCTGAGCCATGGGTCGGGCGTGAACGACAGGAAATTGGTGAACAGCAGGTTGTCGAGCTGCGTCGTGATGTCAACGCGGACGGGGTGGTCTTCGGGAAACGAGGCCAACGCAAGTCGGGTTTTGGTAGCAGCGGTGAGCGCCTCCGCCGCAGTGGATACCACCTTCTGGGTGCGCTCTGCCTGGTCCTGACGCACGAGTAGCGCGATCCGCTCAAATGCGGCCTTGTCGCGCACATCCAAGGCACTGCCGTGGGCCGCTACCAACTGTTCGCTCGCTTTCAACCACGCGTCAGACAGCAGATCAGGCACCGACGGATACGGGGAGTCGGCCAGGGCAAGCTTTTCAGTCTTCGTAAGGTGCGCCACCACCCACTTCGTCGGGTTGGGGTTCACCAGCGTGAGAAGTCGACGAAGGCCCTGCACGTGCGCTCGTTCAGCCTTCTCCTTGGCATCTGCGACGGTGACCCCCACCGTCGCGCCCTCATCTGCGAGCGCCGGATACCCGGTCACACCCTTACCAAGGCTGGTCGTCGTCGGGATCGGCGGGAAGATCCACGACGCTGCCCCTGATTGGGCGATGCCATCTGCCGCCTTCGTGAGCTTCTTCGCGACCTTCGTCGAGAGTTTCGTCTGGAGCGAAGCTAGATCCTCACCACGAGCGATTTCCTTCCCATCGTCAGTGACGACGAAGGTAGGTCGCAAATGGCTGGGGATAGCGTCGACGCGCCAGGCGTCGTCGTCGATGATCACGCCTGTGAGCGTGGTGAGCGCTCGCCCCAGAGTGGCGGTGATACTCCCCTTCCCCAACTCTTTGCGCTGCTCGAGCAGATCGAGTGCCCGCTTCGCGAAGTCGGGGGCCGGCACGAAGTTTGTGCGCACCTGTTTCGGCAACGAGCGGATGAGTTCCGTCGCGAGCTCCATGCGAAGTCCCGGAACCAGCCACGAGAACGGTTCCGGGTCGAGGCCTGTGAGTTGCTCCATACGGATCGTGATCGTCGCGCCGTCTTCGCGGTGCCCCGGATCAAACAGGTAGCGCACCGGAAGCTTCGCAGGCCCGAGCGTGAAATGATCTGGGAAGTCGGAACGCTTCAGCTGTCGATCATCGGTGATGCAGTCCTCCGCACGCAGCGTCGGCCATTGCGCCTTCGGCGTGCTGCGAAGCCATTTGTCAAGCGTGGCTCCTGAGAGCACGTGCTCGGGCAGGTGGCGGTCGTAGAAGGAATACAGGGCGTCGTCGGAGATCAGGAGGTCTGGGCGACGCATTCTGTCGGTCAGTTGTTCTGCCCGCTGGATGGCTTTGCGATTTCCACTCACGAGTGGATTTCTGGTCTGCCACTGCCCCTCGACGAGAGCCGTCCGAATAAAAATCTCCCTCGCTTCAACCGGATGTTGTTTGGCGAAGCTCGTCGTGCGGCCGGCAATGAGAGGAACCCCAAACAGTGTCACTCGTTCGCTGGCCACCACCGTCGCGGTCTTTTGTGCGAAACGCGGCTCTGAGAGGGTCTTCGTCACGAGCGGGCCAGCGATCTGCTCCACCCAATCTGCACGCACTGGCGCGACGGTTCTGCCCCACAATCTGCTGGTCTCCACCAGTTCAAAGGCGACGACGAGCGGCGGCGTGGATTTGGCGAGGCATGAACCGGGCTGGATGACGAAATGCGCTCCGCGGGCACCTTGGTATTCGCGTAGCGGGCGACGTTTCCCACGTTCTGGCTTGGGCTTCTCAGGTTCCGCAAGCCCAATATTGGAAAGCAGACCGGAGAGCAATGATTTCATCACCTCGGGCATGGCCGCCTCGCCATCTCCTGGGAGTCCGAGATCCTTCACCACTTCCCGAAGCTGGCTCACGAGCTCCTCCCACTCGCGGAAGCGCACGAAGTGGAGAAACTCGTCGCGGCAGAGCCGTCGAAATTGGTTCCCGGAGAGTGCTTTGCGCTGGCTTCGCAGATATGCCCAGAGATTCAGCAACACTTCAAAGTCGCCGCCCTCTGGCGATTTCTTCGTCTGTTCCTCCCCCGAGCTCCAAAAGCGACGGTGTAACACGTCGGCCTTCTGCTGGTGCTCGAGCGGGCGCTCGCGAATGTCCGGGATAGTAAGCCCTGCGACGAGCACGAGCACCTGGCGAAGGCAGCCCCGCCTGGATCCTTCGAGGATCATGCGCCCTAGACGTGGGTCCACGGGCATCCGGGCCAGCTGGTGGCCCGTCTTTGTGAGCTTCAGGTGTTCGCCGCGCTCACGGTGTTTCAGTGCGCCCAGCTCCTCGAGCACCCGGATACCATCGTTAATTTGGCTTGTCACCGGGGCTTCGACGAATGGGAAATGCTGGATGTCTCCCAGCCCTGCCTGCGCCATCAAAAGGATGACGGTGGCCAGATTCGTGCGCAAGATCTCGGGGTCGGAAAACTCCGGGCGCGAAAGGAAGTCTTCTTCGGAGTACAGCCGCACTGCCACTCCGGGACCGACGCGCCCACAGCGGCCCGCGCGCTGATTCGCGGAGGCTTGGCTGATGGGCTCGATGGGAAGACGCTGCACCTTCGTCCTCGCCGAGTACCGAGAGATGCGGGCTGTACCGGCGTCGACGACGTAGCGGATGCCCGGCACCGTCACCGAGGTTTCCGCGACATTCGTCGCCAACACGACGCGCCGTAGCGAATGTGGCTGGAATACCCTCGATTGATCGCCTGCGGAAAGACGTCCAAAGAGCGGCACGGTTTCTACGCCCCGTAGCCCTAGCCCGTCGATGGCTTCCTTTGCGTCGCGAATCTCCCGCTCGCCGCTCAAGAAGACCAGGATGTCCCCCGTCGCGGACTCTCGCACGAGGTCTTGCACCGCGGACGCAACTTGATCAATCTCGTCCTCGCCTTCCAGCGGCTCCCGGTATCGCACATCGACGGGGTACGTCCGGCCAGACACTTCCACGACGGGTGCGTCGTCGAAGTGCTCAGCGAACCGCGCCGTGTCAATGGTGGCGGACGTGACGATAACGCGCAGATCAGGGCGTTTGGGGAGCAGCTGTTTCAGGTACCCCAGGAGGAAATCGATGTTCAGGCTACGTTCGTGCGCCTCGTCGATGATGATCGTGTCATAGCGACGCAGCAGCTTGTCGTGGGTGAGTTCGTTCAGCAAGATGCCGTCGGTCATCAACTTGATGCGCGTGGCTTTGCTGGCCTTGTTCGTAAACCGCACCTGGTAACCGACGAAATGCCCTAGTTCTGTCTCGCATTCTTGGGCGATACGCTGCGCCACCGTGCGTGCTGCCAGACGTCTGGGCTGGGTGTGCGCGATCCGCTCGCGCCCGGCAAGCAGGCAGATCTTCGGCAGCTGCGTGGTCTTGCCAGACCCCGTCTCACCGGCAACTACCACCACCTGGTGATCGCGGATGAGCGTCGCGATGTGGTCTGCTTCCTGAGCAATGGGAAGGTCAGGCGCGACGGTGACCGTCGTCACGCGGCCACGTACAGCGGGCACATCGCGTGCGCCAGCAGCCCGCGCATCAAGCCACCTACCTGCACTCCTGGGATGGAGGAATCTGTGATGCCCAGCACGAGAAGGTCGTAATTCGACGATCTGGAGACGAACTCGTTGATGGGGCTGTCCGCCACCACGACGATCTCATACTCGACTTCCGGGTACTGCTCGGCGAGCGGCGCGGCCAGCGCCTCGATGCCCCCCTTCGCGAACCGAATCTGCTGCTCCAACTCCTCGGGCGAAAGCTTTGGGCCAAAGAAGCCAACCGGTGGCTGGATCACGTGCACGATATCCAGCTTCGAGGCATGCAGCTTGGCCTGCTGGAAACCCGCCTCGAGCGTTGAGGAAGATCCGGGGTTGGTGTTGACCGCGACACCGATGAGCTTCTTGCCACCCACTTCGTCGGGGTTGGCTGCGGATGAAATCACGACGACGGGGCACGCGGCGCTGGTAACCACAGCCACCGACGTGGAGCCGACGAACATGCGCTCCAATCCCGAAGCCGCGCGCCTGCCCATCACGAGGAGAGTCGCAACTTCTGAGAGGCGGGTCAACACCCCGCCCGGGGATCCCATAATGACCTCAGTGCGGATTCTGTCTTCGGGCAGTCCAATTTCCAGGGCACGCTGCTTGGCGGCTTCGTTGGCAGTGACGCCCGCTTCGTGCAGTGCTTCTGGGTCATATACGACGCCCCACGCTCCGGCCATCAACGTGTCGTCGACGGCGTTGGCTAAGAACAGCTCGGCACCCGTGAGCATCGCGATGCCGGCTCCATAGCGCACGGCGCGAAGGCCGTCGTCGCTGCCATCGACACCGACGACAATCAAGTCACGTTCACTCATGGTGTTCTCCGATCCGTTGCCCAGACATGGCGCGCCCAGACAGTTTTCGTTCCTCGATCATGATGCCAAGTGTGCGCCCGTCGGTGAGCCAGCTGGTGGGGCCCACGTCGCTTGGCGCCGGCCCAGTCGTGCCCCGAAGCAGCACGCTCCAACCGTTCGCTACTTCCTGATCCACTTCATCCACCTGGAAGGCCACTTCCTTGCCTTCGACGAGTTCCGCGAGTGGCGACTGCGGCGACGTGTGGAAGACGACGTGCCCTTCGACCAGCTGGAAATTCACTGGCACGACGGTGATCCCGTCGGTGGATTGCCACGCGATGCGGCCATAATCCACCTCGCCAAGAAGCGCCCTGCACTCGGCTTCGGAGATCGCTGCGAAGTACGCGCCGTCTGCATCCATGTGCTCCACCTTACTGGTCATGATGAGGGGAACGTCGTGCGTCCCCCGAGCTTCTCAGCAAGATCATCGTCGATCCAGTCGGCGACTTTGCTGATGATGCCGAACATTTGATGCAGGTGGGCGGGCACAAACGGGCGCGCAGGCACGGAGAGCTGGACGTACACCCTGTCCTTGTGAAGCGCGAACCTGCCGTAGCGGAGTTCTACGTTGAGGTCATTCAACACCTCGCAGGCACGCGACCGGCCGGACACGTCGTGCACAAGTGGGGAAAACACGACGATCTCGTCCGCGTCGGGCGTGGAGCGGAGGAAAATCATGGCGGAGCCGATGCGGATGGCGACGTCGCCATCGGGGTTGCGCATCGCCGGGTGGCCGAACAGTTGGGCGAGTTGCTCGTCGACGATGCTATCCAGGTCTGCACGGTCTGCCGGCATAATGGCGACGTCCTCCGGGCGGGCCTGCGGACGTTGCTGTTCCTGCCAGCTCTCGGTCCCACGCAGAATCTCCTGCAGGTGATCCGGCTCTAAGAACACGGGATGGATGACGTCGAAGATCTCCTGCATCGTCTGGGCCGTCAATGCGGCGAGGGAGAGCGTGTCCTCCTGATCACACGACGCGTGGTAGTGCGGATCGTTTTCGTCTGGCGCCTGCCAGCCAAGCTCCAGCAGCGTGGGTTTTTCATCCTCCGACGGGTCGGGCACGCCGGGTGCCGTGATGCCACACAAAATAACTGCGGTGATTGACGTGCCGACTGCGGAAAAGCGAATGGCTGGCACGTCGTCGCCGACGAGCCCGCGCGCCACAGCGATGGTCAGGTCTGAGGAATCATCCATGACCGACAGCACTTCGCCCAGGTTGTCGGTAAATGATTCCCACGCACCCGACGTGGCTCCGTCAATGTCAAAATTCTCAAGATCCATCATGCAGATACCTCCCGGCAATCCCAACCTAGCAGCGGGGCGAACGGTTCTTTGGCTAAGCGGCGGTAGAATTCGCAAGGCCCAACACGCCCGGTTGCTATGGCAGAAGGATTCAAGCGCCGAAATGAGGTGAGCCCTATGGCCGAAAGTAAGCCGCTCCTGGGAATCTTTGGCAGAGGAAAGACACCGCCTACACCTGCCGTTTCCCCTGCCCACGGTGCTGCCGACGGAGACCTTGGCGCTGGCCATGAAGTCGACCCCGCGCGCTGCATGGTGGACGCCGGAATCTACGTCGACGGAACGCGTGTCGCGTCCCCCACCACGTTTGACGAGGCATTTCGTGCACTCGAATCCACACCTGATGGGTTCGCCTGGATTGGCTTGCACCGGCCTGGCGCGCACGAAATGAATCTGCTGGCCCAGGAGTTTCGGCTCAATGAGCTGGCCGTCGAAGACACCATCATCGCCCACCAGCGCCCAAAGCTAGAACGCTACGAAGACACGCTGTTCCTCGTGCTCAGGGCGACGCGCTACGTCGACCGCACGGAGTCCGTCGACTTCGGCGAAATACACGCGTTTGTGGGCGAACGCTTCGTGATCACCGTCCGCCACGCACACACCCCAGAATTGGACTCACTGCGTCGCGAGCTGGAGGAAGATCCAGAAGAGCTCGCGCAGGGCCCGAGCATGGTATTGATGCGCCTACTCGACATCGTGGTGGATGATTACATACCCGTCGTCTACGGCATCGACAACGATATCGACGAGATCGATGCCCAGGTCTTCACCGGCCAAGGGGGTGTCTCAAAGCGTATCTATCAGCTCACGCGTGAGGTGATCGACTTCCAGCGGGCTGTGCGCCCCGTCGGAACTATCATCACGACGATGCGCCACGACAAGGTGTTTTATCGGGCCGATGACACCATGCGTCAGCGACTGCGTGACATCGAGGATCACGTCCTGGCCGTCAACGAGCGCATCGAATCCATGCGTGAGGCACTCGTCGGGGTACTGAACCTACATCTGGCGTTGCAAAGCCAAGCCAGCAACGAGGAAATGCGGCGCATGAGCGAGGCATCCCTGAAGCAGGCCGAAGATGCCCGACGCATCGCGGCTTGGGCTGGTGTGCTGTTCGTCCCCACCCTCGTCACTGGCATCTATGGGATGAATTTCGACAACATGCCGGAATTGCACTGGTCCGCCGGCTACCCGTTCTCGTTCGCAGTGATGCTCGTAGCAGCTTTCGTGATGTGGCTCATCTTCAAGACACAAAAGTGGCTGTGAGCAGATAAGACACACCCCCGCCGTTAGCTGACCGCGTCGAAGCGACGGGCCGCGCCCTTGTCCGCAGATTGGGCAAGCGCGCCGTAGATGCGCAGCGCCTGTGACACGGGCCGCTGCCTAGTTGTCGGCCGCCAGCCTGCAGCGTCGGCCGTACGTCGTCGTTCTTCGAGCGTCGCATCGTCCACTTCGAGCTGGATGCTGCGCTCCGGAATGGATACCGTGATGCGGTCTCCATCCTCCACCAAACCGATGGTGCCGCCAGCCGCAGCTTCGGGTGATACGTGCCCGATGGAAAGGCCAGAGGAGCCGCCAGAGAAGCGCCCGTCGGTAACCAGCGCACACTTGGGGCCCAACCCCACGCCCTTCAGGTACGACGTCGGGTACAGCATCTCTTGCATCCCCGGTCCGCCGCGGGGGCCTTCGTAGCGGACCACCACGAAGTCGCCTTCCTTCACGCGACCATGCAGGATGGCGTCGACGGCCTCCTGCTCGCTCTCCGTCACGACTGCTGTGCCAGTGAATTCCCACTGTTCCTCCGGCACTCCAGCGGTCTTGACGATCGCGCCGTCGGGCGCGAGGTTGCCCTTCAGCACAGCGAGGCCGCCATCTGCGGTGTAGGCGTGCTCGACGCTGCGGATGCAGCCGTCGGCGGCATCGGTGTCCAGCGACTCCCAGCGGTTGTCCGTCGAAAACGCCTCCGTCGTACGCACTCCTCCCGGGGCAGCGTGGAAGAGCTCGATGGCCTGCGACGTCGCCTTACCACCACGAATATCCCAATCGGCCAGCCATTGCTCGAACGAGGGCGAGTGAATAGATCCGACGTTGCGATCCAGCTTTCGGGCACGATCCAACTCGCCCAACAGCGCTGGAATTCCTCCAGCCCGGTGTACGTCCTCCATGTGGAAGCGCTCGGAGTTGGGCGCGACCTTCGCCAGGCACGGCACTTCCCTACTGATCGCGTCGATGTCGTCAAGGGTGAAATCGACGCCAGCCTCCTGCGCTGCGGCAAGCAGGTGAAGGACGGTATTCGTCGAGCCTCCCATAGCGACGTCGAGCTTCATAGCATTCGCGAACGCCGCCTTCGTCGCCACCGACTTCGGCAGCACGGATTCGTCGTCGTTCTCGTAGTAGCGCTTGGCCAGTTCGACGATCAGCTCCCCCGCGTGTTCGAACAGGGCCTTGCGCGATGCGTGAGTGGCGAGCGTCGAACCGTTGCCGGGGAGAGCAAGGCCGATGGCCTCCAGCAGGCAGTTCATGGAGTTGGCCGTGAACATCCCAGAACAAGAGCCACAGGTTGGGCAGGCATTCGCTTCGAGCTGCGCCAACTCATCGTCGGAGACCGCGTCATTCACGGACGCGTACATGGGGTGGATGAGGTTCAGGTTGGACGTCACCGTCCCGTCGGCCTTCGTGATGGCCTTGCCAGATTCCATCGGACCGCCGGAGACAAACACCGTCGGCACATTCAGCCGAAGGGCAGCCAGGAACATGCCTGGCGTGATCTTGTCGCAGTTCGAGATGCACACCAGCGCGTCCGCGCAATGAGCGTTCACCATGTACTCAATGGAGTCTGCGATCAATTCGCGACTTGGCAACGAATAGAGCATGCCACCGTGGCCCATCGCGATGCCGTCGTCGACCGCGATGGTGTTGAACTCCCGCCCGATGCCGCCCGCAGCTGCGATGGAATCAGAAACAAGCTTGCCCATGTTGCGCAGATGCACGTGTCCAGGCACGAACTGAGTGAAAGAGTTCGCCACCGCGACGATGGGTTTGCCAAAATCTTCAGGTGCGACGCCTGTGGCGCGCCACAAGGCGCGAGCTCCGGCCATGTTGCGGCCATGCGTGCTGGTTCTCGACCTCAGGTCTGGCACAAGTACTCCTCACGTAAAGACGTGTTGCTTCGTGCCAGGGTAGTCGGTGGGCACCCCCTCGAGCAGGCAGTGCCCACATTCGGACTAGTCGGCGAGAGGATCGACGCTCTGGTCGACGTTGCGGAATCGCCCGTCCTCGCGTGCTTCCAGGTACTCGTTGTCAGCACCGTTCACAGTTTTCCGCGTGCGCTTCATCGTTGTCGATTCAGGCTTGCCGTATTTGGCTTCCTTATGCTCGTCGAGGACTTTCTTATATTCCTTATTCGCGGCGTTGTATTCTGTGTTGGCCTTGTCAGCGTAGTCGCTAGCGCGATTGTGGATGTTATCGGCGGCACCCGGATCCGCGTGCCTGAGATTCGGGTCCTGAGCAGTCGTGTAATCCCGATTCGCAGCCTTTTCATATTCGCGTGCTTTACTGAAATGCTCCGAGCCCGTGGCATTCGATTTGTCCCAGCTGTTCGCATGCTGGCTGGCCTGATTCGCTCGCTTGCTAGCGTTCGCGCTCATACTCGCGAGTTTGTTGCTCAATTCTCCGAGCTTGCTGCTGAGCTTGCTCCCCTTGCCCGCCAGCTTCGAGCACTTGCTGAGGAGCTTGGCGAATATCCGGGAGGCTTTCGCGAACACGAGAGCAACCTTCGCAGCAGCCCACGACATGTAGGCAGCAACAGCCGTGCCGAGCGAGGGTACGGCCGCGAGCGCCGCCATGATTCCTTTACTCACCAACTCATTGATGAGGTCCTTCATCACGGTGATGATGAGCTCTTTCGTTGCCGCAACCACGACGCCGAACGCGTAGGTCAGGTTCGCGATGGCTTCGAACGCTTTGGACAGCCCCTGCTGCGTGCGAATCACAAGCTCCGTGGCCATGCGGAATGCGTCCCTAGCCATACCTTCCCAGCTTTGCAAGGCTGGATTGACCGCGTCAACCAACGCGTTCGCTTGGTCAATGATGCCTTGTGAGGCCTGCTTGTACATGTCGCCCTGCGCTCGGACTTCCTCCGGGCTGCCTGACACCATCTCAATGCAGTTCTTCACCGGCGGCACGTTGGCAATAATCCAGTTGTAGATGGGGTCGAGCAGGTTACCGACGATCCACTTCACCGGATCGACGAATGCCCCCAGCAAATCAAGACCCGCACCTACCGGCGCTGTGATATCGCCTACGGACAGGTGCCCATCGCCCCATTTCTCAGCAACGGATGTGTATTCGCCGAAGAACGATTTTCCCCACGGGGCTGCAAGTTCGGTCATCTCAGATCTCCTGGGTGAATTCGTGGCACGCGCGTGCAACGTCGTCTTCGAAAAGGTCGTACAGTTCTGCGGTGTCTCGCAGCATGGTGCCCATCACTCGATCAGACTGAGCGATACCAGTGAGCAGCCCCTGCGCGGCAAAGTACGTCGCCTGAGCGAGTACGTTGCCCACGATGCCCGCCACGAAGGTTCCGCACATGAGCGGCGAAGGTTGTGAAATGCCGCCCTTGAGCCCGTCGACGTCATCTGCGACGGTGTCGATGCCGTCAGATGCGCTGCGCAGCGCATCGGTGCTCACTTTGAAATCCGTCATCGTTGCTCTCCCATCGTGGTGATTGTTCTCACGTCGAAGTCGGCTACGGAGGTGCCGGCGAGCAGCGAGCGAACCTCCGCGTCGGCCTGCGTAGTGGCTTCCTCCAGAGTCCGCATCACGTCGGCGGCGAGCTCCTCCGGTTTGCGACGTGTTGCCCCTGTCCGAAACTCGATGCGCAGCACGTTGCCCCAGGCTCCGACCGTCGCGCTCAGCTCATCGCTTTGCGCTGTTGCTTGCACCGTGCGAAGTTGCTCTCCCGCCTGCGTGATGCGCTCAGCGGTTGCGGCGATGTCCCGCCGGATAGCCTCGTCCAAGTCTTCGCCAGGCCCAACTTCGGGCAGCGACGGCACTTCGCCTTGGGCTGCCTTGTCGTGCAGGGCGGCGAGGGGATCGTCGGCATCGAAAATCTCGTCGAGGAGTCGGTCGAACTCTGGGTCGGGCGGCAGGTCGTCGACGGTGACACTCCCCTGCTCGACGGGCTCGTCTGGCCCGTCGAGGGCGGTGTCGCCCGGTTCCCGCTGTTCGGCTATCTCAGCAGGTATGGAGTCGAGCACCGCGCTGCGGGCGCCAGCGTCGATCACCGCCGACGCGGTGGCGCGGTTGGCTCGCTCACTCGCCCCGCGAATGGCCTGCATGGTGAAGTTCGTGAGCGCGGCGATGCCTACCTGGTCAGGTTCCTGAGTAAAGACGATCTTCCTTACGCTGCCTTGTGGAGCGAGCGTGATTTCCACTGGCCCTTTGCGTGCCCAGCCTTCAGCTTCCTCGAGCGCGGCATTCTGGATGCCTGCTGCACGGCTCAGTGCTTGCGAGCGCTGTACGAGGTCACTGATGACGGCTTGAGCGTCGGCATCGTAGTGTTCGGAAACCATGCGATCATGCTAATGCGAGTCGCGGTTCACCTGACATGCATCTCCTGCCTTCGCGAGGAAGTTGAGCCCAGGCACTCATTCACCGACACAGTGCGCGATACCGGCCAAGACACACTCACGTGTTGGCCCCATTGGGTGCGGGTTATGCTCGAGGTAGAAGAGGAAGGACCAACCATGAAGATTCAGGACAACGGCCCTAAGCCCAATGCTTTCGACATCGAAACTGCAACCCGGGAGAACCGGAATTACCGCACCACGGCCTGGACGGGCAAGTACCTCCAGGTGACACTCATGTCCATCGAACCAGGCAGCTCGATCGGCCTCGAAGTCCACCCTGAAACCGACCAGTTTCTGCGTCTCGATGCCGGGCAGGGGCGCTGCGTGATGGGACCGTCCAAAGATGACCTCACCTTCCAGCAAGACGTGAGCGACGGTTGGGCCATCCAGGTGCCGGCAGGCGTGTGGCACGACGTGATCAACACCGGCGACGAGCCCATGCAGGTCTACGCCGTGTATGCCCCGTCGCACCACGCCCAAGGCATCGTGCAGGAGACCGCGGAGCAGGCTGAACAAGACGAGGAGTCCGGCAAGGACGAGCCGCCGACGTGGACCGTCCAGCCCGGGAAACCCGTCGCCGACGGCCACGCCTAAACACCCCACGAGGAGAAGGAGCATGCCCGACCGGGGCACCATGCACGATCATGCGCTCGGGGCCCTCGTCGGGCTAGCGATTGGCGACGCGCTCGGGATGCCGACGCAGTCGATGTCGCACGACGACATCAAGGCCCGATATGGCTGGGTCGACGGGTTCCTGGCCGCTGCTGCTGACCAGCCCATCGCACCGTCGATGCCAGCTGGGTCCATCACCGACGACACCGAGCAGGCGCTGCTGCTGGGAGCACTGCTCGTCGAGGGGTCAGGGCGCCTTGATCCGCGCGCGTTCGCCGAGGCGCTACTGCAGTGGGAAGCTGACATGCGCGCTCGCGGCAGCTTGGATCTGCTCGGCCCCTCGACGAAGGCGGCGCTTTCCAAACTGGAGCAGGGCGCGTCACCCGAGGAGACCGGCCGGTTCGGCACCACGAACGGCGCCGCGATGCGTGTTGCGCCAGTCGGCATCGCATTCCCGCCTGGGCTGAAGCTCGCCGAAGCGGTCTACGAGAGCGCCATGGTGACACACTGCACCGGTTTAGGGCTTTCCGGCGCCGGCATGGTTGCCGCCGCGGTATCAGCAGGCATCGATGGAGCGACGATGCCAGAAGCGCTGGAATGTGCGGTCGCGCTCGGCCGCGATCTCGCCCGGCGAGGCAACTGGGTAGCAGGAGCGTCCATCGTCGAGCGCTATCTCGCGTTCAAACCGCTGACGGACGCGCTGGCCGGTGAGGAGTTGCATCGCTTCCTGCGCGATGTCGTGGGAACCTCTGTGCAATCGCAGGAGTCTGTGGTGACCGCGCTGCTCCTGGCGAGTCGCAGTGATCTCTCCCCCACCGACGCATTGCGCCTCGCCGTCAACCTTGGGGGCGACACTGACACCGTCGCCGCGATGGCCGGCGCTGTCCTCGGCGCTGTCCACGGCGTCGAGGTATTCGCCTATGAGATGAAAACCAAGGTAGAGTGCGTCAACAACCTCGATTTCGAGCCTCTCACCACGCAGCTGCTGGAGATTCGCCGTCGGGGCTGACCCGTAGCTCGCAGCCCGCGCTGCTGTACCAGGAAGAGAGCGTTCAGATGAGCGTCAAGACGTCTACCTCACCCACCCCAGACGGCGGTCTCACCGCCGTTGAGCAACGAGGCATAGAGCCGGTCCCCCTGCCAGAGCGCACGGGCAACCCGTGGGAGCTGTTCTGGGTCTGGTTTGCGGCAAACATCTCGGTATTGGGGCTGCCCCTAGGCGTCTCTCTCATCGCACTCGGACTATCCGTCTGGCAAGCCCTCCTCGTCGCGGCAATCGGCAGCGTTGGATCCTTTGCCCTCGTCGGGCTGATTTCGGTGGCGGGACGTCGAGGTGGCGCGCCCAGCCTCACCTTGTCTCGTGCTGTGTTCGGCACCAGGGGCAATGCGGGCCCCACATCCGTCGCATTGGCCTCGCGGCTCGGCTGGGAGACGGTGAACACGTCGACGGCGGCCCTCGCCGTGGTCACCATCTGCGCGCTGCTGTTCGGTAGCGGTGGCGACGCGAAATCTGCGCCGTGGATCGCGGTGCTGGGAGTGGCGCTATTCGTCGCGTTCACCGTCGCAGTCTCCGGCATGGGCCACGCAATGATTCTCCTCGTACAGAAGTGGTCGACGTGGATCTTCGGGGCAATCAATCTGGTGATTCTTTGCTTCCTGGTGGTCAACCTGGATTGGGGCTCAATATCCGCGACGCCAGGCGGCTCACTGGCAGGCGTGCTGACCGGCATCGGAATGATCGCAGCTGGCACCGGTATCGGCTGGGCAAACTCCGGCGCCGATATGGCCCGCTACCAGTCGCCTCGTGTCCGTGGCGTCTCACTTGTGTTCTCCGCAGCTGCCGGAGCTGGAATTCCCCTTGTCATCATGATTTCCATGGGATCCATGCTGGGTGCGTCCAATGCCGCAATCGCCGCGTCCGCGAATCCGTTGGACACAATCCGAGACACGCTCCCTGAGCCCGTGGCCATCTTGTACCTGGTGGTGTCCTTCGTCGGACTGCTGCTGTCGAACCACCTCTCGGTGTACTCCGCCGGGCTCACCACGATCACGCTTGGACTGCGCGTGCCTAGACCGGTTGCGGTGATCGTCGACGTCGTGGTGACTACCACCGCGTCCCTGCTCTTCCTGCTGGTCGCCGATGGATTCTACGGGCCTTTCATCACGTTCATTTCGCTGCTCGCGGTGCCAATTTCAGCCTGGGTTGGCGTGTTCCTCGTCGATATGATCTGGCGCACTTCCTACGATGCGGACGGCCTCCTGGACCTCACGAAGCAGGGCCGCTACTTCTACTCCGGCGGTGTGCGCTGGAGCGCCTTTGGGGCATGGCTGCTCGCCATCGCCGTGGCGGTGCTGTTCATGCAGATCTCGCCGGGAGAAACGCCTTGGTACACCGGCCCGCTCCATGCAACATGGGTTGGTGAGAACGGCATGGCGTGGCTCGTCTCCGCACTCTTGGGGGCCGGTCTGTACGCCATCTTCGGTTACCGCTCGGCGAAGGAGCATCAGTGACATCTACCTTTCCTCACCCTGGTCGTGTGATTCACACTGGCCAGGCAATCGTCGACCTCGTCATGCAAGTAGAGCGTTTCCCCGAGACAGGCGGCGACGTGTTCGCTACCCGCCACGAGCTGCACGCGGGAGGCGGCACGAACGTCATGGTGGCAGCCCGTCGAGCCGGAGCCGACGTCGTATATGCGGGAGCCCACGGCACCGGGCCTTTCGGCGACGTGGTCCGTCGCGCATTAGCGGCCGACGGCGTGCGACTCGCCGCGCCCATCTCTTCCGACGGGGATACCGGCTTCTGCGTGGCCGTGACCGACGCGAATGCCGAGCGCACATTCCTCTCGACGTGGGGCGTAGAGGCACGCGTCGGGCTCGAAGATCTGCAACGCGCTGACGTCGCCGGAAACGACGTCGTGTATGTCTCTGGGTACTCCGGCATGCATGCCGCAAACGCCGCGGCCCTCGCAGCATTCCTTCCGACCCTTCCCGACAGCGCTCGAGTCGTCGTCGACCCCGCACCCGTCGTGGGCGACGTGCCCTTCGACTTCCTGCAGGCACTCGCGAATCGCACCAACATTTGGAGCAGCAACCAGCGCGAAGCCGAGACGCTCGCCCGGCGATTGCAGCTACGCATCGACAGCCACGATGACGCGTCACTCAGCGAACAACTCGCTGCCGCAATGTCGTGCACGGTGGTACTGCGCGTAGGCGCACGCGGGTGCTTCGTCGCGCTTCCTGGTGAGCGCGCGACGCATTTCCCGGCTCCGAAGGTGCAAGCCCTCGACACCAACGGCGCTGGGGACGCCCACTTGGGAGTCATGTGCGCCAGGCTATGCCTCGGCCGCCCCTTCCATGAGGCCATAGTGTGGGCGAATGCAGCCGCGGCCCTCGCAGTGACCAAGTTCGGGCCTGCAACCTGCCCGTCCGAGGACGCGATCGTCGCGTTACTCGGGCGCAGCTAACTGCCAGCCTTCATGCAGCGCTTGGACGCAGACGCCGTCGCGAGCGAAGCGATCCGATGCTCGACGACCGGGCGCGTCGGGCGTCAAGCGGCGCGACGCTTAGTGTGGGCAGCGTCCTTGCCGGGCAGCGCTCGGCTCAGTGCGATGAGGAAGATGATCAAACCTGCGGTGATCGCGATATGGCCGAGCCCTGCGATCCCTGAAATCATCGCGTTCGATTCTTTACCCAGCACGGTGAGAGAGCCGTGCCAGATCATCATCGCGGAGGTGACTACGACGCCTGCGTTGTAGATCCAGAAGAACCAGGTGAAGAGCTTCGGGCTGCTTGAGATGTCAAATACTTTTTCAAGGGCGAGCACGATGAGCGACGTCATGAAACCGAGCGCTAGCAGATGGGTGTGTGCCACACCGAGTTGCGTGAACTGTCCGTGTGGAAAGTCGTTCGCCTTCGTGAACTCGCGGTAGAACAGGCCTGACAGAAGCCCAGCTGCCAGATAGCAGCACGCGGCGGTGAAGAGTCGTTGCATGGCTGAGATGTCCTTTCCGAGACTGCCTCCTTGAGGGGTTGGGCGGGAGGCAAACCCGCCCTAATGCTAGGCAAGAGTGTGGAGGGCGAGGTAGCTTGCACCGTGGCTGCGCTGTGCTTGACGAGCGCCGCTGCCCCTAGTAGCTTCAACCGCATGTGGCTGTGAACCCTGTCGTTATCCCCCCCCATCTGACGCACGAGGTGTTCGCATGCCCATCAGTTCCACCGCCCCTTTCCAACCCGGAGCGCATCTGCGCCTGGACGGACTCTCCAAGTCGTACCCGGACCGAAGGGTGCTCACCGACATTGATCTGAGCGTCAGCCAAGGCGAACGTCTAGCCCTTATCGGCGAAAACGGCGCCGGCAAGTCCACATTGCTCCGCCTCGTGGCAGGTGTCGAACAACCCGACAGCGGATCGGTGGAAGTTCCCGGCCGCGTCGGTCTGCTGTGGCAACAGCCTCCGTTCGCGCTGGCGGACACCGTCGACGACGTGGTTGCGAACGCGCTGTCCGCTCCTAGAGCCATCCTGCAGGAGTTCGAGGACGCCACCGCAGCATTGGAGGGCGACGATCCATCCGCTGCGGAGCGCTACGACCACGCGCTAGAGATGGCCACCCGACACGATGTGTGGAATCTGGACCGTCGAGCACAGATCGTGCTCGACGGCGTCGGCTTGCCGGGGCTGAGCGGCGATCGTCGTGCAGGCGAGTTATCAGGCGGGCAGCGCGCTCGCTTGCAGCTCGCTTGGCTGCTGCTGAGCAGGCCAGACACGCTCCTCCTCGACGAGCCCACCAACCATCTCGACGACGCCGGCATCGACTTCCTCGCCAGCTCGCTGCTCGACTGGCCCGGGCCCGTGCTGTTCGCCAGCCACGATCGAGCGTTCATGGACGCCACCGCAAACGGCATCGTGGACCTCGACCCCTCACCCCAGCCTCATTCCCTTGTGAACCAGGTTGCCGACGACGGTCCATCCACCGGCATCGGTGTAACCCGCCACACGGGCACGTTCAGCGAGTATCTCCTTGCAAGAGCATCGCAACGCGAGCGCTGGCAGCAGCAGTACGAGGCCGAACAGACTGAGCTCAAGGCTCTAGCCAGGGCAGCTCGCGACAATCACACCGTCGGACACGAAGGCGCAGCTCCCAAAACCGAGACCAGAATGGCGAAAAAATTCTACGCCGATCGAAATGCGACGGTGGTTGCCCGACGGGTGAAAGACTTCACGCGCCGGTTCGAAGAGCTCAGCAACGAGCAAGTTCGGAAACCACCACGCGAACTCGAGTTCCAGGGCCTCGACGTGGGAAGGCGCAGCGCCCGCAGCGCCCCGACGGTGCTCGTCGCTCTTTCTGGCGCCGGGGTAACCAATCGACTCTCCCCCACCTCGCTCACCATTGGCAAGCAGGACCGCTGGCTCGTCACCGGGCCCAACGGCGCGGGGAAGTCCACCCTGCTTGCGCTCCTCACAGAAACGCTGCAACCAGATGCCGGCACCGTATCCAGATCCCGCTCTGTAACCGTCGGGATCTTGCCCCAGGAGGTTGCGCTGAACCCTGCGCCCACAGTGGAACAGCTCTACATCGAAACGCTCGGAGCCGAATTAGCGGAGGAGCTTCCACTCACCAGCTTCGGACTCGTAGCACCCCGAGACCTCGCACGCGCCGTCGGACATCTGAGCACCGGGCAACAACGCCGCCTGGCGCTGGCCATGGCGCTCGCCAGACGCCCAGATCTGTTGGTCCTCGACGAACCCACCAACCATCTCTCGCTCACGTTGGCCACCGAGATCGAGGAACAGCTGCCCCATTACCCTGGCGCCGTCGTCGTGGCGAGCCACGACCGGTGGCTGCGACGATCCTGGACCGGTCAGCGGCTCGAATTGGATCCTGCGAATTCATGCCTCTAAGAACAAGGCGGGTCTATCGACGGTGCTTCGGGCGTCGACGTGAGGGCGTCACCGCAGTAGATTCTAAGAATGGAGGAGTTTGCCAGACCTGCGAGAAAGCCTCAAGGCATTGGATGGCTCGAATGCGGTTCGCCGGAGCCGTCAGCGACCAAGCTTCGGCCGAATCCATCAGGCATTGCACGACATGATTCAGGTTTGATCGCATCGACTTGCTCGGCTCCGGTTCGATCCCAGTGGGGCCACCACATGCCAACAGCGTTACTGCATCCTGCAAATGTCTTACTCGATTCACGCTAGCAACCTGATGAGCCGCTCCCTTCAATGAGATAGCTGAGGGCAGGTCGGGAATATGAATTCTCACGTCGTTGTTGAGTTCATACTCGATCGTTCGCTTCAAGGCGGAACCAGATCCCGGAACTCGTACGATGTCCCTTCCCATGTATCGAGATCTTCTTGATTGGCGATCAGAAACCATGAGGTCAACGATCTCGATGCCGCGAACAAAGCGATGAAATGGCGCATCCACGTCGATCGGCTCATGCGGGACGAAGCCTACTTTGATGAGCGCCTGCGCATGCGTGGCGTAGGAGCCTGTGTGGAGTTTCACAACAATGTCTGCGTCGTCCGTAGGACGTAGATGAGGGATCCCGGCCATCTGCGCATGGCAGTGCACCATGAGACCCCCTACCAGAATCCAGGTGCCAGGCTTGAAGATGTCAGCGACTTCTAATAGCAGAGAGAATGGATCAGAGCGCACGCGCCAGCTCCTCAATGTTTCGAGCAGCAGCTGCAGATTCTCGGGCATCACCGAGGACATACACATCGATAAGTTGCCTAGCCCGACGGTCGTCCAACTCACGTTCGATAACGACGAGGTCCCCGTCCGGATCGGCGATCACAGGCTGAGTAGATTCGAACCGGTCGAGTGAATCGACTTGGGCGAAATGCATCCACGATTCTCCTGGAATAATGCCCAACTCGGTGAGCTCTACCGCGCTCGGCCCTATGCGCGAGACATCTACTGACCCAAGCATCCTGTACCTAGCCCAGATGCCTGGCCATGACGAGGATGCGATCTGGCGAGCAGACATTTCGCGCAATGCCGACCGGAGCCTGGACCGTTCAGTCGCCGAGATCGATACGGCTCGCTCGCTCGAGAGCATGTCGATCGCCGCGTTACGGATCTTGGTTGACCATTTTCGGCCGCGGAACGTTGTTCGAATCCAGGCCTGCACAGCAAGATCGTCCGTTGTCAGCTGCCGTCCAACGAGCCGCGCCATGCCAAGGTGCCCACTCTTCAAAGCCCGTTGCACAGTTCGAGGTGCTACTCCGGCCACCCGTGCAGCACCCGCCACCGTCATCTCCATACACATAACGTCGCATGAGCGACATATTGTGTCAACCTAAGGTTCTCACCAAGCTCCGCTCTAAGCCGGCATGTCTGCTGAACTTCCTACCCGCCCAATGCGAGAAGACGTGTGTGACGCAGAGAACTACGCCCTGCGCCACACACGTCTCACATTGGCTTAGCTGCAGCCGCTGGTGGCGCCGCAGCCTTCGCAGGCGTAGCAGGAACCCGACGGACGCATCTTGGTGCCGCAGGTCATGCACAGCGGCGCGTCGATGGCATGCCCCGTCATGTTCTCTAGCAGTTCCGCCGTGGTGTGGGCGTCGATGAGGGAAGGCTGGCGAGCACCGTCGACGTCGAAGTTGTCGGCGTCGTCGTTACGAAGCTGCTCGTACTCGGGCAGTGACGACTCATCCTCTTCGGAAACGTATTCGCCGGTCTGGACGTACCGGGCACGCTCAGCCGCGGTGTAAATGCCCAGCTCGGAGCGATCGTCGAAATCGAGGTAGTCGAGCGCCAGACGCCGGAAGATGTAGTCCATGATGGACTGCGCAATGCGGATGTCCTGGTCGTCGGTCATGCCGGCAGGCTCGAACTTCAAGTTGGTGAACTTCTGTACGAAGCTCTCCAGCGGCACGCCGTACTGGAGACCGATGGATACCGCGATCGAGAACGCATCCATCACGCCGGAGAGCGTAGAGCCCTGCTTACCCAGGCGGAGGAACACCTCGCCCAGGCGGCCATCTTCGTACGATGAGGAGGTCATGTAGCCCTCAGCGCCGCTCACAGAGAAGCTCGTGGTACGCGAGAGACGCGACTTCGGGAGACGCTCACGCTTCGGGCGGTACACCACCTTTTCGACGATCTTCTCTTCCACCACCTTGACGGAATCATCCTGCTTCTTCCCGTCGGAGAGTGGCTGACCCACCTTGCAGTTATCGCGGTACACAGCGAGCGCTTTCAGCCCCAGCTTCCAGCCCTGCATGTAGACGTCGGCGATGTCCTCGACGGTGGCCGACTCAGGGAGGTTCACCGTCTTGGAGATTGCGCCGGAGAGGAAGGGTTGCACCGCAGCCATCATGCGCACGTGTCCCATCGGCTTGATGGAGCGCTGACCCATCGCGGTGTCGAACACCTCGTAATGGCGCTCCTCAAGGTGCGGCGCGCCGATGACGTGGCCGTGCTCGGAGATGAAGTCGACGATCTCAGAGACCTGCGTCTCGTCGTAGCCGAACTTTCGCAGTGCCTTCGGGATGGTCTGGTTCACAATCTGCATGGAACCGCCGCCGACGAGCTTCTTAAACTTCACCAGAGAGAAGTCGGGCTCGATGCCGGTGGTGTCACAGTCCATCATGAAGCCGATGGTGCCGGTTGGAGCCAGGAGCGAAGCCTGGGCGTTGCGGAAGCCATCATTCGCACCGAGTTCAATCACCTTCGCCCACTCGCGCGACGCCGCGGCGTGGATGCCCTGGTCCTCCGGCATCGGCTTGAAGCTCTCGTTAGCTGCCTGGTGCTTGCGCATCACCTGCTGGTGAGCGTCGGCGTTCTCTTCGTAGCCAGCGTACGGGCCAACCACTGCGGCGAGCTCTGCAGAACGACGGTACGACGCGGCGGTCATCAGCGACGTGATGGCTGCGGCGGTCGAGCGGCCACCCTCGGTGTCGTAGCCCTTGCCGGTGGCCATGAGCAGCGCGCCAAGGTTGGCGTATCCGATGCCCAGCTGGCGGAAGTTGCGCGTCGTCTCCCCGATGGCCTGCGTCGGGAAGTCCGCAAAGCAGATGGAGATATCCATAGCGGTGAAGATGAGCTCCACTGCTTTGACGAAGTGCTCGACGTCAAACGTGCCGTCGTCCTTCAAGAATTTCAGCAGGTTCAGCGACGCGAGGTTGCAGGAGCTGTTATCGAGGCTCATGTACTCCGAGCACGGGTTCGACGCAGTGATGCGCCCAGTGACCGGGTTCGTGTGCCAGGCGTTGATGGTGTCGTCGTACTGGATGCCCGGATCAGCGCACTCCCACGCAGCCTTAGCAATCTTCTCGAACAGATCCTTGGCGTCGACTTCTTCGATGACTTCACCAGTGTGACGAGCTTTGAGACCAAATTTGCCTCCCGCCTCCACCGCGCGCATGAATTCGTCGTTCACGCGCACGGAGTTGTTGGCGTTCTGGTACTGAACTGAGGCGATGTCTTTGCCGCCCAAATCCATGTCGAAGCCGGCGTCGCGCAGCGCGCGGATCTTATCTTCCTCGCGAGCCTTCGTCTCAACGAATTCCTCGATGTCGGGGTGATCCACATCGAGCACCACCATCTTCGCAGCGCGACGGGTAGCGCCGCCAGACTTGATAGTCCCCGCAGAAGCATCTGCGCCACGCATGAAGGAGACAGGGCCAGATGCGGTACCGCCCGAGCTGAGCAATTCCTTCGAGGAGCGGATGCGGGAGAGGTTGAGGCCGGCACCAGAGCCACCCTTGAAGATGAAACCCTCTTCCTTGTACCAGTTGAGGATGGACTCCATGGAGTCATCCACCGAGAGAATGAAGCAGGCGCTCACCTGCTGGGGTGACGGAGTGCCGACGTTGAACCACACGGGAGAATTGAATGCGAATACCTGGTTCAGCAGCATCCAGGTCAGTTCTTCTTCGAAAACTGTGGCGTCCTTGTCGGTGGCGAAGTAACCGAACTCACGACCCGCGCCGACATACTTTCCGACAACACGATCGATGAGCGTCTTCAGGCTGGCCTCTCGCTGCGCCGTGCCCACAGCGCCGCGGAAGTACTTCGTCGTAACGATGGTGGAAGCGTTAATGCTCCACGACTTGGGGAACTCCACACCCTTCTGCTCGAACACCGTCTCGCCGGTCTTCCAGTTGGTCTGCACGACATCGCGCAGCTCCCACTCCTGCTCGTCGTAAGGGTGCACGCCCTCCGTCGTAAACACTCGCTCAACGCGGAGCCCTTGAGGTTGCTTCGACGTGCGCTGGTTGCCGCCTTTGCGCGCACTCGTGCCTTTGCTGGTGGTGGCCGTCATAGTTGTTCTCCCAATCAACCGATGAGTGGTTCTTGCATCGTGTCCCGTTTCTTTGCTCCGGGACGCTTCTTCGTCGATGCCCCCTGCTGCGTTGGCTCGACGTGGCTCATGTCGTCGATCTCTCTCACGAAATCGTCGACGGAATCGAAATTCTTGTATACGGACGCGAAACGAAGGTAAGCAACCGAATCCAGCTGGGCGAGAGGCCCAAGGATGGCCACACCCACCTGCTCTGCTGGTATCTCAGCGACACCGGCAGCCCGGAGATTTTCTTCCACTTCTTGCCCGAGCGCCGCGAGCTGATCCGGGGAGACAGGCCGTCCCTGACACGCCTTCGATACTCCTTTAATCACCTTTTCGCGACTGAACGGCTCGACGACACCGGAGCGTTTCACAACTGTCAAGATCACTTGCTCAACCGTGGTGAACTTCCGGTCACATGCCACACAAGTGCGACGCCTCCGAATGGCCGCCCCGTCCTCAGTTGCACGCGAATCTGACACACGGGTGTCAGCGTTGCGGCAGAACGGGCAGTGCATTTGAGAGACCTTCCTAGCGTGTTCGAGCGACCCAGCCAATTACACCCGAGACATCCCCAAAACACAAGCGCTTGGGGAATGACGTCCGTGTAACCACTAGATATAGGGATACCGTACGCAGCGCTCAAAGCGCGGTCAACAGCGACGCGCACAAGCGCAGCTAGCGAAATTCCCCACCTAGCGAAACGCTGCGAGCCCTCTCACGGCTCAACATGTGCCCACGCGGCATCGCCAGCCACGGGAGTTTCAGTAGGGGCATCAGAGACGGCCGAAACATACCCGACGGCCCCCACGCTCCCCCCGATCGCGGCGATCACACCGATAGCCAACACCTTGAGGCGCACTCCCCACCCCGCAGGCGCCCCCGCGACAGCGCGCCGTGCGTCACGCTCCACGACGCAGGCGATGGAGCCACGACGCGCACTGCGGACAGGCAGCCGTTTTGGGTGGGCTGCAAAGTTGCGCAGGTTTGGGCGCCCAAGGCCGGAGTGCTCACGTCGGGCGACCGGGTTCACTGTTGCAGTACTCATGGTGACTCCCTAGAAACGTCTCAAACATCTGTTCGATTTGATAGTACTTCACGAAACCGGCTTGTGCAACATCCGTTCGAATCTTTGCCGGCTTCGTTCATACACAAAGACCACCAGAGACCTCTGACAAAACAGCACCACCGAACGACACACGGGAAGAAATCATGCCTACATATTCGTACATGTGTAGGGTTGAGGCATGAGTAGCCCGCAGAAACACCGAGGCAGCGGAAGGCCGTCCCGCGCCGAAATCGAAGCCGAGTTTGGCCAGCAGGAAGCACCTGAAGCAGGACTAACACCCAGAGCGTCCAAGCTGTTGCGGATTATTCGCGAGTCAATCGAGCGTCACGGCTATCCACCAAGCGTGCGCGAGATGGCTGAACAGGCTGGCCTATCGTCGCCCTCAAGCGTCACGTACCAGCTGAAAGCTTTGGAGAAGGCCGGCTACCTCCGCAGAGACCCGAATCGAACCAGAGCGATGATGATCATCGACCCGCTGACTGGCGAGCCCGAAGCCGCAACCCCGGCGACGGACCCCGTCGAAATTCCCGGCGCAGTTTCTGCTCCCCTGGTTGGACGCATTGCGGCGGGCGGTCCCATCCTGGCCGAGCAGCACGTCGAAGATATGTTCGCGTTGCCGAAACAGCTCGTCGGGCACGGCGAGTTCTTCATGCTGGAGGTCAAAGGCGACTCCATGATCGACGCCGCCATCTGCGAGGGCGACTGGGTGGTCGTTCGCCGCCAACCCACCGCCGTGAACGGCGACATCGTCGCAGCACTCCTCGACGATGAAGCCACGGTGAAGACGTTCAAACGCGACGGTAACCAGGTCTGGCTGCTGCCCCACAACGAGCGCTACTCCCCCATCGATGGCAACCACGCCAGCATCATGGGCAAAGTGGTGGCGGTCATGCGTCGCGTCTAAGCCATCCGACGCACACGCAAGGTGGGCGGGGCTCTGCGCGGATGAGAGCCCCGCCCACCTTGCGTATGTTGCTTAGGCGCTTGCCTTCGTGGGCAGTGCCGCCACCAGGTTGTTCGTCGATTCCTTCGCGTCGCCGAAATACATCAGCGAGTTATCTTTGAAAAACAGCGGATTCTGCACGCCGGCGTAGCCTGCGCTCATCGAGCGTTTGAAGACCACGACGTGCTTTGCCTCCCAGACCTTCAGCACCGGCATACCAGAAATTGGCGATCCAGGCTCGTTGGCCGCAGGGTTCACCGTGTCGTTCGCACCGATCACGAGCGCGACATCCGCGTCCCCAAAGTCGTCGTTGATCTCGTCCATTTCGAACACGATGTCATAAGGCACCTTGGCTTCAGCGAGCAGCACATTCATGTGGCCCGGCAGGCGGCCCGCCACTGGGTGGATTGCGAAGGCAACTTCCGTGCCGTTGGCCTTCAGGCGCTGCGTCAGCTCCGCTACCGCGGATTGAGCTTGAGCCACCGCCATGCCGTAGCCGGGCGCGATGATGACTTTCTTCGCGTCCTCCAGAAGCGCAGTGACCTCTTCCGTCGTTCCCGTGTGATACTCGCCCGTTTCGCCTTGTTCGACGGGTGCCGCGTCTCCGAAACCACCGAGGATCACCGACGTGAACGAGCGGTTCATCGCCTTGCACATGATGTAGGAGAGAATCGCGCCAGAGGCACCAACCAGTGCGCCCGTGATGATCAGGATGGACATGTCCAGCATGAATCCCGACGCGGCAGCCGCCCAGCCGGAATAGGAGTTCAGCATTGAGATAACGACCGGCATGTCCGCGCCGCCGATGGCAGCAACCAGGTGGAACCCCAGGAACAGCGCGAGCAGGGTCATGATGATGAGCGGGAGAATGGACTGCGTATTGCAGTACCAGAACCCCAACGCCACCATCACTAGGACGTTCGCCAGATTCAGCCAGTGCCTTGCCGGCAACACGAGCGGCTTCGAGGCCAATTTGCCGTTCAGTTTGCCCCATGCCACCAGCGAACCGGTGAGCGTCACGGCTCCAATCAGCACGCCCAGATACACCTCCAGCAGATGCAGGAGATCAGCGCTCTCGCCAAGAATGTGCACGTTGTATCCGACGAGCACCGCGGCTGCGCCAACGAAGGAGTGCAGCAGCGCGATGAGCTCCGGCATGCCAGTCATTTCCACCTTGCGGGCTCGCCAGACGCCAATCGAGCCGCCAATGGCAATCGCAACGTACAGCGCGACGGCGGAGCCCCACTGAATGTTGTCGCCAACGACGTCGGTGTACGCAATAGCGAAGTTCGTTGCCACGACGGCCAGGACCATGCCCATGATGCCGAACGCGTTGCCTCGCTTGGCCGTCTCGTGTTTGGAGAGCCCCGCCAGCGCGAGGATGAACATCACACCGGAAAAGATGAAGGTTGCGTTGATGAAGTTAGAGAGGTACATCGTCAGCCCTTCCTAAACATGTTCAGCATTCGGTGGGTGACGGTGAAGCCGCCGAACACGTTGATGGAAGCTATGAGTACCGCCACGAAGGCGATGATCTTCACAGCCACATTGTCATGCGCAAGCTGCGTCATAGCGCCGACGATGATGATGCCCGACACGGCATTCGTCACGCTCATCAAGGGGGTATGCAGCGCGTGTGTCACGTTCCAGACGACGTAGTAGCCCACTATGCAGGCCAGCGCGAAGACACCGAAGAGCGTCACGAACGAGCTCGGAGCAATCGTGAGCAGCGCGATCATGAGCGCGGATCCGAGCCCGACCCAGACCACCGGCACCCACCAGGGTTTCGGTTTCTTCGGCGGCACCTCGGCCACCGACGGTGCTGGATTCTCGGGCTTCGCAGCCGGTTTCGAAGCAGCCGACACCTGGATCGGTGGCGGCGGGAACGTCACTTGTCCGTCGCGCGCCACAGTCATGGTGCGCACGACCTCGTCGTCGAAGTTTATAACGAGCTGCCCATCCTTCCCCTGGGTGAGCAACTGCAGCGCGTTCACGAGGTTCGTCGCGTACAGCTGCGACGCCTGCCCAGGCAAGCGCGATGCCATGTCGGTGTACCCGACGATCGTGACGCCGCCGTCGGTCACGTAGCTCTCGCCCTTGCGCGTCAATTCGCAGTTGCCGCCGCCGAGAGCCGCGAGGTCGACGATCACCGAACCCGGCTTCATTGAAGCCACCATGTCTGCAGTGATGAGGCGCGGCGAGGGTTTGCCGGGGATGGCAGCCGTAGTGATGATGATGTCCACGTCGGCTGCTTGCTGCGCGTACAGCTCCGCGGCGCGCGCAGCGTAGTCAGCGCTCGCCTCCTTGGCGTACCCGTCCGAGCTCACGCCCTGGTCAGCAGCGACGTGCAGGAATTCTGCACCCATCGATTCCACTTGTTCGGCGGTTTCAGGCCGAACGTCCGTGGCGCGGACGATAGCGCCCAGCGAGTTGGCTGCGCCAATGGCTGCGAGACCGGCCACACCCGTTCCGGCGACGAGTACCTTCGCCGGGGGCACCTTGCCAGCAGCGGTCACCTGACCTGTGAAGAATCTGCCGAACGCGTGCGCCGCCTCAATCACTGCCCGGTATCCCGAGATGTTCGCCATCGAGCTGAGTGCGTCGAGGGCTTGTGCTCTCGAAGTTCGAGGCACCATATCCATACTGAGCGCGGTGACTCCGGCCTCGGCAAGCCGCCGCGTCAGGGTCTCGTCTTGCCTGGGAGCGAGGAATGTGATCAGCACCGCGCCTTGGCGCAGCTTTGTAACCTGCTCCTCCGTGGGCGGATTCACCGCGATCACTACGTCTGCGTGCCATGCGTCATCCACGATGGATGCGCCAGCGTCGAGATAGGCGTGGTCCTCGAACGATGCCCGTTGCCCGGCGCCTTGTTCGACCAGCACGTTGTATCCGAGCTTTCGCAGCCCTTCCACGGATTTCGGTGTGGCCGCGACACGCGCGTCGCCAATTTCCTTGGGTACACCAATGTCCATAGCTGTAACCGTACTCAACACCGTGCGTGCGCGCGCACCGGGGCAGCGTTGGCACAGCAGCGCTAGATGCACAAGAAGCTGAAGAGGGGGACCACCTATCTCATGGGGCATTCCTCAGGCGTCGCAACGCCTCAGACGCCACCTCGACGTCGTTTGTCACCCAGAAGTCCGGCATCGAGCGCACGAGGAAGGAACCGTATCTGGCGGTGGCGAGGCGAGAGTCCAATACTGCTACGACCCCTCTGTCGGAAGAGCGTCGGATCAGGCGGCCGGAGCCCTGCGCGAGCAGCAACGCGGCGTGCGTCGCTGCGACGGACATGAACCCGTTGCCGCCTGCCTCACTCACCGCTTTCTGGCGAGCCTGCATGAGCGGATCATCCGGGCGTGGGAAGGGAATCTTCTCGATGACGACGAGTTGGCACGTTTCTCCGGGCACGTCCACGCCCTGCCACAGCGACAACGTTCCAAACAAGCTGGTCTCAGGCTCTTCCGCAAACCGACGAGTGAGCTCAGAGAGCTGCGCATCCCCCTGGCAGAGGATGGAAAACGATGGCAGCGCTTTTCGAACATGCTCGGCTGCCTGTTCTGCTGATCTTCGCGACGCAAAAAGACCGAGGGTCCGTCCCCCCGCTGCCCAGACGAGTTCCGCCAGCTGATCTTTCGCTGCCTCGGACATCCCATCACGGTGTGGCTTCGGCAGATGCTTCGCGACATACATGATGCCCTGCTTGCGGTACTCGAAGGGTGACCCGACGTCGACGCCTCGCCACTCCAGCTCCGACGGAATCAGCCCGACGGAGCGGGCAACCGCGTCAAAATTGCCTCCGAGTGAGAGCGTCGCTGATGTGAGCACCGTGGTGGTCTCGGCGAAGACGTGCGCGCGCAGAAGCCCTGCGACGTGCAGCGGCGCGACGTACACCGCGCGTCCCATGACTTCGGATTCGGCGATCCAGACTACGTCGGCGTCCGCCAAGGCCGCGACGCGTCCCGCTACATCGTAGATCTCCTTCACTGCGCCGATGACCTGCGATTTTTCAGCGTCATCCTTCGGCGAGCCAAGCGACGACACCACCTTTCGTGCGATGTCTCTAACGAGCGCAGCAGTCCGCGTGATATCTAGGGCTTCGCCTTCGACGCGCCCAACCTCGGCGTCGGCGAGCGCCTCTCGAAATTGGTCCGCAACGTCCAGGAAATCCGCCCCGAGATCATCATTCACATAGTCCAGCGCGCGTCTGGCTGCGCGTTCGATGATGCCTGGGGTCAGCTCGTCGGTGGCTGCGTTCGTGACTCGGTTCACGAGTTCGTGCGCCTCGTCGATGATCACGGCATCGTGCTCGGGCAGCGCAGTTCCTCCGTGCATCGCGTTGATCGCGAGCAGCGCATGGTTGGTGACTACGAGATCTGCGTCCCTCGCGCGTTCTCGCGAGAGCTCGACGCGGCACTCGTCGAAGAAAACGCACGAGCTTCCCAGGCATTCTCTGGTGGGAATAGATACCTGGTTCCAAGCGGTTTGCGTATGTGCCGGGGCGTCGTCGCGATCCGCGAGGCCACCAGTTTCCACTTGCTCTTCGACCCATTCGCGAAGGCGCAACACTTCAGAACCCGTGTCGCTCACCTGCATCGTCTCTGAACCAAGCAGCGCAGACTGTTCCGGCTGCACACCGTCCCTGGCCCGATACAGGCAGGCGTAGTTGGTGCGCCCCTTCAAAATGGCCGTACGTGGCCTTGTCCCCGTCACCTTCTCCATGGCTTCGAGCGCAGTCGGGATGTCCTTCGTGGCGAGCTGCGCTTGCAGGGCGAGCGTAGCCGTCGCTACGACGATGCGCTCGCCCTGCTCAACCGCTCGGTGCAGTGCCGGCACGAGATAGCCGAGCGACTTACCGGTGCCTGTGCCAGCCTGCACAAGCAGATGCTCCCCCGTCTCCAGCGCGGAGCTCACGGCCTCCACCATCTCCTGCTGCCCCGGCCTCGCCTGACCACCAAAGCTCTCAATAGCAGCATTGAGCACATCCAGATCACGTACCATGATTCACCAAGTCATCTGCCAAATCCGGCTTCGCCAACCCGACGACGTGGGTGCCCTGCTCCGTATGCTCGAGGCTCTGGATCACAGCTTCTTTGTGCACGCGGTCCACAAGATCTCCTCGCGAATACGGGATCACCACATCCACCGGCACCTCGGGTTTCGGCAGCCTGTCTTCAATGGCGGTGAGTAACTCGTCGATGCCCGTTCCGGTACGTGCCGATGTGACGATGGCACCTGGATGAGTGGCACGCAACGTCATCAGCTGCGTCGCATCCGCACGATCAGCCTTGTTGAATACAAGCTGCTCAGCCACCGAGCCCGCGCCGATCTCGCTCAGCACGGTTCGCACGGCCTGGATCTGGCCTTCTGGAGCAGGATCTGATGCGTCGACGACGTGCAGCAGCAGGTCAGCGTCGACGGATTCCTCCAACGTCGACCGGAAGGCCTCAACCAAGTCGTGTGGCAGGTGACGGACGAATCCGACGGTGTCCGTCAACGTGTAGATGCGCCCGTCAGAGGTCTGCGAGCGGCGTGTGGTTGGGTCGAGCGTTGCGAACAGCGCATTCTCGACGAGCACCCCCGCTCCCGTGATGCGGTTCAGCAACGACGATTTCCCAGCATTGGTGTAGCCGACGATGGCTACGCTCGGCACCGCATTGCGCTTGCGCTCCGCGCGCTTGGATTCGCGCTGCTGCTCCATCGCCTTGAGCTTTCGGCGAAGCTGCGCGATACGCGTGCCGATACGTCGACGATCTGTCTCGATACGCGTCTCGCCAGGGCCGCGACCACCGATGCCCGCGCCACCTGCAGCGCGGCCACCAGCCTGCCTCGAGAGGTTGCCGCCCCAGCCGCGCAATCGCTGCTTCATGTATCCGAGCTGAGCCATCTCCACTTGTGCCTTGCCCTCGGCCGACTTGGCATGCTGCGCAAAGATATCCAGGATGAGGCCTGTGCGATCCACCACCTTGACGCCGATGCGGTCTTCTAGGTTGCGCAGCTGCGCGGGCTCGAGTTCACCGTCGCAAATCACGGTGTCTGCCCCCGTGGCCTGCACCACTTCTTTAATGTCGGCTACCTTGCCGCTGCCGACGTACGTTGCTGGATCCGGCGTGGACCTGCGTTGCACCAACGCTTCCAACACCTCTGAGCCTGCGGTCTCACTGAGGAGTTTCAGCTCGGCCATCGCGTTGTCGGCGTCTTCTTGCGTGCCCGTGGTCCACACACTCACCAACACGACGCGTTCGAGACGCAGCTGGCGATACTCGACCTCCGTAATGTCCCCAAGCTCGGTGGACATGCCGGCCACACGGCGCAGTGCGTGCCGGTCGGCAAGATCTTCCTGGGCTCCATCAAAGGAGAGGTCATCGTCAAGGCTCATGATTGGGCCATTCTTCCAGCAGCCACTGACACGTCCAAGCGGCCCCCTCGCCCCTGTGGAAAACGCACTCAGTGCACGTGGAAATCGCCACTCGCCACGATCACTGCTGGCCCTGTGAGCACCGAGTCATCATCCGTGAATTCGACGAGCAGCCGACCTCCCGGAACGTTGACGTGCACTGGCCCGTCCCCGCCATAGCGCGCGCGATAGGCAGCTGCGGTCGCGACGACGCCAGTCCCGCAGCTCTGGGTCTCCCCCACTCCACGTTCGTATACACGCATGGACAATTCATCTGCCGCCTCAATCTGGGCGAATTCCAGGTTGACCCCATGCGGGAAACGTTCGACCGGATCCCAGACAGGCGGCTGATGCAAATCGAGCGCAGTGAGGTCCGCGTCGCCAATAAAGGCCACCGCGTGCGGATTGCCGACGTCCACCGGCACGGCGTCGAACGAGGCGCCGTCGACTGCGACCCGAACCGAATCGTCCGCGACGTTCGCCTTCCCGACGCCAACCGCCACCCCGCCTGGCACGAAGCGGACATGTTTTGTACCAGCACGCGTGCCGACGTCGAACTCACCGAGGCTCACCATCTGCTCACTGCGCAAGAACTCTGCGAAGACGCGAAGTCCATTGCCGCACATTTCGGCGACGGTGCCGTCGGCGTTCCAGTAGTCCATGAACCAGAGGTCCGGGTCACCGTCCCATCCTTCGACGAGCCCGGAGCGCACCGCACGGATGACCCCGTCGGCGCCGATACCGCCGCGACGGTCGGCAAGCTGCTGCACAAGCTCCGGCGTCATCTCACGCATGCCGCCCGGGTCCTTCAGCAAGATGAAATCGTTACGGGTGCCATGCCCTTTACGAAAATGAATACCCATGCTGAAACCTCCGTTACGCATGCCTCAAAGTGGCGACGTCGACGATGGTAGCGATGTTGCGTTCGTCACCCGCAGGTAACCAGCGTATTCGCGGATCTCGGCGATACCAGCCCAGCTGCTTGCGAAAGAATCTCCGCGTCGCCCGTTTCACAGCTTCCTTGGCCTCGTCCTCGCTCAATTCACCATCGAGCATCTGCACCACCTGCCGGTAGCCGATGGCCCGCACCGCAGTTCGGCCATCCCGCAAGCCACGATCCAGCAGAGACCGCACTTCTTCGACGAGACCCGCGTCCCACATGGCGTCGACGCGAGCGTCGATGCGGGCGTCCAGCTCCGCCCGCTCCATAGTCAACCCGAATTGATGCACACCCTCGAGCGCGTATGTCCATTGCGGCAGCGTTGCCTGATGCCCACCCGTGAGCTCGTGAATCTCCAGCGCGCGAACGATACGTCGCCCGTTGCCAGGTTCAATATTTTCTGCCGACGATGGCGCGACCTCGCGCAGATGCTCATGCAACGCACGAGCGCCGACGCGCTCCAGCTCGGCCTCCCACTTCGCCCGAACGCTGTCGTCTGAGCCCGGAAATTCGAACTCGTCGGTGATCGCACGGGTGTAGAGCGCTGACCCGCCCACAACGATGGGCACGCCGCCCCTTGCCTGAATATCACTGATGACGAAACGTGCCCGCCTTTGGAAGTCCGCAACGGAAGCCTGCTCGGTGACCTCCATCACGTCGATGAGGTGATGCACGACTCCTCGCCGCTCTCCAAGCGTCGGCTTGGCGGTGCCAATGTCCATGCCTCGGTAGACGAGCATCGAATCTGCGTTCACCACTTCAGCGAGGATCCCCTCGGCGCGAAGCTCCACAGCAACTTCGACGGCAAGCGTCGATTTTCCGCTCGCGGTTGGCCCAATCAGGACAATGATGGGTTGAGACATACGCACAGTGTGTCACCATTGATGTAGCAGGCCGTGGTCGATCCATGTCGTATCACGCTCTGTTGACACCATTCACAAGTTGAAAGGAACGCACATGGGACTCATCGACAACATCAAGGACAAGGTTGGCGACCAGGACCCTGACAAGCTGCGCGAGGGCGCTGAACGCGCTGGAGACTTCGTCGACGAAAAGACCGACAGCAAGTACTCCGACAAGGTGGACCAGGCCCAGAACTTCGCCAACGACCAGATCGACAAGCTCGGTGGCGACAACAAGTAAGTGGTGGTAGCGGGTTCTTCCCGCTGATGTTTCACCCATCCGAAGGGTTGGGGCCGTCAGGCCTCAGCCCTTCGGTCTTTGTGTAGGCATTCCCAGCCCCACCGCCGTCGGACGCGAAGGGCCTTCCTCACGCAGCTGCCAGGCGTCGCCACCACGGGTGCGTCGCAGATCACGAATGGGCTCATCAGAATTCAGGTGATGCGGCGCGGCATACGTGATCCGCGCGGTGCCGATGTCCCCGGGACGCGGGCGCTCCGCCGGGTCATCGCTCACCGCGACGTGCACCAGTCGGTTGTCTCGTGCCCGACCACTCATGCGGTGGGTCTCCCCGTCCTTTCGCCCCTCGCCGACGGCAAACATGACCTCGACGTCGGTGCCTTCCAGCTTACGGTTCTCTTCCCACGCAATCTTGTCGACGAGTTCCACGAGCCGCTCATAGCGTTCCTGCACCACGGGCTTAGGGATCTGGTTCTCCATCTCGCCGGCCGGCGTGCCGGGGCGAATGGAGTATTGGAACGTGAATGCCGCGGAGAATCGAGACTGCTCCACCACGCGCAGTGTGTCCTCGAAGTCCTCGTCGGTCTCACCGGGAAACCCAACGATGATGTCGGTGGTGATCGCAGCGTGCGGAATCGCTTCACGCACGTTCTCCAGGATGCTGAGGAAACGCTTCGAACGGTAGGAGCGGCGCATGGACTTCAAAATGGCATCAGAGCCGGACTGCAGCGGCATATGCAGGCTCGGCATCACGTTGGGTGTTTCCGCCATCGCTGCAATCACGTCGTCGGTGAAGTCCTTGGGATGCGGCGACGTGAATCGCACGCGCTCCAACCCGTCGATGTCCCCGCAGGCGCGCAGGAGTTTCGCGAACGCTTGCCGGTCGCCGAATTCGACGCCGTAGGCGTTCACGTTTTGGCCGAGCAGGGTGATCTCCTGGACACCCTCGTCGACCAGCATGCGGATCTCGGCGAGAATGTCGCCAGGCCGACGGTCCGTCTCCTTGCCACGCAGCTGCGGGACGATGCAGAAGGTACAGGTGTTGTTGCACCCAACTGAGATGGAAACCCAACCCGAGTATGGCGATTCCCGCCTGCTCGGCAGATTCGACGGGAACGTCTCCAGCGCTTCCTTGATCTCCACCTGGGCTTGTTGCTCGACACGTGCCCGCTCCAACAGCGTCGGGAGCGATCCGACGTTGTGCGTGCCGAACACGACGTCAACCCACGGCGCCCGCTTGACGATGACGTCACGATCCTTCTGCGCCATACAACCACCGACGGCGATCTGCATGCCCGGATGCTGCTCCTTGACTCGCGCCATATGCCCGAGGTTTCCGTAGAGCCGGTTGTCGGCGTTTTCCCGCACCGCGCAGGTGTTGAACACGACGACGTCCGCGCCCGCGCTGGGCCCTTCGCCGTTGGCTCGCACCATGCCTGCGTCTTCCAGGAGGCCGCTGATGCGTTCGGAATCGTGCACGTTCATCTGGCACCCGTAGGTGATCACGTGGTAGCTGCGCTCAGTCATAACCGCACCAGGGTACCTGCGAGGCTGGCCTGGTTCCACCGAGTGCGAGAGAATGCACGGCATGCCCCAGCCAGCACTGCGCGCGTTTCCTTCCCTCGCCAGCTCATCACGCAGTCGACGTCTACCGCGAAACCCGCTGCAGGCCGATTTCTTCGTCGCGGAAGCGCCCAAGCGTCGGAAGTTTCATTTCCCTGGGGCATGTCGTTTGCCTGACGGCACCATCTTGGTGGTCGCACGCCAGGGCAAAGAGCATGTCTCCCCCTCGGGCGTGCTCCAACTGGTGCGGTCCACCGACGACGGTGCGACGTGGAGCGAACCTTGGACGGTCTGGGATTCGGATCACGATGATCGCGACCCAATGTTGAGCGTCGGCCCGACAGGGACGGTGCATCTCATTTTCTTCACTCGCCCGGAACCGCAGCTCGGCGACATCGAGGCCGCCGGGGTACGAGTGATGTCTAGTGACGACGGCGGGTATCACTGGACGATGCCCGTGCGGCTCGAGAGCCGCCGACGCGGATGGATGGCATCGCACGGCCAAGTCATGGAGACCCCCGACGGAGTGCTCGTCGCTCCTGTGTATGGCCACGGGTGGTCCGGGATCATTCGCTCCACCGACGATGGCGCATCCTTTCCTGCGTCGCATCACCATGTCTTCGACACGGGCTCGGTGGCCACGAACGAAGTCACACTGACCATGAGTGGCGGGGCCCTCATGGCATGGCTTCGCCCGGTACAGGAGGGCACTCCCTCGCTGTTGTTTCGTTCCCACGACGATGGTGAGACGTGGGAAGGCCCGGAACGGACGGGCATCATGCAGTCTTCGGCTTCGGTGCAGCCGCTCGCTGACGGGCGCTTGCTGCTCGCTTGGGGCGATAGGTCAGGACGATTCGGCGAACGTCGAGTGACGTGCCTGGGCATCGTCGAGAAACCACTTGATCCGTGGACAGACGTGACGCCGGTTCCAGTGTGGGATGCGCTGAACAACGACCAGGGCAATCCCGCACTCACCCTCACCGCAGACGCAAATCCGCTAGTCATCGTGAATGACTACGCGTCCCGCCAACTCGTGGGGTTCACGGTACCGCTGCAATCCGTCGAGGATGCACCCGTTGACGATGACCAGCTGGCAGGCAGTCTCGACCTGCTGGCCATGGCCCGCGCGGGTGAGGTCACCGTCGAAACCAGTTCTGGATGCGACGCCCCTGAACAGCGTCTCTTCGACAGGCGGTTGGGGCTCGGCTCGGCGCTCTTCGCGGCTGAGAGCCAGCAGGAGCTTCGCGTCACGCTGCGGTTCAGGGTATCGGTGAAAGCGAAGGACGTCGGGGTGGCGCTTCGGCCAGGCGAATGGCAAGACGCGGATGTGGAGATCACCACGGCTCACGGCTCGTGGCGGACCATAGGCAGGCTCGAGCACGGGTGGCGTTTCGGTGACGTCGATTGGCTTGCGCTCAACCCCGACGACGATCTCACTGCCGTGAGGGTCACCACCCGCAGCAACCCGGCGAAACGCCCCCGGTACGCCGGTGATGAAAACCCCACGCTAGCCATCAGCCAAGTGGCACTCCGCTGAATTCCGCCCACCCGATCCACAAGGCTCAGTAGACTCCCGGCATGAGGATCTCGCACTTGGGCACTCGCTATCGCATCACCAAACACAATGTCTCTGCCGTCATCGGTGAGGTGGGCGCCACGCTGCACAGCCTGACCTGGAATGGCACCGAGATGCTGGATGGGCTCCAAGACGATGAGCCCTTCTTGCCCTGGTTCGGCACGTCATTGGCGCCTTGGCCGAACCGTGTGCGTGATGGCCGGTACACCTTCAACGGCGAAGAGTTGCAGCTGCCCATCAACGAGCCGTCACGTTCGTGCGCACTCCACGGCCTCGCCTACGCTCTCGAATGGCGCCTGGTGGAACGCTCCGACACGCACGTCACCTTGTCGACGGTTATCTACCCGCAGGTTGGCTGGCCCGCTATCTGCCAGCTCTACAGCAGATTCGAGATCGTCGACGGTGGGCTCACCGTGTCGTGGGAGGCTACGAACGTCGGCGACGTCGCCTTTCCTTTCGGCTACGGATCTCACCTGTACTTCCGCTTCGACGAGATCGCGGACGTAGAGCTTGAGTCTCCCTTCGCTCAAGAGCTGTTCGTCGACGAGCGACTCCTGCCAACCAGCCTCGACGATGTCAGCGATGAGCATGACTTCAGGAAGCCTCGCCCCCTGTCCGACGTGGTTATGGACACTGCGTTCACCGCCGCACCGGAGGGCTGGGAAATCAACTTGACCGGCTCCAACCGACGGGTAACGCTCTGGGCCGATGGGCACCACCGCTGGGTGCAGATGTTCACGCATCCTGAGCGTCCTTCGATCGCGGTCGAGCCGATGACGTGCGGTCCGGATGCCTTCAACGAGGGCGTGACCCACGACGATCTCATCCGCCTCAACCCTGGTGAAGCAACGTCGGGCACGTGGGGCATCCGCGTGCGCGGTTGACGTCGATCAGTGAGCGGTAGCCGTCGCGCGTGATTCTCGCACCACCGTCACCCGAATCAGCCCTGGGTATTGCAGCTGCTCCTCAATCTCCTTGGCGATGTCATGTGCCAGCACCTCGGCTGCGGCGTCATCCACCTGGTCGGGCTGCACCAACACACGCACCTCGTGACCTGCCTGCATCGCATACGCCTTAGCCACCCCTGGCCTATCCGAAGCAATGTGTTCCAGCGACTGCATGCGCTCCAAATAGGCCTCTAGCGATTCTCGGCGCGCACCCGGTCGGGAGCCTGAGATGGCGTCCGCAGCCTGGGTGAGCAGCGCCAATGGTGTGCGCGGCTCCACCTCCCCGTGGTGGGCTTCGACGGCGTGCACGATGTCTTCCGATTCCCCGTGCTTACGCAGCAGATCAGCTCCCAGGAGTGCGTGCGAGCCCTCCCGCTCGTGCGTCAACGCCTTGCCGATGTCATGGAGGAATGCGGCGCGTTTGCTGCGGGCTACGTCCATGCCCAGTTCCCCTGCCATGGCGGCTGCCAGGTGTGCGCATTCCACAAGGTGATCGAGGACGTTTTGCCCGTAGCTGGTGCGAAACGCGAGCCTCCCGAGATAAGGCACGAGCTCGGCATCGAGGTCGGTGATGCCGACGTCGGCAAGTGTCGACTCTGCGGCGTCTCGCATGTGCTGCTCCATGCGCCTCGTGGCCTTGGTGACTTCATGCTCCACGCGTGCCGGGTGGATGTTGCCGTCAGCGATCAACGCCTCGATGGCGAGCCTGGCTGTTTGACGTCGAACCGGGTCGAAGCAGCTGACAGTGACCGACTGGCCATCGTCGATGAGCAGGTTTGCACCAGTAGCCTGCTCGAAGGCGCGAATATTGCGGCCCTCCTTGCCGATGATTCTGCCCTTCATGTCTTCAGACGGCAGCGGCACCGTTGTGACAACCGTTTCTGCGGTTTGCTCGGCTGCCACGCGCTGCACAGCGCCCACGACGATCTCGCGCGCCCGCTGCTCGGCTCGTCGCCTCGCATCCTGCTCAAACACGCGTGCCTCACGCACAGCGCGCAATTTGGCTTCGTGGAGGACGCCTTCGATAATTTCCTGCTTGGCTTCCGCCTCGGTGAGGGCCGCGATGCGTTGCTTCTCGGCGCGCAGAGCGTCGCGTTGGTTGTCCAGCTCCTGCAGCGCCTCGGCTCGTTCCTCCAGCCAGTGCTTCTTGTCGCGCTCGAGCTGGCGTCGCGCCTCGTCTACTGCGTCCGCGCGAGCGACTGGTTCAGGCTCCAGAGTGCGGTCAGCTGCCCGACTGTACTTCGCGAGGACAAACACTGCGGCGACGAGTGCTGCCACCGCAATACCCCAGGGCAGCCAATCCATGCGCGGTCTCCTCACCAGTCGTCGTCGGGCAAATCTACCAGTGTCTCTCTCGTGACTTGCATGACGGTCCCCGGACCGAAGCCGCGCCTGGCGAGCGCGCCAGCTAGGCGACGCCTCGCCACGTGCGGCTCGAGGCGGGCAAGGCTCCGATACTTGCGCCTGGCTACGGCTCGCGCGGCTTCCAGCTCCGCTTCATCGTCGATCTGAGCCAGCGCAGCTTGCGCATCAACGTCGTCGATGCCTTTATGGCGAAGCTCCTGCCTGATACGACGCTTTCCGTGATGCGAGAACGACGAGCGACTACTTGCCAGCATGGAGGCAAACTGCGCGTCATCCAGCAGACCAACCTCGGTGAAGCGCCCGCACAGCTCGTCGATGTACTCCTCCGGCACGTTCTTCTTCGAGAGTGCGGTGCGCAGCTCGGCCTCCGAGCGCGGTCGAACGCTCAGGAGGTCGAGTGCGATTTTGCGGGCGAACTCCAGGTCAGAAATCGACTTCACCCGTCTCTGGATCGACGCCTTCAGGGACCTCCTGCGAAGCGTCAATTCCTAGGTGGAGACGGATGCGGCGCTCGAGCTCCTCCGCCACCTCGGGGTGCTGTTTCAGGAAGTTACGAGCGTTTTCCTTGCCCTGACCGAGCTGATCGGATTCGTAGGTGAACCATGCGCCAGCTTTCCGGATGATGCCCGCATCGACGCCCATGTCTAGCAGCGAACCTTCGCGCGAGATGCCCTGCCCGTACATGATGTCGAACTCAGCCTGCTTGAACGGCGGGGCCACCTTGTTCTTGACCACTTTCACGCGCGTGCGGTTGCCCACCATGTCGCTGCCGTCTTTCAGCGTCTCGATACGACGAACGTCTAGGCGCACGGAGGAATAGAACTTCAGCGCCCGCCCGCCGGTGGTGGTCTCTGGGTTGCCGAACATCACACCGATCTTTTCGCGCAGCTGGTTAATGAAAATGGCGGTGGTCTGGGCGTTCTTGAGCGCGCCAGTCATCTTGCGCAATGCCTGGCTCATGAGGCGCGCCTGGAGGCCGACGTGCGAGTCGCCCATCTCGCCCTCGATCTCAGCGCGGGGAGTGAGTGCCGCGACGGAGTCCACGACGATGAGCGTCAGCGCCCCGGATCGGACCAGTGTGTCGGCGATTTCTAGCGCTTGCTCGCCGTTGTCAGGCTGCGAGACGAGCAGCTCGTCGGTGTTGACTCCGAGTTTTTGCGCATAATCCGGGTCCAGTGCATGTTCGGCGTCGATGAACGCGCAGATGCCACCCTCCTTCTGCGCATTTGCGATGGCGTGCAGTGCGACCGTGGTTTTACCGCTGGATTCAGGACCGTAGATTTCGACGATGCGCCCGCGCGGTAGTCCGCCGATACCGAGTGCGACGTCGAGTGCAACCGACCCGGTGGGGATGACGTCGACGGGCAGACGGGTGTCCGCACCGAGACGCATCACTGAGCCCTTGCCGTGCGCCTTCTCAATTTGTTCCAACGCGGCCTCGAGCGCCTTGGTCCTATCTGCGACTGCTGCCATGGATGTTCCTCTTCTCAAGTGTGTGGCGGTGAAGCGTTACGCCCAGTACTTTGTCAGCGAGCACCGACAAATTTGCAACGAATCGTAAGCCTGTGGATAACTACCGCACACCAAGGTAGCGAACATCTGTTCGAATGTAGACTCGACACGCTGGATCTGAACATCAACGCAATGTGTCCGCCAGTTCCAATTGCGCCCACACCGCCAACCAGATGCGCTTGCTATCGATGCCGTCTGAGATGGCTTGCACTACCGTGCGCGAACCGAGTTCGCCGAGCACCATTGTTTCTGCCCACACGGGTGCATAGTCCTCGCCTAGGACGTCGTTCATCCTCATCCACAACTCAGCTTCGCGCACCTGGTCGAGTATATTTCACGTCATGCATGGTGGCTCATCGAAGAGGCGTTCGGACCGCCTCGTCGCACTCCTGGAGTGTGTGCAAGAGCGCGGTGCCGTGTCTTTGGTGAGCCTCGCCGAGCAGCTCGGCGCGTCCGCAGCCACGATCCGGCGCGATGTGACGCAACTCGCAGCCCAGGGGCTCGTCGAGCGCACCCACGGCGGAGTTCGTCCAATCTCTCGCGCTGACGCCGAGTTGCCATTTCATCTCCGTGACACCCGGCAGGTGGAGCTGAAACGGGCTATCGGATGCCGGGCCGCGCTCGAAGTGCCGCAGGGACGCCACGCCGTCGCGCTCACCGGCGGGAGCACCACGGCCGCGGTGCTACGCGAGCTTCGTCACCGCACTGATCTCACGATCATCACCAACTCCATCAGCATCGGCCTGGAGGCTGCAGAACTCGGCCAGGACAAGGTGCTGATCGCGGGTGGAGTCCTACGCTCAAACTCCTTGGAGCTCGGCGGCCCTTTGGCTGAATCCACGATGCGGCTGGTCCATATTGATACGGCGATCGTAGGCGCCGACGGGTGCAGCGCCAAGCAGGGACTCACCACCCATGACGAGGTGGAGGCGCGAACGAATCGGGCGATGCTACAGCGAGCTAGACGAGTAATCGCGACGATGGATTCGAGCAAGATCGGAGAATCCACGCGGGCACCGATTTGGGAGATGGCACGCGTCAACGTGCTCGTCACGGACGACGGCGCGTCGAACGCGGAGCTGCAACGCATACGCAAACTGGGCGTCAAGGTGGTCGTAGTCTCCACATAGTCAGCGGAGCATTGCTCGATCACGCAGCGATGGCAACGCCTCCCTGCGCCATTTCGGCGGTGCTGACTTTCACTGCCACCAAACCAAGCAGCTCGCTGAGCGAGACATCAAGCGCTTTACATACCGAGGCCAGGACTTCGCTCGATGCTTCTTTATGCCCTCGCTCAATCTCCGAGAGGTATCCCAACGAGACCACCGAAGCGGTGGAGACTTGGCGCAGCGTCATCCCTGCGTCACCACGCAGTTCACGAAGCGTCTGTCCAATGACTTCACGCAAGACAATGCTCTTCATCGTCACCTACCCAAACTCGCAGGTCCGTCGCCTGCGTCGAAAGGTACAACGGACGAGCAGCCAGGTTTATTCCCACCCCATGCAGTCCAGCACGATCCGAAGCGCTGCGTCGACGGTATCTAGTCGGATGCGCGCGCGGTCACCGTCGAATTGGAACCGCCGAGCAGCGGTGTCCTCACCGGGCCGAGCAACGCCGATCCAGACTGTGCCGACGGGCTCCCCGTCTTGCATCGTGGGCCCCGCGACGCCCGTGGTGGAGATTCCCCAGCTCGCACTGCATGCGCGACGGGCCCCGTCGGCCATCTGGATGGCGGTGCGCTCATTGATCACACCGTGCTGATCTATCCACGACGGGTCCACCCCCGCGAGCGACGCCTTGAGGTCACTTGCGTATGTGACAAGACCTCCGCGGTACACCGTCGATGCGCCGGATACGGAGGTGATCGCTGCGCCAAGTGCGCCTCCCGTCAGAGACTCACAAGTGGCGAGCGTCCAGCCACGTCGGTTCATCTGACGAATGATGACCTCGGCAGGATCGGTCATCATTCCTCCGGCAACGCCCTGCGAGGCGTGGCAGGCTCTTGCCCCGGTTCCGCCACGTCGGCGCTCTCGTCGGACTGAGCCTCGGCATCCGGCCTGCGGGGAGCGGATGCCTCGCCGTCTGCGTTTGTCCGCGTCGCAGCCCATGCCGCGCGCAGGTAATCGAAGCCAGTAATGACGGTCAAGATGAGCGCTGCCCACATGAGCACCCAGCCCACCACTTGCAGCCAGCCAGGAAGGACATGCAGGTTCAGCAAGAACAGCAGCAGCGCGGCAGTCTGGGTGACGGTCTTGGCCTTCCCACCCTTGTTGGCGGCCATGATAATGCCGCGCTTCTTCAGCCTGTCACGAAGCAGCGTGATGCCCCACTCGCGCACCAGGATGATGATGGTGAAGAACCACGGCAGCTCCGGTTGCCCGTCGACGTGCGTGAGGATGCTCAGCGAGATGAATGCCGCACCGGTGAGAGCCTTGTCGGCAATCGGATCCCACAGCTTGCCGAAATCCGTAATCAAATTGTATTTGCGCGCAATATTGCCGTCGAGGAAATCGGTAATCATCGCGACGGCGAAGACTGACGTCGCAGCAATCCGCATGGGCGTGCTCGCAGGATCCAAGAAGAGCAGCACCACCATCACCGGCACGAGGATGATTCTGATCACCGTCAGCACGTTCGGCACATTCCAGTTGCTAACCTGCTGATCATCCGGCTGATTCGTCATGATGCCTCCGCGATGAGATCAATGCCCTCGGTGTCGACGGCGACCGCGTCGACGAATGTGCCCTTTGGGTACTCGCCTGCGAGCATGACAACACCGTCGGTCTCCGGCGCCTGGTGCTCGGCACGCCCAACAGCACCCCCGTCTTCGTTCGTCTCCACCAGCACCCTGAGTGGTTCACCAATGCGGTCCGCAGCCCGCGCCTCAGAGACCTCGAGCGCAACGTCCGCAAGCATCGCGCGACGCTGCTCAATCTCCTGCTCGTCCAGATGCCCGTCGAGTGTGGCGCCTTCGGTGTTCTCCTCGTCGGAGTACCCAAACACGCCCATCACATCTAGCTGAGCGTCGATGATGAACTGACGTAGCGTTTCGACGTCGGCCTCCGTCTCGCCTGGGAATCCTGCGATGCAGTTGGAGCGAATCCCGGCTTGCGGGGCGTAGCTACGAATCTGTTGAATCAGCGCAAGGAAGCTGTCTGCATCACCGAAGCGGCGCATGCGGCGCAGCAAGCTCTGGGATGCATGCTGGAAGCTGAGGTCGAAGTACGGCACAACCTTCTCGGTAGTCAAGAGCGCATGCAGCATGGACGGGCGAATCTCCGCCGGCTGTAAGTAGCTGACCCGAATCCATTCGAGACCATCCACCTGCGAGAGCTTCGCCACCAGGCTCTCCAGGCGTTCGTCCATGCCGAGGTCTTTACCGTAGCTGGAGGTGTTTTCGCTCACCAGGAACACCTCTTTGACGCCTTGTTCCACCAGCCAGCGAGCCTCTTGCACGATCTCGTCGCTCGGACGGGACAAGTAGGAGCCGCGGAAAGTCGGGATGGCGCAGAAAGCGCAGCGACGGTCGCACCCAGACGCGATCTTCAGGCTCGACCACGGCGCATCGGACAGCCTCCGACGGTGGGGCAACCAGGCGTGACCGGGCACCGCCAAATCTCGGGCGGCAATGGGGCGTTCCGCCGGCGACAACGGCAACAACGTGCGGCGGTCCTTGGGCACGTGCGAGGCCGGGCGTTCCCCTGAGAGAATGGAGCGGAGTCGTTCGGCGATGTCGGCGTAGGAGTCAAATCCAAGTACCGCGTCGGCTTCGGGGAGCTCCTTCGCCAATTCGACGCCGTAGCGTTCAGCCATGCAGCCCACAGCCACCACCGATTTCACGGCTCCGTCCTGCTTCATGTCGGAAGCGGCGAGCAGCGTGTCGATGGAGTCCTTCTTGGCCTGCTCGACGAAACCGCACGTGTTGACGACGACGGTCTCGGCGGTCTCGGGATCGTCAACGAGCTGGAACCCGCCCGCTTCGAGACGTGCGGCGAGCTCCTCGGAGTCGACGTCGTTGCGCGCGCAGCCAAGCGATGCAATGTGAACAGAGTGCATGGTCATAGCCGCATCAGTCTATCCCGCCGAAAGGTTTGCGAGAACCTCGTCAAGATCGTCGGGCTTCACGAGCACCTCGCGCGCCTTCGACCCTTCCGACGGGCCCACCACACCCCGTGATTCAAGAATGTCCATGAGTCGACCGGCCTTCGCAAACCCGACGCGCAGCTTGCGCTGCAGCATCGACGTCGAACCCAGCTGGAGCTCCACGACGAGTCGGCACGCGTCGAGCACGAGCTCCAAGTCGTCGCCGATATCATCGACGACCTTCTTCTCCGTCGCAGCGCCCGCGGTCACGTCGTCTCGATATTCAGGCTGTAGCTGGTTGCTGATGTGCGAGACCACCTCGCGGATCTCTGACTCGTTCACCCAGGCGCCCTGCACACGAATGGGCTTGCCAGCCCCCATCGGCAGGAAGAGCCCGTCGCCCTTGCCGACGAGCTTCTCAGCGCCTGGCTGGTCCAGGATGACTCGAGAGTCCGTCATCGACGAGGTCGCGAACGCGAGCCTGGAGGGCACGTTCGCCTTGATGAGGCCCGTGACCACATCTGTCGAAGGGCGCTGCGTAGCCAGCACCAGGTGAATGCCCGCGGCTCGCGCGAGCTGCGTGATGCGCACGACGGAGTCCTCCACCTCGCGGGCCGCCACCATCATGAGGTCGGCGAGCTCGTCCACCACGACGAGGAGGTAGGGGTATGGCTCCAGCTTGCGCTCGGATCCTTCGGGCGCCTGCACCTGGCCGGCGCGCACGGCCTTGTTGAAATCGTCGACGTGACGGAACCCGAAGTTCGCCAGGTCGTCGTAGCGCATGTCCATCTCCCGCACCACCCACGCGAGCGCCTCGGAAGCCTTCTTCGGGTTGGTGATGATGGGCGTTATCAGGTGCGGGATGCCCTCGTACTGATTCAGTTCCACTCGCTTCGGGTCGACGAGGATGAGGCGCACCTCATCGGGCGTGGCGCGCATCATGATGGACGTGATGAGCGAGTTGATGAAGCTCGATTTACCAGAACCTGTGGCACCGGCGACGAGAAGGTGCGGCATCTTGGCCATGTTCGCGATGACGAATCCGCCATCGACGTTCTTACCCAGGCCGACGGTGAGTGGGTGATGGTCGGCCTGCGCCTTCGGAGAGCGCAAAACATCGCCGAGCGAGACCACTTCCTTGTCGACGTTCGGGATCTCGATGCCAATGGCCGACTTCCCTGGGATGGGCGTCAGGATGCGCAGTTCGTTGGAGCCGACGGCGTAGGCGATGTTGTCTTGCAGGCCGGTGATCTTGGAGACCTTCACCGCGGCGCCCAACTCGATCTCGTAGCGGGTCACCGTCGGGCCACGGGTGTAGCCGGTGACTTGCGCATCGACCTCGAATTCGGTCAGCACCTCGGTGAGCTGGCGAACAATCCTGTCGCTCGCTTCCGTGCGCGCCTTGGGCTTCGAGCCGGGCACCAGCAGCGTCTGTTCCGGAAGGTGGTAGACCACGTCGCCAGAGAGCATCAGCTGTTCCCCGCGCGGCGGGTCCACGGTGGCTGGTGCCGGCGCGGCCTCTACCTGGCCCACCTGCACGTCGGGCACCGGGTCGGGCTTGCGCTTGCCGGCAGTGACCGGCTTGGCCGGTTGCTCGTCGACCTGCGGTTCGGGCTCGTTCAGGGCCTCGAAGTCGTAAACGTCTTCGACGACCTCAGGGTCATCCACATGGTCTTCGATGAGCGGCGTGTCATATGGCTTGTCGACGCCGAACTCGAGCTTCTCCGACGCTTCACGCTCGCGACGTTGTTCGTCTCGCTTCGCCTTGCGTTCCTGTCGCTTGGCGATCTCTTCGTCGGAACCCTCGACGAGCGTTGCGAACACGGCGCGGACCCCGTCGACGATATCGACAAGGGGGCGTCCGATGATGATGAGCGCGGCGAACAGCGTGACGAGCACGAGCAGGGGCACTGCCACCCATGCCGTCATGAGGTCCACGAGCAAGGACGAAGACAGAAAGCCGAGGATGCCTCCCGCCTCGCGCAGTGCATCCATGTTGTCCGGGCGTGGCAAGCCCTTCGAAATGTTGAGGAGACCGAGGACGCCGAAGACCAGCAGCGTCCAGCCCAGGCCGAGCCTAGGTGCGCGCTCCACGTCGCGCGGGTTGCGCAGCACACGCCAAGATGCGTACAAGAGCACTGCAGGCACCGCTATCGCGAGCGAGCCGAACACCGTCGTGAGCGCTATGGAGAGCCCATGGGAGACGCCCGGCAAGCTAAACCAGACACCACCCATTGCCACGATGGCAAGGGCGAAAAGCAACAGCCCTAGGCCGTCACGACGCAGTTTCGGATCGATGTCTCTGGCCGAGCCGCCGACGGAGCGTGCCAGCCACCCGATACCGCTGGCGAGGGCGGCAAATGTCTTGCCGATCCCTTTGAGTACGACGGCGCCCGCACCGGTGCCTTGGTTGGCTTTGGATGCGGACGATGGTTTGCGTGCAGCAGAACGGGTCTTGCCCTTACGGGGGGCAGATTTGGAGCCGTTCCGCGACGAGGAAGAAACGCGGGACGCCATAGGGGCAATCTTATGGCGCTTCTTGGCTGAGACTCCATTCCCACGCCCGGCAAGGACGCTTTTCCAGCAGGTTCGCGCTAGGCGAAGTGGTTCCAGCCTGTGAACTCTGCGGGAGATCCGTCGACGGTGACGCCTTCGCCTTGCTCTACGCGCCCGATGGCAGTCCAGTCCTCAGGCAGTTGCGCGGCGTCAGGGAACGTGGCGACGAGCGCATAGTCCTCTCCCCCGCCGAGCACGAAGCTGAGCGGATCCTTTCCCGTCGCGGTGGCCACCCGGGTCATGGGCTCGGTAATTTCCAGCGCATCGGAAGCGACGCCGATTCGCACCCCCGACCTTCGAGCGATGTGTCCGAGGTCTTGTACGAGTCCGTCGGAGATGTCGATCATCGCTGTGGCTCCCGCCGCGGATGCGATAATGCCCTGGCCGTAGGCGACTTCCGGCTGCAGTGCGAGACGCACCACGTCTTTCGGCGAACGGAAGCCGCGCGAGAGGGCAGCGTGGCCTGCGGCTGCCCAGCCAAGCTTCCCGAAGTACGCGACGGTGTCCCCCGGGCGAGCGCCAGAGCGAGTCACGGCTTCGCGTGGACCGAGGTCGCCGATCGCCGTCACCGAGCATGCGATCACATCCGAACGCGACAGGTCACCGCCCACCACCGCTACGTCGGCGAGCTCACTTTCGACGCGCACGCCATCGCCGAAAGCGTTCACCCACGCATCGTCGGTGTCCTTCGGGAATGCAAGTGCGACGACGACGGCCACCGGGCGTGCCCCCATCGCTTCGATGTCGGAGACGTTGCAGGCGACGGCCTTTCGCCCCACCTGATCGGGGGTGCTCCAGGCACGTTTGAAGTGCACGTTCTCGACTAGGATGTCCGTGCTCACGACGGCATTGCCGTCGAATCGTAGGGTGGCCGCGTCGTCGCCGGGCCCCAATACAACGTGATCGTTCATGGGGAGATTCCCGGTGATGTTCGCGATGATCTCGAATTCGTCGCTCATCTGAGCCCCACCTTGCGCGAAGCAGCGACGTCGATCAGACGTCCAACAAGCTCGGCGTAGCTCATGCCAGTGGACTGCCACAACGAGGGGAACATCGAGATACGCGTGAACCCAGGCATGGTGTTGGCCTCGTTGATGAGCACCTCGCCATCGTCGGTCAAGAAGAAGTCGATGCGGGCTAGGCCTTCACCGTCGAGAGCATGGAATGCACGCTTCGCGAGTTCCTGGATGCGAGTTGCGAGGGGTTCATCCACCTTGGCGGGAATGTCGAGGGCCGCGCCTTGCTCGTCGAAGTATTTGGTCTCGTAGTCGTAAAACCCACCGTCATCGAGTACCCGCACTTCGCCAAGCGGCGAGGCCTCGCAGCCGTCAGGCAGATCCGGGTTGGCGAGCACCGCGCACTCGATCTCGCGGGCTTTCACCCCTGCCTCAACGATCACTTTCGGATCAAACTGGCGGGCATATTCGATGGCTTCGGCAAGCTGTTCCGGTGCGTCCACTTTGGTGATGCCCAGCGACGAACCGCCGCGGCATGGCTTCACGAAGAGTGGGTAGGTAAGCGTGTTGCATTCAGCCAACACCTCGTCGCGGAAGAAGCGCCAGCGACGGTCGGTGGCGACGACGTAGGGCCCGACGGCGAGCCCCGCGGCCTCGAAGGCCTGCCGCATGAAGTGCTTGTCCATACCAACCGCGCTCGACGTGACACCACAACCGACATACCGGATGCCCATCATCTCGAAGAGGCCTTGGATGGTGCCATCTTCGCCGTAGGGGCCGTGCAGCAGTGCAAAGGCGACGTCAACGTCGTTCACGTCGATGAGTTGCTCGCCGCTGCGAGTGGCGATCTGGCAGCCATCCGCAGTGCTCATCCACACGGCATCGTCGTCGGGCTCCGCCACTTCGGGCGCGACGCCGCCGACGATGGCGTAGGCGGCCAATACGTCAAGCGGCACCTGCGTCCAACGCCCCGTCTTGGAGATGCCGATCCCGACGACGTCGTAGCGGGTGCGGTCGACGGCACCCAGCACGCTGGCTGCCGTCAGGCAAGAAATGGAGTGTTCTGGCGAAATGCCTCCAAACACCAGGGCTACCTTAGTGCGCTCCGACATGGTGATGCCTCCTCAATACTGCGCCCGCCATCCTACAGTGGGCGCCATGAAGCCCATCGCACACATCCACACCGATTTTCCAGAGAAATTCGGTATCCCCCGTCAGGCCGGCCTGGTGCCGGACCTGGAAGGGCGCGTCGTATTCGAACCGCAATACCGAATTCTCGACGCCGTGCGAGGGATCGAAGATTTCTCCCACATCTGGCTGCTGTGGGAGTTTTCACACTCTCCGAACCGTTGGGCCCCGACGGTCCGCCCGCCGCGCCTGGGCGGCAACGAGCGCATGGGTGTGTTCGCCACGCGCTCCCCTATTCGCCCCAACCCCATCGGGCTGTCCTGCGTGCGCCTGATTCGCGTCAATCCCGGCCCGGAGCTCCAAGTAGCAGGCGCTGACCTCGTCGACGGCACGCCAATATTGGACATCAAACCGTACGTGTCAGCAGACGTGCACCCAGATGCCCAGTTCGGGTTCACGGTGCGAAACAGCGATTACCGATTGCAGGTCCGCGTACCCGACGAGCTGTTGCGGAGCGTACCAAGCGCGAAGCGCGACGCGCTCGTCGGGCTTCTGCAGGAAGACCCCCGCCCGGCCTACCAGCGTGACGAGCGACAGTACGGCGTGGCCTTCGCCGGGTGCAACGTGCGCTTTCACGTGGAGGGCGAGGAACTCATCGTCGACGCCATCACTCGGCTCGGCTGACGTATTCCTTTTTCCAGTTGTTCCAGATCAGCTCGGGCACGTCTTCACCACGTACTTCGGCGTACACCTTCGTGAGCGCTTCAGTGATTCGACGGTTGGCTTCTTGAACCGTTTCTTCACTAGGGCTTTCGGAACGTAGATCGGTGAGGTCGACGGGTTCCCCCACCGCGAGACGGATTGGTCGACGGCGAAGAGAAAACAGTTTGCCAAGATTGAGCCGACGCCCGCCCAGCACTTCTTGACAGCCTTCTTGCGCGACGGTGATGACCGGCGCACCTGTGGTGAGCGCCAGGCGGGCCGCTCCCGCGCGCGCCACCATCGGCCAGCCTTCGGGGTCATGGGTAATGGTGCCTTCTGGAAACATGGCGACGCAGTCGCCTTGCCGCAAGGCACTCGCCGCATGTCGAAGCGCGTCTTTCGCCCGGGCCGTGTGACGTTCGACGGGAATCTGCCTGCACTGCACCGCGAGCCAACCGAGCACGGGCACTCGCCAAATCTCAGACTTGCCGAGAAACCGCGGCCACCTTCCTGCGGCAATGAGTGCATCCCCGAGCGTGATGGTGTCGAAATTCGACGTGTGGTTGCTGACGACGAGCACACCTCCGGCCTTCGGAACGCGGTGCAGCCCCCGCCAATGCCTCGTTACCACCAGCGGCAGTAGGGAACGCGCAACACCTACCAGCGCTCGGTACGCCAGCGGCGCCGATTCACGTTTCAGCATGGGGATACTCTACTGGGCCCCAACGGATACTGCGCCGGCGTGAGTGCACGACGGGCGCCGCGCGAAAAATTATCCACAGGCAAGCAGATAGCGCTTGGATTTGGACATTTGTTCGGTAAACTAGGCGGTGTCGAAGGAGAACAACGATGTCCGATGCAGCAGCCCTCGCATTCGCCGCCATGACGCACGCCCGCAATGCCGCTCGCGCTGCGGAGGTGGCGGAGGTTGTCGCGCTGCTTGACGCCTCAGATACGTACGCCTTGGAAGAGGAGCCTGAGCTTCCCGCAGCACTCAGCGTCAAGCGGCTCTCCTCGGGGCGCGACGGCGTGCGTGGCCCATCGGAAGCGTTCGTGCTTGAAGCGGGCGCGGCAACCGGCATGAGCTTTTCCGCCATGCGAGAACGCGTTTGCCAAGCTTTGAGTATTCGCGCACGACATCCGCGTCTATGGGGGCTGTTCATCCGGGGAGGCATTCAGTGGTGGATGGCAGTGAAGGTTGAGGAAGCCAGCAAGAAACTCCCGTACTTGGGAGCCCTAGAGGTAGATCGCCGCGCATCGCACTGGCTGGGCATGCATTCTGTGTGGACGCTCTTGGAAGAGCTGCCCGCATGGGTGATAGAAGCGGATCCCGAGGCGGCCAAGCGTCGCGCCCGTGTCGCAGCAGCGGAGCGCTTCGTGCACGTCGGTAGATTCGAAGATGATCATGTCGGCATCTTCGGCAAGGTCGCGGCCTCCGACGGCGTGCTCTTCGACCAAGCCTTAGACCAGATCGCCGCCACACTCCCTGAGCCCGAGGTTCCAAGCGAGCTCGAAGCACACGAACGCGCATCCTTCATCCGTGGTCAGCGCCGTGCCGCCGCCTTCGGCATCTTTGCTCAGCAAGCCGTCGGGCAAGAGTCGTTGATGAGCGTCGAGATGGTGGTACACGTGCCTGCGGAGCACTCCACCGACGAAGCCTCTCTGGCAGCTCACGGCGCGGCCCCACTCGGGTCGGCGGCCTACGTCGAGGGTTGGGGCCATTTGCTCACCTCGACACTGCCGGAGTTCCTCTCTGGTTCCACCGTCACTGTACGTCCGGTACTTGATCCGAACTTGGTCCCAGACAGGCCTGGCAAGGAGCCGAGCCTCGACCAACACCGCGCCTTGCAGGTCCGCAATCCGCGCTCGGTGTTTCCCTTTTCCGCCACCAAGGCACGTAACTGCGACGTCGACCACACCGTCGCATATTCCCCCAATCACGACGAAGCTTCGACGAGCATGGCAAACCTTGGCCCGTTGGATCGTCGGGCGCACCGGATGAAAACCGCTGGCCACTGGCATCTCGAGCAGCCAGAACCTGGGGTATTCCACTGGAGCTCGCCGCTTGGCTATCAATATCTGGTGACAGGACGGGGCAGTGTGTGCACCCAGGTGCCCGACGTGCCCATCGCCCCCATACCGGAGCTGCCGCTGCAGCCACCCGTCGACGAACCACCACCCGACTGGGCACGCGCCGCGTAACACCGACTCACCTCACCGGGACCCCGCACTCCATCCGGAGTCGCGGGGCACAGGTGCTGCGCCCTTTTTTGGCCCATGCAACAAGCGCTCACCCCAGTTGCAGGCGCACCGACCGGGACCGTTGTTCAACCACAGGCGGGCGGCTGAATCGTTGGCGGCTCAGGCGGCAGCAGAAACGTGCAATACCTCGTAGGCGGTGACATCGGTGGAGCTCTCGTCGGCCTCACGAGTACTGAGTTCGACGAGGATGGCATCCCAGGTGGTGACATCAATGGCGGTGATTCGGGCCACGGTGGAGTCAGTGTTCACCGCGAGGAAGTCGGCGGTGGTGCCTTCGATGCAGTCGGACGGCGCGGCACTGGCCGGCAGAGGCACGTTCTTGACGGTGAGGCTACGGGCGTCGGAATACTCGGCCGCGCCAGCGACGAGCTGGTGGAGTGTCCAGTCCTGGATCGAGTGGCGACCAAAGTCGCGCACGATGGCCGAGTAGCCGGGTTCTCCCCAGCAGAACTGGCGCATCCCGTCGATGTCGCGCCAGACGTAGAAGGGAGCGTAGGAGTTCTGAGGCGCGCCCTTGGCCTTCTCCTGGATGAGGTAGGCCTTAAACTCCAGTCCGAGGTAGCCGTCCATGAGATGACCCGTCCGAGTGACACGATCGCGGATGATCTGCATGTCATAGTCGGTGGGCAAAGTGACCTGGTACTGCATGGCGTACATCAGTGATTCCCCTTGAATGTTGATTGCGTGGCACTCGGTCGTGGGAGTAACGGGTTCCCTCCGGTCGATAGTCGACAGGCCATCGAATGTTCGGCTGTAGAGCCAGACCAGTGCCGCTGGCCGGCATCATTCCAGACGGACTCGCCATCGGTCAGGTGCCGGGGTGGTTGTCCTTCGACGTGGGCCGGAGCAACGCCGTCCGTGACGCAGAGCCGCCGTACCTCGGAGGGTGTGCCGGCGGGTGCGCCCTCAGCAATGAACGTGACAGCGTAGACACCCAGAGTCGACGGTGCCCTTCCGTACCCCAGGGTCATCCTCGACTCCAAGTGCGCAGGAGAGTGCTTGCACCGTGGACGGCTGCGTCAAACTCAGCGGGATCTTGCTGCGCGCGAGCCAGGACATAACCGCCTTGCACTGTAGCCACAACCAACGAGGCCAACTGGTGGGCGTCAGTCTCGGGCGGGAACTCACCTGCTTCAACCCCTTCGCTGACAACTGCCCCGATCATCTCCACCAACCACGCCAAGGTCTCGGACACCGGCTGAAGCAGCTCAGGTGTAGCGAGCACGTCGGCGTCATACGTCATACGACCCATACGGCAGCCTCGGAGCGAATCACGTTGACGTTCAAGGTAGGCGACGAGACGTTCTGTGGCCGTCCCTTCGCCACGAAGCAGGGCATCCGCATCCTCCCGCATGGCTTCCGCACTGGCTTCGAGTGCAGCCACAGCGAGAGCCTGTTTCCCCGAAAAGTGGTGGTACATGCTGCCTTGGCCGGCGTCGGCTCGGCTCAAGATCTCCTTCGGGCTGGTTGCTGCGTAACCCCGCTCCCACAGCAGCTCCTGGGCTGCATCCACAAGACGTGTCCTCGTGTCCACGCTCCGACTGTACACACCAGTAGTTACAAAATGCAACGGAAGATACTCCATCACCCACCCAATCAACGTCTCCGGTCAGTCCAGCTAGGCCTTGTCGGCTTGGATGATGTCGCAGATCGCATCGGTGGTCATCTGCGCGAACGATCGTCCGTCGGGGCCGATCGCTCGTCGCCCCAAGTAGCCTTGGGCGCCGGCGTGCCCCATGGGGCCGATGGTGCGCCGCTCAAATCGGCCGGAGCGCCGGATGCGCCCATACGACGAGAACGGCGCAGTGAACCAACGCCCGGGGAAAGCGATGTTGCCGATGTAGTGGAAGCGGTCGCCGGTGCCGGTGAGGTGCCAGATGTGCTGCATCTTGTCGAGGCCGGGGTCGTCACCGAAGATGCCGCCGATGGAGATGAGGTTGACGGGTATGCCGAAGCGGTCCAGGAACCATCCGGATCCGAGCGCCATCTGGGCCCCTCCGGAGAACCCGATGAGGGTGACGGGCACGTCACTCCCTCGAACGTAGCCCTTGCGCTGGAGCGAGCGCCAAATCTCCTGCGCCAGGCCGATGTTGAACGTCGGGCCGTAACGCGGATCGGCCGAGACGAGCACCTGCGCCACGTTCCGCAGGTTGATCAGCGTCGGGAGCATCACGGGGAACCGCCCGCGCCGCAGCTTGTCCAACGTTCCCCACAGCCACGCCGTGGTGCGTTGGAGCAGGCCCTGGTTGTTCACCGCGTAAGGGAACACGTCGTCGACGATGCGCACACCCGGCATCCGTCGGGCCAGCTCGTCCAGCCAAGCCTGCTCCCGACGGGACAACTCACCGCCCAGCGTACCCACCCCAGACAGGTAGACGAGGTAGTGCTCGGAGGACGCCTCCGACGATGGCTCGAGCGCGAGTTGCTCCATCGTTTGTCGCACTTCACGCTCGCCGCGGCTAGCCCACCAGTTCAGTGATTCCAGCGGGGAGAGCAGCACGAACAGCACGACGATCAGCACCGCGCCCCAGATCAGTGAGCTCATCATCGCGCCGGCTCCTTGTGCTGACCGACGGGAACCATGGGCGTGCCGGCCAGGATGTCGCGCGAACGCACGAACGTTGGCCTACCCGACGCGAGCGTCCAGAGCCGCCCCACGACCCAGTTGATCGGTTCGGCGAGGAGCCTGGACAGGATCTGCATGACGAGCCAGCCTGCAATAGTGATGGCCAGCGCCCACCATCGCCCGAGCTCGAACACGTGCAGGGTGCCGACCCAGATGATGAGGTAGCTCCAGCCTTCGAGCAGGCGCCCGATACCCAGGCCGATGTGCGGCATGGCCGTGATGAAGGCGAATACTTGCGGCGAGAGTGCAAGGAGCGCCACTTCGATGAGCGGGCTGAGCGGCATCGCTCGCATCAGCACGAGCGAGCCTATACACCAGATCATGGCCGCCTGGATTACGTAGAGCGCGACGAGGAGGAGCGCGTTCAGGAGCAAACTCGTGAGGAGTCTAAGGCCAGCGATGTGGTTGATCTTGAGCACCGCGACGTGCCCGAGCATGGACGACAGGCCGGCCAGCAGCGCCACCCAGGCTGCGATCTGCCAGGTCAGGCTGTCGGGTTGTTGGAAGATAGCCGGGTCCAGTCGCAGCGCAGCAGCCAACGTCGCGAGCACTTCCAGCACGCACTCGAGTCTAACCGCCGCGCCCAGACACAACTGGCGGAGTATCAGGGGCGAGAGTGTGTAGGCGGCAAGCGCAGATGCTGCAGCGCATCTGCGACGGCGCCCTCCAGGTTGTGGGCGCCGTCGGCTAGCGCTGTGTCGAGGTCTGTTGCGGGGTCGACGATGGGTACTGCGGCGAGCACACCGTCGGGTAGTGGCGCGTCGGCGTCTTGCACGCGCCCGGCGAAGATCACGGTAGGCACCCCATGCGCGGCTGCGCGTGCCGCGACGGCTGCCGGCACCTTCCCAGCCGCCGACTGCGCGTCCCAGCTGCCTTCGCCCGTGAGTACGAGCGATGCCCGTTTGAGCAGGTCGTCGAAGCCGACGGTGTCCATGATGAAGTCGGCGCCCGAGCGGATGGTGGCGTTCGTAAACGCAAGCAGACCAGCGCCCAGGCCACCAGCTGCACCCGCGCCGGGAACGTCGCGAACACCCTTGCCGACAGCGGGTTCGACGACGTCCGCCCACTGCCGAAGCGCAGCGTCCAACTCGACAACCGCCTGCGAATCCGCACCTTTCTGCGGCCCGAAGATGTGGCTGGCGCCATTTGTTCCGAGAAGGGGGTTCGTCACGTCGCTCGCGATGGTGATGCGCACGTCACGAAGCCGAGGGTCGATGTGCTCCGTATCGACTGCGGCGAGCCTCGCCAGCGCAGCCCCGCCGGGCGGCAGTGGCGCGCCATGCTCGTCGAAGAACCGCACACCCAGCGCTGTGCACATGCCGGCACCGGCGTCGTTCGTGGCGCTGCCACCCAGCCCGACGAGAATCTCGTCGACGCCCAGGTCGAGCGCGGCGAGGAACAGCTCGCCCACTCCGTAGGTGGTGGTGCTGCGCGCATCGCGTTCGTCGCGCCCGAGCAATTCCAAGCCAGCAGCCGCAGCCATCTCAACGACGGCCAACCGTCGCCCGGGCACGTGCACGATGTTGGCGGCGATGGGCCGACTCAGCGCGTCGTGGCACTGCACGTCGACGAGCTCCCCACCCAGCGCCACACGCAACGCCTCCCCTGTGCCCTCGCCGCCGTCGGCCAGCGGCACGAGGAACGACTCGCACGAACCCAACGCGCGCCGGATACCTCGCTCCATCGCTTCGGCCGCTTCCGCAGCCGTCATCGATTCCTTAAACGAGTCGGGTGCACAGATGATCAACGGTGATCGTTCCATGACGGAAGTCTACGTGCCAGTCCGCTACGGCTTCTCGGGTTGTTCTACGGTGGGGGCTTGGACGTCGATGGATTCGCCGTCGAATGTTACTTTCGACAACCACAGTTGGCGCCCGCTCACTTCGTCGCCAACCTCACCCGGCACCCAGGCGTGGTACACGATCCACCACTTTCCGTTCACTTCGATGAATTGGCAGTGCCCAGGGCCAGCTGCAACGTCGTTGGCCATCATGACCGGCTTCGGATCTTTCCGCCAGGTTCCATCCGGCGCATCGGCCACGGCGTGCCCCATCGCGTACTCGTCGGAGCCGTAGTCGTTCGCGGAGTACAGCATGTGGAATACGCCGTCGACTTCTACGACCGCAGGTCCTTCGACGAGATTGCCCTCCCATTCCTCCGTCTGCTTGAACAGCTTCTTCGTCTCGCCTTCAAGCTTGTTGCCGTCTGCAGAAAGCTTGGCCACCTTGATCCACGTATCGACGCCGATGGCGTTGCCGTCGTTCTTCCAAAACAGCCACTTGGAACCGTCGGATGCGATGAACGGCGACGCGTCGATAGAACCGCCCTCATCGATTTCACAGATGATGGGCTCCTCCGACGTGTCCTCGTACGGCCCTGCCGCCTGCTCCGACGTGGCAACGCCGATGCACTGCCACTTCGGGTCCGGGGCCTTCGTGGTGTAGTACATGCGGTAGGTGCCATCATCCCAGCGAACGGCTTCCGGCGCCCAGATCTTGCCAGAACTCGTCCAGGAAGCCAGCGTAGGCATGGCGTCCATCGACTGTGTCCACTCGACCATGTCCGGGCTGGTGAGCACCTGGACGTTCATGCCATTGCCGTTGGTGGCGATGGCGATGTACCCGTCGTCGGTCTTCAGGATCTGCGGATCCGGGAAATTGTGCGCATAGACAGGGTTCGTAAATCCCATGGGTTCCTCCGATTCAGTGGGCGTGGCTGGCGTGCCGCTGGCGACGGGGTCCCCCGCGCCGCCGCACCCGGTCAGGGCGAGTGCGGCGACGGCAGCGACGGTCAGGAGTTTGCGCATCATTCGTCCTCCGGCCAGGTGGCCTCGGACATCGAGACCCAGTGGAACTCCGCGGCGGCCTCGGGCTGGGCGCCACCACCGGCGTGGAGGCCCACGAGCGGCGAGGTGCCCTCGTCGAGCACCCAAGTGGCGCCCCAGATCCAGGTCTCGCCGCCGTCGCGGCTGATCGCGGAGCGGTACAGGTGCTCACCTGCATCGTTCATGTGGTGCGCGAGCCGCATGCGCATCGTGGGGGCAGTGGGACCGACGATCGCTCCGCCGAAGATGGTGCGGTCGTCGTCCTCGGCCACCCGGTGCTCCCGGCCGAACTCGACCGTACGGGTGCCCCAGATCGCCACGGCGGACAGTCGGGCGAAGTCATCGTCGTCGTTGTAAGCGATGAGGCCGGCCTGCTGGTGGTTGCGGACGTCGTCCTCGCCGAGATCGAGCGTGAACTCGGTCTCGATGATCCAGTCGCCCTCGCCAGCCTCGGTAAGCAGCAGCGGGGCGGAGTTGTTGGCCTCGGCGAGATCCACGGCGCGCAGCGGCCAGTGCAGGCTGCCGTCGCGCACCTCGACTGCCTCGTCCTCGCGGACCCACTGCCAGCGATCCGAGACGCCGCACGTGAAGTCCTCGCGCCACAGCTCGGCGGTGGGCTCAGGCTGCGGGGCGAGCTCCGTGGGCTCGACGGCGGGCTTGGCCACCTTCACGTTGTCGACGAGCCCGGCACCCTTGATGGACAGGGGACGCGCCTCGCGCTTGAGGTTCTTGGCCGTGAGGCTCACGTGCGAGCTGGCATTGGACTGCCCGCCCTCGCTGACCTCAGCCACCACTTCGTCGCCGCGCACGGTGACCGTGACGCGTCGCCAGCCGTCGGTGGCGCGCAGGGCGGTCTCGCCGTGGTCGCCTCGAGCCTTCACGCGGAAGGTCTCCGACGTCGGGTCCAGCGTCGCGGTGAGGCCATGGCCGAGATCCAGGGTCACGGCATCGTCGCCCAGCAGGACGTCGACACTCACTCGCACATCACCCGCAGGAAGATCCGTGGTGGAGCGCGCGTTGCCCTTGACCACACCGACGTCGCCACCTGCGGGATCGCTGCCCGCGGCCATGTTGCGGAAGCCGTCCGCGGGAGCCCACGGCGTCGCGTCCAGGATCGACGCGGTCACGGGTGCGGTCTGCGGGCCCTCGCTCGGGCCGCGGCCGGCGCGCACCTCGGGCCAGCCGTCGATCCAGTCGACGGGATCGATGAGCATCGGCCGGCGGTTGATGCCGTACGGCTCGGTCAGCCACGGCTCGTCTCGGTCGATCGCGTGGTAGACGATCCAGTCCTTGCCGGACGCGTCCGTCATCATCGCGTGGTGCCCGGCGCCGATCCAACGGTTGCCGTTTTGCGTGAGCAGCACGGAACCGCCGGTGACGGAGGCGGTCATGTCGAGTCCTTCCTTGTCCAGGAACGGTCCCCGAGGGGAACGCGAGCGCCCGACGAACACCGAGTACCCCGTCGAGGGTCCGGCGCAGCAGTTGGCGCTCGATCCAGTGAGGTAGTACCAGCCGTCACGATGCGTCACGTAGGCGGCCTCGTACCGGTCCCAGGCACCCACGAGGTTCGACTCCCCCACCGTCTGCAGGCCGGTGTGATCCAGCTCGATGACATGCATGCCACCGAAGTAGTTGCCCCAATAGAGGTAGTTCCTGCCTTCGGTGTCGGTGAAGCCCGCGGGGTCGATCGTGTTGAGGAATCGTCCGTCGTCACCCTGGCTGGGGGCAATGAGTGGCTCCTCCGTGGGCGTCCACGGTCCCGCCGGCGAGTCAGCCGTGGCCACGCCGATGGCGGGGTCCCAGTCGTCGGTGTTCAGGGTGGTGTCCGTGACGGTGAAGTACATGACGTACTGACCGTCGATGTAACGCACGTCGGGCGCCCACAGACCAGCGCTCGACGTCGCCCAGCTCGGTCGGTTGCTCTCGGTGAAGATGGGCCCGAGGTACTCCCACTCGATCCAGTCACGGGTGCGCGCGATGTGGCCGATCCCCGGCGGGTCTCCCGCACGCAGCGGGTCGGCCGTCGCGTAGGCGTAGGTCCAGCCGTCCTGGGCATCAATGTCCGCAGGGTCCGCGTAGGTGTCCGCGAACGACTGGGACACGGCGTTGGTGTACGTCCCCGGTTCGGCACCGGGGGTGTCGGCGTGTGCGATGGAACCGGCGATGCCGAGCATCAGCGCTGCGGCGGAGGCTCCGATTCGGTGGTTGATGCGTCGCATGGGGGTCTCCTTTCGGCGACGGTCAGCCCTTCAGGCCGGACGTGGCAACTCCTTCGATGATGTAGCGCTGCAGAATGGTGTAGATGATGAGAACGGGCACGGCAGCGAGGCACGCGCCAGCCATGATGACCGGGTAGTCGATGGTGTAGGCACCCTGCAGGCGCGACAAGCCGATAGGCAGCGTCAGCATCTCGTCGCTGAACATCACGTAGAGCGGCCAGACGAAGTCGTTCCAGTTCGCCAGGAAGCTCAAGATGAACAGTGTCAGGGCTGCTCCTCGCACGTTCGGCAGCATCACGCTGAAGAACGTGCGAAACGCTCCGGCGCCATCGATGCGGGCGGATTCCTCGAGCTCCTTTGGTATAGCGAGGAAGAACTGGCGCATGAAGAACACACCAAACGCTCCGGCAGCACCGGGCACGATGAGCGCCTGAAGACTGTCGAGCCAGGCGAGTTTGCTCATCAGCTCGAAGTTCGGCATCAAGAATACGAACCCCGGTACGAACATGGTGAGCAGGATGAACCCGAACAGCACGTTCTTGCCCGGCAAATACAGGCGCGCCAAGGCGTAGCCAGCCATAGATGCGACGACAACCACCAGCGTGGCGTGTAGCGTCGCGGCGATCAGCGAGTTCGCGAACCAGCGAAACACCGGCGACGACGCGTCCTCGAAGAACAGCTGATAGTAAGCGCGAAGTGTCCACTGCTCTGGGACGATCGTCGGGGGCATCGCCCGCCCTTCAAGGGACGTCTTGAAGCTGGTGAGGATCATCATCACGATGGGCGCGAAGAAGATGAACGCCAGCAGCACGATCATGATCCAGAACAGGATCTTAGAAATGGTGCGACTCATGCAACACTCCCCTGCTTCTGCTTGGCCAAGAATGCCTTCTCCGCAGCCTTCGCTTGCTTTCTCTCGCGCGCAGCGTCTTTATCCCGCACGAGCCAGAAATTGATGACGGAGATAATCGCCAAGAAGATGGCCAGGATGTAGCTCTGTGCGGCTGCGGCGCCGGCCCGGCCCTGGTTGAACCCGAGGTCGGTCATCACCATGATGGCCGTCCTGGTGGATTCCGCTGGACCGCCGTTGGTGATCATGTACGCCTGACCAAACATGTTGGCGCTACCCAACGTCGTGGTGATCAGCACGAAGATCAGCACCGGCCGCAAGCCTGGAATCGTGATGTGGACAAACCGCTGCCAGGCGGTGGCACCGTCGAGTTCTGCAGCCTCGTATTGGGCTTTGGGGATCTCGGCAAGGCCGGCCATGTAGATGACGGCGTTGAAGCCCACCGTCCACCAGACGGTGACACCGACGAGCGAAATCCACGCCCACGGCTGATCTGTCGTCCATTGGATCTCAACGCCCAGCAACGCGTTCACCAGGCCGAAGTTGCCGTCGAGCAGGTAGCTCCACAGCACACCGATGACGGAGACACCCAGGACGTACGGGGCGAAGAACGCTGCTCGGAAGAACGTGCGGCCGGGGAACTTTCGGTGGAGCAGCAGCGCCAAGCCCAGTGGCACGGTGAGGAGGAACGGAACGCTGATGACGGTGAAGATCAGCGTGTTCTTCATGCCGTTCCAAAATGGCTGCGCCGTGAGCGAGTTGCTGTCGAAGAGGTCGGCGTAATTTTGCAGGCCGATGAAAGGGCGTCCAGGCAGGCTGAAGTCCCACTCGTGCAACGAGATCCACAGGCCGTAGATCGCCGGCACGATGATGAACGTCGTGAACAGCACCAAGTACGGCGATAGGAAAGCGATTGCAATCCAGGGCGAACCGTGTACTCGGCTCGCCCTGGGATGCTTCTCTCGGGAGCGAGACATTAGCCTTCGTACTTCTTCCGGTTTGCTTCAAGGAGCTTGTTCGCCCTCTGCACCGACGCTTCCAGCTCCGATTTGAGCTCCTTGCCGCCAAGCATCACGTTGTTGAGCGCCTTGTCGAACTCGGCGCCGACGTCGCCAATGCCTGGGATGGTGGGCGGGAAGTGCAGCACGTCGATCTGCTCGGCGAACTTCGGCTGGTGCTCGAGCTTCTTGAACTCTTCAGACTCGCGCACCTCGTTACGGGCAGGCACCTGACCACCCTTCGCCCATTCGACGGACTGCTCGGAGACGTAGTTCAAGAACACGCGCGCAGCCTGCTGCTTATTCTCATCGGGCTTCTTCTGCACTGGCAGCGCCATCTGGTGCGAGCTCGACCACGCGGCGTCCTGACCGCCGATGTTCGGGAGCCGGACGACGCCCCACTCGAGGTCTTGCTTCTCTCCGAGGGTGTTGATGGCCCAGATGCCATTCCAGTTGAAGGCGCATTCCCCGTTCTGGAGAGCGATGAAGTCTGCGTCCTGTGCCACCTTGGCTGGGCTGTGCCCATCCTTCACAAGGCCCAGCCACCATTCGAAGGCCTTGATCGCCTCGGGCGAGTTCCACACGGCCTCCGTCGCGTCGTCGTTGTACATGGATCCGCCGAACTGGTACACGAGCGACTGCATCGACTGACCGCCCGTGAACAGGTGAGGGCTCGCCCAGTGGCCCTTGATGCCCTTGCCCTTCAGCTTGTCCAGTGCATCCATGTAGGCGTCGTGTGTCATCGGCGGCTGCTCGGGGTCCAGCCCTGCCTTCTCCATGACGGCCTTGTTGTAGAAGAACCCGAGCGGGTGCACATCCAGTGGCAGCGAGTAGCGCTTCTCCTTGTAGATGCCCGCTTTCCAAGGCACCTCAGCGAAGTCATCACCCTTCAGATCCAGCGCTTTGGCGACATCGTCGAGGGGCTGGATCACATTTCTGGCGGCATTGGTAGCGACGGAGTCGACGTGCATCACACAGATGTCAGGGCCCTTGCCAGAGGAGACCGCGGTGGGGAGCTTCGTATAGAAGTCAGACCACTGCATCGTGTTGAACTCGACCTTGATGTTGTCGTGCTCCTTGTGGAAGGCATCCACGATCTTCTTCATATAGGCGCCGTCGCCGCCGGTGAAGCCGTTCCAGAAGGCGAGCGTGACGGCGGGGCCGTCGTATCCGCCCTTGCCGCCATCCCCGGTGGCTTCTTTGCCGCCACCGCCTTGGTCCGTCGCAGATTTGCCGCCGCCACAAGCGGAGAGCCCGCCCAGGGCGAGTGCGCCTGCAGATGCGCCCAACAGATTCCGACGTGAAATGGTTCGCATGATGTGTTTCCTTTCGGGTCTCAGCGTTGAGAGGTCTGTAGTCGGATGCAGTGCCAGGACACCGCGGGAAGATCTGCCGTGAGCCGCCCGGCTTCGATGCGCGCGTCACCCTCATGGGGCTGGACGGCATCGGGATGCTCCTGGCTATTGACGATGCTGTGGTCGTCTTCGTGGAGGACAAGGTGTTCCACCAGCGTGACTTCGCCCAACGCGGAAAAGTCGAGATTCAGCTCGCAGGCATCGTCGAGACTCCGGTTCACGACGAAGAGCGCGAGCTGGCCACCATCATCGAGGGTGGCTGCAGCCCAGAGCTGGGGCACCTCGCCGTAGGCGGGTGTGTTGATGGTGGGCGAGTCCATCGCCACATCGAGCACAGTTCCCTTCGCATACTTACTGGTGAGCGCGAATGGGTAGAAGATGGTTTGCCGCCACGCGGGACCGCCGGGCTCGGAGCGGATGGGCGCGATGATATTCGCGAGCTGCGCCTGGCACGCCGCGCCCACGTCGCGGCTGCGATTCACCAGCGTGATGAGGAACGAACCGACGACGACCGCGTCGAGCACCGAGTAGGTGTCTTCGATGAGACGGGGAGCGTGCTGAACTTCAATGGAGTTCTCGCCTCCGAACCGGGACTGGTACCAGACGTTCCACTCGTCGAAGCTCACCGTGATGCGCTTGGTGGATTGCTTCACCGCCGCAACATGGTCTGCAGTGGCACGCACGGATGCGATGAAACGATCCATGTCTTCCGCAACGCACAGGAAGCTCACCACATCACCGTCGACGGGTTCGTAATAGGCGTGTGCGCTGATATGTGAGACGTGATCGAAGGTGCGCTCAAGCACCTCCCGTTCCCACGCACCAAAGGTGGGCATCTGACGATTCGATGATCCGCACGCCACCAGCTCAAGGGTGTCGTCGAAACGGTGGAAGACGTTCGCCACTTCCTCGCCAAGCCGCGCATACTCGTGCGCCGTCTTATGCCCAACCTGCCAGGGGCCGTCCATCTCGTTACCCAGGCACCACATGCCAACATTCCACGGTTTTGCATACCCGTGCTCGACGCGACGGTCGGCCAATGCAGTACCTGGCTCACCGTTGACGTATTCGAGGTATTCCATGGCTTCGGCCATGCCGCGCGACCCGAGGTTTACCGCCAGCATGGGCTCGATATGCAGGCGCTCGCACCAGGCCAGGAACTCGTTGGTGCCGACCTCGTTGGGTTCGATAGAGCGCCAACCGAAATCGAGCCTGGTGGGGCGCTCCTCCTTCGGCCCGACTCCGTCCTCCCAGCGATATCCCGAGACGAAGTTCCCGCCCGGGTAACGAATGAGGGTCACCCCCATTTCTCGCACCAAGTCTGCGACATCCTGGCGGAACCCGTACTCGTCAGCAGATGGGTGCTCCGGCTCGAAAATCCCTGTGTAGACGCACCGCCCCATGTGCTCGACGAATGAGCCGAAGACGCGCGGGTTCACTGGTCCCAGATGCCAGGCGGGATGGATCACTGCGTTGGCCTTGCCCATAAACAGCCACTCCTTCGTGTTGCGCAACTCTGCTTTTACAACGGGTGCAAGCCCTAGTGGAAAGCATATTACAACGGAGGTAAAGTTCACACAACAGGGGAGAAGGATTCGGCAGAAACACGGAAAAACACCTTGTCAAAGGGGTAATAGATCAGAGTAGGATGCTCACATGGCTGTCAGACTGCGAGACGTTGCGCGCGAGGCAGGAGTCTCAATCAAGACGGTTTCGAACGTCGTGAACAACCAACCCGTGGTGCGGCCAGCCACGAGGGAACGCGTCGAGGCAGCCATCGAGAAGCTCGGATATCGCCCCAACGCCACAGCCAGGCAGCTGAGGTACGGCCGGTCGGGGTTCCTCGCGCTCGTCGTACCCCAAATTGATTCCCCCTATTTCTCCACGCTAGCTAGCACTTTCACACTGAAGGCTGCACAGCGGGGATGGGTGACGCTGCTGGAATCGACGCAGGGCTCCCGCGATGCGGAACTTGCGGTCCTCGCGGGGCAACAAAGTCACCTCGTGGACGGCATCGCTTTTTCACCCCTGTCACTCTCCCCCACCGATTTTCAACACCGCACGGATGACACGCCGATGGTGCTACTCGGCGAGCGAGGCATCCCCGACGGGTTCCCCCACGTCGCCGTGGACTCGGTCGCGGCGGCTAACTCCGTCGTGACGCACCTCATCCGTACAGGGCGACGAAGGATCGCCGCGATCGGCGTGGAATCGGTGCAGGGAACGGCGTCGGTGCGCCTCGCGGGCTACCGTTCCGCCCTCGCGACGGCTGGGATACCCGAGCGGCCGGAGTACATCGTCGGCGTCAGTGAATACACTCGCAGGGCTGGCCGCGACGCCATGGCCGAGCTCTTGCGTCTCCCCGAACCGCCCGATGCAGTGTTCTGCTTCAACGACGTCATGGCAATCGGCGCACTCAGGGCGTGCAGCGAGGCGGGCGTCGAGGTGCCGTCGCAGGTGGCGGTCGCCGGGTTCGACGACATTCCCGAAGGCGAGTTCAGCGCTCCGTCGCTCACCACGATTCGCCCCGACTTGGACACCCTGGTGGAGGGCATGCTGGACAACCTCCTCGGGCAGGTGCAAGGGCGCGACGAGCGTCCCACCGCACCCGTGGGCTGGGAACTCGTCGTGAGAGAGAGCGCGCCGGAAGGGCATTCCAGCAGCACGTGAGCCTGTTGCCGCCCAAGCTCTGGCCGACTGTCCAATTCAGTCGAGCACCTTGGCGGGCAGCGTCGCCGGCTTGAACGCCGGCCGGCGTTGCTCGAACGCGGCGATGTCGGCGTCGTGCTGGAGGGTCATCGAGATGTCATCGAGCCCCTCCATGAGGCGATAGCGCGTGAAGTCGTCGATCTCGAAATCGATCACCTCGTCACCGACGGTGAGGGTGCGGTCCACGAGGCTCACTTCGATGGTGGCGCCTGGGTTGGCCTCAGCCCAGCGCCACAGGTGCTGGACGGTCTCCTCGGGAACGACGCCGACGACGAGCCCGGCCTTGCCCGCGTTATTGCGGAAGATATCGCCGAAACGGGAGCCGATGATCACCTTGAAGCCGTAGTTCTGGAACGCCCACACCGCGTGCTCACGCGACGAGCCAGTGCCAAAGTCCGGCCCCGGAATCAAGATGGTGCCATCCTTGAACGCATCCTGGTTCAGAACGAAGTCTGGGTCGTCGCGCCATGCGGCGAACAGCCCATCCTCGAAGCCGGTGCGGGTGATGCGCTTCAGGTAGACGGCCGGGATGATCTGGTCGGTATCGACGTTGCTGCGGCGCAGCGGAACGGGGACGCCGATGTGGGTAGAGAACTTTTCCATGGGTGTTTCCTTCTCAGAGATCGGCTGGCGACGACAGGTGGCCCGTCACGGCCGTGGCCGCGGCGACGGCGGGTGACACGAGGTGCGTACGTCCGCCCTTGCCCTGGCGGCCTTCGAAGTTTCGGTTCGACGTGGAGGCCGAGCGCTCCCCCGGCGCGAGCTGGTCGGGGTTCATGCCCAGACACATCGAACAGCCGGCGGCACGCCACTCGGCGCCGAAATCGAGGAAGATCTGATCGAGCCCCTCCTCTTCGGCCTGCAGACGCACGCGCGCAGAGCCTGGAACGACGAGCATGCGCACGTCGTCGTTGATCTTCCGGCCGTTCAGCACCTCGGCAGCGAGACGAAGATCCTCGATGCGCCCGTTGGTGCAGGATCCGAGGAAGACGGTATCGACCTTGATATCGCGCATCTTCATGCCGGGCGTGAGGTCCATGTAGTCGAGCGCGCGGCGCACCGTCGTCTTCTCAATCTCTGAGTCGAAATCATCCGGCGACGGCACCACTCCCCCGAGCTCCACGCCCTGCCCGGGATTCGTCCCCCACGTCACGAACGGCGTGAGCTTGGTGGCGTCGATGTGCACTTCACGGTCGAATTTGGCGTCGTCGTCGGTGCGCAGGCTCTTCCAGTACTCGACGGCGGCGTCCCACTCCGCACCTTCAGGTGCGTGGGGGCGGCCCGCGATGTACTCGAACGTCGTCTCATCGGGAGCGATCATGCCCGCCTTCGCGCCCCACTCGATCGACATGTTGCAAATGGTCATCCGTCCTTCCATGGACAGCGACTCGATCGTCGATCCCCGATACTCGACGATGTACCCCTGGCCACCGCCTGTGCCCACCTTCGCGATGAGCGCCAGCACGATGTCCTTGGCTGTCACACCGTCGGGGAGCTCCCCGTCGATATTCACAGCCATCGTCTTGAGGGCCTTCTGCGGCAGCGTCTGGGTGGCGAGCACGTGCTCCACCTCCGACGTGCCAATGCCGAACGCGAGCGCCCCGAACGCGCCATGCGTCGACGTGTGCGAGTCGCCGCATACGATCGTCATCCCCGGCTGCGTCAGCCCGAGTTGCGGCCCGACGACGTGAACGATGCCCTGGTCCTTGTCACCCAACGAATGCAGGCGGACGCCGAAGTCCTCCGCATTGCGCCGCAGCGTATCAACCTGGGTGCGGCTCGTCGGATCCGCGATGGGCTTGAGGATGTCCAGCGTGGGTGTGTTGTGGTCCTCGGTGGCGAGCGTGAGGTCGGGACGTCGCACCGTACGCCCGGCAAGGCGAAGCCCTTCGAATGCCTGGGGGCTGGTCACTTCGTGCACCAGGTGAAGGTCGATGTAGAGCAGATCAGGCTCGTCATTGACCGACCGCACGACGTGCGCGTCCCACACCTTCTGGCTGAGAGTCTTGCCCATGGATTCACCTTCCGATTACGCGTAGGCCACTACTGTGACCCAACGGTAGGCAGCGAGAACTTGCAGTCCGAATCCTGAAATGGCTAGTCTCACCATATGGACGAAACCAGTAGTGGAGTGGGTGTACTCGACAAGGCAGCTGCCGTGCTGAGCGCCCTCGAACGCCAGCCCCTCACCCTGGCTGGACTCGTGACGGCGACGGGGCTTGCGCGCCCCACTGCGCACCGGCTCGCCGTGGCGCTCGAGTTCCACCGCTTCGTCGGCCGCGACCTGCAGGGCCGCTTCGTGCTCGGGCCAAGACTATTGGAACTCGCGGACTCCGCCGGCGAGGATCCACTCCTCTCCACCGCCGGCCCCATCCTCACCCGCCTCAGGGACATCACCGGCGAATCCGCACAACTGTTTCGACGCCAGGGCGACGTGCGCGTCTGCGTGGCTTCCGTGGAACGCCCCCAGGGCCTTCGCGACACCGTGCCGCTCGGAGCACAACTCTCTATGAAGGCCGGATCCGCGGCCCAGGTGCTGCTGGCCTGGGAAGAGCCCGACCACATCACCACCCTGCTCGAGGGTGCGAGCTTCACTCAGTCGACGCTGCAAACAGTGCGGCGCCGCGGCTGGGCGCAGTCCGTCGCAGAACGCGAACCGGGGGTGGCGAGTGTGTCTGCGCCGGTACTCGCCCCGTCGGGGAAAATCATCGCGGCGGTCTCCTGCTCTGGGCCAATCGAGCGCCTTTCCCGCTACCCAGGCCGACTGCACGGCGCCGCCGTCATGGCAGCGGCCGAGAGGCTGAGCGAGGTGCTGAAGCGCTCAGGCAACGCGGACTGACACCCCGACCCCAACAACGACGAAGACCCTCTCGAAGCGAGAGGGTCTTCTAGCTTGTAGCCCCGACGGTGTCCTGGTTCAAGACATCGGAATAGGGTGTCTCAAGACATCGGAATAGCATGTCTCACGACATCGGTATATCGCTCGGGTATGTCGACGCGT
>JAWFWL010000003.1:0-234819 GCA_032576855.1 Propionibacteriaceae bacterium
GGAGTCGGTCCCAAGGGTTGGGCTGTTCGCCCATTAAAGCGGCACGCGAGCTGGGTTCAGAACGTCGTGAGACAGTTCGGTCCCTATCCGCTGCGCGCGTAGGAGTCTTGAGAAGAGCTGATCCTAGTACGAGAGGACCGGATCGGACTGACCTCTGGTGTGCCAGTTGTTCTGCCAAGAGCACGGCTGGTTGGCTACGTCGGGACGTGATAACCGCTGAAAGCATCTAAGCGGGAAGCACACTTCAAGATGAGGGCTCCCACAGATTAATCTGGTAAGGCCCCCAGTAGACCACTGGGTGATAGGTCGGATGTGGAAGTGCTGCAAGGCATGGAGCTGACCGATACTAATAGGCCGAGGGCTTGTTTCTACAAAGATGCTACGCGTCCACTGTGAGGTTCCCGAGATACGGTCGGGAACCACAATTTAAGATTGGTAGGTTCCGATCACTATCTCCATAGTGTTTCGGTGGTCATAGCGAAGGGGAAATACCCGGTTACATTCCGAACCCGGAAGTCAAGCCCTTCAGCGCCGATGGTACTGCACCGGGGACGGTGTGGGAGACTAGGTCGCCGCCGGACTTCTTACACAAAACCCCCGACTTTGTCGGGGGTTTTGTGCTTTATAGAGTTTCGACTGTGAGCTCTACCCCTTGGTGGGGTCGGTTCGCGGTCTCGTCAACCAGATGGAAAGATTGACTCATGGCTGCAGAAAGCGACGGCAAACGGTCCGACGAACGTGATGAGCGTAAATCTCGCGGATTCGGCGAGGGACGCCGTCGGGACCAAAGGTCCGGCAAGCGCCGCTTCAACAAGCGAGCAGGTGGAGGTGCACTGGACGATAACGGTTTTCGTGGTGATCGCCGTGGTGGAGCTTCTTCCCACGGAACCAAGCACGATAGGTTCGCTGATCGTCGGCAACAGCGCAGCCGGGATGAACGACGTCGTGAACCAAGCCGAGACGAACGGGATAAAGACGAGAAGATCGTCGTCGGCCCACCGATTCCGGAAGGTTTCGACGATCGCGCACTCCCATTCGGCGTCCGAGCAGAGTTGCGCGGACTTTCGAAGGATCGGGCAGATCGGGTGGCGGCTCATATCTGGGCTGCGGGTGTTCTCGTCGATGCGGACCCAGCGCTTGCCTTTGAGCACGCTGAAACCGCTCGTCAGCTCGCCCCGCGTCTTCCCGTCGTGCGTGAGGCGGCAGCCGAAACCGCCTACGCCGCTGGTGAGTATGCCGTCGCCTTGCGCGAGTACCGTGCCATCCGTCGTATGTCCGGTGGCGAGGAACTCATCCCCGTGATGGCGGATTGCGAACGCGCGCTCGGTAGGCCGCGTGACGGGCTTGAGCTGCTCGCTGAATTGGACACCAGGAAGTCTGATCCCGCGCTGGTCATTGAGGCTGTCATCGTGGAGTCGGGGATCCGCGATGATCTGGGGCAGCGCGCAGAAGGGCTACGCCTCTTGCGGAAGGTGGCCGGACACAATGTTGGTCCTGCCTTTGCGCGAGCGAGGCTGTTTTATGCGCTCGCTGATCTTCAACTTGCCGACGGCGACAAGACCGCAGCAAGGGAATCTTTTGTGAAGTCCGGCGAACTCGACCGGCAGGCGCTGCTGGACACGTCGGATCGGATCGCGGAGCTTGATGGGGTGACGCTCCCCAGCTCCATGACTGCAGAGGATAACGACGAGGAAGCGATGCAATGAGCCTCATCGACGCGCATGACGCTGCGCTCTTTGACCTAGACGGCGTCATCTACCTTGGCCCAAACGCTATCGAAGGAGTGCCCGAAGCGCTTCGTGAGCTGCGTTCCACAGGCACTCGTGTAGGTTTCGTCACCAATAACGCGGCACGTACCCCAGAAACGGTGGCGAAGCATCTTGTAGAACTCGGCATCGAGGCGCAAGCGAGTGACGTGGTCAATTCAACGATGGCCACGCTGCGGATGTTGTCTCAGCACCTACCCGAGGGAGCCAGCGTGCTGTCTGTAGGATCAGCTGCGCTCGCAGACCAGCTGCGCGACGCCGGCTACTGCGTCGTGTATGAACGCATCCCACGTCCGGATGCCGTAGTGCAGGGGTATGACCCTGATCTGGATTGGCGCACGCTCGAGCTTGGGGCACTCGCCATCCAAGACGGCGCCCAGTGGTTTGTGACGAACCCTGATATGACCCGTCCCACTCACGAAGGAATAGTCCCAGGCTGCGGCGCTCAGGTGCAGGCCATCCAAGCGTGTGTACGCGTCGAGCCGGGCATAGCGGGGAAGCCATACCCGCCGCTGCTCGTCGAGACCGTGGAACGGTTGGGGGCAGCAAAGCCAATCTTCGTGGGTGATCGCCTCGATACCGACATCCGGGGCGCTAACAACGTCGGCATGCCGTCGCTGCTGGTGTTCACTGGCGCTCACGGAAAACATGAACTGTTGCAGGCAGCCGCCGAGGACAGGCCTACCCACATCGGCACTGATGTGAGCGCGCTCTTGGCAGAGCCTCGTATCGCTGAACGCCGAGATGCGGCATGGGTTTGCAGAGGCCAGTGCGCTGTTGATGATGCTGGGCGTGGACGGTTATTGACCATTCCTACCGGTCAGGAGGCACAGCTTGACGCATTGTGGGCTTTGCTGCAGTTGGCCTGGGACAAGGGTGTCGACATCGCTGAAGCCGTTGAGGAACTCGACGAGGTGCGTTGATGGCGACGCCAGTAGACGCAGCTCCCCAGACCGTGCAGCGAACGCGATTGGTGGCGGAGGCAATGGAGAGCCTCGAAGGTACCGAGGATCGGAGCGTCGACGAGCAACTCGCGCTGCTCAGTGAAGCACAAGAGCTGCTGTCTGGGGTTTTACATAATGCGGATGCTGCACAGCTGAGGATTCCGGGGCTCAGGTGAGGCTGGATTCAGCGCTTGTTGCTCGATCACTCGCGTCGTCGCGTAACAGGGCTGCGCGGCTCATTGGCGAAGGCAGGGTTCGAGTCAACGGCGTCACCGTGACCAAGGCCTCGCACGGCGTGGGCGACGATGACAACGTCGAGGCTGACACCGAGCGTTGGGTATCTCGTGCAGCGCATAAGCTCATCGGGGCACTCGACGAATCAGGCATTGCCGTACCGGCGCGGGTGCTGGACGCCGGGGCGTCGACGGGCGGCTTCACGCAAGTCTGCCTGGAGCGCGGAGCTGAGCGCGTGTATGCCGTTGATGTGGGGCACGATCAGCTCGCCGCTTCGGTTCGTTCGGATCCGCGCGTAGTCGTGCATGAGGGGCTGAATCTACGCGACCTCCGGGCGCAGCATCTGGACGACGAACCCGTGGACCTGATCGTCGGGGATGTGAGCTTCATCTCGCTGAGGCTGCTGCTCGAACCCATGCTTGCCGTTTGCGCGGGGACGGCCTTGCTACTGGTCAAGCCTCAATTTGAGGTCGGCAGAAACAAACTAGGCAAGGGTGGAATCGTGGCAGACGAGCGCGATCGCGAGTGGGCCGTCGAGCAAGTACTGGCTGCCGCACAATGCCATGGTTGGCGACCTACATGGCGTGGCACAAGCTGTTTGCCGGGTAGTCACGGTAACGTCGAATTTTTTGTTGCCCTGCGCCGAGAGGGGTAAACCGCAGGAATAGAATTTTCGTATGACTGACATCAAGCCTCCCTATCTAGAGTTGGATAACGGCGAGCAGATTCCCATCACTGTGCGCGGCTACCAGCTGCTGAACCGACCCATGTTGAATCGCGGTGTGGCCTTCACGCAGGAAGAGCGCGAAGCGCTCGGCCTCGTTGGCTTGCTTCCCCCTGGGCACCGCCCCATGGAAGACCAAGTTCGACGCGTCTACCGTCAGTACCTGCGCCAACCAGACAATCTGGCTAAGAGCCTGTACCTCACGCACATGCGTGACCGCAATGAGGTGCTGTATTACCGGCTCCTGGCCGAGCACATCGAAGAGATGCTGCCCATCGTGTATACCCCCACCATCGGGGACGTTATCCAGGAATATAGCCAGTGGTACCAGCGTCCCCGCGGTGTCTATCTGACTATCGATCACCCAGAGAATATTGAGACGTACCTGAAGAACTACGGCCTGAAGTCCGACGAAGTGGACCTCGTTGTCGTTACGGATTCCGAAGGCATCCTTGGGATCGGAGACCAAGGCGTCGGTGGCGTCGCTATCACTACCGGAAAACTCGCCGTGTACACGGCAGCAGCGGGAATACACCCCAGGCGATGTGTACCCGTCGTCCTAGACGTCGGGACCGATAACCTCAAGCTCCTCAATAGCGACCACTACGTGGGAGAGCGGCACGCGCGCGTTCGCGGTGAGCGTTACGACGAATTCATCGACCAATTTGTGAAGGCTGTCCAGCGGCTCTACCCCAATGCCATGCTTCACTTCGAAGATTTCGCGGCCGGTAACGCGCACCGTCTGCTCGAGAAATATCGTGGCGAGATGTGCGCGTTCAACGATGACATCCAGGGCACAGCATCCGTCGTGCTCGCTGCTGTGTTGTCCGCTGTTCACCGCACCGGTGGCCGCATCCAGGACCAACGCGTCGTTGTCTATGGCGCAGGTTCTGCAGGGATCGGTATCGCCAACGCGATCCGCGACACCATGGTGGAAGAAGGGCTTTCGCGCGAGGAAGCCAACCGTCGATTCTGGTGCCTGGGAAGCCGTGGACTCATCGTCGAGGGGATGCCGGTACGAGACTTCCAAGCGCCCTACGCGCGCAGCCTCGACGAGGTTGCAGGCTGGGGCGACGAGCGAGGCCGCATCGATCTGGCGTCGACGGTGCAACATGCACAACCCACCATCTTGATCGGCACATCTGCGCAGCCGGGTTCTTTCACACGAGACATCATCGAGGACATGCAGCAGCATGCGCCGGAGCCCATCATCCTTGCCCTTTCGAATCCGACGGTGCTCGCTGAGGCCACGCCGCATGACCTGCTGGATTGGACTGGAGGAATGGCGCTGATCGCTACCGGATCGCCGTTCGAGCCGGTAGAGCGCGGGGGGATGCAATTCGAAATCGCGCAGGCCAACAACGCACTCGTCTTCCCTGGGCTAGGGCTCGGCGTCGCAGTGTGTAAAGCCAGCCGCGTGAGCGATTCGATGATCATCGCCGCAGCTCGAGCGGTGGCGTCGCTGACCTTCGACGACAAGCGTCCCGGCGCATCACTGCTACCGAGCATTGATCAGCTCCGACTCGTGTCTGCCACCGTCGCACTAGCGGTGGTGCAGTGCGCCCAGGAGGAGGGGATCGCACAGGTAGAGATTACCGACCCCGTGCAGGCTGTGTACGACTCCATGTGGAAGCCGGAGTACGCGAAGATTGTGCTCTGAGGCGTTCGCTGGCGCGATGCCCTAGGGTGGAAGTCGTGACCAGGAGCGTAGCGGTGTTTCTCCACCCGGAGAAAGAAGAAGCAACCCACGGCGCCACCGCCTTCATCACTGACATCACCCGACGAGGGTTTCGTGTCGCGGTGAGGGCGGTGGACAAGCAACGTCTTGCGAGCCAGGTCAGGGCACCCCTCGACGTTCTCGTCGACGGCCAGGCTGTCCCAGGCTGCGAACTCGCAGTCGTCTTCGGTGGCGACGGCACACTGCTGCGAGCGGCGGCTTGGGCGCTGCCACATGACATTCCAGTGCTGGGCGTGAATCTCGGCCACGTCGGTTTCCTTGCCGAGATGGAACAGTCCGATATCGACGCACTGCCTGCAGTGGTTGACGAGCGACGGTTCACCGTCGAGGAGCGTCTCGTGCTCGATATCTTGGTGATGCGCGACGGGATCGAGCGCTGGCGAGCGAGTGCCATCAACGAGGTATCCCTCGAGAAAATTGCGCGCGAGCGGATGCTGACGGTTCTGGTGAGCGTCGACGGGCGGCCGCTCAGCCGATGGAGCTGCGATGGCGTCTTAGTCAGTACACCGACGGGCTCCACCGCGTACGGCTTCTCGTCAGGCGGGCCCGTGATCTGGCCCGACGTACAAGCCATGCTCGTGGTGCCGTTAGCCGCGCACGCTTTGTTCAATCGCCCACTCGTGCTCAGCCCTTCGTCGACGGTGCTCATGCAACAATCCATCGAAGGCCCCCACGGAATCCTCTGGTGCGACGGGCGCACCAGTTACGAATTGGAATCCGGCGATGAAGTCATCGTCACGTCGGCGAACCATAGCCTGCATATCGCACGGCTCTCGGAGCAGCCCTTCACGACGAGGCTCGTCAAGAAGTTCGCACTGCCCGTGCGCGGCTGGGGGAGGAACTGAGTTGCTGCGCGAGCTGACGCTCACCGACTTCGGAGTGGTGCAACATCAGGAATTGGCCCTCCGCCCAGGACTGATTGCCGTCACCGGAGAAACTGGGGCCGGTAAGACGATGATCGTGCAAGGTATCGGCCACCTCCTCGGGGGCCGTGCGGATACCGGCGTGGTGCGACGGGGCGCTGACAAAGCCGTAGTGGCAGGGCGTTGGCAAGTGAATCGAGCGACTGCCGATCTCGCTGCAGAACTCGGCGCAGAGATCGATGACGACGAATTGGTCACCGTGCGAAACGTGAGCGCGGCTGGACGTTCCCGGGCCGTGGTGGGTGGTAGCCCCGTGCCGGTCACCGCGCTCACCAGACTTGAGCTCGCAACAATTCACGGTCAGTCGGAGCAGATCCGGCTTGGCACAGCGGAGCGGCAACGAGAGCTCCTCGACGCCCATGCCAGACCTGAAGAGCTGCCCCGCTATCGGGAAGCGTTCTTAGCGCATCAACGTGTCGTGCAGGAATTGCACGAGCTGGAATCTGCCGCAATGGAGCGGGCGCGCGAGGCCGACATGTTGCGCTTCGGTTTGGCGCAAATTGAGGCGACGAACCCCGTCGCGGGCGAAGACGATGCACTCGCGGCAGAGCAAGCTAAATTGCTCGATCTCGATGCGCTGCGTCAAGTGGCTGGGCGCGCGTCGCAAGCGCTGAGCGGCGACGAGCGTGACTTCGACGCGCCCAGCGCGGTGGGACTCGTCGGCGAAAGCCGCAAAGCCTTGCGGGAACTCGCGCATCGTGACGATGCGGCAAGCAACCTGGTAGCGCGCGCGGAGGAGGCGCAGGTGCTTGTCGATGACTTGGCCGCAGACCTTGCTAGCTATCTAGCCGATCTGGTGGATGATCCTCGTCGGCTGGAGGCCGTTGTCGCCCGACGTGCCGAGCTCGCCGAACTCACGCGAAAGTATGGGAGCACCATCGACGAAGTACTGGCCTGGGCACAATCCTCGGCCGAGCGACTCGCGGTCATCGAAGGGTCCGATGACCGCATCTCGACGCTACGTGACGAGCGCGACAAGCTTCGGGACGAATTGGAGACACTCGCTCGCGGCATCACCGCGAGCCGGAAGCAAGCAGCTGAATCGCTGGCCGAACAGGCGCAGTCCGAGCTCGCCGCACTCGCTATGCCGCACGCCGCGCTCACATTCAAAGTGAGCGCGGCAGAGCTGGGACCGCACGGGGCTGACAAGGTAGAATTGTTGTTTAGTGCCAACCCTGGCTCTGATCTTGCACCGCTCGCCAAAGTGGCTTCGGGTGGCGAACTCTCCCGTGTTCGGCTTGCTCTCGAAGTGGTACTCGCGGAGGCTCCAGGGCACACCTTTATTTTTGATGAAGTGGATGCTGGCGTGGGAGGCGCTGTCGGGCTGGAAATCGGCAGGCGGTTACAGCGACTTGCCGCGACTGCGCAGGTGATCGTCGTCACACACCTGGCGCAGGTTGCCGCATTCGCCGATCAGCACGTCGTCGTGAGTAAGTCGAGTGACGGGGCCGTGACTGTCTCGGATGTGGCAGAGGTACAAGGTGCTCAGCGCGTGGCCGAATTGGCGCGCATGATGAGTGGGTCCGCGGATACCGAAGCATCCATGAAGCACGCTGAGGAACTACTGGCGACAGCCTGCCGGACGGGATGACCACACCGTCGTGGAGGAACGACTAGAGTCGTTTGGGTGAACAAGCTCCTGCTGATTGACGGACATTCGGTGGCCTATCGGGCCTTCTTCGGGCTTCCCCCGGAGAACTTTCAAACATCGACGGGGCAGCACACTAACGCGGTGTTCGGATTCACGTCGATGCTGATCAACCTGCTCAGAGACGAGCAGCCGACGCATTTGGCCGTCGCCTTCGACGTGTCTAGGCACTCCTTCCGAACCGACGAATACCCCGAGTACAAAGCGACTAGATCCAAGTCTCCCGACGAGTTTCGCGGCCAGGTGGAGCTCATCAAGGAAGTGCTGGACGCCCTCGCCATCGCGCATATCGAGAAGCCTGGGTATGAAGCAGATGACCTCATCGCCACGCTCTCAACAGCCGCAGCGAGCGCAGGCTTCGACGTTGCCATCGTCACCGGTGACCGGGATGCGTTGCAGCTTGTGACAGACCGCGTTACCTTGCTGTACCCCCGCAAGGGGGTATCCGATCTCGCCAGGCTGGACCCCGACGCCGTCGAAGCGAAGTACCTCGTCAGGCCGGAGCGCTACCCAGAGCTTGCGGCGCTCGTCGGGGAGACGAGCGACAACCTGCCAGGGGTACCCGGAGTCGGTCCGAAGACCGCAGCGAAGTGGCTTGCAGAGTTCGACGGGCTCGAGAACCTTATCGCCTCTGCCGAGCAGGTGCGGGGTAAGGCAGGCGCAAGTTTCCGTGAGCACCTGGACGACGTCGTGCGTAACCGACGGCTGAATGCGCTCGTGCGCACTGTCGACGTCGACGCGGTGCCGTCCGACTTCGCACGGCAGGAGTGGGATCGAGCGAAGGTCGAGCAACTTTTCGACGCGCTGGAATTCCGCGTGTTGCGCGCCCGGCTGCAGGAGCTCGGCGGCGCTGAGCTTGAGGATTCCGGTGCGGAAGCGTTCGAGGTTGAGGGCGCGACACTGGATACAGGCGCGGTCGAGGCCTGGCTGGAAAACCACAGTAAGGGCCTAGTCGGCGTGCATTTCAGCGGCGACTGGAGCGCCGACCAGGGGCGCGTGGCCGGTATTGGTCTCGCGGCGAGCGACGGCGCCGGTGCCTTCGTCGACACGGCGACGCTCAGCCCCGACGATGATCGCGCACTGGCTGCGTGGTTGGCCGACGCCGAGCGTCTGAAAGTCGCCCACGATGTGAAGGGCCCAATGCGGACGCTTCCCGAGCACGGGTGGGAGCTCGCCGGTGTGCAGTGCGACACCATGCTCGCTGGCTACCTGCTGCATCCGGAGCAGCGTTCCTACGCGCTTGAGGATTTGGTGCTGCGGTATCTTCGTCGTGAGTTGTCCTCCGAAAGCTCTGATTCCTCGCCTCAGCTCGCACTCGACTTCGGCGACGAGACGGATGCCCAGGACGCGATGCTGCGCGCCCGCGCCACGCTCGAGCTCGCTACGGAGCTTGAGAAGAAGCTCGACGAGAGCCAGCAGCGCAGCTTGCTCAATGATCTCGAGCTCCCCCTCATGCGCGTACTGGCGACGATGGAACGCACCGGCATCGCTGTCGACCAGGATCGTCTTCGGGAGCTTCGAACCGAATTTGATACCCAGGTGAGCGCAGCCCAGGACGCCGCCTACGAGGTGCTGGGGCACGAAGTCAACTTGGGGTCCCCGAAGCAGCTGCAGGCCGTACTCTTCGACGAGCTGGGCATGCCTAAGACCAAGCGCACCAAGTCGGGCTACACCACGAGCGCCGAAGCCCTCACGGAGCTCTTCGCCAAGACTGAGCACCCCTTTCTCGAACATCTGCTGAATCATCGCGACCGCATCAAGCTCCGGCAAACGGTCGACGGGCTCATCTCGGCGGTTGCCCCAGACGGACGCATACACACCACCTACCAGCAGACGATCGCCGCAACAGGTCGGCTGTCTTCTACAGAACCCAACTTGCAAAACATCCCGATTCGCACGGAGCTCGGTCGAAAGATTCGCACCGCGTTCGTGCCAGGCGAAGGGTACGAAGCGCTCATGAGCGCGGACTACTCACAAATTGAGATGCGCCTCATGGCGGACGGTTCGGGTGACGCGGGCATGATCGACGCGTTCCTCTCCGGCCGCGACTTCCACACCGAGATGGCGTCGAAGGTGTTTCACGTCGAGCCGCAGGATGTGACGGGGGAGATGCGCTCGCGGATCAAAGCCATGAATTATGGGCTCGCCTACGGGCTGAGCGCGTATGGGCTCTCCAACCAGCTAAAGATCTCCGTGACCGAGGCAAAGGCACTGATGGATGACTACTTCGCGAGAGTAGGCGGCGTGCGTCAGTACCTAGCGGATCTTGTGGACGAGGCCAGGACCAAGGGCTACACCCAGACCATGCTTGGGCGGCGTCGTTACCTTCCGGACCTCGGCTCGTCGAATCGCGGGCGTCGCGAGATGGCGGAACGCGCAGCGCTCAACGCGCCCATTCAGGGATCCGCAGCGGATGTGATCAAGCTCGCCATGCTCGCTGTCGACGAGGCACTGCACGCAGCGGGACTGCGCAGCCGGGTCCTGTTGCAGGTTCACGATGAGCTCGTGCTTGAGATTGCGCCGGGGGAGGGCGACGAGGCAGCGTCGCTCGTTACCGAGGCCATGGGATGCGCAGCGGATTTGAAGGTGCCACTGGCCGTGTCGATTGGCAGCGGCGATAACTGGCAGAGCGCAGCCCACTGAGCGTCGGCTGCGCCACCCGTCAGACGAGTTTGCCGTAGAAGAACACGCGGGACTTCCAAGGTTCCCCGCCAGCATCTTCCGATTTCTTGTCGAAATCCCAGCAGATGATGATGGCGAGTTCCGAGTCGCCCTCGAAATCGACCATCACGTCGGAGTTCGGGTCGTAGTCCTCCACCATGACCTTCTTCGCCTCGGTGAACTCGTAGCACGCCACCTCACCATTTTCTCCGTACAGCTTGATGAGGTCGCCCGCGTTCATGTGCGATTTCCCGTCGGCGTACATCTCGTTACCGAGAGCCTTGCCATTGCGGTAGGTGTGGATGGAGAGCACGGTTTTCCCGGCGGTGCCGGGCTTCGGCCCTTCGTTCCACCAGGCTGCTGTGCGTTTTTCCGACGGCGGGGGAGCGGCAATATTGCCGTCCTTATCCTGCCCAAGCGAGAGCACCTTCTCATCTGCCTTCAGCGCGCCCTCGAAGGTGTATCGCACGGGGGTGAAGCCCTTCGTAGTGGTGGTGCACTTGAGCTCCTGCGATTGGCTGGCGCTCGGGCTGGCCGCGGCTGACTGCGACGGCGCGCTGGAGCTCGGGCTGGATGCGGCCTCTGGCCTATCCTTGGGCTTGGCAAGGTAGAGTCCCCCGGCGACGACAAGTGCGAGGACCACGACTGCTGCGACGATGGCGATGATCTTGTTGCGCGTGTTCACGAGCGGGAGTATATCCCTGCAATACAAATATGGGGCCCGCAGATTGACCGCGTACCGGACGTGCCATAGGATTGCTACGCATTGTGGCTTGCTGTGCCTTCGGACCGAGTAGGGCAAGCGCGTCGCTAGCGATGTACTAACGACCAGGCCGCAGCGCATCCAAATTCATACGTCCAAATCGGAGCCCACCTTTCATGACCTCTCCCACTGAGGCGTCGGCCGTAGCGGTTGACGACATCGGCAGCCCGGAAGCCTTCCTCGAAGCCGTCGATGAAACCATCAAATACTTCAACGACGGAGACATCGTCTCCGGAACCGTTGTGAAAGTCGACAGGGACGAAGTCCTGCTCGACATCGGCTACAAGACCGAAGGCGTCATCCCTTCCAAAGAACTCTCCATCAAGCACGACGTGGATCCGTCCGAAGTCGTCCAGGTGGGCGACGAGGTCGAAGCCCTGGTGCAGCAGAAGGAGGATAAGGAAGGCCGCCTGATCCTCTCCAAGAAGCGTGCGCAGTACGAACGCGCTTGGGGAACCATCGAGAAGGTCAAGGAAGAAGACGGGGTCGTATCCGGCACCGTTATCGAGGTTGTGAAGGGTGGCCTGATCGTCGACATCGGTCTGCGTGGCTTCCTGCCCGCGTCCCTCGTGGAGATGCGTCGCGTTCGCGACCTGCAGCCCTACGTCGGCATGGAACTCGAGGCAAAGATCATCGAGCTCGACAAGAACCGCAACAACGTGGTGCTGTCGCGTCGTGCATGGCTTGAGCAGACCCAGTCTGAGGTTCGTCACTCGTTCCTCACTGCGCTTCAGAAGGGCCAGATCCGCAAGGGTGTCGTGTCCTCCATCGTCAACTTCGGCGCATTCGTCGATCTTGGCGGTGTTGACGGGCTCGTGCACGTTTCTGAACTCTCCTGGAAGCACATCGACCACCCGAACGAGGTTGTCGAAGTCGGCATGCCCGTCACCGTCGAGGTGCTCGAGGTGGATATGGACCGCGAGCGCGTGTCGCTCTCGCTCAAGGCCACACAGGAAGATCCGTGGCAGACCTTCGCTCGTCTGCACCAGATCGGCCAGATCGTGCCCGGCAAGGTCACCAAGCTCGTTCCGTTCGGTGCCTTTGTCCGCGTCGGTGACGGCATCGAAGGCCTTGTGCATGTCTCCGAGCTGGCTGAGCGCCACGTCGAGATCCCCGAGCAGGTCGTTTCCATCGGCGACGATGTCATGGTCAAGGTCATCGACATCGACCTCGAGCGTCGCCGCGTGTCGCTCTCGCTGAAGCAGGCGAATGAGGGCGTCGACGTCGCAGCCGACGAGTTCGACCCGTCGCTGTACGGCATGACCGCCAGCTACGACGACCAGGGCAACTACATCTACCCCGAGGGCTTCGATCCGGAGACCAACGAGTGGAAGGAAGGCTACGACGAGCAGCGTGCTGCTTGGGAGGCCCAGTACGCCGAAGCCCAGGCCCTGTGGGAGGCTCACAAGCGCCAGGTCGAGGAAGCAGAGACCGAGGCCCGCGAGGCAGCGGTGGAAGCTGGCACGGGCTATGTCTCCGAGACCACCGACGAAGGCTCGCTCGCGTCTGATGAAGCGCTGCAGGCACTTCGCGATAAGCTGACCGGCGGCAACTGATCTGCCGATAACGTAGAAACGGCGCCCCCCATGGGGGGCGCCGTTTGGCGTTCTGGGGGAGAGAAGGAAGTCTGGAGAGAGGCAGAAACTGCAAAACTCGCCAACAGTGCGTAGCCTCCCGCTCAGCTCACGCAGGAGACCTCCAGCTGTTGGCGAGTTTTGCAGTTTGTCCTTGCAGCAGGTCCCTCTGAGCTGTGCTCCAGGCTGTATTGCAACCCTTGGGGCTAGCTACGACGGGCTGAGGTGCTCGTCGTAGGCTCCAAGAAGCTGGCATGATCGTGAGCATGACTCGCATCGCATTGACCGGAGGGATCGCGTCGGGGAAGTCGACCGTCGCGGACATGTTTGCAGCCTTGGGTGCGGTGATCATCGACTCTGATGTGCTCGCCCGTGAGGTCGTCGAGCCGGGTACGCCGGGGCTGGGCGCCGTCGTCGAGCGGTTCGGGCGAGGTGTGCTTGCCGAGGATGGTGCGCTTGACCGTGCGAGGCTCGGCGCCATCGTATTCGAGGACGCTGAAGCGAGAGCCGACCTGAATGCCATCGTGCATCCCTTGGTGCGCGCGCGGCGGGCGGAACTCGTCGCGGCGGCGGGCAAGGCAGAGCTCGTGCTGTCGGTGATTCCACTCCTGGTAGAAACCGGTATGCAACACGAATTCGAGGTCGTAGTAGTGGTCGACGTGCCTGTGGAAACCCAACTCGAGCGTCTCATGGCCCGAAACGGGTACGACGAGGCGGAAGCCTGGCGACGAATCCGTGCCCAAGCCACGCGCGAGGAGCGCCTCGCCGTCGCAACTCATCTCATCGACAACGCGGGGGACACGGACAATACCCGGCGGCAAGTGTGTGACGTGTACGCGGCGCTCACGCGGTGACTTGGGGCGGCAACGTCAGGCGTCATCCTCCTCGCCCCAGGGCGGGCACGTGCAGATGAGGTTGCGGTCGCCGTACGCGTTGTCGACGCGGCCGACTGCGGGCCAGTACTTGTCGACATTGCGAGTGCCTGCCGGGAACACGGCCTGCTCACGCGTGTACTTGCGGTCCCAATCTCCGACGAGGCTCCTCGCGGTATGCGGGGCATGCCTGAGCGGCGAATCCTCCGGCGCGATATCGCCATGTAGCACCGCGTCGGCTTCGTCGGCCATCTCGAGCATGGCGTCGCAGAAGCGATCCAGCTCGAACAGCGTCTCCGACTCGGTGGGCTCCACCATCAGCGTGCCTGCGACGGGGAACGACATCGTAGGCGCATGGAAACCGTGATCGACGAGGCGCTTCGCGAAGTCATCGACCGTCACCTTCGGCGCGTACACACGGGTGTCGAGGATGCACTCGTGCGCGACGCGCCCTGCCTCACCCGCATACAGCACCGGGTAGCGATCGCCCAGCCTGGCCGCGATGTAGTTGGCGTTCAAAATGGCCGACTCCGTCGCATGCTTGAGCCCCTGGCCACCCATCAGTAACAGGTAGGCCCAGGAGATCAGCAGCACCGACGCAGAACCGAACGATGCGGCGCTGACTGCGCCCTCCTCGCTCGTCGCCGGATCGGTCGGCAGGTGCTCCACCAGATGCTGCTTGACCCCGATCGGGCCCATCCCCGGACCCCCGCCACCGTGCGGAATGGCGAAGGTCTTGTGCAGATTGAGGTGGCTCACGTCGCCGCCAATCTCCCCAAGTTTCACCAGCCCGACGAGCGCGTTCATGTTGGCGCCGTCGATGTAGACCTGCCCGCCATGCTGGTGGGTGATATCCGCTACCTGGCGGACGGTGTCCTCGAACACGCCGTGCGTCGACGGGTAGGTGATCATCACGGCGGCGAGCTCGTCGCCTGCGGCATCCGCTTTGGCGCGGAAGTCATCGAGGTCGATGTCGCCGTTGTCGAGCGACTTCACCGCGACGACGTCGAGGCCAGCCATGTGTGCCGATGCCGGGTTGGTGCCGTGAGCCGACGTCGGAATGAGGCAAATGCGACGCTGCTCATCACTGCGCGAGCGGTGGTAGCGAGCGATAGTCATGAGCCCCGCGAACTCGCCCTGCGCGCCGGAGTTGGGCTGCATCGAGAACGCGTCATATCCGGTGATCGCACACAGCTTCTGCTCGAGATCCGCGACGAGTTCCGCGTAGCCTCGCGCCTGGTCGGCCGGCGCGAAGGGGTGTAGCCCGGCGAATTCGGGCCAAGAGACGGGCATCATCTCGACCGCGGCGTTCAGCTTCATCGTGCAGGAGCCGAGCGGGATCATCGCCCGATCGAGCGCGAGATCGCGGTCGGAGAGCCGGCGCATGTAGCGCATCATCTCCGTTTCCGCACGGTTCATATGGAAGACCTCGTGCGTCAGATATTCGCTGGTGCGCACCAGTTCGTCGGGAATAGCCGGCGACGTGGCCCGCTCGCGCCGCTCGTCGACGCCGAATGCGTTGAGCAGACGCTGCATCACGTCGGCGTCCGTCGTCTCGTCGAAGCTCATCCCGACGGCGTCGCGCCCGACGCGGCGGAGGTTGAGGCCGCGTCGTTCCGCATTCATGAGAAGGTCTGCTTGGCGTTCGCCGACGTGGACAGTGAGCGTGTCGAAGAAGCACTCTGGTGTCACCTGATATCCGGCCTCGCGTAGTGCGCCTGCGGCGGTCACCGTCCAGAGATGCACGCGCTCACCGATAGCGCGCAGCCCTTGCGGGCCATGGAATACCGCGTACATCGACGCCATCACAGCCAGGAGCGCCTGCGCCGTGCACACGTTCGACGTCGCCTTCTCCCGTCGGATGTGCTGCTCGCGGGTCTGCAGCGCGAGGCGGTAGGCCTTCGCGCCCGATGCGTCCACAGAAACGCCGACGAGCCTGCCCGGCATGGTGCGCTTCAAGGCGTCCGTTGTCGCCATGAAGGCAGCATGTGGCCCGCCGTAGCCCATCGGCACGCCGAAGCGCTGGGCTGACCCCACGCAGATGTCAGCGCCCATCGCGCCCGGCTCTTTCACCAGCGTGAGCGCGAGTAGGTCAGACGCGACGACGGCGAGAGCTTTCGCGTCGTGCAGAGCAGCGCATTGCTGAGAGAGATCCCGTAACTCGCCGTGCGTGCCGAGGTGGGCCAAAGCCGCGCCGAAGACCTCGTCGGCACGTAGTGAATCGAGTGCCCCGACGACGCATTCCACGCCGAGCGGACGTGCCCGAGTCAGCAGCACCGAGATGACTTGAGGGTGGAGTTGCTCGTCGATGAAGAATTTGGTGGAGCGCGACTTTGCGGCTCGCTTGGCCATCGCCATACCTTCGGCGACGGCGGTGGCCTCGTCGAGCAGGCTGGCGTTTGCGATGGGCAGGCCAGTGAGGTCGGAGACCATCGTCTGGAAATTCAGCAGCGCCTCGAGGCGTCCCTGGGAAATCTCGGGCTGGTAGGGGGTGTAGGCCGTGTACCAGGCGGGATTTTCGAAGATGTTGCGCTGAATCGCCGGTGGTGTGACCGTCCCGTAGTACCCCTGTCCGATGAGCGAGGTCATCACCTGATTTCGGGCCGCGAGATCGCGAAGTTTCGAAAGCATATCGCCTTCGGTCATGGGCGCCCAGTCGAGCTCGCTAGCTTGGCGGATGCTGGAGGGAATGGTCTGATCCACCAACTCTTCCACCGACGCTACGCCGATGGTTTCGAGCATGCGCTCGCGCTCGGCAGGAGAGGGGCCGATGTGTCGGCGGTGGGCAAAGTCGTCGGGGTCGTAGCTCGTCGGAGTCCACATGTCAGCTGATCATCGCCTCGTAAGCGTCCTCGTCCATCAGGCCGTCGACCACCGACACGTCGTCCAGCTTGATCTTGAAGAACCACGCCGACATGGCGTCCTCGTTCACGGACGCTGGATCGTCGACGACGCTCGGGTTGACTTCGACGATGGTGCCGGAAAGCGGAGCCGTGATGTCGGAGGCTGCCTTCACGGACTCGATGACGACGATCTCGTCCCCTTCGCTCACTGCGTCCCCTTCGGCAGGCAGTTCGATGAAGATGATGTCGCCCAGCTGCTCGGCGGCATGGTTGGTGATGCCGACGGTGGCAACGTCGTCGTTCAGGTCTAGCCACTCGTGGTCTTCGGTGTACTTGATCATGTTGGCTCCTTTAGCGCTTGTAGTTGAGTTGGACGAAGGGTAAATCTGCGACGGTGCACGGCACCCGCTTGCCGCGCAGTTCTGCGAACACTGTGTCACCGACGGAGTATCCGGAGGGCAGGAACGCCATCGCGATGGGCGCGCCGAGCGTCGGGCTGAACGAACCCGACGTCACGACGCCGATCTGCTCTGCACTCGCTTCGTCTGCGAAAATCGGCGTGCTCTCTCGGATAGGCGCCCGTCCCTCGGGGCGCAGCCCCATCCGCACGCGCGACGCCCCGTCGGCGAGCTCAGCCGCGACGACGTTTGCGCCCGGGTAGCCACCCGCACGGGAACCGCCTGGCCGGCGAACCTTAGGAACCGCCCATCCGAGGTCCGCCTGAGTGGGCGTCACGTCGGGGGAGAGGTCGTGACCGTAGAGGCACATGCCAGCCTCGAGTCGCAGTGAGTCGCGCGCGCCTAAGCCGGCTGGACGGACCACGTCGGTGGCGATCAGCTGTTCCGCAAACTGGCTGGCCTGACTGGCTGGAAGCGACACTTCGAAGCCATCCTCGCCGGTGTAGCCGGACCTGGAGATCCAAATCTCGACGCCGTTCCAGTCGAGCTTCTTGGAATCCATGAAGACCATGTCGACGACACCCGGGACGAGACGTGCGAGCTCAGCCTCAGCCGCTGGCCCTTGCACCGCGAGCAGCGCGCGGTCGGTGATGTGAGTCACCTGCAGACCTGTGTTCGCCCGCAGTAGGCCCAGATCATGCTCGGTGCGCGCTGCGTTCACGACGAGGAACCAATGCGTCTCGTGGTTCGCGAACATGAAGTCGTCCAGGACACCGCCTTCGTCATTGGTGAAGAGCCCGTAACGCTGCCGCCAGGGTTTCAAGCCGAGCACGCTGGCGGGGGTGAGCGTCTCGAGCACAGTGCCGGCGGCTTCCAGAGTCTCGCCGTGAACCAGTACCTGGCCCATGTGGCTGACGTCGAACAGGCTTGCAGCTGCACGGGTGTGCTTGTGTTCGGCGAGGAGCCCCGTCGGGTAGTGCACCGGCATATCCCAGCCGGCAAACGGCACCATCTTGGCGTTGTGGGCGAGGTGGAAATTGTGGAGCGGGGTGGTGAACAGGGCAGTCATCGTGATGCCTCCACGGTGGTCGAGGGACGGAAACCGACGGCGTCGGCGCCCCCTCTGTCTTCGGTACCTGAGATCTTTGATCCTTCGGTGGGCCGGGTGGCCACTCTCCAGAGCTTGTGCTCGCCCGGTTCTGGGGCCTGAGAGATTACCGGGGCGGTTGCTCCTTCGGCATCGATGTCGATTCTCCCGAGCGATTGGCTCGAGCGTAGCAGGCAGAAGGTCGTCGGGACATCGCTCCGGCAAAAAAGGACGAGCTACTTGTTCGCTTCGATCATTTGGCGCAGTTCCTTCTTGAGATCTGCCACCTCGTCGCGGATGCGGGCAGCTACCTCGAACTGCAGTTCGGAGGCAGCCTGGTGCATCTGGGACGTCAAATCCTCGATCAGCTGCGCCAGCTCCTGTTCCGCCATCGCCGACGTGTCTAGTGCCCGCTTCCCCTCGCCGCCGAGCAGCTCACGGGTGTCGGCATCTTCGCGAGCCAGCATCTCGCTGACATCCGCGATGCGCTTTCGGAGAGGTTTCGGATCAATGCCGTGTTCTTTATTCCACGCCATCTGCAGGTCACGTCGACGGTTCGTTTCGTCGATAGCTGCTTGCATTGAAGGCGTGATCGAATCCGCGTACATGTGTACCTGGCCGCCGACGTTACGGGCGGCGCGGCCGATTGTCTGAATGAGCGAGCGCTCCGACCGTAGGAATCCTTCCTTGTCAGCGTCCAAGATCGCGACGAGAGACACTTCGGGAAGGTCCAAGCCCTCGCGAAGAAGATTGATGCCGACGAGCACGTCGTACTCTCCCAGACGAAGATCTCGGAGCAGATCTAGCCTCGCCAGCGTCGCCACGTCGGAGTGCAGGTAGCGGGTACGGATTCCTGCTTCGACGAGAAAATCGGTGAGATCTTCGGCCATCTTCTTCGTCAGCGTGGTGACGAGCACCCGCTCGTCTCGCTCCGTGCGGGCGCGCACCTCCGCGATGAGGTCGTCGATCTGTCCCTTGGTCGGCTTCAACACAATCTCGGGGTCGACGAGTCCCGTCGGGCGGATGATGAGCTCGACCACACCCTCTGAACGCTCTAGTTCAAAGGGGCCTGGCGTGGCTGAGAGGTAGACGGTTTGGCCGATGCGTTCCTGGAACTCGTCGAAGCGCAGCGGGCGGTTGTCCAACGCCGACGGAAGTCGAAAACCGTGTTCCACCAAGGTGCGCTTTCGCGACGCGTCGCCTTCGAACATTCCGCCGATCTGCGGCACCGAGACGTGGCTCTCGTCGAGCACGAGCACGAAGTCTTCCGGAAAGTAATCCAGCAGGCACGACGGGGGAGAGCCTGGCGAACGACCGTCGATGTGAAGCGAATAGTTCTCGATGCCGGAGCAGGTGCCGATCTGGCGCATCATCTCCAAGTCATACGTGGTGCGCATCTTGAGGCGTTGCGCTTCGAGTAGCTTGCCTTCAGCCTCGAGGTCTTGCAGACGCGCGGCGAGCTCGGTCTCGATGCCCGCGATTGCCCGTTCCATTCGCTCATCACCAGCCGCGTAGTGCGATGCAGGGAACACGTAGATCTGCTCGTCTTCATGCAGGGTCGCTGCCGTGATCGGGTGGATGGTGGCGATGCGCTCGATCTCGTCGCCAAAGAACTCCACCCTGACTGCGTTTTCCTCGTACATGGGATAAATCTCGAGGGTGTCTCCCTTCACTTTGAAGGTTCCACGACCACCACCCATGTCGTTGCGCGAGTACTGGATGCTCACCAGATGCCTGAGCAAATCGTCGCGGTCTAACTCGTCGCCGACGCGTAGCGTCACCCGTTGTTCCAAGTACTCCTCAGGCGTACCCAGGCCGTAGATGGCTGAGACCGTTGCGACGACGATGACATCGCGACGAGTCAACAGTGAGCTCGTGGCGGCGTGGCGCATGCGCTCGACTTCCTCATTGAGTGAGGAGTCCTTCTCGATGTAGGTGTCAGTCTGCGGGAGATATGCCTCGGGCTGGTAGTAATCGTAGTACGACACGAAGTACTCGACGGCGTTATCAGGGAAGAAATCACGAAGCTCTGCCGCGAACTGTGCGGCGAGCGTTTTGTTGGGCTGCATGACCAGCATTGGGCGTTGCAATCGCTCGGCCAGCCAGGCGACGGTGGCTGTTTTGCCCGTTCCGGTGGCACCCAGCAGTACGACGTCGTTCTCGCCCGCACGAATGCGTCGCTCCAACTCGTCGATGGCCTTCGGCTGATCCCCGGATGGTTCGAAATCGGCGTGCACCTTCAGTGGTGCCACCTGGCGTTGGAGTTCTTCTCGTGGGCGCATAGGCCCTAGCCTACGCACCCACGAGAAAGGGGAGCGCTACTTAGGCGGCGCGAGACAGTAGGTTCGCTCCCAAGTTTTGCCGTAGCTGAGGGGCTTCTGGCCGCTCGGGCATGTGGCATTGGCGCGCGGCGTGATCGATGCCACCTTGAAGTCGCCGCCGGGGCATGGCGTCGCCTTGTAACCGGAGAGGCTGCTGTCTTGCGCGTAGCAGTGACCTTGGACCCATTCAGCAGCGAGGCACACCGTCGCCACCACCTTGGAACCTTGGCTTCGCTGGAAGAACATCGTGTTATCGGTGCACTTGACATCGCCCTTGTGGGAGGACACTGCGTACAACGTGATTCCCTGGGCCGGATCCTTGCCGCAGGGTGCAGGGTTCAGCTTCGGGGCACTCTTGGTGCCGGTAAGGGTGTAACAGGTGTTAGCAGGGAACTGGGCGGGGCCGTCACCCGGATCTTCGGATGGGTCCTCACCTGGATCTTCTGAAGGGTCCTCGCTCGGATCTTCCGACGTATCTTCGGACGGATCCTCACCTGGATCTTCTGATGGATCCTCGCCCGGATCTTCTGATGGATCCTCGCCCGGATCTTCCGACGGATCTTCGGATGGATCTTCACCTGGATCTTCGGATGGGTCCTCGCTCGGATCTTCGGAGGAGGACTCACTCGTCTCGGAAGTGGATGGCTCTGCTGAAGGATCGTCGTCCTTCATTACTAGGTACACACCGACCCCGCCGAGAACGATCAGCAACGTGGCAAGAACCGAGATCACAGCGACGGTGGGAAACTTCTTCTTCGGTTCTTGTGGTGGGTACCCGTAGGGTTGCTGGCCTCCGCCGGGCTGGCCGTATCCCTGTTGTGGGTACTGCTGCGGATAGCCAGACTCGGGCTGTTGCTGCCCGTAATGCTGCTGATTGCCTTGCGAAGGGTAACCGGGCCCTGAACCTTGCTGGTTCCATCCGCCGTTTGCGTTGCCGTTACCCTGCCAGTTCGGAGGCTGCGTCATTCTCTCTCCCGCTTGTTCGTTCGAATTTCTATGCTAGGGCACGTCGGGGGCAACTCAGGCGTGCAGCGGAATCGCAACGGATTCTGTACCGCTTAGATTTTCTGACGCGACCCCGCGCGTAAGCCAGAGACACAGGTCGGCAAGCGGTCCTATCACCGTCGTCGTCGCACCGGAGTCTTCGCCGATTCGTGCAGAAAAGCCCTCGTCGGCGACGATCAGCACTGGCGGGACTTCCTCTCGACGCGGGCGAAGCGTCTCGAACCTGGCTACCGTGAGTAGGACGGCCTGCCTCACGTCGAAGGCCGTGCGTCCGATGAGGTCGTAGTGGTGGACGAGGAGTTCACGAAGCCGCAGTACAGGGATGTGTGCGGCACGAATTCGCCACTGTGGTGTCACCTGGATTTCCTCGTCGCGGTCTTCGAGCTTCGGGAGAACTTCCTGGAGCGCGCCTGCAGATTCGTCCAGCTGGATTTGCAGGGCCAAGCCTGCGTCGAGCGCCAGCTGCTCAAGTTCTAAGCGCTGTGCATGCTCAGGCAACGGGTGCGACGGTTCGCCGCTGGAACCAAGGGCCCGTGCTAGTCGATTTGCCTGTTCGACGAGATGGGCGGCTACATGGGATTTGGTCCAGCCTGGTAGCGCCGTGGGAGCGGCCCAGTCATCTTCACTGAATTCGATGGTTGCTCCGAGCAGACGCGTGGTCTGGTTGCGGATCGCTTCCAAGACCTCTGGGAATGCGAGGTGCTGGGTCATGTCGCCAAACTACCAAACCGCTGGCGCGGCGGTAGCGCCTAACCACCTAAATTCGGTGAACCATGCTGGCCAGGCGCACCGCCACAACGCACATTGAGTCGGGCCAGGGTTTACGGCTGCGCTAGGCAGTAAGTGCGCGGCCATTTGGGGTAGCTGATTGTCTCTTCTCCCTCGGCGCAGCTGCCGTTCGCCGAATCGTGCAGCTTCGAGATTTTCCAGCTGGCTTCCTCGGCGGATCCCACCTCTCGCAGGCCCGCGGACACAGATCTGTCGACCGCGTAGAACTTTCCTTCAGCCATAACGGGTGCGAGGCACACGGTCTTATTGATGCGTTTGGTGCCGGAGCGACGGCGAGTGCTTCCCTCCTGGTAGGTGAGCATGTCGTCTGAACAGGTGGCGGTGCCGTCGTGTTTCTCGATGACTCGCATTGGAACTTGTTTCGTGCCATCGGCGTCGCAATCGATGGACTCAATCTCAGGGTCGTCATCCTCACCTGTGACGTTCACGCACTGGCCGACGGTGAGGGCCTTATCTCGCTGTTGTCCGTTGTACCAGGTCACACCCATCACGATGACGACGATCACCAGGATGATCCCGCTGAGTACAGCCTTGAAGTTTTGAAAGACGGAGCGTTTGGGCTTGTCCGGCATGCCCATCGGTTGTCCCGGCTGCTGACCGGGATGCGGCGCCTGTCCACCGTAGGGCTGCTGACCGGGATGCGGTGCCTGTCCACCGTAGGGCTGCTGGCCAGGGTGCGGTGGCTGCTGGCCAGGGGATTGCTGGTTATGGCCGAAGGGGCCTTGCGGTGCGCTCATGGTGCTCCTGACTTATGGGGCTACGTCGTGACCGGACGCCGGTCGATTCCCGTGCGCCCGCTGCGATTCCCCGACTGTAGTAGACGGGAGGAGCATGCAGCATAATTTCTCGCTAGGGCCGCGCAGCGACGTGGATAGGCGCAGTGAACAGGCCGTGGCAGTGGGGCCAGAACGGGACGTTTTTGGACACATGTACTAAGGTCATCGACGTGACTGACCAGATCGTGGTGCGCGGTGCACGAGTGCACAATCTGAAGAACGTCTCGATTGATCTGCCTCGAGACCAGATGATTGTCTTCACAGGGTTGAGTGGATCTGGGAAATCGTCCCTCGCGTTCGACACGATCTTCGCTGAGGGGCAGCGGCGCTACGTCGAATCACTCTCCGCGTATGCGCGTATGTTTCTCGGCCAAATGGACAAGCCCGACGTCGACTTCATCGATGGGCTCTCACCGGCTGTCTCGATTGACCAGAAATCCACCAGCCGTAACCCACGCTCCACCGTCGGCACCATCACCGAGGTGTACGACTACCTGAGGCTCCTGTACGCCCGCATCGGCGTACCCCATTGCGTAGAGTGCGGTGCACCCATCGGGAAGCAGACTCCGCAGCAGATTGTCGATCGACTCATGGGCCTCGAAGAAGGAACCAGATTCCAAATTCTTGCCCCGATGGTTCACGGTAGAAAAGGCGAGTTTGCGGAGCTCTTCCGGCAACTGCTGACCGACGGCTACTCGCGCGTGCGTATCGATGGTGAGACCCATCAGCTCACCGACCTGCCCACCATCGATAAGAAACGCAAGCATGACGTGGAGGTGATCGTCGACCGCGCAGTGGTTCGGCCCAAGGCGCAGCAACGCATCACCGAATCTGTGGAAACTGCCCTCGGCCTGGCCGACGGCGTGGTGGCGATAGATTTTGTCGATCTGCCGGCAAACGATCCGGACCGACTTCGTCGATACTCCGAAAAGCTGGGCTGCCCAAACGACCACGACGTGCATCTCGAAGAACTCGAGCCGAGGCAGTTCTCGTTCAACGGCCCGTGGGGAGCGTGCCCGGCATGTTCCGGCATCGGTGTGGTGCTGGATCCTGACCCCGAGCTCATCATCCCCGACGAGGACCGCTCGCTCGCAGAAGGAGCGGTCGCTCCGTGGAATAACGCGCACGTCCGACAGCACTACGACCATGTGCTGACCTCGTTGGCGGATGAGCACGGTTTCTCGACAAAGACGCCCTGGCGCGAGCTCACCGCGGCGGCGCGCAAACTGATTCTGCATGGAACGCCGGGCAACGTCGTTGTCAAGTATCGAAATCGATTTGGTCGCACGCGCACCTTCTCTCAGAAGTATGAAGGCGTCATCCCGTTCATTAGGCGTCGCCATGACGAGGCTGAAACAGACAGCGCCCGCGAACGATGGGGCCAGTACATGCGAGAAGTCGCGTGTTCTACGTGTCATGGGGAGCGGCTCAAACCGTCGTCGCTGGCTGTGACGGTGCACGGCAAGAACATCTCTGAGCTCGTCGCGATGTCTATTGGAGAAGCCCACGAGTGGTTGGCTGCACTGGAGCTTTCGCGCACCGAAGCAACAATCGCTGAGCGCGTGATCAAGGAGATCCTCGCCCGGCTAAAGTTCCTGCTCGACGTCGGGCTCGACTACCTCACTCTGTCCCGCTCGGCGGGCAGCCTCTCGGGCGGCGAGGCCCAGCGCATCCGACTGGCAACGCAGATTGGTGCGGGGCTTGTGGGCGTGCTCTACGTGCTCGATGAGCCGAGTATCGGCTTGCACCAGCGCGACAACCTTCGGCTCATCCAGACCTTGGAGCGCCTGCGAGACATGGGCAACACGCTTATCGTCGTAGAGCACGACGAGGACACCATCAGGCACGCGAACTGGATCGTCGACATCGGCCCCGACGCGGGTGAATTGGGTGGCGAAGTCGTCGTCTCTGGCAGCCTCGACGAACTCCTCGCCAACCCTGAGTCCAAGACAGGGCAGTATCTTTCGGGGGCGCTCGCTATCGACGTGCCTGCGATGCGGCGCACCGGCAATGGCCATGCCCTCACGGTGAAGGGCGCCCGGCACAATAACCTGCGGGGCGTCGACGTCGAGTTTCCCCTGGGCACGTTCATCGCAGTCACCGGTGTATCCGGGTCCGGGAAGTCATCACTCGTCAACGGAATCTTGTACCCGGCAGCGGCGAAGGCCATCTATAACGCCAAGGACGTGCCAGGCAAGCACCGCAAACTGCAAGGCCTCGAACATCTCGACAAGGTGATCCAAGTAGATCAGTCGCCCATCGGACGCACCCCCCGCTCGAACCCCGCGACGTATACCGGCGTCTTCGACAAAATCCGCAAGCTCTTCGCCGAGACACCCGAGGCGAAGGTCCGTGGCTATCAGGCAGGGCGGTTCTCGTTCAACGTCAAGGGTGGGCGATGCGAGGCATGCAAAGGTGACGGCACCATCCGCGTCGAGATGAACTTCCTCCCCGACGTGTACGTACCGTGTGAGGTGTGTCACGGCGCGCGATACAACCGCGAGACGCTCGAGGTGCACTACAAGGGCAAGTCCATCTCGGAAATTCTGGACATGCCCATCTCGGAAGCAGTCGACTTCTTCGGCGCCATCAACTCCATCAGCCGACACCTGAAAACACTCGATGAAGTCGGGCTCGGGTACGTGCGACTCGGCCAGCCCGCCACGACGCTCTCAGGCGGCGAGGCACAGCGCGTCAAGCTAGCCGCCGAGCTGCAGAAGCGCTCCACTGGCCGCACGCTGTACGTGCTCGACGAGCCCACCACAGGCTTGCACTTTGAAGACATCCGACGGCTGCTCGCCGTGCTGCAGCGACTGGTAGACCAGGGCAACACCGTCATCGTGATCGAACACAACCTCGACGTGATCAAGAGCGCCGACTGGCTGATCGACATGGGGCCCGACGGTGGATCGCGCGGCGGAACCGTCGTCGCAACCGGTACTCCAGAAGATGTGGCCGCGGATGAGGCCTCCGCGACGGGGCAGTTCCTCCGCGAATTGTTGAACCCCAATGGCTGACCCCGCAATGTATCGGCCTCGAACGTCGGATATCCCGACGTCTCCTGGGGTGTACCGCTTCTTTGACAGCTTTGACAACGTCATTTACGTGGGCAAGGCGAAGAATCTTCGTAATCGGTTGAGCTCCTATTTCGTGGATATCGAGCACAAACACTTCCGCACGCAGACGATGGTGCGAACTGCGGCTCGCGTGGACTGGACCGTGGTCGGCACAGAAGTAGAAGCTCTCCAGCTGGAGTACACCTGGATTCAGGAGTTCGACCCTCGGTTCAACGTCAGGTACCGAGACGACAAGTCGTACCCCTGGCTGGCCGTCACCTGGCGCGAAGAATTTCCGCGCGTGATGGTGGTGCGTGGGGCCAAGAAGCGAGGCACGAAATACTTCGGGCCCTACGGCCAGGCCTGGGCCATTCGCGACACCCTGGATCTACTCCTGCGGGTGTTCCCCATGCGGTCATGCTCGAAAGGTGTCTTCGACGCCGCGCGTCGCTCCGGTCGCGCATGCCTGCTGGGTGATATCGGTAAGTGCTCCGCACCGTGTATTGGGAAGGTGACGCCCGAGGAACACCGTGACATCGCTTGGGATCTCATGGGATTCATGAGCGGACGCACGGGCGACGTGATTGGCCGGGTGGAGCGCGCGATGTACGACGCGTCCGCTGAGCTGAACTTCGAACGTGCCGCCACGCTGCGAGATGCCCTCAGCGCTATGAAGAAGGTGCAGGAGAAACAAGCCGTCGTCTTCGGCGATGGGACGCGCGCGGATGTGGTTGGGTTTGCGGAAGACCCTACTCAGGTAGCCGTGCAGGTGTTCCACGTCGTCGACGGAAAGATTCTGGGCGAACGTGGCTGGGTGGCAGACCGAGCGGACGACCGCCCGCTGACGGACCTCGTCGAGGCCTTTATTGGGCAGCTCTATGCGGCGGAGGACGCAGACATTCCGCCCACGATTTTGACGTCGGTAGAGGCCGAACCCGCAGTCGCGGAACTCCTCGCCAAACGTCGCGGGGCCGGGGTAGAAATTCGAGTTCCGCTGCGAGGAGAGAAACGACGGCTGCTGGACACCGTCGTGAAGAACGCGGAAGTTGCGCTTGAGCAGTACAAGCGCAAACGATCGACGGACCTCACCACCCGCAATCGCGCGCTCGAAGAGATAGAGGAAGCGCTGGGTCTACCTGCTCCGCCCTTGCGCATCGAGTGCTATGACATCTCGCACACGATGGGGCAGGAAGTCGTCGGTTCCATGGTGGTGCTGGAAGACGGCCTTGCCCGCACATCGGAGTACCGGCGGTTCTTGATCAAGGGCTTTGACGGTTCCGACGATGTCCGCGCCATCCGCGAAGTGCTCACCCGAAGACTGCGGCGCCTGCGGGACAACGAACGCGATGACCTCGTCGACGCCACGACCGGTGCGGCGAAGCGGTTCTCGTACGCCCCTTCGCTCATCATCGTCGACGGGGGAGCGCCGCAGGTTGCGGCGGCCGCGTCAGTCCTGGAGGAGTTCGGGCTACAACAAAACATCGCGCTGTGCGGATTGGCGAAACGGCTCGAAGAGGTGTGGCTTCCCGGTGAGGAATATCCGCTGATCCTGCCTCGAACGTCCGAGGGGCTGTACTTGATGCAGCGCGCCCGCGATGAAGCCCACCGATTCGCCATCACCTTCCACCGGCAGCGGCGCGGGAAAGCGCTGATCGATTCCATCCTCGACGGCGTGCCCGGGCTCGGCGACGTGAGACGCAAAGCGCTCCTGAAATATTTCGGCAGCGTGAAGAAGCTCCGGGCTGCAACCGTTGAGGACATCGACGACGTGCCAGGGATTGGCGAGCATCTTGCCAGGGTCATCTATGACGTGGTCCAAGCTTCTGGCGGCGAAGCCATCAACTTGACCACCGGCGAAGTCACCGAGACCTGAGCACTTCGTACTGCTTCGGGTTGGTCAGTACATACCTATGGCACCCCGGTTTGAACACCATTCAAGTGGTGGTGTTGAATAGTGCGCACCACAGTTCAAATGAGGAGACATCCATGTCCGAGGTTTCTGCCGACGCGCGCCCGGCAACTCGTTCGTTCGAGGCGAGCGACATCGCCTTCATCGCAGTGTTTGCTGCGCTGATCGCGGCTGCATCCATCACGCCGCCGATCCCGATCCCGGCGAGTCCCGTCGATATCACGCTGCAGACGCTGGCGATCTCGCTGACGGCCTTGGTGCTCGGCCCCTGGAAGGGCGTCGCTGCCGTCCTGCTCTGGCTGGCCGTCGGCACGGCCGGACTGCCGGTCTTCTCCGGCGCGAGTGGCGGCGTCGGCACCTGGCTGGGCGTCACCGCGGGGTACCTGCTCTCATTCCCAATCAGCGCACTCGCGACGGGGCTCATCTCGCGCCGCATACTCCGCAACGGCGTCAGCAAGCTCACTCCACTCTGGCTCCTGCTCACTCTCGTTGTCGTTCGCATCGTGGTCATCATGCCGATCGGTGTGGCGGGTATGGCGAGGTTTGCCAAGGCTCCTTTCGGAGAGGCGTTGTTGTGGGACCTGCCCTTCCTCCCAGGTGACTTGGTGAAGTCGATCGTCGCGGTCTTCGTCGCTCTGGCTGTCTTCAAGGCATTTCCCAAGTTCCTGCACCGATGATCAGGCTTGATGCCGTTCGCGTCGTGGCACCACAGCTGCGCCAGGCTGACCCAGAGAAAGTGCTGTTGCATGACATTTCACTGCAGCTGGATGAAGCCCGAATCGCGATCATCGGCGCGAACGGCTCAGGGAAGTCGACGCTGCTCCGGCTGCTGAATGGGCTGCGCGTCCCGACATCCGGCACGGTCACCGTCGACGGGCATGACACCGCGAAAGAGGGAAAGACCGTACGTAAACTCGTCGGTTTCGTGTTCACCGATCCGCTGTCGCAGCTTTTGATGTCGACGCCCATCGAAGATGTGGAACTCAGCCTGCGGGCCACGCTGCGCAAGAAGGATGAACGTCTGCAGCGCGCTAAGGACCTGCTCGACGCCCGGGGGATTGGAGATGTCGCGCACCAATCCATCTACGATCTCTCGGGCGGCGAGCGGCAACTCGTCGCGCTGACGAGCGTGCTCGCGGTGGACCCGACCATCGTCGTGGCGGATGAGCCGACGACGCTGCTCGACCTGCGTAACAAGTTGGCGCTCAAGCGTGTCTTTGAGGGGCTGGAACAGCAGCTGATCTTCTCCACCCACGATCTCGAGTTCGCTGAACTCGCAGACCGCGCCTTGGTGATTGAAAACGGCCGGGTGGTCGTCGACGATGAACCGCGTGTGGCTATCTCGCAGTATCGAAAGATGATGCAGTGAACGTCGACGCGAGCCTCGTCGGCGTCTATCAGCCCCAAGACGGGTGGCTGTTTCGGATGTCCACCGGGAAGAAATACCTGCTGGTCCTTGTACTCAGCGTGCCGCCGTTCATCGTCGAACGGTGGTGGTTTACCGTAGCGATGCTCCTCCTCACCGCCCTGCTTATGCGCTCGTCTGGCATCGCATTTCGCCGCATTTTTCGTCTGGGTGTTGTGCTTTGGATTGTGGTCGTGCTGCTGGCTGGGTATCAGCTGTTTTCAGGGAAGTATGAGACAGCCGTCACCGCGCCTGGCAACGTGCTGACTGCGATCCTCGCATCCAGGCTGTTGACACTCACCACCAGCACCCCTGAGCTGCTTGAGGCACTGATCCGCGGCATGTCGCCGCTTCGGAAAATCAGAGTCAATGTTGATCAGCTTGCGCTCATGGTGGCCATCATGATGCGCTCGATTCCGTATCTGCTCGGCTCATTCCAGAACTCTCGCGACGCGGCCCGCGCACGCGGCAGAGACGGCAGTCTGCTCTCGCTCATGGTCCCGACGATGATCGATGCGGTTGCCTACGCCCAACGCACCGGGGACGCGGTGCATGCGCGCGGCCTTGCCGAGCGAGAAAGCGTAGAACTCGACGGGTCGCCTGCGAAGCGATAGCCCTGCGGGGGTGAGGGGAGCAGAAGGCGCCACCGTCGCCGTTGAACCCGGATAAGGTTGTGCGCATGGTGAGTGAAGTAGCGATCATCACGGGGTTGTCCGGCGCAGGTAGGCGCACCGCGGCGCACGCGATGGAGGACCTTGGCTGGTACGTCGCCGACAACCTGCCGCCTGTCATGCTGCCGTCGCTTGCGGATACGGTGTCAGGGTTTGGAATCGACCGACTCGCCGTTGTGGCAGATGTGCGAACTCGCGTTTTCTTTGATCAGCTGCCAGACGCCATTGAACGGCTGCGTGCCCAGACGAAGAAGCTTGCCCTCATTTACCTGGAAGCTGACGACAACGTCATCGTCCAGCGCCAAGAATCCAGCCGCCGACCGCTGCCTCTGCAAGGCGAGGGCAGGTTGATGGATGGCATCGCCAAGGAGCGCCACCTGCTGGCTGACCTGCGTGCCCGCGCGGACATCGTCGTGGACACGTCCAGGCTGAGCGCCCGCCAACTGGTGCAGCGGATAGCTAACCATTTCGGCAGCGACACGACCGATAACCTCACCGTGTCCATCATGAGTTTTGGGTTCAAACACGGATTGCCAATCGACGCTGACTTGGTGTTCGACGTGCGCTTCCTACCCAACCCATTCTGGATCCCGGAGCTTCGGCCCAAGACCGGGCTCAGCCGCGACGTTGCTGCCTACGTGCTGAAGTTCGATGCGGCGCAGGAAATGCTCGAGAATATGCTTGCGGTCATTCGCACGATCACCCCCGGCTACTTGAATGAGGGGAAACGTCAGGTAACGCTAGCCATTGGCTGCACAGGCGGAAAACACCGTTCGACGGCCATGAGCGAAGAGCTGCAGCGGCGACTCGCAGAACTCAATGTTGCGACGACGGTGCTGCACCGCGATCTGGGGAAGGAGTGACGCTGATGGATAGCAAGGTGGGGCCCAGCGTCGTTGCTCTGGGCGGGGGGCACGGGCTCGCAGCGAGTTTGCGCGCGCTTCGCGCGGTGACGGAGCGCCTCACCGCCATTGTGACCGTCGCTGATGACGGTGGATCTTCTGGGCGGCTACGCGAAGAGTTCGGCATTCTTCCTCCGGGTGATCTGCGCATGGCTTTGGCCGCGCTTTGTTCCGACGATGACGCCGGGCAGACGTGGGCGAAGGTGCTGCAAGCAAGATTTCGAGGCGACGGGCCGCTCGCAGGACATGCCATCGGAAACCTGCTGATTGCAGGAATGTGGCAGCAGCTCGGCGACGAGCTCGCAGCCCTGGACATGGTGGGGGACCTGCTCGGCGTGCGAGGCCGCGTCATCCCCATGAGTTCGGTTCCCCTAGAAATTGAGGCTGATGTACTCGGCCTTGACCCGTTCGCGCCCGACGAAACCAACACCCTGATCGGTCAAGCGAGTGTGGCGAAGGCCCGTGCGGAGGTCCGTAGCGTTCGGCTGGTGCCGAATCAGCCGCCAGCGCATCCCAGCGCATTGGACGCCATCCGCCAAGCCAACGCCATCGTGCTCGGCCCAGGGTCATGGTTCACGTCGGTGATCCCGCACCTATTGGTACCGGAACTGCGTGACGCGTTGATTGCAGCGGATGCCAAACGCATCCTGGTGTTCAACATCGCCCCGGCGGACGAAACCGAAGGCATGAGCGCCGCTCGGCATATCGAGCTGCTCGCAGAGCACGCCCCGAGCGTACGGCTGGATGCCGTGATTGCGGACACGGGTTTCGCCCAGAAAGATCCGCACATGGCAGACTACGTGCGTGCTCTAGGAGCAGAGCTTGTGGTGGCAGACGTCGCTTCACGCGATGGCCAGCCCACGCACGACCCAGAGCGTTTATCCGCCGTTTTCGCCGAGGTCATCGGAGAAGGGAACAGGTGAACGGGCCCATGGCCTTGACGCAAACACTCAAATCCGAACTCGCAGCAGTGCATAACCCGCAGCCAAGCGCGCGAGCGGCGGAAGCAATCGCGATGCTGCGCTTCGGCGGAGGGCTGCATCTGGTTGGCGGCAGAATCGTCGTGGAAGCGGAGTTCGACTCGTCGGCGGCTGCGAGGCGGCTGAGTGGCTTCATTGCTGATCTGTGGGATTGCAGTTCAGACCTGATGGTGATTAACCCGTCGGGTATCCACAAGAACCCTCGATACACCGTACGGGTGGTGTCCGACGGCGAACAGCTGGCGCGCCTCACGGGGCTGGTGGACCATCGCCGTCGCCCGGTACGGGGGCTCCCGCCGAAGGTTGTGGCTGGATCGGTCGCTGACGCGACGGCGGTCTGGCGGGGCGCGTTCCTCGCCCGAGGGTCGCTGACTGAGCCCGGCCGCTCTATGGGCCTGGAGGTCACATGCCCGGGTTCGGAGGCGGCGTTGGCCCTCGTCGGAGCCGGGCGCAGGCTGGGGTTCATGGCGAAGTCGAGGGAAGCGCGCGGCCAGATTCGGGTGCAGTTGCGCGACGGAGAGGCCATCGCTGAACTGCTGACTCGCATGGGTGCGCAGGAAGCACGGCTCCTCTGGGAGGAGCGTCGGATGCGACGCGAGGTTCGCGCCCAGGCACACCGTCTAGCAAACTTCGACGACGCAAACCTGCGGCGCTCCGTACGTGCTGCAGTGGCTGCGAGCACTCGCGTGCAGCGCGCGCTTGAGATTCTGGGTGACGATGTGCCAGAGCACCTGCGAGTGGCTGGCATGCTGCGCGTCGAGCATCGGCAAGCCAGCCTTGAAGAACTCGGTAAATTGCACGACCCGCCCCTCACTAAGGACGCCGTCGCAGGGCGCATCCGACGCCTACTCTCTACCGCGGACAAGGTGGCGAAGGAGCAAGGAATCCCCAACACGGAATCCGCACTACCGGCCGACTTACGCGCCGAAGACTGAACGGTTGTTCTTGTAGGCCCTCCCGGCTTGTCCCCCGGCTAGCTTTGGCTAGGATGAAGTTGTACGCCAAGGCGCAAAGCGCTGCCCGGGATTCCGCCCGGCTGTGTGAGCGCAAGTGAACTGAAGGGTATCTATTCACATGACCGTTAAGGTTGCTATCAACGGCTTCGGCCGCATCGGCCGTAACTACTACCGCGCACTCAAGGCCTCGGGTGCTGACATCGACGTGGTGGCCGTCAACGACCTCACCGACAACAAGACCCTCGCGCACCTGCTGAAGTACGACTCGATCCTCGGCAAGTTCGAAGGCGAAATCACCTTCGACGACGAGTCGATCACTGCAGGCGACGACACGTTCAAGGTCTTCGAAGAAAAAGACCCGGCTCAGCTTCCTTGGGGCGACCTCGGCGTCGACATCGTCGTGGAGTCCACCGGCCGCTTCACTGAGGCCTCCGCTGCCAAGGCTCACATCACCGCTGGTGCGAAGAAGGTCATCATCTCCGCTCCCGCGAAGAACGAAGACATCACCATCGTGATGGGCGTGAACGACGGCGACCTGACCGCCGACCACACCGTCATCTCCAACGCTTCCTGCACCACCAACTGCCTCGCGCCGATGGCCAAGGTGCTGAACGACGAGTTCGGCATCGAAAAGGGTCTCATGACCACCATCCACGCGTACACCGCAGACCAGAACCTGCAGGACGGTCCGCACAAGGATCTCCGCCGCGCCCGCGCCGCTGCCCTGAACATCGTTCCCACCAAGACCGGCGCCGCCGCTGCTGTGGCTCTCGTGCTCCCCGAGCTCAAGGGCAAGTTCGACGGCTACGCCCTGCGCGTTCCCACCCCGACCGGCTCCGCCACCGACCTCACCTTCGAGGCCGGCCGCGAGGTTACCGTCGAGGAAATCAACGCCGCCATCAAGAAGGCTGCCGAGGGTCCGCTCAAGGGCATCCTTTCCTACACCGAGGATCCGATCGTTTCGAAGGACATCGAGACCGACCCGCACTCCTGCATCTTCGACGCTGGCCTCACCAAGGTCATCGGCAACCAGGTGAAGGTTGTGGGCTGGTACGACAACGAGTGGGGCTACTCCAACCGTCTGGTTGACCTGACTGCGCTCGTCGGCTCGAAGCTCTGATCCTTCAAGCCACCCAAGAACCGGTGCTGGCCCCGTACTCCCTGTGAGGGGGTGCGGGGCCTTGTTCCTCCAACGTACAAAACGTCTTCCGATCTGAAAGGAATCTTCCGTGAAGACCATTGATGAACTCGACGTCGCAGGTAAGCGGGTGCTCATCCGCTGCGACTTCAATGTGCCGCTCGACGGCGAAACCATTACCGACGACGGCCGCATTCGCGCCGCGCTGCCAACGCTGAAGAAGCTGGTTGAGGCTGGTGCTCGTGTCGTCGTAATGGCACACCTCGGCCGCCCAAAGGGCCAGGTCAACCCCAAGTACTCGCTCGCTCCGGTGGCGAAGCGGCTCGGTGAGCTGCTCGGCAAGGAAGTGAAGCTGGCGGAGGACGTCGTCGGCGACTCTGCGAAGGCTACCGTCGAAGCGCTCGCTGACGGTGACATCGCGCTGCTGGAGAATGTGCGCTACGAGCCGGGCGAAGAGTCGAAGGACGAGAACGAACGCAAGGCCCTGGCCGAGAAGTACGCTGCGTTCGGCGATGTGTTCGTCTCCGACGGCTTCGGCGTCGTACACCGCAAGCAGGCCTCCGTCTACGACGTGGCTAAGCTGCTCCCAAACGCCGCCGGCTACCTCGTCGGCAAGGAAGTCGACGTACTGCGCGGCGTGACTGAGCAGCCTGAGCGCCCCTTCGTCGTCGTGCTGGGTGGTGCCAAGGTGGCCGACAAGCTGGCGGTCATCGACAACCTGCTGAAGGTTGCTGACACCGTTATCGTCGGCGGTGGCATGGCGTTCACCTTCCTTAAGGCTCAGGGCAACGAAATCGGCAACTCGCTGGTGGATGAAGCAAACCTCGAAACCTGCGCTGGCTACATCCAGCAGGCTAAGGATGCTGGCAAGCAGCTGCTGCTGCCGGTCGATGCTCGCGTCGCGGAGGGCATGGATTTCGACGCACGCACCGTAAACGGTGACGTCGCGGTCGTGGACGCCGACGCAATCCCCGCTGACAAGATGGGCCTGGACATCGGCCCCGAGACCGAGAAGCTGTTCGCGGATGCCATCAAGGGCGCCAAGACCGTGTTCTGGAACGGCCCGATGGGCGTGTTCGAGATCGAGGCGCTGTCTCACGGCACGGCTGCCGTTGCGCAGGCCCTGGCCGATTCCGAGGCCTTCAGCGTGATCGGTGGCGGAGACTCCGCCGCAGCCGTCCGTGCACTCGGCCACGCCGACGACGAGTTCGGCCACATTTCTACCGGTGGTGGCGCGTCCCTCGAATTCCTCGAGGGTAAGGAACTGCCAGGTATCGCAGCACTGGAAGAGGAGAAGTAGTTATGGCTCGCAAGCCCATCATCGCTGGCAACTGGAAAATGAACATGAATCACGTCGAGGCAACTGGGCTCGTCCAGAAGCTCGCGTGGACGCTCGCCGACAAGGAGTTCGACCCGAAGACTGTCGACGCCGTTGTCATCCCTCCGTTCACTGATCTGCGCACCGTGCAGACCCTCATCGAGGGCGACCGCATGCCGCTGCAGCTCGGAGCACAGGACGTCTCGGCGCAGGATTCCGGCGCCTACACCGGCGAGATCAACGCGGACATGCTGGCCAAGCTTAATGTTGGCTACGTTGTCGTCGGGCACTCCGAACGTCGCCAGTACCACGCCGAGACCGACGAGCTCGTCGGCGCCAAGGCCAAGAAGGTCATCGCCCAGGGCATGACTCCCATCATCTGCGTGGGCGAAGGCCTGGACGTGCGCAAGGAAGGCAAGCACGTCGAGTACACCGTCGCTCAGGTTCGCGGCGCGCTCGACGGGCTGACCGCGGAGCAGGTGGCAGGCATCGTCATCGCCTACGAGCCCGTCTGGGCCATCGGCACCGGCGAGGTGGCGACCCCAGAAGACGCGCAGGAGGTGTGCGGCGCTATCCGTAACGAGGTGCGCAGCGCATTCGGCGACGAGGCTGCCGACAACGTGCGCATCCAGTACGGCGGCTCGGTGAAGTCCGGCAGCATCCGCTCCATCATGGACCAGCCCGACGTCGACGGCGCCCTCGTCGGTGGCGCGAGCCTCAAGGCTGAGGAGTTTGCTGCGATTATCCGCTTCCAGGACCTCGCAGCCTGAGCAACTTACCTGTCAAGTGTCGGCCGTCCGGTTTCGGGCGGCCGACACTGCTTGTAGGACAAGGAAGCGCCGTAGCGAGATGCACTAGGGCGAGATTCGGTATTCGCCAAGGGGTCGGTTACACTTGCCTGCGTGATTGTGCCTCTTCTCTCCACGCCGGTGAATATCCTGTCCGGGATTCTGATCGTGCTGAGCATCCTGCTGGCAGCGTCCATCCTCCTCCACAAAGGCCGTGGCGGCGGTATGTCTGACCTGTTCGGTGGCGGCATGTCCACGTCGATGGGCGGCGTTTCGCGCGCCGAACGACGCCTCGACATGATCACGCTCGTCGTCGGCCTGATCTGGCTGATCAACATCATCGCGCTTCTGCTGGTGTACCGAGCTGAAGCGCTCTGACGAACAACACTTCTCACACCCTCGAAAACAACTGAAGGAGAAAAGCTGTGGCAGGTGGCAACGCCATTCGTGGAAGCCGTGTAGGCGCGGGCCCGATGGGCGAGGCGGAACGTGGAGATGCCGTTCCGAGGCACCGAGTCTCCTATTTCTGCGCGAGCGGACACGAGACCAGTCCGGCCTTTGCCGTCGACGCACAGATTCCCGAGGAGTGGGATTGCCCTCGCTGTGGCCTGCCCGCGAACATGGACGAGCAGAACCCGCCGCCGCCGCCGAAGATCGTGCCGTACAAGACGCACCTGGCTTACGTGAAGGAGCGTCGCTCCGACGAAGACGCCGCGGCTATTCTCGACGAGGCCATCACCCAGCTTCGCGCTCGCCGAGCCGCGGGTGAAATCATCTACTGAGACGAATGAGAAGCCCGGGGCCTGCTTGACCATGTGGTTTAGCAAGCCCCGGGCTTTCGTATTTGGCTGGCACCATTAGAAGTCGCAGTGATACTGCGTCGGCAGCGCACTGGCGGCAGCCTCGTCGCAGAACCACAGCGTGGAGGCTTCCCCGTGCGCATGCGCAGCGGGCAGGGATTCGTCGCCGTCCAAGACCCTCGCCAGCGCATCGGCCTTCCCCTCGCCTGTGACGATGAACCACAGCGCCTCGGTACGGTTCAGCGCCTTGAATGTCAGCGTGATGCGCTCAGAAGGTGGCTTTGGCGCGTCCTCCACGCCGATCACCAGGCGGTTCGTTGCTTTAAAGCTTGGGTGGTTGGGGAAAATCGACGCGGTGTGGCCGTCGGGGCCCATGCCGAGCAGCACGAGATCGAAACGCGTGTCGCCGAGCTCGGTCTCGTACACATCCGCGCTCTCGCGAGAATCCTTTCGACCATCCTTTGCCGCCATCATGTGGATGTTCGTCGAATGAATGGGGAGGGTGCGGGCGAGCCGCTCGATGGCCTGGAGGGAATTCCGCTCCGGATCCGTCGCGGGTACGAAACGCTCGTCCCCCCACCATAGGTGGAGTTTTGTGAAGTCAATGGTGATGTTCGCGACGAGTTCCGCTAGGCGTTCATACATGGCATTGGCGGCGGTTCCGCCGGCGAGGCAGATGTCGACGCGTTCTTGCGTGGCTTGCTTTTCTTGGATGAGGGCGAGCAGCCGGGACGCGACGGTGTCTGCGACAGCCTCGGCCTTCGGAACGCGAACCAGGCGCTGATACATCAGGCTGCTCCTTGCTGGGTCAGTAGGTGAGCGACGGTGTCCTCAAACACTTGGTCCGCGTCCAGGCGCTGGAGTTCTTCGGTGAGGAGATCAGTGAGGGGGCGGCGTCGAAGCGCCACCTTGCGCGGAGGTTGACCAGGAACCGTGTACTCAGCGGTGGTGTTGCCAGGTCTGGCGATGCGAATGTCTCCCGCCTCCGTCGAGAGCGTGACTTCGATGACGCCGACGCCGTCTCCGTCGACGCGCTCCACGTCGACGCCCAGTTTGGTGCTCAACCATGTCGCTAGCAGCGTCGCAGGAGCGTTGTCTGGTGCAGATTTCACCGTCGCGCCCGTGACGGGGGAAGCCACCTGCTCCACAGCTGCGACGAGCAGTGCCCGCCACCTCGTGAGGCGCGTCCAGGTGAGGTCGGTGTCTCCGGCCTTGTGATGCCGTGCACGGTTCTTGAGGGCGGCCTGCGGGTCTGAGCAACCCGCAGCGTCCGTGATGCGACGGTCGGCGAGCTGACCGATCGGGTCCTCCGCCAGGTCATCCGGGCCTTCGTGTGGCCACCACACGACGGTGGGGGAGTCCGGTAGCAGGAGCGGCAGGAGGATCTCGCGGGCCTGATCGCGCAGCCCGCCGCGCAGCGTCAGCGTGATGAGATCGCCCGGCAGCCCATCGCCGACCTCGACGGTGGCGTCCATCGACGGGCCACCGTCGCCGTTGTTATTCGTGACGACGATGACACGCGACGGATGCGCGTACGCGGAGGCCTTCGCGGCGTGGATGGCGTCGTCGAAGTGCGCATCGTCGGTGGCGATAATGAGGGTGAGTACAAGGCCGCTCGCGCCTGCGCCACGGTGAGCCTTCGTGAGCTCGGAGGAGATCTCTCTTGATGTGGTGTCTTGCAATTCGATAATCATGGGCTTTACTCCTATGGGCGGCGCCAGGTTTTGCCGTCGCGGGCGAGCATTTCGTCTGAGGACTGCGGGCCCCACGTGCCAGGCGCGTACTGTTCGGGCTGTTCGTCGAGCGATTCCCAGTACTCCAGGACCGGATCCAGGATTTGCCAGCTGAGTTCCACTTCTTCCTGTTGCGGGAAGAGCGGTGGTTCGCCGAGCAGCACGTCGAGGATGAGGCGCTCGTACGCCTCCGGTGAGGATTCCGTGAACGAACCGCCGTAGCCGAAGTCCATCGAGACCTCGCGGATCTCCATCTGCGTGCCGGGCACCTTAGCGCCGAAGCGGAGGGTGACGCCCTCGTCGGGCTGAATGCGCATGACGAGGGCATTGCTGCCGAGCTTCGCCGTATCGGTGCTAGCGAAGGGCAGGTGGGGAGGCTGCTTAAAATTGAGCGCTACCTCCGTCACGCGACGGGGCATGCGCTTGCCGGTGCGGAGGTAGAACGGGACGCCGGCCCACCGTCGGTTGTCGATATCGACGCGCATGGCGGCGAAGGTTTCGGTGCAGGAGTTGCCGTCGACGCCCTCTTCCTGCATATATCCGAGGACCTCCTTCCCGCCTTGCCAACCAGCTGCGTACTGGCCGCGTGCAGTATGGCCGGCGTAGTCGTCGGGCACTCGCGCAGCCGCGAGCACCTTCTTCTTCTCCGTGCGCAGCTGGGCGGCGTCGAAGTTCGTCGGATCCTCCATCGCTGCGAGAGCAAGTAACTGCAGGAGATGGTTTTGCATCACGTCGCGGGCGATGCCGATTCCGTCGAAGTATCCGGCTCGGCTGCCGATGCCAATGTCTTCCGCCATGGTGATTTCGACGTGGCTGACGTAGTGGTTGTTCCACACCGGCTCGAACAGTTGGTTGGCGAACCGAAGTGCGAGGATGTTTTGGACCGTCTCCTTGCCGAGATAGTGGTCGATGCGGAACACCTCGTGCGGCGCAAAGAGGTCGGAGATTACTGAGTCGAGCTCTTTGGCGGACTGCAGATCGTGGCCGAAAGGTTTCTCGATCACGACGCGGTGCCAGCTGCCGTCTCGCTGTTCGGCCAACCCATGCGTGCGCAGTTGGCGCATGACGGTTTCAAATCCTGAGGGAGGAATAGAGAGATAGAACGCGTGATTACCTCCGGTGCCGCGTTCGGTGTCGAGCTCCTTGAGTGTCTCACCGAGACGTTCGAAAGCGTCGTCGGAATCGAAGGTGCCGCTCACAAAGCGGATGCCCTCCAACAGCTGTTCCCAGACTTCCTCACGGAACTCGGTACGGGAGTGCTCTTGTACCGCGTCGTGCACCACCTGCGCGAAGTCCTCGTCCTCCCACTCGCGACGCGCGAACCCCACTAGGCCAAAACCGGGCGGGAGAAGGCCGCGGTTGGCTAGGTCATACACGGCAGGCATCAGTTTCTTGCGCGAGAGATCGCCGGTGACTCCGAAGATCACGAGCACGCATGGCTCTGCAATGCGGGGAAGCCTGAGATCAGCAGCGTCGTGGAGGGGGTTGACGAATTGCTTGTTTTCGGTAGGCACGTGCCCCAGCCTAACGGTTCTTCGCAACTAGGATGTTCCGAAAATCAGCTGTAGACTCCGTCGGGAATTGTGAGGGAGGTCAGGTGACGGCAACGATGGCAGAGGCGTCGCGCGCTGGAGCGAAAGACGTGGTGAAAGCGTACATCGCGTTGACGAAGCCTCGCATCATCGAGCTGTTGCTGGTCACCACGCTGCCGGCGATGTTCCTCGCGCAAGGCGGGCTGCCGCCGCTGTGGCCGTCGATCGCCACGCTGTTTGGCGGGTGGATGGCTGCCGCCAGTGCCAACACCTTTAACTGCGTACTGGACCGCGATATCGACGAAACCATGCGCCGCACCAGGCGTCGCCCTATGCCCCGGCACCAGGTAGGCGTGCGATCTGCCACGGTGTTCGGCGTCATCCTGGCTGTCGTCTCGGCGTTGATCCTTGGTTTCGGTGCCAACTGGCTCTCGGCGGTGCTCGCGCTGAGTGCGAACGCGTTCTACGTGTTCGTCTACACCATGTGGCTGAAGCGACGCACCTGGCAGAACATCATCTGGGGCGGCATCGCTGGGTGCTTCCCTCCGTTGATCGGCTGGACCGCGGTCACCAACGCGGTGGATTGGCCGCCGCTCATCATGTTTGCGGTGGTGTTTTTCTGGACGCCGCCGCACACCTGGGCGCTCTCGTTTCGATACAAAGAGGACTACGCCGCAGCTGGGGTGCCCATGCTTCCCGTTGTTCGCACCGCGCCCCAGGTGACCAGGCAGATCCTGGTGTACACGGTGTTGACCGTCGCGGCGTCGCTGCTGCTGTGGCCAGTAACCCCGACGGGGCCGCTGTACGGCGTCGTCGCCATCTTGTCCGGCGCCGTCATCGTTTGGGAAGCGGTGCAGCTGCTGCGCAGGGCATCGCAGGGCCTAGAGGGCGCACAGCTGAAAGCCATGCGCCTCTTCCACTTGTCGAACAGCTACCTAGCTATCTTGTTCCTCGCCATCGCGATCGACCCGCTAATCTTCGGACGTTGATGCGCGCGTAAGTGCAGAGCTAGGGGTCTTGCTGCGCGGGCCGACGTCGTCGATGATTGCCCGCTAAGCGGGTGTATCGAGGTCACGCACCGACGAACTTCAAAATCCGTACGCAGATTGACCTAAGCCCCCTAAATCGGCCTCTTCATCTCATCTGCGTACGGATTTTGAAGTTTTTCAATCGCGGCGTCTCGATACGCGGCTTCGCCGCTACTCGACGATCGGGGGAAGGCGCGGGCGGCCTACTCGACGATCGGGGAAGGCGCGGGCCGCCTACTCGACGATCGGGGGAAGGCGCGGGCGGCCTACTCGACGGTCGGGTGTTGGCCGCATCCGGTGATTGAGTAGCCCGCGTAGCGGGCGTATCGAAATCCCGCGCGGTACTACGCCAGCGTCAAACCCAGGCGGTCGAGCAGTGGTTGCAGCTCAGGGTCGCGCCCGCGGAACGTCCGATAGGTCTCCATCGGGTCGACGCCGCCAGCGGGGCCGAGCAGCTTCGCGCGGAAGTGGTCGCCGTTTGCTCGGGTGTCGCCCCCTTGCTCCTCGAACCAGGCCACGGCATCCGCGTCGAGCACCTCGGCCCAGGTGTAGCCGTAGTAGCTGGCCGCGTAGCCGCCGCCCCAGATGTGCGCGAAGTACTGTGTGCGGTAGCGCGGCGGGCAGATGTCATCGGCCAACCCATAGCGCTCGAGTGCGGACTGCTCGAAGGCGGCCACCTCGTCGGCGGAGGAGGGGAGCTCGTCGAGCGGGGTGGAGTGCCACACGTAGTCGAGCACGGCGGCGATGAGTGCCTCAGCCTTGGCATAACCCAGTCCAAATTCGCTGGCGGCCTGCAGCTTCTCCAGCCACTCGGCGGGCAGCACCCGGCCGGGCTGCCAGGCCCAGTGCTCGTTGACCTGGCTGGGGAATTCGACGAAGTCGCGCGGCACGCTCGTTCCGGAGCGCGACGGGTATTTAGCCTTGCCGAACAGCCCATGCAGCGCGTGTCCGAACTCGTGGAACATGGTGATGACCTCATCCCACGTCACGGTCGGCACGGTCTTGCGGTAGTTGCAGTTGTTGGTGACGATGGGCAGCTCGTCGGAGAGCGTCGACACCTCGTTGATGCCGGTCATCCAGGCGCCGCCGTTCTTCGTCGGGCGTGCCCAGAGGTCCATGAGGAACAGCCCGACGGGGGAGCCGTCGGCGTTGGACACCTCGTACACCTGCGCGTCCTCGACATGCCCGCGCAGATCGTCGCGCAGCTTGAACGTAATGCCGTACAGCTCGGTGGCCGCTGCGTAGCAGGCCTCGGTGACCTTCTCGACGGTGAGGTACTCGTCGAGCTCCGACTCGTCGAAGGCGAACCGCTCCTTGCGCAGCTGCGCCTCGACGTACTGCCAGTCGGCTGCCGTGAACGTGGCGCCGGGGTTGAGCTCGGCGTACTTCTTCGCGAGCTCGGCTGCTTCCTCGCGGGTCTTCGCCAACGCCGCCTGCGCCAGCGGGATGAGTACCTTCTCGATGGCCTGCGTCGTCTTCGCCGTACCCTTCGACGCGACGAGCGCCGCGTGCGACGGGTACCCGAGCAACGTGGCGCGCTCGGCGCGCACGCGAACCAACTCGACGAGGGTCTCGCGCGTATCGAACTCGCCCAGCCCGCGTGAAAGCGACGCGTCGAGGACGCGGCGTCGCAAGTCGGCGTTGGCGAGCTTGGCGGTCAGTGGCTGTTGGGTAGTGTTCACCAGCTGAAGGCGGAGCCCGTCGTCGGTGCGCAGGGCGTCCACGTCGGCGGGGGAGAGGCCCTCCAGCTCCTCCTCGTCGACGGCAAACCCGGCGGCGTTGCGTGCCTCGCGGTTGAGGCGCTCGAACGTCGTGGACAGCTCCGCGATGCGCCCGTTCAGCTCGCGCAGACGCGCCTGCTCCGCCTCACCGAGTGCGACGCCGGCCCGTTCGAAGTCCTGCAAGAGCTCCGCCAGGTGGTAGCGGTCCTGATCGTCAGCCTCGGCCTCGCCGTCGTCGAATCGGCGTTGCAACGCCTGCAAGCGATCGTAGATTCCCTTGTCGAGGTAGATTTCGTCGTCGTGGGCGGACAGCTTGCTCGCGTATTCCTCGGCGATCGCGTCCAGCTCGTCGGTGGTGTCCGAGGACTTCACCGAATAGAACATCGAGAGCACCAGGTTGAGCGGTCGACGCGCTTCCTCCCACACATCGAGCACATTCTCGCGCGTGGCTGGGGCGTCGTCGCTGCGCAACGCCTCGAGCGTCTGCGTCTGGTGGGCCATGCCCTGGTCGATCTCGTCGCGGTAGCGCTCAGCCGAGTAGCTGGCGAAGTCAGGCAATGCCATCGGTGGCCTTTCATCTCGTGGTACTTCGGCCACCCACTCTATTGCGTACGGCTCAGTCGGATGCGAGATTTGCGGCCTTGGTGCCGAACAACAGCCAGGCCGAGGCTGCGGCGAAGACGGTGAGGCCGGCCATGTGCATCCACACCACGCTCGCCGGGATGCCCAGGAAGTACTGCAGATACCCAATGGCGCCCTGCAGCGCGACGGCGGCGAGGAACATCGTCGCTAGGCGGGTCGCTTCGCGGTTGGCTGCGCGCTTGCACACCACGACGCAGGCGACGGCCAGGATGGCCACCACCCACGCTGAGAGCGCGTGGATGCGCGCGATCTGCTCGATGTTCAGTCCGTTGCGCGGCGCGTCGGCGTCGCCGGCATGGGGGCCGGCGCCCGTCGTGAGCGTCCCAGTGACCACGCTCACCATGGCCGCGCAGAAGGTGCCAACGATGAGTGCCCGGGTGCCCGCCGATGTCGCTGCCGGCACGGCTTCACGCCCCAACAACACACCCCACGTGCACAGCACGATGAGCGGAATGGATGCCGTGAGGTGGAAGCCGACGATGAACGGATTCAGCCCTACTTTCACGGTGATACCGCCGATGATGGCTTGCGCGACGATGCCCCATCCGACGGCGAACGTCACCCACCACAGCTTGGTGCCGCGCCCGCGCACCCACCATGCCGCGATCCACGCGCCGAGCGCGACGAAGCACAGCACGCCGGTGAGCGTGCGGTTGCCGAACTCGATGAGCCCGTGGATGCCCAGCTCAGGGTGCGGGGTGAGTCGGTCTGGCGTGCAGTAAGGCCAGTCGGAGCAGCCGAGCCCCGAGCCCGTCAGACGCACGATGCCGCCCGTGACCACGATGCCCATGTTGCAGATCAGCGACGCCCACAACCACGCCATCAGCGCGCGCTGCGTGCCGACGAGCTTCTTCAAGAGGTCCAACGAAATACCTTTCTGGCAAGCGCCGCAGCCGCTGTAGCCCACAGGGCTGCCACGACGAGCGGCAACCAGAGCACTGTACCCGTTCCGCCTGCACGCAGCGACTCCCCGACGGCGGCGGTGGGTAGCGCCGTGAGGATCGGTTGCGCCCAACCGGGGAACGCCGCCACGGGAATCACGATGCCGAGCGGGAGCCCAATCAGGAACAACAAGTTCGCCAGCGCCAGCGTCGTCTCCGGGCGAAGCGAACCCGCAATGGCCAACCCGAGCGCGATGAACGCCGCCATACCGACGACGCACGTTACCGTCGTGACGAGCCATGCCCCAGGGGCGAACGCGGGGCGCCATCCCATCAGCAGCCCGAGCAGGCCGAGCGCAGCTACCTGCCCTAAGGTGATCATCGCGATGGACAGTGCCTTGCCGAGCAGAATGCCGTCCTTGCCCAGCGGGGTAGCGGTGAGGCGTTCAAGGACGTTGTAGCGTCGCTCAAATCCGGTGGCGATGGCGAGCGTCGTGAGCCCAGACGACCACAGCACCATGCCCAGCACCGACGGCGCCAGATGTTGATAGTTGACGCCGAACTGCGCGCCCCACACCTTGCCGGCAACCAGGATGGCTACGGGAAATACGATGGCGAGGATGAGCTGCTCGCCGTTGCTCAGGATGAGCCCGGCCTCCATCTTGGCATGCTGCCACACCTGCGCCCTGCGAGGTGCTGCAGCGGGGGCGGGAGTGAAGTCGAGGTTCATGCTTCCTCCTCGGTGCACTGCAAAAAAGCGTTCTCGAGGGTTCCGTACTTGGCGTCGAGCTGTGCGACGGTGCCGCTCGCCCGAGCGCGCCCACGGTGCATGATGGTGACGGTGTCGGAGAGCTCCTCGGCCTCGGCCATGTTGTGGGTGGTGAGCACGATGGCGACACCGGCGTCGCGCACAGAACGGATGAGGTGCCACGTTTGATGCCGAGCTCGAGGGTCCAGCCCCGACGTGGGCTCGTCGAGGAACACCAGCGAGGGTCGCCCGACGAGGGCCCCAGCCAGGTTCACGGCCTGCTGCTGCCCGCCGGAGAGTCTGCGATAGGCGGTGGTGGCGAACTCGTCGATGTGCAGGACCTGCATGAGCTCATCGACCGGCTGCGGGTGCGCGTACAGGCTGGCGAGGTAGCGCAATAGTTTCGACGGGGTCACCGCCGCCCACGCGCCGGTGGCTTGCGGCATCAACCCGACGAGCGCACGCGCCTCGGCAGAACCTGGCGCGTGGCCGAAGATCTTCAGCGAGCCCTCGTCGGGAGTGAGGAGCGCGGTGCAGCAGCGGATGAACGTGGTCTTGCCTGCGCCGTTGGGGCCGAGTAGTGCGGTGACCTTCCCAGATTCTGCTGTGAGTGACAGTCCGTCCAGCGCCCGCTTGGGGCCGAAACTGAGCCGAAGATCCTCGGCTGCCATCGCTGTCGCCATGCCCGCAAGGCTATTCCACCTCGCTCACCTTCTGCGAATGGGGCGCGACGTACGTCAGCGGGCATCGAGGTGAGTCCGGGCGCGCAACCCCTCGGTCAGTTCTGTGGACGCTCGTTGAACTGCAGTTTGTGGCCGTCGGGGGCGTCGACCGTCGCGTACGTGCCCCACTGCTCGTGAATCACCTCCGATGTGGATGCGCCGCGTGCCCGCAATTGTTTGACGGTTGCGGCCACGTCATCCGAGGCGAAGGTCAGGAATGCGCCGTCTCCAGGTTGCTTATCCAACGCTGAAGCCAGGGCAAGAACAATGGACGTTTCTGCGCCTCGTGGTTTCACCTCGATCCATCGCGATGTTTTGTTCATCGGGACATCCATGATGACCTCGAAGTCGAGAACGTCACGGTAGAACGTCAGCGCCCGATCTTGATCGCTGACGTACACCACGGCTGCTGCGATGCGCGTGATCATGCTCGCGAGGGTAGCGGCATTTGTGGGGTACGACAAGAGCTCAGGTCCAGATGAACGAGCGCCCTGGTCGTCTCGCCGCACTCAGGTTGCCGCAGATCCGTGAGACCGATGATTTGGAGATGCCGGTCTCGTTGCCCGAGGCTTTGACCAACTCGTCGACTTTGCGGGTGGAGACCCCCTCGATCCAGGCGGTGAAGATCACCGAGTAGAGGGCCTTGTCGACGCGGCGGCGAGGGTGGAGCAGGGACGGGAAGAACGATCCCTCACGGAGTTTGGGGATCGCGAGGTCGAGTTGTTCTGCCGGGGTCGCGAGGGTTTTGGGGCGGGTGCCGTTACGGCCGGTGACGCGGTGTTCGGTGCGTTCGTAGGGTCCGGCGCCGATCTTGGTGGTGGCCTCGGCGTCGATCAGGTGTTGCAACCACCCCCAGAACCCGCGGAGGAGTCGCCGGAACAGTCCTTCATGCGCGAGGGAGGGATCGGCGAGGAGTTCCTGCAACAGGCTCGACAAGGCAGACTGGTGGTGGGTCTTCGTGGGGTCCTTCATATGGTTCTTGGCGGAATCCGATCCCACGATGACCCACCCCAGAGCCTTCAACATCCCGGCCGGGTCACCACGGGAATGCCACCACACTATGGGGCTCACCCGCTATAGTTCTGCATTCCGCAAACTTGCGTAGATCTCTATGAAGTAACAAAACGGATCTTGCGTAGTTGCAGTGCTTGATGTCATTATTCCGTTAATGCGGGCGGATGCGTGAGTCGCCGCAGGCCTTGTTGGGTCTCAAAGTTGAGCGAGGTTTGTGGTGATTATGAAGCGTGCATTGGTGCTGCTGATAGCCATTTCGTTGACGGTGGGCGTTGGAGTGGTGGGCCCGGCGTGGGCTGCTCCGACTGATGATGGGGATGTGCGGGCTCAGCCACTTCGGCCGTTCCTCTGGTGCGCCCTGATTGGATTTCAGCAGTGGTGACTGCTCGGGCGCAAGGGGCGCGGGTGGAGGTGCTGTCTGAACGGACTGAGTCGTCGCGGGTTTTTGCGCGTCCTGATGGTGCCGTTGAGGAGGAAGTCTCTGCTGCCCCTGTGCGGTTTAGAGATGCGGATGCGGCTGATGGATGGCGAGATATTGACACGTCGCTGAAGGTTTCCGGGTCGGTAGTTGTTCCGGGAGCCATGCCTGTTGACGTGATGTTATCGGGTGGTCCATCAACGTCTGATTTGGTGGTGTTTGATGCTGAGGGTGCTGGTGAGGTCGCGGTGGCATTGCAAGGGCAGGCGCTTCCGAAGCCCTTGCTGGAAGGCTCCACGGCGCGCTATCCCGATGTGTTTCCGGGTGTGGATGTGTCTGTGGAGGTCCGGTCGGGTGGGTTTGAGCTGTTGTGGGTTGTCAAAAACGCTGCGGCTGCAAGACGGTTGGTGACTCGTTTTGGGGGTTCGGATGGACTAGAGCTTCCATTCGTGGTGCGTTCTCGAGGCTCGGTGGCTGCCGAGCGCGATGGTGGAGTCAAGCTTTCGAAGAATGGGAAGCCCATCGGGAGATTCGCGCCACCTTCGATGTGGGACTCGCATGCAGCCATACCAGGCGAAAAGGGTGCCGAACGGCGTGTTGGATTTGGAATAGATAACACGAGACCCCAAGCGCGACGCGCAGCATCCAGCCAAGCCGTTGAAGTTCGGGCGGATACGCAGTGGCTGCTGGATCCTGCGCGGGAGTTTCCCATCTCGATCGATCCAACCTATGCCGTGGCTACTGGTGGGCCTGTCTTCGACACGTTTGTACAGCAGGGGTTTACCACGGATCAGTCGCGGTCAGCAGAACTGAAAGTAGGTAATAACGGTCAGGGCCAAGTGGCTCGGAGTTTCTTGAACTTTAATGCTGGCCTATTTAAGGGTCGCGATGTCGTGAGTGCGAACTTGTCACTGTATGAGTCTTGGTCGTGGAGTTGTTCATCGAGTGCGTTTTCGTCGTATGACTCTGGGTTAGCGACGACTGCGACTCGTTGGACGACACAGCCTTCGATTGGTGCTCGACGTGCGTGGGTGGCCGCCGCTAAGGGGTATTCATCTTCCTGTCCTGCGGGGAGGGTTGTGCTCGACATGACGGCTCAAGCGAAAGCTTGGTCGAGAACTACTCAATCGCAAGTAGGCATGATGTTGCGTGCCGATACAGAAGACCGCTCTTGGGGATGGAAGCGTTTCCACTCGTCGGAGGGTGTGCACAAACCGCTCTTGACAGTCGTGTATAACCGCGCACCAAACACTCCGGGAGTCCCGGTAGTCGATGGGCTGGTTTCCGCCAAGGTTGCCGATGGGTCGACGAAGTTGTTTTTGGGGAATCCGAAACCGCGGTTGAGAGTGCCGGTGGCGGATCTGGACAAGGACTCGGTGAAGGTGCAGTTCGCGTACTTCTATACTGCGACAGATCAGCCGGTGGTTCTGTGCGAGGCTGGGGCAGTGGCATCGGGTGGTACTGCGTCGTGCACATCGCGGGTGGCCATTCCGGATAACAAGAATACGTGGATCAGGGCCCGAAGTTTTGACGGTCGCGTCTGGTCAGGGTGGGGGCCTGGGAAGGAAGTTCGACCTGCGTTCATTGCGCCATATGCCCCGAAGATCGCGTGCCCGGCCTCGGCGAACAAGACGTGGGTCGAGCGCGTACGCTCGGCGGAGACGTGCACCCTCACTGCCCGACATACGTCGTGGTCATCGTCACCGACGAAGGTGACGTGGCGAGTCAACGGCGGGACGTGGCAGGAGAAAACATTCAATCAGATTGCGGCTGACACCAAAGCAGCGGATGTGCGGGTCGGCGGTGTTCCCGGTGGGCATCAGATTGAGGCGTATGTGACGTCGCCAACTGGAAAGAAATCTGCGATATCGACGTACAGTTTTGGATATGGAGCGCCGTCGTTGGTGGCGCCGTCGTCGACGGTGACGACGCATGGTGCGGTGAAAGTCGAGGGTGTGGGCGCCCCGGCGCAGAGCGGGTTGCAGGTGCAGGGTGCGATCCAGTGGCGGGTCAAGGGTGGCGCGACTTGGCATGACACGTCGGCAAAGGTGTCTGCGGATCCGGCCAAGACGATGGTGTCTGGCCTACTGGACACATCACAGATTCTTGAGGCCCATCCGGAGTTGAGTAAGCGCGCGAGCGTGGTGTTGGAAACGCGGGTGAAGTTCACGTATGGGCTGTCCACGCTGGTGACGTCGTCGCGTGAGGTGGTGCGTGTGCCGCATGCGTTTGGTGCTGGGTTCCCGGTCGATGACGTGGCTGGCGGTCAGGTGGCCCTGTGGACTGGCGAGCTGCAAGTAAGCGCCACGGATGGAGAGCTGTCGACACCGACGGGTGAGTTGTCGGTGTCCAGGACGCATTCGACGTTCGCCGGCGAGATGTCTCCGGCACAAGGAGTGTTCGGGCCAGGTTGGGTTGCGTCACTAGATGGTGGCCCAACAGGTGTGTCCGAGATGGAGCTGATCGACAATACGTTGTTTGATGGCACGTTGGTGTTGGCCAGCGCGGACGGACAGGTGCTGCCGTTCGGGGCCCCCAATGACGGCTCTGTGCGCACAGGGGCAACTCTGGCCGTGGGAGAGTATGCGCCGATCGGCGCTGAAGCGGAATCCAGCACATTGCGCGTACAGGTCTCCGGCAATGGTGCGGCGACGAAAGTCACGGTCATTGACGAGGACGGTGTTCACACTAGGTTCACAACCCGCATCGCACCCACCGCGGCTGGAGAAGCGAAGTTCATCACGGATGCCGTGTGGGATTCGGTCACGGGTGAGACGACCTCGTATCACTACGACGGTCAAGGCCGAGTTACTGACATCATTGCCCCGAAACCGGACGGTGTGACGACGGAGTGTGTTCCAGGAAAGCCGGTGGCTGGGTGTCGCATACTGCGGTTGTCCTACGCGACGGCTACCGGTAATGGTGATTACCAGGGCCGTCTGAAGAGCATCACTGCGCAGGCGGGTACGGATGTCAAGGAGTTGTCGCGGTATCGCTATGACTCGTCTGGGAAGCTAGTTGCCCAGACAGATATGGTCACTGGTTTGACGACGAGTTACACCTGGGACGGCGCGAGCCAGCGGCTAGCGTCGGTTACGGATCCAGGGTTGGCGACCGTGTCCTATCACTACAGTGCCGGCAAGCTGGTCAAGGTGACGCGCCCGGTCCCTGCGAGCGCTGGAGGCGGTACCGCGCAACTGGCGGCGATCGTGGCCGATCAGCCTCTCGACGCGGTGCCTGGCCTCGACCTCACCCAGTTCGATGCCTATGGGCTTCCCCGACGAGCTACGAAGGTATTCGCGGTGTTCGGCCCTGATCAGGTCATCGATGGTGCCCCGACAGCACAGGCGTGGCAGCGTGCGGATGTGTGGTTGACCGACGATGTGGGGTACACGATCCACGAGGGATCCTTCGGTGGCGGCGCGTGGCAGCTGACCGCGAACGTCTACGACGAATCGGACAACGTCACCCACTCGTGGGATGCGCGCGCCACCGCCGCGATCCGATCCGGTGCGATCACCGACATCAACGCGGCAGCGACGACCACAATGTTCAACCAGACCGACATCACTGGCGCGGATGGGACGGTGTTGGTGCCGGCCCGGACGCGTGTGGAACACGTGTACACGCCCGCTGCGATGATCCGTACCAAGGGCTCAGACGTGGCAGAGATGCTGCGCAAACATGTCGCCACCACGTATGACGAGGGGGCTCCAACTCCTGGGCTGTCGTTGCCGACCAAGATCCAGGTGACTGCTGAGCGTCCCGACGGGACAGTGGTGGAGACGCTCAGCACAACCTTTACGGGTTACAACAAGCTCGAGGCCTCGGACTCAAAGTCTGGTTGGGATCTAAGAACAGCGACCTCGGTTACGCTCGATATGAACAGCAATGGGGTGCCGGACAGTGCAGATATCCGGCGGGAGACCCGCTACGACGCCCAAGGTCGCGTGATCGAGCAACGCCAACCCGGCGCGGCCTCCACCGACACGGGCACTCGCCGCACCGTCTACTGGACCGCCGGCACCAACCCGGCTGATTCATCCTGTGGCGGGCAACCGGCATGGGCAGGCTACGTGTGCAGCGAAGGCCCCGCCTCACAGCCAGCCGGCACCCCACTGCCGGTGACCTACCACCGCGACTACCAATGGCACGGTGCGACCGCCACCGAACAGGACATCTCCGGAGCGGTGACACGGACCACGACCACCACCTTCGACGCGAAGACACGGCCCGTGACCGTCTCGACCACCGTCACCGGACTGCCAGGCTCGACCCCGATCCCGGCGGTGACGACCACCTACGACGACACCACCGGACTCATCACCGGCACCCAGTCGACGGCCGGCTCGACGGCGATGACCCACGATTCCTGGGGCAGGCAGCTCACCTACACCACCTCGGGCAGCGGCACGACCACCACGACCTACAACCATCTCGGTGACATCACCAAGGTCGTGACCCCCCAGACCGAGACCACGTTCACCTACGACGGCACCGACGCCAACGGGCAGATGGAGCATCGCGGGCTGCTGACCAAGACAACCGTCAGCAAAGGCACCCAGACATGGAGCGCTGCTGCTGCCTACGACGCCCAAGGCCAACTCCTGGTCGAGCAACTCCCCGGCAAGATGGAACGCCACCACCTCTACGACCTCACCGGAGAACTCATCTCCCAGCACTACGACGGCCCCGTCACCGACCCCGACACCGGTACCACGACCATTCAGCCGTGGCTGGCGTGGAGTATGGAGGCCAACGCGACTGGGCAGATCGTGCACGAGTGGAATCCTGATGGTGCCGCGTTCACCGGCGCGCTCGCCGGCGCTCAGGCCGTCGCCGCGGATCTGACGTATACGTATGATCCGGCCGGGCGGCTCACGAAGGTGGTGGACCGCTCCGATGAGGCTGACGGCACCGGTTGCAGGCTGCGTACGTACCGGTTTGACGTTCGAGGTAACCGGCTCGCTGACACCACCGCAGCCGCCACCACCGGGGCGCCCTGCCCCACCACACCCGGGGTGGGGACCAGCCGTAGCTACGATGCGGCGGACCGGCCCGCCACTGCTGGCGACGGCACCGCCTACACCTACGATCTGCTGGGTCGGCAAACCCTCATCCCAGCCGCGGATACACCGCGCCCAGAATCGGGCGATGTCCGCCTGTCGTACTACGACGATGACACCGCGAAAGCGATCACCCAGGCCGGGATGAGCCTGTCATACACCCTGGATGTCGCTGGACGCCGCACGGTGCAGACCACACGCCGCACTCTCGAGGCGGCTGTGACGGAGTCGGTGACGAATCATTATGTGGATGATTCGGACGATCCAGGCTGGGTGACCACGGTCACCGCGGACACAACGTCGACGACGGCGTACGCGGACCTGACCAGTGGCGGGCTATCACTGTCGATCACGACCACGGGCGAGGCCACGACCGGGGAACTGGCGCTCGCGAATCCCCGCGGGGATGTGTCCGCCACCATCACACTCCCAGCTGACGGGGAGACGGTGCAGGGGCTTGATCGGTGGACTCGCTACACCGAATACGGCACACCAGTGGTCACCCCGCCCACAGGTGCGGGTGGTGCTGCGGCCAACGGCTATGGCTGGCTGGGTGCGAAACAACGCACCACCACCGAAACCGGCATCCTCCTCATGGGCGCCCGCCTTTACAACCCGGTCACTGGCCTGTTCACCAGCCTCGACCCCGTCTACGGCGGCAACGACACCCCGTACACCTACCCCAACGACCCCATCAATAAACAGGATCTGTCAGGCAAGGCGTGGTGGGACACTATCAAGACGGGGCTGGGCGTGGCCTCGCTTTTCGGCTGCGGTGCATGCGGTGTAGCTGCGCTTGTCATGTCAGCCGTGGATATTGGCCGGGGACTATACAAGAGAAACCGCGGTCAAGTTGCCTCCGCAGCCCTTGATTTCGTGCCGTTTGGCATCGGGCGGGCGGGGCGGGTAGTTGCCCGCTTTGGGAGCTCTCTGGCTAAGAAGAGAGCGAAGATGGCCTTCCGGAAAATGGCGAGAGCTGATCGGCGCAAGGCGAAGAGCCCGTCTCGTATGGCCGCGAAATGGCGAAAGCAAACGCGGCAGAAGGCTCGAAGGGTCGCTCGGCGTGTTGAAGGTGGGATCACTGCATTTGGCGTCGGCGCTTGGGCGCATCCGTACTTTCGGAAGAGATGAGAAGTCTAGATGATACGGGTCATTGTATGGGTCACAATCAATCTCGTGTTTTGGCAGGAGCTACGTGATCCTGCATATGCGAAGTGGAACTGGAAGGCGGCTGGGAGCTGGGAGGAGGTAGGCCATCATCTGGCTGATGAAGATGAAGACGGTGGTGTCAATTTTGCTCTTGATGGTTTGCGTTCAGCGCTTTTGTGGGTTTCGCCATTGGGACTGTTGACTGCGCTCGTCATGGGCTGGTCGCTGATCGCTGCCGTGCCTCTCGTAATTGTGCTTGCTGGCGAATTTGGTGCTCTTGCAGCAGTAGCGATGCGCAAGTTTCGGGTAGGATTCTGTGGCGCTTCATCTGGTGTCGGGCTTCTTGATGAAGTGTGGGCCCTCCTTTTCACCTCGAGTTTCGTCGCTATCACAGTGCACGGTTGGTTTAAAGTCTGACCCACTTTCCCGGCCTGAACCGCACTGGGTTTCGTTCCGGTCTTCTATTGAGAGGATTGGGATATGCCCAAGAGGTATCCAGCGTCGTTTCGGGACCGTGCGGTCCGGATGGTGTTCGATCGGCTCGAGCATGAGGATGCGCCGAGTCGCTACCGGGTGATCAAGGATTTGGCCCCGAAACTGAGCATCACAACGGAGACATTGCGCCGGTGGGTCGAACAGGCCGAGGTCGATGCCGGTGACAAGCCCGGCGTGACCACGAGCGCGGCTGAGGAGATCCGCAGGTTGAAGCGTGAGAACCAAGAGTTGCGACGCGCGAATGGATGCATGACTACATGAATCGCCCCGGGTCGATTCGCTTGCCGTCGCGGTGAATGGTTGATCGAGTTCATATTCATATCGAACGGGGGAAGATCGGAATCGACTGGAACAGGAAGAGCAAGCCACTGAGCAAGTATGTGAGTTGGGGAAAGAAGCGTAGACGATGATTCGCAGAACGGAGTTGGAGTGTGCGATTCGACGCTGCGAACCGGTGCACGAGGTCTTGGGCTACGAGGTCCAGGAGCGGGGGCCTTCGCTGTTGTTTGGCCTAGAACGAGCAGGTGTGATGGCGGAAGTGGAGGTTCGAAATCTGGAATCGGACCCGGTCACTCTCTCCAATGGTGCTGTAGTGCAGATTGGTGGTGATTCATTGGCTGAGATGGTGGACCTGAGTATGCGGATCGTACGTGTGGTGGCCGAGGAGCAGTGCGAGGTGGGGGTCACTAGGTTCGGTGATCGGTCCATCAGCATTGGAGCGGAGCATCCGGAGATCGCAGGAATCAGCCTCATCGGGCCTGGTGCGCAGTGGTTCTGGGATGATGGGCCGTTCATGACGCGTTATCCGTGGGGTAATGCGTTGCCGGGACTCGACGGTGAGTATCTCGCTGGCGAGAGCAAGAGCCTGAGCGAGGCGGTCGGGGGCGTGGCAGGGCTTCGGCTGCAGTGTCTGGATTTGTCGTCGGGGGTGTTTTCATTGCGCTTGGGCGAGTACCGAGGTGAGTTTCGGCTGGGGCGTGATTGGCTGGAATGTCGGCTTCCGGCTGGTGAGCGGTTCACGTTGTTCAGACGCGCCGGGCGGGAAGGAACGCTTGCGGATTACGCAGTCATGGTCATGGAACGGCTGGTGGGTGGGTCGCTGTATCGGCGCAACTGGCGATTGGCTCGGAGGGTGAACGTTTCTACTGCCGCGACACTGCCAGCTGTGGGTGACTCCATCCATGCTCGCGCTCAGAGCCAATGGCGCCGTGACTGATCCGGCTACTGGTGCCACGACCATTCAGCCGTGGTTGGCGTGGAGTTTGGAGGCTGATGCGGCTGGGCAGATCGTGCATGAGTGGAATCCTGATGGTGCCGCGTTCACTCGCGCGGTCGCCGGCGTTCAGGCTGTGGCTGCGGATCTGACGTATACGTATGATCCTGCTGGGTGGCTCACATGCAATTGAGTCTCAGAACACGTCGGCTGGTTCAAGAGGGAGGTGAGCGTGTTGGATGTTTTGAAACGGTTCTTCCAAGAAAGAGGAAGAACTCTGCCGTATGGCAGAGTGAAAGTCGTAGGTTTACCCGCTGCAGGAGTCGCAGTAACTCTTCTATATATTCTTGATGAGCCCCCCAGGACGCTATTTGACATGCTTTTTGTGAGTTTCTCCTTGTTGCTGTTTGTGATTCTTCTGTGCCGAGGGCTTCGTGCTGGCATAGTTGTGGAGAAAGCGAACTGCACGTTGGTGTATAGAGGTCTCTTGGTAACACGCCAGTATCATGCGGATGATATCGCTGAGTTTGGAATGCTTGATATGCGATGGGCTCGCTGGGACGGAGCCGTTATTATGGTCAGAAAATGGGGAGGGCGCCCTCATGTATGGTGGAGCTTGGGGAATGGTTTTGAGGAAGATAACTCTCGCTTCTTGGAGTCCCTCGCCTGCGAGCTCGAATGCTGTGGCTCTGGTATGGGCTGGGAGATCTATGAGAGCAGGCTTTAGCGCCCCTTCAAAGCTATAGAGTGGGTGAAGGGTAGAAGGCCGCCGGCGTCGAGCAGGGGTTTGTGGCGCCTAAGAGTGTGTATTGGGGGCTGTTGATCGTCTGGGCGCCGCTGCAGTGTCCAGTCCAGCGTGCAGGGTTCCTTGAGCCCGGACGGATCCCGTGTCGTTCGCGTCGAGGTGCTCTTCCATTGCACCCGGTTCTGTGCTTCTTCACTTGCGTAGACGCCGTGAGCTGTCCGGATGCACACCTTCTGAGTAAGGGAATCCTCACTTGAGTCTGGGCGCATAATTGGCAAGGATAGTGTTTGTAATTTCGCAGGAGGAGGTGTGATGGACGCGCCCACGAGGGAGAGAGTTGTGCACCTGATCTTGCACAACGGGCCGCAGACTGCGAAGCAGCTGGCGGAAGCGCTGTCGCTCACTCCTGCCGCAGTGCGACGTCACCTCGCCGTGTTGTTGGAAGACGGCACCCTCACGTCGAGAGAAGAGCGGGTCTACGGTCCGCGCGGGCGGGGGCGCCCGTCGCAGGTGTTTGTGCTCACCGACGCTGGCCGAGCCGAATTCCAGCACGAGTACGACAAGCTCGCGCTCATGGCCCTCCGCAGGCTTGGCGCTACCGAGATTGAGGGCCTCGCGCAGGAACGCGTCGCGGTGATCGAGCAGCGGTTCAGCGCGTCGCGCGAGGCGCAGCCAGATCGACCCGCCGTCGACCTCCTCGTCGAAGCACTCGCAGCCGAGAACTACGCCGCCGGTTTGCGTCCAGTCCGCTCTGGCGACCAGATCGTGCAGTTCCACTGCCCGGTGGCTGAAGTTGCCGCCGAGTACCCCATCCTGTGCGAAATCGAGACGGAACTCTTCGGCAGGCTGCTCGACTCCCACGTCCAGCGCCTCGCCACGATCGCCCACGGCGACGGGGTGTGCACCACGCACGTCCCCGCACCCATTCCCACCCCCATCCCCAAGAGAAAGTGAACCCATGACCCAGACCGCACCTCAGCAGGCGCCGGGCACCGGTGCCACGCAGGACGAGCACCTGGCGGCGCTCGGCAACTACCAGTGGGGTTGGCATGACTCCGACGAGGCAGGCGCCGCCGCGCAGCGCGGCCTGAACGAAGCCGTCGTCAACAACATCTCCGACATGAAGGACGAGCCGCAGTGGATGCGCGACTTCCGTCTGAAGTCGCTCAAGCTGTTCGACAAGAAGCCGATGCCCAAGTGGGGAGCAGACCTCTCCGGCATCGACTTCGACAACATCAAGTACTTCGTGCGTTCGACGGAGAAGCAGGCCCAGACCTGGGATGACCTGCCCGAAGATATCAAGGAGACCTACGACAAGCTCGGCATTCCGGAAGCGGAGAAGGCGCGCCTCGTCGCAGGCGTTGCCGCGCAGTACGAATCCGAGGTGGTCTACCACAAGATCAACGAGGAACTGGAGCGCCAGGGCGTCATCTTCCTCGACACCGACACCGCGCTCAAGGAGCACGAGGAGCTCTTCAAGGAGTATTTCGGCACCGTCATCCCGGCAGGCGACAACAAGTTCGCGTCGCTGAACTCGGCGGTGTGGTCGGGCGGCTCCTTCATCTACGTGCCGAAGGGCGTGCACGTCACCATCCCGCTACAGGCCTACTTCCGCATCAACACGGAGAACATGGGCCAGTTCGAGCGCACGCTCATCATCGTCGACGAGGACGCCTACGTGCACTACGTCGAGGGCTGCACCGCACCGATCTACAAGTCGGACTCGCTGCACTCCGCCGTCGTCGAAATCGTGGTGAAGAAGGGCGCCCGCTGCCGCTACACGACCATCCAGAACTGGTCGAACAACGTCTACAACCTCGTCACCAAGCGCGCTACCTGTGAGGAAGGCGCGACGATGGAATGGATCGACGGCAACATCGGCTCCAAGGTCACCATGAAGTATCCGGCCGTCTACCTCATGGGCCCCCACGCCAAGGGCGAGACGCTCTCCATCGCGTTCGCCGGCGAGGGCCAGTACCAAGACACTGGCTCCAAGATGGTGCACTGCGCGCCCCACACGTCGAGCTCCATCGTGTCGAAATCGGTTGCCCGCAGCGGTGGTCGTGCAGCGTACCGGGGCCTCGTGCAGGTGCAGCCGGGCGCGACGCACTCGTCGTCGGGCGTGATGTGCGACGCGCTGCTCGTCGACACCGTCTCCCGCTCGGACACCTACCCCTACGTGGATATCCGCGAGGAAGACGTGTCGATGGCGCACGAAGCCACCGTCTCGAAGGTGTCGGAAGACCAACTCTTCTATCTGATGAGCCGCGGTATGACCGAGCTGGAGGCCACCGCCATGATCGTGCGCGGCTTCGTCGAGCCCATCGCCCGCGAACTCCCCATGGAGTACGCGCTCGAACTGAACCGACTCATTGAACTGCAGATGGAAGGCGCGGTCGGCTGACCGCACCCACCCTCCAATCGGCGCAACGTAAGGAACAACATTGACCATGACGAAGCCCAACGTGGCTGGCGCGCTCGAGCGCGTCGAATCCCATCTGCACCCCATCCCTTCGTGGAATCTCGACGATCACCCGCAGCCCACCGGGCGCGAGGAGATCTGGCGATTCTCACCCATGCGACGCATCAAGGCGCTGCTCGACGAGCAGGCCGAAACGGCCACGCTGGAGTGGGAATCCGACGTTCCCGAAGGCGTCACCATCACCGAGCTCACCGCGGAGGAAGCCCGCAACCTGGCTGCTGAGGCACCCGTCGACAGGGTGGCCGCCATCGCAGCAGAGAAGGCCGTTCGTCGCACGCTCGTTGAGGTGGCCGAGAATGCACAGCTCAGCCAGCGCGTCACCATCACGTGCCGAGGCGACGGCTCGCAGGCGCGCGAGCACGTCGTTGTGAAGGTGGGGGCCAACGCGCATGCCACCATCGTGCTGCACTTCGTTGGCAGCGGAACCTTCGCCGAGAAGTCCGACTTCATCATCGGTGCCGGCGCGAACGTGAACATCGTGACGGTCCAGGACTGGAGCGAAGGGGCCGTGCACGGCGGTCAGCGTTCGGTGCTCGTCGGGCGCGACGCGCACGTGAAGACGATGAGCGCATCGCTTGGCGGCGACGTCGTGCGTCTGCAGGAGAACATGCGCTTCGACGGGCCTGGCGGCGAGATCGAGAGCTACGGGCTGTACTTCGTTGACGGCGGGCAGCACGTCCAGCACCGCCTGTTCGTGGATCACAACGAGCCGCGCACCAAGTCGAACGTCGACTACCGCGGTGCGCTGCAGGGCGAGGGCGCGAACTCGGTGTGGATCGGCGACGTCCTCATCCGCAAGGCCGCTGAGGGCATCGAAACCTACGAATCCAACAAGAACCTGCTGCTCACGGAAGGGTGCCAGGCGGATTCGGTGCCGAACCTGGAGATCGAGACCGGCGAGATCGAAGGCGCCGGGCACTCGTCCACCACCGGGCGGTTCGACGACCTCCAGCTGTTCTACCTGATGAGCCGCGGCATTCCGGAGCGCGAGGCGCGTCGACTCATCGTGCACGGCTTCTTCTACGACATCATCCGCCGCTTCGGTGTGCCGGACATCGAAGAGCTCATGCTGGCGCGCGTTGAGCAGGAGCTTGAGGCCGTTGAAGGAGCAGACGCATGAGCTGGGTGAGCGTCGCATCCATAGACGAGCTCTCCGACGACGTGCCGCTCGCCGTCGAGGTAGAGGCTGACGACGGGCCGCTCGAGCTGGCCATTGTCAGCCACGACGGCAAGCTGTACGCGCTCGAAAACGAGTGCACGCACGGCAAAGTGGCGCTTTCCGACGGCGACGTGGTGGGCTGCACCATCGAGTGCTATCTGCACGGCGGCGCCTTCGACTTAGCCACTGGCGAAGCCATCCAGCTGCCCGCCACCGAGCCGGTGCGCGTCTTCCCCGTCCGGCAAGAGGGCAGCGACGTGCAAGTCGACCCCACCCAACCCATCACCGACTTCCAGTAGAACCCACAGGAGCACCTGTTATGTCCACTCTCGTTATCTCTGATCTGCACGCCAACGTCCTCACCGAGGAAGGCTCGAAGGAAATCCTGAAGGGCGTGAACCTCACCATCAACCCCGGTGAAATCCACGCCATCATGGGCCCGAACGGCTCCGGCAAGTCCACTCTGGCCTACGCCATCGCGGGCCACCCGAAGTACGAAATCACCTCCGGCTCCGTCACTCTCGACGGCGTGGAGCTGAGCGAGCTCTCCGTCGACGAGCGCGCCAAGGCCGGCCTCTACCTGGCCATGCAGTACCCCGTCGAGGTGCCTGGCGTATCCGTCTCGAATTTCCTGCGCACCGCGAAGACCGCAATCGACGGCGAAGCGCCGAAGGTGCGCACCTGGGTGAAGGACGTCGAGGAAGGGCTCGGACGCCTGAACCTGGACAAGTCGTTTGCGGCGCGCTCCGTCAACGAGGGCTTCTCCGGTGGTGAGAAGAAGCGCCACGAGATCGCGCAGCTCGAGCTGCTCAACCCGAAGGCCGCCATCCTCGACGAGACCGACTCCGGCCTCGACATCGACGCGCTGAAGGTGGTCTCCGAGGGCGTGAACCGCTACGCCGCATCCGGTGAGAAGCCGGTGCTGCTCATCACGCACTACACCCGCATCCTGCGCTACATCGAGCCCGCGTTCGTGCACGTGTTCGTCGACGGGCATGTCGTCGAATCCGGCGGACGCGAGCTGGCCGACAAACTCGAAGCCGAAGGCTACGAGTCCTACATCAAGCAGGCGGCGCAGGCTTGATGCTGGACATCGAGAAGGTCCGCGCACAGTTCCCCATCCTGCACAAGCAGGTGGGGAACTGGCCGCTCACCTACTTGGACTCGGCGAATACGTCGCAGAAACCGCAGTGCGTCGTCGACGCCATTGAGGAGCACTACCTGCAGCACAACGCCAACGTGGCGCGCGCCATGCACGTGCTGGGGGCGGAGGCCACCGAAGCCTACGAAGGTGCGCGGGCGAAGATCGCACAGTTCATTGGTGCTGCCCGGCCCGAAGAGGTGGTCTTCACCAAGAACGCGTCCGAGGCGCTGAACTTGGCCGCCAACAGCTTGGGCGCGTCGCTGCAGCCCGGCGACGAGGTGGTCACGTCGGTGATGGAACACCACTCCAACATCGTGCCGTGGCAGCTGCTGTGCGAACGCACGGGCGCCACGCTTCGCTGGTTCGACGTCACCGACGACGGGCGCCTCGACGTCGAGAAGGCCAAGGCGGAAGGGCTCATCAACGAACGCACCAAGATCGTGACGCTCACGTGGGTGTCCAACGTGCTGGGTACGCGGAATCCAGTCGCTGAGGTCGCGCAGCTGGCGCACGCCGTCGGAGCGACGATGGTGGTGGATGCATCGCAAGGTGTGCCGCACCTGGCGACGGACGTGGCGCAGCTGGGCGCTGATCTCGTCGCGTTCACGGGTCACAAGATGTGCGGGCCCACAGGCATCGGTGTGCTCTGGGGGCGTCACGACGTGCTCGAGGCCATGCCGCCGTTCCTTGGCGGTGGCGAGATGATCGAGGTCGTGGAGATGGAACGCTCCACCTACGCGGCGCCGCCGTACCGCTTCGAGGCGGGCACGCCACCCATCGTGCAGGCGGTGGGGCTCGCCGCAGCTATCGATTTCCTCGAAAGCATAGGCATGGAAGCCATCGAAGCGCATGAGCATGAGATCACCGAGTACGCGCTGGCGAAGCTCACGGCGATCGACGGCTTCACGCTGCTGGGGCCCGTTGAGGCGGTGGATCGCGGGTCGGCCATCTCGTTTAACCTGGACGGCGTGCACCCCCACGACGTGATGCAGCTGCTCGACAGCCGTGGGGTGGCCATCCGGGGTGGACACCACTGCGCGCGCCCGCTGCACAAGCGGCTGGGCTTCCAGTCGTCGACGCGCGCCAGCGCCTACCTGTACACCACGAAGGAAGAGATCGACACGCTGGCCGACGCGCTCGTCTACACCCGCGACTACTTCGCGCCCAAGTTTGGAGGTTCACGTGAACGTTGATGAGCTGTACCAAACCATCATTTTGGATCACTACCGCGAGAAGCATCACTCGGGGCTGCGCGACCCGCACGACGTCGAAGTGCATCACGTGAACCCGTCGTGTGGCGACGAGCTCACCTTGCGGGTGCATCTCGACGGCGACACCGTCGGCGATGTCTCGTACGCGGCGGAGGGGTGCTCGATCTCGCAGGCCTCGACGTCGATCATGACCGACCTCGTCATCGGCAACTCCGTGCAGCACACGATGGAGCTGTACGACGAGTTCGTCGAGGTGATGGAATCGAAGGGGGAGCGAGTGCCCGACGAAGACCGATTTGAAGACGCCATCGCGTTCGCCGGCGTCGCGAAATTCCCCGCACGAGTCAAATGCGCGCTGTTGGGGTGGGCCGCAGTACGCGACGCCATCCTCCAGGCCCAAGCGAAGGAGCAGTGATGACCGAACCTCGCCCAAGCGACCTCGTCAAGGACGAGCTGCCCGACGTGAACCAGCCGTCGGCGAAGCCCACGGTGGAAGACATCGAAGAGGCCATGCGCGACGTCGTCGACCCAGAGTTGATGGTCAACGTCGTCGACCTGGGGCTCCTGTACGGGGTGACCATCGACGACGAATCCAACGTCACGCTCGACATGACGCTCACCTCTCCGACGTGCCCGCTGACCGACAAGATCGAGTACGACACGAAGTACGTGCTCGACGGGCTCGCCAACTCGGTGACCATCAACTGGGTGTGGCTGCCGCCGTGGACGCTCGAGATGATCAGCGACGACGGCCGCGAGCAGCTGCGCGCCATCGGCTTCAGCATCTGAGCCTGCCCAGCCGGCGGGGTGCCCGTCGCGAGACCTCACAAAGTGTGAGATTTGTTGCGCTTTTCCGTAACAGATCTCACACTTTGTTGCTTGTCCGGCCTTCCCGACGTTGCCCGTCGCGCTGCCAAGACGCGTACACTAGCCAACCGTGCTGCAGGCGAAGGACGTGGAGGTACGGGCCGGAGCGAGGTTGTTGCTCTCGCCGGTGTCGTTTCAGATCATTCCCGGCGACCGGATTGGGCTCGTCGGGCGTAATGGCGCAGGCAAAACCACGCTGACGAAAATCCTCTCCGGCGAAGCCCTTCCCGCCGCTGGCAAGGTGACGAGCTCCGGCACGCTCGGCTACCTGCCGCAGGATCCGCGCTCGGGCGACCCCGAGCAGATCGCCCGCGACCGCATCCTCGGCGCCCGCGGGCTCGACCACGCGGCCAAGCGGATGCAGGAAGCCGAAGCCGCGATGGCCGACGGCACCGCGAGCGAACGCGAGGCCGCCATGGTCGCGTACGCCAAAGCGGAGAACGCCTTCGTCGCGGCCGGCGGGTACGCCGCGGAATCGGAGGCCGCGCGGATCGCGTCGAACCTTGGCCTGCCCGACCGCGTGCTCACGCAGCCGCTCAAGACGTTGTCTGGCGGTCAGCGCCGACGCATCGAGTTAGCGCGCATCCTGTTCTCCAACGCCGACACCCTGCTGCTCGACGAGCCCACGAACCACCTCGACGCAGACTCCATCCACTGGCTACGCAACTATCTCCAGACCTTCCCGGGCGGGCTGCTGGTGATTAGCCACGACGTCGAACTGCTGGGCGACGTGGTGAACAAGGTGTTCCACCTCGACGCCAACCGCTCCGAGATGGACATCTACTCGATGGACTGGAAGCGCTACCTACAGCAGCGCGAGACCGACGAGAAACGTCGCCGCCGGGAGCTCGCCAACGCGGAGCGCAAAGCGAGCCAGCTCATGGCGCAGGCCGACAAAATGCGTGCGAAGGCGACGAAAGCCGTCGCCGCCCAGAACATGGCCAAGCGGGCGGAGAAGCTACTCGCCGGGGTCGAAGGCGAGCGGGCGCAAGACCAGGTGGCGCACATTCGCTTCCCGGACCCGGCGCCGTCGGGCAAGACGCCACTCATGGGCGAGGGGCTCAGCAAGCACTACGGCTCACTGGAAGTATTCACCGCCGTCGACCTCGCCATCGACCGCGGCTCGAAGGTGGTCATCTTGGGCCTCAACGGCGCGGGCAAGACGACGATGCTGCGGCTGCTCGCCGGCATCGAGGAACCTACCGCGGGCGAGGTGCGCTACGGGCACGGCGCCAAGCTCGGCTACTACGCGCAGGAGCATGAGACCCTCGACGTCGAGCGCTCGGTGCTCGACAACATGCGCTCCTCATCGCCCAGCCTGAATGACACCGAGGTGCGCAGCGTGCTCGGCTCATTCCTGTTTTCCGGCGACGACGTCGACAAGCCCGCGAAAGTACTGTCGGGCGGCGAAAAGACGAGGCTGGCGCTCGCCATGCTCGTCGTCTCCGCCGCGAATGTGCTGTTGCTTGACGAGCCGACGAACAACCTGGACCCGGCGTCGCGTGCCGAGGTGCTGAACGCCATCCGCACCTACTCCGGTGCCGTCGTGCTCGTCACGCACGACCCAGGCGCTGTCGAGGCGCTCGAGCCCGACCGCGTGCTCGTCCTGCCCGACGGCGTCGAAGACCTCTGGAGCGACGACTACGCCGAGCTCATCGACTTGGCGTGAGAGTGACGACGTCGTAGAGCTCAGGCTCGCCGTCGACGCGGCACCGCCAGCTCTCCAACCTGCCGGTGGCGCCGTCGAAGAGCGTGAAATTCATGATGTCCGAATCCCCATAAGGCTCGACTACGGGCGCTAACCCGTACGGGTTCCCGACGGCGGTGTACTCGTCGCGTCGCCACGGCGCAGGCGGCAGGGGGCGGGGGTTGGCGTCGTCGTGGATGCCGTGGGTGCGCCCGGTGTTCGACGCTTCCAAGTACACCGTGCCGCCGTGCTCGAAACGGTTCCACACGTGCGAGTGGCCGGAATACACCAGTTGCACGCCCGCTTGCTCCAGCATCGGCACGACGTGGGTGTAGAACGCGTTGCGGCTGGTGTCGTACTCATATCTCACACCTACGAGTGCGCCCGCATCGTCGCGCTCCTCGATACGTTCCGGCTCACAAAACGGCGGTTCGACGTTGCCACCCCATCCGTGCGCGCCCTCATGCAGCTGCACGACGGTGTACTGGCACGCACTGCGTTCGGGCGAAGCGAGCTCTGCCCTGAGCCACTCGAACTGCTCACTGCCTGGGCCGATGTCGCTGAACTGATGACAGCCGTGCCCTTGCAGCAGCGGGCTCGCCAACACGTCGGCGGCCTCTTGGTAGCGGCTGCTGCGTCTGCGCTTGGCGGGGTCTGGGTCCGCGTCGAAGCCGCGCCACTGACGTGTGTGAAACAGTGTGATCAGACGCACGTTGCCGATCGTCGTCGCGTACCAGCGGCTGTGTCCCGACGGGTTGTGCGGCAGTGCAAAGAGCTCCTCGTAGGTGCGCGTCGACCACGAGTTGTCCTCGACCCAGCGCTCACGCGCGGAGCCTTCGAGCGCGTCCGGGCAGGATGCTTCAGCCACTGCGCGAGGCACAGCGGACATCGAGAGGCGCTGGCCCCCGGCGATGCGGCCTTGCACCTCGTGGTTGCCGATGCAGGGATAGAGCGGCGTGTGTTGCAGTAGCGCCGCGCCGGCGCTTTGGCGTCCGTCGGACCCCTCGGCGTTCGCCTTGCCTTGCAAGGAGGGAAAGAAGGCCGCCGCAGCAGTGAACCACTCGGATGCGCGGTCGGGCACGTTCGCCAGATCGCCTGCGAAGACGATGGCGTCGGGCAGCCCGAATGTGGCGGCCGCAAGCTCCATGGCTCGCGAGGCGTTCGGATGCAGCTGGTGGTCGCTGGCCAACATGAGGCGCGCGGGCGCAGCAGCGGGTAACGCAGGCGAGAGCGTGAACTCGTCGCTGACGTAGCGCGTACCCCCGACGGTGACCTCCACGCGGTAGGGCACCCGAGCGCCCTCGGTGAGCCCGCTCACCACCGCCTCATGGCGGTACACGGTGACCGGCTCGATCCGGCCGTGGGCATCGTCGGAGAGCCGGCTTGGCCGGGTGACGTTGGCGGGAAACTCTGCATCGCCCGTGATCACCCGCCCCTCGCCTTCGATGCTCGTAAACCACACCACGTGGACGCAACGCGGGCCGGGCAGCTGGAGGATCGGATCGGTGAGGAATGGCGTTGTCATAGCTGTCAGCCTACGGCGCGATACCATGTCCGGGTGCGACGTGTTCCAGCAGCCATCCTGGGCGGCCTCCTCGTGCTCTCTGGCGCGACGGTGCCCGCGCACGCTTCTGCGTATGTCGTCGAGAACTGCGGCGGAGAGCGCATCGCGTCCATCCCGCTCACGGACCGCGACGGCATGCAGGGTGCCACCACAGAAGGTGTGCTTCGAGCTGACGTGTATCAGTCGGAATTTAGAGGTGGCACCACGTGCGTGATGACGGTAGCTGGCGGTGCAGACTCTGAACCCATCCCGCTGATCGCCATGATCGTGACCGAGGACGGAGATGCAGTCACCGACCACGGAGAATACGGCTTCCACGCCGCCGTCGCAGCCACCGGCACAGCGGGCAGCTGCGTGCTGGTGTACGCGGCCGCCGAACTGCGCCCCTTTGGTAAGCAGGCGCCCACTTCTACCGGCGACGCCTACACGCTGCCGGGAAATAAGCGCAGTTACTGCGTCTAGCGTTCTCCCAGTCGGCTGACCGTCGCCGACCACGGCTCCATCACCGCGTCGCGCGTCCCGATCACCGGTTGGATGAGGCCTTGCATCTTCGGGCGGCGACGGCGCTTCGGCCCCAGGTTGAGCTCGATCAGCCAGCTGGATTCGTCGTCGCGGCGCACGTAGCTAAACACATCTTTCGCATGATGCAGCACCTCGAGGCGGCCGGTGGCGAGCGCGGCGTGTTCCTTTCGGAGGCTAAGCAGGGTGCGGTAGCAGTGCCAGACGGAATCCGGGTTCGCCTGCTGCGCGTCCGCGGAGAACCCTTGCTCTCGCTCGTGACCTGGTAGCCATGCGTTCTGGTCGTCTTGCGTCTCGCTCCAGCGCATTGGGGTGCGGGCGTGGTCGCGGGAACCGGCGACGATCTCGCGCCACACATCTTCGCGGTCGCGTCCCTTCTTGATCTGCGCGGAGTAGCGGTTGAGTGACTCGACGTCGCGTAGATCCGACGGCGCCGTGAACGGCTCGTTCACCTTGCCCAACTCCTGGCCTTGGAAAATGAACGGCGTGCCGCGCATGGTGAGCAGCATCGTCGCGACGAGTTTGGCGATGCGGGCGCGCAGCTGCGGCTGGTGCTCGGCCTCGGGGCAGATCTTGCTGACGATGCGCGGGTTGTCGTGGTTTTCGACGAAGAGCGAGACCCAATCGCCCTCGCCGATGCGGGCGTTGTAGTCGCTCCAGAAGCGGGCCAGGTAGTTCAGGTCGTAGACGTAGTCGTCCCAGCGCATGTGGCCGGGGGTTTCGAGCACGTCGAAGTTGAATACCAGGTCCAATTCGTTGCGTGCCCAACCGCTGAGGAGTCTGCCGGTCTGGATGCCGACGCCGGGCGTTTCACCGATCATCACCGCGGTAGACCCGTCTGGTCTGGTGAACCCGTCGCGACGAAGCCCGGCGAGGTACTCGTCGAGATGCTTGCCGTAGAGGTAATGCTCAATGCCGGCGAACTCCAGGAGGTCGCTGACGAGCGGGTGCCCGTCGGGGAATCCGTCGCGCTTGGAGATGTAGTTGATGACGTCCATACGGAACCCGTCGAGGCCGCGATCGAGCCACCAGCGCACGATGTCGGCCACCTCGTCTCGAACTGCGGGGTTGTCCCAGTTGAGATCTACCTGATGTTCGTCGAAGAGATGCAGCACCCATTGCTGACGCTCAGGCACCCAGCGCCAGGCAGAACCGGAGAAGAACGACTGCCAGTTGTTCGGCGGCACGTCCGGTTCGCCGTCGACGAAGAAGTAGTAGTCGCCGTACGGTCCGTTCGGGTCTTCGAGCGCCTGCTGGAACCAGGCGTGGTCGGAGCTCGTGTGGTTCACGACGAGGTCCGCGATGATGCGCATTCCGCGCGCGTGGCAGGCTTCGATCAGCTCGTCGACGTCTGCGAGCGTCCCCATCTCGGACATGATCGCCCGATAGTCGCTGACGTCATAGCCCATGTCTCGGTTCGGCGAAGCGAAGATGGGGGAGAGCCACAGGCAATCGACGCCCAAGTCGTTCAGGTAATCGAGCCGCTGGATGATGCCTCGAATATCGCCGATGCCGTCGCCGTTCGCGTCGGAGAAGCTGCGCGGATAGATCTGGTAGAACACGGCGCTACGCCACCAGGGGTGCTCATCAGGCCCGACGTGCGAGGGCGTGGTGTCGATGTCGTTGCACATCTGGATGAGCGAATCGACGAGGCCCTTGCCGCCCAACGGGGTGGCGAGGCGGTCGATTGCGCCGAGCCTCAGCCCGCCCAGCAGACTCGGTAGCCAGCTAGGCGCAGCCGTGTACAACATGATCTTGTCGACGACGTCGCTACCGAGTGGATGCTGCAGAATCTCCCGCAGCTTCGTGTTGCGAGAAAATGGGGCAGAGCTCATGGCCTCCAGACTAGGGCCTCCCGACGACGATGCTCACATCCGCGAATGTCTGGCAGGCTGCAGCTACGCCAGCGTCGTGGAACGCGTTTGGCCCCATCCCGACGAGGTCCGTCGCCGCCTGCGAAGAAAGATCGAGCGGAAAACGCACACGCCGGGTGGACGCCGCTTCCAACGACGCCGCAACGCGCTCAGCCTTGTCGTCGTCGATGTTGAGCAGACCCTCCGCCTTGCGCAACTCGGCGAGGTGCCCGGGGTTAGGTACGACGACGCACACCCGTCCGCCTGGACGCAGCACGCGCCGGAACTCCGGCATGTTACGCGGAGCGAAGACACACAGCACTGCATCGACGCACGCATCGCGCATCGGCAGCCCCGCCCACGTGTCGGCAACGACGGCCGCCACCCGCGCATCCACCTTCGCGGCACGCCGGCACGCGGGCACCGAGATATCGACGGCGAGCCCCGTCGCGCCCGGTTGCAACGCGTTCGCGACGTAATACCCGGTGCCGGCGCCCACTTCGACGACGGTCTTCGCGCCGGAGAGCGCACCTCGCACAGCCTCAGCGATGGGCGAGTACCAGCCGTCATGCAGGAAGCGATGGCGAGCGGCAACCATGTCAACGGTGTCCGCGTGCTGCGGGGCAGCGTGTCCCAGCAGGTTGACGTAGCCCTGTTTCGCGACGTCGAAGGCGTGGCTGCTCTCGCAACGAAGCACGCGCTCAACGAGTTGCACTGGTGCGTGACATGCCGGGCAGCGGAGCCACGTCGCGACGCGCTCGAGCGCTGTCATGCGTCGAGCTCCGAGGACGCCTCTACGAGTTGCGCCTTCTTGGCCTTCTTTCGTTGCGCCCGCTTGTAGTCACGGATATCGGCCCTGATGAGCACGATTACGCCAATTCCCGCGATCACCGCGAACGAAAACCATTGCCACGCGTAGCCCTGGTGCGGGCCTTCGTCGAGGCTGGGCAGGGCCATCGGATGAAGCAGCCCATCGTCCCCGGGGCTGGATTCGAACACACCGACGTACCCGTTCACCAGCTCGGTTCCAAGCGATGCACCGATCTTTTGAGAGTTGATGAGCCGCACTTTGTATTCGTGGGGCACTACGGCTTCGTCCTTGCCGTGCTCGTCTCGCTGCACGAATCCGCGTACGGTGACTTCGCCCGTGGGCGGGGCCGGCGGCTCGGGGTCCGGCTGGCCGGAGGGGCGGGGAATAAAGCCGCGATCGATCAGCACGGTGCGCCCGTCTGAAGCCCGCATCGGGGAGACCACCTCGGTACCTGGCCCATCCTGGTTCCGGTACCGCACCTGGAACGTCTCCCCGGTGTATTCGCCGGTCACTTCGACGACGTGCCACTCGTCGTCGTCGGTCATGACGCGATTCATGACCTGTTCGTACGGGACTGGATCTTCGTGCGAATGCTCGATGACGCGTGCGTTTGTCGCCCGACGCTGGTCAAGGCGCCGCAGCTGCCATTCACCCAACTGCACGAAGGCGTACGCGAGCGCTGCGATCAAACAGATGAGCACGATCCAGCGCACCAACATCTTCTTGATCACTCGGTTTCCACCTCTCCAGGGATGATCTGAGCTGCCGACAGTGCCAACGGATCGGGCTGTTCGTCGTCTGCGGCATAGTGCGACACCCGGTGATCTTCCCCGTTGGCGAGCACGACGGCAAATGCTGGGATGAGCGCGGCGCCGGCGAGGGCCACGATCTTCCACCAGCCTGGGACGAACAGGAACAGTAGGAAGCACACTGTGCGGATGCTCATCGTGATGGTGTAGCGCTTCTGGCGCTCTTCGACGTCGAGTGAGTGGCCACGTGGCACTACGGGGGTGGGTGTCCCTTCCTCATCCCGCTTAGCCATGCCATGCAGCCTACTCCAGCGTGAATGCGAAAATGCTGTGGGATTTGCACAGCCCCATGTGAAGTTCGCTCCGGTAGGTTTCGGACCATGACTGATCGAGTGGTATTGATTACCGGCGGGTCCAAGGGCATTGGCCGGGCTATGGCGGAAGCGTTCCGCGATGCCGGCTACCCAGTCGCCGCCACCTATCGCAGCGGTGCGGTGCCCGACGGTGTGCTCGGCGTGGAATGCGACGTGACGAGCCAGGATTCGGTCGACGCGGCATTCCAGCAGGTCGAGGACAAGCTCGGCAGCGTGGATGTGCTCGTCGCGAACGCCGGCGTCACCAACGACGGTCTCCTCATGCGCATGTCGGACGAGGACTGGGCTCAGACCATCGATACCAACCTCACGGGCACGTTTCGTGTGGTGAGGCGTGCGTCGCGCCAAATGACGCGGGCCCGGTTTGGGCGCATGATCCTGATCTCGTCGGTGGTGGGCCTCATGGGGAACCCCGGCCAGGTGAACTACGCGTCGTCGAAGGCTGCGCTCGTGGGGATGGCGCGCAGCATCACCCGTGAAATCGGCGTCAGGGGAGTGACCTGCAACGTCATCGCGCCCGGATTCATTGACACGGACATGACGAAGGTGCTGGGGCCAGAGGTCATCAAGGGCTACGAGCAGCGCATCCCAGCCGGACGTCTTGGGTCTGTCGACGACGTGGCCGCCGCTGCACTGTTCCTCGCTGGCGATGGCGCGGGCTACATCTCAGGCGCAGTGATTCCCGTCGACGGCGGCCTCGGCATGGGCCACTAATATTGGAAGGACGAAACAATGGGCATTCTCGAAGGCAAGAACATCCTCGTCACGGGCGTGACGATCGACACCTCCATCGCGTACGTCGTCGCTGATCTGGCGCAGCAAGAGGGCGCCAACGTCGTGATTTCTGGTGCTGGGCGCGCGCTACGCCTCGCGCAACGGGTGGCGAAGCGCCTTGACCCGCAGCCTCCGGTCATCGAGCTGGACGTTACGGTTGACGAGCATCTCGACGGCCTGCCCGCCGCCTTGGAACCCCACTTCGGTGACCGCATCGACGGCGTGGTGCATTCCATTGCGTTCGCCAACCCCTCCACCGCGCTCGGCGGACACTTTTTAGAGACCGAGTGGGAGGACGTTTCGCAGGCCCTGCAGATTTCTGCGTATTCGCTGAAGTCGCTGGTCATGGCGGTGAAGCCCATGATGCGAGGCGGCGGCTCCGTCGTCGGACTCACCTTCGACGCGCAGGTGTCCTGGCCTTCATACGACTGGATGGGGGTTGCGAAATCTGCGCTCGAATCCACGTCGCGCTACCTCGCCCGCTACCTGGGCGCCGACGGCATCCGCTCCAACATCGTCGCAGCTGGCCCCATCGACACCCTCGCGAAGCAAGCCATCCCCGGCGCGAACGAGTTCAACGACATCTGGGGCACCCGCGCCCCGCTGGGGTGGGACTCCAAGGACGCAAAACCGGCGGCGAAGGCCGTCGTCGCGTTGCTGTCCGACTGGTTCCCGGCCACCACGGGTGAGATGGTGCACGTCGATGGCGGGTTGCACTCGACGGGGGCTTGACGCTTCGAGTCAGGCTCCGGCTCGTCGACGCCCAAGCGGCGCGCGCTGCCGGTAGGCTGGACGCATGGCAACAGCGGTAGCGGAATTGGCAGGCGTCAGCGTCCGACGGGGCGAGGCAGTGCTGCTGGACAACATTGATCTGCGTATCGACGAAGACCAGCGGTGGGTTGTGCTCGGCCCGAACGGGGCTGGCAAGACCACGATGCTGCAGCTGCTCGCTGCACAGCTGCACCCGAGCGAGGGCGTCGTCGGCATCCTCGGGGAAGTGCTGGGTGCGGTCGACGTGTTTGAACTGCGGCCGCGCATTGGCCTCACCTCGTCAGCCCTGGCCGAGCGCATTCCTGCTGACGAGAAGGTGCGCGACCTCGTCGTCTCCGCCGCCTACGCCGTCGTCGGCAGATGGCGAGAGGACTACGACGAATGGGATTTCGCGCGTGCTGAAGACCTGCTGGAACAGCTCCGCATCGCGCAGTTCGTTGACCGAACCTTCGGCACGCTCTCTTCCGGCGAACAGAAGCGCGTGCAGGTAGCGAGGGCGCTCATGACCGACCCCGAATTGCTGCTCCTCGACGAGCCCGCCGCCGGCCTCGATATCGCGGGGCGTGAGGCGCTCGTCGAGACGCTTGGTGAGCTCTTCTCGAACTCATTCTCGCCGGCATCCGTGCTTGTCACCCACCATGCTGAGGAGATTCCCGCGGGTATCACCCACTGCCTCTTGATGCGCGACGGGGCCATCGTCGCTGCCGGCCCGCTCCACGAGACACTTACATCGACGAACCTGAGCGCCGCCTTCGACACCCCACTGCGCGTGGACTACGTCGACGGACGGTGGGCCGCTCGGGGAGCGTAGGCAATGTCGTGGCTTGTGGAATGGTTCCGTGAGAACGGATGGATCGGCTGGGGTCTGGTCGCTATCGCCCTGGCCGCAGCCGAACTCCTCACCCTGGACCTCACACTCCTCATGCTCGCCGTCGGCGCACTGGCGGCGGGGGCGACGTGGTTCGTCGCGCCCGGTTTGATGTGGCTGCAAGCGCTCGTGGGTATCGCGGTTGCGGCCCTCACGCTGTGGCTGCTGCGCCCATCGCTGCTCGACCGCGTGCGGAACTCGCCCGGCTACCGCTCGTCGCTCGATCAGCTCGTCGGCGCCAAAGGGGTAGCGACGGCCGAGATTACGCCCGGCGGCGGCGAGGTGCGCGTCGACGGGCAGGTGTGGGGGGCGCGGCCCTATGACCCGCAGGTGCGGATTCTCGAAGGACAGCACATCGAAGTATTCGGCATGGACGGCCTCACATTACTCGTATACCCGTCAGGCGCTGCCCAGTCCCAAAGACGGTTGTAAGAAGGAAGGAACGCGAAGTGGAATACGTCATTATCGCCCTCATTGCGCTGGTGATTTTGTTGCTGGCGATGAGCCTGAAGATCATCCGTCAGCAGCAGATGGCCATCATCGAGCGCCTCGGCAAGATGCACAAAGTGCTGGGCCCCGGCCCGCACCTGATCCTGCCATTGTTCGACCGCGTCGCGTATCTGCTCGACATGCGCGAAGAGGTGGTCTCGTTCCCGCCACAGGGCGTCATCACGGAAGACAACCTGATGGTGTCGATCGACTCCGTGATCTACTTCCAGATCGTCGAACCCCGTCGTGCCGCATACGAGGCGCAGAACTACCGCGCGGCCATCGAGCAGCTCACCATGACCACCTTGCGTAACATCATCGGCGGCATGGATCTGGAAGCGACGCTCACCTCCCGCGAGGAGATCAACCAGCGGCTTCGTTCGGTGCTTGACGAAGCCACGGGCAAGTGGGGCATCAAGGTCAACCGCGTGGAGCTTCGCTCGATTGAGCCGCCGGCGACGATCCGCGACGCCATGGAGAAGGGTGCTCGCGCGGAGCGCGACAAGCGTGCGCAGATTCTGCTCGCCGAAGGCCAGCGTCAGTCGCAGGTGCTGAATGCTGGCGGTGACCGCGAGTCGGCCATTCTGCGCGCTCAAGGTGAGCGGGAAGCGGCGGTGCTTCGCGCGCAGGCCGACCGCCAGTCGGCGATGCTTAGGGCAGAAGGTGAGGCGCAGGCCATCACGACGGTGTTCCAGGCCATCCATGCCGGCCAACCCGACCAGGCGCTGCTGGCCTACCAGTACATGCAGATGCTGCCGCAGCTCGCGCAAGGCGACTCCAACAAAGTGTGGGTGGTCCCCTCCGAACTCAACGACGCACTCAAAGGCCTTGGCAACGCGATGGGCGGTGGCAGCGGCAACGAGAGCCGCACCTACGTCTCTGAGGGGGCGAAGCAATTCACGCCGCCTGAGAAGATCGACGTCCAGGCTGAGATCGCCGAGCAGACGGAGAAGGACAAGAAGAAGTCCGACGAGACCGTCCAGGCAGCCATCGACGAGGCGAAGGCGCTCGATCAGTCGAAGTCGCTCAAGCAGCGCGCGGTACCAGGCCAAGAGCCTGCGACGCAGATCGAGCACGGCGCGACGCATCCCCAGGGCATTCAGCCTGGATTGGGGCAGGGTGATGACATTGAGCGTCCAGGCTTCCAACAGCAGTAGATGGATTTCGCTGCACTCCTGAACTCGCTTGGCGAGCGGCCGGGCGACGATGTCTTCGTCGGGCTGGATCGTATTACGCGGGGAGAGTTCGCGGACCTAGTACGCAACTATGCCGGTGGCCTGCGCAAGCGCAAAGCCCGCACCGTCGGGCTCGTCGCCGGGCTGAATCCGCCGTCGCTGGCGTTCGTGCTGGCCGCCATCGGTATGGGGGTGCGCGTCGACCTCATTGATCCTCGTGGCAGTACGGAGCTCGTTGGGTCTCGCTTGGAACTCTCGATGCCGGACTTTGTCGTCGCCACTCCGGGGATGAAATTCGCGCTGAAGGGCCCCAAATGGGTGAGGGGGCCGATGCGGTTACCCGATTGGCGGATCTGGCCGGAGATCGTGGCGATTGATGACGTCGGCGGGGCGCAGGTGCGTCGGTTTGGTATGGAGCGCTCCCAGCCGACGATCGGCATGTTTTCTGGCGGGAGCTTGGAGGAGCCACTGGGTGTGGTGCACACCGTCGCATCACTCGCGGCAGGGGCCCAGGCCATAACCGAGCCGCTTCAGGGAGGGCTAGGTGGGCCCGTCGTCGCCCAGTCATGGTACGCGGCGCTGGCGGCGTTCGCCGTCGGAAAACCCCTGCTAGTGCCGAAGCGTTCCGGGCGAGCCCTGGCGCGACAGATTCGCCGCGCGAAGCCTTCGCACTGCTACCTCTCGCCCGCGCAGTGGCGTGCGGTGCTCACTGCCGGGGGTGCCCCGACGGGGCAGGCCCACGTCGGACCGGGGCCCGTGAGTGAGGCCCTCCTACGGCGGCTTCTCGACGCTGGGGCTGACGAAACGTGAGCGTGGTTTGGGATGGCGGAGACCGGGCCGGTCGCCCTGCGGCGGGGCGTGGGGTCCGACGCGGCGTCAGACCTGCCACTTGGAAGGCTCCTTCAGGGGGTGACGGCGCGCGTGGATGCGGGCGAGCTCGTGATCGTCGGCGCCTCGGTGGCTCCGCGCAACATGGAAGGTGACTGGGTGGACGAGCGTCGCACTGGGGTGCGAGGTGGGGTTCGCGGGAGCAGCCTGCGGCTCGTGGGCAATAACCCCGAACGCATCTGGTGCGGGGGCAGGTTGTTGGACGTGGCGCTCTTCGAATCACGCCTAGCGGTGGAGGGCGCGCGGCGCGTGCTGCTGTTGGGGGAGCCCACCGGCGACGGTGATGCCAGCCTCGTCGTACTCGTCGAGTTGGATGGCGGGAACGAGAAGAGGGTGCGTAAGGCCGTCCAACGACGCGCGCAAGCGCTGAGGTTACCGGTTGCTGGGGTGGTGTTCGGGGTCGTCCCTATCCGCGACGGTGTACCCGATCGCCAGGCCGCGCTGGATGCGGTAGCCCGGCGCTGAGTCGGGGCTGCCTGCCGCGAGTTACGCGTCGCGCTTCGTGGTTGGCATGCTCGCAGTGAGCCTGGCGGCGATGATGCTGGAGGTGATGATCTGGGCCTGGTGGTAGATCATGAGCGGCACGACGAGCATGCCCACGATGGATGTGGGGAACAGCACGGACGCGATCGGTACGCCGGTCACGAGTGACTTCTTTGTGCCGCAGAACATGACCGCAATCTGATCTTCGCGGGGGAACCCGAGCCAGCCGGCGACGTGCCACGTCAACCACAGCATCAGCGCGAGCAGGGGGAGCGTGAACGCCAACGTCACGAGCAAGTCCGACCAGCTGAGCCGCCGCCACATGCCGCTGGCGAACATTTCAGAGAACGCACCGTAGACGATGAGCACGATCATCGCTTGATCGAGCAGCTTCAGGCGGTCCTTATGGCGTGCCATGAACGTAGCCGTGAAGACGCGGGAGAGCTGGCCCAAGAAGAATGGCAGCAGCAGCTGGACGAACACGTCGAGGGCGATCTGCCACGACAGCCCACCGCTGGCTGACGGGAAGAGCAACATGACCAGCGCGGGGGTGAGCACCACACCCAACACATTCGACGCCGTCGCCGACATCATGGCCGCAGGCACGTTACCGCCTGCCAGCGAGGTCATGTTGATCGACGACTGCACCGTCGACGGCGCCAGGCACAGGAACACGAGCCCAATGCGGACAGGATCGGACACGAAACCGTCGGGCATGAGCAGCACCGGGGCGCCGAGCAGGGGAAACAGCACGAATGTGAACGCCAGGATGGTCAGGTGGAGGCGCCAATGCTTGATGCCCGCCACCGTTTCTGCAGTGCTGAGGCGTGCGCCGTAGCCGAAGAACAGGACGAAGACGGCAACCTTGGTGGCGAAGTTGTAGATCTCCGCTGGCCGTCCGGAGATGGGCACGACGATCGATAGCGCCAGCGCGCCAAGGATGACGAGCGTCATCCGATCGATCTTGAACTTCACGGGGCTCGACGCTACTCGGCGGCGTCTTCGTCGCCCATGCCAGGAGGTATGGCCGCGGTGAGCTTCGGGCTGACCGGCCAGTCCGCGGGGTAGCGCCAGTCAAGCTCGGCCACTTCCTTGTCGAGCTTGCGACGCGCCCTCGACGAGAGCCTGTCACCATAAACCGTCCCATTCAGGTGATCAGTTTCGTGCTGAAGGCAGCGAGCCAGGAGCCCGGTGCCGATCACCTCGACATCGTCGCCCATCGCGTCTTGCCCGCGGCAAATCGCGTGGTCCGGGCGGGACACCGTCGCATAACCACCGGGGTAGGAGAGGCATCCCTCTTCCGACGAGTCCAGCACGCGTTCCTTCCCGTCTGGGAGCGTCACGACGGGGTTGCAGACCACGCCGCGCTGGATGTTCATGTTTTCATCCGGGCACTCGTACACGAACACAGAAAGGTCGAGGCCCACCTGCGTCGCCGCGAGCCCGACGCCCTCCGCAGCCTCCATCGTGGCGAACATGTCCCTCACCAACTGGTGGAGTTCCTCATCGAAGTGCTCTACCGGGCGGGTCTGCGCATGCATCACGGGCGTGCCCCAACGGGTGATGGGCAGTACATTTCCGCCTGTAGTGAGGTCAGTCATCGGTCATTCCTTGCGTTCGACGTTTTGCTCCAGCCATTATGCCGTTTGCAACCGTACTCTCGAACCTATGGCTGCCTGGGATGCGCTGCTCGATGAGTATTGCGAGCACCTCGACTCTGATCGGGGGCTCTCGCCTCACACCGTTCGTGCTTATCGAACCGATCTCCAAAACCTCGCAGCCCACATCGACGACCCACGCGCCGTGACGCTCACCAGACTGCGCGGCTGGCTCGCGGCCATGGCGGACGACGGTGTGGCGACGTCGTCGCTGCAACGCCGCGTGGCTTGCGTGCGCGGATTCTTCGCGTGGGCGAAGCGAGAAGGCTTTATCGATGAGGACCCGGCCATTCGTCTGGTGGCCCCCAAGCGCTCACGCAGACTCCCGAAGGTGCTCTCGCACACCGAGATCGACGACGTGATGGAAAGCGCCCAGACCAGGCTCGGCGAGAGCGACGATCCACTCGCGGCACGCGACCAGGCCATCGTCGAGCTGCTCTACTCGAGCGGGCTTCGCGTCTCCGAGCTCACGGGTATCAAGATCAGCGACGTGTCCCTGGAAGACCGCACCGTCCGGGTCATGGGCAAGGGCGCGAAAGAGCGCCTGGTGCCGATGGGTATGCCGGCGGTGCGGGCCATCGTCGCGTGGCTGGAGATGCGCGGCGAGATCGCAACACCTAAGAGCCCGGACACCTTGTTTCTGGGAGCGAGGGGCGGAGCCCTCGACCCACGCGTTGCCAGGCGCGTGGTGCACCAGCTGACAGCGGCGGCGGGCTCCGCTGCTGAGATCGGACCGCATGGGTTGCGACATGCCATGGCTACACATCTCCTCGACGGCGGGGCAGACCTGCGCGCAGTGCAGGAGATGCTTGGGCACGCCTCGGTAGCGACGACGCAGATCTACACCCACGTGACCTCCGAGCGGCTTCGCGAAGCTTTTCGGCAGGCCCACCCTCGCGCCTAGCGCGCCGAAGCGGCTCAGCGCAGCAGTGTGAGCGGATCCACCAGCGCACCTGCCTTCCACGCCATCCAGTGCAAATGACACCCCGTCGAATACCCGGTAGTGCCCACCACACCTACCTGCGCACCCGCGGCCAGCTGTTGGCCGACCTGCACGTCGAAGTGAGGCAGGTGCGCGTACGCCGTGACGAGGCCGTTGTCGTGGCGGACGTGCACGCGGAGCCCGTAGCCCTTGCTGGTGTCACGCTTGATCACAACGCCAGCCCAGGGCACGTGAATGGGTGTGCCGCAGGATGCTCCGAAGTCCACTCCGTCGTGCAATTTGTACACACCCGTGACCGGATGGACCCGCATACCGAACTTCGATGTGACAGGCCCCGTTACTGGAGCCTTGCCGGGCGTTACCGGCCCCGCGCCCGTCGTCGCAGCAGGCAACGCTGCCGGAACCACAGGCGCCGTCCCCATGGGCACCAGCCGTACTCGACGAAGCGTGAGGTAGGGGAGCGGGTCGTGGTAGTCGGTGCCGTCGGTGAGCCCCCAATGCAAGCAGGCGGACGTGCAGTGCCCAGGCTGCAGTGTGCCGATCACCTGGCCCGACGTCACCACATCCCCCTTGCGTACGCTGCCGGAGACCGGCGTGTAGGTGGTGCGTAGTCCGTTGCCGTGGTCGATGGATACCGATGGCCGTCCTGCCACGACGCCGGAGAAATACACGCGTCCGACGGCGGCTGCTCGTACCTGAGTGCCAGGCGGAGCCGAGATGTCGACGCCACGGTGACCAGGCCCGTAGCGGTGCGCAGGCGATTCGAACGCGCGCACGATGGGACCGTCCACAGGCATGGTGAGCTGAAGGCCAGCGGCATGCGCTGGAGTGGCGAGCCACGCGACGAGCATGGCTGCGATCAGAATGATTTTCTTCATATCCATTGTTATGGCAGCGACACGCCCGAAACTTGCATGCGAAGTGAAATCTGTGGATAACTCTGGACGGGTATCCGCACGGCAGCTGATGTGCTCGACAGTTGGGGGCTGGCCGAGATTCCGCTAGAATCACACACGCACCCGCACACGTGGGTGACTTCGCATGCGCTGTGGGGCTTGCCCCCGGTTGCTCAGTGGTCCCGTCCAGGCGGGTTGGGCGCCGAGCGCATCAGGAATAACCACCGTGGGCTTCGCCCACCCGATATGAGGTTGTGCGCACTGCGCCAACCGCGAAAGGAACGGCCATGGCCGTCGTAACCACGAGGCAGCTGCTGGAAAACGGTGTTCACTTCGGGCACCAGACCCGTCGTTGGAACCCGAAGATGAAGCGTTTCATCTTCACCGAGCGCAACGGCATCTACATCATCGACCTGCAGCTCTCCCTGACCTACATTGACAAGGCATTCAACTTCGTCAAGTCCACCGTCGCGCGCGGCGGGCAGATCCTGTTCGTGGGCACCAAGAAGCAGGCCCAGGGCAGCATCGCCGAGCAGGCCACCCGCGTCGGCATGCCCTACGTGAACCAGCGCTGGCTGGGCGGCATGCTCACCAACTTCGACACCGTCTCCAAGCGAGTGCAGCGCCTCAAGGAACTCGAGGCAATGGACTTCACCGACGTCGCAGCCTCCGGCCTCACCAAGAAGGAACTGCTCGGCCTCGAGCGCGAGAAGGACAAGCTGGCTAAGACGCTCGGCGGCATCCGCGACATGGCGAAGACCCCGCAGGCCGTCTGGATCGTCGACACGAAGAAGGAACACCTCGCCGTCGACGAGGCCCGCAAGCTGAACATCCCGATCGTCGGCATCCTCGACACCAACTGCGACCCCGACGAGGTCGACTACGCAGTGCCGGGCAACGACGACGCCATCCGCTCCGTCACCCTGCTCACCCGCATCATTGCTGACGCCGTGGCCGAGGGCCTGATCGAGCGCTCGCAGGGCAAGTCCGGTGAGGAGAGCGAAGCCGAGCCGATGCCTGATTGGGAGCGCGAGCTGCTCGGTGCTGACGACGCTGCGAAGCCGGCTTCCGACGAGGGCGAGAAGCCTGTATCCGATGAGGCTAAGGCTGAGAAGCCCGCAGTCGACGCGCCCGTCGCGGAGGAATCTGCAACTATCGTTGAGGCAGCAGCCCCCGAGGCCGCAGCAGCTCAGGAACTGGCTGAAGAGCCCGCGAAGGCGGACGAGGCCAAGTCCGAGACCGAGACTAAGTAACCAACCGACTCCACCAACGAGCAAGAACGGATTACGCAATGGCAATTTCCGCCGCTGACGTGAAGAAGCTCCGCGACGCCACTGGCGCGGGCATGATGGACGCCAAGAAGGCTCTGACCGAGGCCAACGGCGATTTCGAGCAGGCCGTGGAGAACCTCCGCGTGCACGGTCTCGCCAAGATGGCGAAACGTGCCGACCGCGAGGCCACCAACGGCATCGTGGCAGGTAAGGATGGCGTGCTCATCCAGTTCGCCGCCGAGACCGACTTCGTCGCCAAGAACGCTGAGTTCGTGGCACTCGCCGACAAGATCGTCGAAGTGATCGCTGAGTCCGGCGCGGCCGACGTTGAGGCCACCAACGCCACCAAGTTCGAAGACGGTACCGTCGAGGACGCGGTTAAGGCGCTCGGCGCCAAGACGGGTGAGAACCTGTCCCTCGCCAACGTCGCGAACTTCCAGGGCACCACGCACCTGTACCTCCACCGTCGTGCATCCGACCTGCCGCCCCAGGTGGGCGTGCTCGTCGAATACGAAGGTGGAGACGACGCTTTGGCGCACCAGGTGGCAATGCAGATCGCGGCCATGATGCCGACGTACGTGTCCCGCGAGGAAGTTCCTGCGGACACCGTCGACAACGAGCGCCGCATCGCTGAGGCAACCGCCGTTGAAGAGGGCAAGCCGGAGAAGGCAATCCCGCGCATCATCGAAGGGCGCCTGAACGGCTTCTTCAAGGAAGTCTGCCTCGTGGATCAGATGGCGGTGTGGGAAGACAAGCAGACCGTGGGCAAGGTGCTCGAAGCCGCAGGCATGAAGGTGCTGCGCTTCGTGCGCTTCGCGATCCAGGGATGACCTGAGGGGCATCTCTCACAAGTCAGAGAAACACAGTAAAGTGGCGTGCGCCGCGTGGGATTTCCCCGCGGCGCACGCCCACATCAGGAGGTCACCACATGACGCAGCCGTTCCACCGTGTCTTGCTAAAGCTGTCAGGTGAAGTATTTGGTGGCGGAAAGCTCGGCGTCGATCCGGTGGTCGTGTCGCAGATCGCCAAGGAAATTGCCGACGTGGTGCGAGGTGGCACCCAGGTCTCCGTCGTCGTCGGTGGCGGCAACTACTTCCGTGGCGCGGAGCTTTCGCAGTCGGGCATGGACCGCGACCGCGCCGACTACATGGGCATGCTCGGCACCGTCATGAACTGCCTTGCGCTGCAGGATTTCTGCGAGAAGGCCGGCATCGAGACCCGCGTGCAGAGCGCCATCACCATGGGCCAGGTTGCCGAGTCCTACATTCCTCGCCGCGCTGAGCGGCACATGGAGAAGGGGCGCCTCGTCATCTTTGGTGCTGGCTCGGGCATGCCGTATTTCTCGACGGACACCGTCGCTGCCCAGCGTGCCCTGGAGATCGGGGCCGAAGTGCTCCTCATGGGCAAGAACGGCGTCGACGGCGTGTATGACTCAGACCCTCGCGCAAACGCGGACGCAAAGAAGTATCAGCACCTCACGCACGACGACTTCCTCAATAAGGATCTGAAGGTTGCCGACGCCACCGCCATCGCTCTGGCTCGCGATAATGACCTCGACATCATCTTCTTCAATTTGTCCAAGAATGGAAATATCGCCCGCGTCATCGCAGGTGAGGAAATCGGGACCACGGTCTCCCGCTAACGAATAGGAAGGAGCGGTCTGCATGATCGCCGAAACCGAGAAGGAAGCCAAGAAGGCCATGGAGGCCGCGGTTGATTTCGCGCGAGAAGACCTCGCCACCATCCGCACTGGGCGTGCGCACCCGGCGATGTTCAACAAGTTGAACGCTGATTACTACGGTGCGCCAACTCCGCTGCAGCAGCTTGCGACGTTCACCTCGCCGGACGCCCGCACCATGCTCATCACGCCCTTTGATCGCAGCTCTATCAGCGCCATCGAGAAGGCGATTCGCGACGCTGACCTGGGCGTGAACCCCAGCAACGACGGTAACGCCATCCGCTGCGTGATGCCCGCGCTCACGGAGGATCGGCGCAAGGAGTACACCAAGCTCGCCAAGCAGAAGGCCGAGGATGCACGCGTCGTGGTTCGTAATGCTCGTCGTCACGCGATGGATGCGCTGAAGAAGGCTGAGAAGGACGGCGAGATCAGCGAGGATGATTTGGCTCGCGCTGAGAAGTCCATCGACGGCACTACGAAGAAGTACGTGGAGCAGGTCGACGAGATCCTGAAGCGTAAGGAACAGGAGCTGCTCGAGATTTGAGCGACGTCCCAGCACCGCAGCGCCCGGCGCCGAAGGCTGGCAGGAATCTTCCTGCGGCCATCGGCGTCGGTCTCGCATTGCTGGTGCCGGTGTTCGTCGGCCTGATCTGGGTCGATTGGGTATTCGTCGGCTACGTGACGGGCATGTTGTGCCTAGCCGCGGTGGAAGTGAGCAGGGCGCTGCGTCGCGTCGGGATGCATGCTGAGACGGTGCCCATCGTCGCAGGCACGGCACTGTGCTTGTTGGGCGTGTACTGGGTGGGAGCCAACCCGGAGCTTGGTGTGTCGCCGATGACCGTCATCGTCTCGACGCTCGGTGGCACCGTGATCGCATCCATTCTTGCCAGGCTCTTTCGAGAAGACCCGCTCGGTTTCGTCCGTGACGTCGCAGCCAGCGCGTTCGTGATCGCCTACATCCCCCTCATCGGTCTGTTCGTGGCGCTTCTCATGGTGCCCGACGATGGCCCCGCCCGCATCGTGACCTTACTGGTGTGCGTCGTGCTGTCCGATACAGGCGCGTACGCGACGGGCGTACTGTTTGGCTCCCACAAGATGGCGCCCAAGATCAGCCCGAGCAAGACCTGGGAGGGATTCGCCGGTGCGCTGTGCTGGACGGTGGTGGGTGCCGTCTGCTGCGCCCAATGGATTCTGCACATCCACTGGTGGGTGGGTATTCCGCTCGGTATCGTCGTGGCGATGGCCGCGACGGTGGGTGACCTCACCGAGTCGCTTATCAAACGCGACGCGGGCCTGAAAGATATGTCCAACTGGCTGCCCGGCCACGGCGGCATTATGGACCGCCTCGACTCGATGCTCATGGCATTCCCCGTCGGGTGGTTCATCCTCAACATTGCGATGGGACCTTGAAATGAGCGACGTGAAACACCTACCGCTGGTGTTTGAAGCCCCGAGGCGCGGTAAGCCGCCCAAGCACTGGTTTGACCTCTCCGTCGACGAACGCAAGGACGCCATCGCGAAGATGGGGTTGCCGAAATTCCGCGCGGACCAGATCTCCCGCCACGTCTTCGACCGCCTGGAAGACGATGCACGAGGCTTCACCGACGTGCCCGCCGCCATCCGCGAGGACTTGGGCGAGCAGCTGTTCCCTCGCCTGTTGGAGCAGGTCCGGCAGCAAACCGCAGACCAGGGGCGCACCATCAAGACGCTCTGGCGCCTGCACGACGGGTCCCTGCTCGAGTCCGTCCTCATGCGCTATCCGGGCCGCACCACGCTGTGCATCTCGTCGCAGGCCGGCTGCGGCATGGCGTGCCCATTTTGCGCGACGGGTCAGGGCGGCCTGAAGCGTAACCTTTCGCAAGCGGAGATCGTCGCCCAGGTGCTCGCCGCGAACCAGATGCTCGCCGCCGGGGTGGTGCCGGGCACCACAGGCAGGCTGAACAACATCGTGTTCATGGGGATGGGGGAGCCGCTGGCGAACTACAAGGCGGTGCTAGGGGCGATCCGCACGTTCGTCGCGCCGAGTCCAACAGGGTTCGGTATGAGTGCGCGCGGTATCACTGTCTCCACAGTGGGGCTGGTGCCACGCATGCAGCAACTCGTCGACGAGGGCCTGCCCATCACGCTCGCGCTCAGCCTGCACGCGCCCACCGACGAACTCCGCGACGAACTCGTGCCCATCAACGAGCGCTGGAAAGTCGACGAAGTGGTAGACGCTGCATTCCAGTACGCCGAGCACACGAAGCGTCGCGTATCCATCGAGTACGCGATGATGCGTGACATCAACGACTCGAAGGAGCACGCCATCCAGCTCGCCAACGTGCTGCAGCGACGAGGCAACTGGGGCTGGGTGCATGTGAACCTGATTCCCCTGAACCCGACGCCGGGCTCGCGCTGGACCGCGTCGCGCAAATCAGACGAGCGGACGTTCATTGAAACGCTCGAACGCCGCGGCGTGCCCGTCACCTTGCGCGACACGCGTGGCTCTGAGATCGACGGCGCCTGCGGCCAGCTTGCCGCCACCGAGCGCTGATCACATCCCTGCCGGGAAAATCCCGGTGCTGCACCCCCCCCTGGTTAAGCTGCGATAGTCCTCAAAGCCGAGGAATCTCGTGGCCTGGGAGAGATAACTGGTGCACACAATGTTGAACTGGGACGCTCGATCATCGATGAACGGCAGATCCATTATTGGCAGGGTGCTGGCGTTTGTCGCCAGCGCCCTGCTGGTGCTTCCAGGTTCTGGTTGCGCTGCTGACCAGTCGGCTCCACCGGAGCTGCTTGATCTCGTTGCGGAGCTCGAGAACCAACCCGGCGAACTCAGCCAAGCCACCTCGATTCTCACGGTGCAATGTTTGCGGAAACACGGGTTCGACGTGCCACCTCAGCCAACGCATCAGCAGCCACACAATGACGTGTACCTGGGGCTTGTCGGTGTATTTCGTTCGGAAAAGGAGGCAGCTTCGCTTGGGTATACCTCTACGGTGAACGCGCCGGAGTCGCTGGATGATTATGAAAACTCGCTTCCCGAAGCCAGACGAGAGCAATTCAGAGTTGCGCTTCAAGGGCCAGAGGACGCGCCTATGGTGAATGGGACTACGAAGTTTGGGGCCGTCATCGGCCGCTCATCCGTCGGCTGTCTTGCTGAAGCGGACAAACATGTGTTCGGATCGCTCGACGCCGAAATGTTGGGTTCAGTGCTGCGCGATGAGGCGATGGCAGCCACGCAGGGCGAAGCTACAGACCTGGCGCCCAGCGACGGACGTGCCTACGAGGAATGCATGGCTGCAGCGGGCTACCAAGTGGACGGATTCAACGCCTTCACCGTCGCTGGTGAGAAGTTCGGTGTGTATCGGCAAGTGGGACAGCCTCCAAAAGAGGAGGAGCGGGCTATGGCAGTTGCTGATTACCAATGTCAGCAGGAGATCCATTTGATTGAGCGCCTGCGGGAGCACTATGCGCGCCGAGCTGGAGACTGGGTCGTCGCCAATGAACGCCGTTTGTTGGAGTGGCGGGGCACCGTTGAGCAATCGCTTGTACGGGCGAAGGCGGTCATCGATGGCTGAACGTCCGTGGCGAGCCTGGCTAGGCGGCGCGATCGTGGTGTTGCTGGCGATGATGGTGGGTGCCGCGGCGGCGCTCGCGTGGAGGGCGACGGGCGCCACCGAGCAGGCCACTCCGGAACCACCGCAAGTGAACGAGAAAGTCCGACGAGGGACTGTCACCGACGCGATCCTCGCGGAGATCCGCTTCGAGCCTGAACAAGTGGTGAGCGTCGAGCAGGCAGGCGTAGTCACTGGTGCGTCCCCAACTCAAGGTGCGCAACTGAATGAGGGCGACGTGCTCTGGGCAGTGAATGAGCAGGCAACCCTGATAGGGCAAGGCGCTTTCCCGCTTTACCGTGACCTGCATCTGGGTGCGAGTGGACAAGATGTAGCGCAGGTGAAGGCCATGCTGCGTCGATTGGGAATGTCACCAAGTGACGGCAACACGCTCGACGCCCGAACGGCTAGTGCGCTCATGAAGCTATTCCAGGAGCGGAAATTTCCTCTCCGCGCCGAAGGCGGAGAAACGCTGAGTGAGCAGAATTTCGTCCTGCACCGTAGCAGGATTGTGTTTGCAGCCTCCACGCCGGTCAGGTTGGCGAAGGGATGCGGCCAGGTGGGCAGCGTCGTGAGCGAGCCATGTACGGTGCGAACATCAGCGGTGAAACCCCATGTTGTAATTCCCGCCACGAGTGCAGGGAAACTGCCCGCAAATGCTGTCGTGCGCGCGGACGTTGAGGGGAAGGCTCAGCAGTGGCAGCTCGGCGGCCCAATACCAACTTCGAAGGAAGGCGAAGTTCGCTTTGCATTATCAGCACATGAGCTACAGGGCGAGCAAACCATCCCCGCGAAGATCGTGGTGCAAGAAAGCGGAGAGGGTCTCGTCGTTCCGGCGGCGGCGGTGCGGGAGGCAAGAGGCGCCGACGCCACCGTAGAACTTACTGAGGGGCACAAGGTTGTGGCCGTGCAGATCGAACTGTGTGCTGCAGGTGAATGCGCGGTGCGTTCCGAGGAACTCCGCGAGGGCCAAGAAGTCGTGGTGTCGTGACGTCGCAGATCATCCTCGAATCCATCACGAAGCGCTTCCCGCCGTCGACCGATGCGTTGTGCGGAGTGGATGCACGCATTGAGGAAGGCGAGCGGGTGGCGATCGTCGGTCCCAGCGGCTCCGGAAAATCCACGCTGCTCACCATTCTTGGGCTCCTGGATGTTCCGACGGGTGGCAGCTTCACGCTGGAAGGGCGGGATGTGCTGGAGCTCGACCGAGGCGAGCGCATCACGTTACGTCGCGATTACATCGGGTTCGTCTTCCAGGCCTTCCACCTCATCCAGCATCTGACCTCGGTTGAAAACGTGCAGTTGGCCCTCGAACTGCACGGAGTCAATGCGAACGACGCGGTTGGGCGAGCTGGCGAAGCGTTGGCGCGGGTTGGGATGACGCACCGAGCGAATGCACTTCCCGGCACGTTGTCGGGTGGCGAGCAGCAGCGCGTAGCCATCGCTCGCGCGCTCGCTGCCGAGCCGAAGATCCTGCTTTGCGATGAACCGACGGGAAACCTGGACAGCGCCAACAGCGAACGGATCCTCGAACTACTCCTCGAGGTCACGGCTGCGTCGACCGTCGTCATTGTGACCCACAGCTTAGAAGTTGCCGAACGCTGCGATCGCGTCATCACGCTGCACGACGGGAGAGTGGTGGCATGAGGTTGCGCTGGGCCGCGCTATCACTCAGACGAAATTGGAAACGGCTTGCGCTAGTGACACTTGTGGTGGCGCTGTCGGCAGGCACCGTGGTGATGCTCACCATGCTCACGCAGTCGTCTGCGGCCAACACCGCGGCTGGCTTCGAGAATGAGGACAGCCTCGTCGTCACGGCCACACTTCCCGCCGGTGAGAGCTGGCAGCTACCCGACGAGCAGCTACTGCGTCGCGTCCCAGACTCCACGACCGCAGGCACCTTCACCGAGGTGAAACAAGAACTTCCCATACGCTGGCTGGGCGCTGACACGTCGGTAGCGCCTGTGGTGGTGGCCACCAACCGGGGACTCGATGCACATGGCTGGCGTCTGGTGGAGGGGAGGGGGCTGCCCCGCGAAGCTGTGCTGGCGCATGACCCGAACCACGTGCTGGTGGGAACCAGGTTTGCGAAGGATTTCGCAATTACTCCAGGCAGCATCGTGCGTGTGGCGGGCGTCGACCTGTTCGTCGACGGGCTCATTTCCGATACGGGGCGACGATCACTGCTCGCTACCACCATCGTCGTGCACCCTGAGACGGCCGGGCTCATCGGGCTCGACGGCGCAGCACGCTCCGTTCTGGTGCGTTCGGATGCTGCACACATTCCAGGAATCGCCGAGCGAATGGCCCTGATGCTTGCCCCAGCAGCGCCGGAGACCGTCAACGTCGTAGGCGGGAAGAGCACGTTGCCATTGCAGCAGCGTCTGATGCGAGATGCGAACAACTTGGTCATGGCCGTTGCGCTCATCTTGGGGGCCGTATCCATGATGACGGTGCTGGTCTCCATGCTCGGATCGCTCAGGCAGCGCCGCCGCGAGATCGGCATCATGCTGGCCTTGGGAGCGAGCAGGGGCAACATCGCGGTGCTCATTGCCGTTGAGGCGGCGGTGTTGGGAGCTATCGGTGGCGTCATCGGGTGGGCTGTCGCTGTCGTGTTCGGGAGCGGTATTGCCGCGAGCCTGGGCTGGCCCGTCGTACATCCAATCTGGCTGTGGAGTGTGCCGATAGCGGCTACGTTCGTCAGTCTCGTCGGTGCCGTAGTGCCGGGGAAGATCGCATCCGACGTTGACCCCATCGAACTCATCCGTGCGAATTGAGCGAGCAATATAGCAGATGACCGCGAGGCTGCACGAGGGTGTGCTCGGGCGGAAACGTCGCGTGAGGGTTGCCCGGTTTGGCCGTTACAGTGTTTTCGGTTCGACAACCGATAGGAGACCCCATGGATCAAAACCTCGAAGCCGTATTCGACACCGTCGTTGCGCGTAACCCCGGCGAGGCAGAATTTCACCAGGCTGTTCGCGAAGTGTTTGAATCATTGGATCCCGTCGTCAAGCGGCATCCCGAATACCTCGAATGGAAGATGCTGGAGCGCATCTGCGAACCGGAGCGTCAGATCATCTTCCGCGTCCCGTGGACGGACGACAACAACGATGTCCAGGTCAACCGAGGTTTCCGCGTTGAGTTCAACTCCGCGCTGGGCCCCTACAAGGGCGGCCTGCGTTTCCACCCCAGCGTGTACCTGGGCGTCATCAAGTTCCTCGGCTTCGAACAGATCTTCAAGAACTCCCTCACCGGCCTGCCGATTGGTGGCGCCAAGGGCGGCTCGGACTTCGACCCACATGGCCGTTCCGAGGGGGAAATCATGCGATTCTGCCAGTCCTTCATGACCGAGCTGTACCGTCACCTTGGCGAGTACACCGACGTGCCGGCAGGCGATATCGGTGTGGGCGGCCGTGAGATCGGCTACCTGTTCGGCCAGTACAAGCGCCTTACGAATCGCTATGAGGCGGGCGTGCTGACGGGCAAGGGCCTCGACTGGGGCGGCTCCCTGGTACGTACCGAAGCAACCGGCTACGGCACCGTCTGGTTCGCTGAGGAAATGTTGAAGACTCGCGGCGAGTCGTTCGACGGCAAGACCGTCACCGTCTCTGGCTCGGGCAACGTGGCTATCTACGCCATCGAGAAGACGATGGAACTGGGCGGCAAGGTGATTGGTTTCTCCGACAGCTCCGGCTTCGTCGTGGACAAGGACGGCGTTGATCTCGACCTGCTCAAGCAGATCAAGGAAGTGGAGCGCGGGCGCGTTTCGGACTACGTCGACCGTCGCGAAAGCGCCGAGCTGTCCACGTCAGGCAGCATCTGGGACGTTCCTACGGACATTGCAATGCCGTGCGCCACGCAAAACGAGCTGAACGGCGACGACGCGGCCACCCTCATCAAGAACGGTGTGCTGGCCGTGGCGGAGGGCGCCAACATGCCCACGACGCCCGAAGGCATCGAAGCGTTCAAGCAGGCAGGCGTGCTCTTTGGCCCCGCGAAGGCCGCGAATGCTGGCGGCGTCGCCACCTCCGCGCTGGAGATGCAGCAAAACGCGTCGCGTGACTCGTGGGACTTCGAGTACACGGAGAAGCGACTGCACGAAATCATGGTGAACATCCACGAGCAGGTCGCAGCAACCGCCGACAGCTACAACGCCCCCGGCGACTACGTGGTTGGCGCGAACATCGCTGGCTTCGAGAAGGTCGCGAAGGCCATGCACGCCTTCGGTGTGGTCTAAGCCTCGACGCTGCTGCAACGGCTACTTCAACCCCGGGACGTCTTTGCCTCCCGGGCGTTGGGGTAGCCGTTTGGCGTTCTCGCGGAAGTTATTCCCACATGGCGCGATAGTGACGGCAGCGTTCTTCATCGGGCGCGACGCCGTAGGCAGCGAAGAATTCCGCTTCGAAGCCGGGGCCGAAGTTCCATTCCAGGGACCACGACGCGATGGCGAGGTCAGCCCACGGGTCGCCTGGGCCTAGGAGCGGTAGGTCGACGATGCCGGCGAAGGTGCCGTCGTCGCCGAGCAACGTGTTGGGTGCGCACGGATCGCCGTGAAGGATAGCGACGGTGTCGCCGATGTCGTCCGTGATCCATGCTGGGGAGTCGAACAAGCACTCCGATGGGTCGAGCGAATGCAGTCGCGCCAGCCCCTCTCCGACGGCGGCCGCGGCCAGCCGAGGCTCTCGTCGCCAACGCTCAGACACCGCAGATTCTCCTGGCATCGCGAGCGTGGCGAGGAGGTAGCCGTCGTCGTACTGGGTGTAATCCACGATGGCGGGGGAGGGGAACCGGCCGTGTAGCCAGGAGAGGCGCTCCGCCTCGTCGAGCGGGTCTTCGGCGCAATGCTTTGCGTACACGTCGGGGTGATCCGGGCGCGAGAGTTTGGCCGTGATGTTGCCCGTCTCCGCTTGCCAGACCAGCGCCGCGACCGAGTACTGATGCGTATCAGCCCACCTGGAAATCGTCGCCGGCGTGGGCGTGCCCGGAGAGGGTTTGGCAGCAAGAGGCATGCCGTTCATCCTGCCATGCCGCGGTCTACGCTGCGGCATCCAGTTCGTGATCGAGCAGCGAATGCTTGATTTCTTCGCCCCAGGCGAATTGGCCCACTGCGCCGTCGCTTCGGACGATGCGGTGGCAGGGCACGAACAGCGCGGCGGCATTGTGTGAACATGCGGCCGCGGCCGCCCGGGCGGCGCGCGGGTTGCCCGCACGCCTGGCGAACTCCCCGTAGCTAATCGGGGAGCGTACCTCGCGCAGCACCTGCCAAGCGTGCATCCGAAACGGGCCGGAGCGGTGCAACACCGGCACCTGCTCGATGGCGCTCAGATCACCGTCGAAATAGTCCGCGACAAGGCGTTCAACCTCCCGAAGTCGCGCTCCGGCGACGCTCAACGTCGTGGGGCGAAGCGTGGGATGGATCAGAGGAAGCAGCTTCGTGGGATGCTCCGTCCAACCCGACGCGAGCACCGCCAGATCGTCGACGATCACGCTGAATGCGCCACATGGGGTGGGAAACGTCGATGCCGATGCCATGCACTGCTCCTTCGTCCGCGGGGTGTGGGTGGGGCGAGCCGTAGTTTCACTCATCGTGCCAGACTGGTGCCCGTGCGCAGTATCACTCTTCTGGGATCCACAGGCTCCATCGGTACCCAAACCCTCGACGTAGTGTCCACGAGACGTGACCAATTCGACGTCGTAGGGCTCTCCGCATCGGGTGGCAACGTGCAGGTGCTGGCGGAACAGATCGTCGAGTTCGCGCCCAAGACCGTGGCACTCGCCCAGGAAGCGAAGCGAGACGCGCTGCTAGCAGCCGTGGCTGAGACCGCACGAGCGCGAGGTGAGGAGCCGCCCACCCCGGAGATCCTCGTCGGGCCTGATGCTTCCACGCAGCTGGCTGGCAGGGCCTGCGACGTCGTCGTGAACGCCATCACCGGCGCTGCCGGGCTGGAACCAACCCTCGCCACGCTCGCTGCAGGAACGACGCTCGCCCTCGCAAACAAAGAGTCCTTGGTGATCGGGGGCAAGCTCGTCACCTCGGCAGCACGGCCTGGCCAGATCGTCGCCGTCGATTCTGAGCACTCAGCCTTCGCCCAGGCGTTGCGTTCGGGTCGCGCAGGCGAGGTGCGTCGACTCATCCTCACCGCGAGCGGGGGGCCGTTTCGAGGGCGTAGCCGCGAAGAGCTTCAGCAAGTGACGCCCGAGCAAGCGATGGCTCACCCCACCTGGAACATGGGCCGAGTTATCACCATCAACTCGTCGACGCTGGTGAACAAGGGACTCGAACTGTTGGAAGCGGCGCTGCTGTATGACGTCGCGCTGGACGACATCGTCGTAACCGTGCATCCGCAATCCATTGTGCATTCCATGGTGGAATTCTTCGACGGGTCCACCATCGCCCAAGCCTCCCCGCCAGATATGCGACTCCCAATCGGGCTCGCGCTCACCTGGCCCGAGCGGCTGGAAGATTCCGCGAAGCCCTGCGACTGGACGACCGCCGCGAAGTGGACCTTCGAACCCCTCGACGATCGCACCTTCCCCGCCGTCGAGCTGGCCAGACGCGCTGGCAAGGCAGGCGGGACCGCACCCGCGGTGTTCAACGCTGCGAACGAAGCGTGCGTCGATGCCTTCTGCGACGGCAGGCTCTCATTCCTCGGCATCACGGACACCATCGCCTGCTGCCTCGACGAGCACCTTGCCTCTGGCCACGTCCATGACGACGAGCTCACCCTCGACGCGGTCCTAGCGGCAGACGCCTGGGGACGCGAGCGCGCAGCGCAGATCACTGGAGCGGCCCAGTGACCGTCTTGTGGATTGTGCTCTTCGCCGTACTGTTTTTCGCACTCATCATGGCGTCCATCGCCTTGCATGAGGTGGGGCACATGGTGCCCGCAAAACTCTTCGGCGTGAAGGTTACCGAATACTTCGTTGGCTTCGGTAAACGCATCTGGTCCGTGCGTCGCGGCGAGACGGAGTACGGCATCAAGTGGATCCCGCTCGGCGGCTACGTGCGCCTGCTTGGCATGTACCCGCCAGCGAAACCTGCGCAGCGGCGCGGCTGGCTCACGCGCATGGCCGACGATGCCCGCTCGGCCGAGTGGGACGAGATCACACCCGCCGACGATGGCCGGCTCGTGTATCAACAGAAGACGTGGAAGAAAGTCATCATCATGCTGGGCGGCCCAGCGATGAACATTGTGCTGGCCTTCCTCATTTTCTTGAGTATCAATCTGCTGCATGGCATGGCTGTGTCCACGACGACGGTGGCGTCGGTGAGCGAGTGCGTTGTAGCCGCGGATCGTGCCGACAAATCTTGCACGTCTGAGGACCCGCGCACCCCTGCAGCGGAGGCAGGCATCAAGCCGGGCGACCAGATCGTCGCGTTCAACGACCACCAGGTGTCGAGCTGGGACGAGATCAGCGAACTCATCAGGAAGAACCGCGACGGTGAGGCCCACATCGTCGTGCTGCGAGACGGTGAGCGCATCACGCTCCCGACCGTGCACACACGGCTGAACCACGTGCGCGACGAGCTCGACCCGTCGCGCACCGTCGAGGCCGGATTCCTCGGCGTGAGCCCGACGGTGGAGATCCAGCGCGGAGGTCCGGTTGCCACCGTCGACATGATGTGGACCATGACGAAGCAATCCACCGTCGCGCTGGCAAGCTTCCCCGTTCGCGTGTACAACGTGGCAGCCGACATGGTGACCGGGAAAACCCGCGATGTGAACTCACCGCTCTCCATCGTCGGCGCCTCTCGTATCGCAGGCGAGATCGGCGTGAACGAGGAGCTCTCGGTAGGGGATAAGGCCGCGACGTGGTTCTCGCTGCTCGGCTCGGTGAACCTCTTCGTGGCGCTGCTGAACCTCGTGCCGCTCCTGCCGCTCGATGGCGGCCACATCGCTGGCGCCATCATCGAATGGATCCGACGTGGGTGGTGCAGGCTGCGCGGCAAGCCCGACCCCGGGCCGCTCGACACGGCAAAGGGGCTACCGATGATCTTCATCGTCGGCGGATTCTTGCTGCTCGGTGGCATTGTTTTGATCATCGCCGACGTCATCTCACCGCTTCAGCTGTTCTAGGGGGATAGACTCGACGCCATGACAGTGAGCCTTGGCATGCCAGCACCCGCCCCCGTCACCATCAGCCCCAGACGCAAGTCGCGGCAAATCAAGGTTGGCAAGGTGCTCGTCGGCGGCGACGCACCTGTTTCCGTGCAGTCCATGTGCACGACGAAAACCACCGACATCAATGCCACGTTGCAGCAGATCGCTGAGCTCACCGCGGCAGGCTGCGACATCGTGCGCGTCGCCTGCCCCAGCCAAGATGACGCCGACGTGCTGCACATCATCGCGAAGAAGTCGCAGATTCCGGTGATCGCTGACATCCACTTCCAACCTCGCTACGTCTTCCAGGCCATCGAGGCCGGCTGCGCCGCCGTGCGCGTGAACCCAGGAAACATCAGGAAGTTCGACGATCAAGTGGCCGAAATCGCGAAGGCAGCGGAGGATGCTGGCGTGTCCATCCGCATCGGCGTGAACGCCGGCTCGCTCGATAAGCGCCTGCTGGAGAAGTACGGAGCACCGACGGCGGAGGCCCTCGTCGAATCCGCGCTCTGGGAAGCGTCGCTGTTTGAAGAGGTGGGCTTCCGCGATTTCAAGATTTCCGTGAAACACAACGACCCCGTCGTGATGGTTCGCGCCTACCAGCAGCTCGCTGAGCAGTGCGACTATCCGCTGCACCTTGGTGTGACGGAGGCCGGCCCGGCGTTCCAGGGCACCATCAAGTCTTCCGTGGCTTTCGGTGCGCTGCTCAGCCAGGGCATCGGTGACACCATCCGCGTATCGCTGTCCGCCCCGCCGGTGGAAGAGGTAAAGGTGGGCGTCAAGATTCTCGAGTCGCTGAATCTTCGTCCCCGCAAGCTCGACATCGTGAGTTGCCCGTCGTGTGGACGCGCGCAGGTAGACGTGTTCACGCTCGCCGAGCAGGTGACCGAAGGCCTGGAAGGGCTGGAAGCGCCGCTTCGGGTGGCCGTCATGGGCTGCGTGGTCAACGGCCCGGGTGAGGCGCGCGAGGCCGACCTCGGCGTCGCATCGGGCAACGGCAAGGGGCAGATCTTCGTGAAGGGCGAGGTCATCAAGACCGTGCCGGAGGAGGAGATCGTCGAGACGTTGCTGGTGGAGGCCCGACGTATCGCCGACGAGATGGGGGAGCAGGGCTCTCCGGAGGTGACGGTCTCCTGACCGCGCGAGAGGCAGCGGCATGAGTGGCAGGTTGCGGGTGCTCGACGGGCGCGAGCTTGGGGAGGCTTTAGCGTTTCTGGAGCGCTCACCCATCGAGAACCTGTTTCTGACCTCCAAGCTGGGTGACTCCAGCCAGCAACGACGGCATTTTGGCAGGCTGCTGGCCTACCGCGACGACTCCGACGAGATCCGGGCGCTCTGTCTCGATGCCGGCACCATTTTCGTGACGGGCAACGATTCTGCTGCGCTGCCGCTCTTCGTCGAGGAGCTTGGGAAATTTCGACGGGCGACGTCTATCGTCGGTCCGAGTTTTGCGGCGCTCGGGCTGTTCGTCGGCTTGTCAGAGCGGTACGGGGATGTGTGGCGCACGTGCAGCAATGTGCGCAGAAAGCAACCGCTCATGGTGCTGGATGTACCGCCTTCCTTCGAAGGCGACGCGAGAGTCGAGCGGCTCGACGAGAGCCACTTCCAGTCCTATCTCGACGCGTCGGTTGATATGTACGTGGGCGAGATCGGGTCGTCGCCGTTCAAGTATGGGCCGGGGTACGAGTCGTTCGTCTTGTCGCGGCTCCGCAACGGCGACGCGTACGGCATCGTCGAAGACGGCGAGGTGATTTTCAAAGCTGACCTCGGTCCGCGTCATGACGGGCAGGTGCAGCTCCAGGGCGTGTGGGTTCGCCCAGATCTGCGCGGGCAAGGCCTTTCGAAAGGTGCCCTCGCGCAAATGATGATGCTCGTGCGGCGTGAGTATCCGATGGTCTCCCTCTACGTGAACGACTTCAATCAGCCAGCCGTGCGCAGCTACGAACGCATCGGCTTCCGCACCGTCGGGTCACTCAGCACCGTGCACTACTGAGCGGCGTCAGCCTGGGCAGGGGCAACCTGTGCGGCTCAGTTGCGGCACAAGTGTCCACTGCCTGGCCACCGCAGTGGCATCCCTCCATGACGGCGTGGCGTTGAGGGGTTAGAGTTGGCCCGTGATTTCCCGTATGTCGAAACTCTTCGTCCGCACGCTGCGCGATGACCCCGCCGAGGCCGAGGTTGCCAGCCACAAGTTGCTCGTCCGCGCGGGCTACGTCCGACGCGCCGCGCCAGGCATCTACTCGTGGCTCCCGCTTGGTTGGAAGGTGTTGCGCAAGGTGGAAGCCATCGTGCGCGAGGAGATGGAAGCCATCGGTGCCCAGGAGGTGCACTTCCCAGCGCTGCTGCCGAGTGAGCCCTACGAAGCCACCGGGCGTTGGACCGACTACGGCGACAACCTCTTCCGCCTGAAGGATAGGCGCGAGGTGGACATGCTGCTTGGCCCCACGCACGAGGAGATGTTCACGCTGCTGGTGAAGGATCTCTACAACTCGTACAAGGACTTGCCCTTGTACCTGTACCAAATCCAGACGAAGTACCGCGACGAGGCCCGCCCCCGCGCTGGCCTGCTGCGCGGGCGCGAGTTCGTGATGAAGGATTCCTACTCCTTCGATATTTCCGACGAGGGCCTTGAAGCCAGCTATCAGGCTCACCGAACCGCCTACCGGCGCATCTTTGATCGACTCGGGCTGGAGTACGTCATCGTGTCCGCGATGGCAGGCGCTATGGGCGGCTCCGCGTCGGAGGAATTCCTTGCTGTTTCTCCGATCGGTGAGGACACGTTCGTGCGATCGCCCGGAGGCTACGCGGCCAACGTCGAAGCCGTGCGCATTCCTGCGCCCGAGCCGCTACCCATCGACGATGCCCCCGCCGCTAGTGTGCATCCGACGCCAGACTCGTCGACGATTGAGGCACTCGTCGACAAAGCGAACGAGCTGTTCCCGCGTGCGGACCGCCCCTGGGAGGCTGCCGACACGCTGAAGAACGTCGTCATCATGCTGGTGCACCCCGACGGCACCCGCGAGCCGCTGATCATCGGCCTCCCAGGTGACCGCTCCGTCGACGAGAAGCGCCTCGAGGCCGCCATCGCCCCGGCTGAGGTGGGGGACTTCGTCGAGGACGACTTCAAGCGCTACCCGGCGCTCGTCAAGGGCTACATCGGCCCGGTGAAGGACGGCGAGAAGATCCTTGGCGAGGAATCTGCGTCGAAGATCCGTTACCTGTGCGACCCACGCGTTGTGAGCGGCACGCGGTGGCTCACGGGCGCCAACGTCGACGGGTACCACGTCGCGGATCTGACCTGCGGTCGCGACTTCACCCCCGACGGCGTCATCGACGTCGCCGAGGTACGCGAGGGTGACCCGTCGCCTGACGGCTCCGGTCCGCTCACACTGGAGCGCGGCATTGAGATGGGGCATATCTTCCAGCTGGGGCGTCGCTATGCCGAGGCGCTGGGTCTGAAGGTGCTCGACGAAAACGGCAAGCTTGTCACCGTCACGATGGGCTCGTATGGCGTTGGTGTTTCGCGGGCGATCGCTGCCGTCGCGGAGGCGACCCACGATGAACTGGGGCTGTGCTGGCCGCTCGAGCTTGCACCGTTCCAGGTGCAAGTGGTGGCCACCGGCAAGGATGCTTCCATCTTCGAGGAAGCCGAGCGGATTGCCGAGGCTTTGGATGAGCGCGGTGTCGAGGTGCTCGTCGACGACCGCAAGGCCAGCCCGGGTGTGAAATTCAAGGATGCCGAGCTCATGGGTATGCCCATCATCGTGGTGGTGGGTCGAGGATTCGCCGACGGTGTCGTCGAGCTTCGCGACCGCCGCACCGGAGAAAAGCGAGAGGTGGCCGTCGAAAACATCGTCGACGAAGCATTCGCGCTGGCCCGTCCCTAGCCAAACGCCAAGATAGATCAAGTTCGTGGTGCGTCTACCCACCACGAACTTGATCTATCTTGAAGCGACCCGAAATTAGTGTTGTCCGACGCTTTGTAGTTCCTTCCCCGCGGGTGTTGCACTCACAAAAATTGGGGCATGTTGCCGCGCCAATCCATGCCCCGTGCCCTGCAAGATCTCATCCGCATACAGTGCGGTGCTATCAGCGTCGAGCAAGCCCGTGCGCACGGGTTGTGCAGGTCAGCACTCCGACGGCTCAGTGCCGACTGGCACAAGCTCGCGGATGGGCTTTACATCATCGGTGAGGTGACGTGGCATGCGTTCGCATGGGCCGCGCTGTTACGTGGTGGCGCGTCGGCGTCGCTGGGTGGAGGCGCTGCCTGCTTCCTGCATGGCCTTATTCGCAACGAGCCAGAGCAGATCACGGTGTGGGTGAGCGCGCCCAAGAAGCCGTTGGAGCATTCCGGGTTTCGTGCCCAGTTCAAGCGCGCACCCCGACGGGCGCGTGGCGAGATGTCGAGAACCAGTGTTGAGGAATCGATCTGCGACTACGCATCGGAGACCCACTCGCTGAACCTGATCGAGGCGGTCACCCGTGCATTCGGTGAGCGCAAAACGACCCCGGGGCGGCTGCGCGGCGAAGTGCTGGCGCGAAGCCGGGTGGCTCAGCGGCGGCTGCTGATGAATCTCACAGATCACGCCAACGACGGTATCCACAGCGTGCTCGAATGGCAGTTCAACGTGATGGTGGCAAAACCGCATGGAATTGTTGCGCTGGCAAGGCAGATTCGTCTCACTCGAAGAGGGCGTGTGGATGTCTGGTTTGAGGATTTCGGTGTGATCGTGGAATTGGATGGGCGGCAGTTTCACGACGCGGACCGAGACGCCAGACGGGACAACGAGCATGCGCTCGTGGCTGGTGCGGTGACTTTACGCTTCACTTGGCGGCAAGTGATTCACGAAGCGTGCGAAGTTGCCCGGATCATCGAGCGCGCGCTCAGGCTGCGGGGGTGGGAAGGCGGAATTCGTGCGTGTGCTCACTGCCTCCGCGTTCGATGACTGAAAGATAGATCAAGTTCGTGGTGCGTCTACCCACCACGAACTTGATCTATCTTTGTCCCCAGCCAGGCCACCTGGGTATTCGGCCGCCTACCGCCTGCGTGTGAGTGACCTGCGAGGCCCAGTGTTGGTCGTCGGGTTCTTCCGCAGCGAGCAACACGAGTGCCTCCAATAGCCGCACTTCGAGTGTTCGCCACGCGGTCCGCACACCGTCGTTGGACGTCATATCGCCGGGCAATGCGAAGGCCGCGGGCTGCGACGGTGCGCGCAGCCCGGCTCGCAGCTCGTCGCGCAACGCCTTCGCCGTTGCCAGCCTGGCGCTGAGGGCTTTGCTCAACCCTTCGTCGCCCCGAACTTTGCCGAGCCCAGTTTCAACACCATGAATGAGGGCCCATACATGGGTAAGGGCGGCGTACCGCTGATCATGCAGCGTCTCGACGGGGCTGGGCCCGGTGCCTTCGCCGGGTAGTACCTCCGGTTTGCGTAAGCCGGATGTCGCCGCAGCAATAGAGCACAGCAGCAGCCTCGTCGACGCAGCTTCCTCGCTGCGGGCTCCTTGGACGCACGCGTCTACGGCGGCATCAATGGCATGCTGGAGATCTGGTGCGGAGGCCGCCTGAGGGGTGAACACTGGCTCGGGTTCCGAGAACGGGTTGAGGGAATTCAGCCGCGCGAGTTGATCGTCGCATTGCGCCAACGCAGCCGCCCGCCACGGCCCCTCGTCGGCGGCTTCGACGTGGCCTCTCACTGCGGTGAGCAGCGCGGCCACCTTCGCGAACGATGCTGGCTGCGACGGCGCCTCGGAGGGTTGTGCACGCGTCGGTGCATCGTCGGGTGAGTCGACGGTGGGGTCAGGCGCACAGCCGGCGACGACGAGTGCGGCTCCAGCCAGCATCGATCGCCGAGTAATGTCCATAATTCGCAGCCTATCGGTATGCTGGGTGTTCACAATTGAGCACACAATCGGATACGGAGTTGTCATGCAGGAACGAACGTTGGTCAAGGTGGTTGAACCCATCTTGGCTGAGCACAATCTGGAACTGGACGCGCTCGAGGTCACGCCGGTCGGCAAGCGTACGGTGCTTCGCGTCACTGTCGACGGTGACGGTCCGGAGGGGAAAGGTCCCCTGCTCGATGACATCGCTGAAGCCTCCCAAGCAGTTTCGACTGCGCTCGATCAAAGCCCCGCTGCCGGTGACCAGGCGTACACGCTGGAGCTCTCGAGCCGTGGCGTGTCCAAGCCGCTCACGGAGTTGAAGCACTACCGACGAAATGCTGGCCGCCTGGTCAAGCTGACGCTGGACGATTCTGAGGTCACTGGCCGCATCAAGGGCGTCGAAGAGGACGCCGTCGTCATTGAGCAGTCGGGGGAGAGCACCACTCTTCCCCTGGAGCAGATCCGTAAGGCAGTCATTCAGATCGAGATGAATCGGAAGGAGTCCTAAGCATGGATATCGATATGGCTGCGCTGCGCGCTATCGAACGGGACCGGGATATCCCTACCGAGTACCTGCTGAAGACACTTGAAGATGCCATCTTGAATGCCTACACCAAGACGGATAATGCGCTGCGCGGCGTGAAGATCGACATCAACCGCAAGACGGGCAAGGTGTCGGTGCTGGCGCCCGAGTTCGGGGACGACGATGAGATCATCGGCTATTTCGACGACACCCCGGAGGATTTCGGGCGTGTCGCCGCAGCGACGGCGCGTCAGGTGATCACTCAACGCATCCGCGAGGCGGAAGACGACCAGAAGTACGGGCATTTCGCCGGCGTCGAGGGTGACATCGTGACAGGCGTCATCCAGCAAGACCGCGATTCGAAGACGGTCCGCGTCGATCTGGGCCCACTCGAAGCCATCATGCCGCTTGCCGAGCAATCACCAGGTGAAGACTATTCACACGGTCGCAGGCTGCGGGTGTTCATCGTGAGCGTCCGACGAGAGCCCTCCGGCCCACAGGTGGTTGTGTCGCGCACACACCCCAACTTGGTGAAGAAGCTCTTCGCCATGGAGGTGCCTGAGATCGGCGACGGCGTCGTCGAGATCAAGGAAGTGGCTCGCGAGGCGGGGCACCGGACGAAGATCGCGGTGGTCTCTAACAATGCCGACGTGTCTGCGAAAGGTGCGTTCATTGGGCCAAACGGCCAGCGCGTGCGCGCCGTCACCAATGAGCTCGGCAACGAGAAGATCGACATCGTCGATTATTCCGAAGACCCGGCGAAGTTCGTCTCGGCTGCGCTGTCGCCCGCGAAGGTGGTCAACGTCGTCATCACTGACAAGGCTGGCAAGGCTTGTCGCGCCATTGTGCCCGACTACCAGCTCTCGCTCGCCATCGGCCGTGAGGGGCAAAATGCTCGTCTGGCTGCCAGGCTCACCGGTTGGCGGATCGACATCCAGCCGGATACCGAAGCCTGACCGATGAAGGAATCCAACAGCCGTGACCGTCAGCCGCAGCGCAGGTGCATCGGGTGTCGTCATTCCGACGATCAATCTGCACTCATGCGCGTGGTCGCTCGCGATGGTCTAGCTGTGGAAGCGACGGCACCCCGGCTGGAGGGTCGGGGTGCCTATCTGCATCCAGGCTGCGCCGCCGTCGTGCTGAGCCGGAATGCGATTCAGCGGGCACTTCGTGGTGTCGAATTGAGCGTTGATTTGCGTCGCAACCTGGAGAGATTGGCGACGTGATGCCGATGTCCTCATTCGCGTGAGTCATTGATGCGCGTTAGAATGGCCAACGGCCCAACCACGGGTCGATCGTTTCCATGCCCCGCCAGGGGCACCAATCAGAAGGTGGGCTGACGCTCATGACCACTCGATGAGTTACCAACGATGAGCAACAACAACCAATAGGTCCGGCCGCTTGAGGCTTGGGCCCCCAAAGGAGAGCAGTGGCTAAGCCTCGCGTTCATGAGATCGCAAAGGAATTCGGCATGGCCAGCAAGGAATTGCTGGCATGGCTAAAAGAACAGGGTGAATATGTTCGCGGCGCGTCGTCGTCGCTGGAAGCACCCGTAGTGCGTCGTATTCGTGAGAACTTTGGTTCCGACGCAGACGCATCCAAGAAACAAACCCCCAAGACGTCTTCTCCGACGGCCGGAATCGCGCCGAAGGCCACGCCTCGTGCGCGGGCTACCACGGCGAAACCGAAGTCGACCGCGCCGAAGCCGGGCGGTGTTCGCGCGCCCAAGGCGACACCGGGTGCGTTTGATCCGGGCGAGAGCCCTGCGCCGACGGCGACGCCGACTCCGAAGGCACCCAAGCCGGGCGCTGGCGTGACTGGTTCGCCGAAGCCGGCGGCACCGAAGCCGTCGAATGTGAAGCCCGCGACGCCTGCTGCTCCCAAGCCCGGAGCCGCACCCAAGCCCAGCTCGATGGCCAAGCCGGGTGTCCCGAAGCCTGGGGCTCCCAAGCCGAGTGCGCCGAAGCCAGGCGGCACCGCGTCGGGCTCTCGTACCGGTGGCGCAACGCCGGGTTCCATGCCACGACGCACTAACGCGCCGCGCCCTGGTAACAACCCCTTCGCTGCCAGCCAGGGAATGGGCAAGCAGCAGCGCAAGCCGCGCCCCGACGGGGACCGTCGCGGCGGGCAGCGTTCCCAGGGTGGGCAGAGCGGCGATCAGCACCGCATGCCTCGCCCCGGCGGCTCTCAGGGTATGCCGCGCCCCAACCCCGCCATGATGCCGAAGCACCAGTCGAGCCAGCTTGGTGCCCAGGCTGGCTCTCGCCCAGGACGCGGTGGTGGCCGCGGGCGCGGCGGCGGTGGCCGTCCCGGCGCAGGCGGGCCAGGTGGCGGCGGTGGCCGTTTCGGTGGCCCACCGATGGGCGGAGGCGGCCCCGGTCGTGGCCGCGGACGCGGTGGCACGCAGGGCGCGTTCGGGCGCGGCGGTGCGGGTAACCGTCGCCGCAAGTCGAAGAAGCAGCGCCGTCAAGAGTTTGACGAGATGGAGGCACCGACGATCGGTGGCGTACGCGTCCGTAAGGGCGGCGGCCAGACCGTTCGTCTGCGTCGAGGCGCATCGCTGACTGATCTCGCTGAGAAGATTGGTGTGGACGCAGCAGCACTCGTACAGGTGCTCTTCCACATGGGCGAGATGGTGACGGCCACGCAGTCTGTGAGCGATGACACGCTCGAGCTGCTGGGCGCCGAGCTGGAGTACAACATCCAGGTGGTCTCCCCAGAAGACGAGGACCGCGAGCTGCTGGAGAGCTTCGACCTCGAATTTGGCGAGGATGAAGGCGACGAGGAGGACCTCGAGGTTCGCCCGCCCGTCGTCACCGTCATGGGTCACGTCGATCACGGTAAAACCAAGCTCCTCGACGCGTTCCGTCACTCGAACGTGCAGGCGCGCGAGGCCGGCGGTATCACGCAGAAGATTGGTGCCTACCAGGTGGAAGCCGAGGTGGAAGGCGAAGAACGCGCCATCACCTTCATCGATACTCCTGGTCACGAGGCATTTACCGCCATGCGTGCTCGTGGTGCGAAGTCGACGGACATCGCGGTGCTCGTCGTCGCAGCCGACGATGGCGTGATGCCGCAGACCGTCGAGGCCATGAACCACGCGATGGCGGCCGACGTGCCGATCGTCGTCGCGGTGAACAAGATCGATAAGGACGCAGCGGACCCGACGAGGGTGCGCGGCCAACTGTCCGAGTACGGCCTCATTCCTGAGGAGTACGGCGGCGACACGCAGTTCGTCGACGTGTCCGCGGTCACCGGTAAGGGTCTCGATGACCTGCTGGAGGCCATCGTGCTGACGGCCGACGCCGCGCTTGACCTGCGCGCTAACCCCGACATGGATGCCCAGGGCGTAGCTATCGAAGCGCACCTGGACAAGGGCCGTGGCGCGGTGGCGACGGTGCTCGTGCACCGCGGCACCCTGCACATCGGCGACTCGATCGTCGCGGGGTCTGCGCATGGCCGCGTGCGCGCCATGATCAACGACATGGGCGAGAACGTCGACGAGGCACCCCCGTCGATGCCGGTGCAGGTGCTTGGCCTCACGTCGGTGCCGGGTGCGGGTGACAACTTCCTCGTCGTGGAAGATGACCGCGTCGCGCGCCAGATCGCGGATAAGCGTGAGGCTCGGATGCGCGCCGCGCTGCAGGCTCGCACCAGCCGCCGCAAGACCTTGGATCAGCTGTTCGAGCAGCTCGAAAAGGGCGAGACGCAGGAGCTGCTGCTCATCCTCAAGGGCGACGGCGCTGGTTCTGTCGAAGCCTTGGAGGACGCGCTCACCAAGATCGAGGTGTCCGACGAGGTTGGCCTGCGCGTTATCGACCGCGGCGTCGGTGCCATCACCGAGACGAACGTCTCGCTGGCTGCGGCGTCGAAGGCCGTCATCATCGGCTTCAACGTGCGCCCCACCCCGCACGCCGCGAAGCTGGCCGACGAGGAGAACGTGGATATCCGTTCGTACTCGGTCATCTACGATGCGATCGACGAGATCGAGGCTGCGCTCAAGGGCATGCTCAAGCCCATCTACAAGGAGCAGGTCATTGGTCAGGCGGAGATCCGCGAGATCTTCCGCTCGTCGAAGATTGGCAACATTGCGGGTTGTATGGTGCTCGACGGCGTCATCCGCCGCAACGCCAAGGCGCGTCTCATCCGCGACGGCGTCGTCATTCAGGACACCAGCATCGCGTCGCTGCGTCGCGAGAAGGACGATGTCACCGAGGTGCGCGAGGGCTACGAGTGTGGTCTTACGTTGCACAATTACAACGACATCAAGACCGAGGATGTTGTCGAGGTGTACGAGATGGTGGAACAGGAGCGTGAGTGATGCCGAGCCCCCGAAACGCGAAGCTCGCTGACCAGATTCAGACCATCATCGCGCAGACCTTGGATCGTCGAGTGAAGGACCCCCGCAAGGGGTTCATCACCATCACGGAAGTCCGGCTGAGTGGTGACAACCGTGAAGCGACGGTGTTCTACACCGTGCTCGGCGACGAGGCTGCCCGTGCTGGTAGCGCTGCGGCACTGGAATCCGCCAAGGGCATGCTGCGCACGGCGGTGGGCCAGCAGCTCGGAATGCGGCACACGCCCACGCTGACGTTCATCTTGGACGCGACGGAAGACGAGGCACGCCACATCGAGGACCTGCTCGCCAGGGCACAGGCCAGCGATCAGGCCGCTGCGGCAGCCCGTGAAGGGAAATCCTTCGCCGGTGACGCGGACCCGTACAAGAAGCCTGAGGAGTGACGGGTTCCGTTCTCGATGGGATCGTGGTCCTCGACAAGCCGTCGGGGGCCACGTCGCATCAATTGGTTGGCAGGCTGCGGCGTGTGCTCGGAATCCGCAAGATCGGGCACGCTGGCACTCTCGATCCGATGGCGACGGGGGTACTCATCCTCGGCGTCGGACGAGCCACGAGGCTGCTGGGGCACCTGGCACTGCACGACAAGCGATACACCGCAACCGTGCGGCTTGGTGCACGTTCGGATACCGATGACGCTGACGGGGTAGTGACTCCAGTTGCGAACGCGGCCACGCTCTCCGCGGTGCAGATTGACGAGGCGTTGGCAGCATTTCGCGGCGACATTATGCAAACGCCCAGCACCGTATCCGCGATTAAGGTGCAAGGAAAACGCGCCTACGCGCTCGCCCGCGAAGGGAAGGACGTGCAGCTGCAGGCCCGCCCCGTGAGCATCACGCGCCTTGACCTGCTCGGAACACGCACATCGGGTGATTTCCTCGACGTCGATATCGACGTCGAGTGTTCCAGCGGCACCTACATCCGCGCCATTGCGCGTGACCTGGGCGAGAAGTTGGGCGTCGGCGGTCACCTGACCGCGCTTCGACGCACCCGCATCGGCAACTACACCGTCGACGATGCCGTCCAGCTGGGGGAGGAAGCACCGCAACTGATGAGCATGGCGGAAGCTGCTCGTCGCAGTTTCCCCGTCGTGGCTCTGGATGCATCGCAGGCCCGCGACGTCCGGTTCGGCAGACCGCTGGAGATCGAGCTGCCAGCGGAGACCGTCGGGGTGCTCTCTCCCGGCGGAAAGCTGCTGGGGTTGTATGGGCCGAAGGCCGGCAAGGCGGCACCGATCACGGTGCTTGTGGGCCCTGACGACGATGTGCAATAAGGTGTCGACGTGACAGTTTTGGCGATAGGTAACTTCGACGGAGTACACCTGGGGCATCAGCGCGTACTGCAGGAGGCTCGGACTCACGCGGTTGAGCGTCTCGTCGTCATCACCTTTTGGCCACACCCGGTCGGGGTACTGCGCCCTGACAAGGCTCCGAAGCTGATCATGGACCTGCATCAGCGCATTGCCAAGCTGCGTAAATTCGGCGCCGACGAAGTTCGCGTGGTGCGTTTCAACCAGGCGGTTGCTGCCATGTCGCCGGAGGAATTCGTCGAGGACTTCCTGGCCTCGTTGCACCCCAAGCGCATCGTTGTAGGCAGCAATTTCCGTTTCGGAGCTAGGGCCGCAGGAGATGTGGATTCGCTGCGCCACCTCGCGAAGGGTCGCTTCGAAGTGACTGCGGTGCCTCTCAGCACCGACGGGGATCAGACCATCTCTTCCACGCTCATCCGAGGCAATCTTTGCGACGGCGACGTGCGTGCAGCGACGGCGCACCTCGGCTCTCCATTCGAGTACCGCGGGCTGGTCGTCGTTGGAGACCGCCGTGGCCGTGGCCTGGGATTCCCGACGGCGAATCTCGCTGTGCCCGACGAGATGGCCGTTCCTGCCGACGGCGTGTATGCCGGATGGCTGCGGCGCATCGACGTACCTGGTTGCGACCCGTTTCCGGCCGCGATCTCCGTCGGGTCCAATCCCACCTTCGACGGCACCGAGCACCGGGTGGAGTCCTACGTGCTGGACCGCACGGACCTGAGCCTGTACGGCGCTGAGGTTGCCGTCTCGTTCGTTGAGCGCCTGCGAGGCCAGCAGCGGTTTGCCGATGTGGACGAGCTGATCGCTCAGATGCATGCCGACGTCGACAACGCCCGGCAGATACTTCACTGAGTGCATCTGTCCTAGCCACAGGCATCTCAAAACACATACCTGCAACTGGGAATATTTCGGGGGCTGTTAGTGTTCAGGTACACGAAGGCAGCCGCCAAGTCGTAAGGAACCGCTCATGGCCCACAGCACGATGTGCATTATGTCCGCCGCTTCCAAGGCCGGCCACATGATGTGTTGCTGCCGCATGGCTGCCTGAGCGAAGCGTCCAGCTTTACGAGCAAACCCCACCCGTTTTTCTGGGCACAGCCGCAATCTCGTATTACCGAGCGTGACCTGCTGCGCCCTCACCCTAGGGAAGCTATGCAACATCCACGAAATCTTGACCACATCGTCGTAGCCACCAACGACCTCGTCGCTACCGTCGACGCATTCACCAAGGCCACCGGCGTCGCTCCAGCACTGGGCGGAATCCATCCTGACCAGGGAACGCGCAACTTCCTTGCGGCATTTTCGGGCGGTGGATATTTGGAGATCATCGGCATCGACGAAGATCGTCCCGGGCCGCGCATCTTCGACCTACACCTCATCAGTGAGCCCAAAGTGGCCACGTTCGCGGTGCACCCGGAAGGGCCCGAGGGAAAGCTCGGCAACGCGTCAGCGCTCGGGTTCGAGCTTGGCGAGCTCTATGACGGAGAGCGACGGGACCCGTCGGGCAATCTGCTCCGCTGGCGCCTGACGAGGCCGCTGTTCTCTGATCACTCGGGTGCGTCGCCGTTCGTCATCGACTGGGGGAACACCCCGTCGCCAGCCGAAACGACGCAGGCCCAGGTGGAGCTGGACGAGTTCCGCGTGGCGCACCCGGACCCGTCGAAGCTCAAAGAGTTGTACGACGTGCTCGACGTTGATGTGTTCGTCGAGGAGGGGCCAGCTGTGTCCCTCGCCATTACCGTGAGCGGCCCGTCGGGCCAGTGGACCATTCGCTGACAAGGAGCATCATGCGCGCAATCATCATCCCGAAGCACGGCAGTGTCTCAGACCTTCGCCTCGTCGACGATCATCCCACCCCGGAGGCGACGCCCGGGCACGTCGTCGTGAAGGTTCGAGGCAGCTCGCTGAACTACCACGACATCTTCACCATGCGCGGCATGCCTGGCATCACGGTGCCGCTGCCCGTCGTGCCAGGGCTCGACATCGCTGGCGAGATCGCCGAGCTGGGCGAGGGCGTCGAAGGTTGGAAGGTGGGCGACCGCGTGCTCGTCGACCCGTTGAATGCCAAAGGACACCTCATCGGTGAGCTGCTCGACGGCGGCCTCGCCGAGTATGCGCTGGTGGAGGCCGGGCAGCTCATCGCCCTACCCGATGCCGTCAGCTTCGAGCAAGCCGCAGCGCTCCCAGTCGCCTACGGCACAGCGCATCGCATGCTCGTCGGCACCAAGGCCGTACAGCCTGGTCACAAGGTGCTCGTGCTGGGCGCATCTGGCGGGGTAGGTACCGCGTCGGTGCTGCTCGCGAAGCGTCTGGGCGCCACGGTCGTTGCCGCAGCCGGCAGCGACGAGAAGGGGCAGCGGCTTCTGGAGCTCGGCGCTGACCAGTTCATCAACTACCGCGAACAGGATTTCTACGCCTGGACGAAGGAACACCTCGGCAAGCCGTCGCGCACCAACTACGACGGTGGGTTCGACGTGATCGTGAACAACACCGGTGGCGACACCTGGGCCCCCACCTTGCGTTCCACCAAGCGTGGCGGCGCGATTCTCGTGTGCGGCGCCACCGCCGGATACAACCCACCAGAAGACCTGAGATATGTCTGGAGCTTCGAGCTTCGCATCATCGGGTCGAACGGTTTCACGCAAGACGATTTCCACGCCCTGCTGGGCTACGTGCAGGAGGGCACGTTCTCCCCGGTGATCGACTCGGTGGTGGGCCTCGACGGCGCCATCGACGCGCTTAGACGCCTCGAACGTCGTGACTTCCTGGGCAAGATCGTGATCGACCCGTGGAAGGAAGCATGATGGCGCTGCCTACTCTCGACGAGGTACAACGTTGGCTGGACGCCGCCCCGTTCCACCAGTGGCTAGGCCTTCAGGTGACGGCGATCACGGAGTCGACGGTCAGAATCGAAACGGATGCGAAACCCGAATGGCTGTCGGATACCGACCGGGGATCCGTACACGGCGGGATCCTCGGTGCGCTGCTCGACACGGCTGCTGATTATGCGCTGATCGGCACCATCGGCAAACCCGTCCCGACGATCGACCTCCAGGTGAACTACCTACGGCCCGCAGGCGTCGGGAAACTCACCGCGGTGGGACACCTGGTGAAGCCCGGATCGCAGATCGCGACTGCCTGGTCCGAGGTGCTGGATGCGAATGGCAAGCAGCTCGCCATCGGGCGAGGCACGTTCCTGGCTTCGGCGGCAGGTGCAGGCGCATGATCCCCGGTTTCCCCTACACCAACTTGGGCGACGTGGTCGCGCTCGAAGCCCCAGAAAACGAGGCCATCACGGCCTACGACGGTGGCGCATGCACACGCATCTCCTTCAGGGAATTCGATGCTCGCGCAAACGACGTCGCGAACCACCTGCTCTCTCGTGGATTAACCCCGGGGGCGAAAGTCGCAATCATCGGCAGCAATTCCATCGAGTGGCTGCTCGCCTTCTATGGCGTGTTGCGGGCAGGGCTCGTGGCCGTGCCACTTAGCCACAGGTTCCCTCCCGAGGTCCTGCGTTACGCGTTGGAAAACTCCGAGAGCGAGCTCGCCCTCGTCGATGACGCATCCCGGCTTGAGCGTGCATCCGCCGCGACTTCGTCGCTCACGTTCGACGAGGTCACCTCGCCCACCAGCGAGCAGCACCGTCGCCACGAACGCGAGGGTACCGACCCGGCGATGATCCTCTACACGTCCGGCTCGACGGGGAAGCCAAAAGGTGTGGTGCTCTCGCACGACTCCCACCTCTGGGTGCTCGCTCAGGGCGCGTCTACCTTCGGCGACGGGGAGGACGTCACGGCTATCGTCGCAGCCCCGTTGTACCACATGAATGCCCTTGCCAACGTGCAAGGGGCGCTTGCTGCGGGACGCCGCGTCGTGATCACGAGCGGGTTCGATGCGGCTGAGTTCTTGCAGGCTGTCGTTGCGGAATCGGTGACGAGGCTTACCGGAGTGCCGCCCATGTTCGCGCTGCTGTTGCAGGAGCGCGAACTACTGAATCAGCTGGACCTGAGCTCGGTGCGGGAGATCTACATGGGCTCGGCCCCCGCATCGGACGCGCTGTTTACGCAGTTGCGCGAGGCGTTCCCCGGCGTCGACATCACCTTCGGCTACGGCACGACGGAGTCCGGCCCCATCGCGTTCACCCGTCACTTGGCACTCCCTACACCCGACGGCTCTGTCGGCGTCGCGAATCCCGCCGTCGATGTGCGGTTGGTGGATGCAAACGGCGACGAATCCAGCCAGGGCGTGCTGGAAATCCGCACGGGCGCACTCTTCAGTGAGTACTTCCGCCGCCCGGACGTGCCCTCGCCAATCACCGCCGACGGTTTCTATCACACCCGCGACGAGTTTCGTCGAGACGAACAGGGCTTCTATTTCTTCACCGGAAGAGCCGACGACATGTTCAACTCAGGTGGCGAGAACGTCTACCCGCGGGCCGTGGAGGAAGCGCTCGAAGCGAACGAGGCGGTGGCTGAAGCCGTGGTCGTGCCGGTTCCAGACGACGTGAAGGGCGCGAAGCCGGTGGCGTTCGTCGTCGCGGCGCCGGGACACGTCGTCGAAGAAGGGGCGTTGAAGGCCTGGTCGCTCACCAAGCTTGAGCCCTACGCGCATCCGCGTCGGGTATTCGTGCTCGACGCGATACCGTTGTCCGGCACCAACAAAGTGGATCGTGCGTTGCTCGAACGACAGGCGCGAGAGGTGGTGACGAGATGACAGCGGTAGCGGTTGGACGTCGCCCAAGCGCGCTTCGTAGCTCCATCCACGTATGGCTGCCCGTCGTCACCGTGCTGGCAATCATCGGCGTCTGGGAATTGGTAGTTCGAGTAGGCGTGGTGCCCGAAAGGTATTCGCCACCGCCGAGCGTGATCGTCGCGAAACTGGCGTCCATGCTCCTCGAATCCGACGTGTGGGTTGCCCTGGCAAATACCCTCAGCGGATGGGGGCTCAGCCTGGTGATATCTGTCGTGGCAGGCGCCGCCGTCGGCATGTTACTCGGGCGGGTGGCCGTGCTCTCGGCGCTGTTCAGTTTGATCATTGAGTTCTTGCGGCCCATCCCCTCCATCGCGATGATTCCCATCGCCGTGCTCATTATGGGTACTGCCCGACCGACGGAGGTGTTCCTGGCGGTCTACGCCGGGTTTTTCCAGATGTTGGTTGCGGCAATGGGGGCAGCGAGAGCCGTGGACCCGATGGGGGTGCAGACAGCCCGCAGCTTCGGGCTCTCGCGCTGGCAGCAGGCGCGCCACGTGCTGATCCCGTCGATGCTTCCGCGCCTGGTAACTGGCATCCGAATCGCGAGCTCCACGGTGTTGATCTTCTGTATCACCGCAGAACTCGTCGCGGGCGTCCCCGGATTGGGTTCGGGATTGGGGGCGGCAAGGAGCGTCGGCGACACCCCGCGGATGTACGCGTACGTCGTCGTGATCGGCGTCGTGGGATACCTGCTCGCCGTGGCGCTGAAGGCCATCGAAACCAAGCTGCTGTTCTGGGACCCGTCGGTGAGGAGTGTGCAGCGATGAGCACGATTACTCGCAATGCGCTCGCTGTGCTTGGCGCAGCCGTCGCCTTCATCATCTGGCTGGTCGCTACGGAGAACGCCGGATCCATCTACTTCCCGCCACTCAGCGCGGTGCTGGAAAGCGTCTGGGACTACTGGTTCACCGGACAGGGGCAACCGCACCTGCTCTCTAGCCTTCTGCACCTCTTCGTCGGCCTCGGTATTGGCATCGGCTTGGGGTTCCTGCTTGGGCTGTTGATTGGGCAGCAGCGTCTGGTTCGCATCGCGCTCACCCCGGCTTTGGAGTTCGTGCGTGCGATTCCTGCGACGGCCCTGATCCCGTTCGCGATGGTGGTGTTTGGCCTCGGTGGCAGCATGAAGATTTTCATCATCGCCCTCGGCACATTCTTTCCCGTCCTCTTGAACGTCATCGACGGTGTGCGAGAGCTCCCGTCGGAATCCCGTGATACCGCACGAAGCTTCGGTATTCGAGGCTGGCAATTCCAGACCCGAATCGTCATTCCGTCCGTGGTGCCGAGGCTTGTTGCAGGCATCCAGATAGCCATACCCCTGTCACTCGTTCTCGTCGTGACTAGCGAGATGACGGGCACCAACATCGGCATCGGCTTCGTGCTCATTGGGGCACAACAATCCTTCAACCAGGTGTCTGTCTGGGGAGCCATCGTGCTGCTCGGCATTCTCGGCATCCTGCTCAGCGGCGCATTCAGCTTGGTCCAGCGCCGCATCCTTGCCTGGGACCGGGCCCGTACCGCGTTAGGAGACCGCTGACATGGCGCTGCTCGAAATCCGCAATCTCTCCAAGACCTATCCCGCGAGAGGCCGCCAAGGCTCGGCCACACCCGTGCTCGACAACATGGACTTCGCCGTGGAACGAGGGGAGTTCTTCACCATCGTCGGCCCGTCGGGAGCCGGGAAGACGACGCTGTTGCGCTGCATCTCGGGGCTGCTCGAACCAAGCTCCGGCGAGGTGCTGCTGGACGGCACGGCCATCGACGGGCCGCCCCGCCAGCTCGCTCCCGTCTTCCAGGACTATTCACGCTCCCTGTACCCCTGGCTCACCGTCGCGAAGAACGTGGCGCTGCCTCTTGAAGCCAGGGGGGAGGCGTCCAAGGACGTCGCAGACCGCGTCCAGCGTGCGTTGGCCCAAGTGGGTCTGGCAGGCGAGGACGACAAGTACCCCTGGCAGCTATCTGGTGGCATGCAACAGCGCGTCGCCATCGCCAGAGCGCTGGCCTACGAAGCCGAGCTGCTCGTACTCGACGAGCCCTTCGCCGCCGTCGACGCCCAGACGCGGGCCGATCTTGAAGATCTGCTACTTCGAGTGCGCGACGAGACCGGCGCCACTTTTTTGTTCGTCACCCACGACGTCGACGAGGCCGTCTACCTCTCGGACCGAGTTGCGATCGTGTCCAAGTCGCCGAGCCGCGTCGAGAAGCTCGTCGCCATCGACCTACCTGAAGGTCGTTCGCAATTGGCGACAAAGGCGCTCCCCAGATTTGGAGAACTCCGAGCGGAGGTCTTCGCGACGATCCGTCACATGGTCGTTGAACCACAGCCCGAACCCGAATACATCATCTGATCGGAGCAACCATGAAACATATCCGCCAAGTCGTCGTGGCCGCTGTGTCGGCTGCCATGCTGCTGACAGCTGGCTGCTCCGGCGGCCAAGACGTGAAGAAGGACAAAGACGGCAATGTCCAGCTCACCATTCAACACATCACCACCTCTGATTCGGTGCCGCTCTACCTGGGCATCGAAAAGGGATTTTTCAAGGAGGAGGGTCTGAACGTTGAGGTGAAGATTGCCGAGAGTGGATCGGCCATCATCCCCAGCGTGATCAATGGCGAGTCGCCCATTGGCTACGCCAACGTCATCTCGGACCTCGCAGCAATCGACGAGGGGCTCGACGTGCAGTTCGTCGCGAACTGCTGCGGCGTTGGATCCGATCCGAAGAAGGACACCTCGAGCATTTTCGTGTTGAAGGACTCAGCAATCAAGGGTCCGGAGGATCTCCCCGGCAAGCGCATCGCGGTGAATTCGGTGAAGAACCTTGGCGACGTGACCATCCCCGTCGCGCTGAAGAACAAGGGCATTGACCCGAAGGGCATCGAGTGGGTACCGATGAACTTCTCCGACATGGGCGCTGCCCTTGAGCGCGGCGACGTCGATGCCATCTGGCAGGTGGATCCGTTCCGCACGCTCGCCACCGACGCCGGGTATCGGCCGATCCTCTCGAACTTCGTTGAGGCCATCCCGGACACCACGGTGGGGTATTACATCACCAGCGGCAAGTTCGCGAAGTCAAACCCTGAGGTGCTGCAACAATTCCAGCGTGCGATGAGCAAGGCCAACGAATACGCGACGGAGCATCCCGACGAGTTCCGCAAGCTGGCAGTCGAGAAGATCAAGCTCGACCCCGCTGTGGCCGAGAAGATCAACGTCGCACCCTTCAAGCCGGGCGTCGATACGGAGTCCTTGCGCACGATGGGCGCCTATGCGGTCGAGTTCGGCATCATCAAGGAAGAACCGAACTACGACGAGCACGTCGTTCAGCCGAAGAGCTGACGAAATCCTTTAGCGTCCGAACAGATGACCCTGGATCGACGCGATCAGCGCATCGAGCGACTGCGGGAGCTGCTGCAAATGCCAGTCCTCGGGAGCGCGATACCAGCTGATCGCGTCGGGATCCGGGGTCTCATCTTTATCAGCCGCAACCATCGCGTTGATCCAGCGCTCCTTGCCGCCGAGCACCACCGCGTAAGGGAGGAATTTGGAGATCTCCTGAATCTCCCTACCTTCCGGCATCACCTCGGTGCGCTGTTGCGTGAGCACCGCCGAGAAGCCGTGCAAGCCCGCGAGAAGCGCGGCACCCTTCGCCGAGCGACGGGGCATCTCACCCGCCACAAATAGGGCCGCCACGCCGACGGTCACGAGTGCGAGGCCAACCAGACCCCACGACGTGAGCCAGGCCAGCAACCCAGTTGCAATGAGCCCGACGACGAGCAGCGCCGCGCCAATGGTGCGCGAGTCGGTGCGGGCTGCGTCGGGATGCTTGGCAAACCAGCCTTCGGCGACGACGTCGTCGTACAGCTCGTGCTGCATGTCCGAGACGACGGGGCCGACGGCGTGCTGAATTTCCGATGCGACGACGGGTTCTCCGCTCTCGGGAGCGACGGCGTCGAGGAGGATGCGCTCGTAGCTGCGGAGGTCGTTCGTGTCCTTCTCGATGCGAGTGAATGTCCAATCCATGCCGCCCGGCACATGCAGCTGCTCAATGCGCAGGAAGCCGCGAACAGCGAGGTCCAAGATTGTGGCGGTGACGTCGATGGGGTCGACGGATTCGTCGGCGACGGTGCCCACCTGGCCTGGGCGGATCTTCTCAACGAGCCGGAATTCGCTCACGCCCTCGGCGATGGGATGGAACTCGCCGATGACTGTGGGTTCTGCAGTGGCAGCTTCGTCGCGCCCAACTCGACGGTGCCACAGCCACAAGGCGGCGGCTCCGACGATCAGCACAGCAAGCGAAGCGAGGGCCGTGGCGAGGGTGAGCGAAAATGCGCGATCGAGTGTCCAGCGAGTCTCTACCTTTGCGGTGGAAGCCAGCTGGCTTGCAGGCTGGCTACCAGAGAGGGTGAGTTCATCGCCTGGCTCCAGTGGGCCATCTTGGAAGGTGATGGGATCTGGGCTGTGGCGGTCAATTTTCCACACGAGGCAGTTGTGCGGTGTGGTGGGATCGCCTGCCGAACATTCGAAATCAGGCGGCATGCTCAGCACGCCGAGTTTTCCGGATACTTTGTCGACGGGCAGGTTCAACCCGCCAACGACCGGCCACTCAAACCTGCGCTTGTCGTTTTGACCCGCTGGCGTGAACGTCGTGCCGGAGACGCGGTAAGCGATTGTGAGCGGCGCGCCATTGGCTTTGCTCGGGTCAACCTTCACAGTCACGGCGTCGGAATTTTCATAGACGGTGTGCTCCACATCCGCATCCCCAGCCGTGACAACAACGTCAGATACGGAGAAGCGGAATGTCCGCAGATCTCCGAGCGCAGAATGCTTCGGTATACGCATCTGCAAATCGTTGCCCATGCCCTCCCCTTGGAAGATGCTTGCAACCTCCATGATTCCGTCGGCGTTTAGCTTTGTAAATACCTGGAGCGCGTCAATCTTGCCTTCGGCGCGAGCTGGTGATGCTACAAATGCGAACGCGAGGATGCCCACGGCGAGGGTCAGGAGTATTCGGCGAATATTCTTCACGTTGGTTCTTTCGTCGGAGCTGGTCGCGCTCACTATTGCATACACTTGGTCTAACTCGCGCGCTCCCGCTGCGAGCCGGACCATTGCACCACACCTAGGCTACGGTTATGGCGTGAGTTTGCCACCCAATGCACCGCGCCCAGGATATGGACAGCGCCCGTTTGGCGCTCCAAATCAGCAGTCAGCGCCTCCGTGGGTGAATCCGTACGCCCGGCAGTCGCCCCAACAGTGGGGGCAGCCCATGGGCAATCCTGGATTCCAAAGCCAAAGGTCAGGCTTCGCTCAGCCATTCGGCAACCCACCGCAGCCCGGCCCGGGTGGATTCCCGTCGCAGAATCAGCCAGGGCCGAATCCGGGCGGCCCACCGTTCGCACCCGGGCAGTATCCGCCGGCCTATCCTTGGCCGAAGCCGAAGAAGCAATCCGGTGGCGCTTGGTGGCTGGCCTTGCCTGTTGTGGTGCTCGGCCTAATGGTGGGCTATTTCGCATTGACTCAACAGTCTGGGGCGAAACCCACGAACGGCACGAAGACGAATGACGGCAAGGAAGTCGTCTACGTGAACGAGGAATACGAAGTGCCACGCGCTGGTCAGGGCCCTTCCAAACCGGTAGACCCGTTTAACGACCCCGACCTGCTGGATAAGAACAAATTTTACGAACAAAAAGTTCCGAAGCCTGTTCGTTGTGAAGCCGAAGACGCTGACATGGGTGACACGAAGGCGGTAGAGAAACGGCTGCAGGAACTGTCTGAGTGTTTGACTCGCACCTTCGGTCCGCCTCTGGAAGCCGCCGGGTATCAGAGTTACCAGCCGCGCGTCGTCGTCTTTGAAGGAAGCGGCGGCCAAACCCCGTGTGGAGAGCTCCAGTCGCACAACGCATTCTTTTGTGCCGGCAACCAGGGAATTTATTTCTCGGCCGATCTCGGTGAAGTCATTGGTAAAAATCAGACCGTCTGGGACTACGTCATGGCCCATGAATACGGCCACAACGTGCAGGGCCGCAACGGCATCCTGTTGCAGCGCATCTATGCCCAGCAGGACGCATCATCGGATGACGAAAAGTTTGAGATCAACCGCCGACTCGAAGTGCAGGCTGACTGTCTGGCTGCCACCTTCATCAACTCGAATGCCGAATCGATGGGCTACGACGAGCGAGACTTCAAGACCGTTGAGAAAGCAGCGAGACGCGTGGGCGACCCGGCAGATGCCGAGGAGCCGGCGCATGGACGCTCGGACTCACGCGGCTTGTGGACGAAGCGCGGGCTCGCGGCAACCACCTACCAGGAGTGCAACTCCTTCGTGGCCCCGGCTGGTGAGGTGAAGTAGCCGCCGTCGACGGGGTAGGAAGCCCCGTCGACGCACCCTTCGTCGGAATTAGTGGGCGCTCAGCGACTTCTTGTAGATGGCGTAGTACTCGGCTGGCTGGATGCTGGCATCCACCTGCGGCACCTCGGGATCGTCGACGAGCAGGTGCTCGCCGGTGGGGGAGTACCCGAGGGAAATGTACAAGGGGATAGCCTTCTCGTTGTTGGGGTCGACGGCGAGGTACACGGCCTCGAAGCCGCGGTTTCGTGCCTCATCCTCAATCCACTGCGATAGGGCGCGCCCCGCACCGCGACGACGGGCTTCGGGGTAGACCCACATGTTGCGCAGCTCGGGAGCCCACTGATAATCCTCAGTGACGTCCAGTAGCGCAGTGCCGAGCGGCTGATCATCCTCGAATGCGGCGACGAAGAGCATGGTGCCGTCGGCCGATGCTTCGAAGTGAACGTCGACGAGGTTCAGGTCTGGGCGTGCTTGATGCTCGCGCAGCACTGGGAGGTCGTGTTCCTCCACGAGGCGTACGACGATGGACATGGCCTTCTCCTCCGCGTTGCTCAAACGATACGCTGTGAGCCTACCCGTCGAAGGTTCAGTTGGGGGAACGCGCCCAGAACTGATAGTGTTTCCGGGTTGCCGTTTGATCGGCCACGGCCCAAGAAGAGCTCCGACAGCATCCGCGACCGGAGCGCCGTGCAGCGAGCTGGAAGGAGCACCGTTATGGACGCTGCCGAAAAGAAGAAGATTATTGAAGAGTACGCAACCAAGCCTGGTGACACCGGCTCGCCCGACGTGCAGATCGCGCTGCTCAGCAAGCGCATCTCGCACCTCACCGAGCACCTCAAGGCACACAAGGGCGATCACCACTCCCGTCGTGGCCTGATGCTGATGGTTGGTCAGCGCCGTCGTCTGCTGAACTACGTCGCGAAGCAGGACATCGAGCACTACCGTGAGCTGATCGCTCGCCTCGGCCTTCGTCGCTGAGCCTTCGTAGGCGGGTCGCTTCGAGCGATCCGGAATAAAGAATGTGGGATTCCACCCTTTTCGGTGGAATCCCACATTCTTTATTGGGCGGAGTGCCGTGCGCATGGGAGACGATGTCGGGATAGCATGCCGTCTCGGCTACCCGGGGGATTGAATGCGGGGCTTCCCGCGTCGCGTCCGCTAGCATGGACGGCGACAACCGCATAGATAGTCTCATCGCCGCCCAACCGGAGTGGCTCTGGTCCTCGGTAGTGGCCTTCGGGTGGTATCCCGCGGGCCTCGATCGAAGACCGGGTTCTCCACGGCGGTTCGTCCACGGGGGCGGCACGAACCGAAAGGAGCCCTGCACCAATGGCAGGACTTGAGTACACCGAAGCCGTGATTGATAACGGCTCATACGGCAAACACGTCGTGCGCTTCGAATCGGGCCAGCTCGCACAGCAGGCCGACGGCTCCGCAGCCGTCTACATCGACGACGACACCATGCTGCTCGCTTCCACGTGCGCGCAGAAGACGCCGCGTGACGCTATCGACTTCTTCCCGCTCACCGTCGACATCGAAGAGCGCATGTACGCGGCCGGTAAAATCCCCGGCTCATTCTTCCGACGCGAAGGGCGCCCCGGTGAGGCCGCCATTCTGGCAGCTCGCCTCATCGACCGCCCGCTGCGCCCCGCGTTCGTGAAGGGTCTGCGCAACGAGGTGCAGGTGATCGTCACCGTCATGGCGCTGAACCCCGACGTGTACTACGACGTCGTCGCCATCAATGCCGCATCCATGGCGACGCAGCTGGCTGGCTTGCCGTTCTCGGGTCCCATCGGCGGCGTTCGCGTCGCGCTCATCGACGACACCTGGGTGTGTTTCCCCACCGTCGAGCAGGTGCAGAAGTCCACCTTCCAGATGGTGGTTGCGGGGCGCGTCCTCGACGACGGCGACGTCGCCATCATGATGGTGGAAGCCGGCGGCACTGAGGCTACCTGGGAACTGGTGCGTGGCGGCAAGACTGCTCCCACCGAGGAGATCGTTGGGCAGGGCCTGGAAGCGGCGAAGCCGTTCATCAAGACGCTGTGCGAGGCGCAGGCCGAACTCGCCGCGAAGCTGCCGAAGGAAACCTACGACTTCCCGGTTTTCCTCGATTACCAGGACGACGTGTATGCCGCCGTCGAGGAGCTCGCGAAGGACCGCATCGCCGAGGCCATGACCATCCCCGGCAAGCAGGATCGCGACGATGCCACCCACGCCATCCGTCAGGATGTGCAGGAACAGCTGGCGGAGAAGTTCGAGGACCGCGAGAACGAGATTGCGGCTGCGCTTAAGGCCATCACGAAGAAGATCGTCCGTCACCGCACCCTCACCGAGGGTGTGCGTATTGACGGTCGTGGCGTGACGGATATCCGGGCGCTGTCGGCGGAGGTCGCCGTCGTTCCCCGCGTACACGGTTCGGCACTGTTCCAGCGCGGTGAGACCCAGATCCTCGGCGTATCCACGCTGAACATGCTTGACATGGAGCAGAAGATCGACACGCTCTCGCCCGAGCACACCAAGCGCTACATGCACAACTACAACTTCCCGCCGTACTCCACGGGCGAGACGGGGCGCGTCGGTTCCCCGAAGCGTCGCGAGATCGGCCACGGTGCACTCGCGGAGCGCGCGCTGATTCCGGTGCTGCCCACGCGCGAGGAGTTCCCCTACGCCATCCGCCAGGTCTCCGAGGCGCTGGGGTCCAACGGCTCCACGTCGATGGGTTCGGTGTGTGCGTCGACGATGTCGCTGCTGAACGCGGGCGTGCCCCTGAAGGCTGCCGTCGCGGGCATCGCGATGGGTCTCATGAGCGAGGATGTTGACGGTACGACGCACTACATTGCGCTCACCGACATCCTGGGCGCCGAGGATGCGCTCGGCGACATGGACTTCAAGGTTGCGGGCACCCGCGACTTCGTCACCGCACTCCAGCTGGACACCAAGCTGAACGGCATCCCCGCCAGCGAGCTGCAGAAGGCACTCCTTCAGGCCCGCGACGCGCGTCACACGCTGCTCGACGTCATGGGCGAGGCCATCGACGTGCCCGACGAAATGAGCCCCTACACGCCGCGTATTGTCGCGATCAAGGTGCCCGTCGACAAGATCGGTGAGGTCATTGGCCCCAAGGGCAAGATGATTAACCAGATCCAGGACGAGACCGGCGCCAACATCTCCATTGAGGATGACGGCACCGTCTACGTGGGCGCCGAGGACGGCGCAGCTGCCGACGCCGCCATCGCCCAGATCAATGCCATCGCCAACCCGCACATGCCGGAGAAGGGTGAGCGGTTCCTCGGCACCGTCGTGAAGACCACCACCTTTGGCGCGTTCGTGTCGCTGCTGCCTGGCAAGGACGGCCTGCTGCACATCTCGAAGCTGCGCGCACTCGCCGGCGGCAAGCGCGTCGAGAACGTCGAGGATGTGGTGAGCGTCGGGCAGAAGCTCCAGGTGGAGATCTCCGACATCGATGACCGCGGGAAGCTGTCCCTCGTCCCCGTGATCGAGGAGGACGGCGAGCAGTCCGACGAAACTGAAGAGCAGGAATGAACTGTCTAGGTGGTCAGCTCGTTAGCTGACTACCGCAGATTGTCGCGGCCGGCACTTGCCATGTGGCAGGGCTGGCCGCGACGCGTTTCTGGGCATGTTCACCGACGGTTCACCCATGCCTGGTAGAACTTGAATGCAAGCGAGACATTCCGATGAACTTTCAGGAGCGCAGCAACATGAGCGAAATCCGCGTTGGCATTTTCGGCGTCAGCGGCAAGATGGGCAGCAGCGTCGTGACCGCGGTGAGTCAGGCCGAGGGGATGACCGTCACTGGCGGATCCGATATCCGCGAGCCACGTGAAGCTATCGGCAATGCCCAGGTTGTCGTCGATTTCACGCACCCTGATGCCGTCATGGAGAACATCGAGTGGGCGCTCGAGCGAAACCTAGACATGGTGATCGGCACCACCGGGTTTGATGAGGCCCGTCTGCAGCGCGTACGTGAACTCTGTGACGAGCACCCCGACGCAGGCGTGCTCATCGCGTCGAATTTCTCCATCGGTGCGAACCTCATGATGCGGTTTTCAGTGCTCGCGGCGAAGTTCTACCCATCGGTGGAGATTGTGGAGCTCCACCATCCGAACAAGGCTGATGCGCCGTCGGGCACGGCTACCACCACCGCGCAGCAGATCGCGGCAGCTCGGGCTGAGGCCAGTATGGAGCCAGTGCCGGACGCGACGGTCCACGACGAGCTGAGTGCCCGCGGTGCCGAGGTCGATGGTATTCACGTGCACGCCGTGCGCATGCAAGGCCTCGTCGCGCACCAGGAAGTGCATTTCGGCGCTGCCGGTGAGAATCTGACGATCCGTCACGACTCCTTCGACCGCGCATCCTTCATGCCAGGCGTCGTGGCTGCGATCGAGTACGTGCGCGAACACAAGGGCCTCACCCTCGGCATGGCCGAGGTGCTCGGTTTCTGATGGGGCTCAGCGCTGCCGTGACCGTCGCGTAGGCCCGCGCCTGCTTTTCCCGATCGTCGAGTAGGCCCGCGCATCCTCTTCCCTGGTCGTTGAGTAGGCCGGCGCACCCTCTTCCCTGGTCGTCGAGTAGGCCCGAAGGGCCGTATCGAGACGCCTCCCAGCGCACCACAGATGATTTCGACACGCCGCTTACAGCGGCGGCTCAATCATCGGGCGGGTCGGGCACCGATGATTGAGTAGCGTCCGAAGGGCGCGTATCGAAATCATCCATCAGGGGCGCGGGCGAGCTGTGCGCACCTGAGGAACTGCAAAACTTGCCAGCAGTGGAAGTGCTTACGGGTGATTGTCGCAGGAGGCGATCAGCTGTTGGCGAGTTTTGCAGTTTGGCGGGGGATGATTTTGAGTCGCGGGCTGCGCCGGCGGCTCAATCACCGGGGCCGGTGGTTGGGTGGGGAGCGCGCGGGCACAGGTGATTGAGTAGCGTCCGAAGGGCGCGTATCGAAATCATCTCGGCGGGCTTCGATACGCCCACTGCCTGGGCTACTCAATCACCGGCAACAAACACCCCAGCCTCACGCAATCGCAGTGTGGAACCGGGTGAGTTTGAGCGAGTGCTCGCCGTCGTCGGTGGTCGCTTCTCGGTGCGCGCCGTCGGCACCCCAGCCTCCGGAGATCAGAAATTCGTGCATGGTGTCGTCGGTGGTGGGAACCCACATCGTGGCGACGGTGAACCCGTCGGTGCGCAGCGTGTCGACGGCGGCCTGCATGAGGCGCGATCCGTGGCCCTGAGTGCGTGCGTCGGGATCTACGACGAGTTCCGCCAGTTCGCCGTCGGTGGGTGTGGCGTCGGGGTCGTCTGATGGTTTAGTGACGGCGAATCCGACGATGCCGGCTTCTCCCAGTGCGACGAGCACTCGCATCGTAGCTAGTGGGGGGCGGGTGATGGCGGCGTGCCACAGCTGTGTGGCCTGGTCGGCGCTCACTTCCTCGAGCATGACGGCGAGGTTGGGCTGCGCGCCCCATGCGCGTCGTTGTATGCGCGCGACGTCCGCGGCTTCGGCTGGCATGGCGAGTCGGACCGTGTTGATCATGCGTACAGTCTATTGTCCGCTAGCGTTAGGGATATGACCGAATTGCGTACACCACCGAAGCTGAAACCCGGCACTCTGCGTGTCATCCCTCTGGGCGGGTTGGGCGACGTGGGGCGCAACATGACTGCCTTCGAGATCGACGGCGAGATTGCCCTCGTAGACTGCGGTGTCCTTTTCCCAGAGGAAACGCATCCTGGTGTCGATCTCATTTTGCCCGGTCTCGACTATTTGAAAGATCGCCTCGACGACGTGGTGGCGCTCGTGCTCACCCACGGGCATGAAGACCACATCGGTGCCGTGCCGTACCTGTTGAAGATGCGCCCGGACATCCCCGTCTACGGCTCCAGGCTGACGCTGGCGTTCGTTGCCGCCAAGCTGCGCGAGCATCGCATCCGCAACTTCGAGCTCAACGATGTGAAGGAAGGCGACGAGGTCCGCGTCGGAGGCTACGACTTCGAGTTTCTGGCCGTCAACCACTCCATTCCCGACGCCCTCGCCGTCGCCATCCGCACCAAGGCCGGCGTCGTGCTCCACACGGGCGACTTCAAGATGGATCAGCTGCCCCTCGACGGGCGCATCACGGATCTGCGTGGGTTCGCGCGCCTCGGCACGAAGGGCGTCGACCTCTTCCTCGTCGATTCGACAAACGCGGAAACACCAGGTTTCACCACGCACGAGGTAGACATCGAACCAGCCATGACAAGGGTGTTCGATCAAGCTAAGGGGAAGCTGATCGTCGCGTGCTTCTCCAGCCACGTGCACCGCGTGCAGCAGGTGCTGAACCAAGCCGCGCAGCATGGACGCAAGGTCTGCTACGTGGGCCGGTCGATGGTGCGCAACATGTCCACCGCTCGTGACCTCGGTTATCTCAAGGTGCCGCCGGGCATCATGATCGAGTTGAAAGACCTGTCCAACTACCGCGACGATGAAGTGGTGGTGATTTCGACGGGATCCCAGGGCGAACCACTCGCGGCGCTCAGCCGCATCGCCAACCGCGAGCATCCGCACATCGAGGTGGGGGAGGGCGACACCGTTCTGCTCGCCAGCTCGCTGATTCCGGGCAACGAGAACTCGGTGTACCGCGTGATCAACGGGCTCACGAAGCTCGGCGCCAACGTCGTGCACAAGGGTAACGCGCTCGTGCACGTCTCCGGGCACGCGTCGGCGGGTGAGTTGCTGTATTGCTACAACATCCTCCGCCCCAAGAATGTGATGCCCGTGCACGGTGAGGTCAGGCATCTCGTCGCGAACGGCAATCTTGCGAAGAAGACCGGCATCCCGGAAGAGAACGTGGTGATCGTCGAGGACGGTGGTGTCGTTGACCTGGCGAAGGGGAAAGCCAAGGTGGTCGGCAAGGTCGACGCCAGCTACATCTTCGTCGACGGTTCCACGGTTGGCGACGTGTCCGACGCCGTGAGCGACCGCCTCATTCTGGGTGAGGAAGGCTTCATCTCGATCATCACCGTCGTGAGCCTGCATAATAAGGAAGTCATCTCCGGACCCATCATCAATGCTCGTGGATTTGCCGAGGAAGACACCGTATTCGACGCTGTGCACCTGCAGATCTATGATGCGTTGCAGGATGCGATGCGCGACGGCGTGGAGGACACCCATCGGCTCCAGCAGGTGGTGCGCCGCACCATTGGGCAGTGGGTCTCGAAGAAACTGCGACGTCGCCCCATGATCGTGCCCGTGGTGATCACGACCTAGAACACCGCAGTTTGACCAGGTGCCGCTGACGTCGTAAAGTAATCCCTCGGTGCATTGCCGGGTGTCGCTGTCGTGATGCCGGCGCACTAGTAATCGTGAAGTAAATTTTCCAAGAAGGTAGGTCAGGCGTGTACGCAATCGTGCGCAACGGCGGACGCCAGCACAAGGTTGCTGTTGGCGACATCCTCGACATCGATCTGGTGTCCGAAGAGGTCGGCGGTACCGTCAACCTGCAGCCCCTGCTGCTCGTAGACGGTGACAAGATCACCTCCGACGCCAAGGGCCTCGACAAGGTTTCCGTCACCGCAGAGGTGCTCGGTGAAACCAAGGGTCCGAAGATCCGGATCATGAAGTACAAGAACAAGACCGGGTACAAGAAGCGCCTTGGCCACCGCCAGCGCTACACCCAGGTGAAGATCACCGGCATCGAGAGCTGAGGGAGCAAGAACAATGGCATCCAAGAAGGGCGTTTCCTCCACCCGCAACGGCCGCGACTCCAACGCACAGCGCCTCGGCGTGAAGCGCTTCGGCGGCGAGGTCGTCGGCGCAGGCGAGATCATCGTGCGTCAGCGCGGCACCCAGTTCCACCCCGGCGACAACGTCGGCCGCGGTGGCGACGATACCCTCTTCGCGCTCGCCGAGGGCAGCGTTGAGTTTGGCGTGAAGCGCGGCCGTCGCGTCGTGAGCGTCGTCTCCGCCTGACAAATCTGTTTTTAGCGTGAAGCGGTCCTTCGGGGCCGCTTTTCGCATTCCTCCAAACGATAGGCTTGCCAGCATGGCCATTCCCTCCTTCGTAGACCGCGTGCGGTTCACCGTCGCTGCCGGCAACGGCGGACACGGCTGTGCCTCCGTGAAGCGCGAAAAGTTCAAGCCACTCGGTGGCCCCGACGGTGGCAACGGCGGCGACGGGGGGTCCGTCATCCTGCGCGTCGACGGCGGCCTGCATACCCTGCTGGAGTTTCATCGCCAGTCAATCCGACGGGCCAGTAACGGCCAACCCGGCCAGGGTGACTTCAAGCATGGTGCGGCGGGGGAGAGCATCGTGCTCAGCGTGCCGAGCGGTACCGTTGTCACCGATGAAGGCACCGGCGAGCAGCTGGCTGATCTCACCGAGGACGGCCAGGAGTTCGTTGTCGCAGAAGGTGGCCGAGGCGGTCTGGGGAACGCTGCGCTGGCGTCGTCGACGAGGAAAGCTCCCGGCTTTGCGCTGTTGGGCGAAGAGGGCGAGTCGCGAGAGATTCGCTTGGAGCTTAAGGTGGTGGCCGACGTCGGTCTCGTCGGGTTCCCGTCGGCGGGGAAGTCGTCGCTCATCGCGGTCATCTCGAAGGCGCGCCCGAAGATCGCCGACTATCCGTTCACCACGCTCGTGCCCAACCTCGGTGTGGTGAGCGCCGGCGACGTGACGTACACCGTCGCTGATGTGCCAGGCCTCATCGAGGGAGCATCGCTTGGCAAGGGCCTCGGTTTCGATTTTCTGCGTCACATCGAGCGTTGCCAGGCGATCGTGCACGTGATTGATCTCGCCACCTATGAACCCGGGCGCGATCCGCTGAGCGACCTGGAGATCATTGAAGGTGAGCTCGCGGCGCACGGCGGGCTTGAGGATCGACCGCGTCTCGTGGCGTTGAACAAGGTGGATCTGCCGGACGCTCCCGAGATGGCAGACATGGTTCGCCCAGAGCTGGAAGCCGCCGGGCACCGTGTCTTCACCATTTCGACGAAGACCGCAGAAGGCCTGAACGAGTTGAAGTTCGCGATGGCAGCCATCGTCGAAGAGCGGCGCGCGGCGTCGCCGGAGCCAGAGCCCAGGCCCGTCATCCGGCCCAAGGCGGTCGGGCGCAAGCGGGGCAACGTCGAAGAGTTCACCATCGAGAAGAAGGGCGACGGCGAAGGCGGGTTCCTGTGGCGTGTGCGCGGTGACAAGCCAGAACGCTGGATTCGTCAGACAGACTTCAACAACGCCGAAGCCGTCGGTTATCTCGCAGACCGTCTGAACCGTCTCGGTATCGAAGATCGCCTCCTGCAGCTCGGAGCCATCGCCGGCGACGCCGTGGCCATCGGTGGGGAGGACGCCGTCGTGTTTGACTTCGCGCCACAGATTGAATCCGGCGCGGAGATCTTGAGCCGACGCGGTGAGGATCAGCGCTTCGACACCGAACGTCCCGCCGCGACGCGTCGCCGGGAGCGCAACGCGGAGTATCACGCGGCGAAGGCCGCGGGCGTCGACTACGCACTGGATGGGATTGCGGACGACGATGAGGAGTGAGATCACCAACGCGCGGCGCATCGTCGTCAAGATTGGCTCCTCGTCGCTGACGCACCCCGACGGTTCGCTCGACGAGGCACGCATCCAGACGCTCGCCACTGTGCTGGCGCGGCTGCACGACGAGGGCCGACGCGTCGTCGTCGTCACGTCGGGCGCCATCGCCGCAGCGCTGAAACCGCTGGGACTGCGCCGCCGCCCACGCGACTTGGAAACACAGCAGGCTGCCGCCGCCGTCGGGCAGGGGCTGCTCATCCGCTCCTACAGCGACGCATTCGCGGCGCACGGGCTGACCGTCGCGCAGCTGCTTCTCACCGTCGACGACGTGCTGAGCCCCACCACCTACCGCAACGCGCTCAATACATTTTCCAGGCTGTTTCGGCTGGGAGTCGTGCCGGTGGTCAACGAGAACGATACGACGGCGACCCACGAGGTCCGCTTCGGTGACAACGACCGGCTCGCGGCGCTGATCGCCCACCTCGTGCGCGCCGACGCGCTGGTGCTGCTGAGCGACGTCGACGGGCTCTACACAGCCCACCCCGAGACGCCGGGCGCGAGGATGCTGAGCCGCGTCGACGACGTCGCCGCTCTCGACGTCGACACCTCCCGCATCGGTTCGCGCGTGGGAACCGGGGGCATGCGTACGAAGGTGCAGGCAGCCGATATCGCGACGGGAGCAGGCGTTGCGGTGGTGCTCACGCACGCGAACAACCTGGCACAGGCGCTCGCCGGCGAGGAAGTAGGCACGCTGTTCACTCCGTCGGGCAAGCGACGCCCGAGGCGGCTGCTGTGGCTCGCGCACGCGGCTCAACCACGAGGGCGAGTGCACGTCGACGCCGGTGCAGTCACCGCCATTACGAGACAGCACGCATCACTACTGCCGGTTGGCGTCACGCACGTTGAGGGGGCCTTCGAGGAAGGCGACCCTATCGAGATCATCGGCCCCGACGACGGCGTCGTCGCCCGCGGATTCGCCGGCCACGGCTCGCACGAGCTGCTCGACGCCCTCAGCAACGGCGCAGCAGACGGAGCTCTGGGCATGCACGGACCGGTGGTGCACCGCGATCTGCTCATCTTGCTCTGACGTGTTCCGTACGCCATCGACGCGAACCGTAAAGATAGATCAAGTTCGTGGCTGGTCTACCCGCCACGAACTTGATCTATCTTTGAACGTCTGGTGGTGAGAACTCAACTCAGGCCAAGGCTGTCGCCGATCCGATCAACTATGCGCTTAGCTACTGCGTCGAAATCTGAAAAAGGCGCTGTCCCCAAATAGCCGAATGCTTCTGCATTGATGAGACCAAGAACACTGATCCACGCTTCAATCGCTCGCTCGAGGATCGCTGGTGAGACGTCGACGCCTTGTTCGTCTGCGATAGCTGCGAACTCACTCTTGAGGGGGGCGGGGGGATCGTCAAGTGTTGAGGGCTGGAGATCACTCTGTGCGGCGAGATGTAGGAAAAGCACCGCGACAGCTGTGCCCGGGGCAAGGGTTTGCTCAGGCGGAGCCTGGTATTCGGGCAGCGGCGTTCCGTAGATCAACGCCCACCGACGTGGGTGATCGAGTGCCCAGCCACGCATCGTCGCTACGAGGGCGTGGAGTCGAGTGCGGGGGCCAGCATGCACGTCGTCCGCTTCGCGCACAGCACGAGCGAGATCTTCGTAGGCGTCGACGATGAGTAACGTGACGAGGGCGTTGCGGTCGGGGACGTACCGGTACATGCCGGAAGCAACGATGCCCAGTTCCCGAGCAATGGCCCGCAGATTGAGCGCCTCGGGCCCGCCCTCGTCGAGTTGGCGAAAGCCAATGGTTCGAATTCGCTTGAGCGTGTTGCGCCGAGCGGTCTCGCGAGGGGTTAGGGACATGTCTGCAGCATATGGCACCTGTCAGCTAGAAGAGCGCACGCGGCTCTTGCATGTCGAGGGGTAGGCACTCTAGCCTTAAGAGTGAATACCATTCACTAAAGTAATCAGGAGTCTCTCATGTCCGTTTATCTTGTCACTGGAGCCGGCCCGGTGGGACGTGCCGTGGCTCGACGTCTGCACGAGCTCGGTCACCGCGCCGTCGTGATGTCACGCGGGTCTCGCCCGGATGCACTGGAGTCAACTATCGAGCACCGGCGTGGAGATGCGTCGAATCCCGCTGATTATCCGGATGGAATTGCCGGCATCGCGCACTGTATTCATGCCGCCTATGATGCGCGAATCTGGCGTGAACTACTCGTTCCGGCTGAGCAGACTGCGCTCGAAGTGGCTCGTCAGCGGGATGTGCCGATCGTCTTCCCCGAATCTGTGTACGCCTTCGATAAAGAAGCTCAGGTGGTAACGCCAGCCACGCCGCTGACTGACTCTCGGTCTGGAAAACCCGGTGTTCGAGCAGATCTATTGAAAGCCCGAGCCGCGTCTGGCGCTCAGGCCTTCTCTGTCGTCGCATCGGATCTCTACGGTCCCGATGCTGGTGCAGGGTGCATCGTGCATCAGCTCATCATTGGCAGGAAGAGGCCATTTGCGCTCGTCAACGACTCCGTTGCTCATGCCGTAACCTACCTCCCGGATTTAGCAAGGATGATCGTGGATGCATTGCTTGCTACGACTCCGCTGCCGAGGATCATGGTTGCTCCAACTGCGCCTGCCGTCACCCAACGCCAGCTGGCGGAAATGGCAGGTTGTGAGCATCGTCCTTTCGTGGTCACTCCTTGGATGGTGAAACTGGGAGGGGTCTTTGATTTCTCGCTTCGTGGGCTGGTGGAGATGCTGTATCTGTGGGAGCGCCCTGCCGACGTTGACGGTTCGGTCGCTGACTGGAAGCCAACAGCGATCGAAGTCGGTCTCGAGGCATGTCTGAGGGGCGAAAACTCGTCGATGTAGGCGTCTCTTTACGCCCATCTGACTAGGCGTGTTGCCAGATGTTGCCATTGATTTTACAAAGCGTCGAGAGAGGTCTAATTTCCTCTCGGAATTAAGCGTTTCTTCGGCCCTTTGGAAGCGTGGATCATGGACCTCGTTGTAGCCCTTTCTTGGCTCGCAGCACTGCTCGGCACAGCCACTGCCCTCCCGCAGTTCATCAAGATTTTGCGTACCCGAATCACGACGGGCGTGTCCACGCATCTGTGGCAGCTGAGCCTGCTCGGCTCGATCGCGTGGACCTTCCACGGCTTCTGGACGAACCAGATGGCCATTGCTTGGCCGACGCTGATTCTGGGCGTGATGCAGGTGGGTATCCTCATTCTCATTCGGCACAACGAGGCGCTTCCTATCGCTCCAGTCTTCGCCATGCCTGTGGCGCTGGGCCTGGCGCTCTGCGTCGTCGACTCGCTCGCGGGCGCAGCCGTGTTCGGCACCGCCGTTGCCATCTCTCCCGTGCTGGGACAGCTCGCCCAGCTGCGCACGATGCGTAGGGCATCTGACCTTGCTGGCGTGTCCGCCGAGTACCTGCTGCTGAACCTGAGTGCGCAGGTCATGTGGATGAGCTACGGATGGCTCGGTGTGGAGTGGGCCATGCGCGTCAACGCTAGTGCCCAGACGCTCATCTGCGGGCTCGCGCTGGCGTACTTCCTGCGCCGACGGGTTGCGTTGCGCCATGCCGCGCAGCCCGTTCCCATTCAGGTGGCTGCTTGACGTTGGCACGCTGCCCCTAGAATGCGGGCATGACGTTCCAAGATCAGGGGCTGGCGGCCCGTCGCGCCTCGTTCTCGCTTGCCACGCTTGACCGAGCGACCAAGGACAGCGCGCTACTGAGTATGGCCGACGCCCTCCTCGCGGATACAGACGCACTGTTGGCGGCAAACGCGCGTGACGTCGAGAACGCGCGGAATGCAGGTACAGCGCAGGCGATGCTTGATCGTCTTGTCCTCACGGATGTCCGGGTCGACGCGATGGCTTCAGGGCTCCGAGAGCTCGCGGCATTGCCGGACCCCGTAGGGGATGTGGTGCGTGGGTGGCGCTTGCCAAGCGGCGTGCAGGTGACGCAGGTTCGAGTGCCGCTCGGCGTGCTCGGCATCATCTACGAGGCTAGGCCGAACGTCACTGCCGACGCCGCGGGCATCGCGCTGAAGTCAGGTAACGCAGTGCTCCTCCGAGGATCAAGCTCTGCGCTGGAATCAAATCGCGTCACGGTTGCCGCGCTTCGCCGTGGCCTAGAGAGGGCAGGCGTCACGCCCGACGCAGTACATCTCGTGGAAGGCGGCCGCGAGGTTACGTCGGAGATGATGCGGGCGCGAGGCATCGTCGACGTGCTGATTCCGCGTGGGGGAGCGGGCCTCATCAATGCCGTCGTCGAGGGGGCGACCGTGCCCGTCATCGCAACCGGAACGGGCAACTGCCATCTCTACGTCGATGCCGAAGCCGACCGGAACATGGCGCTCGAGATCCTTCTCAATGCCAAGACTCAGCGCCCCAGCGTCTGCAATGCCGCTGAGACGCTGCTCGTCCACGCGGACATCGCTGACGAATTCCTCCCCACCGCACTCGCGGCATTGGCCGATGCCGACGTCACGGTACACGGCGGCGAGGAAGTGCGTCGGTACTCCTCCGACGTCGTCCCCGCCACCGATGAGGATTTCGACGCCGAGTATCTCGCGCTCGACATCGCGGTGAAGGTAGTAGGAAGCGTCGACGAGGCCGTCGAGCACATCCGCGCCCACACCACAGGCCATTCCGAGACGATCGTTTCTGAATCTCGACGCGCAATCGCCGCCTTCGTCGGTGGCGTTGATGCGGCTGCGGTGTTGGTGAACGCCTCGAGCAGATTCGTCGATGGTGGAGAGTTCGGGTTCGGGGCAGAGATTGGTATCTCGACGCAGAAACTGCACGCCCGCGGGCCGATGGCGCTGCCAGAGATGACTTCGACGAAATACATCCTGGAAGGAGCAGGGCAAATTCGTCCCTAATTCGATAGTGTGCTGCCCATGAATCTTGAGCTGCTGGAAGCTGCCGTTGAAGGTCTGCCGCCGATTCTTGCAGGCGTCGCTACATTCGTCGTTCTGCTCGGTGTCCTGATCTGGGTGATCGGCATGGGATCTGGGCGTCCGAACTCGAAGTGACATCTACCGAATTGGGCATTGCCCGCACAGAGCGTTCACGCCGGTACCGTCTCGGCGTCATGGGTGGGACGTTCGATCCCATCCACCACGGCCACCTCGTGGCCGCATCCGAAGTGGCGGCACGATTCGGCCTCGACGAAGTGGTGTTCGTTCCCACCGGAATCCCGTGGCAAAAAGCGGATCATGAGGTATCGCTGGCGGAAGACCGTTACCTCATGACGGTTATCGCGACGGCGTCCAATCCGCAGTTTTCAGTATCCCGTGTGGACATCGATCGGCCCGGCGATACCTACACCGTCGATACCTTGAAGGATCTGCGCGCAGAGCGTGGCGACGACGTCGACTATTTCTTCATCACCGGTGCCGATGCGGTGCGCCAGATTCTCACCTGGCGTGGTGCAGACGAGCTTTTCGATTTGGCGCACTTCGTCGGCGTGAGCCGCCCCGGTGTTCCGCTCACCCAGAAAGACCTCACCCATTTGCCTCCCAATGCGGTGACATTGCTTGAGGTTCCCGCGTTGGCTATCTCGTCGACGGACTGTCGCGAGCGAACAAGATCAGGGATGCCCATCTGGTACTTGGTGCCCGATGGCATCGTCCAATACATCGCCAAACGCGGTTTGTACCCTGCCCCCGAATCTGGAGTTCCCCTTGACCGCCACTGATGAAGCATTGGCCATCACCCGCACCGCCGCACTGGCCGCGTCGAAGAAGTTCGGTGAGAACATTGTCGCGTTTGACGTGAGCGAGCAGCTCAGCATCACCGACGTGTTCCTCATCGTCTCGGCGGGCAATGAGCGCCTCGTAGGCGCGTTGGTGGATGCCGTCGAGGAAGCGCTTCTGAAAGAAGACCGCAAGCCGGTCCGTCGGGAAGGCGACAGGGAGAACCGCTGGGTGCTGCTGGACTACGTCGACGTCGTGATCCATATTCAGCACGACGAGGAACGAACCTTGTACAACCTGGAACGCTTGTGGAAAGACTGCCCGACGATCGACTTGGAGCTTCCGGAACAGTGACACGCGTCATCATGTTGCGCCACGGTGAGACGCTGTGGAACCGCGAAGGAAAGATGCAGGGTCAGGCGGACATCGAGTTGAGCGAGCACGGCCGCGAGCAAGCTCACGAGGTTGCCACGGAACTCTCCCAGTACGCGTTTGACGCAGTGTGGTCGTCGCCGCTGTCGAGGGCTGTGGAGACGGCTCGCGCGGTGGCGTCTGCGCAGGGCCTGGACGTTCACGTCGACGCCAGGCTCGGCGAGATCAACATGGGCAGCTTGGCGGGCAAGACCTGGGCGGAAGTGTCGAAGGCGCACCCGGAATGGGTGGAGCGGCTGCGGGCGGGAGAGGATTTCCGTCGCTCGGAATCAGGGGAGACTTCCGAAGAGATGGCCCGACGAGGCACCCTCGCGCTGCACGACATCGCGGCCGAGCACCCCGACCAGACGGTGCTGGTCGCAACGCACGGCTTCTTTGCGCGCGTGACGGTGGCGTCGCTGCTGGGGCTTTCTGGGTTCGGGCGGAGGCTCGGCACCCTCGGAAATGCGCATTGGGCTGAGCTTAGCCATGACGACGCAGGCTGGACGTTGCTGGGATATAACCTCGGCGGCGCGCAGCCACACGCCACGAAGTGAGTACCGCGTGAGCGAGAGTGACGAGAACATGAGACAGTGGGACAAACAGCTCCAGAGGAGGAGTCGGCGGTGAAGCTGAAGTTGGGCACGCGTGGCACGGATCTTGCGATGGCACGCACGAATCAGGTGGCTGAGAGCCTGCGTGAGCAGGGGCATGAGGTTGAGGTGATTGCTGTCACCAATGCTGAGCCAGACGCGAACCACATGCACGACGGCCAGTCGTATAAGGGCGGTTTCGCCGCAGAACTTCGAGCAGCCCTGCGGGAGGGCAAGGTCGATGCGGTGGTGCACTCCACCAAAGACCTCCCCATCGGTGAGCAGCGCCAACCCGACTTGGTGATCGCAGCGGTGCCAGAGCGCGATGATTGGCGCGAGGCCCTGATTTCACAGGATCGCATGCCGCTGGGAGCGCTGCCCGCCCACGCGCGCATTGGTATCACGTCGCTGCGTCGCATCGCCCAGATCCGTAGGTTGCGCCCTGATCTCACGTTCGTCGATGTTGGTGGCACGATGGAGGAGCGTATCTCGCGCGTGCAACCAGGCGACCTAGACGCGTTGGTGCTCTCCGCCTCAGCGCTCCAACGCACGGGTAACACTGAGCTAGTGACCGAATATCTGCCGATTCTGCCCGCGCCGGGACAGGGGGCGAAGTCGATTGAATGCCGGGTAGATGACACCGACGTCGTCGAGGCGTTGGAGGGTATCGAAGACCTTGAAACTCGCATCTGCGTAGCGGCGGAGAGAGACCTCATGTCGCGTTTGGGTGCCGACTACCGCATGCCGGTTGCGGCGCTCGTCTCGCGTAAATCGATTTTGAACTTCAAAGCCTGCGTGACGAGCGTGGACGGTTCCGAGCATATTCAGCTGGAAATCGGCATGCCCACGTCGTTGTTGCATGCGAAGCGTGCGGGAACCCGCCTGGCCGAGGCCTTCCTCGAGCGTGACGTGATGCGTTTCTTAGACGACGAAGCCCTAGCCAACGTGCGTTTCTCGACGGAGCACGACGACGAGACCGGTACTCTCGACGAGCTGGGCCCGGAAGCGCCTCACCTGTTGTTGCCGCGCCAGGAAGGGCGCATGTCTCGTTCAATTCGCGAACAGGGGGTGAACGTCGACACGGCACCGCTGCAGATTGCCGAGCTGCTCCCGAACGCAGAGAACCGTTTCGACGGCGCCGACTGGCTGGTATTCCCGACGGCGCACACCATCTGGGCGCTACGTGAGCTGGGGTGGAAGCTGCCCGAGGGCGTCAAGGTGGCGGCGCTCGGCACCACCACCCGCGAGATGCTCGAAGACTACGGCGTGCACGTCACGTTGTCCCCGGAGGGCACTGCCAGCACGCCCAACCTCATTGCCATGTTCCCTAAGGGTTCGGGCCGCGTCGTGGTGCCTTGTGCCGACGACCTCAGCAACCGGCTCGAGGAGGGCCTGGGGGAGCGCGGCTACGAGGTCACCCGCATGCCGGTGTACCGCATGCGCGACATCGACGAGGTGGCTGACTGGGCCCTCGAAGGCTGGAACAACGGCCGCTACGACGCAGTGCTCCTCACGTCGCCCGTCGTGGCGAAGAGCTTCCTCAACCTGCTGCCGCGCAACGAGCAGGTGGCCGTATTCGCTTGGGACGACGATACTGCCCAAGTACTTCGCGACGGCGGCGTAGACCCCGCGATGGTGGCACCGTCGAAGGATGACCAGGGCGTGCTCGCGGTAGCGGAAAAGCTCAAGGAAATTACTGGCAAGTAGTCATGCCGTGATGAACACCAGTTCGTCTGGCGAAGGGAACCGCACTGCTTCGATCCAGCGTCGGCGCTGCTCCGCGCTTGGCGTTGGATCGTCGGCATCCGTGGGTTCGCGTGGGCGATCATGGCTTGCGCCACCGCGCGTTCACAATCAGAAAGCGCTCGGGGCATCCATACGGTGTCCATCTCTTGTGCGGCGGTGGGGGAGCTGCGATGAGCGTTAGCGTACGCGCGCATCTGCGCATCATTGCTGGCGAGGCGTTTGGCTTGGGTTGTTTGCCATCAAACGCCTTGTACAGAATCGAGCATTCTTCGAGGTAGGCTCCCCTTCGACGTGCGAGACCCGTGGCTCCTCGGTTAAGTGGTGTGCTGCATGTTGTGGAGGAGACGGTTGATGCCGTCGTAGAGGAGGGTTTCTGGGCTGATGTGGTGCGTCGCGTGGAGCCGCGCATAGGTAGGGGCTTGGTCAGGGTCGACGGCGACGCGCTTCTCGTCAGACGCCATGGGTGCGGTCAGCGAGGCGCCGATCACCAGGTTGGACAATCGGTAGGCAGTTCCCAGCGGATCCGGGGTACCCGCTTGTTCGAGTAGGACGCACATCCGCTCGGAAAGGGCCAGGTACGCCGGGCCCCTTGGAGCGCGCATACCGATGACCTGACCGGCCCACCGGTGGGTCGTGAGGTGCGTGAAGAAGGCGTGCATCAGGGCAGGCAGGTCGGCGTTGCGGATCGACTCGGACATCACGGGATCGTCTGCAAGCGCTGTGTCGAGGGCGAGGTCGAACAGATCGTCGACGGATTCGACGCGGGAGTACAGGCTGGCTGGAGCGACACCCACCTGTTGCGCCACAGATCGCAGGGTGAGGGCCCTCAACCCGCCTTCGTCCAGCAGCTTCACCGATACCCTCGCAACCTCCCCGATGTCCACTGCGCGGAGGCGTCGCACAGGTTTGCGGTGTTCCCAGTAGCTCACCCCACCAGCCTAACCAAACACGCTTCAGTTAGCTATCCATTCTATGTTAGGTTTAGCGCATGTTGGACGCCACCACCCTTCCGATCACCTTTGAGGACACTCGCCTACGCCCCCTCTCTGAGCTGGACGCGGAAGCGTATGCAGCCGGCACCAAGGATGAGGCTGTGCGGCGCTTCGGCCACCTGCCCGAGCCCGACTACACCCCCGACTCCGTGCGACGGATGATCCGCGAAGAGGTCGCTGAGGGTCTGTCGTCGGGCATCTTGGCAGTCCTCGCACTTGCCGACACCGAGACGGACCGGTTCGTCGGCTCCGTGGTGCTCTTCGACGTCAGCTCCGAGACTGCCGAGGTCGGGTTCTGGATTCATCCCGATGTACGCGGAGCAGGGCACGCTCGTCGGGGCCTGGAGCTGGCATCGCGCTTCGCACACAACAGTGGACTGCGAACCTTGACAGCACGCACGCTCCTGGAGAACAAGGCCTCCCAGGAGTGCCTGACGAACGCAGGGTTCCGTGAGGTCGAGCGGCGCGTCGGGACCACGCCCGCAGGACAGCAGGAGGAGTTGTTCCATTACCGGCGCGATCTGGTGCCCGGCGCCCAGTGGCCGTTGGTGACGCAGCGGCTTCGGCTCCGTCTGCATGAGGCAAGTGATGCCGAATGGCTTCACGAGCTGTACTCGCGACCCGACGTTGCCCGCTACCTGCTGGACGAGCCATGGACCGCGGAAGTCACCCGCGACAAGCTCACCGAGCGCCTAGCGAAGACCGGGATCGATGGCGAGACCGGCGCGCTTGCGCTTGTCATCGAGCATGACGGCGTCCCGATCGGAGACGTCGCGTTGTGGCTCACCGATCACGAGCACAGTCAAGGCGAGATCGGGTGGGTTCTCAACCCGGCACACGGTGGGAAAGGTTTCGCCAGCGAGGCCGTCAGAGCAGTACTCGCCCTCGGGTTCGACCACTACCGACTCCACCGCATCATCGCGCAGATGGATGCCCGCAACAGTGCCTCTGCAGCACTCGCTCGCCGCGTCGGGCTCCGGCTGGAAGCGCATCACGTCCAGGACTGGTTCAGCAAGGGCGAATGGACCGACACCCTCATCTTCGCGCGACTTGTCTCCGAGCACATGCGCCAATGATCGGGAGCCTAGCTGTACCCGGCCATCAGGTGGGTTGCAGACGGCTGATCGGCGGCCGCCCTCCGAGTGTGCTGTAGCGACCTTCAGGGCATGAGAGTCACGCCAGGTGTCGGCATCACCTCCCTGATCATCACGGACTCTTGCTCCGGGGCCAGAGTCTCACGCCACCGAGAGATCAGTCAGTCGCCTGCCCTGAGGCCTGGCGCTGGTCAGGCAGTCGGATCAGCCCAACTCCGCCGACGACTGCTAGGACGGTAGCGGTGATGATCATGGCGGTGGTGAACCCGGTCTGCTGCACGCTGAACCCCGTGAGGAGCGGCCCAGCGGCGAGGCCCGTCGCGTAGGCGATGTTGTATAGGGCGAACGAGCCGCCGAGGGTGGGCGGGTTCGACCGAAAGCCCTGCTCCCCGATGAGCGTGGTCGCTGGGGCGAGCAGCAGGGCGGAGGAGATCCCAAGCAGGCTCATTCCGATGCAGGTCTGCCACAGTTCCCCTGCCCAGCCGAGCACGAGCAACGATGCGGCGGCGGCAAGCACACCGGATCCGATCAGCAGCCTCGGTGAAGCAGTAGAGACGCATCGGCCAACAAGTGGATTCGCAATGATCGCAGCAAGCGACGCCAGTCCGAACAAGAGGCCGATAGTGAGTGCTCCGGCACCAATATGGACAGGAAGCACCGGCTCGATACCTGAGAGCGCCCCGGCCCCGACGACGATCGCGAGCACGATCGACAAGGAACCGGGCACTCGAAGCACCGCGAAAGGACCAGCGGTGTCGTCGCCGACTCGTGGTGAGTCCTCGACGAGCACGATGCGCAGCACTCCGTCGGCAAGGGCAACGCCTGCGGCGAGAAGGAACGGGGAAGCGGTGCCGAGATGCTCGACCATGAACCCTGCCAGCGGCGGGCCGATCAGTACGCCGAGTGTGATGGTGGACATCGCGATTCCCATCGCCTGTCCCCGCTTCTCGAAGGGGGTTGTCCCGGCGATCAGGGAGAGTGCGGCAACCCAGGACGTCCCGCCAGCGATACCTTGGCTGAAGCGGGCGACGAGGAGCAGCCAGTATGGCCCGCCCGTGGCGAACAGAAGTGTTGCCGCAGCCAGGCCAACCATGCCGATCAGGAGCGGAGTCTTCGGGCCATATCGGTCGACCATGCGACCGGCGAAGAACGTCGCGATAATCATTGCTATCGCGTACGACGCGAACAGGAAGCCGGTTGCTGCTGGGCCTTGCTCAACCACCGCGGGGAGCAAAGGGAGCACCGGTACGGCCAGCCCGTGAACCAGCATGTCGGTGAACAAAGCGGCAGCGCCAACGATAAGAGCGCGGTTCGGGGTCGTGCGCCCGGTCCTGGATGCAGGATTGTGATTGTGTGTCGCCATGACGAGACGACTCCTCTCTAGAGGTCCGCCATCCCCTTCGCCAGCGTCATGAGGGTGGCCCTCAGCTCGTCGGGGCGCGGAAGATCGTGTGGTCGGGTCACCGCGGTCACGGTGAGGCCTTGCAGGAAAACCAGCGTGAGGTTCGCAACCGTCTGGGGTGCGGCATCGTCGGTGTTGTGGAGGCTGGCTGCGATGTGGTCTCGCCAGGTGTCGAGTGCGGCGTTCTTCTCGGTCGTGTCGCCAAGCGCCTGCGGCGCAACAAGCACTGTGCAAGCGGCGAGCGCGCGGAACCGTTCGTCTTCGCGCAGAAGCTTCACGAATTCGGGCAGCAGCGCCGTGGGTTCGGCGCTTTCATTCTCGAAGAGGCGATTGCCGTACTCAGCCCAACCCCATGAGAGCGCTTCTTCCAGCAGTACATTCTTGGAGCGAAAGTGATGGTGCAGAGCTCCACGGGTGACACCGGCGCATTCAGCGACATGCTCGAACGTTGCCCCCCTCCACCCCTTCTCTTTGAAGGCCATCAGCGCCGCCTCTAAGAGCGCCAGACGCGTGCGTTCCGCGTCCTCAGCAGTCCGTCGCATACATACAGGTTAGCACGTATGATTCAGTCGGAAGTGGCCTCAACAGCGAAACAGCCTCGCCGATCGGCGAGGCTGTTTGGGTTCGCACTGTGGAGCTAAGGGGATTCGAACCCCTGACCTCTTCCATGCCATGGAAGCGCGCTACCAACTGCGCCATAGCCCCGAGATCGCACTTGCGACTCGCAGAACATTAGCGCACTCATCCAGGAAAGGGAAATCGCTCGCAGTGAGGGGCTTCGTCGCGAAACGTTTGCCTCCCCCCCCCCAGGCCGGTGCAACCTGTGCGGCAACTGAGCGGATCAAGTGTCACCTGCCTCCCGACGGCGACCCGTCGCCCAGAAGCGTTGGAACATTATGCCGGGAGTGAGCCGCACAGGTTACCCCTGCCGGCGAGGCACGCTGAGGGGATGGGTGCGAGGGGCTCTAGGCTGATGCCATGTCGTCGCCTGGTCACCGTCTGCTCGTCGTGGACGGGCTACGAGTGGAGGTGACCCGTCGACGGGTCAAGCAAGCCCGCTTGGCTGTTCGTCCGGACGGAAGCATCCGGCTGAGCGCGCCGCCGCGGGTTCCCGATTCGCAGTTGCGCGCCTTCGTGCTAAACAACCGGGACTGGCTGTTGCGGCAGGTGGAGCTTCAGCGCCGACGCCTGATGCTCGCCGATGATCTCTCGAACGGCGGCAGCATGTTGCTGTGGGGGCGCGCGGTGGAGGTGGTGCGCGTCGGGGGTGCGCGTGCGAGCGCTGCTCTCAAGGCTCATGCAGTGCACATCACAGCTCCAGATGACGACGGTGCCTTGCGCGCGGCAGCTCGGCTTCGTCGGCAGCTGTTGGGGGAGGCCGTGCGGCGGTTGGCGCCGCCGCTGCAGGATCGGGTTGGCGAGGCGCCGTCGGGTTTTCGATACCGTGCCATGACCTCCAGGTGGGGAAGCTGCAATGTGGGGACGAGGATGATCACCCTCAATACTTGGTTGGTCCAGCGCCCGGAACCTGAGTTCGAGTATGTGCTCGCGCACGAGCTCACACATCTGGTGGTGCCCAGTCACGGCGCCCCATTTCACGCCGTGATGGACCGGGTGTTGCCCGACTGGCGTGCGCTTCGTGCAGAGCTGCGCAAGCACACCCCGCCACGTGGCTAGGCTGGTTCACATGTTGACGCGTGAGGAATGGCAGGCCCAAGCCGCCACGCATCGCGCCGGAGTGCAGCAGGAACTCGCCGATGTCATCTGGCGCAGAGACCGCGGCTTGAAGGAACCAGTCGACGATTTCTTGTTTCATTACTACAACTTGCGCCCCTCACATCTCATGCAATGGCATCCAGGCGTGGGCGTGGCAGTGGAAGACGACGGTTCATGGCAACCACCTCACTATCTAGCCGACGGTTCGACTGCCCGATTCAATGTCGATGGTTTCCTGGAGAAACGACGAGGCACCGTCGAGACGGCATATCGGTTGCTGACGGCGACCCGGGAGAAAGAGCCGAAGTTCGGCTGCTTCGGCATGCACGAATGGGCCATGGTGCATGGTCTGGAGCAGCACGAAACGAGGCATCCGTACCTGCCGCTGCGATTATCGGTGGCGCAGCGGGCGGAGATTATGGAGAACATCGGGTGTCGCTGCTCCCACTTTGACGCGTTCCGGTTCTTTACCCCCGACGCGAAGCCGCTCAACCTGGTAACCCCGACGCGAGAACGCCAAACGGAGTTCGATCAGCCAGGCTGCCTCCACGTGAACATGGACCTGTATCGCTGGGCGGGAAAGCTGTGGCCGGCGGTCTCGTCGTCGTTGCTGCTTGCCACATTCCGGTTGGCCCGCGAAATTCGCGTCGTCGACATGCGAGCTTCCGCGTATGACCTCACGCAATGGGGCCATGATCCCATCCGCGTAGAGACGCTGGAAGGTCGCCACGAGTACGCCAGACTTCAGCGTGAGTTCGCCCGTCGTGCCGAGCCGTTGCGTAACGATCTGATCGCAGTGATCGAGTCGCTCGGCGTGGCAACGAGAAATATCGAACCCCATCTGTAACCCTGTTCGCGCCAGTTCGCTTCACCGTCGTTCTCTCTGAGATGGAGCATCCATGCGTAATCGTTATGCCTTAGTTGGTGCAGCCATGATGCTGACCGCATCACTGTCGCTGGCGGCCTGCGCGCCCGCTCCATCCGCTCGCCCGGCCGCGCGCGGTGTGCAAGCCGCATCGTCGACGATGTCGCCCACCCCCGTCGAACGTCCAACGGCCGTGAGTACGCCGGACGTCACGGACATCCCCAAGGCACCCTCCTCGACGGTGCCCGCTCAGCCTGAGCCTGCTCCGAAAGAGAGCATGAGTCCGACGCCCACGGCGCAGCCACCGCTGTACAAGACCGGCGACAAGGGCGAGGAGATCCGCGAACTCCAACATCGGCTCTTGCAGTTGCAGTGGTTCGAGGGTGAGATAACCGGCAACTTCGATGCAACCACGCAGGCCTCGGTGGAAGGTTTCCAAGCCAAGCGTGAATTGCCAGTGACCGGGCAGGTGGATTCGACGACGTGGCAGCGCCTCGTCGATATGACTAGGCAACCCACGCACGACGAGAAACACAACGTCTTGAAGCCCGGGCCGGCCTTGTGGAAACAGGGAGATAAAGGCGACGAGGTGCGCACGATCCAGTCCAGGATGCGGCAGATCGGCTGGTACGGGCCCACCGTCGACGGCGTGTACGGCAAAGCGACAACCGAGGGCATCCGAGGCTTCCAGCAGAAGCGCGCCATCCCCGTGACAGGCGAGGTAGACCAGCGAACACTTGATCGGTTGAAAGCGATGACGCGTGAACCAACAGCTGAGGAACTGGCGAACAAGCTCCCGAAGAAGACGCAGGGCTCCGTCGGGGGCATGAAACTCGATCAACGATGCCTTTCTGGCCGCGCAATCTGCATCTCGAAAGCCGCTCGCCAACTGGCCTGGGTGGTCGACGGCAAGGTGAAACTCTCCATGGACGTGCGATTCGGGGCAAAGCGCAGCCCAACCAGGGAAGGTACGTTCCAAGTAGACTTCAAGTCTCGCAATCACGTCTCGAAGCTGTACCACTCGAAGATGCCCTATTCGCTGTTCTTCAGCGGCGGGCAGGCCATCCACTATTCGTCGGATTTCGCTCGGCGCGGATACAATGGCGCATCGCACGGTTGTGTCAATGTCAGAGATAAGGGCGCTGTGCAGACGCTCTTCGATTTGGCAAGAGTGGGCGACAAAGTCATCGTCTACTGAGACGTCACCAGTTCGTAAAGAGGTACACCACGTTGATCGGTATCGCGATCCTCATGCAGTTCCTGGGGTCGTTCCTCTTCGCCGGGGGAGCTGCTCTGCAGAGTTTGGGAGTACGCTCCACCTTCGACGGTGACCGCCCGGCGTCGGACAATCGACTAACCCTCGTAGGGACGCTGAAGTTGGTGCTCATTCCAAAGTGGGCGCTTGGTCTGTTGTGCGTCCTGCTGGGTGCGGCGATCAACTTCACCGCGCTCGCCCTGGCCCCCGTGGCGGTGGTGCAGCCCATCGGCATTGTCGCTGTGGTCTGGTCAGTGTTGCTCGCCGCGCATATTCACAAGCACAGAGTTTCCGGTCACCTGTGGATAGCCGTCGCGGTGACCATCGTCGGGCTGGTCGGTTTCACGGTGATATCCGCGACGAGTGCCACCGGCAATCAGGAAGCGCAGATGGTGCCGCTGCTGGTCACGTTTGGCGTCGTCGCCCTGGTATCGGTCGTGGTTTCGGCTGTCACGCCCAGAGCCACTCCGTGGCTCAAAGCGATGCTCTGGTCATCGATCGGAGCGATGCTGTACGGGATGGCGACGGGCATGCTGAAGGCCACGGCAGACCTGCTGCTGCGCTATCACGCATCCTGGACTGATGCGAAGGTGCTTGTGGCTGCGGTCATGATGCTCGTTGGCTTCATCGGGGGAGTGTGGATGATCCAACAGGGTTACGCTTCGGGCCCGGCTGAGATCACAGTGGCGACGATGACGACGGTTGACCCGGTTGTCGCTGTGCTATTCGGGCTCATTGTGTTGGCCGAGGGCGCCAATATGAGCGCGTGGGCAGGGCTCGGCATGGCCGTGATGGGCGCGCTCGCGATCTATGGCGTAGTCCTGCTCAGCCACTACCATCCTGACGCGTTGAAAGAGCGTCGAGAGCGGCGTCAGGCAGAGGGTTGACGTACCCTGCGGGGCTTAGCCGGGGATAGGCAGCGCGGTGATAGCGCGCCCACTTGCGGTCGTCAGCACGAGGGTGGCTTCGCCTCTGGGCATGCGAAACCTGAGCGTGCCCGTCGCAGGGTGGTCCGGCGAAACTTCTATGGCCTCATCGCTGTCGGGGACGTAGCTGTCTCTTGTTTCGTTTGTGAACGCGAAGAATCCGAACCGCCTGCGTTCGTTATCCGAAGTGAGCGAGTAATTCACTGTGAGACCAGACGGGCTCCAGCGATGGCTGGTAACCTCGAACATTCCGGTGCCGTTGCGGTCGTAGGGGATAGCGTTGCCTGTGGCGCTCGGGGACGGGTAGGCGGTTGCCGGAGGCTGCTCCGAGGCCTCCGGCTCACTCTCACCCGGCTGCACCACGAGTACGACGAGTAGCACCGCAACCATTCCGATGACGCCGAGCACCCACGGCCATACGGGCTTCTTCGGGGGCTCGAGGTCAGGCACCTCATGCGCCGCGGGGCGTTGTCCGAAGGGCAGTCGCGGATCGCGTTCCTCACGATCTATAAAGTGTGGAGGCCTCCAATTTGGATCATTTCGCGACCACGGTTCTGGTTGTCCCGCGGGCTGCCCTGGCCATTGCTGGTTGCTCATGGATAGAAGCGTAGCTGGCGAAGTTGTCCACAGGTTTCAAACTCGATGCAAATCTCGGCGGCTTCGCTGCCACAGTGCAGGGCATGACAATCACTGAAACCCGCACCGTTCGTTTCCGAAACCGCTCAGAACTCCTGGCATTGCCCCCTACACAGCTGGGCTTCGAGCCGCATGAATCCATTGTTGCCCTGCGGATGTCAGGCAAGGAAGTCGTGTTCACTGCTCGTCTGGATATCGCGTATGTGCAGGCATCGTGTATTGCTGCAGCCCAGCAGATCTCGGTGATGGCGGCCAGCAATCCCGCCCCAGATTCTCACTGGCTATTGCTTTGCTACACAGCCTCACCCAATAGCGGCGCATCCGTTACCACCCGCCTCGCCGAAGAGTTGGATGCCGTCTCGCTCATGTTCCTCACCGATGGGGCAAGCACATGGGAGGTGGTGGACGGTATACCGATCGAGGAAGAGAGCGTCGAACTGTCCAGCGAGCTACGTCGAGACCTGGCAGAGCTCCGGTCCCGCGCGGTGGAGCCTTCGCGGCAGGAAGCCATCGCATGCGTGTATCGATGGCAGCCGTCCAAGCAGCGCCTGGCCGAGGCGCGGCGTCGTATTCGGGGCTTGCAGGACGAGGGGCGGCTTCGCCAGTTGAGGACGCTCGTCGACGCGGATTCGCTTACCGATACTCAGGCAGCCGAGCTTGCGGTGCTGCTGAGCTATGAGGAGATGTTTGGCGAGATGGTGGCCCAACTGAGCACAGAGACGGCATCCAATCGACGTGCAGCGTTGCTCGCAGCACGTGTGCAAGCTCCTGCAAGAAGTCTCACCAACGTGCTCTCGTTGCTGGCTCTCGCGTACTGGCTGGAAGGCGACGGGTCACTGGCTGCAGAATGCCTCACACAGCTCGGTGGCAGTGTGCGTACGCATCCACTAGCCCGCACCGTTGCCGCGATGTTGCAGCTCGGTATCCCACCTTCGCGCTGGGATGAACACTGAACTATCGTTGCCCTATGCGATTCATCGTGCTGGGAGAAGCCCTGATTGACCTCATCCCCGACGGTGCCGGCACCCCGGCAAGCAGCTCCTGGGTTGGGCGCTCCGGCGGTGGGCCAATGAATACCGCCATCGGGCTTGGGCGCTTGGGATGCGACGTGGAGTTTCTTGGAAGGCTGAGCGAAGACTCCTTCGGGCGGCAGCTGTCGGATCATCTCGAAGCAAACAACGTCGGTCTCGAGTACGCCGTACGCACCTTCGACCCCACCACTTTGGCTGTTGTTTCTCTGAGCGATGATGGCAAGGCGAGCTACGCGTTCCACACCACCGGCACGACGAACTTCAGCTGGGCAGAGCAAGAGTTCCCGGAGCTCGATGCGGCTGACTGGCTGCACTTCGGCTCATTGGTAGCGGTGCTGGAGCCGTCGTTCGCTAAGGTGCACAGATTCCTGTCGAATGTGCCGAATCGCAAGAGTTTCGACATCAATGTTCGCCCGAACGTGTTGCCCAGCAGAGAAGAGTATGTGCGCAAGGTGCGCGCCATGCTGTCGCTGGTTGGGCAGTCGGGCGGTTTCGTGAAGGCATCGGACGAGGATTTGGCGTGGCTTGTGGATTTCAAGGAGGAGCCACTGGACGCGGCACAACGCATTAGCCGTGAATTTTCCCTGGAATTCGTCGTCGTCACATTGGGCAGCGACGGTGCCGTCGCGATGGGGCCCGACGGTGAGCTCGCACGAGTTGCGGGGCATCACGTCGAGGTTGTCGATACCGTCGGAGCGGGAGACACCTTCAACGCAGGCTTTCTGCAGGTTTTCGACGGCAACAACCTTGAGGATGCGTTGAGGCGAGGGGTGGCAGCATCGGCCCTGGTCTGCACCCGAGCTGGTGCTCAGCCGCCGACGAGCGAAGAGGTGGACGCTTTCCTCGCCTAAGGTGGGGCCAGCGCCAACGAGCGGTCAGCAGCGCCATCCCTAGCGAGGGCACGATATATTGGCCCGGCACCGTGCACAGGAGGAGCAAACGTGAGTCGAGAGCACTATGACCTGGAAGCCGCTCAGCAGAAGTGGCAGGAATTCTGGGAACAAGATCGGACGTTTCAGGCTGCCGATGATGGCAAGCGCGAACGCCGCTACGTGCTCGATATGTTCCCGTACCCGTCAGGTGACCTGCACATGGGGCACGCCGAGGCCTACGCGATGGGCGACGTGGTGGCTCGCTACCTGCGTCTCAAGGGATACGACGTGCTGCACCCAATTGGGTGGGACTCCTTCGGCCTTCCCGCAGAAAACGCCGCGATTCGCAACAACGCGCACCCCGCAGAGTGGACGTACAACAACATTGAGACGCAGGCCACGTCGTTCAAGCGCTACGGCCTGAGCCTCGACTGGTCCAGGCGCCTGCACACATCCGACGAAGAGTACTACCGCTGGACCCAGTGGCTGTTCCTCCGTTTTTATGAGCGGGGGCTGGCGTACCGCAAGGACTCCTACGTCAATTGGTGCCCCAAAGATCAGACGGTGCTCGCCAACGAACAGGTGGTTGATGGCCGGTGCGAACGCTGTAAGACCGAGGTCACCAAGCGCAAGCTGAACCAGTGGTACTTCAAGATCACGGACTACGCCGACCGTCTGCTCGACGATATGGAGCAGCTGCGCGACGGCTGGCCGGAACACGTGCTTGCCATGCAGCGCAACTGGATCGGCCGCTCGGAAGGCGCCCACGTCGACTTCCGTGTCGACGGCCGCGACGAGCCCATCACCGTCTTCACCACCAGGCCAGACACGCTCTACGGCGCAACGTACATGGTGGTGGCCCCGGATTCTGAGCTGGCTGCCGAACTGGTCACCGACGAGTACCGCGCTGAGTTCGAGGCGTACCTGGATGCGACGAAGAAGTCGACGGAGATTGAACGGCAATCCACCGAGCGTGAGAAGACGGGCGTCTTCCTCGGCGCCACCGCGACAAATCCGGTGAACGGTGAACAACTGCCCATCTACGCGGCAGATTACGTGCTCTCCGATTACGGCACGGGTGCCGTCATGGCGGTTCCCGCGCACGATCAACGCGACCTGGACTTCGCCAGAAAGTTCGGCTTGCCCGTCCGCGTCGTAATTGACGTCGACGGATCTGATCCCGCCGAGACTGGTATAGCAACGAGCGGTGATGGGGCATACCTGAATGCCGAACTGCTCGAAGGCATCGCTGACAAGGCCACTGGCGTGCGTCGCATGATCGACAAGCTGGAATCCGACGGCACCGGGCGCGGCACCATCCAGTACCGCCTGCGTGACTGGTTGCTCTCCAGGCAGCGGTTCTGGGGATGCCCCATTCCCATCATCCACTGCCCGACCTGTGGTGAGGTTCCGGTTCCCGACGAGCAACTGCCCGTCAAGCTGCCTGATCTCAGAGGCGAACAGCTCGCGCCCAAGGGCACTTCGCCGTTGGCCGCAGCCACGCAGTGGGCCAACGTCGCGTGCCCGAAGTGCGGTGCGGATGCGAAGCGCGACACCGACACGATGGACACCTTCGTCGACTCGTCGTGGTACTTCTTCCGCTACTGCTCGCCCGGCTACGCCGAAGGCCCCTTCAACCCGGAAGACGTGAATCGCTGGATGCCGATCGCGCAGTACGTGGGCGGTATCGAGCACGCCATCTTGCACTTGCTCTACATGCGGTTCTTCTCGAAGGTGCTGCACGATCTCGGGCTCATCGAGTTCGACGAACCCATGCTGAAGTTGCTCAACCAGGGCCAGGTCATCAATGAGGGCAAGGCCATGAGTAAGTCGCTCGGCAACGGCGTCGATCTCGGGCAGCAGATCGACGAGTTCGGCGTCGATGCAGTCCGCGTCACCATGGTGTTCGCCGGGCCACCTGAAGATGCCATCGACTGGGCAAATCTGTCACCTGCGAGCTCGCTCAAATTCCTGCAACGCGCTCATCGCGTCGCCGCCGAGGTGGCGAGCGCACCCGGCACCCCAGCGGATGGCGGAGATAAGGAGCTTCGGAAGGCGACACACCAGGCGATCGCTGCAGTCTCGACGCTCGTGGAGGACGGTCGGTTCAACGTTGCAGTCGCGCGCATCATGGAACTCGTCAACGCCACTCGCAAAGCAATCGACGGGGAAGCCGGCCCCGCGGATCCTGCCGTGAGGGAAGCCGCAGAGTTCACGGCGCAGGCGCTTTCGCTCGTCGCTCCCTACGTGGCCGAAGAGATGTGGGAACTGCTCGGCCATGAGCCGTCCGTAGCGAATAGCACTTGGCCGACGTCGGATCCTGATCTCGCGGCTGAAGACCTGGTCACGATGGTGGTGCAGATTCAGGGCAAGATCAGGGCCAAGCTCGAGGTTCCCGTCGACATCACTGAGGAAGCCGCGCTCGAGCTGGCGATGGCTGACCAGAATGTGCAGCGCAACCTGGACGGTCGCCCGGTGATGAAGGTGATTGCGAAGCTGCCGAAGATGCTGAGTCTCGTCCCAGGAAAGTAGTTCTGGGTCGGAGTTCTCCACAGATTTGGATTCGGATGGGAATCTCGGGCGTGTCGCGCCCATCCTGCTTGTATGAGGAAGCAGACCACGGATCCAGCGGACGAACTCGCGAGGGCCAGGCTGGCCTACGTCAGCGTGGGCCAGCGCCCCATCAGTGCGCCCAAGCGTGCTGCGGAGCCCACTCAGTACATCGACGAGCAAGACTTGCCCGTCGAGCAGCCGCACACGGTGGACGTGCACTTGGAAGAGGCCCCGCCGTCGCAACCGAGCGATGCCGCGTCGGAACAGAATCAGTCGGTTGCCGCGCCGTCATGGCGGGCCAGGCTTGCGCTCAGCCGAACCCACATCATCGCCTTGGTGGTGCTGTTGGCTGTGGTGGCCATTACGCTGGCGATCTCGCTCGGGAAGTCAGTAGCGACCGAAGTGTCGCCCCAGCCCGAACCGTCGACGCCGGCGGCTCCGAGCATTGCCCAGCAACCACCGACAGCCACGAACGGCGCGCCACCCCCGTCGCAGCCGCCGAGTCAGCCCGTCGCCATTCGGGTACACGTCACCGGTGCTGTGGCGAAGCCAGGGGTCGTGACACTTCCTTCCGACGCGATTGTTCAGGACGCCATTGAGGCAGCAGGAGGGCTGACTGACGCAGCCGTGCCTGGTGACCTCAATTTGGCCGCTCCGGTTGGTGCAGGCATGCAGGTGAAGGTGGGGAGCCAAGGGGAGGAGAGTCACGTCTCGGCGGGAGAGCAGCCTGCGGGGCCGAAGGCGTCTGGCCAGTCCAACACCGGTGGGCAGGGTAGCTCGGCTACAGGCTCCGGCGACAATGCCGGCGGACGAGTGAATCTCAATACCGCCACGGCTGAGGAGCTGGAAACGCTCCCGGGCATCGGTCCGGTTACGGCGGCAGCAATCATCGCCTGGCGCGAGGAGCACGGTGGTTTCACCGCCGCCACCGAGCTGCAGGAGATCACGGGAATCGGGCCAAAGACGTTCACCAAGCTCGAGCCCCACGTCTCGGTGTGAAGCTACACGATTGGCGTCTGCTGCCGCTTGCCGTAGGGGTGTGGACAGGCGCGCTGGTGGGAACCTCAGCCTCACTTGCGGGCATTGTCGGCGCTCTCGTGCTGGGATTGGCGGCGGGGGTGGGAGTTCGTCGGAAAGCACCCTGGCTGGCGTTGGGGTGCGTCGCATTCGCGCTGTTATCGGGGCTCGCCGGGTTACTGGCGCTGCAACGCGCACAGTCAGACCTTGCCAACCTGGCCAACAACGCGGCGACGGTGCGGGCTGAGGTGCGGATTGTCTCCGAGCCCAAGCCGCTACCTGACAAGCCTCCCAGACCTCCGTCTGGGAAAGCGCTCGTGCAGGTGGCAATGGTAGAAGGCCGCGGTGTCCACACCCGTCAGAGCTTGCCCGCCCAACTGCGCGGTACTGGGGAACAGCTGCCGGAGCTTCTCCGGATGCGTGTTGGGGCGTCGTACCTCGTCGAAGTGAGGCTACGCGCAACCGATGCAGGCGACGCCGTCGTTGCGCAGATGCAGCTTCGAAACGTGCGTGCAGCGCTGCATCCGCCTGGCCTCATGGACAAACTCGCGGGAGGCCTGCGCGACGGCCTGCGCAGATCCGTGGAAGCGTCCCCGGACGTGCAGCGGGCCTTGGTGCCCTCGCTAGTAGTTGGCGACACGTCCCGCATCACTCAAGCTATGTCGGACGACTTCGAAGCAACCGGGCTTACTCACCTGCTTGCCGTATCCGGCGCCAACCTGGCGCTGATGTTGAGCGTGATCTTGGCGAGCCTGCGTTTTGCTGGTGTGCGGGGCTGGGCTGTGCGCGCGGCAGCCGTCGGTGGGGTGGCGATGTTCGTGATCGTGTGTGGACCGGAGCCGTCGGTGCAGCGTGCGGCGGCCATGGGGCTGGTGAGTTTGGCGGCTACGGGAGTTGGCACCGGACGCCGCAGCATTCGCGGACTCTGCGTCGCGGTGGTGGCGCTCATGGCTCTCGACCCATGGCTGTCCAGGGCGCCGGGATTCTGGCTTTCGTCGAGTGCGTGCCTAGGCATCGTGGTGCTTGGCCCGCCCTTCATCCAGGCGCTGACGAGGTGGGCGCCTCGTTGGCTTGCGGAAGCCCTTGCGATCCCTCTCGCTGCCCAGATCTTGACCCAGCCGATTATCACGTGGTTGAGCGGGCAGGTGTCCATCGTTGGGGTTCTCACCAACGTGGTGGCCGGACCTTTCGTCGGACCCACCACAGTGCTCGGATTCGCGGCAGCTTGTACATGTTTCCTGCCACCGCTCAGCTCCCTATTGGGCTGGCTCGCCGGGTGGAGTGCGCAACCCATCGTGTGGATCGCATCCGCGGGGGCCAGTGTGCCCAACGCCACCATCGACTGGATACCTGGAGCCTTGGGGCTGATTCTGATCACGCTGGCCTGTGCCTCCCTCACCGTGGTGGTGCAGCCTGTGCTGCGACGCTGGTGGGCTACGGTGCTTTTCGTCTCGCTGCTGGCATGGGGATCGTTCTGGCAAGCCCCGACGCCCGGTTGGCCCGGCAACTGGGACGCGGTGTTCTGCGACGTCGGGCAAGGCGACGCCGTCGTGCTGCGTGCTGACACATCCACAGCCGTGCTCGTCGACACAGGCCCAGACCCAGGCCCGGTGCTCGCGTGTCTGAACAGACTCGGCATCCAGCAAATTCCCGTCGTGGTGCTCACACACTTCCATGCCGATCACGTGGGAGCCTTTGCAGCCGTAGTGCGACGCTTCCAGCCGAAGCTCGTGTTGGTGAGCCCCATGGAGTCACCTGCTGAGGAAGCGCGGCGCGTCCGCCAGCTTGCGAGGCAGGCTTCGCTGCGAACAACCGGCCCGGGGGACGAATTTTCCGTCGGGTTCATGCGTTGGACGACGATTTCGGCCTGGCAACCACGCCAGGGTTCATACGCCGCTCAGCAAGGGGAATCGTCGGAAGAGAATGATTCGTCCATTGTCGGGGTGGCGGAGGTCCGTGGGCTCAGGTTGCTGCTCGCAGGTGACGTGGAGCCCGCGGGGCAACGTGAAGCCCTGCGGCAGGCGCGTCGACACGGGCTCTCCGTACAAGCGCATGTGCTGAAATTGCCGCACCACGGTTCAGCCAGGCAGGACCCAGAATTCTTCGCATCAACCGGGGCCGCGTTGGCTGTGGCGAGTTCGGGCGAGGACAACGCGTATGGGCATCCGGCCAGCAAAGCCTTAGAACTGGCCGCGCACAGCGGCATGGCGATGGCGCGTACTGATGAAGAGGGATCGCTGGCGTTGCAGCTAGATGGCCGAATCCATGTGAGGAGAACCGGGAAATGAACAGGGCGTTGGAGCGCGGATTGTGCCCACCAGCGCGCTGCGATGGCACTACTGTCCGTGCGGCATGGCAGGCTTAACCCCATGAGTGGATTTGGCAGCGCCGTATTGATATCGGGAACGGAATCCTTATTGGCCGAGCGCGCTGTTGAAGAACGCAAAGCTGCAGCCCTCCAAGCCCAGCCGGGAGCCGATGTAAACCGGATCACGGCGGATGCTCTGGGGGAATCCATGCTGAGCGAGGTCGTCGGAGGTTCCCTGTTTTCCAGCGAAATCGTTGCTGTCATTGAAGACGTCGGCGCCTGCCCGACGGAGGTCGTGGACCAGCTCGTAGCGGTTGCCAAAGACCCAGGTCCAGACCTTTGCCTCATCCTCGTGCACGCGGGAGGAAACAAGGGCAAAGGACTAATCGACAAGCTAAAGAAAGCGAAGATCGAGACGGTCAAGGTGGAAGCGCCGAAGCCGTGGGAACTCTGGAAATTCGTGCAAGCAGAAGCACGTTCGCATCGCCTACGGATGACGCAGGAGGCCGCGGAAGCACTCGTCGCTGCCGTGGGCTCAGACCTTCGAGCCATCGTCGCGTCCGTCGGGCAGCTTGCCCGCGACAATGATCGAGACGAGATCGACGTGCCCCTCATCCGACGCTACTTCGCCGGACGAGCCGAGGTGTCAAGCTTCTCCGTCGCCGATGCGGTGATGGTAGGCAACGCTACGCTCTCGCTGGAGCGGTTGCGCTGGGCACTTGAGACGGGGGTGGCGCCACTGCTGGTCACCGCGGCGCTGGCGAGTAGTTTCCGTGCGATGGGGAAGTATCTCGACGTCCAGGGCCGGCGCATGAACGACGGCGAGATGGCCCGACTCATTGGCGTCCCATTCTTCAAGGTCAAGGAGTTGCGCAAGCAGGCCAGGCACTGGAACCCCGACGGTGTCAGTGCCGCCATCGAGCGCGTTGCGCGAGCGGACGCCGAGGTGAAGGGCGCGGCGACGGACCCAAACTTTGCGCTGGAATCGCTCGTGCTGGATCTGCTTCGCTATCAGTACCGCGGACGGTGAGCGGACCACACGAGCAATACGCTAAAGATAGATCAAGTTCGTGGTGGGTAGACCCACCACGAACTTGATCTATCTTTACCGGGATACTTGCAAGCGGGCGCAAAACAGCGCCTCGGCCACCGAGTCGGGCCGAGGCGCTACCTTGTATGAATCGTCAGGCCTGGAGTTTCGCGGTGGCGGCGGAGAGCGCCGACTTGCGGTTGGCGGCCTGGTTAGCGTGGATGACGCCCTTCGATACAGCCTTGTCGAGAGCGCGGTTGGCCACTGCGGTGAGCTCTGCGGCCTTAGCGGCATCGCCTTCGGCGATGGCGGCGCGAGCCTCGCGGACGTGGGTGCGCAGCTTCGACTTCACGGCCTTGTTGCGCAGGCGCGCAACTTCGTTGGTCTTGTTGCGCTTCATCTGGGACTTGATGTTTGCCACGAAAAATCCTTCTGGTGCTCGGTGATGCGCCAAACCTGACGCGACGGCCTACGTTACACGCAGGCTTAGGGCTTCGCCAAATGCACCGCTTGGAAACTCGCGAACTAGCACGCGAGATGAGATGATGAGCCAACTACGAACCGCTTCGATGCAAGGAATGATGCATGGCCATCCCAGGCAAGACTGATCCCTCGATCATCCGTAACTTCTGCATCATTGCACACATCGACCATGGCAAATCGACGCTCGCGGACCGAATGCTGCAACTCACCAAGGTTGTTGACGACCGCAGCATGCGCGCACAGTACCTCGACCGGATGGACATTGAGCGCGAGCGCGGCATCACCATCAAATCCCAGGCCGTGCGGATGCCATGGCCGGTGGGCGACACCGTGCACGTGCTCAACATGATTGACACCCCTGGTCACGTCGACTTCAACTATGAGGTGTCCCGCTCCCTGCAAGCTTGCGAAGGCGCGATCCTGCTCGTGGATGCGGCGCAGGGCATTGAAGCCCAGACTCTCGCCAACCTGTATCTCGCCATCGAGGCTGAGCTCACCATCATCCCGGTGCTCAACAAGATTGATCTGCCAGGCGCTGACCCTGACAAATATGCGGGGGAACTCGCATCCATCATTGGCTGCGACGAGAGCGAGGTGCTCCGGGTATCAGGCAAGACGGGCGTCGGTGTGCCGGAGTTGCTCGACGCCGTCGTCGAGCGAATCCCAGCGCCCGTGGGCGATGCCGACGGGCCAGCGCGCGCGCTGATCTTCGACTCGGTGTACGACACGTTCCGCGGCGTGGTCACCTACGTTCGCGTTGTCGACGGTGCGCTCCGCCACCGCGACCGTATCCAGATGATGTCTACTGGCGCCCAGCACGAGCTGCTCGAAGTTGGCGTCATCGCGCCCGAGCCGACGAAGCAGGACGCCATCGGCGTCGGAGAAGTTGGCTACCTGATCACCGGTGTGAAAGACGTGCGGCAGTCCCGCGTTGGCGACACGGTGACCGTCGCGGCGGAGCCAGCTGATCAAGATCTCGGCGGCTACGAACCCCCGGTTCCGATGGTCTACGCAGGCTTATATCCCATCGACGGCGACGACTTCACGGAGCTGCGCGAGGCCCTCGACAAATTGCAGCTGAACGACGCGGCCCTGCTGTATGAGCCCGAGACCTCCGGGGCGCTCGGATTCGGTTTCCGCGTCGGGTTCCTTGGCCTGCTGCACATGGAGATTGTGAGGGAACGGCTGGAACGAGAGTTCAACCTCGATCTCATCTCCACCGCGCCGAGCGTCGTGTATCGAGTGGTGATGGAAGACCGCTCGGAGCACGTGGTCACGAACCCGTCGGAGTTCCCAGAGGGGAAGGTGGACGAGGTATACGAGCCCGTCGTGAACGCCACCATTCTCGCTCCGGCTGAGTACATCGGCACCATCCTGGAGCTGTGCCAGACCAGGCGCGGCGTGCAAAAGGGACTTGACTACCTGTCTGAGGATCGCGTGGAGATTCGCTACCAGCTGCCACTCGGCGAAATCGTCTTCGACTTCTTCGACGCGCTGAAATCGCGCACCAAGGGGTACGCATCCCTCGACTACGAGCCAGCGGGGGAGGCGCCTTCCGACCTCGTGAAGGTGGACATCCTGCTGCACGGTGACCCCGTCGACGCATTCTCCGCCATCGTGCACCGAGAGTCGGCGTACTCCTACGGTTTGCAGATGGCAGCCAAGCTCAAAGAGCTCATTCCTAGACAACAGTTTGAGGTGCCCATCCAGGCAGCCATCGGTTCACGCGTGATCGCGCGCGAAACCATCCGCGCCATCCGCAAGGACGTGCTGTCCAAGTGCTACGGCGGAGACATCTCTCGTAAGCGCAAGCTGCTCGAGAAGCAGAAGGAAGGCAAGAAGCGCATGAAGATGGTGGGGCGCGTCGAAGTTCCGCAGGAGGCCTTCGTCGCGGCCCTGTCCACGTCGGAGCCTTCGAAGAAGAGCTGAGCCTCAGCGAAGTCCCGACGTGGTGAAGCCGCGTACTAGATAACGCTGCAGGAATAGGAACATCACGAGCATCGGCAAGATCGCAATGATGGAGCCCATGAACAGCTCAGGCAGGCGCACACCCTGACTGGTCATGAACTGCGACAGTGCTACCTGGGCTGTGCGGGTGTTGTCTCTGCCGATCAAGCTGGGCCACAGGAAGGCGTTCCACGCGCCCAGCAGCACGATGGTGCCAACCGCGGCGATGATCTCCTTGGAATTCGGCACCACGACACGCCAAAACACACCCCAAGGTGTGCAGCCATCGACGCGTGCGGCGTCCTCGAGTTCGGCAGGGAAATCGAGGAAGAATTGCCGAAACAGATACGTCGCGAAAGCTGAGAACGCCGCTGGAATAACCAGGCCACGATACGTGTCGATCCAGCCGAGCTGTGCGGTCATGATGAATGTCGGAACGAAGGTCATCGTCGCAGGCACCATCAAGGTAAACACGGTGAGCCCCAGTAAGAAGCTCGCGAGCCGATGCGTCCAGCGCGCCAAGGCATAGCCAGCCATGAGGCTCACCACGACGGTGATCACAGTCTGAGAGCCTGCGGTGATCGCAGAATTGAGCATGGCTCGCCCGATGCCGATCGAGTCGTTTTCGAGCAGCGATTCCAGATTAGTGAAATCCAACTGGTTGGGCAGCCACTGCCACTGCGCCGACGCGATGTGTCGCTGAGTCGAGAACGCGTTGCGAAACATCACATAGAACGGCAGCAGGAACAACAGCGCCAACATGATCAGGAGGGCGTAGCGGGCGATTGTGAATGCTTTCGTTCCCTTCATGCTCTGCTCTCCTTCGCCAAACGACGCTCCTTACGTTCTTCGCGACCCATGACCCAGTTCTGGCCCAGCGAGAAGAGCACGATGATGGTGGCCAGAATCATGGTTCCGGCGCCACCCAAGCCCAGGTCCTGCTGGCCACCACCGAACGAGATCAGATAGAGGTGCACCAGCGGTGGCCTGCCGTAAGGCGGATACGAACCGATGCTGCCCAGCATGTTGTAGAACTCGTCAAAGGCTTGGAACGCATTGATGAGCAGCAGCATGATGACGGCCACGCTGGTGGCCCGAAGTTGTGGCAGCGTAATGAAGCGCAGCATTCGCCAGCCCGACGCACCGTCGAGCGCAGCTGCCTCGTAGGTTTCCAACGGAATACGCTGCAGACCGGCGATGATCAAAATCATGTAGAAGCCCACCTGCAGCCACAGGCGAACGCTGATCAGGGCTATCCAGTACAGGTTGTTTCCGCCGCCCAGCCAGTTGACTGACTCCCCGCCGCCAGCGCGGAGGAGCGAGTTGAGCATGCCGAAGCGGGCGTTGTTGAAAAACACGAGCCGCCAAATCATGGCTGCGACGACGTAACTCACCGCTGAGGGGATGAAGAACACCGAGCGGAAGAACGCCTGCCCCCACTTGAGGTCGTTGAGAAGCAGCGCGAGGCCCAGCGAACACACATACGTGAGCGGCACAATGACTACCGCGAAGATTACGAACACACCCAGTGAGTTCATGAATAGTTCGTCTTGCAGCAGACTCGAGTAGTTCTCGAATCCGACGAACCTCGTCGGTGTGATCGTGTTCTTGGCCTCAAAAAACGACAAATAGGCGCTCCACAGCACCGGCACGTACACGAAGACCGTCAGGCCGATGAAAAATGGCGCGACGAATACCAGGAACCACAGATTTCGTCCCTGGTATCCGCGTAGGCGTTTCCACACGTTGCGATCAGCCTTGCAGTTTGGCGAGTTCTTTCTTTGCGAGCTCGCCAAAGCTCGAGAACGCGCTCTTCGGGTCGGCTCCGTCTACGATCACCTTGCTCACGGCTGCACCGTACGCTTCGCCGAGCGAGCCAGACCACATGATGTCGTTGGCGAAACCGTTCTCACTGACGAACTTGGCGGCATCGGCACCCGGGCCGTCCTTGAACTGCTCAGTCTTGGACGTCAGCGTATCCTTGGCAGGAATGTGGACGCCGTAGCCAGTGGAGAAATCAATCTGCTTGTCTTCTTGATCAATCCAGAGCCACTTGATGAACTCCTTGGCAGCGTCGACGTGCTTGCTCTTGGCGTTCACGCAGGCGCCGAATGCGCCAAAGGGCACGGCTGGGCGTCCCTTCGCGCCCATGGCGGGGAACTGGAGCACACCGAAATCGTCGCCGAAGGCTTCTTCCACCTGGGGAAGGCCCCACAGGCCGCCCCACTGGAATGCGCACTCCTCGTTCACGAAGGCCTCCGGGCCAAACCAATCATTTGAAGCGCCAGAGAGCACCGCGCCCGACTTCACGAGCTCGCGGTAGTCAACGAGTGCTTGGTAGAACTCATCGGTAAGGAATGCGGCCTCCGTGCGATCCTCGTTCAGCTGGTCATGGCCAGAAGCCCAGATGAAGACGGTGCCTAGTACCCCGACGCCGGAGTCGTTGCCGGCGAAGAAGCCGCCCATGTCCTTCGTGTTCACAGCCTTCGCGGCTGCGGCGAGATCTGCAAACGTCTTCGGGGGCTCGATACCCTTCTCTTCCAGCACCGACTTGCGGTAGAAGAGCATCTGCATGTCGATGGTCTGAGGGATGGCGTAGATCTTGTCCTGGAACGTGAAGCGGTCGATCACCGCCTTGTTGAACTGATCCTTCACCGGATCCATAAGCTCGGTCAGATCAGCGAGCTGCCCGCCGCGAATCATGTCCAGCGAACCGCCCTGCTCGTACTCGAACACGTCGGGCGCCTTGGGGGTCAGCAGCTCCGCGCCGAGGATCTTCATGTAGTCGCCAGGAGTCCATTGCACCTTGACGTTGGCATTGGGGTACTCGGAGCCGTACTTCTCGACGGCTTCCTTCACGCCGGGTTCGCCGTACTCGTGGTACCACTGCGTGAGCGCAACCTTCGCGCCACCGTCTGACTTCTTGCTGGGATCAGACGAGGAATCGTCAAGCGGGTTGTTGTTGCCGCAAGCTGCAAGAGTGGCGAGGGCGGCGAGCCCTCCGCCGGAGGCTAGGAGTGAACGACGGTTGATCATGGGAAATAGTCTCTCATCTCTGATGGGAAAATGGTGAGGCTGCCCACGGTTCAGTGTGTCATCTATGAGCGAACGAGCTGCGTCGCGCCCGGTAGTCTCATGCGGGTGGCATCTCAACTCCCAGAAGGCGAGCCTGTCCCGGCAGGCGGCCAGCTTCCGGCTGGTACCGACGTCGACGGGCCGCTCTCCATCTACGTGCACGTACCGTTTTGCATGACCAGATGCGGGTACTGCGACTTCAACACGTACACGGCATCCGAACTGGGCTCGATGTCCACAGCTTCGTATATAGATGCAGCACGGGCTGAGTTGGACGTCGCTCGTCGTGTGCTCGGTTCCCAAACCGTGCGCACCGTGTTTTTCGGTGGCGGCACCCCGACGATGCTGCGAGCGGGGGAGCTCGTCGGGCTGCTTGACGCGATCCGGGAGCGCTTTCCGATAGCCGACGACGCGGAGATCACGACGGAGGCGAACCCGGAGAGCGTCGACCCGAGCTACTTCGAGGTGCTGCGCAGCGGTGGGTTCACGCGCATTTCGCTGGGGTATCAGTCGTCGGTGCCGCATGTGCTGGAGGCGCTCGACCGGCAGCACAGCCCCGGCCGCGGTCTGGATGCGGCGCGTTGGGCGTCGGAGGCTGGGTTCGAACACGTGAGCCTCGATCTCATCTATGGCACGCCGGGGGAGTCGCTCGACGATTGGCGACGGAGCCTTGACGCGGTGGCCGACACCCCCGTCGACCACGTCAGCGCCTACTCACTCATCGTCGAAGAAGGCACCAGGCTTGCCTTGCGGGTGCGCAAAGGTGAGCTGGCCATGCCGGACGACGATGACCTCGCGGACAAGTATGTGATGGCCGACGAATTCTTGGCCGCACGCGGTTTCCACAACTACGAGACCAGCAACTGGGCGCTGCCCGGCGGTGAGTGCCGGCACAACATCGCCTATTGGAAGGGCGCAAACTGGTGGGGGATCGGCCCGGGCGCGCACAGCCATATCGACGGGGTGCGGTTCTGGAACCGAAAACATCCGCGCGCCTACGTGGACGCGCTGGCCGCGGGCGTGTCTCCGGCGCAAGGGCGCGAGGTGCTCACGGCGGAAGACCGCCGCGTCGAACGGGTGCTCCTTGAGCTTCGGCTCGCCGACGGGCTTCCGCTCAGCGTGCTGACGTCGTCGGAGCGTGCGCGCATTCCTTCTATGACAAAGCGAGGGCTGGTGGAGGTCGTCGATGGGCGGCTCATCGTGCGACAGCGCCTGCTGGCCGACGGGATTATTCGCGACCTACTCGACTGACGCGCCCAATTCATCTGCTGCGAGGTGTTGACAGTGGCGTCCCACTGTCTTACTGTATTAAGTACCTAGTACAGCAATACAGGAGGTGTGGGAATGCAGTTCGACAATTCCTCGCCCATCTGGTTGCAGTTGGTGGATGAATGCTCGCGCAGAATCGTCACGGGCCAGTGGCCCGCGGGGAGCAAGCTGCCAGGCGTTCGCGATCTCGGCGTCGAACTCGGGGTCAACCCCAACACCATCCAACGCGCTATGGGCGAACTCGACCGCATGGGCGTCACCGTGCCGGATCGCACGAAAGGGCGGTTCGTCACAGACGACACCACTGTGATCGACGAGCTCCGCGAACGCGTGGCCACAGGTCACGCCGACGAGTTTGTGCGTCGCGCCCAAGGGCTCGGCATGCAGCAAACCAGGGCGTTGGAGTTATTGAAGCAACGATGGCGACAACTGGAAGGTGAGCAATCATGAAAGCCATCCAAGTGCAATCACTCACGAAGAAGTACGGGAATTTCCCCGCGCTCAACAACCTCTCATTCAGCCTCGACGAGGGCAACGTCGTCGGGCTCCTCGGAGAAAACGGCTGCGGAAAAACCACGCTGCTCAAAGTGCTCGCAGGCCTCATGGTTCGCTACGACGGCGACGTCACCGTCGCAGGGGAGCGCCCCGGCCCGGCGTCGAAGGCGAAGGTGAGCTTCCTTCCCGACGAGAGCTTCCTCGCAGACGGCAGCCGCATCGAATTCTGTGCCAAGCAGTACGCCGACTACTTCGACGACTTCAACCGCGTCAAGTTCGATGACCTGCTGCAGTTCTTCCGGCTTGAACCGAGAATGAAGCTCTCCCAGCTATCCAAAGGCATGCGGGAGAAAGCACAGATCGCGCTCGCCATGAGTCGTGACGCCAAGGTGTTTCTCCTCGACGAGCCCATCTCAGGCGTCGATCCGGCAGCCCGCGACGTGATCCTGCGCGCCATCGTGCGCAACCTCGAACCGGACTCGCTCGTCCTCATCTCCACCCACCTGATCGCCGACATCGAACCCGTGCTCGACCGCGTCATCATGATGCGCTACGGACAAGTGCTGATTGAGGGCTCCGTCGACGACCTTCGCTCCGAGCACGGCAAAAGCATGGACCAACTCTTTAGGGAGGTTTACCAATGGTCGGAACAGTACTGAAATACGAATTCATCCGAACCAAGTGGGCGATAGCCCTGGGCTGGGGCTTCACCCTCCTGCTCGCGCTGGTCTCGTACGGAGCCGCCCACATCTCAGGCGCCGTGGCGGGAGTGCCGATCGTCCTGGGGATCATCGCGGTTGCTGCACTGCCGTTCGCCGTGCAGCTCTACCTCGGGATACATCTCTACCGCAGCACCTTCGGCCGACGCGGATACTTCGAACTCACCGTTCCCGTGAAGAACTCCACAATGATCGCTTCCAAGTTTCTCTGGGCGAGCCTCGTGAGCCTGGTGTCTCTCGTGGTCTGTGCCTCGTCGCTGTGGATTCTCGGAAAGGCCGACGCGGTCCTCGGAGGTAGCGCGCTGGACATCGTGACCCGGGCTGTTACCGATACTGTGAGCGATCGGCCTGACTTGGGCGTGATCGCGTTGGTGATCGGCCTGCTGACCTACCTTGGCATGCTCGCGCAGATCTACTTCGCCGTTGTCATCGGCAGCGAAGCGTGGATCAACAAGTCGGGAGGCTTCGGGCCAGTCATCGTCTACATCATCGTCTACGTGGCGATGCAGCTGATCGGGCTCGTGCTGCTTCTGATCCCACCGACGTACGACTTCATCGGTCGAGCCTGGTACTGGACGCCGCCACTGCTCACGGATATGAGTGCCGATGATGCGGGGAGTCTACCCGTACTCCTGGTAGTCGGCTCCATCCTCCTTTCTGCGGGGATGTTCTGGCAGGCATTGGTGAGTGTGCAGCGCCGACTTGAGCTTCGCTGATCTCACACCACCCAACCTGTGGCGTCTCGGAGAGCCTCCGGGGCGCCGCAAGCCATGTTCGGTAGGGTCGCCAGCCGTGAACCGATACTCCCGTGACGTCCTCGCGCCCGGCTGGCAGCGCTCCCACATGAAGAAGACTAGGAACGTGCCCGTCGAACTCGACATGGTGCTTGAATTCGACGACTTCTGCGGCGCCGTCGTCGGATGGGAGAACGGCGTGGTGTTGCTCGAAGACCGCAAGGGGAAGCGTCGCGGATTCCCTTTTGGTTCCGGGTTTCTGTTGGAGGGGGAGCCTGTCGCCTTGAAGCCGCCGCTTCGGCAAGGCGCAAGCAAGCCGAAGTACACCGCGTCCGGGTCGCGTGCGAGTGCCACACCGGAGCAGGCGAAGGTCGCGCTGCCCAGCCGCATCTACGTCGAGGGGCGTCACGATGCGGAGCTCGTGGAAAAGATCTGGGGCGACGACCTGCGCCACGTCGGCGTCGTCGTGGAGTATCTGGGTGGCATCGACGATCTGCCCGCTATCGTCGACGAGTTCCGGCCGGAACCGGGCAGGAGGTTGGGGGTGCTCGTCGATCACCTGGTGCCGGGCTCGAAAGAGTCGCGCATTGTGAAGCAGGTGTACGCCGGTGGACACGAGGATTGCGTGCTGGTGCTCGGACACGAGTTCATCGACATCTGGCAAGCGGTGAAGCCAGAGCGCGTGGGCCGAAAAGCCTGGCCCGACGTTCCCATGGACATTGATTTCAAGAAGGGCACGCTGGCCGCACTAGGCCTGCCGCATGACGATCAGCGCGACGTGGCGCGCGGCTGGCAGGCGATCCTCGCCAGGGCCAATAGCTGGCGGGACTTGGAGCCGCAGCTCAACACCATCGTCGAACGCCTCATCGACTTCGTCACGCAGGACCACATCGACGGTTAAACCCCGTTGGGTACAGTTGCCAGCATGGACATCGACGGCATTGCGGCAATGCTCAAAGACACGGCCGACGCGGTGGTCAACCCGCGGTTTCGGCAGCTGGCGGACGCGGAGATCGACGAGAAGGAACCGGGCGACTTCGTCACCGTCGCGGATCGAGAGTCGGAGCGTCACCTCACCGGCCTACTTAAGGATGTGTTCCCGAGCGCGCTGATCGTCGGTGAGGAGGGTGTGTTCCTCGGTTCGTCGACGCTGGACGACCTCGCGTCGGCCCCGCATGCGTTCGTGATCGATCCGATCGATGGCACGCGGAACTTCGTGAACGGCAAGCGCGAGCACGGCGTGATGCTCGCCGAGGTGCGCGACGGCGTGACCACCCGCGGCTGGATCTGGCAGCCGCAGTACGAGCGCATGTACACCGTCGAGGCCGGGGCGGGGCAGGTGCTCATGAACGGCACCCCCGTCGAAGCTCAGCCGGAGCGGGACAAGCCGAAGGGGGTCACGGGGCAGCAGCGGTGGCTCGGTCATGACGGTGGTGGCCGTCACGAGCCCATGGGCCGCAGCTCTGGGGCGGCCTGTTTCGACTACCCGATGGCGGTCTCCGGCGAGATTGACTTCATGTACTACAACAATGCGCACCCGTGGGACCACCTCGTCGGCTGCCTGATGCTCACCGAGATCGGAGGGGCTGGGCGCATGCTGGACGGCGAGCCGTATTCGGCAGCGAGCCGCGGCAAGGGGCTGCTCGTCGCCCGCTCGGAGCAGGTGTGGGAGCGTGTCGCGGAAGGCTGGGCGAGCTAGCTTAGACGCCCCGGATGGGCAGTTGCTTTCGCGCGACGATGCCGCGCGCGGCCAGCTCATCCACTAGTAGCGGCAGGGCCTGGCGAATGGTGGGTTCAGAAAACGCCCACCGCTCAGCGGATTCGTAGAGCTGCTCGAGCTGCACGCCTTGCTGCACCAGCATCGAGGCTGTGGTGTACATATCGGCGATGCGCCCCGAGCAATCGATGACGGCGTCGCGGTTGGTGACGGGGCCGTGCCCAGGGATGACTACGGTGCTGGGTTTCGACGAGGTGAGCACGCCGTCGAGAGTGAGTGGCCAGGTGTCGAACTGGGTGGTTTCGTCGAACTGGGGCTCGTCTTCGACGAGGTCACCCACGACGATCACGTCCGCAGATGGAACGACGACCACGAGATCCGACTGCGTATGGGCCTTGCCGAAGTGCGCGATCTCGACGAAGCGATCGCCTAGCTGGATGCCCTTGAGCACGCTAATCAAGGTGGTGGGGCGAAGTTCGGCGGGTGTGGCGTCGTCGACGACATTCTCGTGGGCGATGACTTCGACGTCGCTCATACCCTCGATGCCGTGCCAGTGATCGGCGTGGTGATGAGTGATGACGACGGTGTTGACGGGGACCGGCGCGAGTTCTCGCGCCGAGGCCAGCAGCGCCGCGCCTACCTCGGGAGTGCCTCCAGCGTCGACGAGCATGGCGCGCTCGTCGCCGGCGATCAGCGTGACGTTCGCGGCATCCGGTTCCACCGTTGTGACCCAGACCCTGTCGGCAACCTCACTCCACGAAATCTCCATGCGTTAGAGCCTAGGGCACGACGCCAAGGACGCTGACCACGCTGAGGGGATGCCGGATGAAAACTGCAAAACTCGCCAACAGTGGCTCGTAACCCGCCCAAAACCGGGGTGTTGGGCCAACTGTTGGCGAATTTTGCAGTTTCCCCGCCGGACATAGCGCTGCCATGCGACACGCATACCCGGCGGGCGACGTATTTCAACCATCTGGGGAAGGGGGAGTAGGCTGGCACTCGCATGGTGTGAGTGCTAGGAGGTGTGATGCTCGACGATCGAAAGCTGGATGTGCTGAAGGCCATCGTGACCGATTACGTCGCCAGCCGGGAGCCCGTCGGGTCGAAGGCGCTCGTGGAGCGCCACCAAATGAAGGTGTCTGCAGCCACGGTGCGCAATGACATGGCGGTGCTCGAGGAGGAAGGGTACATCACTCAGCCCCATACCAGCGCCGGGCGAATCCCCACTGATAAGGGATATCGCCTCTTCGTTGATCGCTTGGCCAGCATTAAACCTCTCTCACCGGCGGAGCGTCGGGCTATTTCATCGTTCCTCGACGGCACGGTCGGGATGGACGATCTGATGAGCCGTACTGTTCGCCTGCTGGCGCAGCTCACACACCAAGTTGCCATTGTTCAGTACCCGGTGACTCAGCGTGGCCAGATCCGCCACGTCGAGCTCGTTGCGCTGTCGCCGGAGCGCGTCATGGTGATTATCGTCACTGCATCAGGACGCGTTGATCAAGCCGTTGTGGACGTCGGGTTCATCGACCCGGATGCGCTCGCGGAGCTGCGCACCGCCATCGTCGCTAGCGTGATTCAGCGGACACCGGCAGAGGCGGCCGACGCGCTCGCCTCCCAACTCGATTCCATTCGCCCCGAGTATCGCCCCATCGCCGCAAATATCATCGCGACCACGCTGCAGTTGCTCGCGGCAGAGCCGACGGCGCAGGTGGTCGTCGCGGGTGTCCCGAATCTCGCTGGCGTGCCGTTTGAGCGGAGCCTGCGCCCGCTGCTGGAGGCGTTGGAGGAGCAAGTTGTGCTCATGCGTTTGCTCAGTGAAGCGGCCGGCGACGACGTCACGGTACGGATTGGCGAAGAGAACACCGCCGACGGTTTCCAGTCGACGAGCCTCGTCGCTACAGGCTACGGTCAGTCGGGTGACTTGGGCGCAAGCCTTGGTGTAGTCGGCCCAACCCGGATGGACTATCCCGCAACTATCGCGTCGGTGCGTGCCGTCGCACGCTATGTGAGTCGATTCCTTATGGAAGGTTGATCTAACAACTGTGAGCACGAAGGACTACTACGACATCCTTGGGGTTTCTCGCGAAGCCACGCCCGAGGAGATCAAGAAGGCCTACCGGCGTAAGGCCATGAAGGTGCACCCAGACGTCGCGCCCGACGATGCCGAGGCCGCCGACAAATTTAAGGTGCTCAGCGAGGCCTACGAGGTGCTGAGCGACCCGAACAAGCGCGCCATCTTTGACCGCGGTGGAGACCCGCGTCAGGCAGGTGGAGGCGGCGCGGGGTTCTCCGGCTTCGGCGGCGGCTTCGCCGGTGGGTTCGACTTCACCAACCTGGTGGATGCGATGTTCGGTGGCCAGGGTGGGCGTGGCGGTCCGCGATCCCGGGTGCGCCAGGGGCGCGACAAGCTCGTGTCTGCCAGCATCAAGCTGCACGAGGCCGTATTCGGCACGAAGAAATCCATCAAGCTGAACTCCGCGGTCGTGTGCCCGAAGTGTGGCGGTCACGGCGGAGAAGATGGCTCGGAGCCGGTTGAGTGCAAGATCTGCGCTGGCCAGGGTGAAGTCATCCAGGTGCAGCGCAGCTTCTTGGGGGATATCCGCACATCGCAGGCCTGCCCCGAGTGCCGCGGGTATGGCACTGTCATCCCGCATCCTTGCACGGAGTGCTCTGGGGAGGGACGCGTCGCGACCCAGCGCACCATCACCGTCAAGATTCCGGCTGGCGTCTCCAGCGGCAACCGTATCCATCTGCAGTCGCAAGGCGACGTCGGCCCAGGCGGCGGCCCGGCTGGCGATCTCTACGTCGAGATCAACGTGGAGGAACACGAGAACTACCGGCGTGAGGGAGACAACCTTGAAGAGGTTGTTCGTATTCCGATGACCGCGGCGGCGCTGGGCACGACGCTCACCCTGCCGACGCTCGAAGCCGAGTGGGAGAACTCCGACGCCGCCGACCGCACCGTCGAGGTGGAGATTCCGGCAGGCACGCAGTCGGGCACCCGCATTGCACTCAAGGATCGTGGCGTTCCGAGGCTGCGCGGCAATGGGCGCGGTGAGCTCGGCATTACCTTCCTGGTGCAAACGCCCACGAAGCTCGATGATCGTCAGCGTGAACTGCTGCGTCAGCTGGCTGAGCTGAGGGACGAGTCGGACGGCGAGCCCATCGCAGATAAGGGCAAGCACGGCGGGCTCTTCGGCTGGTTGCGCGGAGATAAGTAGCTATGACAGGGGCGCTGTTCCTCGCACACCTCGATAACCCCCAGGTGGGGGATCAGGTGATCGTCGACGGCGATGAGGCGCGGCATGCGGCCGTGAAGCGCGTCGAGGTCGGCGAGCGCGTGCTCGTTGCCGACGGCGAAGGCCTCGGCGTAGAAGGGCCGGTCGTCGCAATTACGAAGTCGACGCTCACCGTCACCGTGCAGGCGGTTCGGCGTGAGGAGCCCCGTCGACGGGTCACCGCCGTGCAGGCGCTCGCGAAGGGCGACCGCTCCACGCTCGCGGTGCAGATGTTGACGGAGATGGGTGCTTCGCGGATCGTCGCCTGGCAGGCGGACCGCTCCATCGTGCGGTGGCCAGCAGAGCGACGCGACAAGGCCCTCGCGAAGTGGGAGGCCACGGCGAGGGAGTCGTCGAAGCAGTCACGGCGTTTCAGTATCCCTGAGGTTTCGTTCGCGACGACCAAGCAGCTGCCCGACGTGCTCGGCGATGTCTCGACGGTGTTGGTGCTGCACGAGGATGCCTCGCAGCACATTCGCGAGGTGGCGGTGGAAGGCGACGTTGCGGTGGTCGTCGGGCCGGAGGGCGGCATTTCACCTGACGAGCTCGACGTGCTCGTCGCGGCTGGCGCGCAGCCGGTGCGCATCGCCGATCACGTGTTGCGCACGTCGACGGCGGGGGCTGTGGCGCTCGGGCAGTTGGAGTTGTTGTGAGTTTTTCGTTCGAGGTAGGCACCCGGCTGGAAGGGTGCGGTGGCCGCACCGGCACCATCCACACGCCGCATGGCGACATCGAGACGCCCGCGTTCATCGTCGTGGGTACGAAGGCGACGGTGAAGGCGGTGCTGCCAGAAACCGTGCGCGAGTTGGGCGCTCAGGCGGTGCTGGCGAATGCGTACCACCTTTATTTGCAGCCGGGAGCGGACATCGTCGATGAGGCTGGTGGGTTGTCGCCGTTCATGAACTGGCCGGGCCCGACGTTTACCGATTCGGGTGGCTTTCAGGTGATGAGCTTGGGGGCAGGCTTCAAGAAGGTGCTCGCCATGGACACCACGGGGCTTCAGAACGACGACGTCATTGCCGACGGCAAGCAGCGCCGTGCCCACGTTGACGAGGATGGGGTCACGTTCGTGTCTCACCTCAACGGCGACCTGCATCGGTTCACGCCCGAGGTATCCATGAACATCCAGCATCAGCTGGGCGCTGACATCATGTTTGCCTTCGACGAGCTCACGACTCTCATGAATACGCGTGAGTATCAGGAGAAGTCGGTGGAGCGCACGCATCGGTGGGCCGAGCGGTGCTTGCGTGAGCACCGTCGGCTCACTCAGATGCGTGCTGACAAGCCGTATCAAGCGCTGTTTGGGGTGATCCAGGGCGCGCAGTATGAGGATCTTCGACGTCAGGCCGCGCGTGGATTGGCGGGGCTCGACGTCGATGGGCAGATGTTCGACGGGTTTGGCCTGGGCGGAGCGTTGGAGAAGCAGCGTATGGGGGAGATCATCGGCTGGATGGTCGATGAATTGCCGGAAGGTAAGCCCCGCCACTTGCTGGGCATCTCAGAGCCCGACGACCTCTTCGCCGCGGTGGAGGCAGGGGCAGACACGTTCGACTGCGTCAATCCATCCAGGGTTGCCCGAAACGCAGCCATCTACACCGCCGACGGCCGGTACAACGTGAACACAGCGAAGCATCGCCGCGCCTTCGAACCGCTCGAAGACGGGTGCGATTGCTACACCTGCCAGCATTACACCCGCGCCTACGTGCATCACTTGTTCAAGGCGAAGGAGATGCTGGCTTCGACGCTCGCCACCATCCACAACGAGCGATTCACCGTTCGGCTCGTCGACGATATCCGTGCAGCCATGCGGCAAGGCCGATTCTATGATTTCCGCGACGAGTTCCTCTCGCACTTCTACTCGCGGTAGGGCAAAGCGGTTGCGCTCCTCCTGAGCAGCAGGACGAACCAAAACATCCAGCTCATGGGTCCCCAACGAAGGCTCAGTAGCGCAATGGAAACGAGGGTGAGTCCCAAGATGAAGATCGCATTTACTGAGAACGCGAGTATACGAAGCGTTGGAAAGAAGTCGTTGAGATCAGTGGCTTCTCTCCGCACACTCTTTTTTGGGGATTGCTACTAATCCCAATGATCGATGCCGTCACGAAACAAACCCATCAGCTGGATCTTCACCCAATCGTCAGGCGAAAAGGAAGTAGTCCACGGCACTGCGTTACTCACTCGTCGGCGCGAGTGTTTGAGAAGGTGGGTGAGGATTCCCCGCCCATGGGCGTGCGCGTAGGTTCGCGTAACAGCCAGAGCCATGACGGTGCCAACAGGTGTGCGAAGCACGGGCGACTTCAGTGTGAGGGCTGTTAGTCATTGGGCAGTGGATAGAGCGCGCGGATCACGTTGGCCGCTGAGCCGGTGGGCGCATGGCGATATCCGGTTCCTGCCCACAGGTGCACCCGGTGGGGGTCACGTGCTTGGGCAGCCGCTTGCCGGAGCGGACGCGTGAGGTGGTGAACAGCAGGGTATGCGGTGGGTGCGTGGGCATCGTGATGCGTGATGAAATCGTTGGCGAGGGCCCGGGCAGGTCGTCCCGTGAAAGCCCGGGTGATCACGGTGCGATCGAAATCGGGATCCGCCAGCGCCGCTCGATGCACGGATGAGGTACCAGCTTCGTCGGTGCGTAGAAGGAGGGTACCGACAGCCGCCGCAATGGCTCCGGCATCGAGAACGGTGCGAACTGCCGTTGCGCTGTCGATGCCGCCTGCGGCGATCAGCGGCAGTGTGCTGACCTGGCGTACGTTCGAAATTAGGGTGGGGAGGTTCATCGAGTCTGGTGTCCGCTCCGGGTCGAAGGTAGCGCTGTGTCCGCCCGCCTGAGGCCCTTGGACAATAAGCCCGTCTGCCCCACGCTCCGTTGCTGCCCGTGCTTCCTCGGGAGTCGTCACGGTTACCAACACGCATGTCCCGCTACGATGCAGAGCCGCCACATCTGTTGCCGGAGGAAGCCCGAACGTGAAGGACACGACGGGCACGGGGTGAGAGGTCAGTAGCTCGATCTTCTGAGACCAGTGGTCATCATCGCTGACAGGATCACTGCTCAACTGGAGGCCGTACGTTGCTGCGTCGGGTGCGAGTTCGTTCGCATACGCGGTGAATGCTGCTCTGTCTAACGTCTGGCAAGAGTGGTCGGTGGGGACAAAGACGTTGACGCCAAAGGGCGCACCCGTGGCGCGCATCTGGCTGATCTCGCGGTGAAGGGCTTCCGCAGTCTTGTATCCTCCGGCGAGAAAGGGGAACCCGCCGGCGTCTGAGACAGCGGTCGCCAACTCGACGGTGGTGGGGCCGCCGGCCATGGGCGCAGCGATGATTGGGCGAGGGGTCACGAACGGTAGAGCATTCATGGACAATGATCCTTCGAGAGTGCCGTGAGTTGTGTTGGCACGGGCCTTCCTGCGCTGGTTGCCTTCTGCGCTCATCAAATCATGTCGAACGCGATGGGTCCAACCGTCCGAGTCGGCGCTTCTCGTCGATGACGATGATCGAGCGTATGCAACAGGGATCGGTGGCTCCGTCAGCTAGCCACACTCTGCCGTGAATCCTTCAGCTGGCTGTTACGTAACTCGGCTCGTAGCGCTTCACGAGTTTGATCACCTGGTAGGTGATCGGCATGACGAGCACCTCGATGAGTACCTTCCAGATGTAGCCGACGAGAATATAGTTGATCATCGTGCCGCCGGTGATGACGCCGTAGAACGCGATGAGACAGAACGCGGTGGTGTCGGCAGCCTCGCCGACGAGCGTCGAGCCAAGGAGCCTGGCCCAGAGGCCCTTCTCCGACGTGCGGGCCTTGATCTTCACCAGCACCCAAGCGTTCAGAAGCTGCCCGAGCAGGTAGCCGCAGAGGCTTGCCAACACGATGCGGGGCACGAATCCGAGGATGGCGTCGAAAGCTTCCTGATTCGGCCAGTCTGCAGCAGGCGGCGCGATGCCGACGAGCAAGAACATCAACGAAGCGATGGCCGCCATGACGAAGCCCATCAGGATCGCCCGACGCGCACCCTTCATGCCGTACACCTCAGCCAGCACGTCGCCGATCACGTAGGTGAGGGGGAATAAGAGCGCGCCACCGTCGGTGATGAGCGGTAGCACCGGGAAGCCGAACACATTCACCTCGGGGCCAAACTGGATGAGCTTGGTTGCAGCAACGTTGGAAATGAGGAGTAGGCCGACGAATGCGACGACGATCAGGTCGTAGTGGCCACGGCCACGCTTAGCGAATTGGGTATCTGTCACCCGGGTGATGGTAGTTGATGTGGGAAGGACTTTCTCCTCGTTCCCAGCCCTAACGCAGCGAAAGGGTGGCAGTATTGGTGCATGGAAGGCAATGAAGCACCGGAACGTAATGACGTCGAACTCGACCAACTCCAAGCTGGCGATACTTTGATCGATCGTGGCGTGGATGACGTGCTCGACGAGGGCTACATCCTGCCGGACAACTGGGGCCCTGGCATGGGATATGGCACGACCGCTGCGGAGATGCGGCAAGGCGAGAGCATCGACATGCGCACGAAGCAGGAAGAACCTGAGCACAAGCCCAACAAGCTCGAGGGTAAATGGAATCCGCTCTTCGAAGATAGGGAAGTCGGGCAAAAGCGAGCCGGTCGCCTCGTGTTCGGCGACGGCCACTCCATAGGGCGAGAAATGGGTATCAGCGGTGGGGCGGCGTCGGCAGAAGAAGCTGCCATGCACGTCATCGATGAGGACGACGACGGAGATGATGACTGAATCCAGCCTCGCAGGCTAAGCTGAAGTCGGCTCGACGACCCGCGTCGAGCGTCGTCGGAAGGCTATAGCTCTGAACCCCCTGCACCAGTTGCCCGGAAACCGGATTGTGGCCGTCCCGCCATCCATCGACATGATCAGCGTTCTCGGCCCTGGCGACGAGAATCTGCGGGTGCTTGAGGATTTGCTCGACGCCGATATCCACGTGCGAGGCTCCGAGATCACCCTGACGGGTTCTGCCGAGGCGGTAACCAGAGCCAACGACGTGATCACCGAACTGATCGCCATCCTTCGCACCGGCCAGGGGCTGACCCCGGAAACCGTCGAGCGCGTGGTGTCGATGACGGCGCGCGACGAGTCCCCCGCCGATGTGCTTACCCAAGACATCGTGAGTTCGCGCGGGCGCACCGTGCGCCCGAAGACGCTGAACCAGAAACGCTACGTCGATGCGATTGATCGCCATACCATCGTGTTCGGTATCGGCCCCGCAGGCACCGGCAAGACGTATCTGGCTATGGCAAAAGCTGTGCAGGCGCTGCAGAACAAAGAGGTCAACCGGATCATCCTCACTCGTCCGGCTATCGAGGCAGGGGAGAAGCTAGGTTTCCTACCAGGCACCTTGAACGACAAGATCGACCCGTATCTTCGTCCGCTCTACGACGCGCTGCACGACATGGTGGATCCGGACTCCGTCCCGAAGTTGCTCACATCGGGCGTCGTCGAGGTGGCGCCGCTGGCATACATGCGCGGCAGGACGCTGAACGACGCGTTCATCATCTTGGATGAGGCGCAAAACACTACGGCGGAACAGATGAAGATGTTCCTCACCCGACTGGGATTTGGATCCAAGATTTGCGTTACTGGCGACGTCACCCAGATCGATTTGCCTGGAGGAGCCCGTTCCGGCCTCAGAATGGTGCAGAACATCCTGGACGGTGTCGAGGACATCACGTTTTGCCAGCTGACCGCCCGCGACGTGGTCCGTCACCGCTTGGTGGGGCAGATCGTCGCGGCATACGACCAGTACGACTCCGCACTAGACGCACGAAAGGTGAAGCGGACGTGATTGACCTCACGAACGAATCCGGCCTGGAAGCCGACGAACAAGGGCTGGTGCAGTTAGCGCGCTTCGCTCTCGATAGGCTTCGCATCCATCCGCAAGCAGAGCTATCCATCGTCCTCGTCGACGAGGAAACAATGGCTGACTACCACGAACGGTTTATGGACCTGCCGGGCCCGACAGACGTGATGAGCTTTCCTATGGACGAGCTTCGAGCACCTGCGGAAGACGAGGAACCCCCGCTCGGCTTGTTGGGTGACATCGTGCTGTGCCCGGCGGTGACTGAGCGTCAAGCTGCCGAGAATGGTCGTGAGCCTGATCAAGAGGCGGAATATCTCCTCATTCATGGCCTGCTGCATCTGCTGGGACACGACCACGCCGAGCCCGAGGAGAAGCGGATCATGTTCGGCCTGAACGACAAGATCATTCAGGCATGGGGATTGGAGAAAGCTCGGTGAGCCAACTCGCGCGGCAGCTTCGATTAGGCGATGCCATCGCCATCGGCGTGGCATCCATGGTGGGCGCTGGCGTGTTCGCCGTGTGGGGGCCAGCTGCCTCCGCGGCGGGAAGCTGGCTGAGCGTTGGGCTGGCGCTGGCCGCCCTCGTCGCGTGGTGCAACGCCACCAGCTCTGCGCAGTTGGCCGCGCAGTACCCGTCGGCGGGTGGTACGTATGTGTATGGCCGGGAACGACTCGGCCAGTGGCAGGGCTATCTGGCTGGCTGGTGTTTCGTCATCGGGAAGACGGCGTCATCGGCGGCTATGGCGATGGTGTTCTCTTCGTACTGGGTGCCCGAAGGCTGGGCCAAGCCCATCGCAGTGGGCATCGTCTGGCTGCTCGTGCTCATCAACATCTTAGGGGCGACGCGCACCGCCCAGGCTGCGAAGGTACTCGTCGTGTTGGCGATCGTCGGTATTGCGACGGCGCTCGTCACCGGCTGGGTGCACCCGCCCACCTCCGCATCCTTCGAGTGGGTTACCACATCACCGTATGGGGTGCTGCAGTCTGCTGGGCTGATGTTCTTCGCATTCGCGGGATATGCCCGCATCGCCACCATGGGCGAGGAAGTGATTGATCCGGAGCGCAACATTCGTCGAGCGATCATCGGCGCGCTGTCTATCACTTTGGTGTTGTACGCCTTGGTGGCCTGGACACTGGTTTCGAAGGTGGGTGCCGCAGCACTTGCTGGTAACCCAGCCCCGCTGACGTTGCTTGTCGGTGATAACACTGTGGCGCGCATTGTGCTGATCATCGGCGCAACGGCGGCGAGTGCCGGCGCGCTTCTGGGATTGCTCTCCGGCATCGGTCGCACGTGGCTCGCCATGGCGCGCACGCACGACCTCCCCAGCTGGTTCAACCACACCAGCGAACGCTTCAAAACCCCGCACCGCATTGAGATCACCGTGGGCTTGGTGCTCACCGTCGTGGTGATATTGGCCGACCTCCGCGGCGCCATCGGGTTCTCGTCGTTTGGCGTGCTGCTCTACTATTTCGTGGCGAACATGGCCGCCTACACACAAACCACCCCGTACCGTCGCTACCACCGGGCATGGCAGGTGCTGGGGGCGCTCATGTGCCTTGTTTTGGTGGTGACGCTGCCGTATCTGTCGGTGATCATGGGCCTCGCGGTGCTCGCCGTCGGCGTACTGTGGCGGATGCTGAAACCACGACCAACGATTTCTAGTGATGAGAGTAATCCCTGATGTTGTCCCAGACTCAATGGGTTGAGCTGATCCTCGCGCTGCTTTTTGCTGTCCTGGCGAGCCTGCTTGCCGCCATGGAAGCGGCAGTGGCCGTGACGACGAAAGGTAAGGCCGAGCGGCTCGTCGCAGAAGAGCCTACGAAGTCTCACGAACGCATTTCGATGATCGCCCAAGATCCGGCGCCGACGGTGAACTCGCTGATGTTTGCCAGGATGACCTTGGAGATCGCGTCGATCACGCTCGTCAGCCTGCTCATCCACAGTGTTTTCGGTACGGATTGGCCGAGGGTGCTGCTGACCGTCGGCATCATGCTCGTCGTGTCGTTCATTTTGTGGGGCGTCGCGCCCCGCACCCTGGGTCGCCAGAATCCCGTGCGCACGTTGAAGCTCTTCGGCGGTGTTATTTCCATTGTCACCACGTTGCTAAACCCAATCGCCCAGCTCATGGTGCTCATCGGAAACGCGCTCACTCCAGGGCGTGGCTACTCCGACGGGCCATTTACGAGCGAGGCCGAGTTCCTGGATATGGTTTCTGAGGCCGAGGAGAGCGACGTTATTGAGGACAGCGAGTCCAAGATGGTGCGCTCCGTGTTTGAGCTTGACGACACGTTGGTCAAAGAAGTGATGGTGCCACGGACCGACATGGTGTTCATCAAGGAGAATCACACGCTGCGTCAGCTGTTGAGCCTGGCCCTGCGTTCGGGCTTCTCCAGGATTCCGGTCATCGGTGAGGGACTCGACGACATCCGCGGCATCGTCTACATCAAGGACGTGACCAAGCGCATCTTCGACTACCCGGATGCCGAGCGCGGCGAGACCGTTTCCGAGGTTATGCGTTCCGCGGAGTTTTGCCCTGACTCGAAAGCCGTATCGCAGCTTCTGCGTGAGATGCAGCGTGATCACTCGCACATGGTGATCGTCGTCGACGAGTTTGGCGGCACGTCGGGCCTTGCCACTATTGAGGACATCTTGGAGGAGATCGTCGGCGAGATCGTCGACGAGTACGACCAGGAGGTGCCGAGCGTCGTCGACCTGGGGGAGGGAAGCTACCGGGTTTCGTCCAGGCTCTCCGTCAGCGATCTTGGCGAACTCTTTGACCGCGATCTCGACGACGAGGACGTCGAAACCGTGTGGGGCCTGATGGCGAAGCAGCTGGACCTCGTTCCCATCTCCGGTTCGAGGGCAGTGTACGAGGGCATCGAATTGATCGCAGATCAGACGCTGGGGCGCCGTCACCAAATCGCAACGGTGCTCGTGCGGGAGCTCCCCGAGGAGGAAGAAGACGAAGATGACGACAACGACGACGAATAGCCATCACTCGGGGTTTGCCTGTTTCGTCGGCCGCCCGAACGCAGGCAAGTCGACGCTGACAAATGCGCTGGTGGGGCAGAAGATTGCCATCGCCTCGTCGAAACCGCAGACCACCAGGCACGCGGTGCGAGGCATCGTGACTCGCGACGATGGGCAGCTCATCCTCATCGACACGCCCGGTTTGCACAAGCCTCGGACGCTGCTGGGTGAGCGTCTCAACACGCTGGTGTACGACACCTGGGCGGAGGTCGACGTGATTGGCGTCTGCCTCCCCGCGAACGAAAAGATCGGACCGGGGGACAAACACATCCTCCAGGAGATTCAGGGGCTCACGAACCGGCCCAAACTTGTCGCCCTCATCACGAAGATCGACCTCGTGCCCAAACCCCATGTGCTACAGCGCATGGCGGCCGCCGATGAGCTCGCGAAGGAGCTCGGGATCGAGTGGGAAGCTATCGTTCCTGTGTCGGCCACGTCGGGAGAGCAGGTAGGGGCCGTCGAGGATGCACTGCTCCAGCTGCTTCCTGAGGGGCCGGTGTACTACCCCGACGGTGAGATCACCGACGAGCCCGAGGAAACCCTCATGGCTGAACTCATCCGCGAGGCGTCCCTGGAAGGAGTGCGCGACGAGCTGCCGCACTCCATTGCTGTGATGATCGACGAGGTAGTGCCGCGGGAAGACCGCCCGGAGGACAAACCGCTTACGGACGTGTACGCCAGCATCGTCGTCGAACGCGAGTCGCAAAAGGGCATCATCATTGGCAAGGGCGGCGTCCGGCTGAAGGAGATTGGCACCTCGGCCCGCCTCCAGATCAACAAACTTCTCGGCACTCGCGTACATCTGCACCTGCACGTGAAGGTGTACAAAGAGTGGCAACGCGACGCGAAGCAGCTAGGCAAGCTCGGCTTCTAGCCGCACTTGCCGGCCCCGGCGGTTGAGCCGCCGCTCCGCGCCGGTGGTTGGGTCGCCGCTTCGCGCCGGTGGTTGAGTAGCGCCCGGAGGCGGCGTATCGAAACCCCGTTACTGCGTCTCGATACGCGGCTGCGCCGCTACTCGACGATCGGGGGAGGGCCCGGTGGCTGGGTGGCCGCCTCCGCGCCGGTGGTTGAGTAGCGCCCGAAGGGCGCGTATCGAAACCACCCACCACGAAACTTCAAAATCCGTACGCAGATTGACCAAACACCCCTAAATCGGGCCCTTCATCTCATCTGCGTACGGATTTTGAAGTTTTTTCAAATGCTGCGTCTCGATACGCGGCTGCGCCGCTACTCGACGATCGGGTGGCGCGGGCGCCTACTCGACGATCGGGTGGCGCGAGCAGCTACTCGACGATCGGGGTAGGTGCGTGACCCCTCAGCGGTTGCGGATGGCTCGGTTGACGGCGCTCAGGATGGCCTTGAGGGATGAGTTCGTGATGCTGGCGTCCACGCCCACACCCCAGTACACATGTGCGTCCTCATCGGGGCCGATCTCGCATTCGACGTACGACGCAGCCTTGGCGTCGCCGCCGGTGCTGAGAGCATGCTCCTTGTAATCCAGGACTCGGATATGCAGACCGGCCTTCGTCAGTGAATCGATGAACGCAGACACTGGGCCGTTGCCCTCGCCCTCGTACGTGACATTCTCGCCGGCGTGATTGTTCACCACGGTGGTTAGTGCGAAGGTGCCGTTGCTGTCCGTCGAAGCCACCTTTTCCAGCGACCACGCACCCTTGGTGAGGTATTCGTCGGTGAAGATGTCGTAGATTTCCTGCGGGGAGACCTCGCCGCCGACGGTGTCCGTGTGCTGCTGCACAACGCGGGAGAACTCCATCTGCAGGCGCCGGGGCAAGTCCATCTTGAATTCGGACTTCATCAGGTACGCCATGCCACCCTTGCCGGACTGCGAGTTGACGCGGATCACGGCCTCGTAATTGCGGCCGACGTCGTGCGGATCGATGGGCAGGTAGGGAGCCTCCCAGGCGATGTCGCGAAGCGCCTTACCCTGCTCCTCAGCCTGGCGTTCCAGATCTTCCAGACCCTTCTTAATGGCGTCCTGGTGAGAGCCAGAGAACGCCGTGTACACCAGGTCGCCGGAGTACGGCTGACGAGCTGCGACGGGCATGCCGGTGCAGTACTCGACGGTGCGTCGCACATCGTCGATGTGTGAGAAGTCCAGCTCGGGGTCAACGCCCTGCGTGTACAGGTTGAGCGCGAGCGTGACCAGGTCGACGTTACCGGTGCGCTCGCCATGCCCGAAGAGACATCCTTCGACGCGGTCCGCGCCCGCCATCTGGCCGAGCTCCGTCGCAGCCACGGCCGTGCCCCGGTCATTGTGCGGGTGCAGCGACACGACGACATGCTCCCGGTTCTCGACGTGGCGGCAGAAGTACTCGATCTGGTCGGCGTAGGTGTTCGGCGTCGAGCGCTCGACGGTGGCAGGCAGGTTGAAAATGATCTCGCGGTCTGCGTCCGGCTGCCACACATTACCCACGGCGTTACACACCTCGATGGCGAAGTCAGTGGGGGTTTGGGTGAAGATCTCGGGGGAGTACTGGTATCCGAATTCTACGTCGTCCAGGTACTTGTCGGCGTACTTCATCACGAGCTGCGTGCCGGAAACCGCCAGGTTCTTGCACTCCTGCTCGCTCATACGGAATACCACTCGACGGAAGAGTTCCGCCGTTGCGTTGTACATGTGGATCGTTGCTCGATGGGCGCCGACGAGCGATTGCGCTGTGCGCTCGATCAGATCCTCGCGGGCCTGGGTCAGCACAGAGACGGTGACGTCGTCGGGAATCAGATCGTCCTCGATGAGTTTGCGCACGAAATCGAAATCGGTCTGGGAAGCTGACGGAAACCCGATCTCAATTTCCTTGTAGCCGATCTCCGTCAACAACTGGAACATGCGCAGCTTGCGGTTGGGCGTCATGGGATCGATGAGGGCCTGGTTGCCGTCGCGCAGGTCGGTGCTCAGCCAGCGGGGTGCCTTCTCAATTCGCTTCGTCGGCCAGGTGCGTTCTGGCACATCGACGGGCACGAACGGGCTGTAGCGGTGCACTGGCATAGATGTGGGCTGCTGCACGGGCTTTGGCTGGATGCGGGTCATGTAAAGAATCTCCTGTGTCAGTGAGGGGCATCGGCGCCAGCACAGAACGAACACCGCAGCGAGGAGGCCGGCGAAGTCTCTGAAGGACTAGGCCTCGCTGCGGCAGACAAGGAGGAGTCGATATGCCATGAGTGCCAAACTAGCGCACGAAGCGTGCCAGTAGGAGGCGATATCTCGGAACATGGGAATGTTCAGGCAGTGGGCACCTGGAACTCGATAGGTACTACGCAGTGTAGTTTGGATGTATGGATTCGCATGCCACCTTGCACGTCGACGGACAATCCCTCGAGCTCCCCATCGTCACCGGCACCGAAGGTGAACGAGCCATCGACATCGCTCAGCTGAGGGCAAAGACCGGGCTGATCACGCTCGACGAAGGCTTCGGCAACACCGGTTCCTGCCGCTCCGGTATTACGTATATCGACGGAGAGCAGGGAGTTCTTCGGTACCGCGGAATCCCCATTGAACAGCTGGCGCAGCATTCGTCGTTTATCGAAGTGGCCGAGTTGCTCATCTTCGGTGGGCTGCCGTCGCAGGAGGAGCGCCAGGAATTTCGGTCCTTGCTCGAAGAGAATTCATCGCTGCACCGTGACATGCGCAAGCTTTTCGACGGCTTCCCTTCCGACGCGCACCCCATGGCCATGCTGTCTGCGGTCATTAACGGCCTACAGGCGTATGACCTTCCGCAGATCAGCATCGACGACGAGGAGAGCTTCCGGCACGCTGCTGCGGTGCTGATTTCCAAGGTGCGCACCATCGCAGCCGCCTCCTACAAGGCTCACCTGGGGCAGCCGCTGGTGTATCCGCGCTTTGACCTCTCGTACGCGGAGAACCTGCTGCACATGATGTTCACGCAGCCCTACAAGGAGTATGAGTCGTCGCCCGAGGTGGTGCACGCACTCAACATGTTCCTGGTGCTGCACGCAGATCACGAACAGAACTGCTCGACGTCGACGGTTCGGATGGTGGCGTCCGGCGGGGCTAACCTCTATGCCGCGGTCTCGGCGGGCGTGTGCGCTTTGTGGGGGGACCGGCACGGAGGGGCCAACATGGCAGTCGTGCAGATGCTCGAGGAAATTCGCGATCGCGGCATCTCCGTCGAGGCGTATCTAGACCGCGTGAAGCGTAAGGAATCCGGCGAGCGGCTCATGGGCTTCGGGCACCGGGTGTACCGCAACTTCGACCCCCGAGCGAAGGTGTTGAAAGGTGCGGCCGACGATCTGCTCGACACAATGCATATCGACGATGCACTGCTCGATATCGCCCGGGAGCTGGAAGCCGCAGCACTCGCCGACGACTACTTCGCAGAGCGAAAGCTGTACCCGAATGTTGACTTCTATTCAGGCATCATCCTTCGTGCCATCGGCATACCCCTCGACATGTTCACGGTGATGTTTGCCATCGGCCGCACGCCCGGGTGGATCGCTCATTGGAAGGAGATGGCCGACAGCGATAGCAGGCGTATCCATCGCCCGCGACAGATCTACGTCGGACGTGAGAAAACCGAGTGGCAACCGAAGTCAGAACGGAAATCTCGATTCGGGTGGCTCATCCCGGCGCGCAAAAACTAGGCAGAACCAAAGCGACGATCACGCTTGGCGTACTGCTCCACGGCCGCCCACAGGTCACGACGGTCGAAGTCCGGCCAGAGTCGATCAAGGAAGATCATCTCGGCGTAGGCCGACTGCCACAGCAGAAAATTCGACGTGCGCTGCTCTCCGGAACTGCGCAGGAACAGGTCGACGTCCGGGATCTCGGGCTCGTCGAGGAACTTCGCGAAGCGCGCCTCGGTGAGCCGGTCCGGGTCCAGCTTTCCAGCCTTGGCGAGCCGCGCGATCTCGCGTGCCGCGTCGACGATCTCCGCGCGCCCGCCGTAGTTCACGCAAAATTGCAGCGTCAGCGTGGAGTTATCCCGGCTCATCTCTTCCGCCACCTCGAGCTCCTTGATGACAGATCCCCATAGCTTAGGGCGACGTCCAGCCCACCGGATACGAACGCCGAGGTCATTCAGCTCGTCGCGGCGGCGATGAATCACGTCGCGGTTGAAGCCCATGAGCCAACGCACCTCTTCGGGCGAGCGCTTCCAGTTCTCCGTCGAGAATGCATAGGCCGAGAGGTAGGGAATGCCGAGCTCGATCGCGCCGTGGATGACGTCGAGGAGTGAAGCTTCGCCGCGGGCATGCCCGTCGGTGCGTTTCAACCCGCGCTGCTTCGCCCAGCGGCCGTTGCCGTCCATGACGATGGCGACATGCCGGGGGAGCGCCTTGGCGGGAATCGACGGGGGCTGCGCGCCGCTAGGGTGCGGGGTGGGGCGTCGGCGAGGCTCGGGCATGCGATTAGCGTAGCCGCATAAGATCGAGTGGTGCCCACCTACCGTGATGAAGCCGTCGTGCTTAGAACCCACCAGCTTGGTGAGGCCGACCGCATCATCACTTTGCTCACCCGCGGCAGCGGCAAGATCCGCGCCGTCGCTCGCGGCGTTCGCAGAACGTCGTCGAAGTTCGGCAGCCGGCTGGAGCCGTTCAACCACGTCGATATCCAGTTAGCTCAGGGTAAGGGCGCCCTCGACATTGTCGCGCAGGTGGAGACCATCCGACCGACGCAACTGGCCTCTGACTACCTGCGCTTCACCGCAGCGGAGGTGCTTGTGGAGACGGCGGACAGGCTCGTCGCCGAGGAACGCAGCCCCGCCAGGCAGCAATTTCTGCTGCTCGCAGGGGCGCTGTGGGCGCTGGAGAAGGGCTACCATCCGCCCGCGCTGATCGTCGACTCGTATCTGCTGCGCGCATTGGCCATTGCTGGCTATCAGATTGCGACGGCGGAGTGCAGTGGCTGCGGGCAGCGCGACGTCCGTTGGTTCGCGCCCCGCTCGGGCGGAGCCACCTGCAACAACTGCAAAGAGCCTGGCTCGGTGATACTCGACGAGGACTCTCGCCTGCACATGGGGGCACTGCTGGAGGGTGCTTGGGACAGGGCCGAAGCAACCGATCGAGCCACCGCGAAACACGTGGATGACATGGTGGTGACCTACGCGACGTGGCATCTCGACCGGGCGCTCAGGTCCCTGCCGTTCTTCGAACGCTGAGCTGTCAGTTTTTCGCGGAGCAATCCGCGCACAAACCGAATATTTCTAGCTCATGACCGGCGTCGGTGAATCCGTACTGGCGAGCCACGCCGTCGGCCCAACGTTCGACGGATTCGGCCTCGATCTCGACGGTGTACGAGCACTCTCGACACACCAAGTGGTGGTGGTGGCCAGGGGTACACGCCCGGTAGGCGGCCTCGCCGTCGGGTGTGCGCACCATGTCGACCTCGCCTGCCTCGACCATCGACTGCAGCGCCCGGTAGACCGTCGCGAGTCCTACCTTGTCGCCCATGCCGCGAAGCTCCGCATGCACTTCCTGGGCGGTGCTGAAATCCTCATTGGAGACGAGATAGTCCCTGACCGCTGCTCGCTGCCAGGTGTTGCGCTTAGTGCTCGTCATAGTGGTCTCCGTGCTTCGCGTGGCGATGTCCGTCGTGCACGTAATCGTAGTGGTCCCCGTGCTGGATGACCTGCGACGGGTCATGCTCGTGGACATCGTGGTGCTCGGCCCGCTCATGGTCGTGTTCCCCATGGTCCGCCACGAACGGCACGAACCTCCAGGGGCGCCGCAGATATCTGCCTAGCGGCCATGCCAGTGCCATGAGTGCGATTGCCGTGACGACGATGGTGGCGCCGGGCGCGGTATCGAGGTAGAACGATCCGAACACGCCAATGAGTGCCGAGACGACGCCGAAGCCCATTGCTCCGAACAGCGTGGCCCGGAAGCCGACGAAGCACTGCTGGCTAGTAGCGACGGGGATGATCATGAGCGCCGAGATGAGCAGCAACCCGACGGTGCGCATGGACATCGTGATGGTCACCGCCGCAAGCACGACGATCAGCATGTTGAGGGCACGGGTGCGTAGCCCCAGTGTGCGGGCGTGGTTCTCGTCGACGCTCACCGCGAATAGTTGCGGGGACAGCCCGATGGTGAGGGCCAGCACGATCGCCGCGAGCACGACGATGACGATGATGTCCGCGGCCGTGACCGAGGTGAGCGAGCCGAAGAGGAAACTGCTGAGCCCGGCAGGGCCCTGCCCCGCGACTCCTGCCATGAGGACGCCCGCAGCCAGGCCGCCGTAGAACAAGATGGCGAGCCCGAGATCGCCGGACGCCCGCCCGCTTTGGCGTAAGAGCTCGACGCCGATGGCGCCCAACACCGCCGTGATGATGGCCACGGGCAGCGGGGCCTGTCCGGTCATGAGCGCGAAACCAACGCCCATGATGGCGACGTGACCGAGCCCGTCGCCCAGCAAGCTGAGGCGCTTTTGCACGATGTAGGTACCAACGCTAGGCGCGAGAAGGCCGCTCAGGAGCGCGGCAATCAACGCACGCTGGAAGAACGCCAGTGACAAGATCTCAATCATGCCGTCCCCCTGCTGGATCGTCGAACCCGAACGGCGACGGGGCCCCGGTTTGGTGCTGATGATGGTGGGCCTGATCCTTGGCGTGTGCGACGCGGGTGATCCTGCCGTCGCACAGCGTGATGCGGCGGTCGATAGCCATCGTCCCTGTTTCGTGAAGCACTACGAGAAGTCCCTTGTCTTGCTCGTGTACGAGCTGACCAAGCAGCGCAGCCAATCCTTCTTGGGAGTGCAGATCCACCCCAGCCATAGGCTCGTCCATCACGAAAAGGTCAGGCTCCGTGCACAGCGCTCGTGCGATGAGCGTGCGTTGCTTCTGGCCTCCAGACAGTGACGTGAACGGCCAGTTTGCGCGATCTGCGAGGTCGACGACATCGAGTGCGTGGGCGATGGAGAGACGATCATCTTTACTGAGCAACGAGAGTACTCGTCGGTGCGGCAGCCTGCCTGAAGCGACGATTTCCCGAACGGTTGCCGTCGCCACCTGGATCGAAGAATGTTGCGGCACGTAGCCGATCCGATGCCACTCACGGAATCTGTTGAGCGGGGTGCCAAAGAGATCGACGGTGCCTTGCTGATGCGGCAGCAGCCCTACGAGCGCATTCAGCAGCGTGGACTTACCGGAACCGTTGCCGCCCAGGATTGCGACGGTCTCGCCGCGCTTCACATGTACGCCAACGTCGCGCAGGACAGGGTTGCTGCCCCGCGCGACGTAGAGATTCTTGGCTTCTACAAGTAGGTCAGTTGCACCCATTCGCTTCCTTCAGCGCCTTCAGGTTTGCGCGCATGATGGAAGGGTAGTCGTCGCCGGGCGAATTGTCAGTGACGCCCTCGAGCGGGTCGAGCACTGCAGTCTTGAGGTTCAGGTCTCCCGCGATGGCCTTGGAGACTGCCGGGCTGGTGAGTGTCTCGAAGAAGATGGTGGTGACGCCGTGCTCACTCGCTAGCTTCTGCACCTCTGCGATGCGGGCTGGCGAGGGCTCCCCATCTGGGTTGATGCCGGAAATGCCGATCTCAGTCAGGCCGTAGTTCTTTGCGAGGTAGTTGAACGCGGTGTGTGACGTGATGAACTCCTTGCGCTCACACTTCGAGAGACCGTTCTTGTATTCCTCATCAATGGCGGACATCGATGCTTCGAACTTCTTCGCGTTCGCCTGCAGATCATCCTTCATGTCCGGGTATTGCTCACTGAGCTGATCAGCGAGCGCATGGCCAACCTTGGCCATGCGGTTTGGATCCAGCCAGTAGTGCGGGTCGAAATCGCCGTGGTCGTGGTCGTGGCCTTCTTCGCCGTGGTCGTGGTCGTGGCCTTCTTCGCCGTGGTCGTGGTCGTGGCCTTCTTCGCCGTGGTCGTGGTCGTGGCCTTCTTCGCCGTGGTCGTGGCCGTGACCGCCTTGAGCGGGGAGCAGCTCGGCGTACTGGGCGGCGTCCAGGATGTGTTCGTTACCGGACTGCTGGACGGCCTCGTCGACTGCGGGTTGGAACTGCTTCAAGTAGACGACGAGGTCTGCCTTACCGAGCGAGGCAACCTGATTCGGCTTCAGCTCGAGTCCGTGCGCCTCCTGACCGGGCTGCGTGAGCGTCGTCACCGTCGCGTGATCACTGACGATCTGCTGGGCCGTGTATTCCAAGCCGTAGAAGGAGACGACAATGTTGGGCTTGCCCGACTTGGCTTCCGAGTCCGTGGATTCGGGTGTTGAGCAAGCAGCCAGTGTCATCGCGGCAGGGAGCAAGAGGCACGCAGCAAGTTTCTTCATGATAATCATTATCGTTCAGGTTGGTGGTGCTACCAAATCAAAATGTCGGTGCCGTGGTGTTGAATACGTAGCTATGTACGCAATCATCCGCTTCCAGCACTGCGACGACGAACTCCTGGCCGCACTTGATGACGTTGCGGAATTTTGGCGCGCGAAGCCGGGCAACCTGAGCGTCGACGTGCTGGTCAACGTCGATCAACCGGATCTGGCTGCGCTCGTCTCAAAGTGGAAAGACATCGGATCATATCGACGCGCATTTGGGGGATACGACGCCAAAATGTTGCTGACTCCCGTCATGCTGCGAGCTGTGGACGAACCATCCGCGTACGTGACGCCTGATGACCTGTGAGCCGATTCGGTACATCGCCAACTCGTGCGGCAATCTGTAGTGGTCTACGAATCGAGGAGTTTCATGGCACAGCCCTTGCACTTGCACGCACCGAGTCGCCGCGATGCCGTCGTGGTGGATCTCCCTGTGGTGCTCGCACCGATGGCAGGGGTGACTAACGCGGCCTACAGGCAGCTGTGCCGTGAGCAAGGCGCCGGGCTGTATGTCTGCGAGATGATCACCTCGCGCGCACTGGTGTGCGGGGACTCCAAGACCCGCACCATGCTGCAATTCGACCCGGGTGAGAAAGTGCGCTCCGTCCAGCTCTATGGGGTTGACGCCGACGTGATGGCAGACGCCGCCAGAATCCTCGCGACTGAGTTCTCCGTCGATCACATTGATCTGAACTTCGGCTGTCCCGTACCCAAAGTGACCAGGCGTGGTGGGGGAGGCGTGTTGCCGTACAAGCGTGATCGTCTCCGCTCCATTATTCGTGCGACGGTTCGAGCCGCCGACGAGTTCGGTGTTCCGGTGACTATCAAGACGCGGCTTGGTATCGATGACGAACATGAAACGTTTATGGACGCGGGGCGGATCGCTCAGGAGGAGGGTGCGGCAGCAATCGCGTTGCACGGTCGCAGCGTGGCGCAGGCCTACTCGGGTGAGGCCGACTGGTCCAGGATCGCCCAGCTGAAGCGAGCCGTCGATATCCCGGTGCTCGGTAACGGCGACATCTGGGAAGCCGAGGACGCACTTCGCATGATGGCGGAAACCGGCTGCGACGGCGTCGTGATCGGGCGCGGATGCCTCGGGCGGCCGTGGCTCTTCGGCGATCTCGCCGCGGCATTCGCGGGCGCCACGGACCGCAAGCGCCCAACGCTTGGACAGGTAGGGCAGATGATTCTGCGTCACGCTGAGCTGCTGTATGGCTACTTCGGTGACCGAGGCCTGGTCGATCTACGAAAGCACATGGCCTGGTACTTCAAGGGCTACCCGGTGGGCGAACTTCGTCGTGAATTCGCGATGATCTCGACGATGGATGAGCTGAGGGCGCTCGTCGATAGGTTGGATGCCGATGCGGAGTTCCCCGTCGGAGAGCTCGGCACGCCTCGTGGCAGACAAGGCAGCCCGCGAGGCAAAGTCGTGTTGCCGCATGGGTGGTACGACGACACGAGCGGCGAAGATCTGCACCTCGCCGACGCCGAGCTTGACGCGAGTGGAGGGTGACACCATGAACGAGCCACTGCCAAGAGCCAAGCAATGGGCGCAAACGATGCACGGCCACGGCGAAGGGCTGGTGACCGCGCACGCATCGAGCCACGTGGGGCCGGCGTCGAACACTGGGCGACGACGTGAGTTCCGCGAGGAGCTGGAACGACGAACCCTGGATCCAAACGCAACCTTCGCAGAGGGCGCCGGAAACCGCGCGATCCCGGAGGAGCCCGATCCCTATCGCACGTGTTTCGAGCGGGATCGAGACCGGATTGTGCATTCGACGGCGTTTCGCCGCCTCGCTGGCAAGACGCAAGTAGTGGTCTATCCGACGGATCATCAGCGCACCAGGCTCACGCACGCGCTCGAGGTGGCCCAGTGTGCCGTGGCTATGGCGCGCGGCGTCGGTGCGAACGTCGCCTTGGCGGACGCGATGGCGCTTGGGCACGACTGCGGACACGGGCCAGGCGGGCATGCCAGTGAGGATGCCTTCGACCACTTCATCGAAGACGGCTACGACCACGGCCCGTGGGGCGCGGACGTCGTGCTCACAAGCCTCAACCTGTGCACGGAAACCTTGGACGGCATCCGTAATCACTCGTGGTCGAGGCCCGCGCCGTCGACCATCGAAGGCGAACTCGTGAGCTGGGCCGACAGGATCGCCTACTGCGCGCATGATCTCGAGGACGCCATTCATGCCGGGATCGTGGAAGTCGCAGACCTGCCTCCGATTATCCGTGACGTGGCCGGGGTTAGCCGTCGGGAACAGCTAGCGACGTTCCTGAACGGGGTGATCGAGACGACGATGGTTAGCGGGCAAGTCGGCCTGGATCCGCTGCGTGCTGAGGCGCTGGCGGCCATGCGTCGCTTTAACTACGAGCAGATCTACACGAGGCCGGAATCGGTTGCGCAGTCGAAGACGGTTGTGGCTGTGCTGCGCGCGTTGGTGGAGTACTACCTTGAGCGTCCCGATGCCATGCCGGAGGAATACCGGATGGAAGACCGCGTACATGGCGCTGTCACCTACGTGGGTGGCATGACGGACAGATTCGCGTTCGAGCAGGCGCAGCGGTTGCTGGGCTGGGATCAGAAGAAGCTGCCACGAGGAATTGGCCGCGGCGCCTAACGAGCCCGCCTGTAGAAGAGCATAGATAGGATGGCTGGCGTGGCTGGTCGGATTAGGGAAGAGGACATCGCGAAGGTTCGCGAACGTGCCCGAATCGACGAGGTAATCGGCGAATACGTCATGCTCCGCAACGCGGGCAGCGGCTCCCTGAAGGGGCTTTGCCCATTCCACGACGAGAAGACCCCAAGCTTCCATGTCACCCCTGCTAGGGGCTTCTTCTATTGCTTTGGATGCGGTGAGGGCGGCGACGTCATCACGTTCTTGCAGCGTAACCAGAATCTTTCGTTCCTCGAAGCGGTGCAGATGCTGGCCGACCGCTACGGCGTCGAGCTGGTCATGGAAGACGACGGCAATCCCGCCCATGCACCGGGCCTGCGCAAGCGAATCCTGGAAGCCAACGCTGCCGCAGAGGATTTTTTCGCCGAGCAGCTGGAATCGCCCGAGGGGATTGCGGGGCGAATTTTCTTGGACGGCCGAGGTTTCACTCGCGAGCACGCGCAGCACTTCAAGATTGGCTACGCGCCAAAAAACGGACATGCACTACGCCAGACGCTGCGCGCCAAGGGGTTTGACGACGAGACGCTCAAGGCCGCGGGGCTTATCCGCGACTTCGGCAGAGACTTCTTTGCCGGACGGGTGCTGTGGCCCATCCGTGATTCAGCCCAATCCGTCTTGGGCTTCGGCGCGAGGAGGATCTACGACGATGATCGCCTGCCCGCGAAGTACATCAACACGCCAGAAACCCCGGTGTACAAGAAATCGCAGGTGCTTTACGGGCTTGATCTGGCTCGCAAGGAGATTGGGAAGCGATCGCAGGCAGTCATCGTCGAGGGCTACACCGACGTCATGGCTGCGCACATCGCCGGGGTGGAGACGGCCGTCGCATCCTGTGGCACGGCCTTCGGCGACGATCATGCCCGGGTGCTGCAGCGCCTCCTCGGCACACCAGACGGGCTGCATGGTGAAGTGATCTTCACCTTCGACGGCGACGCCGCCGGGCAGGCTGCGGCGCTCAAGGTGTTCAAAGGTGACCACAACTTCGTGGCGCAAACCTACGTGGCGGTGGAGCCGACGGGGCTTGATCCGTGTGACCTGCGCATGCAGTCCGGTGATGCGGCGGTGCGGGAACTCGTCGCCAGGCGCGTGCCGCTGTACCGATTCGTGATGGAGAACATCGCCAAGCGTTACGACCTCGACCGGGCCGAAGGGCGCGTTGCGGCAGCTAGGGAGGCTGGGGAGCTCGTCGCATCGATTAGGGATCATTCGCTGGTCGGGCAGTATCTTCGAGACCTCGCCGGCATCTTGGGCATGGACGTGGATGATGTCCGCCAGGAGGTGCAGCGTCGACGAAGCAATGCGCCCAGCCACGCCGCCGATGAGCCGTCGACGGCGCCACCACGCGACGATGCGTGGCCCGATCCGCACGACCGCTCCTTGCAACTGGAACGTGACGCGCTCAAACTGATGCTGCAGCATCCGACGACGTTCGATCAGGACTGGAATGGCCTCCAGCCTGAAGACTTCACACACCCGGGCTACGTGGCGATGATGTCGCTCATCCGCGCGGTGCCGTTTGGCGACGGCTGGGAGGCCCGCTTGCGCGCGGAGGCGCCGTCGGAAATGGCGACGCAGCTCCTGGTAGCGCTGCTCGTCGAGCCGTTGCTCCGTGAGCCCGACGAGCAATACTCGCTAATGCACTCGTCGCGTCTGCAGCTGCGACGAGTTTCCCGTCAAATCGACGACTTGAAGTCCAAGCTGCAGCGCACCGATCCAACGAAAGATGAAGCTGCCTATCGGTCGAGGTTTGCGGAGCTGACAGAACTCGAGATGCACAGGAAACGTCTCCAGCAGCTCGGGCTGAACTGAACTGACGGTTACGCAGCCATGAGCATCCGCTCAGAACCAAGGACGCGACGGGCTGCCTCCAGCGCCCGCTGTTCCCACCTGGAAACGGTCGATGTCGATACCCCCAGGTCCTCCGCCAATTCAGACTGGCTCCGAGCCGGGCCGTCGATACCGTAGCGCTTTCGCAACACGTGCGCGTCCAGGTCCGACAAGAGGCCAAGAAACTCCACACCAATGCCGTGGATTTCTTCGAACGGGTCCTGCGGGTCAGCCATGCGCTCCAGTACCTCAGGGTTGACGTGACGGGCCATGGTGACCGTCGTGACCTGGTCGGGCGCTTCGTCTGCCAGCACGAGGTGCCGGATGCGTTTAAAATGGCGCGAATCGAAAACGTAATGCCCAGGATCCGAGTGGTGGAGCACGTGGCGCAAGATGGAATCGTGCGCGTAGGTGGAGAGCCTGTAACCGAGCTCCGGGCGAAACTTTCGGATGGCTTTTTGCAATGCCAGGCAGCCTTCTTGGAATAGCTCCTCGAGCTCACCGTTGCCGCGTCGATGGGCTTCAAACGCGATGCTGTACACGAGCCGCAGATTGCCCTCCCAGAGGATGCGCTCGGCGGTGAGGCCAATCACGATCGCGCGCCAACACAGCAGCTCATTCACGCCTCGTAGTACCAAGGAGCGGGCAGGCTCGACGGTGGCGACGGCAAACGTCAGCGCTCGTTGTTCGTCGGGGGTCATGTCGAATTCAGGCAAAGTGATCATGGCAAAGACCGAACCAGAGATGGGGGAGCTCTCGCTCAGTTCTCCACAAGAAATATCCCAAAACAAACGGACAACACTTTCTTTTCCACATGGTGCAAGATGGACGGCATGGCAGCATTCAAAGACCCACAGCTTCAGGCGCTGCTCGGGCGGCACGCAAAGGTGCTCGCGGAAGGGCGAGACGTCGCAGGCGCGACGGTCGTCGTCGGCACGGTAGACAAGGTGGCGGTGAAACACGACGATGCCTGGGTGGTGATGGGTTGGCATGAGGTGGAGCGCGGGGCGTGGCGCGCGGAGGCCGGCGTATTCAAATGGACCGACATGCACGGAACGCCCTACGAAGCAAAGCTCGACAAACCCGGTCAGCTGCCCATGCTTTTCCAGGAGCGGGTCCAGGCTGCGACCGTAGTCACCGTGCAACGCGACCTCGAACCGGGGGAAGTGCGCATTGTGGTGCGCCGCTCCCTCGGACGTGAACCACACATGCAGTTTTTCGCCGTTCCTAGCGGTGGGGCACGCCTCAGTGACCCTGCGACGGCAGCCGCCGTCGTGGAAGAAACAGACCGCATCAAAGCCGAGTACGGTCTGCAATGACACCCAGTTTGGCGTCACCAGGAATTGGCTGCTATCGTGATTCCTCGCGTGGTTAAACCACCAATCCCTGGTAGCTCAACGGCAGAGCATTCGACTGTTAATCGAAGGGTTACTGGTTCGAATCCAGTCCGGGGAGCCAATGAAACCCCCTCTGACGAGGGGGTTTCATTTTTGTCCGGGCCATTCGAGGGTTAGCGGCAGAAATGTGTGTATGGCTGTCGGCGTGTCATGGGTGCCAGCGGCCTGCCCAGCCCTTCTGGATGCCGTTGCCGTCTTCCCATGAGAATGCGGTGCCGGGTTGTGGCCCGTCGGGTTCGTCGATGACGCGCCGTGTGGTCTTGGTTGGTGTCCATTGGCGAGGCTGGGCCAGTGACCATGGGTCGTGGGGGAACTGGCACCAGGTGTTGAGGAGCCATTCGATGCCGCGTCGGGCATGGTCTTCGGGCAGGCCCCGGTGGACGCGCAGAAGGTCCTTGATGGCCTTGTTCGGCCCACCCTCGAGCGGTGAGGTAGTCCTTGGCAGTGGGACATTGCCGAGGGTCAGCCAGGTGAACAGTTCGTTGCGGTGGAGAAGGCCGCGGAACAAGGCACGGCATTTGCGGAGTTCGCGGTGGGTGTACCACCAGTGTTGATGGGCGCCGAGCCAAGCAAGGCGTTCCTTGTGGGTTCCGGGGTAGCTGCGGTGTTTGAGGAACTGATCCCACTGGGCTTCCCAGGCCAGGTACTCCACGATCCAAGCTCTGGCCTGGTCAAGGTCTTCGACCTTCATCAACGCTTTCGTCAGCACGCGTAGTTGCTTTGCCAGCATCGAGTCGCGGGTTCATTGTCAGGTGCCGGGTGATGGTTTGGAAGATGTGGAAGTAGCAGCGTTGCACCTGGGTGGTGGGCCAGCATTCCGACAGCGCGGCCGCTACCCCGCGGCCACCATCGACGACCACCATCTCCGGGGCCGGGAGGCGCTCCAGCAGTGCGGTCCAGGCCGGCTTGGACTCCCGATCGCACCACTGCCAGCCCAGCACGTGCTGGCCGGAGAACGCGATCAGCAAGCACCAGCCCTGCAGGTAGGTGCCGTCGAGCATGACCGTGTCAAAGACCTCGCCGGTGACCGTCGGCTGGGGTACCTCGACGTTCCAGCACCACGCCGTCGAGGCACGAAACGAGCGCCCCGTCCCCCCCGAGGCTGCGCTGGGGCGAAGGGTTCAGCAACCACCCGACGAAACGGTCGAGCTGGGCACGCCGGGTAACGTCTACGCGGCTGCGTACCGTCGACGCGCCGCATGCTTTGCATCGCCATCTCGTGCGCCCCGCGCTGGTGGTGCCGTTCTTGACCAGCTTGGTGCCACATACACCGCACCGGGGGTGATTCCTCGCAACTTGCACCGAACATGCTCCCAGAGCATGTTCAACCCCGCATCACACCTAGCCGTCGCACATGAAATCAGTCATTCCATACACACATTCCTGCCTATAACCCCCATTCGATGTTCGTTTGATGACATGTGTTACACCCTCGCTTCGCTTGACCACGAGTTCCTCCAGAAGCGGATGTGTGTCACGCCTAGGCGTGCCTGGTATCACGATCACGGTATGGCGTTGGAGAGGCGGCTGGGAACTGTGGAATGAAGGAGACTGCTGGACTCAGGTTGCTTCCCTCGACGAAGCTCGTCAGCAGGTCATCGACTACCTCGACGCTATTGAAGAGGAGGTTGATCATTCTGCTTGGGATATTGAAATCGCTCCGGAGATCGGTGCGCTCGGGGAAGAAGTGGCAGCTGCACGTGCCGCAACTAAGCAAGCAGCAGAGGCAACAGCCGCGGCAGCCAAGCGCTCCCGTGATGTTGCACGTCGGCTTCGTCACGCGGGTTTCTCGGTGAGCGACTCGGCAGCGATTCTGGGCTTCTCGCGAGGTCGCGTGTCGCAGCTAGTGAAGTGAAAATGTTGGCCCCCTGAAACCGCACGCTCGACTGAGCGCACTCCAGATTCAAGAAATGGAATCACGAGGCCCAAAATCAGCATCTGGCGTGCGCTCAGTCGAGTGGGACGCGGCTACTACACCCCGGCGAGGTCGCCGAGGAAGGAATCGGCCCAGCGTTCGATGGTGTGGGTAGACACCTGCTCTTTCATCGGTCGCATGCGCTCCGCTCGTTCCTCGTACGAGTCGGTGAGAGCACGCATGAACACGTCCTTCATGCCGTTGAGGTCGTACGGGTTGACGCTGTATGCCTGTTCGAGCTCGCTGGCGGCACCGGCGAACTCGCTCAGTACGAGGGAGCCGCCGTCGCCAGGATGGCAGGCCACATACTCTTTGGCGACGAGGTTCATGCCGTCGCGCAGTGGGGTGACCAGCATGACGTCGGCGATCCGATACATGGCCGCCATCGTCTGACGAGGGAACCCGCGGTGCATGTACACGATGGGGGCGCGTCCCACGTCGCCCGTCTCGGAATTGATGCGCCCGACCAGCAGGTCGATATCGTCGCGCAGTTTCATGTACTCGCTCACGCGCTCACGCGACGGTGTTGCCACCTGCAGATACACCGTCTCTTGCGGGTCGAGCTTCCCATCGCGGAACAGCTCACCCATGGCTCGGATGCGCTGACGGAGGCCCTTCGTGTAGTCGAGACGGTCAACGCCCAAGAACACGTGCTTGGGGCGCCCGAGGTCGTCGAGGAGCTGTTCGGCCTCCTCCACGGCTTCAGGAGACTCGGCCAGCGCTGCGAAGCTCTCCGAGTCGATCGAGATGGGGTAGGCCCGAGCGGTGCAGTTGTGGGCATCGTCGACACGCACCATGTCACCCTCCACCGCGAGGTCGGTGTGCTTACGCACGAGCCGCAGGAAGTTCTGAGCGCCTCCTTCCACCTGGAACCCGACGAGGTCAGCGCCCAGTAGCCCTTCGATGATCTGCTTGCGCCAAGGCAGCTGGGCAAAAATCTCGGTGGGTGGGAAGGGGATATGCAGGAAGAATCCGATCTTCAGATCTGGCCTGAGCTCCCGCAGCATCTGGGGCACGAGCTGCAGCTGGTAGTCCTGTACCCACACCGTCGCACCCTCGTCCGCGACGGCGGCCGCCTCGTCAGCGAACCGTCGGTTCACCTTCTGGTAGGCGTCCCACCACTCGCGGTGGAACTCAGGGAAGGCGACGGTGTCGTGGTAGAGCGGCCACAACGTCGCGTTGGAGAATCCCTCGTAGTACTCCTCGTACTCCGTCTGCCCAAGTGAGACCGGAACGATGTCGTACCCGTCGTGCGAGAACCCTTCGATGGTCTCGTCGGGGGCTCCGTGCCAGCCCACCCAGGCGCCACCCTTGCTGCGCATGACGGGCTCCAAGGCGGTGACGAGCCCGCCCGGCGACGTGCGCCAGTCGACGGATCCGTCGTCGTGAACGACGCGATCAACAGGCAAACGATTGGCGACAACAACGAATGAAGCGGACATATGCTCCTCCTAGTATCGCTTCCCACCCTACCCAAGCCCGAAACATGCAAAGCTTGATGCATGGATACACCTGCGAACACCACCGACTACGAGAAGGCCTTTCTGCACGCAGCCGCAGCCAGCCCAGAATCCACCCTGGTGGCGCTGGATTTCGACGGCACACTCTCCGACGTCGTGCCCGACCCAACGCAGGCGTACATCCATCCCGACGCCCGCGACGCGCTCGGGCGTCTCATCGGACGCATCGGCCAGGTGGCCATCATCACTGGTCGGCCCATCGCTGAGGTTGAGAAACTCGCTTGCCTCGACGCTGCTCTGCTGTCCAAGTTGATTGTGCTCGGCCAGTACGGCGCCGAGCGTCTGGATAACACCGGGCGTCAAGTGCCGGAATCTCCGGCGAGTGTGCGCGCCGCATTGCGAGATTTGGAGCCGCTCGTCGAGCGCTACCGAGGGCTCTACATTGAGGACAAGCATCATGCCGTCGGCGTGCATACCCGGCGTGCACCTGCCGGCACCGCTCAGGAGATCGAGCCTGAGGTGGTGGCTATCGCTACCCGCCACGACCTCATCATCGAACCGGGCAGAGAAGTGCTGGAGCTTCGTGCCCACCAGATTTCGAAGGGCGACACGCTGCGGGCGCTCATCCGGGAAGTAGGTGCGCAGGCCGTCGCCATGATTGGTGATGACCTCGGCGACGTACCCGCCTTCGACGTGGTCCGCCAAATCCAGTCCGCTGGCGGGGTGGGCGTCGTCGTAGTATCCGCATCCGACGAACGCCCTGAGCTTGCGTCTCGAGCGGACGTCACGTGCGACGGGCCCGCCGGGGTAGCGCAGTGGCTCGACACCGTCGCACCGGAATCACGCACAGCGAGGTAGGGATTCGCTACGCTATTCTGGCTCATCTGAAAGCGACGAGGGGCGTTAGCTCAGCCGGTCAGAGCAGGGGACTCATAATCCCTGGGTCGCGGGTTCGAGCCCCGCACGCCCCACCGCGCTTGGTTGAAAGCAGCTACAAACGACGATTCACCGTCGGCTCTCCACCACCGTCGGATTCGGAACCAGACGGCGTTGCCATTGTTGGCTTATGCGTGTGGTCCGATTGCGGGGAGCCTGACTGGCTGCCATCTTGCGGGGAACCTGACTGCGGTGATCCGCTTTGCGGTGAGCCGCTGCCCTCGGAGCCCTGCGACGGGATAGGCGCTGGTGGCGAAACTAGCGGCGCGTTTTGGAACACCAAGATCGCTAGCAGCAGGCCAAGCGCCGCGACGAGCAGCATCAACAACCACGACGTAAACAGGGTGATCCACCCAGCCCGGTCTTTGCGGGCTGGCCACGACAGCGGCCAAAGATGCGTCCGCCCCGATTTCGTATCGTCAATCCAGTGCAACCGGTACTGCGGTCCGCTCGGTTTGCTGATGGGCGGTGCAGCCTGCAGATCGACGGCGTGCAGTACGCGTCTTGCCTCGTCGACAGCCTTTTGCGTACCGTCGAACGCGAGTGCTGCCCAGGGTGCCTCCGGGAGAACATCGTCGACGGAAGGTTTCTCATGCCCATCGCGGTACCTAACGCCCATGCGGCCATCGTCTTGCCCGTTGCCCCCACGAGCCACGACGGTGTCGATATGCATGGCGTTGATCTCGCCGGAGAATCTTGCCCGCGCTGCCGCGTCGTCAGCCGCGCCTTGATTGAGCAGTAGGAGCATCACCTCATCGGCGTGGTCCTCGTGTGCCGCATACGCCACTCCCGCGGGTGTTGCGACGAGGCGCGCGTCGAGCCAGAACTCGTCGACGCGTACGGGGTCTTCGTCTGTGAGGGGCTCGTAGCCGCGAAAGAGCACATGCGAGAACGACGCGCCACCGCGCCTGACTGCGGAAAGTGCATCGCGCGGCACCTTTGTGGTGGCGTCGGGGTCTGGCCCGAGCTCGTCGTTCGGCTCACTCATCGACTCCATCGAACCACATATTTCAAGCAATACCGGGCGTAGGCGACGCGCGTCCGCGTTCAGCGATTGCTTTGGGCGCTATCGTGGCGGCAGTAGAAAACGATCAAGGAGTGCAAGCCCGTGAGCAGTACGCCCAACGAGCAGGTCGACATGCCGCAGAACGTCGCCGAAGCAGCCCATCTCCTGGGCAAGGCCATCAGCCAGGTGCAGCGTGTCATCGTCGGCCAAGAACACATGGTGCAGCAGCTCATGGTGTCGCTACTCGCGAAAGGCCACTGCCTGCTCGAAGGTGTACCTGGTGTGGCGAAGACACTGGCGGTGCGCAGCTTCGCAGACGTGGTGGGTGGTGAATTCGCTCGCGTGCAGTTCACGCCCGACCTCGTGCCCTCCGACATCGTGGGTACCCGCATTTACTCGGCTTCGTCGGAGTCGTTCGACATCGAGCTCGGCCCCGTTTTTGTCAACTTCGTGCTCGCCGATGAAATCAACCGTGCACCAGCGAAGGTCCAGTCCGCGATGCTTGAGCTGATGGCCGAGAAGCAGGTCTCGATTGGCGGAAAAACCTATCCCGCGCCGAAGCCGTTCATCGTGATCGCGACCCAGAACCCCGTCGAATCTGAGGGCGTCTACCCGCTTCCCGAGGCGCAGCGCGACCGCTTCCTCGTCAAAGTGGACGTGCCGTACCCCCGTGGCAATGAGGAACTAGAGATTCTTCGACGGATGTCCGTCACCCCGCCGAGTGCCGAGCGCATCCTCAACCCGGAGATGATTCTCCACCTGCAAGACATGGCGTCGAACGTGTTCGTGCATAACCTGGTGGCTGAGTACATCGTCCGACTCGTTTTGGCGACGCGTGAACCGTCGGACTTCGGCATGCCAGACCTGGAATCGGTCATCTCGATCGGCTGCTCCCCGCGTGCGACGCTTGGCCTCGTCGCCGCGTCGCGTGCGCTGGCGCTCATCAACGGCCGTGATTACGTGCTCCCCACCGACGTGCAGGCCGTGGCCAAGGATGTCATGGCGCACCGTCTGGTACTTGGCTTCGACGCCGTGGCCGACAACGTCGATCCCATCGACGTCGTAGCGCGCATCGTGGCGATGGTGCCTGCTCCGACGCCGGTGTGGAACAACCAGCAGCCTGCACCCGGATCGCAACAGCCGCAAGCTCCCGCGCATCCTCAGCAGGCTCAGCATCAAGGACGCGCCTGAACACCGTGGTACGACCAGGCTTCGAAAGCCCGACGGATCTGGGCGCTGCCACGTCGGTACTCAAAGTGCCGACGGGGCCCACCATCCCTTTGCATCGGCTCGCCCCGGAAGCAGCGCTTCGACGCATCGAGCTCACCGTCGTGCGTCGGCTTGAGGGTTTCCTGCAAGGCGATCATCTCGGACTCCTGCCAGGGCCGGGTAGCGATACCAACGACGCGCGGGTGTACCAAGCGGGTCAGGATGACGTGCGCAAGATGGATTGGGCAGTCACTGCGCGCACGAACACGCCGCACGTACGCGACACCATGGCGGACCGGGAGCTGGAGATCTGGGCGCTGCTGGACCTCACCCCGTCGATGAACTGGGGTACCGAGGGCATCACGAAGCGAGACCTCGGCATCGCAGCCATCGCAACCATCGGCTTCCTGAGTCAAAAGATGGGTGACCGGTTCGGGGGCATGATGATGCGCTCCGACGAGGTCAAACGCATCCCTGCGCGCAGCGGTCGAACCGCGCTGTACGGACTGCTGCGCAAGATGCTCGAAGAACCCATCGTCCAAGACAATGTCGAAGCCACCTTCGAGCTGGGGGAGGGCATCGAACAGCTTGCCCGGATGCAGCGCCGACGGGGGATGCGTGTGGTGGTCTCTGATTTCCTCACCCCGGGTGAGGACGAGCTCGACCCCGACGTGCCCCCTCCATGGGAGCGAGCGCTGCGCAGGCTCGGCGTGCGGAACCAGGTGCTCTGCATCGAGGTGCTGGATAGCGCCGAGGTGGAGTTCCCAGACGTCGGTGAGATGCTTATCCGGGACCCAGAGACAAACTTTGCTCGGTACGTGAACACCTCAGATGAGTCGGCACGCAACCGGATGAATGCCGCGACGAAGGCGCAGCGCGAGCGCGTCGAGGTCGCCATTCGACGGGCAGGCGCGGGCCACATCAGGCTTCGCACCGACCGCGACTGGGTGACCGACATCGCCCGTTTCGTCCTCAACTACCGTCGAACCGCTGCGTTCCTGCACCAGCCCCCGCAGGGGGTGAGCAAGTAGATGTTCTCGTGGCTACCCGATTTCGAGTCGCCGGGCCGTCTCTGGGCGCTGCTCGCGTTGCCTGTGTTGGTGCTGTTGTACGTGATCTTGCTTCGTATGAAGAAGCGTTTCTCCATGCGCTTCACGAATACTGGTGTGCTCGGGAAAGTGGTGGGCGGCCAGAAACGCTGGACGCGGCATGTTGCCGTCGCAATGTCGCTGTGTTCGCTGGTGGCGCTGGGGCTGGCCTGGGCGCAGCCGCTCGGCACGGAGAAAGAACGCAGGGAGCGAGCCACCGTCGTGATGGTGGTGGATACGTCGATGTCCATGCAGGCCTCCGACGTGAAACCAAATCGTCTTGCTGCGGCGGAAAAGCAGGCGCTCGAATTCATCAACGGCCTCCCCGAGAGCTACAACGTCGCGCTCGTGGAGCTGAGCGGCAAACCCTCCGTGAGAATGCCCCCATCGACCGACCGCGGAGCCCTTGGCCGGGCTCTCAATGCGCTCCAGCTGAGCGACGGCACCGCGATCGGGGACGCGCTCGACGAGGCGCTCGCCGCTGTGAAGCTTGCCCCGGTTGGCGAAGGTGAGGAGCCAGCGCCAGCGATGGTGGTGCTGCTTTCCGACGGTACGAACACTGACGGCGGTGATCCATCAGCCGCTGCGAGCAGGGCGAAACAGGCGAAGGTGCCGGTCTACACCATCGCGTTTGGCACCGAGAACGGATACGTGGATCTCGACGGGAAACGCGAGCACGTCGCCCCGGATGTGGCCGCGCTGGAGAAGATCGCAAACGCGACGGACGGCAAGGCCGTGACCGCGGATAGCGCGGGGTCGTTGCGCGACGCATACAAGAATCTCGAATCCTCCTTCGGATATGAGGAAGTGCAAAAACCGATCACCGCGCAGTACGCCTTCGCGGCGCTCGGCTTCGCGATCGTCGCAGCCCTGGGTGCGGTGATGATGGCAGCGAGGTGGCCAAAGTGACACCACACATTCTGGAATTCATGTATCCGGTGCGGCTGTACGCGCTGATTTTGATCCCCGCCATTGGGCTGCTGTACCTGCTGCTCGCCACGCGCCAACAATCGAAGAAAAGGAAGCCTCGCAACCGTCTCAGCCGTGTCGTCCCCAAGGATGCCGCCTGGAAGCGCCACGGCGCAGTGCTGCTGGCATTGCTGAGCATCGGCATGCTCGTCGTGGCATGGGCCGTGCCGAAGGACTACGCAAACAAGCCGCGCGAGCGCGCCACCGTCATCGTCGCCATCGACGTGTCTTGGTCGATGGAGTCGAAGGACATCGATCCAACCCGCATGATGGCCGCGAAGGATTCCGCCAAGCAGTTCATCGCCACCCTGCCACCATCCTTCAACGTCGCGGTGGTTTCGTTCGCGGGCACAGCCCAGCTCGTTGTCCCACCCACGGTGGACCGCGGGGCAGCGTCTAGGGCGATTGACTCGTTGAAGATGGCCCCGTCGACGGCGATCGGTGAAGGCATCTATACCGGGCTGGATTCCCTGGCTCTCGTGCCGCCTGACCCCAAGGATCCTGACAAGGGCGCGCCTGCCGTCATCGTGCTGCTCTCCGACGGTGCCACCAACATGGGGCGCTCTTCCGCCGCGGGCGCCAAGAGCGCGAAAGAGCGCGGCGTGCCCGTCTACACCATCGCCTACGGCACTGACGATGGCTACGTAATCGACGACGACGGCACCCGCCAACGCGTTCCCGTCGATCACTACGAGCTGGCAGACATCGCGAAGATTTCAGGCGGCAAGAAGTACGCCGCAGAGTCCGCAGGTCAGCTCGACGAGACCTACCAGGCCATCAGCGAATCTGTCGGGTATGAGCGAGTTCCTATCGAGGTGGCGGATCGCTACGCGGGTCTGGCTTTGATATTTGCTGCCCTCGCTGCGCTGGGAGTCATATCCTTGGGTGCGAGATGGCCATAGCAACAGCACTCGACGCGATAGAAGCCAGAATCGCCGACGCCGCACGCAACGCGGGGCGGGACCCGTCGGAGATCCGGCTCATGCCCGTGACGAAATTCCGCACCCTCGACGAGATCCGCACCTGCTTCGAGCGCGGCTACCGATTGTTCGGTGAGAACCGGCTGCAAGAACTCGAGACGAAACACGAGGAGCTGCCGGAAGCGCGGTTCGCGATGATTGGGCACGCTCAACGCAACAAAGTGAAGCTGATCGTCGAATCCGCGGCTGAGTTGCATTCCCTCGACTCGCTCGACCTTGCGGCGAATCTGGATCGTAGGCTCTGCGACGAGGGCCGCACGCTCCCGGTACTCATCCAGGTCAATACTTCCGACGAGCCCCAGAAGGCGGGCATTTCCCCTGACGAGGCTGAACGCTTCGTGGAGGGTCTGCTGGACTTCGAGGCTTTGAACGTGCAGGGCCTTATGACGATGGCGATGCCCTCCGACGATAGGGAGCAAATAGCGGGCTGCTTCCGCAGGCTCCGCGACGTGCGCGACCGCCTGCGGGAAGCATTCCCCGAACGCGCGTGGAATCAGCTCAGCATGGGCATGTCCGGCGACTTCGAGATCGCTATCGCCGAAGGATCGACGATGGTGCGCATCGGCACCGCCATCTTCGGCCCCAGGCCAGCTGCCTGAGGCCGCGACGGGCGCCGTCGCTATAGATTCTCGATCTCCAGCTTCTCGATGTCCTCGCTGAGCGGCATCTGGAACACCTGCTCTAGAAAGCTGAGCTCGGCGGCGAGGGCGCGCCCGCGCGCGTCCATGGTGCGGAAGCCGTGCCCCTCCTTCTCGAACGTCAGCAGCGCGAGCGGTTTGCCGGCGGCGCGCACCGCATCGGCCATCTGGAACGCCTGGTTGGGTGGCACCACTTTGTCTTCCAGGCCCTGCATGATCAGCATCGGCGTCGAGAGCCGGTCGAGATGGTGGATGGGGGAGCGAGCGATGTACAGGTCCTTCGCCTCGGGCCACGCACCACCTACAAGCCCGTAGGGGTAACGGGATTCGAATTTGTGCGTGTCCCGAACCAGAGCTTCAAGATCACCGATGCCATAGCGCGAGAGACCGGCAGCAAACACGTCGCTGGTGACCAGCGCCTGGAGTGTGGTGTACCCACCAGCAGAACCACCCTTAATAGCCACGCGTTCAGGGTCCACCAGGCCGGCATCGCCCAGGTCTCGCACCGTCGCGACGACATCCTCCACGTCCGCGATGCCCCACTGGCCGCGCAGTGCGTCGCGGTAGGCCCTCCCGAAGCCGGTGGATCCGCGGTAGTTCACATCCGCCACCGCGAACCCCCGGGAGAGCCAAAACTGCATCTCCTCGTTGTAGCCAGCTGTGGCCTGCGCAGTGGGGCCACCGTGTGTCTTCACCACCAGCGGGGGACGCTCGGCGCCGGGAGGGGCCGCGAACCAGTAGTGCACGTCGCCGGCTTTCCGAGCCTGCATCTTGGCCACACACGGAGCGTCCCCAGCGCCGGCCAGCTCCTCCACGCTACCCGTCGGAGAGATGGCGACGAGGGTCGCCGGGCGATCAGCCCACTCGGCCACCACGTAGAGCTTCTCGTCGAATGTTGCGACCGAATCAATCCACACGGTGCTGCGCAGTGGATAGGTGACGCCACCAGTAGAGGGCTGCCACATCGCGAGTCGTCCGTAGCCATCGACGATTTCGATGGTTGCCACCAGGTCGGGGCCGACGGCACACCCCGCCGGCCGGTCGAGTACCCAGATCGGGGTATCGCAGTCGTGATCGACGGCAAACGTAGACCGACGATCGCCTTCCACGACGTGCCAGTTCCAGAACCCCGACTCGTCGGAGGTGTACGCAAGCTTTCCTGCCGCCAGCCACATCGGGCGCTGGGCGCTCACCCCGTCGGATGCGTACACCTGGCGTGCGGGCTCGTCGTCGTCGAGGTTCTTCGTCCAGATCGACGACGTATCCCAGCCCATGTTGGGGTGATCCCACTGCTGCCATGCGACGACCCTGTTGCGGATGCGGGGCCCAGCGTAGAAATCTGCCCCGGTGGCGACGACGATGCCTTCAGACACCTCGTCGAGCGGCAGTGCGACGACCTCCGTGCGCGGTTCGCCCGGCGCGTCGTGGTCTTCTCGCACGGCAACGACGACCCCGTCGGCCAGTTGCACGTGCAGCCCGGCATAGAAGTAGCGGTGCTGTTCGGGGGTGATCGCTCGGGTGCCCTCATCGTCGAGGAAAAACACCTGGTTGGTGCGGTCGTCGTTGTAGACGACGGCGCCATGCTCGGCGTCGTACGCGCCGCCGCCGTATTCCATCACCCGGGTGCGCACGCTTGCTTCAGGCGTGAGGTCGACGGTTTCGCCGTCACGCCACCGACGCACCGTCGTTCGCCCGTCTTGGTCGGCGATGCTCGCCAACCAGTAGACACCCGACGAGGTTGCCCTCACTTGCGAGATAGCGTCACGGCGTTTGGTCACGAAGTCCAGTGGGAGATTCATACCTCCAACTATGGCGGATGCTTGGCAAATGTGCTTCGTTTCCGGGCCGAGCCGCGCCTAGGCATACCTTGGGCGGCTTGTTTCGCTTGGACCGGTGGGGCAAGATGAGTGCAACTGGTCGATCCGTGATCGCAGGGGAAGGCAATCAAGGCCGACCAGGAGGTACAAGTGAACCGCACGATGACGCATCAGGCGCGAGGAATAATTTTCATCCACTCGACGCCTGCAGCGCTGCGCCCTCACGTGGAATGGGCAATCGCCGGAGCGACGGGTGCCCCGGCCAAGTTTTCGTGGATAAACCAGCCTGCAGAGCCCGGCACGACGTGCTCCGAGCTGTCCTGGGTTGGACAGCCAGGTACGGGGGCACTTGCGGCGAGCGCACTAGCACGCCTTGGCCGCGTGCGCTTCGAGATCACCGAGGAACCTACTCCCGGTTGCGACGGGCAGCGCTTCATGTTCACTCCGGCACTCGGCTCGTTCACTGCGACGGTTGGTGTGCACGGCGACATCCTGGTTTCGGAAGACAGGCTGCGGCAGGCTGCCGCGTCTAGGGATCTGCATCAGGCCATCGAAGGGCTGCTGGGCACCCAATGGGACGAGGAACTCGAATATTTCCGGCACGCATCCGAGGACGCGCCAGTCAGGTGGCTGCACCAGGTGGTCTGAGGCGTTTACTCGACTGAGCGCACACCAGATGCCATTTTTCGCCCGTATGGGCCTCTTTTCTTCATCTGGCGTGCGCTCAGTCGACGTTGTCGCTCTATCGTGCGGACGACGCTAGCTGGTGACGTGCTCGTTGGTGCAGACAATGGCGACGTTGTGGCCGCCAAAGCCGAACGAGTTATTCACGGCAGCGAGGTCGCCGTCGGGGAGTTTGCGAGGCTCGGTAGCGATGTCGATCCCAAGCCCCGGCTCCACCTGGTCGAGGTTGATCGTCGGAGGCACGATGCGGTCGCGCAGCGCAAGCACGCTCGCGAGCGTTTCCAGCGCACCAGCGCCGCCCAGCAGGTGTCCGGTCATGGACTTGGTCGACGTGACTACCGCCTGCGTATCTGGGCCCAGCGCAGTCCTGATCGACCCGGCCTCCGTCACATCGCCCTGCGGCGTCGACGTGCCGTGAGCATTGACGTGTAGCACGTCGCCAGGTGCCAGATCAGCCTCGCGCAGGCCCTTGATCATGGCCTGCGATTGCCCGTAACCATCTGGGTCTGGCTGTACGAGATCATGCGAGTCCGCGGTGATGCCGGCGCCTCGTAGCGTGCCGTAGATCTTCGCCCCGCGGGCTACAGCATGCTCGTACGTCTCAAGTACCAAGATGGCCGCACCCTCTGCCATCACGAAGCCATCGCGATCCACATCCCAGGGGCGTGATGCTCGTTGCGGCTCGTCGTTGCGACGAGACAACGCCTGCATCTGCCCGAAAGCGGCCATTGCGAACGGATGAATCACGGCCTCGGCACCGCCTGCCACGACGATGTCTGCGCGCCCGAGGTGCAGCATATCGATGCCCAAGGAGATGGCCTCGTTGGACGATGCACAAGCCGAGACAGGAGTGTGGATGCCCGCTCGTGCGCCGATTTTCAAGCCGATATTCGACGCCGGTGCGTTCGCCATCAGCATCGGCACGGTGAAGGGGGAGACCCTGCGAAGGCCCTTCTCCTTCAATACATCCCACTGGCCGGTGATGGTCTGGAGCCCGCCGATGCCGGTTGCCGCACATACACCGATGCGGTCGCCGTCCAGATCGTTGTCAGGCTGGAATGTGAAGCCGGCATCCTCCCACGCCTGCTGCGCCGCGATGAGCGCGAGCTGGGTAGAGCGGTCGAGCTTGCGTGCCTCCACGCGCGGCAACACCTCTGAGGGGTCCTCTGCGACTTCGGCGCCGATCTGAGTGGGCAGTTCCTGCGCCCACTCGTGGGGCAGTTGGCGCACGCCGGAGCGTCCATCCAGCATCGCCTCCCAAGTGGTGGTGACGTCCGCGCCCAGTGGGGTAGTGGCGCCAAGTCCGGTGACTACGACGGTGGGGGTGTTCATGGGGCTCCTCAGGTAGCTAAGGAAAAAATATGGGGGCGGGGACGCATCTCGCGCCCCCACCGAAGGTCAGTGCTGTGCGTTTTCGATGTAGGCGACGGCGTCACCTACGGTCTTCAGGTTCTTCGAGTCCTCATCAGGGATCTCTACGCCGAAGCGTTCTTCGCATTCGTAGATGATCTCCACCATGGAGAGCGAATCGACGCCGAGGTCATCGACGAATGACTTGTCGAGCTGCACATCTTCGACGGCCGTGCCGGCCAGGTCATTGACGATCTCGGCGAGGGTGGTGCGGATTTCTTCGGTGCTTGCCATAGGAGGCTCCTTCTCGGGTTGTGGGTGGACGTTCACGGCAGGGTGATGACCTGGCCTCCGTAGACCAGACCCGCGCCGAAACCAATCATGAGTGCGGTCTGCCCGCTTGTGGTTTGCCCTGTTTCCAGCAGGGCTTCAATCGCCAGCGGAATGGATGCCGCGGACGTGTTTCCCAGATGCACGATGTCGCGTGCCACGACGACGTCGTCAGGGAGTTCCAGGTGGCGCAACATCGAATCGATGATTCGGTTGTTGGCCTGGTGAGGGACGAATACATCCAACTGACTAGGGGAGACGCCGGCCTTGGCAAGCGCTTCCTTCGCCTTCTGCGCAATGACGGTGGTTGCCCAGCGGAATACCGCACGTCCTTCCATATGGATGTAGGGGTGCGTCTTCGCCTCGCGCCAGTCGTCGATTTCGATGACGTTGTGTGCCTGAGGATCTGAACCCCACACTGCAGGCCCGATTTCCGGGGTGTCGCTTGGTCCGACGAGTGCGGCGCCGGCACCGTCGCCGAAGAGGAAGGCGGTGCTGCGATCAGCGATATTGGTGTACTCGCTCAGCACTTCGGATCCGACGATGAGCACGTGCGTCGCGGTTCCGGCGCGCACCAGTGAGTCTGCCAAAGTGAGCGCATAGCTAAACCCTGCGCAGGCTGCGGATATGTCCAAAACTGCGGGGGACGACATGCCAAGGTTTGCGGCGAGTAGGGCGGCCATCGAGGGGGTCTGCATGTAGTGCGACACCGTCGAGACGATAACGGTGTCGACGTCAGCGGGGGTGAGGCCAGATCGTGTCAGCGCCTTCGTCGAGGCGGCTTCGGCCATGCTGAGCGCGTCCTCGCCGTCGCCAACCCAACGTCGCTCGGTAATGCCGGTGCGTTGCTCGATCCACTCCGGGGTGGAGTCGATCATCTGGCACATCTCCTCGTTCGTGACAACGCGGTGAGGGCGGTAGCCACCAATAGCCAGAATCCGGCTACCTGGTGATCCCTGTGGGATGGTGATGCTCATGGGTCTCCTCATCCTTGCGCGTGGTTCGCGGCGAATGCGCGCGCGTCGTCGAGCTGGTCTGGCGTATCCAGGTTGAACAGTTCCACCCCTTGTAGATTACGCTTCGCGATGCCTGTCAGCGTGCCTGCGGGCGCGAGTTCCATGATTCCGGTGACGCCAAGGGTGCCCATAGTTTCCATGCACAGGTCCCAGCGTACGGGGTGGGCGACCTGCTCAACGATGCGTTCCAGGGCCTCTGCGCCGTCGGTGATGGAGGCACCGTCGCGGTTCGACAAGAGCGCAATGCGTGGCTGTTGGGGGCGCACCTGGGCCGCCGCCCAGCGAAGTGCGTCGACCGCCTGTTGCATATGCGCCGTGTGAAAGGCGCCCGCGACGGAGAGCGGGATCAGTCTGGCTCGCTTGGGTGGGTTATTCGCGAACGCGGCGAGCTGTTCGACGGTGCCCGCTGCGACGATTTGCCCCTTGCCGTTGTGATTGGCGGCGGTGAGTCCCGCGTCGTCGATGGCCGCCAGTACTTCCTCAGGCTTGCCACCGATCACGGCGGTCATGGATGTGGGTTGCTGGGCGGCAGCTTCTGCCATGGCGCGTCCCCGCACCGCGACGAGGCGTTCCGCGTCGGTGTTGGATAGAACGCCTGCCAGGGCGAGAGCGGCCAGTTCTCCGACGGAGTGGCCCGCCACGAGATCCGGCGCTGCCCCCAGCTCGGATGCAACGGCGAGCGATGCCGCCACGAGGAGGGGCTGCAGCACAGCGGTATCGCGGATGGTGTCGTCATCGGCGTTAGCCCCGAGGTAAGCGAGGTCCAGTTCTGCCGCGTCGGAGAGCTCGGCGAGCATCGACGAGACAGCGTCGAGCTCTAGCCAAGGGGCAAGGAAGCCGGACTTCTGGGCGCCCTGTCCGGGCGCGACGATTGCGAACATGTATGCCACTTTGCCCGACTGACTGCCGGAATCAGCATTGTGACCACGACGAAAATACACAGAGGTGATTTGTCTGGTTTCCACAAACCCCCGCGGTTGCAGCGTCTGAATACCGGAAAGAAATTGGTAGAACCGTGCAAGTGCTCCGTCGCTATCGGTGGAGCCTGCCGAGCGTCACGGCCATGCGCAAAATGTATGCCTCGCGGGCGTTGGAGGGGTTGTACCCGGTGATCTCGGTGATCCGCTTCAGCCGGTAGCGCACGGTGTTGGGGTGCACGTACATAGCTCGAGCCGTCGCTTCCATGGAGGAACCGTGATCCAAGAAATTGACGACGGTCTCCAGGAGGTCGCGGTGAGTGTCGAGCTGACCGTACAACTCCACGCCGAGCGCCCGGCGGGCGTGACCGTCGCCCGCCAGTGCGCGTTCTGGCAGTAGATCCGAAGACAGCATGATGCGTGGGCCTTCCGGCCATGCACGGGCGGCACGATAGCCCGACGCGGCCTCACGCGCCGATTGGCTGGCCTCCGCCAGCGATGGGACGATTGGGCCGACGATGATTGGGCCCTCACCCACATGGCCCGCGAGCGCTTCTACGGCCTGTGCAGTTTCGACGGGTGTCGTCACCGCACGGCCCCCAAGGATGCACACCAGCCGCTCGCCCTGCACGGTCGCGAGGATGTCGAAGCCGGTTTTGCCCGCGACGCCTCGGAGCTGATCGATGTTCTCATCTGATTGCATCGACGCCACCATGACCACCACTTTGTTGTCGCTGTGCCACCCGAGCGTGGATGCGCGAGAAATGACGGATTCGTCGGTTTCGCCTCGAACGACGGCGTCGATGACGGATGCTTCAATTCGGGAGTCCCACGCGCCACGGGCCTCGGCCGCCCGGGCGTAGACCCCGGCTGCGGCGAACGCTACCTCGCGCGTGTATTGCAAAATCGCTACTTGGAGTGCAGGGCGGTCATTTCGAGGCAGCAGCTCCCGGATCTGCTCCTCGACGACGGTGGTTGTGGTGCGGACGAGGTCGACCGTCTGGCCGAGGTTGATGCGCCTCGCCATTAATCGGGGGGCGACCTCAAAAATGGTTTCGGGATCGAATTGCTCGCCGGCGAACCAGCTCACGAAGCCGTCAATGCCGGTGCGTGCCACCATCGAGATCCACGAGCGGGAATCCGCATCGAGCGCCTTGAACCACGGGAAATTCGCGTCCAATTCTGCGATTACCGCGGTGTTGATTTCGCTGCTCACCGCGCGAAAGCGCTTGATGAGCGCAGATTTACCCCGTACTGAGGGGGCTGGCTTGGCCGGTGGCCGAGTGCTGGCGGGAGTCATCGCTCCAGCTTATCGCGGTCTTGACGCGGGATCCGAGAGCCATTCATTGATCATGCTGATCCGCTCTTCCACTTGTTCGCTGGACGCCTGTGCCAACGGTGGGCCGCCACACTGCCGCCGGAGATCTGCGTGCACGTGCGAGTGCGGGACGCTGCGCAGCCGCGCGTATTGGGATACGAGCGAGTTCAGTTTCTTGCGTCGATCGGCCATCGCTCGGTGGAGCGCCACCTCGGGTTGGCGTTTCGTCTGGCGTTCCCGACGACGCAGCTGCCGCCGCTGCCGATCCGCCAGCAGCACGCTGACTTGCTCCGCGTCGAGCAGGCCCGGCAACCCCAGGTACTCCTCTTCGTCCGCCGACTGCGGTTCGGCGAACAGCCCGTACTGCTGCGAGTCGAACAAGACGTGGTCGAACGTCGCATTCGACTCCATCGCCTCGAAGCTGCCGAGAAGCTCGTCGGCTGCGTTCTCCGCGCGGTTCGCCTCGGCCATCTCGGCCTCGGATTCGCTCCACAGCGCCTCGTCGTCGTGCTTGGGGCCGCCCAGCACGTGATCGCGTTGACGCTCCAGCGAGCTGGCGTGGGAAAGGATGATCGGCACCGTTGGCAGGAACACCGTGGCCAATTCTCCTCGACGCCGCAACCGGACGAAGCGGCCGACAGCCTGCGCGAAAAACAGTGGGGTCTGGGTGGCGGTGGCGTAGACGCCGACCGCGAGGCGGGGCACGTCGACGCCTTCCGAGACCATGCGCACTGCCACCATCCAGCGGCTGTCGCCGGCGCTGAATTCGTCGATGCGCTCCGACGATTTGGCCTCGTCAGACAGCACCAGGGTGGGTTTCTCGCCGGTGATGGATTCGAGGACGCGGGCGTAGGCGCGGGCGGCGGTTTGATCGGATGCAATCACGAGGCCGCCCGCGTCGGGAACGTGGCGACGGGTTTCGCTCAGCCGCGTGTTTGCCGCGGCCAGTACGGCGGAGATCCATTCGCCCTTTGGGTCGAGCGCGGTGCGCCAGGCGTGCGCGGTGAGGTCTTTAGTGAGGGGCTCGCCGAGGTTGGCGGCCACCTCGTCGCCAGACTTCGTCCGCCAACGCATCGGCCCGCCGTAGTTCATGAACACGACGGGGCGGACGACGCTGTCTTGCAACGCATCGGTGTAGCCGTAGGTGTAGTCGGCGTGACTGATCTTCGTGCCGTCGGGAAGCTCGTCGTACGTGACGAACGGGATGGGATTGTCGTCGGAACGAAAGGGTGTGCCGGTGAGCATCAGACGCCGCTTGGCGTAGTGGAACGCCTCGGTGAGGGCGTCGCCCCAGCTGAGGGAGTCGCCGGCGTGGTGCACTTCGTCGAGGATGACGAGGGTGTCTTGGCTCAAGCAGATGCCCTCGTACACCCAGGGGCGCACGGCAACGCCGGCGTAGGTCATGGTGGAGCCGACGAATTCCTTCGAACGGCCGCGTTTCGCGGTGTTGCCGGGATCGAGGTGGATGCCCACCCTGCCTGCGGCGTCGGCCCACTGCACCTTGAGGTGCTCGGTGGGTGCGACGACGATGATGCGCTTGATCTCGCGTCGCTCGAGAAGGTCTTTCGCCACGCGGAGCGCGAACGTCGTCTTGCCGGCGCCGGGAGTTGCCACGGTGAGGAAATCCTGCGGTGCTTGCTCGTGGTAGAGCTCGAGCGCCTCCGCCTGCCAGGCGCGCAAGCTCTGCGCGGTACCCCACGCTGCCCGCTGCGGATACGCGGGGGAGAGGTGCTCAAAGCCTGCGGTAGACACGGCTGGAAACTCTACCTCGCGCTAGCCACCACACCAATACGCTGCGCCTACTCATCGGCCTTACGCATGTGCACGCGGGCCGGCTATCGCGAAAGTTGACCGTTATCCTCCACACGCGGCCAAGAAGCGCTCCAATGAGGGGGTTACATCGCGCACGTGGAGGATAACGGTCAACTTTGCGGGGGCCTTAGTCCTCCACGCCTCTCGCACGTGGCGGAGTTGTACTGTGGGGCCTCATGATCATCCCCATCGACGACGTCCGCGACCCACGGCTTGCGGAGTTCGCGAGCCTGCGTGATGCGCAACTGCGCACCAAACTCGAGGCTGAGCGCGGGCTGTTCGTGGCAGAAGGCGAGAAGATCATCCACCGTGCCTGGGAAGCGGGCCTCACACCCAGCGCCTTCTTGCTCACCGAGCGGTGGCGCGCGAAGCTCGACGATGTGCTGGCCACCACGGAAGCGCCCTGCTTCGTCGCATCGGAGGCGATGATCGAACAGGTGAGCGGCTTCCACGTGCACCGCGGCGCCCTCGCCACCTTCCACCGTCCCGCCCCCGTTGACTGGGAGACGCTGTTGCGCACCGACCGGATCATCGTCGCCGAGGGACTCGTCGACCACTGGAACGTGGGATCGATCCTCCGCATAGCCGCGGCGCTCGGGTGGGGAGGCGTCGTCGTGAGCGAAACGTGCGCAGACCCGCTCTACCGCCGGGCTATCAAGGCGTCGATGGGTGCGGCGCTTCAGCTGCCGTGGCGGAGGATGGACGACGACATGGCAGACCTCGCACGCATTCAAGAAGCGGGGTTTCGCCTCGTGGCGGCAACGCTCTCCGACGACTCCGTCACCCTCGACGAGGTGGCGCGCGACGGCAAGATCGCCGTCGTGCTCGGCAACGAAGGTCACGGACTGCCAGAGCGCTGGCAACGTGCCGCCGACGTCCGGGCGCGCATCCCGATGGCGGAGGGCATCGACTCGCTCAATGTGGCTGCAGCCACATCAATCTTCGCTTACGAGCTGCGGAGCTCCTTGACCATCTCGAGCTCGTAATCCTCCGGAAAGAGCGAGTGCGGGCTCCGCTCGCCAGTGCACACAAACCCGGATCGCTCATAGAACCGCCTCGCAGCTTGTTGCTTCTCATTCACGTCCAACCAGAGCTGGCTGTACCCCTGAGCCTTCGTCCAGCGCTCCGCCGCTTGCAGGAGCTGCTGGGCAACGCCGGACCCACGCACAGCAGGGGAGAGATACACCTCAAGTAGGTACACGCGTTCACCGTAGATGCGCGTCAGCATCTGGCCGTGCCATCTGGCATCGTCCGCGACGACGAACCAGCCGCAGTCAGGCATCAGCTGCGAACGCACCCTCGTCTGCCACCAGGTGTCGGGCTTCGACGACACATCGTCGAGCGAATCTCCAAATGCGCGCGGCGAGTCGCTGAGCATCTCTAGGCGCAAGGCCTTATATCGCGCCCAATCCGTCGCTTCCGCCTCTGATGTATGCAGTTGCACGGAGCTCACAGTACGCCACTTGGCTCGAACCGGATTAGGCTAGGCTCGCTCAGAGAGGACAAGCAGCGAACGACGCCACCGCGTCGGTAGAGAGGACTCAACGTGACGCACGATGCAGGACCGATTATCAACGGTCTACCCACGAACCTGCCAGATACTGACGTCGACGAGACTTCGGAGTGGCTGGAATCGCTCGATGCGGTCATCGAACACGGCGGACGCAACCGTGCCCGGTACGTAATGCTCAAACTTCTGGAACGCGCGCGTGAGCACCAGATTGGTGTTCCGTCGTTGGTCGGCACCGACTACGTCAACACCATCCCCGTGGATCAGGAGCCGGATTTCCCCGGCGACGAAGATCTCGAGCGGGGCATTCGTCGGCTCCTGCGCTGGAACTCCGCCATCATGGTGCACCGCGCCCAGCGCCCAGGCATCGGCGTCGGCGGCCACATCTCCTCGTTCGCGTCGTCGGCGACGCTCTACGAGGTGGGTTTCAACCACTTCTTCCGAGGTAAGGATCACCCGGGAGGAGGCGACCAGATCTACTTCCAGGGCCACGCCAGCCCCGGCATGTACGCGCGTGCTTACCTTGCCGGACGCCTCACCGAAGACGACCTCGACGGCTTCCGCCAGGAGCACTCACACTACGTCGACGGCGAGCTTCGCGGCCTGCCTTCCTACCCTCACCCCAGGCAGAAGTCGGACTTCTGGGAATTCCCGACCGTCTCCATGGGCCTCGGCCCCATCAACGCCATCTACCAGGCGCAATTCAACCGCTACCTGCACAACCGTGGCATCAAGGACACCTCGCAGCAGCACGTCTGGGCGTTCCTCGGCGACGGCGAAATGGACGAGCCCGAATCGCGCGGCGCGCTGCAGCTGGCCGCCAACGAGGAGCTCGACAACCTCACCTTCGTCGTGAACTGCAACCTGCAGCGCCTCGATGGCCCCGTGCGCGGTAACGGCAAGATCATCCAGGAACTCGAGGCGTACTTTAGAGGCGCCGGTTGGAATGTCATCAAGGTGGTGTGGGGCCGCGGATGGGATCCGCTGCTCGCGGGCGACAAGGATGGCGCTCTGCTGAACCTCATGAATTCCGTCACCGACGGCGACTTCCAGACATTCAAGGCCAACGACGGCGCCTACGTGCGTAAGCACTTCTTCGAGCGCGATCCCCGCACCGCTGCAATGGTGAAGGACTGGAGCGACGAAGATGTCTGGCGACTGAGCCGTGGCGGCCACGACTACCAGAAGGTGTACGCGGCTTATAAGGCTGCCACCGAGTTCACTGGAGCCCCGACGGTGATCCTCGCGCACACCATCAAGGGCTACTTCCTCGGCAAGCACTTCGCTGGGCGCAACGCGACGCACCAGATGAAGAAGCTCGCGCTGGATGATCTGAAGAATCTGCGCGACCGCGTGCAGCTGCCCATCTCTGACGAGCAGCTCGAGTCGGATCCGTACCGTCCTCCGTACTTCCACCCTGGCCAGGATGATGACCGGATCAAGTACCTGCACGAGCGCCGTCGTGAGCTCGGCGGATACCTGCCTGAGCGCCGAGGTGACCGCAAGTTCATCTCGCTGCCGGGAGATAAGGCCTACGAGGCCGCGCGCAAGGGCTCGGGCAAGCAGGAAGTCGCCACCACCATGGCCTTCGTGCGCCTGCTGAAGGATCTCATGCGCGACAAGGAATTCGCCCCGCGTGTCGTGCCGATCATCCCCGACGAGGCACGCACCTTCGGTATGGATGCGTTCTTCCCGACGATCAAGATCTACAACCCGCACGGTCAGAACTACGTGCCCGTCGACCACGAGCTGTTCCTCAGCTACCGCGAGGCCGAAAAGGGGCAGATCCTCCACACCGGTATCAACGAAGCGGGTTCCGTCGCGGCATTCACCGCGGCAGGCACGTCGTACGCGACGCACGGCGAGCCCATGATCCCGATCTACGTGTTCTACTCAATGTTCGGGTTCCAGCGCACCGGCGACGCGATCTGGGCAGCAGGCGACCAGCTCACCCGCGGTTTCCTGATCGGCGCGACGGCTGGCCGAACCACGCTGACCGGTGAGGGTACGCAGCACATGGACGGTCACTCACCGCTGCTAGCGGCAACGAACCCAGCGGTGGTGGCCTACGACCCCGCATACTCGTATGAGACGGCGCATATCGTGCGCAAGGGCCTGGAACGCATGTACGGGGAGAACCCCGAGAACGTCATGTACTACCTGACCGTGTACAACGAACCGATCGTGCAGCCCAAGGAGCCCGAGAACCTGGACGTCGAGGGCGTGCTGCGCGGCATGTACCTGCTGCGTGAGGGTAGCTTCGACGGCGTCGACGAGAATGCTCGTCGAGCCCAAATCCTCATCTCTGGTGTGGCGGCTGCTTGGGGTCTTGAGGCGCAGGAACTGCTCAAGCGTGACTTCGGCGTCGTGGCGGACGTCTGGTCCGTTACCTCATGGGGTGAGCTGCGACGTGAGGGCATGGAACTCGACAAGAAGAAGTTCGAGGACCCGAGTAACGACGAACGCACCTGGGTGGAGCAGAAGCTCGCCGACACCCAGGGCCCGATTGTGGCCAGCACCGACTTTTCGACGATGCTGCCCGACCTGATCCGCCCCTGGGTGCCGCGCGATTACTCGGTGCTCGGATGTGATGAGTTCGGTTTCTCGGACACGCGTGCGGCTGCGCGTCGGTACTTCAATATTGACGGTCCCTCCATCGCGGTTCGCGTGCTGCAGCGTCTGGCTGCCGCTGGCGAGGTACCGGAAGAGTGGGCGCGGCGAGCCGCCGAGCAATATCAGGTGCAAGACGTCACCGCGGGCACCTCGGGTAACGCCGGAGGCGACGCCTAACTCTCGCTAGCCGCTAGGTAGCAAACGGGGGCTGCACCGCTGATGGTGCCGCCCCCGTTTCGCATGCCTTGGCGCGAAAGTGTGTGGAGCGTTCATGGGGTCTGGCGTCGTGAAGTCGACTGAGCGCACGCTAGATGGCAAAAACGGCTTCATACAAGCCAAAATCAGCATCTGGCGTGCGCTCAGTCGAGTTGCGCGTACTAGCCGCTTGCCGAGCACACGATGCAAACTGCCCGCAGAACGAGCCGACGTCGTGGTGCTGGTTCAACGTCGTGTTTTCTATTTCGGGCGGGGTGATGGAAAGGCGGCCTCGTGATCTGGCAGGCTATGGGTGTGGCTATCACAAAAGGCAAGGAGCACGGATCCGAGGCAGTAACCGGCGCAGAGCTGCTGGGCCTCAACACGGACATGATCGTCCAGGAACTTGGTTGGGATGAAGACGTCGACCAAGACCTCCGCGACGACATCATGGACATCATCGACGCAGACATGGTTGAGGAAGCGCTGGAAGCAGTGGATGTTGTCATCCTCTGGTGGCGCGACGACGATGGTGACGTCGTCGACGGGCTCGTCGACGCCATGCCGGATCTATCCGACGATGGGTACATCTGGTTGCTGACCCCCAAGGTTGGGCGTCAGGGATACATCGACGCTGCGTCGGTGCAGGAAGGCGTGACCATCGCGGGGTTGAGCCTTACCTCGACGGCGAACGTCGCGCCTGACTGGCTCGCCACAAAGGTGGTCCGTCCGAAAGGCAGCCGAAAGTGACTGCCCCCTGCGCCCCCCGTATCGGTGTTCTGACCTCGGGAGGGGACGCGCAGGGTATGAACGCCGCGGTGCGTGCCATCACTCGGGCCGCCATCCGTGAGGGCGTCGAGGTGTACGCGATCCGCGAAGGATGGCAGGGCGCCTTCGAAGGAGGCGAGCACATCACACGGCTGCGCTGGAGTGATGTCTCCGGCATCTTGGGCAAGGGCGGCACGGTGATCGGCACTGCCCGATGCGCTGCGATGCGTACCGAAGACGGGCAGCGTGACGTGGTGAAGAACCTTGTGCTTCACGGCATCGACAGGCTCATCGTCATCGGCGGCGACGGGTCCCTGACCGGAGCTCGCGAACTAATGCTGCGGTGGTCTGACTTGCTGGACGAGCTCGTCGCAGCCGGCGACGTGAGCCCTGAGCTCGCATCCCGTCATCGGCATCTGCGCATGGCGGGCATCGTTGGCTCCATTGACAACGACATGGTGGGCACCGACATGACGGTCGGCACCGATTCCGCAATGCATCGCATCACGGAAGCCATCGACGCGATTTCCGCGACGGCTGAGTCGCACCGTCGTACGTTCATCATCGAAGTGATGGGGCGAAACTGCGGCTATCTCGCCCTCATGACCACCGTTGCAGGCGGGGCTGACTACACGTTCTTGCCTGAAAGCCCGCCCAGAGACGGCTGGGAAGACCGCATGCTAGAGGTGTTGCACCGGGCCCGCGCCGCAGGTAGGCGAGACTCCATCATCGTCGTAGCTGAGGGCGCGAAAGACCGCGACGGCGAACCCATCTCGGCTCAGCGAATCCAGGAAGTGATAGCTGAACGGACTGGCGAGCAACCGCGCATCACAATCCTGGGGCATGTGCAGCGCGGCGGGAAACCGTCGGCCTATGACCGATGGATGGCGTCTGCCTGTGGTGTCGAAGCGGTGCAGGCAGTGCTCGAAGCCGACGAAGATGCGGAGCCGTTGCTCATCGGCGTGCAGGGCGACAAGGTGGTGCGCCGCCAGCTTATGGAGGACGTGGTTGCCACTCGCGCCATTGCAGGCTATGTGCGCGACGGCGACTACGCGAAAGCCATCGCGAGCCGTGGCGCTGGCTTCAAAACGATGATTGACATCTACCGCACGCTCATCGAGGCACAACCGACGGTGACCGAGCGGCGCGGAAAACGCATCGCCATTATGCACGCCGGCGCGCTGGCACCAGGGATGAACCAGATCGATCGCGTCGCGGTGCGAGCCGGACTTGATCTGGGATACAACATGTTCGCCATCCGTGGCGGCGTTCCGGGGCTCGTTGCAGGCAGCATCGATGAGGTGCAATGGCGAGACGTCGAAGGCATGGCGGATCTCGGGGGAGCCAAGTTCGGTACCAGGCGCTACATCCCGACGGAGGCAGACCTCTATCCGATGGCGCGCCAGCTGGAAGAACACCAGATCGACGCGTTGCTGATCTCTGGCGGCTTCCATGCGTACGCAGCAGTGGAGATGATGGATCATGAACGCCACCGTTACCCGGCGTTCAACATACCCATCGCGCTCTTGCCAGCCTCCATCGACAACAATTTGCCGTCGTGGAACATGGCTGTGGGCTCGGACACTGCGCTGAACACAGTCGTGGACTGCATCGACATGGTGCGCATGTCAGCGTCCGCGAGTAAGCGGGCATTCGTCGTGGAGACGATGGGACGAACCTGCGGCTTCCTGCCGTTGATGGGTGGTATCGCTGGCGGTGCGGAGAAATCGTACTTGCCAGAATCACAGGTCTCGTTACCGGAGCTTGCCGAGGACATCGAGGCGCTCGTCGACGCGTTTGAGACCGGACGAACCTTTTATTTGGCTGTTATGGGCGAGTCGACAAGTGAGCACTACACGTCCGACGTGATCGCCAAGATGTTTGAAGCGGAGGGGCAGGGTAGATTCTCCGTGCGGCAGGCCATCGTTGGACATATTCAGCAAGGTGGGGTGCCGTCGCCATTCGACCGGATCAACGCCACCAGGTTGGCGTATCACGGCATCGCGTGGCTCGACGCTCAAATTCAAGGCGGCAAGACTGAATACGGTGCTGCGGAGAGTGGAGTGGAAGGTCTGATCGCTCCGGCGCGCCGCGTGCTGGAGGGCATGGATTGGGAGAATCAGCGGCCATACGAGCAGTGGTGGTGGAAGCTACGCAGCGTGGCTGACCGGCTCACCCGTCATCCAGGGCAGTGGGAGTAGCGCGTCAGCACAGCGGGAGCGAGTGCCCGAAGGACCGGCTGGCCTCACAGCTCATCAAAGATGCCTCGTGAACGCCGGCGGCATCCGCTGCTAGCTGGTGCGGCTGCATGATGCGTAGCACCAGTGTGTGGGTGTCCGACGCACGCTGGATAAGGGTGAAGCGCACACTCGTCGCTTCTTGTTGATCTTGTTTTCTGCCCACAAAGCCGCAGACCACGGCATGAGCGTCCCCGTCAGGCGTGGTGGCGCGGGGGCGGATCTCGAAGTCGACCGCGTACTCCTTGCTTTGGTCCTCGACGAGTAAGTTACACGCTGCCGCGAGGTCGGCGTCGACGGTTGTGAGCGTCGTGAGTTGTAGGCGGACCTCGCCTTTGGCGTCTTCCGCTCGGATCAGTCGCCTGTCACCCTCCGTTTTCTCGTCGTGGTAGAGCTTCCAGCTTTCCGGCAGCGTGACGGTGGCATCATCGACGACTTCCCTTTTGCCAGACGGCTTGGTGGGCGTCGGGGAGTGCGTTGGTGTCGGTCTCGGCTGTCTGGGCTGGGGTGCGTCGTCGTCGGTGCCGAAGATGAGGAACACGCCCCCCACGAGCAGAGCAAGGAGTAGGGCAAGGATCCCTGCGATCAGGGTGATATTGGCGTGGGGCTTGCTGCGGGTGTCGTCGTCGGCGATGACGTGGCGCGCACCACCAGGGCCACGGGTGGGCACTTCATCGCGAGCTGGCGGTGGCGACGGTTCCGCGTCGACGTGGACGTCCATCGCCCGTCGTGGGCGTCGCGACTCCTCGTGCATCCACGCTCCTCTCATACTCTCATCATCAAGGCTACTGCGTCCTCAACAATGCCTCGAATGACGACGATTGGCACAGGCCGCAACGAGGCACTACAGTAGGGCCGGTTCCGGGCGCATAGCTCAGTTGGTTAGAGCACCTGCCTTACAAGCAGGGTGTCGGGGGTTCGAGTCCCTCTGCGCCCACCGTAAAACACCTAGTCAGCGGCTAGTTGCTGGTGTCGTGCATGTCAGTCGATGTCCTCGCGGACACGCAGAATGTGCACATTTGGGCCGAAATGCGTACAGCTTGTGTCCGCGACTGTGTCCCTGAGGCATTTTGTCGGTGCCGCTCGCTAGGCTCAGACCATGGTTCCGAGCGTTGATGACCTATGGGAGGGTCTCCCAAGACGCGCGCGCGATGCTGAGCGAGATAGAGGGGTCAAACGGTATGTCGCCCGCTGGCGCACTGCCGATGGGGCCAGCCGCAAGAAACGATTCCATACACGCACTGATGCGCTGGCTTGGGCGATAGAGCACGACCGCAAGGGCTCGCCCACCGACGAAGACACCGTCGGAACCGTGGGCGATATTGTGCGGCTGTATCGAGAGAGCAAGCGAGGGCTCAGTCCGCGAGGACTAGAAGCTCATCACTACGTGTGCGACAGAGTCATCGATGGGCTGGGTGATGTAGCCATTGTTGACCTCGACCTCGAGACGGTGGAGCGGTGGTTGGCTTCAGACGCCGCCATCGCACCTAGCTCATGGAGCAAGAGACTTACAGCGCTCCGCAAGGCTCTGGCTGAGGCAGGGTTGCCAGACCCGAGCGCTGGGGTGGTGGTGCGTCAGCGCCGGACCATCCAGCAGTTCCTCACCATTGACGAGCTGGTTCAGGTGGCACGGGCGGCTAGGCAGACAAAGCCGGGCAAGCACAGTCCGAAGCAAGAGCGGCCGCACGCCGACCTGTGGCAGGCGATGATTCTCCTCATGGGCACCGCTGGTCCCCGCGTTAGCGAGGTAATCGATCTCAATGTCGAGCATTTGGACATTGCCGCCGGTGAGCTATTTGTCCCCGGCACTAAAACGATTCGCAGTAGACGAAAAATACCCATCGGTCAGGCAGTAGCCGAAATGCTTGGCGAGCTCACCAATAACAAACAACCTACGGATCCAATATTTGCGACGAGCAAGAATACCCGCATTAATAGGTCGCGCATTAGTGAACGGGTCCGCGAGGCCAGCCAGCGAGCACTCGGGCGGAGCGTGCGGGCTCATGATCTACGGCACACGGCGGCCGCTCTGCTCATTGAAGCTGGTGGGCTGGTAGCCGCATCAGAGATTCTCGGCCACGCTCACCCGGGCATCACGGCGACAGTGTACGGACACGTGACACCCGCCGAGCTCCGGCGCATCACCGGGCGGGTGGATTCAGACCTCACCGGCCTGCTGGGTATCAGCCCCGGACGCTCCACGTGGGTGGGGCCGCCGGTTGACCCAGATGAGCCGTTCTAGCCACCGAGACAACTTTGTCTCAGCGCTTACCCTAGTCAGAGCATGGTTGGGTGCCAAAATGAGACAATGAGACAGAGCAGAAACACGTTTGTCTCACTCCTCAAATGGGGTCTGGCTAGGGGTTATATAAACATTTGAGACAATGAGACAAATAATAGGAATATATACTACGCACATGGCTACACCGCCATGCACCCACACACTGCGGCTCCTAGCCACCCCCTCTTTCTGAAGTACCTATCCCCCAATTCTTGTCTCATTGCCTCAAAGTGCCACTCGAGCCCCATCAGACTCGGGGTTTTGCGTGAAATAAGGTGAGACAAAACGGTTTCTGGTTTGTCTCACTCGGCCCGGTTTGTCTCAGAACTGCCGTCTGGGGCCAGTTTCAGGGCTCTGTAGAGTGTCGACCGCCCCACTCTGAGCTCTCTGGCGACCTTGGTTACAGAGTTCCCCGAAGCCACTAGACCACGCGCTCGTACCAGATCATCGGGTGTGAGAGCTCGCGGTCTGCCACCCACCCGGCCCTGTGCACGGGCCGCATCAAGCCCGGCAATGGTGCGATCTCTGAGGGTGTCGACCTCGAACTGCGATAGCGCCGCCAGTACCGTCACCAGTAGCCGCCCGGCTGGAGTTGAAGTATCCACTGATTCACTGAGGCTCACCAGATGCACGCCTTGAGCATCCAGACGCTCCAGTAGCCCGAGTAGGTCAGTGGTCGAGCGACTAATACGGCTCAGCGAATATACGACGACCGTATCTCCCTCGCGCACCCAATCCAGCATCGCAGATAGCCCCGGCCTATCCATACGCCGACCAGTAATTCCCTCATCAACAAAAAACTTAGCCGGAGAATACCCGGCACGATTGATTGCGTGCTTTTGGGCATCAGTGGATTGATCTCGGCTAGTACTCACTCGCAAATATGCCACGGTCGTCCCATTAACGGTTACTGTTGATTTCGGGACAGATTCAATTTCGGGACGGGTTTTGGGACTCATACACCTACAGTGGCGGTGGTGTCCCAATATCGGTCGATTTTCGGAGTCCGTGCATATACGCGCAGCCCCCCGCCCGAGTTCGTAAACGGCCAATCAGTGGCAACCGCAACGAGCGCACACTCAATACAACCACAGACCTCCCATTCTGGCTCTTCGCCGTTCCGGTAGGGATCAGGTGATCAGTCCGCCGGCGACGAGGAGCATGCGGAGGCGGTAGTTGTCGCGGTTGCGGTAGCCGCGGGCGAGGCGCCGGTGCAGCTCGATGATGCCGTTGACGGCCTCGGTGCCGCCGTTGTTCGCGCGGTCGGTGTCGAAGTAGGCCAAGAACGCCTGCCGCCAGCGGCGCAGGGTGCGTCCCAGGAGGGCGACCTCGGGGATCGGGCAGGTGTGGAACGCGTCCAGGATCTTCTCGGCGCGGCGACGGCCCTTGGTCGTGTCCTTCGCGCGGTAGGCGGCTCGGAGGTCTTGGGCGCAGCGCCAGGCGACGTAGACCTCCTCGTGGGCGGGATCGGCCAAGATCGCGGTCTCGAGGCGGGCGAGCTGGCGGTCGGTGAGGTTCTCGGCGCCGGCGCGCAGGATGGTCTGGATTCCGAACAGGGGGTCGCCCTTGCGGCCGCGGTGCCCGGTGGTGTCCTGCTGGACTCGGCGGCGTACCTCGTCGACGACCTGCGTGCCGAGCTTGACGACGTGGAACGCGTCCAGGACGGCGGTGGCGTCGGCGAGCTCGGCGCCGATCGCGGACTTGTAACCACCGAACGGGTCCAGGGCAGCGACCTCGATCCGCGCGCGGAAGTCGACGCCGCGGTCGAGCAGCCAGTCGGTGTAGGCCTTCTTCGAGCGGCCGGGCACCAAGTCCAGGAGCCGGGCGTGCACGCGTCCGGCCTGGTCACGGGTCAGGTCGACCATCCCGGTCAACTCCTTCGGGCCGCGCTCACGCACGTCACCGTGGTGCCAGATGTGCTCATCGACCCCCAGGGACGTCACACCGGCGAACCTGGTCGGGTCACCGGCCAGACATTCGAGCTCGGGCTTGACCGCGCGCCACAGCGTCGCCCAGCCGACCCCCAACCGGCGGGCGAGCCCAGCGATCGTGGCGTGCTCGCGGCGCAGCTGCCCGACTGCCCACCGGAGCGCGCGCATGGTCAGCAGGCCCCGCGGAGGGCAGACCGCGGGATCCTGTTCGACGAATGTCACCACCGGGCAGGCCTCCTCGCGGCAGATCCAGCGGCGCTTGCGCCACCGGATCCGCACGGGCCGGTCCGCCCACGGAGCGTCGATCATCGAGGTCACGATCCGGCCGTGACCAGCGGCGATCACACCGCATCCCGGGCAGCCCGCGACCGGATCGCAGGACTCGACCTCAAGAAGGAACCCGGTCCGGGCGCGGTCCACAGAGATCAGGTGCAGTCCAGGGAGGCCGAGGAGGAGGTCGCATCGGTCGCAGCGATTGAGCGCGACCGGGCAGGCGCACGTAGAGTTCAGCATTGTCGAGGTCCTTGGTGCGAGCAGAGGTAAGAGTTCGCTCATCATCGGGGACCTCGACGCCTACCTCCAGCTACCCCGCACCGCCGGCGCGCCCACACTCAGCTCTGAAGAGCCCCCATTCTCAACGTTTGGCCTGACCTGCAAGGCCAACGTTCTATAGACACCGCCCCCGACACTGGAGATCGGCATCAAGCAATCACTGATGCGTTTCAACGCAGCCAAAGCCCGCGTGATCGCGACTCAGAAGTGGCGCGGATTGCTGCTGGGGTTGCTCGCGATACTGCTGGGCGTACATGGGCGCCAAAACCTAGAAGCCAATCAGCCGCGACGGCCACTGATGTAGTGACTCACACCGTATGGCTCCCTATGGCGTGAAAAACTCGCAGAAAATTCACTGGATCGTATCACCCCCGTTACGGTGGAGCCGTGAAGAAACGGCATGGCGGTATGCGTGAGGAAATGCAACGCCTCGACCAAGAGCTCGTGCTAGCCGAGCGTCGGGTGGGCACCATAACCGCCGAGCGCGCGAAGCTCATGGAGGCCATGCATGCATCAGGTCTGACGCTCCCGGCGATTGCTAGGGCGTCCGGCATCGCCCATGGACCAAGCGTCTCACGCATCCTCGCCAAACACCGCCAGCTAAAGGGAGCCTAGCCATGCTTATGGTGCAGATAGAGGCACACACCGCATCCGGCCTCGACTCCGAAACCGTAAACCGGCCAATGATTGTCTGGGGGCGCAAAGTCTCCGTATTCAAGCGCGAGGCAGTGCGTAGACTGGAGGAATACCGGGCCAACCCGAGCTCTGGTGGGCGCGCAGTTCGCTCCCTCGACTGGGCTGAAGCCTCAAAGCGCAGCGTGCCAGTGAGCGTCGTGCGTCTGGATGCTGAGCCAATCAGGCGCTGGGCCCGTAGGCGCGCGGCAGATTGGCGAGGGCTCTTCGTGCAATGGCGTGATGAGGATGGCATCCCACACATCAAGGCACGCCATGGCTGGGCCAGTGTCCCCAGCTGGGTCGCGGACGAGGCCGCCGATGAGCTGCTAGTGAGCACGTGGGCGGAGTTCCGCCGATGGCAAATTGACACCAGCCCTGAACGCGATGACGACCTCGCGTATGCCAAGCGCTGGCGGCAGACGCCCGAGCGGAATGTTCAGCGAACGGTACATGGCACCCCGCTGAGCGTTGATCGCGCCACCGCAGACGAACTCGCTGCCGGGACAACCACCCTGCCCCCGTGCTTGTCGATCCATGAGGACGACGGCATCGCTGAGCAGATCGCCGCAGATCAGCAGGCCGCGAGCACTGGCGCTATTGGCGAGCTGCTGCTGCTGCTAGCACCAAAAGCAACCGAGGAGGAGATCGCCATTACCGCACTGCACCTCGAAGGCTACGGCTTCACCGATATCGCCCGCGCAACGCAGGAGGGGCGCATCACCGCCAAACCGATCAACGCCCCAAGCGGAGTAAAACACCGAGTGGACAAGGTACTCAAGGCTGTCAGCGCGAACTACGCGACACTGGGCGAGTCCGATAGCTGGCTAGCGGAGGCCCTGCTGGACGAGCTCCGCGCGGTAGCCAACCGCTGACCGCACCACCACAAAGAAGCCCCGGGGAGTACCCGGGGCTTCTGTATATCTTGGCTCCACGCGGGCCCGAGGTGCTGAGAGGCCGAGACGCGGCCACCCGCACGAGGAACCAGCAATGAGCAACACCAGTACGCACCCAATCCCAGACGATATCCCCGGGCAAATCCGCCTCGCATGGGGCGCAACGCTGGGGCGATGGGCAGATCAGTACCCAGACGCTGTGGCCGACCTGTTCACGGACGCCCGACACTTCACGCACGTACCGCTCGGTGACATCGAGCGGACTGTTCAGACTGTGCCCCGGTATCAAACTATCGGAGTCAACCCACTCGCAGCCAAGCCAGCAAAAGGGCGCGGCAAAAAGGCGGATCGCATCGGACATACGCATCTTGTCGTGGATATCGATATCGCTGGCAAAGACAATGGACACAAAACTGAAGAGGCCCTGCCGACGATGCAGCAGGCCCGCGAGATGATCGCGGACGCGCAGCTTGTGGTTGAGCTTCCACCGACCATCGTGGTGCAGAGCTCGCGGTTTGGCATCCACGCTTGGTGGGCACTGGACGAGGTCATCCCCGATCCCGGAGATCAGCGGCTGCTCGCCAGTCACCCAATCCTCGGCGGCTGGCGATACATGTGGGATTCAATCGCTGAGGACTACGGCGTCCATATTGATATGGGCGTGGTCGCCTGCAATAGCGCCCAAATCCTCCGTATGCCCGGGCAGCTCCGGTCAAAGCCGGGGTCTGAGGACTACATCGCCCGGCTGGTGCGATACAACCCAGACTCGATCCTGAGCACATCCGATCTCCCGGGGTTCCTGCCAACACCTCGCCCTGCAGCTCCAGCTATCAGTGCAGGGCAGCCAGCCCAACGCAGCAGCGGAGACAAGCCGGTGCGGGGGTCGACATACACACCAAGCCACGCCGAGCGAGTTATCGATCAGTGGAACCCACTAGCATGGCTCGATCTGGTTTGTAATGGGCAGATCGTGGATTCAACGCACTGGCTCCGCGAGGGCTCTAGCAACGGCTCGAGCGCAGAGCTCGTGGATTACGGTGATGGCCCGTGCGTCGTCATCAGCAGCGATTCTCTGGCTGCTGCTATGGGGATCGCCCCGCGCTGGGCGGCGAAGGCACGCCTCACCACCAGCTCCATTATTACCCGCTTGGTTGCTGGTGACTGGGCGACGGGGCAGCGCATCATGCAATCTCTGGCGCGTCTCACTGAGGAAGAAGCCCGCCGCCTCATGAGCGAGCGCGTCACCCCGTGGTCTCCCGGCACACCGCTCGATCAATGGCGAGCTGAAAATATCGCGGTACTGCTGGATCAGTCACTCGTCGCTGGATACAGCGCTGAGGCTGAGGCTGAACCCACCACCGCGCCAGCGTCAGAAGAGCCAATCACCGCCCCATCGCTGGACGAGGAGCTCATGGCGGCACTGCGCAACCCGTGCGGGCAGATTTTTCACGCAACCGCCAGTGGTCAACTTACCCATAGCGACCGTGCGGCGTACGACATCATCATCGGTGGCGGCATGTGTGGCATATATAAGGTGGACATCAAGGACTCCGACGACGACGAAGAGGAAGAAGAGCGCAGGCTAGAGCAGATCACCAGCGCATGCGTGGTGCGCGTCAGAGCACATACGCTGTACAACCGCATTCGCAGTGATGCAGTGGACGACGGCGACACCTATGACGTGCTCGTGATAGCAGGTGGCAGGAGCAAGACGCTACGCGGACTGACCCCAGACCAGTCCATCGATATTGCGCACATCATCACTAAGGCTGGCATCGGCGGCACAGTCCCTGTGCGCACTGACCAGCGGCGCATCGTCGGGAACCTTCTGCTTAACGTCGCGCTCTCCAGTATCGAGCGCGGGCGGTCGTATCAGCGCTCCGGTTGGTCGGAGGAAGGCGGCGAGCTTCGGCACGTGCTGCATGAGAACTCCATGACTACATCCGGCATCGACAACACAGTCGGTGTCGAGCTTGGCGTTACACCGAGCACGGGGTTCACCGATATGCCAACCGCCGAAGATTTCGCACATGCGAACGAAATGGTCGAGGATATGTTCACTGCCGCACCAAGCCATCGCGGTCATATCGCCGCCATAGTCACCAACGCATTGGCGGCACCTATCCGCGTACGCATGGGCTCGCCCAACGTTGCGGTCTTCGTGCATGGCCATAGCGATTCAGGCAAGACACGGCTAACGTACCTCGGGCGGCAGTTTGTTACGCCAACCGGGCGCTGGGCAAACATCAACATCAAGGGGGACTCACCGCAGTCTGTGGCTCAGACTCTCCCCGTCGAATCCGACGTTGTTTGCTTGTTGGACGACCTCAAACAGACAAGAGGTGAGGGATACAAAAAGCTGCAGGAACGCATCGGGCTCGCGCATACCGCGATTGATCTTTGCTATGAGCGCAACTCGCGCACGCGCGGCACCACCAGTTCTCGCGCATCATCTGCCGGGTGTGTCAACTCCTCTGTGTATATCAGCTCAGAGGAGCAACTCAGTGATTATTCAATGACTACTAAGAGCTTGTGCCTGCCGGTAATCAGGCGCGGGGACATTGATTTCACACTCACACCACAGCTCGACGTTGACGGGGAACCGGTGGTGGCGTTCGACGGCAAACCCCTCATGGTGACCCCAGTGGACGGTGTCATCGCTCGCTGGCATGCAACCGCCGGGCGGCTGTATGCAGGCTGGATACGCTGGCTCATGGATCGCATCATCGCCGCTGGCTCTATCGACGAATGGGCCGCTCAGAACACCAGCGATATCAAGAGGTTCGTCACTGGCGCATCCTCGCGTTCGCGCGAGCAAATCGCCCGACTGACGCACGCATGGGCGCGGTTCACCGAGTACGTTGAAGCCAACGGCGGCTCGGTGCCGGACTACACACGGCACCTCGTCGGGCTCGCCAGTGAAGCAGAAGACGCGGCCAAGGCCATGAGTGTTGAAGCGCAACTCGGGGAGGCACTGCGCGGTGTCTTGAGCACAAAGCGCGGGCACCTCACCAACGGCGCAGGCGTGCATCCGGCGCTCGCAGTCGCTCACCGTTTGGGTTGGGCAGACCGTGGCGGACAGGGGCTAGATATGAGCCCCATGGGGCCATGCTACGGACTCATCAGCGACGACCTGTCGCGCATCATGCTCACCGCCGAACAGGCAGCGATGCTCCTGCCAGAGGTCAACAAAACATCGCTCAAAATCGCCATGACGAACCTCGTGCCGGACAAGGAACGCGCGCGGTATGGAGACTCGGGTACGAGCGCACCAAAACACCCGCGCAGGGGGTGGGCTGGAGAGCAAAGCCGTGGCTGGGCAATCCCCGTCGAGGCGCTCGGTATCGAACTCGGCGGCGGAGACGAGGACTAACAAAAAACACCACGGACCCTGTATATACGGGCCAACGTCGGGCCCGGGGTGGTGAAGGGCGATAGCCCGGCAACACGAAAGGAACCAAGAATGTACGCAGCAGAGGACTTCATAATGGAGGCCAGCAAGGCATTCATCGCTCTGGAGCAAAAGCACGCGGAAATCATCGGAGCCGTTGAGCTTGCGCTGAGCACAGGCGGAGATGCTGATTTTGAAACCTTTGAGCGCATGAAGCGCGCTTCGTTGGATTCTTACATAGCGCTGGTTAGTGTTTATCAAGAATCGAACGCATGCGATGAGGACGATAAGGACGTTGCAAATGCGGAGTATGAGCTGCTACTGGAACGTTGCCAGTACATACACGAGCTCAAACGCCTCTTAGGCTTCTATGTGTGCTGGGGGCCAACGCGATGACATGGACGAACACTGCCATACAGGAGCACATCGACTACGCAGCATCGCAGCCGCAGTTTCATCCATCGCTAGGATTCAGGCACGGTAAACCGGCACCGCGCGGCGGGCGGCTGCCGATAACAGAGGTGCTCGACCTGCGCCGATATTGGGGCGTGCCGATCAACTCGGCCAGCTCCACTGGCTGCACATGCGCGTACATCATGCGCAGGGAGCTCCAGCGTGTGAGAGACGGCGCAGACCTCCGTGACTGCCCGGAGTGCGAGGTCATCAACAGAACGGAGCAGCAGCGCCTCATGCATGAAAGTGGCGTATGTGTCTGCTACCTGATCCCCAACGCGATGAGTACACAAGCGATAGCGAACACACGCACACAGAAGCGCCCGACACCGCAATAGAACCGGACGCCTCTGCAATGATGAAGGAGGAGCAGTGGAACCTCGCATGACGAAGCCTTGGGCTTGATGACGTCTTCGCTTGGTGCTGGCGCACCCGCTCGTCTTTCTCGCTCCGCACACTCAGCAGCTCACCGCGACCACAACTCGGCACGGCGAAGAACCAGCGCACGAACCGGCCAACCTCACGCAGCCAATGCTCACTGAACCCGCATTCTCACGGCCCGTGTGGCGGTCTCCGGCAACTTTGTGCGCTCTTTCTTCTGGTCTCTCTATCTGGGGTTGGGTGGATGCTTATTCCAGCCGCGATTCATGGGATATCCCGTGTGATCTCAAAACACGCAATGTTTTGAGGTCACACGGGTTTTGGCTGAACCGACGCTGTAGGGGTATGGAGCAAACCCGTACCCGTGCACTGTGTCCGCGTACGCCCATGGATGCACCGGACGCCATGCTAGGGCTGGCCCTCGGGCTCGCGGACGGGGCTTTCCCACTGGCGGCTAGGGTGGCATGCGCTCGTGCTCTGGACCGGACTAGAGCCGACGCCCCGGATTCATGGTATCGGTGCATTGTGACGCTACTGCGAGGGGTCGGTATGCGGATGTTTGGCACGCCACTGAGCGGGTGCAGTATCCGCGTAAGAGAGCTGGAAGTTGCAGATAGAAACGGCAACCATCCACCGGCAGATGACGCACATAATGGGGCTTGGATTTGCGCCCCGGGAGGACAGCAACCACGTCTCGGTCTAGACCGCTGGCACTGGGGAGATGTACCGGATGATGCAGATGATGCGAGACTCGCGTGGTGCGGCCTCGATTCGTCCGTGAGTGCCGGAGTCGCCGCTATCACTGCTGCTGCATGCATCAGCGCGCACGTCACCTACGACGTCGTACATCGCATCGCGACGGGGTCAGTGGACGGTGCTATTCGTCACCTGTATTGGAGCGCACGCGCCATTGGACGCATCGACGGAGACCACCTAGTTGATCTCGCGTGGGCCATTGCATCAGAGCCAGCGCTGTCTCTGGACGACGTGGACGACTGGCTCACCGGATGGTGGTGCGAACGCCTCTGAAGCAGGGGCTCACGAAACTCTCTGATTAGGGGGCAGGGGCTCGCTGTCCCTAGCAACGCCGGGGATATCTGAGCTCTTCAGCCATGCATCCGTTACTCCTACGTTTCGCCTCGGTCGTGCCCCTTCTCCGGGTGCAGCTCGGTGTGGAGTGCCGTGGCCATGATTTCCTTGAACCCCCTAGCGAACTCGGGGTTCGTGAGCAGGTCTTGAATTTCCTTAGCCTCTTGCCGGTTCTTGTACAGCGCAAGGTCCACCGCATCCGAGAATCCGGCGCTGCCGCTCAGCTGGTCCACAGTGTTGTTCTGAACCATGTCGACCACAGCATCGTCCTCCAGCAGCGTCCCCCACGTTGCCGTCACGAAGCCCTTGACGCTGGCATTGCTCACCGACGAGCCCTGCTGTTTGAATCGCTCGTTGACCGTCTTTATGGCCTCATCCAGCGGCCCTCGATCCGGGGAGCTGCCGTTGCCGCCGCCGCGCTCACCGTCGAATGTCGGCAGGGTGAGGCCATCGGTGGAGCCTTCGGTCAGGCCATAGTCAACACTGATGTGTTCAGGCACGAACTGGACGCCGGACAACTGAACCCCGGCCATGTAGTCGTCTTCATCATGCTCGGTGTCCCCGACGTGCAGGTTCCGGGCCAGCAGTGTCGACAGAATCGCGCGGCGGTGCAGGTCGAGGTCTTGGTAGTCGACAATCTGGCTGAGGAACTGCCATGCGTGCTGGTAGCTGATGAGGTCGTTGCGGAAGGCCAACAACTCGTCGCGCTGGACCTTATCCTTACTCAACACGGCTTGGCGCATCTGGCCAGCCCAGCGGTTCTTGATGGGGCCGCAGAGCCGCTGCAGCGCTTCGCCGCCCTTACCGTCAATGTATGCCTGCGCGACCGCACGCATCTCATCCATGGTGTAGAGGCCAGCCGTGTCGAGCCGCTCTGCCAACGTGTGCAAAGCGTTGGGGTCCACGTCCTTGTTCACGAACGCATCCGAGTAGTACAGCTTGAAGTCGTCCTGAATCGAGGTCGGGTCGTTGCGGAAGTCCACCACCATCGGCGCGGTCTTGTTCGGGTAGGTCCGGTTCAGCCGCGAGAGCGTCTGAACGGTGGCGATTCCGTTGAGTTTCTTGTCCACATACATGGCCTGCAACAGCGGCTCATCGAACCCGGTCTGGAACTTGTTGGCGACGATGAGCACCTTGTACTGGTCTTCGGTGTTGAATACCTTGGCGGTGTCACCTCGTCCATTCAGTCCTGCCTCGGTCACCCCGTCTGTGCCGTCGAGTGGCACAGTGCCGGAGAAGGCCACCAGCGTTCGCATGTCGTTGTAACTGTTCTGGGCGATGTACTCGTTCATCTTCTGTGACCACTGCACGGCTTCGATGCGTGAGGAGGTCACAACCATGGCCTTGGCGCGCCCCCCGAGCAGCGGCATGACGTTGCGGCGGAAGTGCTCGACCACGACCTTGACCTTCTGCGCAATCGAAGTCGGGTGCAATCTGGCGAACTTGACGATGTTGTTGACGGCCTCGCCCTTGTTGACCACAACCGTTTCATCCTCGTCCAACTCGTTCTTGACTTCCAAGAACATGTCGTAGGTCGAATAGTTGGTCAGCACATCGAGGATGAATCCCTCTTCAATGGCTTGGGCCATCGTGTACGTGTCGAACGCTTCCCAGACCCCGTTGGTCTCAGTGCCGAACAGCCGCAGCGTCTTGGCCTTCGGGGTTGCGGTCAGAGCGATGAAGGTGATGTTCGCAGACTTGGCGATGGCCGAGTCCTTGGCCTGCAACAAGTCGTCAGCGGTGAGGTCTTCATCATCGTCCACATCGACATCAGCCAGCAGCGCCTTCAGGTCACGCGCAGAGGTGCCCGTCTGTGACGAATGGGCCTCGTCAGCCACCACAGCTCAGCGGCGACCCCGCAGCGCGGCAGTGTCGTCAATGAGCTTCATCACCTCGGGGAAGGTCTGCAAGGTGCATGTGACGATGTGGTCACCTTCCAGCAAAGCCTTCTTCAGCTGCGGCGACTTCGCCCCGGCCTTCTCGCCCACGGCCACCACCAACCCGGTGCTGGACTGCACCAGCCCCATGTCTTCGCGGATATTTTCATCGAGCGATGTGCGGTCGGTCACGACGATGACCGAATCAAAGGTTGCTTTGGCATCGGCGCCCATGTGGCGAATCAGGCGGTGGCTGAGCCATGCAATCGTCTTGGTATTGCCGGAGCCAGCCGAGTGCCAAATGAGGTAGCGCCCACCGGTGCCGTTGTTTTCGATGTCGGCCACCACGCGCTCCACGGCACGCAATTGGTGGAAGCGCGGGAAGATGAGCTTGCCCGCGCTCTTCTTCTTGGTGGTCGGGTTGGGCTGCCACAGCGCGAAGTCCTTGAGGATGCGCAGGAACGTGGGCCGGGCCAAGATGTCTCGCCATAGGTAGTTGGTGGCCGACCCGTCAGAAGGCGGATTGCCTTGGTGGCCCTCGTTGCCTTGGTTGAACGGGAGGAACGTGGTCTCCGCGCCCTCCAGCTTGGTCGTCATGTACACAAGGTCGTTGGACACGGCGAAATGGACAAGGCAGCGCCCCGGAGCCAGCAGCGGGCGTGTCTTCGACGGCACCCGGTCCTTGCGATACTGCCGAATCGCATCGGCAACCTGCTGGGTGTTGTCGGTCTTGAGTTCCATCGTCACCACCGGGATACCGTTGGCCGTCAGCACCATGTCAATGGTCTCGTTGCTCGTGGTGTCGAAGCGAACCTGCCGCAACACCCGCAGCCGCACCTCATCAGCAGCCTTGGCCACAGAGGTCAGGTGCGGATTCGCGGGCGGGAACTCCATCATCGGCCCGAACTTGGCCGATGGGCGACCGACTTGCGCGTAGGCGAAGCCTCGCCGCAGCATGCCCAGAAGGCCACCGACCGGGTGGCCGTGCTCGTCTTGGCGCGTCGCCTTCGCAAGCTCCTTGGTGATGTGTTCGAGCAGGCGTCGCTCAGCGTTGCGCTTCGACTCATCGTTCAGCGAGTCCGGCACAGCCTTCTCGTACTCGTCCGGGTACTGCGTGGACAGCCAGTGCAGTACGTCACCGGGCACGAGTGCCAGCCCAACGTCCCAGCCGCTCGGCTTGCCGTGGTCGTCGTAGACCCAGCCGCGCGCGGCCAGTTCTTCTCCGATGGTGTTCTCGAACTCCAACTCCATCAACTGTGCGTGGCTCATGCGACTTCCTTTCGTCCAGTCACGACCTCGGTGATGAGCGCCGCACGACGCTCGATGAGTACAGCCTTCAACTGCGCAACCTTGGCGAGCATGGCGTCGATGCGCCCCGTCACCTCGTCAAGATGGTCAGCAATGCGGCGCTGTTCGGGGAGAGAGGGCCGAGGGACGCGCCAACGCTTCAACATCCCTTGGCTGATGTTGGGCTGACCGCCACCAACAGCTTCGCGGATGATGTCGGCCCGCTGACCCCAAAGTGCGTAGTAAAAGAACCGCATGTCGATGTCACAAGGGTCGGAGAACACACAGCACGCTTGGTTTGTGGTGGCATCAATCCCGAGAACGCCTAGCCGACCAATCGTGGCCCCGTACATGGCGATGGCAACTGAACCAACGGGATGCACCTTCAACGACGAGAGTTCTTCCACTGCGGCGGATGTGACGCGCTGGACTGTCTCAGTGACAATCCCTTCCCGCAGTTCAGAAGTCGTGACCCACGGAATGCCGTCTTCGTCATCTGCGTAATGGTCTCGCTCCTTTGGAGTCGTTCCGCTACCCACAGTCTTGAAAAGGTATCCAGTCGGGACGGTCTGCCAAGGCTCCCCATCCTCGCGCCGCTGAGTCTTACGCTCGATGAGGCCGAGCTTGCGCCCCTCTAGCACCTCAGCAAGCGCGTCCAACTTGCCTAGCATCGCGTCAATCTCGCCGGTCTCACGGTCGAGGTAGTCAGCGATAGCTCGCTGGGAGGGGAGGGGCACGTCAAGCACAGGGGAGGTCCGAATGCTCATCCACTCAGCCCTCGGCATCTTGGTTCCCTTGGAGGCCGCGTCCGCAAACCCAACGAAACCGCGTGACCCGACAACATAGGCGAGGAACCTCGGCTCAATCTCCTTCGCGGGACGATACACATGAATGTCGCCCCCAGCCGTCCCCTCACGGTCAGCCAACCATGACTTCGCCAAGTATGGGCGTAGCTTCCCGAAGAGGATGTCACCCTCTGTGAAGGCAACACCATCTGCGGCGTAACTCGAGAACTCACCCTCTACCAATCGCCCGTTTCCAGACTGGATGTCTTCGAGAGACACTTTGAAGTCCAGCGGGCTGGATGTCTCCGTGATGAGGGTAGCCGCTGCCCAGAACGGAACCTGCCTCACTCGTCCTTCACCGCCTCGAACATCGCCGCAAGCTCACCCATGAGCGTCTGCACTTCGGCGTCAATCTCGGACAGCGGACGCGGCTCCTCGGGCACATAGAAGATGCGTGTGAACGGAATTTCATTGCCGGGCTTGGCCTTCGACTCGTCCCATTGCGCGTCCGGTGCGAATGGCAGGACATCACGTTCCATGTGCTCGTCCACATCTTCCAGAATCGGCACGCGCTCAATGACCTTGAAGCCATCGACCGACACTGGGTTGCCCTTGCGGTCGAACGACGGGTCAGCAGTCTCGTCTGCCACACCCATCGCCGCCATCACAGCATCGACCAGACCAGCAGGTGCCTTCAAGCCAGCACTCTTCGCAGCCTTGGGGAACGTCACCGGCAGTTCGTTGTAGGGGGTGCCGTCGAGCGCCTGCATCACCGCGATGTGGCCGTCATCGAAGCTGGCATGTTCGCGGGCGCGCTCTACGGCCTCGTCACTGAAGCGTGTGGCAAGCCGGGCCTGCTGAAACACCGGAATGTCACGGAACATGAAGTCTTCCGGGGCGAGAATCCTCGAAATGTCCGGGTTCTCGAACGCCTTGTACGCCTCCAGCACGGCCTCGCGGTTGGCCTCGCTCATCTCCCGGCGTTTGTCGCCCATCGACTTGCGCAACATTTCCCACTGGCCGGAGCCGTCGATGAGTTGCACCTTGCCCTTGCGGTGGTCCTCCTTGTTGGTGTCGAGAATCCACACGTAGGTGGCGATGCCAGTGCCGTAAAACATGCTCGTTGGCAGCGCGATGATGGCGTCGATGAGGTCGCTGTCCAGCAGCCACTGGCGAATCGCAGTCGGACCGTTGTCACTGTTGAACAACGGCGAAGCGTTCGAGACGACTGCAGCACGACCACCTTGGCCGTCCTTACCTGCCGGGCTGAGCTTGTGGGCACAGTGAGCCAAGAACAACAACTGGCCATCGCTCTTGCTAGGCAAACCATGACTGAACCGGGTGCCGGGAGTCTTCGCTTGTTCTCTCACAGACTTGGCATCAGCAGACCAGTCCGTGCCGAACGGCGGGTTCGAGAGGATGTAGTCGAAGCTCTGGCCCTCGAAGAGGTCACGCGTGAGGGTATTGCCGTGCTGAATTGAGTCGGGGCGACCGCCTTGCACCAGCAGGTCAGCCTTGCCGAGAGCGTAGGCCGCAGGCATCAGTTCCTGCCCGTAGAGGGTCACCGAGATGTCGGGGTTCATCTCCTTAAGTGCCTGTTGGGCAATCAGCAACATGCCACCGCTACCTGCCGTGGGGTCGCACAACTGGTCACGATGGATACAAGACCCCAGTGCGGAGCAGGGCCATCGAACAGCTTCGATACCGGCTATGAACTGGGATTTCCGGCTGCCG
>JAWFWL010000004.1:0-223971 GCA_032576855.1 Propionibacteriaceae bacterium
CCTCTTCTCCTGCTCGGGCTCATCGATGAGCGTTGGGAATGGCAGAATCTCCGCATCTGGAGCCTCAGCCGACCACAGATCAGAAGGTTGGGGGTTCGAATCCTCCCGTGCGCGCCAGCTAGCCCCCGGCCCCGTCGCCGGGGGCATTTTCATGCCCCAGCATGCTTGCCACAATGGTGCCATGACTTCCATCTGGGCACATCGCGGCGCCAGCCGACGCGCGCCTGAGAACACGCTCCCCGCATTTGAACTCGCAATCGAACTCGGAGCCGACGGCGTCGAACTCGACGTGCAACGCACCGCCGACGGGGAGCTCGTCGTCATCCACGACGAGACCGTCGACCGAACCACCAACGGCACCGGAGCCGTCGCATCCCTTACATCCGACGAGGTCAGCGCGCTGGACGCGTCGGCTGGCCTCGGTGGTTTTGGGGGCACGCGGGTGCCCACCTTGCAGGAGGTGCTGGCGTTGCTGCGGGGCACGGGGGTGCAGGTGAACGTCGAGCTCAAAACCAGCATTCAGCGCTACTCGGGCATCGAGTGCGAGGCGCTGGCGCTCGTCGACGAACTGGGTATGCGGGAGCAGGTGGTGTGGTCGTCGTTCCGGCACGCGTCGGTGACGGGCCTAGTCGGGGACGTTCCCGCCGAGCAGTTGGCGCTGCTGATGTCCGACGTACTCGTGCGCCCGTGGAGCTACGCGGCGGAGTTGGGCGTCGGCGCGCTCCACCCTGGCCTGCACCTGCTGCAGGAGCCTGACTGGGTCACCCACGCCCACGAGTCTGGGCTGCAGGTGCGCACCTGGACCGTCGACGAGCCCGAGCACCTGCAGCTGGCCGCGCGGGCCGGCGTCGATGCCATCATCACGAACGTCCCCGACGTGGCTCGCTCGCTGCTTGACTGAAAGGGCAAAGATAGATCAAGTTCGTGGCTGGTCTACCCACCACGAACTTGATCTATCTTGCACTCGCTAGGCTCGCCCCATGAATAACCCCTTCAAACCCGAGCTGTGGGACCCCGTCGAGGGCTTCGAATTCACCGACATCACTTACCACCGCGCGAAGCACGTCCCCGCCGTGCGTATCGCATTCGACCGCCCCGATGTGCGCAACGCATTCCGGCCCCACACCGTCGACGAGCTCTACCGCGCGCTCGACCACGCCCGCCAGTCATCCGACGTAGGCTGCGTGCTGCTGACTGGCAACGGCCCCAGCCCCAAAGACGGCGGCTGGGCGTTTTGCTCGGGCGGTGACCAGCGCATCCGCGGCAAGGCCGGCTACCAGTACGCCGACGGTGACAGCGCGGGCGCCGTCGACGCGGCCAAGCTAGGCAGGCTCCACATTCTCGAGGTGCAGCGCCTCATCCGCTTCATGCCCAAGGTAGTGATTGCCCTTGTCGGAGGCTGGGCGGCCGGTGGCGGGCACTCGCTGCACGTCGTCGCCGACCTCACCCTCGCCTCCGCCGAGCACGCCAAGTTCAAGCAGACCGACGCCGACGTCGGCTCCTTCGACGCCGGGTACGGGTCGGCGTACCTCGCCCGTCAGGTGGGGCAGAAATTCGCGCGCGAAATCTTCTTCCTCGGCGACACCTACACCGCCGACGACGCCTACCGCATGGGGATGGTGAACAAGGTGGTGCCGCACGCCGAACTCGAAGACGAAGGCCTCGCTTGGGCGGCGAAGATCTGCGGCAAATCCCCGACGGCGCAGCGCATGCTGAAGTTCGCGTTCAATGCCATCGACGACGGGCTCGTCGGCCAGCAGGTGTTCGCCGGCGAGACCACCAGGCTGGCGTACATGACCGACGAAGCCATCGAGGGCCGCGACGCGTTCCTCGAGAAGCGCGACCCCGACTGGCGTCGGTTCCCGTACTACTACTGACGGCGCTGCGTCTCGATACGCGGCTTTGCCGCTACTCGACGATCGGGCGGGGGCGCCCATCCCGGTGGTTGAGCCGCGGGCGCAGCCCGCGTGTCGAAACCCTGTCGCTGCTTCCCGATGCGGCGGCTACGCCACCTACTCGACGGTCAGAATTACTCAGCCAGGCCGTAGAGGCGGTCGCCAGCGTCGCCGAGGCCCGGCACGATAAAACCGTGCTCGTCGAGCTTCTCGTCCACAGCCGATACCACCAGCGTGCACGGCACAGCCAGGTCCTCCAGCAGTTTCGTCAGTTTCTCGATACCTTCCGGCGCTGCCAGGAGGCAGATGGCCGTGATGTCGTCGGCGCCGCGGTCGACGAGGAACTGCACCGCGCCGCCCAGCGAACCACCGGTGGCGAGCATCGGGTCTAGCACGTAGCACTGCCTGCCGGAAAGGTCCTCGGGGAGGCGCTCGGCGTACGTTGTCGGCTCCAGGGTCTCCTCGTCGCGGCTCATTCCCAGGAACCCAACCTCAGCGGTGGGCACCAGGCGAAGCATGCCGTCGAGCATGCCCAATCCCGCACGGAGGATGGGCACGACGAGCGGGGCGGGCTCGTCGAGCTTCTTCCCAACGGTGGGCGCCACGGGCGTTTGGATCTCGTGGTCATGCACCCGCACGCCCCGCGTGCCTTCGTAGGCGAGCAGGGTAACGAGCTCGTCGACGAGTCGCCGGAACACCGGCTGCGGGGTATTGCGGTCGCGCAGGACCGTCAGTTTGTGATCAATCAGGGGGTGCGAGACAACACGAACTTCCACGTGCCCAGTTTCCCACATCCCCGATCTGGCCGCTTGCACACCCAACGGGTAGTCTGTCGCTTGCGGGGCCTGGCAGCTGCCGGTTTCGTGTCCGCTAGGGAAGGTGCGTGCCGTGGGCGTGTTCGATGCCGAGGATGCTGAGCCGTTCGACCTCGAGGATGATGACCTCGATTTCGACGACGATGACGACGACTTCGACGACGATGATGACCTCGAAGACGCGTCGGAAGACGACGTCGACCTCGTGGTGGCTGCCTACCGCGAGGACGGCGATCCAGTCGTCGTTCCGCTGGACTACGACCTTGCCAATGACCTCGACGAGCTGATCCGCCAGCTTACTCGCCTGCCGGGTGATTCCGGCGCGGACGGGTTCGTGTCTGTCGGTGGCGATTTCTTCGTGATCGTCCGTGTCCGCGGACGCATGGTGGAAGTACTGCTCTCCGACGCGACGGCCGCAAACGAGTGGCCGCTCGCGCGCGACGTGCTCGACTACCTGGGCGAAGACTTCCCCGACGAGGATGAAGAATCCTACCCCGTCGGTGACATGGAAATGTTCGCGGCCAGCGGCCTCAGAGCATTCGAGCTGGAGGCCTTCGCCACGGACTACGACGCCGACTCCGACGAGTGCCTCGAGCGCATCGCCCGGCAGCTGAAGATTGGCGAGGCGTTCGCTGCGGCGGCGGCTGAGTTCGACGACTGACATGGGCGTTCGCTGGCATGCAGCCATGCGACTCGCCCTCGACGAGGCCCGCGCCGCCCAGCATCACGGCGACGTGCCCATCGGCGCCGTCATCCTCGCGCCCGACGGGCAGGTGCTCGCCGCTGCCGGTAACGAGCGCGAGCTGCACCAAGACCCGACGGCCCACGCCGAGCTCGTCGCCATCCGACGCGCCGCGGATGTCCTGGGTGAGTGGCGGCTGGAGGGGTGCACCATCGTCGTCACGTTGGAGCCATGCACGATGTGCGCGGGAGCTATCGTCTCGTCGCGCCTAGCCAGGCTGGTATTTGGCGCCTTCGACGAGAAGGCCGGCGCGGTGGCGAGCCTGTTCGACGTCGTACGTGACCGGCGGCTCAACCACGCCGTAGAAGTCTCCGGAGGTGTGCTCGCTGACGAATGTGCCGCCCAACTCCGCGCCTTCTTCGACAGAAAACGCGCGGAATCGTCCCCGGTTGGCGTTGAAGGGGCTCAAACGGCGCCTAGCGCACCAACCGGGGACGATTCCGCGCGGAATTGCTAGCGAGGCATCGCGTAGTACTGCGTTTCAAGGTACTCGTCGATGCCCTCGAACGAGCCCTCGCGCCCAAGCCCCGACTGCTTCACGCCACCGAACGGTGCGGCGGCATCGGATGCCAGACCCGTGTTCAGACCGACGATGCCGTACTCCAGGCGTTCACCCACGCGCAGCACCTCGCCTTCGTCGCCGAACACATAGGACATGAGGCCGAAGTCGGTGTCGTTGGCGCGCTTCACTACCTCGTCGACGTCGGTGAAGGTCTGCACCGCCACCACCGGCCCAAAGATTTCCTCGTGCGCGATCCGCATGTCGGCGGTGATCCCGGTGAGGATGGTGGGCTCAAGGAAGCTGCCCGGGAGGTCCGGTGCCTTGCCTCCGCGCACCAGGGTGGCGCCCTTGTCGACAGCGTCCTTGACCAGCGCGAGGATGTCGTCCACGGCACCTTGATGGATCAGCGGCCCCAGCTTGGTGCCCTCCTCGAGGCCCGGCCCGACGGGCCAGTTGTCGAACTCCGACCCCAGCTTGGCAAGGAACTCCTCCGCGACCGACTCATGCAGGTAGAAGCGGTTCGCGGCGGTGCACGCCTCGCCGTTGTTGCGCATCTTCGCCACCAACGAGCCCTGCACGGCCTTGTCGACGTCCGCACCCTCCAGCACGATGAACGGCGCATTGCCGCCCAGCTCCATGGAACACTTCAGCACGCCCTCGGCGGCCTCCTTGAGCAGGGTTTGCCCGACGGCGGTCGAGCCGGTGAATGTGAGCTTGCGCAGACGGCGGTCGTGGATGAGCGCATTCGAGGTGTCCTTCGAGTTGGACGAGACGAACACATTGACTACGCCGTCGGGCAGCCCGGCTTCCTTCAGCACTTCCATGAGCAGCAGCGTCGTGAGTGGCGTCGCTGACGCGGGCTTCACGACGACGGTGCAGCCCGCAGCCAGCGCGGGCCCGATCTTGCGCGTGCCCATGGCGAGCGGGAAGTTCCACGGTGTGATAGCCAGCACCGGGCCGACGGGCTTGCGTGCGGTGATGATGCGTTGCCCGCTCATCGGCGCCATCCCGAACCGGCCGTGAATCCGCACGGCTTCCTCGGAGAACCAACGGAAGAACTCCGCGCCGTAGGTCACTTCGCCGTAGGCCTCGGCCAGTGGCTTACCCATCTCCAAGGTCATGAGTCGTGCGAAATCATCCTTGCGCTCATGGATGAGCTCGAATGCCCGACGGAGCACCTCGCTGCGCTCGCGGGGCGCCGTGGCCGCCCACGACTCGGCAGCGTCGCAGGCCGCGTCGAGGGCCGACACCGCAACCGCGACGTCGCCGTCGGCAACCTTGGCGATCACCTCTCCGTTGGCGGGGTTGGTGACCTCCAGGGTGGGCTCACCCACCCATTGGCCGCCAATGTAGTGCTGCTTTGGTACCTTCTCCAGGAACTCGTCCATGTCACTCCTCGTCCATCAGGATTACCTGTCGGACGGCCCGCCCCTCGGCGAGCTCATCCATTGCCTCGTTGATCTGGTCGAGCCCGATCCGGCGGGAAATGAGCTTCTCAACCGGCAATTTGCCCGACCTCCACATCTCAGCGTAGGTGGGGATGTCGCGCGACGGAACAGCGGACCCCAGGTAGGACCCGATTACCGTGCGTGCCTCAGCAGTGATGGTGAGCGGTGTGATCTGGGACACAGCGTCTGGGGCAGGAAGCCCGACGGTGACCGTGCGCCCGCCGGAACGCGTCGCCTTGAATGCGGTCTCGAATGCCTTCGCGTTGCCAGCACATTCGACGACGTGGTCCGCCTTGATGCCGTCCTCCAACACCTGCTGCGGGGTGTAGGTCTCGTGCGCCCCGATCTCGCGAGCCTGCTCCAGCTTCGAATCCAGGGTGTCGACGGCGATGATGCGGTCGACCTCGCGCCCGACTGCGGTGATGAGCGCGGCCATGCCCACGCCGCCGAGACCGACGATCATGAGCGACTCCCCGGGCTGCGGATCAGCCGCGTTGATGACGGCACCGCCGCCGGTGAGCACCGCGCAGCCCAGCACCGCTGCAATCTCGGGCGGCACATCGTCGTCGACGGGGACCACGCTGCGTCGATCCACGACGGCGTATCCGGCGAAGCCAGACACGCCAAGGTGGGTGTAGATGGGGTCGCCGTCGCGGGTGATTGGCTTGGCGCCGGACATCAGCACACCTTCATTGTTCGCCACGCTGCCGGGCGCACAAGGCAGTTTGCCGTCGGTCAGGCATGCGTCGCACTCGCCGCAGCGGGGAAGGAAGGTCATGACTAGCCGCTGGCCAACCTTGAGATCGGTGACCTCGGAGCCAAGCTGCACCACCTTGCCGGCTGACTCGTGGCCAAGCAGCATGGGTACTGGGCGCACCCGGTTGCCGTCGACGACGGAGAGGTCGGAGTGGCAGATGCCCGCCGCCTCGATTTTCACCAGTATTTCCGTTGGGCCGGGCTCAGCGAGCTCGACGTCACTGATGCTGATGGGCGCGGACTCTGCGTAGGGTCGTTCGCGACCGATTTCTTCCAGGATTGCTCCGCGTGTTTTCACTGCTGCGGCTCCTTTCGCGTTGAGGGGGTGGGTGACGGATCGCCACCGAATGTTGCCTTGGCTACGGCTGGGGCAAGCGCGTCGCCGGCCTTCAAAGGTTTGTCGTGGAAGACGCCTTCGTGTGCAAGCACCGGGCGACGGTCGCCCGCCAGCTCCGGGTACTTCTCTTCGAGCTTCTCGCGCTTAGTCATCCTCTCGTGCCACGTGCGGATGGCATCCGGATGCCCCTTGCCGATGCCGTGCCACGTGTTCGGCATCTGCTCGCGCGACGGTCCGGCGTCGGCGCTGCCCCCCATCCTTGCCATCGACGGCACCCTGCTGGTGGCTTGGCCACACTCGGGGCAGCGAGGGTTGTCGTCGAACATGGAGCGCAGCTGCACCTCGTTGCGGTGCCGGTCGGGGCACAGCACGTCGTAGCTGATCATCAGGAGTAGAACCCTTCCGGAGCGAGCTTCAGCTGACGGTACTGCTCGGCGTCGTGACCGAATACGACGGTGGCGTCGGTGCGCTCAGCAATCTTGCGCAGCTTCTCCACCGACTCCAGCCAGGCAAGGTTGTTCCACACGATGGCGGCGCCGGTGGCCGGCGGTCCCCAGGAGTTGCCCATGTACACCGCGTCGGAGGTGAAGATGTAGGTGCCGTCGTTGGGGAGGTCCACTTTGAGGCTCATCGTGCCCCATGTATGGCCAGGGGTTTCGACGACGGAAACGCCCGGGAGGATTTCGACGTCACCCGTCACCGATTCGATGTCGAGGCCCTTGTAGTCGCTCACGAGGTGTGCGCCCTGGAATTCGCCTTCGATGGCCATCGCGCCTTCGATCTCCTTGTCATTGGCGATGATCCGGGTCTTGCCGTTGTCGAAGTCCTTGGCGTTCGCAGCGTGGTCGAAGTGGAGGTGGGAGAGCACGAGGAGGTCCACGTCATCTGGACCGTAGCCGAGGCTCTGCAGTGCGGTATCCAGGTAGCCGGGGCCGGCGGGGTCTTCTTGCACGGGGAAGAAATCCTGGAAGCCGGTGGGAGCCCAGCGGGTTTCCCAATCTCGCGGCACGCCCGCGTCCCACAGGAGAAGGCCGTCTGGATGTTCGATGAGCACTGCGTGGGTGGGTGCTTCACCCCAGGGCGTCGGCTTGTCTTTGTCCTGACGGCCGCGGATGGTGTTGCCGCCTTGGAGGAGGAGCCATGTGAGGTCGCACTCCATGATTCCGGTGGAGAGGATGTGCAGTTTGATGTCGTTCATGCTGTAAGAACCTTCCGTCTACGTTGACAGTGCTCCGAAGCCTAGGCGGAACATCCCATGTATCCATATGGCACGAGAAGCCATAGTTTGCGCTTGAATATGTGCATGGAGCACAGCAAATGGGTGGAGATCCTTCGAGGTATCGCCAACCGCGATGACGTGGGCGAGCTGGCAATGCACGCCGCCCAACTCGACCCAACCGGGGCGGGGCTCGTCTCTCAGATCGCTTCCGAGCTGGAGCGCGGGCGGCGACGCGAAGCGCTCCTGCGCGTGATGAATGACACCGCCTCTGACATCACGGCCCTCCACGACATGCAAGCCGTCCTCAAAGCCATTTCGGTACGTACCCGCCAGCTGCTCGACACCGACATGGCATACGTGAGCCTCAACGACCAAGACGCTCAGGAAACGTTCATCCAGGAATCCGACGGCGTCCGGACCTTCGCGTACCGCACCATCAGGATGCCGCTCGGCACCGGCATTTTGGGTAAAGCGGCGACGGGGCGCCAGCTCGTCTCGACGAGCGACTACATGGCAGACGCCGAGATCGTGCACCTGCCGGATATCGACCGCATCGTGGAGGACGAGGGCGTCCGCGCGATTATGGGAGCACCGCTCACCGTGCACGGTCAGGTATTGGGCGCGCTCCTCGTCGCGATGCGCACGCCGAAACGCTTCACCACGGAGGAAGTGGACGTGGTCTCGATGCTCGCGCGACAAGCGGCAGTGGCGGTGGACAATGCTCGACGATTCGCCGACATCGCTACGACGCTGGATTCCTTGGACAGCACCCGCAAGCTCGAACAAGATCAATTGGCCAGGATGCAATCGCTGCTTGCCATCGACGAAATGCTGCTGGAAGTGGTGGTCCGGCGCCCTCACTATGGCGACCTACTGGAACTTGCCCACCGGCTGTTGGAGACGGAAATCGCACTAGTGGATTCCGACTATCGCGTGCTGCTCACCACCGTTGGCGGAGCCAATCCGCAGAGCATCTCCGAGCCCGGAGAGTGGCTTCCCGCAGAGGATGATCTCCGACGCGTCGTCTCCGTCACGTCGCTATCCGGGCGCGCCTACGTGGAAGGAGGCGACGAACCCATCACCGCGGTGCCTGCCGTGGCCGGCGGGCGCGTGACAGGCACGGTGGTGGCTCGCGGCCGGCTGGGCGAGAACCGTCGACGGATCCTCGACAGGGTTGGGCTGTTCGTCGCAGTGCTCGGGCTCATTTCCAAGGCCGCCGAACGCGCTGAGCAACGCCTGCACGCAGAAGTGTTGGACGAGCTGATCTCGGGGCGTGTGCGCGATCGCGGCCGGCTGCGAGAATCGCTTGCCCGCTTCGGAATTCATCCGGCAGATCACCTGCGGATGCTGCTCGTCGAGGACACCCCGGGCGTCGAGCAACCGCTGCGAGCCGAGATGATGGGAAGGCCCGGACTCCTCGCCCAACACGACGAACATTGGTGTCTCCTGACGAACGAAGAATCGCTCGGCGATGCGGTGCTCGAGGCGCTACGCACAGTCGGGGTACCAGCGCGAGTGGGCACGTCGGGGCAGGTGCAGGATCCGTCGGAGGTCGCGGGGGCACACCGACGGGCTCATATGGCGCTCGCGTCGCTGCGCGGTCTGCAACGGGAAGGCGTGGCTGATGGGAGCAAACTTCGCGCAATCGACGCGGTCGTGGAAGCCGCCGACGACACCCACCCACTACTCACTGCGCTGCAGCCGCTCATTGACCACGACGCGGAGCGCGGCACAGCGTTGACGCTCACGGCGTGGACCTACTTGGAGGCCGATCAATCGGTCGCCGACGCCGCCGCCGGACTGTTTCTCCATCGAAACACGGTGCGGCAACGACTGCAACGCATCAGGGCCATCCTGGGGGACGACTGGGAGAGCGGCTCCCGACGTCTAGAGCTGCATCTCGCGCTGTGGATCTGGCAGATGAAGTCCCAATAGAGGGGTGGGTCGGATGGGTACACGCGCGGAATCGTCCCTGGCTGGCGTCAAGAGGGCCAAATTGGCTGTGTGACCACCAACCGGGGACGATTCCGCGCGACGATTCGCGTCAACCGGAATGTGAACGCTAAGCTAACCGACGGTGACGTGTCTGAGCGGCCGAAAGAGCTCGCCTCGAAAGCGAGTGTGGGGCAACCCACCGAGGGTTCAAATCCCTCCGTCACCGCCAAGGAAAGTCCCCGAGCCAGTAGGTTCGGGGACTTTCATTTCCCGCGCGGTGGGTGAGCAGCCCCCGCGGCTAGTCCCGGTGGTTGAGTAGCCCGCGCGTCCCCCGGTGGTTCAATCGCCCGCGGCCCTGCCCGGTGGTTGAGTAGCCCGCGAAGCGGGCGTATCGAAACCACTCCCCGTGATGCGTCTCGATACGGGCCTTCGGCCCTACTCGACGATCGGGGAGGGCGGGGTTACCCGACGATCGGAGATCAATTGCCCCGCTCAGGAGGTCGGCGAAGGGGAAGGCGCCGGGCTACTCGCGGAAGGCGATGGAGACACGAACTCGCATACGACGCCGCCTTCGGTCTCAATCTGCTTCATGTACTTTTTATTGACGCCTTCGTAGACGGTTCCGACTAGGACATCGACGGTGCCATCCACGCGATCGTCGTACTCGATCGTGGAGTTCAGAAACTCGGACTGGACCAGCTTCAACGTGGCCTCGTCATCCTTATTTCCGCGCACCACCGTCGTTTTCACGCGATCTTCGGTGTTACCCGTGTGGGCCACCTTGTAGCCGTGGCTCTTGAGATGGTCACCTACTCTTCCAGCAAGGCCAGAAGTGAAGCCGCCGTTCAGGACTCGCACGGTAACCATATCGGGGGTGATGATGGCGGCCTTCTTCGTCACGCAGGGCGTGGGCGACGGGGACGGCAGCGGCGCCGTCAGGTTGTTCCAGCCCCAAGTGGCGCCCCAGATTAGGAATCCGAGCAGCGCAAGCAGCAGCACCGGAGTGGCAATCAACCGGAACACGCGCACAGCTTCATCCTTCCTGGGTGGGGCGTCCGCCCAATCTACTGCAACTCGAGAATTCGTGCGTGCAGCGTGCCGCGTTGCTGCAGCGCGGCACGCAGTGCCCGATGCAGCCCGTCTTCGAGGTACAGCTCGCCGTTCCAGCTCACCACATGGGCGAACAAATCCCCGAAGAAGGTGGAGTCCTCCTCGAGGAGTGTGGCGAGGTCGAGGGTGTCTTTGGTGGTGATCAACTCGTCGAGCCGTACCTGTTGAGGTGCGATTTGGCTCCAATCGCGCGGCTCATACCCATGCTCTGGGTAGGGGCGTCCATGGCCGACTTCTTTAAAGATCACACCCGGCAGTCTACCTACCGCACCGCGGGTGAGCGGGTGGCGACGCGACGTGTCGCTGCAGCAGCACCGCGGGGTAAGGGAAAAGATAGATCAAGTTCGTGGTGGGTAGACGAGCCACGAACTTGATCTATCCTGGCGATCCCTACTCGCCGAGCTCCGTACCAACCGAGCGCGCAGTGGCAATCCACGGGTGGTCGAGCGGCACGAGTGCCAGATTTCCCGCGACGTCCTCCAGCGGCACAGCCTTCGCGCCCTCGCCCTTCGACGCCACCATGATGCCGTGCTCCCCGTCGTTGATCATGTCAGCAGCCGCGGCGCCCACCACGGAGCCCAGCAGCCGGTCCGCCGCGACGGGGATCCCGCCGCGCTGCACGTACCCCAGTACGGTTACGCGGGATTCCAGCCCCGTGCGCGCCTCGATCTCGCGAGCCAAGCGGAACGGGTGCTCGCGGTGCGAATCTTCGATTCGCCGACGGTGCTCCTTCGCCACGGCTTTGGCCTCGGGCGTCGGGGCCGACTTCACCAGCGACTCAGCCGCCTCCAACTCGGCCGTCGCCTCCGCATCGCGGGCGCCTTCCGCCACCGCAATGACGGAGAAGTTTGTTCCCTTGCGCTTGCGCTCTTCGATCTTCTCGACGATCGCCTCCAGCCGGTAGGGAATCTCCGGGAGCAGGATCACGTCGGCGCCACCCGCGATGCCGGCGCCGAGCGTCAGCCATCCGGCCTTGTGGCCCATAATCTCCGCGATAATCACGCGGTGGTGGGAGTGCGCCGTCGAGTGGAGGCGGTCGACGGCCTCCGTCGCAATTTCCAGCGCGGTGGCGAATCCGAAGGTGTTGTCGGTGTGGGCGATGTCCTTGTCGATCGTCTTCGGCAGATGCACGACGGGGATGCCGGCGTCGTGGAGCCGGAGCGCATTCTTGGCGGTGCCGCCGCCACCCAGCATCACGAGGCAATCCAGTTTGTTGCGCTCCACCACGTCGGCGATGGTGGGGATCATGTCGCGCTGCTCGCCGTCGACCACCATCTTGTGCACTTTGTCGCGGCTGGTGCCGAGAATGGTGCCGCCAAGTGTGAGGATGCCGGAGAGCGAATCGCGGTCGAGCTCCGTCCAGGTGTCCTCCGCGAGACCACGGATGCCGCCGCGGAAGCCGATGAGCTCCATGCCGTGCCGTCCGGTGGCTGCCTTGCCGAGCCCGCGAATTGCTGCGTTTAGCCCTGGCGCGTCGCCGCCGGCGGTCAGGACTCCTATGCGCTTGGCCATGCCGTGCCTTCCTCTGGATGTAGCACCGACGATAGCGGTCACCCTCCCACTTGGGGCAACGCGGGGCGGCGGTCGATCGGATATTAGGCTTACAACCATGAGTCGGATTCTCGTCGTGTACAGCACCCGCGCAGGGACGACGGCCCACGTCGCCACCATCCTCTCTAAGGGGCTGCGCGCTCACGGCCATGAGGTCACCGTCGCATCGGCATCCACTGATCCGTCGCCCGACGGGTTCGACTATTTCGTGGTGGGCAGCAGCATCATCGCAAACTCCTGGAACGGCGAGGCTATCGCGTGGCTGCAGCAGCATCGAGCGAGCATCGACGGGCGCACCGCGCTGTTCAACGTGTGTCTCACCGCCGCCAGCCCAGAGCACAGAGAGGAAGCCTTGGCGCTCAACAGCAAGGCGGCCGGCATCGTGGCGCCGGTGGTGATGGAAACCTTCGCCGGGCGTTACGAGCCCCGAAAGGTGTCCTGGTGGCGGCGCCTGCTGATGCGAGCCATCCAGCAGCCCCCGCAGGATCACCTCGACCCCGTGGCAATCACGCGCTGGGCTGCGGGACTGTCCGAGACCTTCACCGACACTTCCGAGGAACCCTAATCATGCACATCATGTTCGTCTGCCATGGCAACATTTGTCGGTCCCCGATGGGGGAGCGCGTCGCTCGCCGCATGGCTGCGGACCGCGGCATCGATGTCCGAATCACCTCAACAGGCACCAGCTCCGAGGAGCTTGGCAACCCCATGGATTCCCGGGCGCGTCGGATACTCGCATCACACGGGTACGACGCCGACGCGCATCAAGCGCGTCAGCTCGACGCGCAGCTCTCCGCAGACGTCGACCTCTTTATCGCAGCGGAGCGGCGACACGCGCAGCGCATCGTCGCGCTCGGCGTCGACCCTGAGAGAGTCCGGTTGGTATCGGATTTTGACCCCGAAGCCACAGCAGGCACACCCTTGCCAGACCCCTGGTATGGCGACATAGAGGATTTCGAGGAGACGCTCGCCGTGCTGGAGCGTGCAGTCCCCGCGCTGCTCGACTCGTTGGTCGTCGAGTAGGTTTGGCGCCGCGTGCTTCCCGTCCCGGTCGTCGAGTAGCGGCGTAGCCGCGTATCGAGACGCGCGGGTGGTTTCGATACGCCGCCTGCGGCGGCTACTCAACCACCGGGGTTGGCTGTCTTCCGGTCGTCGAGTAGGTTTGGCGCCGCGTGCTTCCCGTCCCGGTCGTCGAGTAGCGGCGTAGCCGCGTATCGAGACGGATCACCCCTGATTGTCGAGTAAGCGGCGTCAGGAGAGCACTTTCTTCACTAGGGGCCCGGCGACGGACCCGCCGGAGCTGCCTTCCTCCACGAACGCTGCGACGGCATACTGCTCGTTGTAGGCGATCATCCAGGCGTGCGTTTTCAGTGCGCCACTCTTGCCGAACTCCGCGGTGCCCGACTTTGCACCTGTTGCCACGCCCTGCAGCGACGTCGCCGTACCGTGCTCGACGGTGGCCGCCATCATCTTCCGAAGCTCCGCCGCCTCCGGTCCGGTGAGAGGTTTTGCGGTCGATTTCGCCGTATGTTTTTCGACGAGCCAGGGGATCACCGTCTGCCCCTTCGCTACCGACGCGGCCACGCTAGCCATACCGAGTGGAGACATCGTCACCTGCCCCTGCCCGATCATCGACGCGGCTCGGTCCACGTCGCCTTTGGGCTCCACGGTGCCGAAATAGGAGCGGAAGCCTGCGTCGTAGTCCACGCCGACGCCCAGCGACGCTGCCGCTTCCTGCAGCTCTTTCCCCGTCACCTTGCTGGCGGCCTTCGTGAACGCCGTGTTGCATGAGTGAGCAATGGCGTCGGAGAGCTTGATGCTGCCGGTGTGCGAGTAGCCCGAATAGTTGTGGAAAACGTGGCTGCTCATCGCGTGCGTGGCGGGGCATTCGACGGTGGAATCCGCGGTGCTGCCCTTGCGGACGAGCGCCAGCGCGGAGGCAACCTTGAACGTCGAACCTGGCGCGTACTTCCCGAAGGTGGCGTGGGGGTACGTTCCGGCGTCCTTCGAGTTCGCGGCAGCGGCTACCCCGCCGGTGGCCACGTCGATGACCACGATGGATGCGACGCCCGACTGCCCGCTGAGAGCCTCTTCGGCCTTCTGCTGCATGCCTCGGTCCAGTGAGAGTTTGATGGGTGCCCCGACGGACTCTTCCTGATTGAACACCACCACCGGGTCCAGCTTCTCAGTGGCGTTCTTCCTCGGCACCACTTCCACGCGCACACCGGGGACGCCGCCAAGCTGCTTCTCATAGCGGGACTGCAGCCCGCTGAGCCCCACGACGTCGCTCGAGGTGATCCGGCCTTTGGATTTCTCGATCATCTCTGCCGTCGGCTTCCCGACGACGCCCAGCAAGCTGGCTGCGAACCCGTCGGAGGGGCTGCTCGTGGCCTTAATCTCGCGCACGTAAAGCCCCGCGACGTCGTTGACCTCGGCAGGGATGTCCTGCTGCCTCAGCGTCTTGGCCACGACGAACTGCTTGGCGCCGCCGCTCAGCACCTTCTTCTCATACTCCGCGGCATCGATGTTCAGAATGCCGGCGAGGTGCCTGGCCGCTTCTGCCCACACGCCCTCCTCGGAGCTGGATTTGTCGATGCCCACCTCGAACAGGGAGATCTCTTCCGCCAGCGCACCGCCGTCCTTGTCGTTGATGGCAGCTCGCTTGGGGCGCGTGACGACGCGGCGCAATCGCTTCTGGGAAGTGAGTTTTTCGTGGATGATCGACGGGTCCCATTCCAGCCGCCACTGGTCGTTCACCCATTTCATCGTCGCTTGTGACTCGTAGCTCCACGGCTCGACGCCAATGTTGAGGCTGAACTTCAGCGGGATGATGGCGCTGCGCTCCTCAGCCTTGTAGCCGATAGTGCCCAGGGTCACTTTTGGCGCGACGCCGTCCATGCCCGCGAAGATGGTCTCGAGGTCGCTCTGCGCGGACTGTGCGCTGGACTGCATCGGAATCTTCGAGACGTCCAGCTTCCCTAGCGCCTGCGCGAACGCCGTCGCGGCATCGCCCGCCGAAGGCACGCCTTGCGGGGGATTCGCCTGTGCGCCCGACGGGGGCGGGGCCGACGGCGCATCGTCGCTGCCCTGAGTTCCCGAGCAACCGGCGAACAAAAGCAGTGCAGCTAGTGCCGTCGCAGTCCAATGTCGTATCATGGTGACCTCCAGCGTCCAGGATAATGAAGCGACGTGGCAGACCCGGCGACGTGAGATAGTCTGGATGGGTGCAACAAGGGCGAAAGCCCCGTCGAACTAGGTTCGAACCTCAAAAGGAAGTCACCCCACTTTGACCGAGATCACTCCTGCTATCTGGGCCATCACACTCGTCGTTATCGGAGGCCTGCTGGTCTTCGACTTCGTATTTCACGTGCGTAAAGCGCATATTCCGACGCTGAAGGAAGCCGCCATTTGGTCGGCTATCTATGTCGGTATAGCCATCGCGTTCGGGTTCATATTGATGTACGGGTTGGATCACCAAACCGGCATTGAATATTTCAACGGCTACATCCTTGAGAAGGCCTTGAGCGTCGATAACCTCTTCGTCTTCTTGGTGATTATCGGCAGTTTCAAGGTGCCGCGGGAGGATCAGCAGAAAGTGCTGCTGTTCGGCATCGTCTTCGCGCTCATCACCCGAAGCCTCTTCATCTTCGCGGGCAAGGCCCTCATCGATGCCTTCCAGTGGATGTTCTACCTTTTTGGAGCGTTCCTGCTGTGGACCGCCATCCACATGCTCATGCCCGAGAAAGAAGACAGCGACGAGGCGAATAACTTCATCATCCGCGTGGTGAAGAAATTCGTCCACACATCCGACGAGTACGACGGTGACAAGCTGTTCACGCACATCGACGGCAAGCGTGTGCTCACCCCGATGCTGCTGGTGATGCTCGCCATCGGCGGCACCGACATCCTCTTCGCGTTCGACTCAATCCCCGCCATCTACGGCGTGACGCAAAACGTCTACCTGGTGTTCACCGCCACCGCGTTCTCGCTCATGGGTCTGCGTCAGCTGTACTTCCTGATCGACGGCTTCCTCGACCGCCTCGTGTACCTGAAATTCGGTCTAACCGCCATCCTCGCGTTCATCGGTGTGAAGCTCATCATCCATGCCATGCACGAAAACGACGTGCCCTTCCTGAACGGCGGTGAGCCGATTCACGTGTTGCCCGAGATCGGTGCGTACACGTCGCTGTACGTGATCCTCGTCATCTTGGTGCTGACCATCGTGGCATCGCTGCTCACCCCGTCGGGCAAGGCACTCTCGACGGCCTCCGCTCTGCATCGCGAGGCCAAGGCATACGTGGACTCGGTGGGCGAGCACACGTCGGAGGAACGTGACGAGCAGTATCAGAGGATCGTCGAGCTGGAGCAGAAGCTCGCAGGCATGCACAGCAAGCACGTCGAGAAGCACGCGAAGGATGACCACGACGAGGTCGTCGACGATGCGCACGCGCTGCGCAAAGAAGGCAAGTAGCGCCTGATGGAGCTGTGGCGCGCGTTAAAGCGGCTCTGGGTGCGCGACGAGTTCCGTCGCCTGCTCGTGCTTCGATTCACGGCACAGTCCGCCGACGGCACACTCCAGGTGGGCATGGCCAGCTATGTGCTGTTTTCGCCACAGTCCCAACCTGATGCAGGGGCGATCGCTGCGGTGCTCGCTATATCGCTGCTGCCATTTACCATCTTGGGCCCATTCGTCTCGCCGCTGCTGGACCGCTGGTCGCGTCGCGACGTTGCCTTGTGGTCGAACGTCATTCGCGCGGCATTGACCCTCGTCATCGCTGGCATCGTCTTCGTGAATTGGACGAGCGGCGCGGGCACGACGACGCTGATGGTGCTGCTGCTCTTCGCCCTCAGTCTGAACCGATTCATGCTGGCTGGGCTCTCCGCCGGGATGCATCACACCGTCTCTGAGCGTGAGTACCTCTCGGCGTCATCCATCATTCCGATGGTCGGGCCGCTGGGCGTCGTCGTCGGCGGGGCCGTCGGGTTGGGAATCCGACTGAGCCTTGGCAAGTTTGCGCCCACCCATGTGGCCGATGCGGTGATCTTCCTCGTCGCGGCGGCTATGTTCGTGTGGTCCGCGCTGGTGGCTGCGACGTTCACGTCCCGCGCGCTTGGCCCAGACGAGCAGGAGGAGCTCCCGTCGATGCGCCACGTGCTGCGCGGGCTGGCAGGCTCTGGGGGGCACTTGCGGCAGCGATCATCTGCGCTGCTCGGGCTGATGGATATGGCTGCGACGAGGTTCCTGTTCGGGCTGGTTTCCGTCGCGCTCATCCTAGTGGCTCGTAACCGATGGCACCCCGTCGAGGACCCCGACGCTGCACTCGCCGACCTCGGCGTCTGGGGAGCCATGACCGGTGCCGGCTTCTTGCTCGCCGCGGTGGTGGTGCCGTCGTTGGTGAGCCGGGTGGGGCTTCGAACCGCGCTCGTCTCACTGCTTGGGTTTGGGGCGCTGTCCACCTTGGTGGTGACCTTCACGGATCATAGGTGGGCGCTGTTCTTGATGAGTTTCGTCGTCGGATTGGTGACGCAGTCGGTGAAGGTATGCGTCGACGGGCTGGTGCACGCGCACGTTGATGAAGCCTTCAAGGGGCGCGTGTTCACGTTCTACGACATGGGATTCAACGGTGCCTACGTGCTGGCGGCCGTCGTGGCGATGTTCGCGCTGCCCGTCGACGGTGTGTCGTCGGCAGCCTTCGCGGTGATGACTCTGCTGTTCGTGGCGCTCGCGGCGCTGACCGCGTGGGGTGCGGCGAGGATCACCGTCGAAGAATTCGAGCGCGGCACGGAAGATCTCGCCTGCCACTGATCCGCCGGTAGGCTGGCAGCATGATGCGCAAGCTCTTGTGGTTCTTGGCAATGGTGACCGTGGTGCTCGCCGTGTTCGGCGTCATCGACGCGGTAGAGGCCAAGCGTCGACGCGAACTGTGGGCCGAAGCCACCGACTAGCCTCAGCCCACCGTCGTCAGTACCCGAGCATCTCCTTGCGCTTGGGTAGCCAGGCGATCGCGTCGCGCACGGCGTCGGTCTCCGTGAATTTGGCCTCCCAACCAAGCATTTCCTTCGCTTTGGTGGAGACCGTGTACACGCCCGCGACGTCGCCGGGGCGCGGCGGACCGAATGTGACCTGCAGCGGGTCGCCGGAGATTTCCTCGAAGCTCGCGGCCAACTCCTTCACCGTTACCCCGTTGCCGGTACCAATGTTGAACACCTGGTAGTGCTCGCTGGCGGTGACCTCGTCGAAGTGCTCCAGGGCGGCGACGTGTGCCTGGGCGAGGTCCCAGACGTGGATGTAGTCGCGGATGCCGGAGCCGTCGCGGGTGGGCCAATCCACGCCAGTGACGGTGAAGGTCTCGTGGTTCTGCCACGCCTCGAGCAGCTTCGCCAGCACGTGGGTGGGGTGTTCGAGCTGCTGGCCGGAGCGGAGCTTCGGGTCGGTGCCGATGGGGTTGAAGTACCTCAGCGACAGCACGCGCATCGTCGAGGCCTTCGTGAAGTCCTCCAAAATGAGCTCGACAAGGTACTTCGTCTTCGCGTACGGCGAGTTGGGACGCAGCGGCGACTGCTCCGTCACGACGAAGTTCTCGTCGGGTGCGTAGATCGACGCCGACGACGAGAACAGGAACCGCTTGTTCCCGTTGCGCTCGAGCGCCTCGAGCAACTTCACCGTCTTGCCGACGTTGTTGTCGTAGTAGCCGAGCGGGTCAGCCACCGACTCGGGCACGACGATCTTCGCCGCGCAGTGCACTACCGCGTCGATGCGGTGCTCCGCGAACACCTTGTCGACGAGTGCGCCATCGGCGATGTCTCCCTCGTAGAGCGGTCGGTCTTGAATGAATGCACGCTTGCCGGTGGAGAAATCGTCGAGGATAACCACGTCGTGGCCTGCGTCTTCGCAGGCGGAGGCCACGGTGGAGCCGATGTATCCGGCGCCGCCAGTGATGAGAATCTTCATGGTGTTGAGCCTACAGCGCCACCGCCTGCGACGTTCGGCGGCCAAGATAGATCAAGTTCGTGGTGGGTAGACGAGCCACGAACTTGATCTATCTTCATCACCAACCGCGGGCTTCCCAACTATCGACGTGCGGGGCTTCCGCGCCGATGGTGGTGGAGTCGCCGTGTCCGGGATGCACGACGGTGTCCGCCGGCAGCGTGCAGAGCCGCTCGCGCACGGAGGCGATGATCTGTGCGAAGTCCGAATAGTCCCAGCGCGTCGCGCCGGGGCCACCGGGAAAGAGCGTGTCGCCGGTGAGGACGGCGCCTAGCGCCTCGACGCGCAGCGACGTGGACCCTGGCGTGTGCCCAGGGGTGTGCATGGCCACCAGTGTTTCGCCTCCGACGGTGAACGTCGCCCCGTCGATCAATGGCTGGAACCCGTCGGTGCTTCCGGTGGCTTGCTCCCACAAGAAGCGGTCTGCCTCACCCAAGAACACGGGTGCGGGGATTCGTTCCACGAATGCGGGGGTTGCTCGCACATGGTCCCAATGCCCGTGCGTGAGCAGCACCGCGAGCACGTCGCGCCCGTTGACGGCGGAGACGACTGCCTCGGGATCGTGCGACGGGTCCACCACGATCACCTCGTGGTCGTCTCCGACGAGCCACACGTTATTTTCATGTTGGGGCGGTCCAGCTGGGTCGATATTGCCTGCGGTGACGAGCTTCTCAATGCGGATCATGGGTACCTCCTACGAGCCACTGTAGATGGGTATCGGCGCCGCACATCCAAGGCTGCAACTTGCCAGAACGACTAGTCGCATTGAAGACACGCCGGCGGCTCAATTTGACCCTGTGCACTGCCATACTTCAGCTTGTGCCCACCGAATTCTTTGACGACGAGTATGACCCGCTCGCGCCCATGATCGACGCCGCGCCTGCCGACGTCGATGAGTCGTCGGATGCCGACGACGAGGTGGCACACGCCGACACCCCTCCCCATAACCCGGATGGCGCCGAGCCAGACCGTTTCCAGGACGATGAAGAACTGGGCGCCGAGAGTGATGGTGGCATCAGCGGGGGGAACGGGATCGTTCGGATTTGGTTTGATGAACATGACAAGCTGACCAAAGTGCGCGTGAGCCCGGTGTGGTTCAAGCGCCTGGGGCCCGGCCAAACCTTGGAGCAGGCGTTTTACGAGGCGTTCGCTCGCGTGCGGTTGCGCGTCGCGGAAGAAGTTACCGTCGAGCCAATTTCCGTCGACGAGGCTGATTTTGGGGAGATCCCTCCGCTCACCCCCGAGAACATTTCCGCCTACGTGGAGATGATGAGCGAGCACCGTGAGCGTTGGTTGGCCAAGGTGGAGGAGGCCAGCCACGAGCCACCGGCTCCAGAGCCCACGTTTACGGCAAAGTCGAGTGGTGTCACTCTGACGCTCGCGGCATCTGGGTTGCCGAAGAAAGTGGAGTTTGATGAAGCGTGGCTCGACGAGGCGCAGGTGGGCTCCATCTGCTCCAACGTCAGTGCCGCCGCGTACAAGGCGTATGAACAGTTTGAGCAGTACGTCCCCGAACCGAATGAACGTGACGAGGAATTGCGGACGATGGCGGCAGAACAGGAATACCTGCTGGCCGGCTTCCAGCGTCTGCTCGACCCGAGAAGGTAAACGATGACTGAAGCATCAGACGCTTGGAAAGAGCTGCACCGACGGGCTACTGAGTCCGAGTTCGGGGGCATCTCGGCAGACTCGGATGATCTGGTTGACGACACCGAACTGCGCGAGGCGCCGATCAACCCGAACGCGTCCGGCGGCAAGGGTAAGGGAGCGGGTAACGGCATGGCCCCGCCGCCCATGATGATGGGTGGTGCGGGTGCCGGCGGTGGTGCTGGCGCTGCCGCTGGTGCCCAGGGTGCCATGGGTGCGAATGCAGCGGCGGCGGGGCAGATGAACGCGGCCAACGCCGGCGCAATGGGCACGGCTGGCGCGATGCGCGGTGCCGCCGCAACGCCCGGCGGCCTCGGTGCAGGTTCTGGCATGGGCCCCGGCGCTGGAGCGGGCGCAGGCGCTGGTGCAGGCACTGGCGCTCCCGGCGGCGTTCTCGCAGCTGGTGGCGAATCCGGGCTCGGAGGTATCCCGGGAGATTGGAAACCTGGGGACCCGATTCTCCCCGGAGACCCGCGCCACCCAGGTGGAGACATCGGCCCGATCTTCCCCTCCGACCCACAGTACGGAGACATGGTGCCGGGGTGGAACGACGGCGTCTTCGGGGATCCGACGGATCCCAGCAGCTGGCGCGTTCCGACCGGCTACGACCCGAACGATCCGAGCACATGGGGCAACACCCCTATCGGTGGGGTGCAGCCCAGCGACGGTAACCCCTGGCGCTACGGCGACCCAGTTCTCCCAGAAGGCCCTCGTCATCCGGATGGGTCCGGGCCTGTCCTCCCACATGACCCTCGCTATCCGGATGGTTCCCGGCCCGTCCAGCCAGGTGATCCGCGCTACAACCAGGCGGTACACGGCACCGACGGTGGCGTAGGCGACACGGGCTCGTGGCGCCACGTCAACACCCCACGGCACGCGAACATGCCAACCTCCCCATCCCAGGGCACTGGCACCGACGGGCGTTCCTCTAGCTCACTGCACGCAAGTGATCGTGGCGCACCCACACCTGATCTGTCCCAGAGCAGTTCGGGATATCCGACGGGTACCTCCACTGGCATCAATACGCCGATGCCAACCACAGACACTGGTTCGAACCCAAACCTCGATTCGAGCCGAGAGCGCCGCAACGTTGGCAAGGACACGAGCTTCTCCGTCAACCATGCACAACTGCGTGAGTGGGCAAAGAAATGGCAGCGAACGTCGGATAGCACTAGCGCTCTGCAGAGATTGATGACTCCATCCAAAGACTTCGGTTTTGTCCATGCTGCGCTTCCTGCGGCACAGGGTTTGATGAATTCGCTCTCCGACTGGTCTGCCGAGGCGAGCGGTGAATTTGGCCAGATCGGTGAAAGCTTGATCGCCGCTGCTAACAACTATGAAGAGCAAGAAGGGTACGGCGTGCGGGAGTCGAACCAGATGGAGACTAAGTAATTATGGCGATGATGAGCATGGCCACGAACGGCGTGGCGATGAGTGGAGGCGTGGGAGCAGCGCTGAAGACCTCGCTGTCGGACGCACTCGAGGAATTTAAGCGGCAGCATTCGGAAGCAATCGAACGCTCGGGAGGGCTCGGCGAGCATTCGCGAAACTATCTCCGCATTGAGCAAGATACAGACAAGCTTGGAGTCCTCCTGCGCGACGCGATCAGGCAGGACAAGAAAGATGCCTTCGATTTCTGGACGGAAGTGAAGGAAGCATTACAGCACGGCTTCAACTATTTCGGTGATCGACGTGAGTTCGACGCGCGTTGCCAGAAAATCGTCGAGAGCGCCGAGCGTGCCCTGGAAATCGTGGGGGGTCTCGTCGAGAGGTTCGTTGACAAGAAGGACGCCCCCGATGAGGTTCGGAAAGACTATGACGCTTGGAAGAACGTAGCCGAGCGCCTGAAAACCACGACGGAGCCCATTCCCGGTTTTGGGACGATTCCCAATTGGAGCGGGCCTGCGAGTGAAGAGTACCGAGCGATGACCGACGTGCAGGTTGAGGCGTGTCGCGAGCTAGTTCCCCGCGTGGATGAAATTGCCCAGTGCCTTAAATTCGTCGAGGGGCTGAACCAAGGCACCTTGTCGGCAGGGCACGGCTATGTGCAGTTGACGCAAGGCAAGATGAGCACCTTCCCCAGCATTCCGTCGGATCGCTTCTACGTCCGTACTGCCACGTGCGCAGCCGAGTTGACGATGCTGGCGCATCAGTTGACCGCCGTCTTGCCGATTGCCGAGGGCGCTGCCGCAGAGCTGAAGGGCAGCCTAGAGCAGATCGAATCGTCGGTGAGCGTGGTGAGCGGTGGCTGGCCAACTGGCACGAGCCAGCACGGTCAGCGTGGTGTGGCGGCGCCGGAGATCAAATTGGATATCCCGGACTACGACGCCCCCGGCAGAAACGAGACTGCCCCAGCGCAGGACGGCACCCGTCGCTGATTCAAATCCCAAATGCGGGGCTTCCTTCTTATGTGAGGGGAGCCCCGTACTCATTTCGCGGGCGTCGCAGGTGAAGCAGCTTGAAACCAGTGGGAGTGAGCCTGTCGGCTGGAATACTGCAGGGCGTGTCCGATGATCTTTTTGACGACGAGTATGACCCGCTGGCGCCACCGCCAGGTGGGCCTGCTGATGCACCCGTCGAGGAAGACCTCGGCACCGGTGGGTTCGCTGGCGGCGGCGTGGTGAAGCTGTGGTTCGAACAGGGACGGTTGAAGACGGTCCGAGTGTCACCAACCTGGTTTGACAAACTGCAGCCCGAACAGACCTTGTCGCAGGCATTTGAGGAAGCATTTCTCTTGGCCTCGGCGTCGCTCGTCGAGGAAGAAGACGCGCGGCTGGACACGTCGGAGCTCATGGTGAATCTTCCGCCGCTCAGCGCGCAGGCGGTGGATGCCTACGCGGCCATGATGCATGATCACTCAGTGGCCTGGCAGCGCGCTATCAACGAAGCGAAAACCCTGCCAGCGCAGCAACCCGAAGCGGTGGGTGAGCATCTGGGAGCTATCGTTACATTGAACCGGGCGGGCCATCCGGCACGCGTGATGTTCGACGAGGCGTGGCTCGAGGACGCGCAAGCCGGGGCCATATGCAATGCCGTATACGGGGCAACCATGAAGGCTTATCAGGAATTCGTACCTACGACAGATCAGAAGCAGCGGGAACTGGATCGCTTCCGTCTCGAACATGAGGTGCTGATGGCGGGGTTCCGGCAGCTGCTCAACCCACGACGTGAGGAGCAAGCATGAGTGAACTGGGCAACGTGTGGAGGGAGCTCGCACGACGCGCGTCTGAGTCGAAATTCAGCGGCATCACGTCGGAGAGCGACGACCTCCTCGGTTCCGCAGAGCTACGTGAAGGATTGCTGAGCCCTGGTGCCGCGGCAGGTGGCGGGGCAGGCGCAGGCGGCCCCGGCATGATGCCTCCCATGATGATGGGCGGCATGGGTGGTGGCCGTGGCGGCTCAGGTGGCGGCGGTGGCGGTGGTGGCGGCGGAGGTGCGCCGATGAGTTCGGCACCTGCCGGCGCAGCGCCGTCGAACTATTCGCCTCGCCAGGCGGGCACACTCAGCTCAGCGAAGGAACTGAAGCAGGAGAACCCGGGCGAGTCCATGCCCGCAGGCGGCATTCCTTCCGGCGGTGGGATTCCTTCCGGCGGTGGGATGCCGTCGGGTGGCGGCCCCATGGCTGCCGGGGGCGAAGACCCGGTGGAGGATCCTTCGGCGGCCACGGAAACTCCTGAAGCCAGGTTGGAGACCACACCCGCACCCGGCGACGAAGAAAACCACGACGGATTCTCCGTCGAGCAAGACCAGATGTCCAACGTGGCCGAGCTGTGGTCTGAAATGGCGGATAAGTACGAGCATGCTTCCAACAACATGCCCGCGCCCGTGAGCCTCGGCTTCGCAGAGCAGGCCAAGGCATCCACGGATGATCTTGGATCCGTGACCGAGCGTTGGGGCCACGAGGCAGCGCAGGAGTTCCTCACCATCAGCCACTCGATGGTGAGCTCGGTGCGAGCCTACGAGGAATCCGAAGATACGGCCATGGCCACGGCCGGGAAGCAGGAAGGCTGACATGGTTGCAGTACAACTCTCCGGTACCGTCGCGACGAAGACGGGTGTCGGATGCCCCGCGCTGGGCCAGGACGAATCCGTCGAGGAGACGGAAACCCAGTCGATGGGGGAGGCCGTCGAAGAGTATGCCGACGGGCTGGAAGACACCCTCGAGGGCTACATGCAGCGCCAGAGCATGGGGGACCAGTCTCTGCAAACGCGCGAATACAAGCAGATGATGGACGTGCTCGGCCAGCTCGAAGCCGCACTTGAGGACGCCATCGGCTCCGACAACCAGGAGTTCCAGCAGTTCTTCGCCACCTTGCAGTCCCTCATGGGAGGCTTCCGCAGCTTCCTGCCGGAGCAGAGCAAATTCACGCAGACCTCCGACGACGTCGCACAGCGCGCCCGTGAAGGGTTGGCCGAGTTGCGTAGTCGCATCGAACAAGAAGTCATCATCCATATGGATGTGCCTGAAGAGGTTGAGGAAACCGCTCGCGTGTGGTCCGAGACCGCCGATGTAGTGGAAGCCACTGCGCCCACGATGCCCAAGCTCACCCGCGTGGCGGGCTGGAGTGGCCCCGCGGCCATGACGTACCGCGAAATGGCTGACGTGCAGGTGTCAGCGAACGAAGAATTCCAGCATCTGCCCCGCACGATGGCCGACGCCTACGACGTGATCAGCACCTTGAATCGCGCCGTACTCATCGCAGTGCACGACGTTCTTCGCACCACGCTGCAGCAGGCCACGTCGGTGACTGAGGGCTTCCCGGGGCAGCTGTTTCGTCGACTCCAACAGTTTGAGCGCGCCATCGACCGCTGTAACTCCGAGCTGCTGCCTGAGGCGCTGGACATTTCCGGCGAGGGCACCGATCATGTCGCGAGTTTCGTCGACGATGTGCGCTCGGCGATGTACGTGCTGAGCGACAAGTGGCCGTCGGGTACCGGGAAGGCCGGGCTACAGCCAGGCGATACTGCACGGAAACTGGTCGGATGGCTTTCCTCCGACGTGGCTCCAGCGGCTAAGGCGCTCGAGGAGAACCAGGGCGAGGATGCCCCCGAGCCGAAGGCGGAGGGTGAGCAAGTGCCGGCTGGCAACGATGCGGATGCGCAGCATGCCCCGAGCACATCCCGACGAGACATGATCTCCGACGTGCCGCGCGGCGGGTCCTTCGACAAGACGGAGCACCGCGTTCGAATGTAATCAGCGCAGGATTGCGACGATTGGGCGCGGCACGGCATCTTCAGCTGTGCCGCGCCCAATCTTCATTTCTTGCCGCTAGTGCGTGTTACTTACGCTCAGCTGAGCGTGGACGCGTTGCGCTGTTGGAGAGTTTTGAAGTTTTGCGTGGAGCTATACCGTTCAGGAGACGAGGGCGAACGTGCCCCAAGTGAGCAGGAATCCTGTCAGGCCAAAGACGGTGGACAGCACGGTCCACGTCTTAAGTCCGTCTTTCACGCTCAGCCCCATGTACTTCGTGACAATCCAGAACCCGGAATCGTTGATGTGCGAAAGTCCCAGTCCGCCGAAGCAGATCGCGAGGGTGACGAGCGTCATCTGTAGGTTCGAGTATCCGGCATCAGCGATCGGCTGAGCCAGGAGCCCCGCAGCCGTCAAAATAGCGACGGTGGCTGAGCCCTGCGATGCCCGCAAGGCGAGGGAGATGAGGAATCCCGCCAGGATGATGGGCATGTGGATGCCGATGAGCACGTCGGAGAAGGCCTTGCCAATGCCGGAAGTGACCAGCACGTTCGCGAACACGCCCCCAGCGCCTGTAACGAACACGATAACGGCTACGTCGGGGAGCGCGGAGTCGAGTACGCCGCCACGCTTATCCAGCGACCATCCCTGCTGGTGCCCCACGACGAGGTACGCGACAAGCACCGCGGTCAGGAGCGCGAGAGGCGAAGCGCCAACCATGGATACGACACGCTGAGCGAAGGAGTCTTCTTCCAGAGTCATGGAACCCACCGTTCCCACCATGATTTGAATGATGGGCAACAAGATGAGCGCGACAACAACACCGGCGCCGAGCGGCTTGCGGCCAGCGTCGTGAGCGCGCACCGAGTTCGTGGCGGGAGACTCCAGCAGCGTGACCCGCTCGGGATCGATTCGTTTCGAGGCAAAATATCCGACGATCACCGTCACTGCAGTGATGGGGAGGCCGATGAGCAGCTGTAGGCCGGGGTCTGCACCGGTGATGCCCGTCGCGGCCACGGGGCCGGGGTGCGGCGGCAGGGCGACGTGTACGGTCAGCATCGCGCCGGCAACGGGCAGGCCGATACGCACCGGGTTGATCTTCGCCATGCGCGAGAAGCCGAACACAATTGGTGCCAGGATGATGAACCCGACGTCGAAAAACACTGGAATGCCGAGCACGAACGCTGCCGCGGTGACGGCGGCCACCACGCGCTTGGGCCCCAGCACCCTCGAGAAGCGTTCAGCTAGCGCGTCGGCGCCGCCGGCAGCCTCGATCAGGCGGCCCAGCATCGCACCTAAGCCGACGACGATCATCACTGAGGAGAGGGTCTTGCCCATGCCCTCGGTCATGGTGGGGATAACGTCGGCGATGGGGATGCCTGCGGCGAGCGCGGTGCCGAAGGAGACGAGCAGCATAGCGACGAATGCCGACATCTTTACTTGAATGACGAGCAGAAGCAGCAGGGCGATCGCGCCGATCGCGATGCCGAGAAGCGAAGCGGCGGACATGCTAACCCCGCTTCGGTTTGACGACGTTGATCACGCTGGAATCGTCGTCGGCAGCGCGCCCTTGTGCGAAGGCCTGCAGGTAGAGCTGCTCAGCCGCTGCAGCGACGGGAACCGGCATGCCGACGGATTTGGCCGCGGAGGTGACGATCCCCATGTCTTTCACGAAGATGTCCACGCGCGACTTCACCTCGGCAGTTTCACCGTGGTACGCCTGGATGGCGCGTGGGCCGCGGTCGCCGAGCATGAAGGATGCTGCTGCACCTGACATGAGTGCCTCGAGCGCCTTGTCTTGGTCCAATCCCAGCTCCCCAGCGAGTGCCAAGGCCTCACCTGCGGCGGCGATGTGTACGCCACAGAGGAGCTGGTTCACGGTCTTCATGCACTGCCCCTTGCCGGGAGCTTCGCCAACCCAGACGAGGTTGGACGCCATAGATTCCAGCACGGGCAGGCAGCGCTCGTACACGTCGGGAGTCGCGCCGACGGTGACGAGGAGTTCTCCCCTGCCAGCGCGCACTGGGCCACCCGAGACGGGGGCGTCGACGAGGCCGATGCCGTCGTTGGCGAGTCTGTCGGCGACAGCCTCCACGGCTGCAACGCCGACGGTGGAGGTGAGGATGATTGAGGATCCCCGCTGCAGCACCGGGCAGATGCCGTCGGCACCATGGAGCAGGTCTTCGAGCTGTGCCTGGTTGCGCACGGCGACGAGGACGACGTCGGCTCCATCTGCGGCTTCACGGGCGGACGGACGGCATTCGATGCCGGCTTCCTGAGCTAGTTCCACGCGGGCATCGGCCACGTCGAATGCCGTGACCTTGAAGGATTGCGAGAGCCAAGTGGCCATGGGGAGCCCCATGGCTCCAAGTCCGAGAACGGCGATGTTCATGGTGGGTTCCTTTCGGGGTTGGTTTTAGGCTTCGGTGAGTTTGTCGACGACGTCAGCGAGCGACTCTGGTCCGCCCACGTTGCCGGCGAAAACGACGTAGGGGATGCCTGCTGCCGGACCGTCTTGGCCAGACCAGAGTGAGACGATGCCGGGCAGCATGGGACCGACCACCTGAGCACGTCGGAAACCGAGGCCGTGTGTGGCGACGTCGGAGGACGTGATGCCGCCCTTGGCCACCACGAATCGTGGTGCGCGTTGCGCGAGAATACGCTGCACTACCTCCACGACGGCTGCGGAGACGCGTCGGGAGATCTCCAGCGACTGGTCGCCGTCAGCGCCCGTGACGAGGGTGCGGGACGTGCGTACGACGACGTTGCCACGACTGAGCTGTTCCGCAGCTTCGGTTGCGAGCGTCTCGACGTGTGCGTCGCGCTGGGTGGGGTCGCTGACTTTCTGGACTTCGATTTCTAATTCGACGGGGTGGTTACGCTCGCGCAGACAGTTCAGCTGGCGCGTCGTGAGATCGACGTGGCTACCTACTACCACCAAGCCACCGGGGGCAACTTCACGCTCGCCTCGCGAGGCACGCACGGCGTCGAGCGCTACGGGAGACGGCACCGGCTGCCCGATGCGACCGCGCACGAACGGCGGTCCGACGCGGTACACGAAGCTAGACCCGGCGGTCTCGGCTTCGATGAGCGCGAGCGAGAGCAGGCGCAGATCGGTCTCGTCGACGATGTCCACGACGATGGGCTGCCGATGCGCAGCCTTGCGCAAGATTGCGACGGTGGCCTCGCGGTCGGTGCGCAAGGTTGCCAGATCTACCACCAGGACCTTGTCAGCTGTAATTTTGCCGCCCGTTTTCTCAGCGACCCAATTTGGGAGATAGGAAGCTTCGTAGGAGAAGGTGGCGTCCCTGGCGAACTGGGTTTCACCGACGGGGAGGTAGCCCTCGTCGGCAGACCCCGCATAGTGCGTGCCGTCGACTGTGATGCGTCCTGCTTCGCCAAACGCAGGGACGATCACGATGCCATCGACGGGTCGGCCCGCGCGCTCCAGCTCATCAGCGATGGTGTCGGGCTCGAGCGGGAAGTGACCGCGCAGTGTGGAATCGGATCGTGAGATGAATGCGACGGGAGTCTCGTCGCCTGCGGCCTTCGTGGCTGCGGCCACCACTTCGCGGTTCACGCGCTGGGCGTCAGCTGGGGCGAGCGAGCGAGAGTTGGTCATCACGTAGACGGCGGGCTTTCCGGTGGCGAAGGCCCAGCGGAAATCCTCCACCTCCCAGTGTGTGAGCACGGGGAGGTCAGCGACCGATTGGGTTCCGGTGGGGTCGTCGTCGAGCACCACGTAGACGGTGGTGTCGCCCGCTCGCTCGCGTGCCTTCCAGACGTTGGCAGCGGAAATCGCGACTGGGTCGGGTTTCCCAGCCATGAGTTCGGCGAGAGTACAAGCCATAATCACTCCTTTGTGGTCAGACCTCAGAGGTCTTGGGTATGAAGATAGCCCTTGGTGCGTTCGCTCGCAAGAGCGGGGTAGGAATAGCGTCTAGTGGCGCGGGTGTTGCAGCGAGAGAGCCGCGTAGTGTTGTTAATCGGTGAATCGTGCCAGGTCTTCGGCGGTCTGAGTCATGTGTGCTCGCATGGCGTCTTTGGCGCGCGTGGGATCTCCGTCGGAGATTGCCTTGAGAATCGCGCGGTGGTGGCCGCGGGCACGCGCGCGCACCTCGCTTTGCTCCGATGTGATGCGCCTAGAGCGGCGTGCTGCGTGGTCAAGCGCCGACATCACTGGCGCCAGCAGCGGGTTACCGGACGCGACGAGGATCTGGCGGTGAAAATCGAGGTCACGCTGTACGATCGCGTCGATGTCGCCGGCCTGAGACGCGTCGTCGTAGTCGGTGAGTACATGCGTCAGATGTTCTATGTCTTCCTTCGTGCGATGCGATGCGGCCAGCCCGGCAGCGCCTACCTCGATCATGCGGCGCAGTTGCGTTAGATGCTCGCCAAGCTGCCTGGGGGGCGTGGTGCGAGCCAGCACGTCGATCATGGTGGGCAGGTCCGTCCACGATGCCACGTCCGCAACGTAGGTTCCCCTACCGTGTACGACGCGCAGCACCCCCCGCTCTCCGAGCGCACGCACGGCCTCGCGCATCGTCGGGCGGGAGACTTGGAGAATCGCGGCCAACTCTGTCTCGGGAGGGAGCGCGCAGCCGGGGGGCCAGGTGTCATCAACGATGCGGTTCAGGATGGCGTCCATCGCCTCGTCGGCTAATCGTGCTCTGGGCATGGACTCCTCCTGTTCGCCCATGATTGTAGAGCAGGTTTAGATGGACTCAATCTTCATTTCTTGCCACTAGTGCGTGTTACCTACGCGCAGCTGAGCGTGGAGGCGTTGCACTGTTGGAGAGTTTTGAAGTTCTGCGTGGGCTAAGGTGCGGGCAGGAGCCCATCAGCGGGGCGGCTGGACGCTGATTTCGGCGATTTCGCCCTGGAAGCCGCCGTCCACTTTTGGTAGCGCCGTCAGATACACCAGCACATAGCGGGTGGAGAGTTTTGCGTCGGGGGTGATCGTGCCCTTGCCAGGCGGCATTGCGCGGTTCTTGGCCACGACGCGCCAGTCGTCGACGGTCTTCATGGAAGCCTCGGAGCCTCCCGGCGCGCGCAGTTCCACCTTCGTTGGGCCGGAGCCGACGAAGGTGATATCGACGGCACCTATCTCCTGCTCCTTGCCGAGGTCTAGCACCAGCCCGACGCCCTGCTTCAGCCCGCCCATCGTAGGACGGTTCAGGTAGCGCATCGTGGTCCAAGTGGTGGAGTCTTTTCCATCGACGACGTTCGCCGCCTTCTCCGGGAATTCCTCGTTGTTGCCGTTGTCAGCCTCGGGATCGAAATCCTTCACCGAGGCAATCCTGATTGGCCCGGCGCTGGCCGACGCATCAGGCGTCGGGGACGTGGCAGCCGCGCTGGGGCTCGTCGTTGCGCCCTCTTGGTTCGCTCCTCGCAGCGCTGCGATCGAAAGCCACACCAGCAGTACCAGCGCCACCACCATCGCCGCCACCATGAACGCTGCACGGAGTTTCGTCAGGCTCACCGGAGCCGCAGGCGCGCTGCGCTCCGCCTCCGACGGCGCCTCGTCGCCCACCGCGGGGTCCGCGAGGGGCGTGGCTGGCTGTTGCGCTGTTACCCCGGCACCGTCGCGTGGCGCCGGGGGCGGGGCATCGTCGCCGGGGACGGCAGCTGCCGCACTGTTGATCGACGGGGTGACCCTCACCCTGTTGGCGAGGCCCATCTTGGCTTCGAGCTGCACCGTGGCGTCGACGACGGGTAGCGCGTCGACAAGCCCGTCCATCGTGCCGAATTTGCCGTCGAACGCGCCTTGCCAGACGCGAGAGAGCGGATACCCGTCGGCACGCTCATCCGAGGACGGCGACCAGTGGCCCGTCTGGCAGGCTCGCAGCACCGCGGCGAGGGCGAGCACGTCAGCGGACTCGCGCTGGCTCCAGGGGCGTTCCTGGTCGGCGCCTTCTAGCACCGCGGCGGTTCCGAAGCCGACGATCCGCACGTCGCCGCTCGGCATCACCAGGATGTGATCGGGGTCTATGCGCTCGTGGAACAGGCCTTGGATGTGCATGGTGCCGAGCGCGTCCGCCACCTCGTGACCGACGTAGGCACTCTCCTTGGCAGACAGGGGCTCGGCCTGCAGCAATGAGCGCAGCGTGTTGCCCTCGGTGTGCTCGCAGATGGCGTAGACGCCGATGCGGGTGTCGTCGTCGCTGCGGGAGACGTCGAGCACGCGGAGGAACCTCGAGTCGGTTGCGACGGCGCCCCTGCGCGCAGCGTTGAGCAGGGCTTGGGCGCCTGGCTCGTCGGCCATGACGTGCGCGATGACGTCGCGATCCAGCACCTGGTCGTGGGCGATCCACGTCTCCGAATGCGTGCGAAGCACCTGACATTCCAGCAGCGCGTAGCGCACCCCCAGCACGTCGCCAGCACGGCCGATCGGGTCCACCGCAAGCATGGGTTCGGCCTGAGGCTCCGTATCCGACGGGCCACCCACCGCCGCGGCACCGTCAGCTGCGCCGTCGGGCTCCGCCCGGCGAAGTTCTACGGAATCCTCGTTCGAAGCCTGCTCGGGGGCGGGGCTGGGTGCAGACACCGAGGCATCTGTCACGGCGCGAGCAGGGGTGGTGAGCACCAGGTTGGTGAGGGTGATCTCCGCAAGCCCTTGGTCGTCGACGGCGAGTTCCGCGGCCGCCGTCGTGGAAGCGGCCCGTGCGGGTGCGGCCGCGTCGGAGGCTGCCGGGCTCGTAGGCGCCCCGCCGCGGCCGCGTCGGACGAGCTGCGTGAGCCTGCGAAGCTCCTTGACCTTCAGCGCCTTGCCGACGAGCACCGTCGTTCCCAGCACCAGGAGGCCACCGACGACGCACGCGACGAGGTCAGCCCACACCGGCACGCGGGCAGCGAGCGTGCCCTCGCCGGGTACGGCCATCCACGCGCGGAACCACCGCTGGAACAACCAAGCGAGCAGCGCGCCCGGTGCGGCGCCGATCAGCAAGCGGATGATGTGCATGAGCAGCGCGCGGCCGTCGAGGTCTGGGAGCTTTCGGGTAAGCACGGCCCAGGACACGAAGACGCCGAAGAAGTAGGCGATGGAGTAGCTGAGCGCCAGCATGGGGGCGACGCGAGTGGGGTCAGCCACTAGCCACACCAGCAGTATCGCGCCCACCGCGTTCACCGTCGCGATGCCAATTTGCAGCAAGAACGGCGTGCGGGTGTCTTCGAGCGCGTAGTAGGTGCGCAGGCAGAGGAATTGCACCGTGAACGGGATGAGCCCGACGGTGAACATCACCAGCGTGGATCCCACCCACGAGGCGTCGGCCGCGCCTTGGCCGTGGCCGAACAAGATGTTGCCGATGGGGGTCGACAGCGACAAGAACACGGCGGTGGCAGGCACCAGGAAGATCAGCGCGAGTCGTGCCGTCTTCGTCATCTCGGCCGCGACGCCGGCGCGGTCACCGTCTGCGGCGAGCCTGGACGCGTTGGAGAGCATCGCGGTGGCGAGCGACGTAGTCACCAGCGAGTGCGGCAGGATCCACAGCAGGTGCGCATTGGAGTAGACGTTCACGCCCGCACCCGCTCCGGTTGCGGTAGCGGTGGTGGCGAGGCGGTCGACGATAATGAGCGCCAGCTGGTTCACCGCTACGAAGCCGAGCGTCCACTTCGTCAGCGAGAAGGTGTGGCGAAGCCCCGTGCCCTTGAGGTCGAAGCGAGGGCGGAGCTTGAAGCCGACTCGTTTCAGGAACGGCAGCAGCACGAGGGTCTGCGTCGCGATACCCAGCGTCGAGCCAATACCCAGCACCAATATCTGCGGTGTGGTGAACGCCACCGACTTGTCACCGTGGTTGCCCCACACGAAGAAATACGTGCTCAGCACGCAGATGGAGATCACATTGTTGGCGATGGGGGCCCACATCATGGGCCCAAACTTGTCGCGCGCGTTCAAGATCTGCGACAGCAGGAAGAACGCCCCGTAGAAGAAAATCTGCGGCAGGGTGAGGTAGGTGAGCGCCACCATCGACGCGTACTGATCCGAGAGCGCCGGCTGCCGCCATGCGGAATCGGAGTACAACATGGTGATGAGGGGCGCGCACAGCAACGCCACCACCGTCACGGCCCCGACGATCAGCATGAAGGCCGTCATGATGCGGTTCGTGAATGCCTCGCCGCCATCCTCGTCGTGTTTGATCGCGCGGACGATCTGCGGGACGAGCACCGTGTTCAGCGCGCCGCCGGCAAAGAGAATGTAGAGCGCGTTGGGCACCATCGTCGCGATGGAGAGGATGTCAGCCTGCCTGGTTCCGTTGCCCAGAATGAACGCGATCAGCATCACGCGCAACATGCCGAGCGCGCGCGAGATCAACGTGCCGGAAGCCATGACGGCGCTGGCCGACAGCAGCTTCTTCGTACTACTGACTTGACTCACTGGACTCCTTGGAACGTTCCCGCTGCACGGATCGGATCCGCCACACCGTGCCGGCCAGCACCACTGCACCCGAGATAATGATGATGATCCAGCCGACGCGCCCGAACTCAGTACTGGTGATCTCTATGTCCGCTGATGGGGCGAGGTAGGTGCCGTCGACGGTCATCAGCTTGGCGTGCACGGACGTGACGCCGTTCGACGATGCGGCAGGCTTCACCCGGAGGGTTTGTGATTCGCCCGGACCAACCCTGACGACGTCGGTGTCCGGCACGGTGATGCGCTGGGGGTTGTCGGAATGGAACGCGATGCGCACCCAGATGGGGAGCCTCGTCGGGTTGGCGATGGTCGTCGGGAACTCACTGGTGCGTTCGCCCATCACGAACGACGGTGACGCGCTGAACTCGATGGTGCTCGGGTCGAATGACACCTCGGGAACGGTTTCCAGATACGCCAGCGAGTCCTCCTCGGTGGGGAAATCCAAGCTGTAGGCGGCGAGGCTGACGAACCGCATATCCGTCGGGGCTTCCGCTGCCGGATCCGTGGTCAACATCTTCCGGATCTGGGCGCGCTGTTCGGCGGTGCGTAGCTGTTCCTCAACGTGCTGCCACTTGCTGTTCGTCGGAGGCAGAAAAGTCTGTTGTTCGGGTTCGGGGAGATCGTCCAGCCTGGTGGGTTTGGCATCGGATCCGACGCGGAAAAAGCGTAACCGATCGTGGTGGGTGCCGTAGGTGACAACGTGGTCGAAGCCCTTGCCCGCGAGTTTCACGTCGGAAGTCAACACGGCCGACGGGGCACCCTCGAGTGGTTGTGGTGTGAGGTCCTTGGCCCAGCCCACCGCTTTGCCGCGCACTGATTCCGGCAGGCGGGCGAGGTTGGGATTGCCCGGGGGTAGCAGCCATATCTTGCCGTCGGCCTTGAGCTCGTCGAGTTGCTCGAGAAATGCCTGCGCATCTTCGCTGGGCCTTGGCTTGGCGGTGGCCAAGTATTGCGCCGCGGTGTAGACGGCGGGGTCGAGCAGCGTGATGACGTCGTCTTCGTACGAGCGTGTGAGCTGCCCCGAGAGAGTGTCCAGGATGGTGGTTCGAAGCTGGGGGGTGACGGAGGCTGAGTCGGGGCGGATGCCGGGGGGAGCGGTGATCATGTTGACGCTGACAAGGTCGAACGGCATGTTCGAGCGCGGCAACATCACCCGGGAACGTCCGACGGTCTGGCGCGTGCCCTTCTCGGATGTGGCGGCCCGCACCTGGACGCCGATGATGGCCGCAAGATCTTGTTTGCCCAGCTGCAGGGCTGCGACGGGCACACTCAGCTTAAATTTCGCTTGCGCCCCTGGTGCAAGCGCAGTGGTGGTGGCGAGCCCTTGACCGGGCGAAATACGCGTGCCGAGCGGCGCGTCGACGTCGGTGTTGATGGCCGCATCAATCAGATCGAATGAGGCCAACGAGCCGTCGTAATGCCACAGCTGCGCGTCTACCCAGAACAGTGGCACGCTGCTGCTATTCGTGACCGTCCCTTCGACGGTGACCTGCTGCTCCGCGCCTGGATCGACATGGTCCGGGGTGACCGACGTCAAAGTGAGGTCGATGGTGGGTGCGTTGTCGGCGCGTGCCGGGCTGATCCCGACGAGCGCCAGGGCCAGCACCAACACGACGCAGAGCGTGGTCTGGGTGCGGGTCACCGTACCATCGTAGACGCGACTTGCACCGTCGTGGCAGCGCACCACCGCGGAGGGGAAACTCCACTCGGCCTCGATCCATGCGAAGATTGGTCTCGGTCCAGTGAAGAAGGAGGGGCATGACGACGTCGACGAGTGATCCCGTCGTGCCCGGCTTCGTCCTTGGGCCGGTGATTGGCAAGGGCGGATTCGCGACGGTGTACCGCGCCAGGCAGGAATCGCTCGACCGGGAAGTCGCCATCAAAATTGACCAGCGCGTCGTCGATGATTCGCGCAACGCGCGTCGATTCCTGCGGGAATCGACGGCGGCCTCGCTGATCTCGTCGCATCCGCACGTGGTGAGTCTGATCGACGCGGGCACCACGCGTGACAGCCGCCCGTACCTCGTGATGGAGCTCTGCGACGGGGGATCCGTCGGGAAGTTGGTGAAGAAATATGGCCCGCTGAGGCCTGCCGACGTGAATGAGCTAGCCATCGCCATCACCGAGGCGCTCGCCGCTGCCCACGAGCACGGCATTCTGCACCGCGATATCAAGCCCGCCAACATTCTCATTGACTCCTATGGCACCCCGCGCCTAGGCGACTTCGGCCTTGCCGCGCTCCCGACGCCAGGCGAGGAGCTCTCCGTCACGCTTGAGGCGCTGACACCGGCCTATGCCTCGCCAGAGACCTTCGAACGCGCCATCCCCAGCAAGGCAGCCGACGTGTGGAGCCTCGGCGCAACCTTCTACACCGTGCTCACCGGGCAGGCGCCGCGTCGAAACCCCGACGGCAGCTCCATGACCGTGGCCGAGATCATCAAGCATCTCGAAACGCCGCTCCCCGCCCCTACGCATATCGCCTACGCGCAGCCGCTCATGCAGGTGATTTGGCAAGTCACCAGCTATGAACCTAGTGCGCGTCCGACGGCCAGTGAGCTGCGCGCGAAACTCGTCGCGCTACGCGGCAAGCTTGGCCCGGGCCGCGACGTGCATCTCCACACCGACATCACCCAGATCACGCCAGAGCTGCGCTCTGAACCCGGCCCCACGACCCAGCCGGAACTGACTCCGTCGATTTCCGAGCCCAAGCGTCGCTCGTGGGTGCTGCCCATCGCCGCGGCGGCGCTCGTCGCGGTGCTGGCTGTGCTAGGCGGCGTCGGCATCGCGACCAACTGGTTCGGAGCGAGCGGGGAACAGCCGGCGGGGCCCGAGAGTGAGGCGCCGTCGGAGATAGCCTGGGCCGCGCCAGCCGTTGGGATGTGTTTCGACGAGGTATTTGAACTCGACGACGGTGTCACCGCCGCAGAGGTCCGTTGCGACGAGCAGCACCGATGGGAGACATTCGCCACTGGCACGCTCCCCGACGACGCCGGTTCCGCCAAGCCTGCGGACGTGCGGGAGACTGCCGCTTACAAGGAGACCTGCACGAAAGACGTGCTCGACGAATTCACCGAGGTGCCGCTCGAGCGGCTGAGCATCGACGTGCTTCCGCCCACCCCGGAGAAGTTTCAGGCCGGCGAGCGCCGATTCAGTTGTATCGCGTCATCCGGGCCGCGCATCGGATCGCTGGAGTAACAGCCGCTCCAGCGGACGCGGCGCGCAGCATAACTGCAAAACTCGCCAACAGCTGCGTGGCTCCCCGCTCAATCACGCATGAGGCGTGCCACTGTTGGCGAGTTTTGCAGTTGAACCCTCAGTGCCGCTCGGCCCACCAGTCGCGGAGGAGCTTCGTGGCGGCCTCCTCGTCGAGGGGGCCGTGCTCGATGCGGTGGTCCAGGAGGAACTTGTAGGCCTGGCCGACGTCCTTGCCAGGGCCAAGTCCCAGGATCTCCATGATCTGGTTGCCGTCGAGGTGGGGGCGCATCGCGTCCAATTCTTCCTGCGCGGCGAGCTCGTCGATCCGCCACTCAAGCTCCTCGTAGGCGCGACGCAGCCGCGTAGCCTTCGCCTTGTTGCGGGTGGTGCAGTCGGCGCGGGTGAGGATGTGCAGGTGCTCGAGCTCGTCGCCTGCATCACGCACGTATCGGCGCACGGCGGCGTCGGTCCATGCGCCTTCGGCGTAGCCGTGGAAGCGTAGGTGCAGCTCGATGAGCTTGCACACCGACTGCGTGACTGCCCCCGGATAGTTCAGCGCCCGCAGGCGTTTCCTGGCCATCTTGGCACCGACGATGTCGTGGTGGTGGAAGGTCACCTTCGGCCCCTCGAAGCGCCTGGTGGCAGGTTTGCCGATGTCGTGCAGCAGCGCCGCTAGGCGGTTGATGAGATCCGGCTCGTGCCCGCGTGCCTTCTCGAGGGCGATGGCCTGATCGACGACGGTGAGCGAGTGCTCGTACACGTCCTTGTGGCGGTGGTGTTCGTCGCGTTCGAGGCGCAGTGCGGGCAGCTCGGGGAGGAAGTAGTCGGCGAGGCCAGTTTCAACGAGCAGGTTCAGCCCGGCGCGGGGGCTGTCCGTCATGAGCAGGCCGTTCAGCTCCTGCTGGATGCGCTCCACCGACACGATCTGGATGCGCTCGGCCATCCCCTTCATTGCGGCGACGACGTCGGTGGCGACGTGGAAGCCAAGCCTCGACGAGAACCTGGCCGCGCGAAGCATCCGAAGGGGGTCGTCGGAGAAGGAGATCTCGGGTTCGGTGGGCGTGCGCAAGATGCCTGCCGCTAGGTCTTGCAGACCGCCGTAGGGGTCGACGAACTTGCGGGTGGCAATATCAATTGCCATCGCGTTCACCGTGAAGTCCCGACGGATCAGGTCGCCGTCGATGGAGTCACCGAAGGCGACGATGGGCTTGCGCGTGTTGGCTTCGTAGGCGTCGGCGCGGAAGGTGGTGACCTCAATCTGCCATTCGCTGCCTTCCGCGCGGGCGAGTGCACCGATGGTGCCGAAGTCTTTGCCGACGTCCCAGGTGGTGGGCGTGAAGCGCTTCAGCAGCGCGTGGGTGTCATCGGGGCGGGCCGACGTGGTGAAGTCGAGGTCGTGGCCCAGGTGGCCCAGTAGGGCATCTCGTACGGAGCCTCCGACGAGGTAGAGCTCGTGGCCGGCGTCGCGGAACAGTGCGCCCAATTCGTCGATGACGGGCGCGATGCGCAGGAGGTGCTGCATCGCGTTGGTCTGGGCTTGCGAGAGTGAAGGCACGAGATGCGATGCTACCTGAATTGGTGAAAATAGTGATTTGACCTGAAAACGTGGGAGTATTGACAGCGTGCGTTTGAAGCAGGGGCTGTCCGCGATCGTCGCGGTGGGGACCGTGGTAAGCGGTATCACCGTACTGACGATGCAGAACCCTGCGCCCGTAGAAGCGGTCCCGGTGGTGCGGCCGAGCCCCGAGCTGATTCCGGTGGAGCCCCCGAGCGAGACACCGGAGGCCGACGCTCCGGCAACCGAGTCTGCGAATTCCGCGGGGTCGAAGAAGCCCATCTTCCCGGTGCATCAGTACCCGGAGGATTGGTATCTTCCTCGTCCGGCTTCGGGCGACCAAGTCCCGACGGATGATGTCGGGTATGTGAATACTGAGGGCAACGGCACGCTCGCCACTCCGGTGGATGGGCGTCGCACGTCGCCGTTTGGGATGCGTATGCATCCGGTATTGCACGTGTACAAGCTGCACACCGGCCTTGACTTCGCCGCCCCGTGCGGGACGCCCGTCGGTGCGGCAGCGGACGGCGTGGTCTCTTTCGTCGGGTGGGCCGGTGGCAACGGCTACATGGTTGGCATCAGGCACGGGAAAATCAACGGATACAACGTCGTCACCAACTATGCGCACCTGTCCTCTGCTGGCGTGAAGGTGGGCGACACAGTGAAACGCCACCAGGGCATCGGCCGCGTCGGCAACACCGGCTACTCGACGGGGTGCCATCTCCACTTCGAGGTGAAGGCCAACGGCGAGTTCACTGACCCTGCATCGTGGCTTTCGAAGGACGGCGTCGTCGTATTCGCGAAGGATATGCCCGACTACATGCCAGGCGTGCAGCCTTCGCCCTCACCTTCCCCCTCGCCGTCTCCCTCTCCCAGCCCTTCTCCGACGGTGTCACCGTCGCCGTCTCCTTCCCCCTCTCCCACGCCAACCCCGGGCACGACGCACACCCCGACGGCGTCCCCGTCGGCTCCGAAGCCCACCGATGAGGCATCGAAGAAGCCCAGCAAGTCGCCGAGCCCGTCGCCTTCGAAGTCTCCGTCTAAGACGCCTTCGAAGTCCCCATCGCCGTCACCTTCGCCCACGCCGTCGAAGACCCCGTCCAAGACGCCTAAGAAGGAGGCAAAGCCCACCACTTCGCCTGCGCCGAGCCCGACGTCGTGAGGTCGCGCGCCTCGTAGACCGGGGCCTACGCGGGTTCGGTGAGTGCGGCGAGGAGCCTGCCGAGGAGGGCCTCGTCGACGTCGGCGGCCAGCTCCGGCTCGAAGAACACGGCGGAAAGTGCGCGGAGTACCTGCTCTGTGGGCATCCTGAATCGCAATCCGACGTGGCTCGCGGCTTGGTCGAGGAACGTCATCATGGCGGGTCGTGTTCTGCCGTCGAGTTCGTGCAGACGGACGGCGAGCTCGGGTGAGCGGGTGCTGCGAAGGTGGATCTCCAGCATGGTCATGCGCACCTGCGCGGTAGGGCCTAGCGTTCGAAAGAACGCGGGGATGGCTTCGTTGACGGCCCACTCGATGCCCGCGTCCGCCGGGGGCTGGAAGATCTGATCGAGGCCTTCCTCCACCTGTTCACAGTAGTGTTCGATGATTGCGACGCAGAGGTCGTCTTTCGTGGCGAAGTTGGAGTAGAAAGCACCACGTGTGAACCCCGCTTGTTCGCACAGTTGCTCCACACTCGTCGCGTCGATCCCGTGCTGCGCGAACTCGTGGATCGCAGCCTGGATCAGCCGGTTGCGAGTGGCTTCGCGGCGGGGCGTGGTTTCAGTCATGGTTCCTCCGAAGCTCAAACTATGCCACTCGATACAGGAGTGTATGCTGGGTTTCGATTCATTACTGTATCGAGATGTGAGGTGGCCGTGTCCGCTGCGCTGTACGCACTTGGCCGCTGGTGCTTCAACCACGGCAAACGCGTGCTGGTTATCTGGCTGCTGATCGCTGCCGTCCTGGGTGGAGTGGGGCTCACCGTCCAGCAGCCATTCGACGATGGCTTCGACATTCCTGGTTCTTCGTCGCAAGAAGCGCTCGACCGCCTCCACATGACATTCCCCTCTGGCGCAGCACTATCGGCAACCGCGGTGATCGTCGTACCCGAGGGGGAGAGCGTCGACGATCTGCGGAGCACAATCGAGCCGCTCCTGGACGAATTCAAGCAGCTCGAACTGGTTGATTCGGTGCGCTCGCCCTGGTTCAAATTTGCCAAGGGACAGATATCCGACGATGGCCGTGCGGCGCTTGCAACCCTCTCGCTCAGCGTCACCGAGGTGCCCGGCCTCGACACGTTGGACCCCATCGTCGACGTGGCTCACAAGATTGAGCAGCAGCTCCCCGAGGGCACGACGGTGACGATGGGCGGCCCCGCCTTCCAGATGGAGTTGCCAGAAATCTCCGCCACGGAGGTGATCGGCGTCGTCTTGTCCTTCGTCGTGCTCTGGATCATGCTGGGTTCCGCGCTCACCGCAATCATCCCCATCTTCACCGCGCTCTTGGGTGTGGCTGTGGCCATGTTCCTAATGTTCGGCGCCACGAGCATCGTGAGCGTCAACTCAACGACGCCGATGCTGGCTGTCATGCTGGGAGTTGCCGTCGGCATCGACTACGCGCTCTTCATCTTCTCCAGGCACCGAGACCAGCTCCGGGACGGGATGGGCGTCGAGGAATCTATGGCCAGGGCGATCGGCACGGCAGGCACCGCCGTCGTGTTCGCGGGCCTCACGAACGCCATCGCACTCACCGGCCTGGCCATCGCGGGACTGCCGTTCATCACGGTCATGGGCATCTTTGCGTCCATCGCCGTTGGGTTCGCCGTCATCATCGCACTCACTCTCCTGCCCGCATTCGGCGGCTTCCTGGGGGAGCGGATGCGCCCGAAGAACGCGCGCACACCCGACGACGCAGCCGCCCCGCAGCAGGGCTCCGACGAGGAGACCGCCAGCACGTACGAACCCAAGAAGCGCGGCCTATTCGGCTGGTGGGTGGGTGTCACCACGTCGCACCCCATCAAGACCATCGTCGCCGTCGTGGCGCTGCTTGGGGTCTGCTCGTTGCCCGCGATGCACCTGAACCTCTCGCTGCCGAACGCTGGCCAGAGCCCTGAGACCAGGCAGGCGCGCGTCGCCTACGACTCCATCGCGGAGCACTTCGGCCCGGGGTACAACGCGCCGCTCGTGGTCACCGTCGGCATCGTTGGGTCGACGGATCCGCTCGGCCTCCTCGACGAGCTCGCCGACGAAATCGAAAAGGTGGAAGGCGTCGATCAAATCGCGCTGGCCGTGCCCAACCAAAACGCCGACACCGGCATGATCCAGCTCTATCCCACCACCGCCTCCGACGACCCGGAGACCGTGCACACCGTCGAGCGCCTTCGCGAACTGACCGACAGCTGGAAGGGGAGCAAGGACCTCGACGCTAACGTCACCGGCTTCACGGCCGTTCAGCTGGATGTGACGACGAAGCTTGGCAACGCCGTCGGGCCCTTCGTCACGCTGGTGGTGGGGCTCACGCTGGTGTTGCTGTGCGCAGTGTTCCGCTCGGTGTGGGTGCCGCTCAAGACTGCGGCTGGCTTCTTGTTGAGCGTGGGGGCGTCGTTCGGGCTCTCGCAGCTCGTCTTCAACGAGGGCTGGTTCGGGGGCCTCATCAATCTCGAAAAGCCCGCGGCGGTGATCTCCTTCCTCCCCATCTTGCTCATCGGCATCCTGTTCGGTCTGGCCATGGACTACGAGATCTTCATCGCTTCGCGTATCCGCGAGGAGTACACCCACGGTAAGCCCGCGCTGCGCTCCATCCGCGACGGGTTCGTGGCATCGGGGCCTGTGGTCACCGCCGCGGCGCTGGTGATGTTCGCTGTGTTCGCGTTCTTCGTTCCGGCCGGGATGATGGCGATCAAACAGATTGCGTTCGCGCTCGCCGTCGGGGTGCTGATCGACGCGTTCCTGGTGCGAATGACGCTCGTCCCCGCGGTCTTGGCGCTGCTGGGCGACCACGCCTGGTGGATGCCGAAGTGGCTCGACAAACTGCTGCCGGAATTCGACATGGAAGGCGAGGTGCTCACCAAGCAACTCGCGCTCGCGAATTGGCCAGGCACCGACGCGCTCGTTTACGCCGAAGACATCACCGTCGAGGGGCTCGTCGCGCCGCTCTCGGTGCAGACCCGCCCCGGGCAGGTGACGGGCATGGTCGGCCCGGTGGGGGCGCGTGCCGCCGCCGCGCTGGCGCTGAGCGGCCGGCTCGAGGTGGCGTCGGGCAGGGGACGCGTCGTGGGAAAGCTGCTCCCCGAAGCCGCCGGCGCCATTCGCCGTCGGACGGGATACGTGGATCTCGCCCGAGAGCGCAGCGTTGTGGAATGCCTCGACGGGCTACGCATCCACGAGGGTTGCGTCTGGTTCATCGACGGGGTGGAGAGTATCGGCAAACCCGACGAGCGCCTCGCCCTCCAACGTTTGGCTGAGCGCGCACGCACCGACAGAAACTTCGCCGTCGTCTGCCTCTCAGGCTCCGTGGCGGCACTCACCGCGATCACACCAGACGACGTGGTCCGCGTCGTCGAACCCGCTCACGAGGGGAGCATGGCATGAGACCAGAAGGAATCAAGCAGGGCCGCAAGACGTCGTGGGTGGCGCTCGTCGCACTATTCCTGGTGCCGCTGCTCGTCGTCGGTACGCTCATCGGGCTGACTGGCAAACACGACGAGAAGAAGATCACCGCGGCCATCGTCAACCTGGACGAAGGCACCAAGGTGGACGGCAAGGCCGTGCCGATGGGGCGGCAGCTGTCAGCCGAGATCATGGAGCGTGAGGGCGAGAACATCAACTGGATCCTCGCCGACGACGTGAGCGCCGCCGACGGGCTGCGCACAGGTGAGTACGCCGCAGTCGTGACCATCGGCAAGGATTTCTCGAAGCGCGTCATGTCGTTTACGAAGAACGACGCCGACGTCGCCGAAAAGGCCCGCGTGCAGGTCACCGTCTCCCGCAACGCGCCCGCCTGGGACGCCGACCTCGCCCAGGAGATCGCTCGCATCGCCACCCAGTCGCTGAACAAGATGCTCACGACGCAGTATCTGGACGGTATCTACGTCGGATTCAACGAGGTGGGTGGGCAGTTCCAGCAGATCGTCGACGGAGCATCGGAGCTGAAGGACGGCACGGCGAAACTCTCCGACGGTGTGGGCGAGGCCGCGGAGGGCACGTCGAAGTTTGGCGACGGTATGGGCAAGCTTGTCGAGGGCGGCGAGCCACTGAACGCCGGCGGCAAGCAGCTCGTCGAGGGCGTAGACCAGATGTCCAAGAACATGCCGCAGCTTGTGGGTGGTGTGGAGCAGCTCGCGGATGGCGCCAACCAGCTGCTGCCTGGCGTGAAGCAGTACACCGACGGCACCGCGCAGCTGGTCGGTGGCATCGGGCAGTTGTCCGACGGGCTGGATCGGGTGGTGTCGGGCCTCGACTCCGCCGAGATGGACCTGTCGCAACTGCAGCAGCTCGTCGACGGTTCCGCAGAGCTTGCGACGGGCGCGGACCAGCTCGCCGACGGCATCGACCAGGTGGTGGCTCCGCTCGAGAAACTCGATGGGCTGATCACCGACGACATGGTGCAGCAGGCCAAGCTGGTGCATCAGCAGCTCTCCAAACTGGGTACGTCTGTGAGTGACCTGGACAAGCAACTGCAGGGATTCGCGAGCGGCGCCGTCGCTCCACCCAAGGAAGTCACCGATGCAGCCGCCCTCCTCAAAGCACAGTTCGAGTGCACCGAACAAGACCCGACGGTGTGCGCCGGGCAGCGCGCCGCCTACGAGGCCGGCGTCGACGCGGCTGTACGCGGTGGGTTCCAACAGGGTGCGCGTCGGGCGTCGGAGTTGCTGCGTACCCCCGACCCCCAGACGGGCAAGAGCTACCTCGAACTCGCTGAAGCCATCGGGGCGCAAGATGGGCAGGGCCTGGACGAGATCGTCGACGGTTTGGGCAAGGCCCAGCAACTGGTGCCTGGGCTCAAGCGCTTGCAGCAGGGCTCGCGCCAGTTGGCCGACGGCAACCAGCAACTCGCGGACGGCATCGAACAACTGGCCACCGTCATGCCGAAGAAGATCGACGAGCAGATGGGTCAGCTGAAGGCTGGCCTCGGCAAGCTTCGCGACGGCGCGCAGCTCATGGAACGCGAGGCGCAGCCACTCGTCGCGAGCGGAACGAAGCTGGGTGAAGGAGCTACCAGGCTGAATTCAGGCATCCAGCAGCTCGCGTCGCAGGTGGGAGCCTTGCCGGAGGGAGTGCAGCAGTTGCGCGGCGGGTTGCTGCAGTACGTCGACGGGGTATGGAAGTACACCGACGGGGTCGCCGAGGCCGCCAGTGGCGCAGATGAGCTCGCTGACGGCATGGGCAAGCTCGACGAGGGTGCATCGAAGCTGGACGACGGCGTCGGCGAGTTTTCTCAGAAGCTGGCCGACGGTAAGAGTCAGCTGCCGAACTACTCAGAGGCAGACCGTGAGACCCTCGGCGACGTCGTCTCTAGCCCCGTCCAACCCGACGAGTCCCTCATGGCTCGCGGAGGAGTGCCGCTCTCGGCGCTGATCCTCGTCGCCGGGCTCTGGCTAGCGGCGCTGGCGGCATTCACCATCGCCAGACCGGTGCCAAGCGACGTCGTGATGTCGAGAGCGCCGAGCGCACTGTTGTGGCTGCGCACGGTGGGGCTCCCGACGATGATCGTCGCGCTCGCAGGGGCGGCGCTCGGAATCGTCGGCGGGGTGTGGTGGCACATGTCAGTGGGCAGAACGCTCGGTTTGGTGGCCATTCTTGCTGGCCTCGGCGTCGTGTTCTCTTTCGCGCATCATGCGCTGACTGGCTGGCTGGGGCACGTCGGGCGCGGGCTATCGTTGCTGCTCCTGGCGGTCAGCATTGCGCTGGGGCTCAGTTCGAGCGTGCCGGGATGGCTCGGCGCGGTGGCCGTGGCGTCGCCGCTGCAGAGCGGAATGCTGCTCACAAGATCGTGGCTCGCGGGCGCGCCGGTGGTGACGTCGCTCGCCGCGATGGTGCTGGTGGCTCTCGTGCTCGGTGCGGTGTCGCTGCTGGCCATCGCCCTGCGGCGGCGACTGACCCCGTCGCAATTCACCCTGCGATACACCTAACCAGCGCCGCGCGGCTCGGCGTTTGACCGTTATCCTCCACGCCTGCAAAAAATCCCCAAAAACCGGGGGGACAAAAGCTTCTCGTGGAGGATAACGGTCAACTTTCGCCAGTGCCGAGCCGCATCCAGTCGTCGTTGCGGGCGCGCCACCACAGCGTGAGCGCGCGCCCGCCCATGTATCCAAACGAGAACGCGAGCCACAGCCCCACCAGTCCGAGCTGGCCTTTCGGCAGCAGGAGTGAGGCGAGCGCCAGCGGCGCGTACACCGCCAACGCCACGACGCCAGCCTTCGCCAGGTACGGCCCGTCGCCCGCTCCGATGAGCACCCCGTCGAGGAGAAACACGTAGCCAGCCAGCGGTAGCGCCACGGCGACAATCACGAAGACCCAGACGGTGAGGCCGCGCACGTCGGCATCCGGGGAGAAGAACGCGCCGAGCGGCCGGTGCGTGAGCAGCACCACCAGGCCGAGCACTCCGCCCACACCGATGGCCCAGCGCGTCATGCGTGACGTGAAGGTGCGGGCCTCGTCGCGCTTCGACGCGCCGAGGGCGGTGCCGATGATGGTCTGCCCCGCGATCGCGATGGCGTCGAGCGCGTTCGCGAGGAAGTTCCAGATTTGCATCACGATGTGGTGGGCCGCGAGCGCCGCCGGACCCTGCGCCGTCGCGACGTACGTGGTGAGCAAGATGGCGACGCGCAGCGTCAAGGTGCGTAGCATCAGCGGGATTCCGACGGTGAGGCTTAGCCACATGTCGCCAAGGTGCGGTGCCCGACGAGCCCCCTCGCCGCCGGCCTTGCGCGCGATGAGGACGGCGGCGACCACGCCCAGCGTCGTCTCCGCCACCGCGGTGCCCAGCGCGGCGCCGGCGATGTCGAGGCGCAGCCCAAACACGAACAGCACGTTGAGTACGAAGTTCAGCGACGCCGACCCCACCATCAGCGCGAGCGGGGTCTTCGCATCTTCGAGGCCGCGGAACGTGCCAGTCGCAGCCAGCATGACGAGCATTCCTGGCATACCCGGCAGCGCCCAGCGCAAGTACGCTGCCGCGTGCGTGGCCACGTCGGATTTCGCGCCCAGCGCGGCGACGAGCCAGTCGCCGGCGGTGAACGCCGCGCCGGAGAGCGCGAGCCCTAGCACCAGCGCGAGCCACATGGCCTGGATGCCGAGCTCGAGCGCGCGTCGGGTGTTTCCGGCGCCCACCTGGCGGGATACCGTCGCGGTGGAGCCGTAGGCGAGGAAAACCATGAGGCCGGTCATCGTCGTGAGGATCACCGCTCCGACGCCGAGCCCGGCGAGCTGCGCCGTGCCCAGGCGCCCGACGATCCAGGTGTCAGCGAGGGTCATCAGCGGCTGCGCGATCAGCGCCGCGAACGCGGGGACCGCAAGGGCGAGTACCCGTCGGGTGAGAGACATGGGCGCGAGTGTACTCGGGCGAGCGGCTGCGGGATCTGCTCGTTCGCCCGCCGCGGGGCGCCGTCGGGCAGGGGCAACCTGTGCGGCTCAGTTGCGGCACAGGTGTCCAACGCTTACCCGCGACGAGGCGCCGTCTGGAGGCATCGGAACGTTATGCCGCTCAGTTGCCGCACAGGTTGCCCCTGCCGGGCCGGACCGGGCCGGACCGCTAGGCTCGTGGAATGTCATATCTGCTTCCCGACGACGCGGTTCCGGGCGCGTTTCGTGTGATGTTTGGCAAGACGCAGCAGTCGTGGGTGGACCCGTCGCGCCCCGACTTCCTCGTCTTCGAGTACGTCCAGCAGATCGCGCTCATCCTCGACCACACCACCCTGCGCGCCCCGGAAGCCGAGCGTCTGCGCATCGTCCACATCGGCGGCGGCGGTCTCACGCTCCCGCGCTGGGTGGCGTGGCGCCGCCCACACACCGCGCAGGTGGTCTGCGAGCCCAACACCGAGCTCACCGAGGAAGTACGCCGCAAGGCCCCGCTGCCGAAGCGCTCCGGCATCAAGGTCCGCGACGTCGACGGCCGCGCCGGGCTTCAAGCCATGCCCGACGAGTGGGCCGACGTCGTGATCGTCGACGCCTTTGACGGCGCCAGAGTGCCGCCCGAGCTGATCACGGAAGAGGCCTTCGACGAGATCCGACGGGTCACCCGCGGTGAAGCGGTGGTCATTCTGAACTGCACCGACCATGCCCCGTTCGCCTGGTCAAAGCGAGTCGCCGCCGGCATCCAGCAGCGCTGGCCGCACTTCCTCGTCGGCGCAGAACCGGCAGTTCACAAGGGGCGACGATTCGGCAACCTGCTATTCGTCGGCGCGCATCAGCAGCCAGACCTCCGCGGTATTTCGCGCGCATCCGCGGGCCTGACCGCCGGGTACCGCTGGCTCTCCGGCAAGGAGGCCGCAGCCTGGCCGGGCGGCGCAGAGCCGTTCGTCGACGACGACGCTCAGGCCTCTCCGGAACCCATGCACTCGAAGCTCTGGTTCTAGCCGACGCGCCCCACCCGGTCGAAGTGCGCCACAATAGCCCCATGCCCGACGAGCAGAAGCGCGCAACCACTCCGCCGCGGGTCACGCCTGTGCGGGTGCTGCTCGTCGTCGGTGTGCTGATCCTTGTCGGCGTACTCGCTGTCGCGGGCTGGGCGGCGTGGCTGTTCGTCGGCACAAACCTAACCGCGAAGGGTCCGAGGCAAGACGCGCTCAAGCAAGCCGAGTCCGCCGTCGCACACCGCCCCGGCAGGGCAGAATCCGAAGCCGAACTCCCGCCGCCCACCGCAGGCGAGCCCACGTGGATCCTCGAGATACCTAAGCTCCACCTTCGTACGGCCATCCTCGCCGGCACCACGCCCGACGATCTCCGTCGCGGCGTGGGCTGGTACCCGATGACCAATCTCCCCGGCGAGGTCGGCAACATGGCTATTGCCGGACATCACACCACCGACGGGAAACCCTTCGCGCGCCTGCAACACCTGAAGCTAGGCGACGAGATCATCGTCGAAACGAGCCTCGCCCGCTACACCTACGCAGTGCGCGTTGCCCCGAACGACCTCACCGTCCACTCCGGCGACTCCTGGATACTCCAACCCTTCCCTGGCCACGACGCACCGCCGCAACAGGCTTGGCTCACCCTCACCACCGACCAAGACCTCATCCCCACCGACGACCGCTCGGTGACGTTTGCCGTACTCACCAAAGAGGAGCAGCGATGAAACAGCAACTTATTCAACACATCCAGCGCCTTGCCGTGATCCATCAGCGCGTGACGCTCGCATCCGGCAAGGAGGCTGATTACTACGTCGACATGCGCCGCGTCACCCTCGACGGCGAGGCCGCGCCGCTGGTGGGCGCGGTGATGCGCGAGCTCACAGCGGACCTCGACTTCGACGCTGTCGGAGGCCTTACCCTCGGCGCAGATCCCGTCGCGACGGCGATGCTCCACTCCGCCGCTGCTGCCGGGCAGCGCCTCGACGCGTTCGTCGTGCGCAAGGAGGCGAAGCAGCACGGGCTGCAGCGTCGGATCGAGGGCACTGACGTGCGCGGGCGGAAGGTGCTCGTCGTGGAAGATACGTCCACGACGGGGGGTTCCGCTCTCACTGCAGTCGACGCGGTGCGTGAGGCAGGCGGGGAAGTGGTGGCGGTTGCCGTCGTCGTGGACCGCTCGACCGGCGCCGCTGAGCGCGTTGAAGCACAGGGCCTCGAGTACCGCTTCGCCGTGGGCCTGGACGACTTGGGGCTGTAGGTCCCAGCCCACTGGCGCGCGGAATCGTCCGCGGTTGCAGTTGGAAGGCGCGTTTTGGCGTCGGTGAAGTCAGCCGGGGACGATTCCGCGCGGTTCGTCGCAAGACGGAGATTGAGTGCGCCGAAGCGCGTATGGACTTGGGTTGAGTAGCCGCCACAGGCGGCGTATCGAAACCCCCCGCCCTATCCCGCTGGTACTCTGGATATGTACAACCACTGAAGGAGAGCACTCGTGATTGCACTGGCCACCAACGTCCTCGGAATCGTCGGTTTGATTCTCGGCCTCGTTGTCGTTCTTGCCATCATCGTCGTCATCTGGTGGTTCTCCACCCACAACAGCCTTGTGCGCGGCCGCAACACCATTCAGGAGTCGTGGCGGCAGATCGACGTGGAGCTCACCCGTCGTTATGACCTCATTCCCAACCTGGTGGAGACGGTCAAGGGGTTTGCTTCGCACGAGCGCTCCACGCTGGAGTCGGTGATCCAGCACCGCAACCAGGCATATCAGGCCGCGAATGACGCGGGCCACGGCCCGTCGCAGGAGCGTGCGCAGGCCGAGTCGAAGCTGAGCCAAGAGGTGCGCAATCTGATGGTGTCGGTCGAGGCGTACCCGGAGATCAAGTCCAATCAGAATTTCATGCAGCTGCAGCGCCAGCTGGCTGATACCGAGGATCGCATCGCGAACAGCCGTCGTTTTTACAATGCCAACGTGCGCGATTACAACACCCGCATCGAGTCCATCCCGAGCAGCATCGTCGCCAACGCGGGCAAGTTCGAAAAGGCCACGTACTTCGAAATCAAGGATCCTACGGTGCGTGAAGCCCCGACCGTAAACTTCGGCAACTGACACGCTTCATCAACACCGACGAAACCCGCCCCGCGCCGATTGGTGCGGGGCGGCGTCATGCATCGAACACCACCCCCCCCCCCCGACGAAAGGGCGCCCATGAGCAGCACCGACGAACTCCCTCGCCCGACGGCAGGTGGCGTCATCTACAACGCGGTGCGCGGTGGTCTCATTGGCCTCGCTGAGCTGATCCCTGGTGTCTCCGGCGGCACGATCGCCCTCATTACGGGCGTCTACGAGCGCGTGCTCGCGTCGGGCAACCACCTGGTGAGCGCGGTGAAGCGGCTGATCGTCGGCCCCGAGCGGGGAAGGGGGTTCGTCGAAGAATGCAAGAAGGTGGACTGGTGGCTGCTCATCCCCATGTTCATCGGCATGGCTGCGATGGTGCTGTCGCTCGCGGGGGTGATGGCGGCGTTCGTCACCAATACCCCGACGCTGTCGCGCGGCCTGTTCCTTGGCATGGTCGCGGCGTCGGTGGTTGTTCCTCTGCTCATGATCGACCGCCGCAGTGTCCAGCGCGAGCGCCTGTGGGTGTACGCGTTGGTGTTCGTCGCGGTTGCCGTCGCAGCGTATCTGCTCACCTCCTCCGGCGCAGGGGCGGTGGTGCAGCAGCCGCCGATGTGGATGGTGTTCTGCGCTGCCGCGGTGGCCATCTGCGCGCTGGCGCTGCCTGGCGTTTCGGGGTCGTTCTTCTTGCTCGTGGTGGGGCTCTACGCGCCGACGCTGAACGCCATCCACACCCGTGATCTCGGCTACATCGCCGTCTTCGGCCTCGGTGCTCTCACCGGGCTCGCGCTGTTCATCCGCGCGCTGCACTGGCTGCTGGAGCATCACCACACCGCGACGATGGTGGCGATGTCTGGGTTGTTGCTCGGCTCGCTGCGCGCGTTGTGGCCCTGGCAGGGTTCCGACGGCGCTCAACTCGCGCCCGGTACCGACGCGGCAGTTGTTGGGGCACTCGCGCTCGTGGGTGTCGGCATCGTCGCGGCGCTCGTCGCAGCAGATCGGTTGCTGTCGCGTCGGGCCTCGTCAACCGAGGAACTATAGCCCAACCTCACCCGCGCATCGCTCACCGACGCGGTATTTCGGCCGTTGAATGGTAGAATTCCCGTGCGCTTTTGTGCGCCGTGTCGTTCACCGTTTTGGCCGAAGGGATTGAGGTTTCAGAATGCGCGCTGGGGACAAGAAAGCACTACTGAGGCGAAGCTCCGCTCTCACTGTTGCGGCCGCCTGCATACTCTCTTGGACGATGGGTACCGCCGGTGCGCTGCCGTCGCAGCCCTCTGCTGATGGCGACCCGGCGCCTGGTACTTCGTCAGGCTCACAGTTCAAAGGCGGCCTGCGCGGTGCCGACGGTAAGGGCGCGGTTGAGAAGGACGCCCAGATGAAGTCGGACCTGCCAGCGGGAACATGTCGACTTTCCCGCGGGGAGCCCAGCGGCTCCCAGGCGGGTTTCACCTGGTTCAGCTCGGAGCCCAGTGCCTCCAGCCCGGACAAAACACTCTGGGGCTTGAGTGCCTCCTTCGACAACTCGAAGGATCGTACGTTCGCCGACTGGTACTTCAGCAACTCGGGATTTCTTGGTGGCGTACTCAACGCCGGAACTGTTCCATCCATGAACGTCGGCCAGACCCTTCTAGGTGACAAGGGGCCAGTTACGGCCAAGGGCGATGCAGCCGTGGGCATCACAAAAAGTAGACAGCAGGTCTCGCTGGTTCTCGAAGGAATCCTGACTGAGGCGAAGGTTAAGAGTTACACCGAAGCCGGTGCAGGCAACCCAGTGCGCTACGCGTGGCAGGGGAAGTACACCAAAGACAACCCGGCCCCCCCGTATGCGACGCAGGGGGCAAATGCCACTTTCAACGCTCTGGTGAACCCCTGGCCGAGCGAGAACATCGAATGCAACCCGATCACCGTGTCGTGGGAGAACTTCGACAAGCACGTCATCGTCGAGGGCGAGGAGACCAAGGTCGGACGCATCAACGTTGCGAAGCTTGTCAGTAACAGCGATATCAAGGACGATTCATTGTCCCGCATGGTCGTGGAGGCCTATGACGGCGAAGGGAAGTTCATCGGCACCTCGAACACGCAGGCCTCCGGAGGTGAGCAGCGCCTGCGTATCGACGACAACGGTGACATCTACTTCACGTGGCCGAAGTACCGTGGCACCGACCTGGCGACCGACAAAAACGTGAGCTTCTCGGTACTCGCCCAGCCGCGCACCGTGGACCAGCTCCAAGCCGCGATCGAGCATGAGAACGGCGGGTATGGCCATGCATTTGAGAGCTCCAATGCGCTGCCGCGCTACAACAAGCCGAACGTCATTGACTCGAAATCGTTCTCGCTGGACGACACGGAGTACCATTCCCCGAAGTACGACAAGACCGACGCCAAGATCATTTCGGGCGTTGAAAGCCCTACTGGACCACTTGCTACCGGGCCGCAGAAGGTGACCTTCAAGCAGCTCCCTGACTTGATCAAGGACCTTGCTAGGAAGAAGGGCGACGGCGGCTTCGAAGCCGTGGCGACGCTGGACGAGACGTTCGTCTACGATGGCTGGTCCGTCGAGATGGACGATGACTACAACGTCACCGTCACAGCTCCAGAAAACCCGCGCCCAGGCACCTTTGCCCGTCCGAAGATCACGGTGGAATACTCGAACGGGTCGACGGACGAGTTCGAGCTGCTCGTCGTCGTTAATCCCAACAACACCCAGGTTACTGACCTCGTGCGTCCGGGACTGGCCAAGGGCAAGCTCAACGAGGACATCACCGCCCAGGTTGGCCTCAAGCCCATCATGAAGGGCCACAAGGCTGTCAATCCTGCCAAGTACGAGGTGGACCCCGCTTCGGTTCCGGACGGCTGGACCGTCACCGTCGACAACACCGGAAAGGTCACCGCCAAAGCGGACGATACCGTCGAGCCGGGCACCATCATCACCCCGAAGGTCAAGGCCACCTACCCGGACCAGACCACCGACGAGATCGAGACGCAGTTCCAAGCCGTTGCGAGCATCAAGATCCCGTACTACGACACGGTAACCAACAAGCCGAGCGCGAACGTCAGTCTGAAACCCACGCTCCCCGAGCGTGGCCTGAGCGGCAGCACCTCCGACGAGGCCCCCAAACGGTTCACCTTCCAAGATGGCAAGACCGAGTACACCGTCGAGGACGACAGCGGTACGTGGACCGTCAAGATCGACGAGATCACCGGTGAGATCACCACCACCATTCCTCGGACCGCCCCTGAGGGCTACGTCTTGGATGTTCCGGTGCTCGCCTACTACGACAACTACAGCAAGCCACGGCAGGTGAAGGGAACCGTCGTCGTCATCAAGGGCGACATCGTTCCCACCTACCCAGCGGAGTCCACGGGCCCGAACCAGGCTGTCACTCACCAGGTGCAGGATGCCCCCAAGGGATCCAAGTTCTCCTTCGGTAAGAATGATGACGGTTCGCCGATCACCGAACAGGAGGTCGACGGCTGGAAGTACAAGGTCGACCCGAGCACAGGTGTCGTCACCTCCACCCCGCCGGACAACGCCAAGCCTGGTGACACCAAGACGATCACTGTCACGGTGCAAACGCCGGACGGCTCCACTCCGCAGGTTCCCGTCACTACCGTGGTGAAGCTGACCAACAACTGGGAGGCAGATCCGACGTACCCTGAAGAGACGGTCTTCCCGGGTGACACCGCGAAACTGCCGGTGACGATCGAGAAGCCGGACAACGTCAACGTTGCGAAGGACAACCCCTACAAGCTGGGCAAGATTCCTGCTGGCTGGACCGTCACCATCGACGACAATGGCGTGATCACCGCTACTGCACCAGCAGATGCCAAGCCGGGTACGCAGGTCACCATTCCTGTCACGGTGACCTACGAAGACGGGTCCAAGGACACCGCGAAGGCGGTCGTGAACGTCGTGGATGTGCCGAAGCGCGAGGTCCCCTTCGACGTCGAATACAAGTACGACGACACCCTTCCGGCTGGCACCTACAAGGTTGAGACCGAGGGCGTGCCTGGCGAGGAGAAGCAGAACAAGGACGGCTCCTGGAAGCAGACCAAGGCTCCGGTCAACGAAGTTGTCGTTGTCGGCACCAAGCCCGCTGAGAGCGCCAAGGATGTGACCTGGAAGGTCCCGATCCCGTACCCGACCGAGGTTCGCGAGAACCCGAATCTGAAGCCTGGCGAGATCAAGGTCGTTCAGGAAGGCGAGAACGGTGAGAAGACCTACACCGCTAAGTTCACCGCCAAGGGCTCCGAGGCCCAGGTAGCCGAAGAAGAAACCACCAAGGAACCGAAGCCTCGCATCATCGAGTACGGTCCTGGACTGGCTCCCAGCGAGCTGGTCACCAAGACCGAGAAGCCGGTGCCATTCGACACCGAGGTTGTCTTCGACAACACCCTCGAAGAGGGCAAGCAGGTCGTCGACCAGAAGGGCGAGCTCGGCACCGAGGTGGAGACCTCCACGCAGAAGCTTGTCGACGGGAAGCCCTCCGGCGACCCGACAGTGACCTCTGAGCGCACCAAGGAGCCGGTGAAGCAGGTTATTCGTGTTGGTACGAAGACTGCTGGTGAGAACACTGAGACGGTGAAGGCTGAGGTTCCGTTTGGTGTGAAGGTCGAGTTTGATCCGAACATGCCTGCTGGGGAGTCCAAGGTGACGACGCCTGGTGTTCCTGGTGAGAAGACGGTGACGATCAAGCGTGATATCACCAATTCGAAGCCGGGTGAGCCGGTGATCTCTGAGGAGGTCACGAAGCAGCCGGTGGATCAGGTGATCAAGGTTGGTACGAAGCCGTCGGAGGCGTCCTCGAAGGTGTCGTGGACTGCTCAGGTTCCGTTTGAGGTTGAGACTCGTGCGAATCCGGAGTTGAAGCCGGGTGAGATCAGGGTTGTCCAGAAGGGTGTTCCTGGCGAGAAGACCTTTACGGCTGATTTCTCTGCGAAGGGTGATCAGGCTTCGGTGAAGCCTGAGGAGAAGCAGACGAAGGATCCGGTGAATGAGATCATCGAGTATGGTCCTGCGGCTGCGGACACTTCTGTGGTGACCAAGGTTGAGAAGCCGGTGCCGTTCGAGACGGAGATTGTTTTCGACAACACCCTCAAGGAGGGTGAGCAGAAGGTTGATCAGCAGGGTCAGACTGGTACCGAGGTTGTGACCTCGACGCAGAAGATCAAGGACGGCAAGCCGGATGGTGATCCGTCGGTGACGACTGAGCGCACTAAGGAACCGACCAAGCAGATCATTCGCGTCGGCACCAAGACCGCCGGTGAGGTTGTGAATTCGGTCGAGACTGAGATTCCGTTCGAGGTTGAGGTTGTTTACGATCCGAACCTGAAGCCGGGTGAGCAGAAGGTCACTCAGGAGGGTGAGCCGGGCAAGAAGAAGGTGACTGTCACCCAGCCGGTTGAGAACAGCCAGGCCAAGGGCGAGGCGAAGGTCACGGAGGAGGTTCTGAAGGAGCCGAAGAAGAAGATCATCGCTGTCGGTACGAAGCCGTCTGAAGCCGCTGAGAAGGTGACCTGGACGGCGGAGATCCCGTACGGCGTCGAGATCAGGCCTAATCCGGAGCTGAAGCCGGGTGAGGTCAAGGTTGTTCAGCAGGGTGTGCCGGGCGAGAAGACCTATACGGCTGATTTCTCTGCGAAGGGTGATCAGGCTTCGGTCAAGGCTGAGGAGAAGCAGACCAAGGCTCCGGTCAATCAGGTCATCGAGTATGGCCCGACCATCGAGGACCAGACGCTGACTGCCGAGACCACCCGTGAGATCAACTTCGAGACGGAGTTCATCTTCGACGACACCTTGAAGGCTGGCGAGCAGAAGGTCGATCAGCAGGGTGAGAAGGGTGAAGAGGAGATCACCGTCACCCAGGAGATCAAGGACGGCAAGCCGGTGGGTGATCCGAAGATCACCACGTCGGAGACGAAGGCTCCGAAGAACGCCAAGATCCGTGTGGGCACGATGACCAACGGTGAGTCCGTCATCACGGAGAAGCAGCCGATCCCGTTTGACACGAAGATCGAGTACGATCCCGAGATTCCGGCTGGTGAGTACAAGGTTGTTACCGAGGGTAAGGCTGGTGAGAAGACCGTCACCATCACGGAGACGATCGTTAACAGCAAGGTCACCGACACCAAGCGTGATGAGAATACGACCACTGAGCCGGTCACTCAGGTGATCAAGGTGGGTACAAAGCCTGCCGAGAGTGCCAAGGACGTGACCTGGACGGTTCCGATCCCGTTCCCGACTGAGGTGCGTGAGAACCCAGACCTGAAGCCTGGCGAAACCAAGGTTGTTCAGGAGGGTGAGAACGGTGAGAAGCAGTTCACCGCTAAGTTCACCTCCAAGGGTGATCAGGCCGAGGTAGTCGAGGAAGAGACGACCAAGGAACCGAAGCCTCGCATCATCGAGTACGGTCCGGGTCTTGATCCGAGCGAGCTGGTGACCAAGACCGAGAAGCCTGTTCCGTTTGAGACGGAGATCGTCTTCGACAACTCCCTCGAAGAGGGCAAGCAGGTCGTCGATCAGCAGGGTGAGCTCGGTACCGAGGTTGTGACCTCGACGCAGAAGCTCGTCGATGGTAAGCCTTCTGGCGAGCCGACTGTGACGACCGAGCGCACCAAGGAGCCCAAGAACGCCAAGATCCGTGTGGGTACCAAGACTACGGGTGAGAACACTGAGACCTTTACGGCTGAGGTTCCGTTCAAGGTTGTGGTGAAGTATGACCCGAACATGCCTGCTGGTGAGTCCAAGGTGACGACGCCTGGCGTGCCGGGTGAGAAGACGGTGACGATCAAGCGTGATATCACCAACTCCAAGCCGGGCGAGCCGACGGTCACTGAGGAGATCACGAAGCAGCCGGTGGATGAGGTCATCACTGTCGGCACGAAGCAGGCCACGGCGACCGATTCGGTGGAGTGGAAGGAGCCGATTCCGTTCGGCACCACTCTGCGCCCGAATCCGGAGTTGAAGCCGGGTGAGACCAGGGTCGTTCAGGAGGGTAAGAACGGCGAAGCTTCGTACACCGCGGTGTTCTCCGCGACGAATGGTGAGGCCACGCTCAAGGAGACGAAGGCCCGCACGGAGCCTGTTGAGCGGATCGTCGAGTACGGCCCCGGAGCCCCGGACACCACGGTGGTCACCAAGACCGAGAAGCCGGTGCCGTTTGACACGGAGATTGTCTTCGACAACTCCCTCGAAGAGGGCAAGCAGGTTGTTGATCAGCAGGGTGAGCTCGGTACCGAGGTCACTACTTCCACCCAGAAGATCAAGGACGGTAAGCCTGATGGTGATCCGTCGGTGACGACTGAGCGCACCAAGGAGCCGAAGAACGCGGTGATCCGCGTGGGCACGAAGACCGAGGGCGAGACCAAGAAGACGGTCGAGGCTGAGGTTCCGTTTGGTGTGAAGGTCGAGTTCGATCCGAATCTGCCTGCTGGCACGTCTGAGACGGTGACCGAGGGCAAGCCCGGTAAGAAGACCATCACCGTGACCCAGAAGGTCACCAACTCCCAGCCCAATGGCGAGGCCATCGTCGAGGAGAAGATCACCGAACAGCCGGTGGACAAGGTCATCAAGGTCGGCACCAAGCCGTCGGAGGCTTCTGAGAAGGTGTCGTGGACTGCGAAGGTTCCGTTTGAGGTTGAGACTCGTCCGAATCCGGAGTTGAAGCCGGGTGAGATCAGGGTTGTCCAGAAGGGTGTGCCTGGCGAGAAGACCTTCACTGCTGACTTCTCTGCGAAGGGTGACCAGGCGACGGTCGCTCCGGAGGAGAAGCAGACGAAGGATCCGGTGAATGAGATCATCGAGTACGGTCCAGGTCTGAAGGATTCCGAGCTGGTCACCACGGTGAAGAAGCCGGTGCCGTTTGAGACGGAGATCGTCTTTGATGACACGCTTGCTGCTGGTGAGCAGAAGGTTGATCAGGAGGGCAAGCTCGGCGAGGATACGGTGACCTCGACTCAGAAGATCGTCGACGGCAAGCCGTCTGGTGATCCTGTGGTGGATACGAAGCGCACGGCGGAGCCGGTGAAGCAGATCATCCGCGTCGGCACCAAGACCGAGGGCACCCACACCTCTGAATACGAGGTGGCTGTCCCCTTCGAAACGGAGATCGTCTTCGACGACACCATGGAGGCCGGCAAGCAGGAGACCGTCCAGGAAGGCAAGCTCGGCAAGGACAAGGTCACCACGACCCAGACCATCGAGAACTCGAATGTCACCGGCGTGAAGACCGAGACCCAGCGTCTTGAGGAGCCTGTCAAGAGGATCATCAAGGTCGGCACCAAGGGCAAGCCTGCGTCGACGACTATTGAGTGGACTGAACACACTCCGTTCGAGGTCGAGGTGCGCGTCAACCCTGATCTGAAGCCTGGCGAGACCAAGGTCGTCCAGGAAGGCAAGCAGGGTGAGGCGAAGCACACCGTCAACGTGAATGCCGACAACGGTCAGATCTCCACGGATGAGTCTTCCGAGAAGATCAGCGACCCTGTCAAGCACATCGTCGAGGTGGGCCCTGCCAAGGACCACAAGACTGAGCTGACGGACACGCACACCGAGAAGACCCCGTACGAGACCACCGTCGAGTATGACCCGAACCTCGAGGCCGGCAAGGTTGTCGAGGATCAGGCAGGAACCCTCGGTGAGAAGGAAATCACCAAGACCTGGCAGCTCGTCGATGGCAAGCCGGTGGGCGAGCCGGAGACGTCGGAGAAGGTCCTTAAGGAGCCGCAGCCTCGCAAGGTCCGCGTCGGCACCAAGACCGAGGGTGAGGTCAAGAAGGTGGTTGAGACCGAGGTGCCGTTCGGTGTCAAGGTGATCTATGACCCGACGATCCCCGCTGGCGAGTCCAAGGTGGACACCGAGGGCAAGCCGGGCAAGAAGGAAATCACCATAACGCAGAAGGTGACCAACTCGAACCCCGACGGCGACGCCACCGTCACCGAGAAGGTGATCGAGAAGCCCGTTGACCAGGTGATCCGTGTCGGTACGAAGCCGACCACCGCCAAGGGCGACGTCGAGTGGAGCGAGCCCATCCCGTTCCCGACGACGGTGCGCACCAACCCTGCACTCGCCCCCGGCGAGGTGAAGGTTGTGCAGGAAGGCAAGAACGGCGAGGTCAAGTACACGGCCAAGTTCACTGCAGTGAATGGTGAGACCGCCATCGAGCAGTCGCAGGATCGTACCGAACCTGTGGAGCGCATCATCGAGGTCGGTCCGAAGGTTCCGCCCAAGGAGTGGAAGCACAAGACCACCGCTCCTCTGCCGTTCGAGACCGTGGTAGTGATCGACAACAACCTGGAAGCCGGCAAGAAGGTCATCGACCAGAAGGGTGTCCAGGGCGAGGAGACCATCACCATCACGCAGAAGATCGTGAACGGTCAGCCCGTGGGCGATGCCGATGAGACTCGCGAGCAGACGAAGGCTCCGGTCAAGCAGATCATCCGCGTGGGTGGCAAGAGCGTCTGCGATTGCTCGAAGGTGCCGAACCCGAAGCCCAACGAGCCAAGCCCGATGCCGACGCCGCCCCCGTCGCGTACGCCTAACCCCGACGGTCAGGGCAGCCCGAGTGTGCCGCAGGGGCCCAAGCCCGGGCTTCCGCACACCGGCGTGGCTGGCATGGCGGATGCGCTGGTGACTACCTGCCTCACGGCAGTGATGTGCCTAGGTATCGCCATAGCGGCGGTACTGCGTCGCAAGAGTCGGTTATAGGCCTGGCGCGGCACGGCTGAGGGCTGCGTAGTGCCCCGTCGCCGATAAGTAATGAGGGATTCCACCGTTTTCGGTGGAATCCCTCATTACTTATTCTTCGTGCGTCTCGATACAGCGACTCCGTCGCTTACTCGACGATCGGGGGAGGGCGGGGCGCGCCTACTCGACGACCCCGCCCGCAGCTCGGTGGTTGAGTAGCGGGCGTAGCCCGCGTATCGAAACCTCGCTGGAGATGATTTCGATACGCACCCTGCGGGTGCTACTCAATCATCGAGGTGACCGGGGCACGGCGGCTCAATCATCGAGCAGAGCGCTTGGAGTCCTGGTAGCCGAGCTGGCGCACTTCGTCGAACGGGGTCGGGGGCTCGACGCGGTGCTGGATGGCGTAGGTCACGAATTCCTTGGCCGTCTGCACGGCGTCGGGCACCGTCGCGCCCTTCGCCAGCTCCGCTGTGATCGCCGCCGCCAGGGTGCAGCCGGCGCCGGTGACGTAGCGCTCGCCGATCTTCGGCGCACGGTACTCGGTGAAGGACTCCCCGTCGTAGAGGACATCGACGGCGTCGTCGCCCGGCAGCAGCGCGCCACCCTTCGCGACGACGTACGGCACGCCGCTCTCTTGAATAACCTTCGCAGCCTCCTTGAGCGACTCCACATCCGTCACCTTGATGCCCGACAGAATCTCTGCCTCGATGGCGTTCGGGGTGAGCACGGTGGCGTGGGGGAGGATGCGCTTGCGCAGGAGGTCGTCGGTGGCCTTCGCAGTGGTGGCGGTGTCTTCCTTGCAGATCAGCACCGGGTCGACCACGACGTTGCGCCACTCGCGCTTCCCGAGCTCGTCGGCCACCGCGTCGATGGTGTCCGGCGCGCCGAGCATGCCGATCTTCACCGTGTCGACGGGGTGCACGGCGGTGATGGCCTCGATCTGGTCGCGGATCACCTGCGGATCCACCGGCACGAAGCGGTGCCCCCAGTTGTTCTTCGGGTCGAACGACACGATGCACGTGAGCGCCGCGACGGCGAACGTGCCCAGCTCGTGGAAGGTCTTGAGGTCAGTCTGAGCTCCCGCGCCACCCGTGGCCTCGGAGCCCGCAATCGTAAATGCGTAATTCACCATGCAGAAAATCCTAGTGCCGTCCGCCACACTCGCGCGTCTTCGTCCACTCGGCGTGGTCCCCGTATGCTGAGCCCGTGACTACCCCCGACGATGACCCCACAGCGCCGAGCGTCGGCGTCGGCCCGCACCCTGAGCCCTGGCCCGACGATCCGCGCCTCGACGCGGCCCTCCTCGCCGAGGGCGATCGTCGCAACGTGCTCGACGAGTTCCGGTACTGGAGCGTGGAGGCCATCGTCGCAGAGCTCGACCGCCACCGCGCGCCCCTGCACGTCGCCATCCAAAACTGGGAACACGACTTCAACATCGGCTCCATGGTGCGCACCGCCAATGCCTTCAATGTCGCGGGCGTGCACATCGTCGGGAAGCGACGGTGGAACCGCCGCGGCGCGATGGTCACCGACCGCTACCTCCACGTCCACCACCACCCAGACGAAGCTTCTCTCTTCGCGTTCCTCCGCGACGCTGGCATCACGCCGGTGGGCGTCGACAACCTGCCCGGCTCCGTGCCGCTGGAGACCACCGTGCTGCCCACGCACACCTGCCTGATCTTCGGTTCCGAAGGCCCAGGCCTCACCGACGAGATGGTCGCCGGCTGCGAGAAGCTCGTCGCCATCACCCAGTACGGCTCGACGCGCAGCATGAACGCAGGCGCCGCGGCTGCCATCGCGATGTACCACTGGCGCTTACACCACGAGTGAATTGTGCGACGGCGAGTGGCGCCGTCGGGCCCCCTATCCGACTAGAGTGAGAGTTATGCAGGAACGGTTTTCGGTGAACCTCACGCCGATCCCGACGTCGTCGCGGGTCGCTCGCCAACGCCGTACATTGCGATGGCGATGGGGCAGCTTCGCCCTGTCGACGCTCATCCTCGCCGTCATCCTGATTTGGTTCCGCCCCGACTGGCCCGTGCTGTGGCTCGTGCTCGGTTCGGTGCTGTGGGTGGGCAGCTCGGTCTTCTGGCTCGTCGTGAGCCTCATCAGCCTTAGCAACGCGAAGAAAGATCTCGCCAGGATCCCGGCGGGAATCGCATTCCACATTGATCCGGAGGGGCTGTCGTTCGTCTGGCCCAACGAGGTGGCAGTGGCGTGGCAGCAGATCGAACGTCTGCCCGTCGTAGGCGGTCGGGGTGGTGCCGGGCCGCGGTTAGCCGTCGTATCCGGTGGCCAGCGCGTAGTTGAGGTGCCGTTTAGTTTTCTCGACGCCAGCCCTGCGGTGTTGGACTCCATGCTCCAGGCCTGTTCGCTTGGGAAGCATCACCTTGATGCAACCAAGCTCGAACGCGCTGTCTGAGCCCCGTCGTTCACACATTTCCGTTCAACGATAGGCTGGGCTACGACAGAGTCAGGCAAGTTTTAGGAAAGAGGCACCAATGCCCATTGCAACCCCTGAGATCTACGGCGAGATGATCGACCGCGCGAAGGCCGGTTCCTTCGCCTACCCCGCCATCAACATCACCTCCTCGCAGACGGTCAACGCAGCCATCCGTGGCTTCGCTGAGGCCGGCTCCGACGGCATCATCCAGGTCTCCACCGGCGGCGCAGAGTACGCATCCGGCTCGACGATCAAGGACATGGTGACCGGCGCCGTCGCTCTCGCGAAGTACGCCGAGGAAGTCGCCAAGAACTACCCGGTGAACATCGCGCTGCACACCGACCACTGCCAGAAGGAAAAGCTGGACAAGTACGTCAACCCGCTGATCGCCATCTCCCAGGAGCGCGTCGACCGCGGCGAGAACCCGCTGTTCAACTCCCACATGTGGGACGGCTCCGCCATCGAGGTGGAGGAAAACCTCCAGATCGCTGACGAGCTGCTCTCCCGCACGTCGAAGGCCAAGATCATCCTCGAGATCGAGGTCGGCGCAGTCGGCGGCGAGGAAGACGGCGTCACCGGCGAGATCAACGAGAAGCTGTACACCACCGTCGAAGACGGCATGCGCACCCTCGAAGTGCTCGGCACCGGTGAAAAGGGCCGCTACATCACCGCACTCACCTTCGGTAACGTGCACGGCGCCTACAAGCCCGGCTTCGTGAAGCTGCGCCCGGAGATCCTGAAGGAGATCCAGGACGCCTGTGGCGAGAAGTACGGCAAGGACAAGCCCTTCGACCTCGTCTTCCACGGCGGCTCCGGCTCCACCGCGCAGGAAATCTCCGACGCGGTCGACTACGGCGTCATCAAGATGAACGTCGACACCGACACCCAGTACGCCTTCAGCCGCCCAGTTGTGGAGCACATGTTCAAGAACTACGACGGCATGCTGAAGATCGACGGTGAGGTCGGCAACAAGAAGATGTACGACCCCCGCTCGTGGGGCAAGTCCGCTGAGGCCGGCATGGCCGCGCGCGTCGTCGAGGCCTGCGAGGCGCTCCGCTCCGCCGGCACCGCGCTCAAGTGAGATAACTCTTAGCCTCCGCAAACGTGGGGCGCCTGCCTTCGGGTGGGCGCCCCACTATTTGCCTGCATGCGCGCGGAATCGTCCCCGGTTGGCGTTGGAAGCCCGATTTCGGGCAGATTGCGAACAGCCGGGGACGATTCCGCGCGGGTGGGTGGCGTGGCTCGAGTGAGGATTTCGATACGCCCGCTTGCACGGGCTACTCAATCACCGGGGCAGGGCGAGCCGGTGCGGGCTATTCAATCACCGGGGCAGGGTGAGCCGGGGACGATTCCGCGCGGGTGGGCAGTGCTGAGCTGTGTCAGGTGGTTGAGCCGCCGCCGTAGGCGGCGTGTCGAAACCACCGGGCGTGGAACTCAGCCCTTGCGGATACCGGCGGCGTCGAGCATGGCGAGTGCTTCGTCCTCGCCTTCGAACAGTTCGTCGCCTTCCACCATGTACGCCGATGTGTAGGCCTCGAGCGCTTCCTTGTCCCGGCCCTGCTCGCGTAGCGCGTCGCCGAGTCGCAGCCACACGTAGCCGTTACCGAGCCCGTTCTGCGACTGCATGGCGTACCGCGCAGACTTCTCCGCTGCCTTGGGTTCGCCAAGGGTCAAGCAAGCGTCGGCAAGCGCGGTGTAGAGCATGAGCGCGTGTTCCCACTGCGTCTTCGGATCGGGCAGCAGATCAAGGCCCTCGATGTACTTGCTAGCCGCCTGCGCGGGGGAGTCGTCGTCGGCGAGGTCGTCGCCCTCGTCCATGAGCCGCATCACGCGGTCGTGCGTGGCGTCGTCGATCTTCACCTGCGGCTTACCGGTGCCAGGCTCGGGAACCTCGACGGTCACTTCTCGCGCGGGAGCTTGCGCCATCGTCGGCTGTTGATGTGAGCGGTAGAACTCGCCGTATGCAGGGGCCTCGCCCTCGAAGATCTCCGTCCCCTTCACCTTGGCGATGGCGTCGAAGTACGCGAACGCCATGTCGTGTTTCCCGGCGCGGAAGAAGAGCTTCGCCTTGACGAAGTCAACGAGCATTCGCGACTCGTCCGTGTGCGGCGCATATGCCTGCTCGAGCTGTTCCAGCCACCGGGCTGCGTCGGGGATACGCCCGGCATCAACGCAGGTGTCCGTGATGCTCAACGTGAGCGCTTGCCCATAGTGCTCCCAGCTCAGCTTGGGGTCGGGGAGTAGGCCCCAAGCCTCCTGCCACGCGTCGAGAGCTGCGTCGAGGTTGTCGGCATTGCGGGCCTCGACGCCCTGCTTGATCAGTGCGTCCACTCGCTGTTGCAGCTCGCCGTCCAGAGTTGGCCTAGTCATGGTCTAAATCCTAACCGCCGGTCTCTACTGGTTCGCCCTTGAAGTCGCGAAGCTCCTTCAACACTTGAGGCTCGATCTCGTGCATGTCTACCCCGTCGGGCAACTTCACAGGAGGTTGGTACGTTATTCCGGAAGCACCCATGATGCGCCCGTCGCCCTGGTTCAACACACCCGGTTGGAGAATGTAGATGTTCGGGTCGTTCATCCATTCGCGTACCTCGGGCGCCTTCGGCCCGTAGAACCGGCCCACGTTGTTCCAGTAGACGACGGCGTCGATGGGGTAGTGGCCCATGTCGCACTCGTCGTAGTCGTAGAACTTGCCGTCCTCGCCTCGGACGTCGACGTTCTTGAGGTCTTCCTTGCTCCAGTCCTCAGGGCCGCCCTTAGGCATGTTCTTGATTTGCGACGGGTCCTCCTCGTACATGCGCTCTAGGACATGCTTGCCCACGTCGCTGTACTTGCTGGGGGTAGAACCGACGTACTTCTTACGCCTGTCGCTGGTCTTCTTCTTCGCCGCCTCGGCTTCGGCCGCGTCAAGCTTGTCAAAGAACTTGTCCTCGTCGACGCCCTGCATGGACTCGGGCACGTTCTTGTAGTTGAATTTCTTGCCCACCACGCGACGGAACATGCCGCCGTTTGCGAGCTCGACGACTTCCGGTGGGTATCGCTTGGCCATCAGCCTGCCCTCAGTTGTTGCGCCGCCATCTGCGTCGCTCGCTGGATGAACATGAACGCCTGTTGCCTCGTCTGATAGGCAGCGGGTATGGCTTGGGGAAATGCCTTCGCCACGTTGATTGCGGTAGCGACGATGCTGAGCTGCGCGATGATGGCCATCTTGAGCGAGCGAATGGTCATTGCGGCAATCCCGTGAGCGAGCGCAGCGGATCTGCAAGCCATCTGGAAATCACGTAGTGAGCCGACGTTACCGCCGCCAGAAGACATGAATTCAGAAAACGCGTCGACGGTGTCGCCTCGATTGTCCGACGAGACGGACTGCGCCGTCTGCGAGATCTGTGAGAGCGCATTCGAAGCGAGCGAGCCGAGCTGGTTCCAGTCTGCGGCCCGACCTTGCAGCGCAGACTCATTGGTCCCCGGGAACGGCAGGCCGACGAAAGCCTGCGCTTCCCGGAGAAAACCTGGAAGTTGGATTCCCACCGTTACCGCCCCACTTTCGAAGCTAGCGATTCGTTGCTGGTTTCGCACCGCTCGTACGCGTCACCGGTGTCTCGCATGATGCCGGCTTCTGAACCGAGACCCCGGGCAATGCCCGCGACGGTCTGCTGCCCCGCAGTGCCGATGGACATGAGAATTTGTGCGACGGCAACGTCGGCCTGGGTGGAAGCCATGGGCACGGCATCAGCGACGTTCATCAGCCTGCCCAAAATGGCGTTTGCTGACGACGCGAACTCCTGCGCGGTGCCGTCGAGGCTCTGTGCCCCGTTGTTCCAGGAAGAAGGAGTGAACTGATAGGTCATTCGCCGGCCACCTTTGCGATGCGTTCGTCGAGAGCTTGCCATTCTTCGTCATAGGCCTGGCGCAGCTCGGCGCCCAGCGCAGCCATCGACTCCAACGGCGAGCCACCGTCGGAGGATGAGAGTTCGCTCAAAAATTGGTTCCGCGCTTCCTCGAGGGCCTCGTTCGTTGCCTGCGTCAGGGCCTCGGAAAGTTCCGCGGCGGTGAGCTTGAGGGGGGACCGAAGCTCGACGGTGACGCTCTGCCCGTCGGTCACCACGGCGACGGCCCCGTCGTGGCGCTCGGCTCGGACGCTAATGGGGTCAGGCAGCTCGACGTTGGACTCTTCGTTGTGCGCCGCGAGCACTCGCTCGACGGTGGTAGACAGGGACGACTCGGAATGCGACATGCACGGCTCCTTGATTCGCTAGCGACGCTAACAAGCTAAGGGGTCACAACATGCCTTGCACAAGGCATTGTGTTGTAGTTGAGTACCGATACCCAGAGTCGTGAACAGGAAAGATAGATCAAGTTCGTGGTGGGTAGACGAGCCACGAACTTGATCTATCTTTCGCACACCGCCAAACACGCACCGTGGGCCCGGGACGAATTCCCGAGCCCACCAGCTAGTGCATTGAGCGATTGGTTTTACCCCTCGAAGTGCCTCACTCCCTTCGTGCGTTTTTGCACCTGCCAAGCGATGGCCAATCCCACGAACCACACGGGCGTGAGCAGCAGCGCGAGCCGTGTATCCGGGTAGTACGCCAGCAAACCCACCATGAACACGAAGAACAGCAGTCCGACGATGGGCGTCCATGTTGCGCCCGGCATCTTGTACGTCGACGTGCGGTGCGCCTCGGGACGGCTCTTGCGGTAGCGGATGTATGCCACCAGGATCAGGCTCCACATGAACAAGATGAGCGTGGAAGCCACCGACGAGATGACGGTGAATGCCCGCATGAAGGAGTCGCCCGACAGCAGAATCGGGATGAACAGGAACACCAAACCACCCGAGAGGAGCAGTGCCCGGCGGGGCACATGCCGACTGGACAGTTTTGCGAATGCCTCCGGTGCCTGCTCCTGGGTGCTCAACCCGTACATCATTCTCGACGACGAGAAGATGCCGGAGTTCGCGCTCGACGAAGCCGAGGTGAGCACCACGAAGTTCATCACCGATGCCGCCGCGACGAGACCAACCATGTTGAACACGCTCACGAACGGGCTCATCTCCGGGTCGATGACGTCGTGCGGCGTAATCGACATGATCACCGTCAGCGCGCCCACGTAGAAGATGATGATTCTGAACGGAACAGCGTTGATGGCCTTCGGGATCGTCTTGTACGGATCCTTCGTCTCCGCCGCGGTGGTGCCGATCAACTCGGTGCCGATGAACGAGTAGATGGCGATCTGGAAGGCCGCCAAGAACCCGCCCATGCCGTGCGGGAAGAAACCGCCATGATCCCAGATGTGCCTCAGCGACGCCTGCCCCCCGTCGGGGGAGTCGAAGCCAGTCGCGATCATCACGCCGCCGACGACGATCAGCGCCAGGATTGCGACGATCTTGATGATCGAGAACCAAAACTCAATCTCGCCAAACAGCTTCACGGTAAGGATGTTCGTCACCAGCAACGCGGCGAGGAGCACTGCCGTGCAGATGATCGAAATGGTGCGGTTGTGAATCCAGAAATCGAAGTATCCGGTCACGACGATCATGTCGCCCATGGCGATGACCACCCACAACACCCAGTACGTCCATCCCGCGAAGTACCCTGCCCACGGGCCGACGAGGTCGTGGCAGAAATCCTGGAATGACTTGTATTTGAGGTTGTGGAGCAGCATCTCGCCCATGGCTCGCATGACGAGATACAGCACGGTGCCGATGATGACGTACACCAACAGGATGGACGGGCCGGCCAGATGGATGGTCTGGCCTGAGCCCATGAACAAGCCGGTGCCGATGGCGCCACCGAGCGCAATCAGCTGAATGTGGCGGTTACTAAGTCCGCGTTCGAGGTGTTCGTCGTCGACCACTTCGGTAGCCTCTGGGGGTGGTGAGGCGGAGCTATTGCTTCGCAACATCATCGCCTCCTCAGGCTAGGACATCATCCAGCGGGGTGACTTCCAGCTCGAATGCGTCACCAACTCCCTTGAAGGTCAGCTTGCCAGCGTGCGTGTTGAGGCCGAGTGCCAGCGCGTGATCGTCGCGGAGCGCTTGCTTCCACCCCTTGTCCGCTAGGCGAACGGCGTAGGGGAGCGTGGCGTTCGTGAGTGCCCACGTCGAGGTGTTGGGCACGGCGCCTGGCATGTTGGCGACGCAGTAGAAGGTGCTGTTGTGTACCTGGAAGGTGGGGTCCTCGTGGGTCGTCGGGTGTGAATCCTCGAAGCAGCCGCCCTGGTCGATAGCCACGTCGACGAGCACGGAGCCCGGCTTCATCTCGGCGACCATGTCGTTGGTGACGAGCTTCGGGGCCTTCGCGCCGGGGATGAGGACGGTGCCAACGACGAGGTCAGCGGAGAGCACCTGTTCGCGCACGGTGAGCTTGGAGGATGCGATGCCGTGTACGCGGTTGTTGAAGCGCCAGAAGGTGGAGCGCAGCTTCTCGAGGTCGGTGTCCAAGACGGTGACGTCAGCGCCCATGCCGAGCGCGATGTTCGCCGCGTTCTGGCCTGCGGTGCCGCCACCGAGGACGACCACCTTTGCCTGCTTCACGCCGCCGATGCAGCCCATCAGCATGCCTGCCTTGCCCTGCGGCCGCATCATCGCGTGCGCGCCCACCTGTGGAGCGAGGCTGCCTGCGATCTCAGACATGGGGTACAGCAGGGGCAGCAGACGGCTGGGGAGCTGCACGGTCTCGTATGCGATGGCGGTGGTGCCGGCGTTCAGCAGCGCGTCGGTCTGTGGCCGGTCGGCGGCCAGGTGCAGGTAGGTGAACAGCGTGAGATCGTCGCGGAGGAACCCGTATTCCGATTCGATGGGCTCCTTCACCTTCATCACCATCTCGCCGGACTCCCAGGTGGCCTGAGCGCCCTCGACGATCTTCGCGCCCTGCTCGGCGAACTCGTCGTCAGTGATGCCAGAGCCCTCGCCAGCGCCTTGCTGGACGAAGACCTCGTGGCCGTGCTGGACGAGCTCAGCCACACCGACGGGGGTGATGGCTACGCGAAACTCGTTGTTCTTCACTTCAGTGGGGACTGCGATGCGCATTGTTGTTACCTCTCCATTGGGGTAGTGCTGCGGCCCTCCGTTGGGTCACAGATCCACGTAGAACCCACAGTAAACCCGCCCAATATGGCGATGTACAGGGGGGCCAGTTAGTTTGGGCACTACCCCAATAATCGGGCTGCGACAAGCGCTTTTGCTACACGCCCGGCACAGCCTGCGGTTGAGCAAAATGAACTGGAAAACTGTATCAAACCCACCTTGGGAGCTTCGCGCCAGGGGTCCCTGTTGAGCGCTTGGGGCGGCATGGTTGGATAGTACGCATGAGTGCGCGAAAGATTGGCGTCACCGAGCTTGCCCTCCGTGACGCGCACCAGAGTTTGATGGCAACTCGCATGGCCATGGAGGACATGGTTGATGCGTGTGAAGACATTGATAAGGCCGGTTACTGGTCCGTGGAGTGTTGGGGTGGTGCGACGTACGACTCCTGCATCCGCTTCCTGAATGAAGACCCTTGGGAGCGTCTCCGTACGTTCCGTAAGTTGATGCCCAACTCGCGGCTGCAGATGCTGCTACGTGGGCAGAACCTCCTGGGCTACCGCCACTACGAGGACTACGTGGTCGACAAGTTCGTGGAGAAGTCAGCCGAGAACGGCATGGACGTCTTCCGCGTGTTCGACGCGCTGAATGATCCCCGCAATATGGCACGGGCAATGCAGGCCGTGCGTGATGCTGGTAAGCACGCCCAGGGCACCATCTGCTACACCATCTCGCCGGTGCACACCGTTGAGGGATACATCAAGCTGGCTGGCCAGCTGATCGACATGGGCGCCGAGTCCATCGCGTTCAAGGACATGGCCGCCCTGCTGAAGCCCCAGCCCGCCTACGACATCGTCAAGGGCATCAAGGACACCTACGGCGACGTGCAGATCAACGTCCACTGCCACTCCACCACCGGCGTCACCCTGGTCTCGCTGATGAAGGCAATCGAAGCTGGCGCCGACGTCGTCGACACCGCCATCTCCTCCATGTCGCTCGGCCCGGGCCACAACCCCACCGAGTCGCTCGTCGAGATGCTGGAGAACACCGGCTACGAGACTGGCTTGGACATGGATCGCCTCGTGAAGATCCGCGACCACTTCAAGGGCGTTCGTCCGAAGTACGCAGAGTTCGAGTCCAAGACCCTCGTCGACACGGGCATCTTCAGCTCCCAGATCCCAGGCGGCATGCTCTCCAACATGGAGTCGCAGCTGAAGGCGCAGGGCGCTGGCGACCGTATCGACGAAGTGATGGCCGAGGTTCCGCGCGTCAAGGCCGACGCCGGCCACCCACCGCTGGTGACCCCGTCGTCGCAGATCGTCGGCACGCAGGCCGTGTTCAACGTGCTCATGGGCCGCTACAAGGTGATGACCGGCGAGTTCGCCGACCTCATGCTGGGCTACTACGGCGAGTGCCTGGGCGAACGTAACCCCGAGGTGATCGAGATGGCGAAGGCTCAGGCCAAGAAGGACCAGATCACGGTTCGCCCCGCAGACCTGCTGGAACCCGAGTGGGACAAGCTCACCGACGAGGCGAAGGCCCTCGAGGGCTTCGACGGCACCGACGAGGACGTGCTCACGCACGCTATGTTCCCGAACGTGGCAGCCAAGTTCCTCGCTTCCCGCTCGGAGGGTCCGAAGAGCGTCGCCAAGTCGCCCGAACAGCTCGCTGCCGAGCGCGCCAAGGCCGCTGGCCCGGCACAGGGCATCACCGCACCCGTCAACTACAACGTCAAGCTGGCCGGACGCGAACACAGCGTCACGGTTGAGCCCGCCTGAGGAGCATGAGCATGGTTCACGAATACACGATGGCTGATCGCCTCGAACAGTTGAAGGAACGCCGCGCTGAGGTTGAGGCCGGCGGCGGCGAGGCCAAGCTGGAGAAGCAGCGTGCCAAGGGCAAGATGACCGCCCGTGAGCGTCTGGGCAAGCTGCTCGACGACGGCACCTTCCAGGAAGACGGCATGTTCCGTCGTAACCGCACCACCACCTTCGGCATGGACAAGGCAAACATGCCTGCCGACGGCGTGGTCACCGGTACCGGTGCTGTGTACGGCCGCCCGGTGCACGTCGCTAGCCAGGACTTCACCGTCATGGGTGGATCCGCTGGCGAAGCGCACTCCATCAAGGTAGCTGAGGCGCTGCACGCGTCGCTCGAAACCGGCACCCCGTTCGTCTTCATCAACGACTCGGGCGGCGCCCGCGTCCAGGAAGGCATCGACTCCCTCTCCGGCTACGGCAAGGTGTTCTACCAGAACGTGCTGCTGTCGGGCGCTGTGCCGCAGATCTCCATCATCTCCGGCCCCTGCGCCGGTGGTGCTGCGTACTCCCCGGCTCTGACTGACTTCATCATTCAGACCCGCAAGGCCCACATGTTCATCACGGGCCCGGGCGTGATCAAGCAGGTCACCGGCGAGGAAGTCACCCAGGACGACCTGGGCGGCGCCGACGCGCACATGGGACGCTCCGGCGTCGTGCACTTCGTCGCCGACGATGACGAGCAGGCCATCCTCATCGCCCAGAAGCTGCTGAGCTTCCTGCCGCAGAACAACTCCGAGGAACCCCCGATCGTCGATCCCGACGACGTGGTGGAGCCCAACGAGAAGCTCCGCGACATCATCCCGGTGCAGGGCAACAAGGGTTACGACGTGCGCGACGTCATCGCCGAGATCGTTGACCACCGCGACTTCCTCGAAGTCCAGGCCGGCTGGGCGATGAACATCGTCGTCGGTTTCGCGCGCATCAACGGCCGCACAGTGGGCATCATCGCCAACCAGCCGTCGGTGATGTCGGGCGTGCTCGACATCGACTCGTCGGACAAGGCATCGAAGTTCATCCGCTTCTGCAACGCGTTCAACATCCCGCTGGTGAACCTCGTCGACGTGCCCGGCTTCCTGCCCGGCGTCGCGCAGGAGCACGGTGGCATCATCCGTCACGGCGCGAAGATGCTCTACGCATACTCCGCCGCGACGGTGCCGAAGATCACCGTGGTGATGCGCAAGGCCTACGGTGGTGCGTACCTCGCCATGTGCTCGAAGGACTTGGGTGCTGACAAGGTGTTCGCGTGGCCGACGGCTGAGATCGCCGTGATGGGTGCTGAGGGCGCGGCCAACGTCGTGTTCCGCAAGGAGATCGAGGCCGCTGAAGATAAGGAAGCCAGGCGTGCAGAGCTCGTGGAGGAATACCGCGAGACCTTCTCGACGCCGTACATGGCTGCCGCGCGTGGCCTCGTCGACGACATCATCGACCCGGCGGACACCCGTCGTCAGATTGCGATGTCGCTCGAGATCCTCGTCGGCAAGCGCGAGGTTCGCCCCGCCAAGAAGCACGGCCTCGGTCCGGCCTGATCGGAGCTCGCAGATATGTCTGAAGTTTCCGTAGAGGCTCTCCAGGAGCAGGTTCAGACGCTCACCGAGCGTCTGGCCTCCGTGGAGGCGCAGCTCGCTGCGCTGAATGCCGATAAGAAGATTCCCGAGGAGCACCTCGTGGTGATTGGCGCCGCGATCGCGGCGTACATGGGTCACAAGGCTAAGGTGCGCGCGGTGCGCTTCGCTCACCAGGAAAGCTGGGCGGCGGCTGCTCGCAGTCGCGTGCACAACCGCTCCGTACCCCACATTCGTTGACAGTCCGAGAGTAGGCAATTATGAAGTTGAAGGTGACCGTCGACAAGACGGAGTACGAGATCGACGTCGAGGTGCAGGAAGAGGAGCGCCAGGGATTGGGGCCGGTAGTCATCGGCGTCAATGGTGGCTCGAACCCCATCCCCACCAAGGCATCCGTGCCTGCGACGAGCGCCAGCGCCATCACGGCACCGCTGGCCGGCTCTGTGAGCCGCATCCTCGTCGAGGAAGGCCAGGAAGTCACTGCCGGCACCGTCGTGCTGGTGCTTGAGGCCATGAAGATGGAAACCGAGATCACCGCGCCTAAGGACGCGAAGATTGAGACCATCCTGGTGGCGAAGGGCGACGCAGTACAAGGCGGCCAGGCCCTCGTCGCCATGGCCGACTGACCCCCGTCGGGGTTCATCCGATAAACAAAGAATGTGGGATTCCACCATTTTCGGTGGAATCCCACATTCTTTGTTGCTGGGTTTCGATACGCCGCCTTCGGCGGCTACTCAACCATCGGGGTGGTCGCCCCGGTCGTCGAGTGGCGGGTGCCCTTTTCTCCCGGTCATCGAGTAGCGGGCGAAGCCCGCGTATCGAGATGCGCTGAACTTCCATTGGCTAGCATTGGCTGAGAATTGGAGGTCCTATGAGCCACGACGAGGATGAGCCGACGCAGCCGTTGTCGCTGGATCAGCTTGAGCAGGAGATGCGGCGCCAGCGCCACGAAGATGCGCTCGAGGCCAGCGATCACACGTCGCTTCCCACGCCGAATCCGCGTAATCCCGTTGACCGCGCCGACGTGATCGGTGAAGGCGCGAAGGCTGCCGCAGCATGGTCGGGGCGGTTCTTGCTCGTCGCAGCGGCGCTCGCCCTCACCATCTGGGTCTTGGCTCAAGTTGGTACCGCGTTGATCCCGCTGCTGATGGCGCTGCTGATCGCGTCGGTGCTGTACCCCATCGTCGGAGGACTTCGCCGCATTGGCGTACCCCATGGCGTTGGCGCCATCATCAGCCTGCTAACGGGCATTGCGTTGATTGGTGGGCTCGTGAGCCTCATTGCTCCGAGCGTGGTGAGCCAGTGGCCGATCCTTGCCGACCAAACCGTCAAGGGCATTCGCAAGGTCCAGAACTGGGCGTCGGGCCCTCCGCTCAACATCCACGACGAGCAACTCAACCGGTACATCGGGCAATTGATCGACTGGTTGCAGGGCCATTCCGAGGATCTGGTGAGCATCGCGCTGAACGTCAGCGGTAGCGTCTCCAGCGGTCTCGTCACGCTCGCCATGACCTTGGTGATCGTCTTCTTCATGCTCAAGGACGGCCACAAGTTTGTGGGGTGGGCGCGCTCCGTCGTGGGGCGACGAGGCGGCTTCCACGTCTCCGAGCTATTCACCAGACTCTGGAACACATTGTCTGGCTACATTCGAGCACAGGCCATCGTCTCTATGGTGGACGCCATATTCATCGGTGGCGGGCTGTGGCTGATGAAGGTGCCGCTCGCATTCCCTATTGCCGTCCTCACATTCATGGCAGGCTTCGTCCCCATCATCGGTGCAGTGGCAGCAGGTGGTGTCGCGGTCCTCGTCGCCTTGGTGACTGGAGATGTCATTCAGGCCCTGCTGGTGTTGGGCCTGGTGATCTTGGTGCAGCAGTTGGAAGGCAATATTTTGCAGCCCGTGCTGCAGTCGCGGGTCATGCAGCTACACCCCGTGATCATCATCCTGGCGGTGCTCCTAGGCGGTGGCTGGTTCGGCATCGTCGGCGCGTTCCTCGCCGTACCCGTCGCAGCATCGGGTGCCGTCGTCTTCCGCTACTTGGGCGACATGATTGATCTCAGGACCGGAGAGAGAGTAGCTAGCGACATTGAGTGGGCTACCGATGACGGGCACGTCGTCGGTGGCGAATCTGAGAAGTCAGCGCGGTTCTTCCAGGACCTGGTACGCAAGCGCGTTCGTCTGTCCGCGCAGCAATCCGACGCCGAAGGGGAAACCTCCGGCGAGGAAGACGACGGTGACAGCTCAAGAAATACCGTTGCGTCGGTGCTGCGAAAGCTCAAACGAATCGGGCGCAACCGCGACGAGGACCCGTCGGAGCACTAGCCTCGCGCCCCTACTTCGCGATCCGGTGCATCTTGTGTTTCGCTTGCGCCCGCGGGCGGATGGTGAGCTGGTCGACGTTGACGTGGTGCGGTCGAGTGACCATCCAGCAAATGGCGTCTGCCACGTCGTCTGCAACGAGAGGGCCAGGCACTCCTTCGTAGACTTTCGCTGCGCGCTCGGCGTCGCCGTCGAAGCGGGTAAGAGAGAACTCGTCGGTGGCGACAAGGCCAGGGCAGATTTCCGTGATGCGCACGTCGGTTTCGAACAGCTCGAGCCGCATGGATTCCACGATCGACCGCTCGGCGGCCTTCGCGCCACAATAGCCGGCCCCGCCCTCGTATCCGGCGTCAGCAGCAATGGAGGTGACGAAGACGACGATGCCGGTCGCGTCCTTGAGGGCCGGGAGGAGAGCTTGGGTGACGCGAGCGGTGCCGAGCACATTCGTCGCGTACATGCGCTCCCACAAGTCGAGGCGTGCCTCGCTGACATCTTCCAGGCCGAGCGCACCGCCCGCGTTGTTTACTAGTACATCGAGTGAGCTGCCGACGGATTCCGCGAGGTGCGCCACATCGTCGGGGGATGTGATGTCGCAGGGGAGTGAGATGCCGTCGATCTCAGCAGCCAACGCTTCGACGCGTTCCGCGCGGCGAGCGACACAAATCACCTTGTGTCCCTCCTGGGCGAGCCGTCTGGCAGTAGCTGCCCCGATGCCTGAACTTGCGCCTGTCACTACTGCGGTCTTCATGCTTCGAGCCTAGCCGGTCCGGTGACGCCGGTGTGCCCAAACAACTTTTGACCGTTATCCTCCACGGCTGCAAAGAATCGCGAATTTTGAGGGGGCTTTAGCTTCTCGTGGAGGATAACGGTCAACTTTCCGGGGGGACGCGCGGCGGCACGTCAGCGCCTCCCCACGCCGAGCATCCGCAGCGGTAGCGCACTGGATCGTGCTCGGGTACTCACAAAAATGACCGTTATCCTCCACCAGCGGCTTAACACCCCCGCTTTACGCGGATTTTTTGCAGCCGTGGAGGATAACGGTCAAATCGGGCTGTGCTAGGAGCTACTTCTTGCCCTGGTTGGCCACGGCCTTGATGGAAGCGGCGGCGGCGTCTGGGTCGAGGTAGCGCCCGCCCTTGGTGACGGGCTTGCAGTCATCGTCCAGCTCGTACACCAGCGGGATGCCCGTCGGAATGTTGAGGCCGGAGATATCGTCATCGGAGATCTCGTCGAGGTGCTTCACCAGTGCGCGCAGCGAGTTGCCGTGGGCGGCGACGAGCACCGTCTTGCCCGCGGTCAGGTCTGGCTTAATACCGGACTCCCAGTAGGGGAGCATGCGGGCAACGACGTCCTTCAGGCACTCGGTGAGCGGACGCTCGGATTCGGGGATATCCGCGTAGCGCTCCTCCGAGAACTGCGAGAACTCGCCGTCGGCGTCGATCAGCGGCGGCGGCACGTCGTAGCTGCGGCGCCACTGCATGAACTGCTCTTCGCCGAACTGGTCGCGGATCTCGGTCTTGTTCAGGCCCTGGAGCTTGCCGTAGTGGCGCTCGTTCAGGCGCCAGGAACGATGCACCGGAATCCAGTGGCGATCGGCGTTGTCGAGGGCGATGTTGGCGGTCTTGATGGCGCGGCGCAGCAGTGAGGTGTGCACCACGTCGGGGAGGATGCCCTCTTCCTTCAGGAGCTTGCCTCCGCGCTCGGCTTCGGCAAGACCCTTCTCGTTGAGGTCGACGTCCACCCAGCCGGTGAACAGATTCTTGGCGTTCCACTCGCTCTCGCCGTGGCGGAGCAGGATCAGCGTGTTAGTCATGCCTTCAGCCTACCCACCAATAAGCGATGCCCGCACTGGCCCTCCTGGGCAGTGCGGGCATCGGCTGCGTGGAATCAGGCGTTCGGCCAATCCTCACCCTCGGGAACCTCGCCGGTGATGAGGTAGATGATGCGGCGTCCAACCGCGACGGTGTGGTCCCCGAAGCGCTCGTAGTAGCGGCCAATCAGCGCGACGTCGATGGCAGCGGCAGTGCCTCCGGACCAGCTGTCGTCGAGCAGGACGTTGAAGTGTTCGCGGCGCAGATCGTCCATCTTGGTGTCGATCTGAGCGAGCCCGTAGGCGCCCTTGGCGTCGCGGTTGGCGAGCGCCTCGCGGGCGGTATCGATCATCTTCACCGCAGTCTCGCTCATGGTGCGGAAGTTGGCTTCCAAGCTGGCCGGCACGGCCTTGTTGGGGTAACGCAGACGGGCGATCTTGGCGATGTGGGCGGCGAGGTCGCCCATGCGTGCCAGCTCGAACACCATGCGGATGGCGGAGACGACGGTGCGGAGCTCTCCGGCGACGGGGGCCTGCAGCGCGAGCAGCGAGAGGCAGTCGTACTCAAGCCTCTCGTGGAGCTGATCCAACTCAGCGTCGTTGCTGATGACGGCTTCGGCGCGGTTCAGATCAGCGTCGAACAGAGCAGCGGTGCTCTCTTCGATGGCGGTCTCGACGAGTTCCGACATGTGCAGCAGGCTGTTCAGCAGCCCGTCGAGTTCTTCGTGGTAGCTAGATCGCATGACTTCTCCTTGGTTGATGCAATCAATCGTATGCGCTGGCAGTGAATACTGTGGTCGGCGGTCCACAGTAGTGACGCAAGCTGCACAGACTTCGCCCGCAAGTTGAACGGCGCATGAACGGATAGTGAAGCGTTCGCCCCGTCGCGGCACTCCTGCCCGGGCCACTAGACTCAGGGCCATGTCGTATGTTGGCGCCGCGTTCATTGGGGCAGGGCTGGCGCTGTTGATCGTCGGCGCGACGGTGTTGCTCGTGTGGGCGTCCCGACGTCGACAAGTCCTTCTGAGGCAACAAGATCCGACGATTGACCCACTCGTCGAACACCTCATTCATCAGTTGCCCATTGGGGCCACCGTGGTCGGTCCGCACGACGAGATTCTTGGGCACAACGAAGCCGCGCTCAGGACCTCGCTGGTGCAAGGCACGCGCCTGGGGTACAAGCGTCTGCTCGAGCATGTGCGTGACGTGCGTCAGTCCGGCACCGAGTTTTCAGGCGATATCACTCGCGAGGCCATCCCCGGTGAGCCAGCGCTGTCGCTCACGGTATCGATCAGCCAGCTCGACGAACACCAGCTGCTGGTTCTGGGCTTTGACAACGCCCAATCGCGTCGGGTGGAGGCTGTTCGTCGAGACTTCGTCGCGAATGTGTCGCACGAATTGAAGACCCCCATCGGTGCCATTGGTGTGCTGGCGGAGGCCGTCGAAGCGGCGAAGGATGATCCGGATGCCGTGGAGCGGTTCTCGGGTCGGCTCCAGCGCGAGACCAAACGTCTGTCTGAGCTGGTGTCGCAGATCATCAACCTATCGCGACTGCAATCCGTGGATCCCAACATCGCTCAGGAGCCGGTCTCCCTCGTCGATGTCGTTGAAGATGCCATCGGGAACTGTCGTGAGTCGGCGACCAACCGTCGGGTGCAGATCATTATCGGGGAACTACAAGACGTCACGATTGCCGGCGACAAGTGGGAACTGACCGACGCCGTCACGAACCTGGTGCAAAACGCCATCAACTACTCGGACTCAGGTGCACGCGTCGCGGTCAGCATCGTCGAGAAGCGCGACAAGGGCGAGGACATCGTCGAGGTCAAAGTATCCGACAATGGCATCGGCATTTCGAAGGAAGATCAGGAACGGATCTTCGAACGCTTCTATAGGGTTGACTACGGCAGGAGCCGGTCCACTGGCGGGACTGGGCTCGGGTTGTCCATAGTCCGCCACATCGTCAAGGCCCATGGGGGAACTATTACCGTGTGGTCGAATCTCGGACAGGGGTCTACATTTACCCTCCGGTTCCCCGTGTCGAAAGATCCGCAAGGTGAAGGGAAAGGTTCATGACGCGAATTCTGATCATTGAAGACGAGGAGTCGTACCGCGACGCGCTCACCTTCATGCTCCAGAAGGAGGGTTTCGACGTGGCCTCCGCAGCCGATGGGGCGGAGGGCCTCGCGGAGTTCGATAAGCACGGCGCTGACCTTGTGCTGCTGGACCTCATGATGCCTGGCATGCCGGGGCTCGAGGTCTGTAAGCAACTGCGCGCGCAGTCGAACGTCGCCATCGTTATGGTGACGGCCCGCGACTCCGAGGTAGACAAGGTGGTGGGGCTTGAACTCGGCGCCGACGACTACGTGACGAAGCCCTTCAGCCACCGCGAGCTCGTCGCCCGCGTACGGGCCGTGCTACGTCGCGGGCAGGACCAGGAGCTGGTGCCCGACGTCGTGGAGGTAGGTGGCGTGCGCATCGACGTCGAGCGCCATCAGGTGTACGTCGACGGTGAAGAAGTGCGGTTTGCGCTGCGCGAGTTCGACCTGCTGGAGCTACTGCTGCGCAACCCGGGACGCGTCCTTACCCGCGGGCAGCTCATCGACCGTATTTGGGGGAGCGACTACGTCGGAGATACCAAGACCCTCGACGTGCACATCAAGCGGCTGCGCTCCAAGATCGAGCGGGACCCGTCGAAGCCCGAACGGCTCATCACCGTGCGTGGGCTCGGGTACAAGTACGAAGGCTGAGAGACGAGTGAGGTCGGGCAGTTGCCCGACCTCACTTCAGGATTATCCCTTAGCTTTGTTCCAGAGCTCTTCGAAATCAGGATGCGTGTTGGAGTAGACCGGCACGTGCAGGTCGATGGTGCCCGTGCTCAACTGGATGACCACCTGGGCCGTGCGGCCAGGGGTGAGATCCTTGTTTTCGACGGTGACGGGCTCGTCTTGGAATCGCACGGCGCCATGCGGAGCAACGTCGGCAGTAAACGGCAGCGATGCGGGTTCTCCGATGGACCCGTCCGCCTTCTCGGCGGCGAAGTGCACGCCTTGCACCTTCGTGCCGTTCACCGACGTGACCGTGCCAGCAAGCACGCCCTTGCCGTCGTCGTCGACCACGAAGAGCACGTTGCGCGCCTTCTCCTTGGCGACCGCGCCGTTGTTCTGCGTAATAGAAACCTCGTTCTGGGCGCCCGCGGCTGGGGGTACTTGCGACTCCCACCCGGATGCGGTGCAGCCGGTCAGGACAATGGCGGATGCGGCGGCGAGAGCCAGCGCTGCCTTGTGGACGCGAGCGGACATGGTGCAACCTTCCGAAACGTAGGTGATGGCCGTCATACTAGCCGCAACCTCGCGGATTCGTCGCCTCACACGATTGTCGAGGTGCCGGGGCCCGATCGTCGGGTTTCGATACGCGCCCTTCGGGCGCTACTCAACCACCGGGGGCGGCGGCTACTCAACCATCGGAACGCCCGACCCCCGGTCATCGAGTAGGCGACGTAGTCGCCGTATCGAGATGCAGTCACGCCAGGAGGCGAACCTCATCACACTTCCCTGAGACTTGTCTAACAGGACACGCGGAAAAGTCTGGTAGAATCGGGCCCGAAAGGGGTCAATGCAGTATGACTTTCTCTATCGGTGAAACGGTGGTCTACCCCAACCATGGGACGGCCGTCATCGAAGATATCGAAAACCGCACCATCAAGGGTGAGGACAGAATGTACCTCGTCCTTCGAATCATCGGACAGAACGATTTGGTCGTTCGAGTCCCCGCGTGCAATCTGGATCTCGTTGGCGTCCGCGACGTCGTCGATGAAGAGGGGCTGGAGAAAGTCTTCAACGTTCTCCGTGACCAGCACACCGAAGAGCCGTCGAACTGGTCTCGTCGCTTCAAGGCGAATATGGAGAAGTTGCACTCCGGCAACATCTTGAAGGTTGCCGAGGTGGTGCGTGATCTGTGGCGTCGTGATCAGGACAAGGGCCTCTCCGCTGGTGAGAAGCGCATGCTGACGAAGGCGCGCACCATCCTCGTCGAGGAAGTGGCCATCGCCAATAAGCTGGATAACGAGAAGGCCGAAGAGAGGCTGGACGAGATCCTCGCATCCTGACATGACTGAACTTCGTACACGGCCGGTCGCTGCCATCGTGGTGGCGGCCGGTTCTGGTTCTAGGCTTGGCCACGGGAGGCCGAAGGCGCTCGTCGAGGTAGGCGGCGTGCCGATGGTGCGCCGCTCCGTCGACGTGCTGCGGGAGGCCGGCGTCGGGCAAGTCGTCGTCGTGGCGCATCCGGGGCATCTCGACGAGTTCACCGCCGCGCTCTCCGGCCTGGTGGAAATCACCGTCGTGGCTGGCGGTGCCGAGCGACCAGAATCCGTCAGACGAGGGCTCAGCCAAGTGGATGCCCCCTATGTCTTGGTGCACGACGCGGCCCGCCCGCTGGTCCCCGTCCGCGTTGTAGAGGCCGTGATGCGATCTGTGCTGGAAGGCGCGAAGGCGGTCATCCCTGTCGTGCCCGTGATCGACAGCATCCGACGAGTAGAGGGCTCAGGTAGTGCCATCGTCGACCGCGCCGACCTGCGCGCCGTGCAAACCCCGCAGGGATTCGCCACCGACGTGCTCCGCGCCGGCCAGGTGCACATCGCCGCCCACGGGGTGCAGGTAACCGATGACGCCTCTGCCTGCGAGGCCATCGGCGCTAGCATCACGTTCGTCGACGGTCACCGTGAGGCCGTGAAAATCACTGAACCGCTGGACCTCGTCCTGGCCGAGGCCATTTGGCAGGCAAGGAGCTGATTTCCGTGTTGGTAGGCATTGGCACCGACGTGCACAAGCTCGTAGAAGGAAGAGCGATGTGGGTTGCCGGCCTACATTTCCCCGACGAGTCAAGTGGCCTGGAGGGTCACTCCGACGGAGACGTCGCGGCCCACGCAGCCTGCGACGCGCTTTTTTCGGCCACAGGGCTGGGAGACATGGGCAGTAACTTCGGTACCAGCGAGCCCGAGTGGCAGGGCGCTCGGGGTGTGGAATTTCTCGTCGAGACCGCCAGGCGGGTTCGTGCAGCCGGATATGAGATCGTCAACGTTGCTGTACAGGTAATCGGCAACAAGCCCAAGATGGCGAGGCGGCGAGAGGAAGCGCAGCGTGTCATGGGGGAAGCGCTCGGAACGCGAGTGACGGTTTCTGCCACCACCACCGACGGGCTCGGGCTGACTGGGCGTGGTGAAGGAGTGGCGGCAGTGGCCGTCGCATCGGTTACGCTGGCCGATAGAACACCCGGCTGACACTCGTCGAGTTCAACAGGCCGGGTGAGGAGGTTTGCAATGACTGGTCCTGTCCACCCCGGTATGCCAAGTGGTGCCGGTGCCCCGTCGAAGAAGTCGAAGAACGCGCCGTACATCGTGATCATCGGCCTGCTGGCAGTGGTGTTGATCGGCGTGTTGGTGTGGGCAGTCTGGCCCAGCGACGGCGGGACCGCGGCTCCATCCGAGGAACCATCGCAATCGACGGCACCCACTGAGCCCTCGGAACCGCAGCCGAGCGACCAACCGTCGGATGAAGACCCGAGCCCAATGCCGACTACCGGATACACCGGCTACGATCTGCTCCGCCAGACTCTTCCGAAGCAGATAGAGGCGTGGAAGCTCGAAGAAGCCGAAGGTGCCGACGGCCTCCAGCCCGTGTATAAGGACGGCAAGCGGCGTATCAGCTTTGTGCCGCTGGGGCTAGGGGATGACCCGAAAGATTTGGGTGCAGGGAAACCAGAGCTTCAGGAGTTTGACGGCGGCGCGTGCTACGTGAACCCGAAATCCACTTCGACGAGGATGATCACGTGTGCCATCGGTCCTAAGTCTGCAAATGGCGAGGTATTTCTTATGTCCAGCAGATATGCAGACATACCCGAGATGGTGAACGTAGCGAAAGCTATTATCGCGGCTTAATAATTTTGTCACTTCGTCCGTACCCCCAGGGTGATCAAACAAGAAGGTTGTGTAGCGATGAGCGGAACAGGATATCCAGGGCAGGGAATGCCCCCGAACAGTAATAATCAGCAGTGGGGTGGCCAGCAGAACCCTTCGCATCAAGGGCAGTGGCAAAACGGCCAATCAAGTGGACCTGGGTGGAGCGGGCAGCCACAAGGCGGCACCGGCGGCGCCCCGCAGGGATACGCAGGTGGGCAGCAGGGCTACGCAGGGCCGCCGCAGGGGTATCCAGGGGGTCCGCAGCCAGGCGGCGAGAGCCGTGGGCCGAAGGTGGCAATTATCTCCATTATCGCGGTGCTGGTTTTGGCCATTATTGGCGTGCTCGTGTGGATTTTCTTCTTCAAGGGCGACGACGGCGGCTCCGCGGAGCCGGAGACCAGCAAGTCGTCGAGCGCTGAGACGCCGTCGGATTCCGAGGAACCGGGCGGCGAGGACACTCCAGGCGGCGACGAGCCGGGTGGTGAGGACACTCCAGGCGGCGACAAGCCTGGTGGTGAAGAGCCTGGTGGTGAGCAGCCGGGTGGTCAGCAGCCTGGTGGTGAGCAGCCTGGCGGTGAGCAGCCGGGTGGTCAGCAGCCTGGGTCCAAGCCTGGAGGGGCGGGAGAGCTCACGGCGGACGACCTGCCCAAGAAGGTCGATGACTGGCAACTGAACGAGTTCGGCCTCATGATGTACTCCAAGGGTGTATCGAGCACCGCCACAATCGTGGTCATCGACTTCGGCGAGAACCTCGAGAGCACGAAATACATCCGCCAGGGCATGAAGGATGTCGAAGAATTCGACGGTGGCTTCTGCGGCAGCATGGACGCTGGCGGAGAAAAGGTGGAATCCTGTTACATCAATCCCGGGAAGAAGCCGAAGAGCGTTGTGTCGGTCTCCGGCGCGGGCGCCGACAGGGCAGATGTCGTAAAGGTGGCCAAGGCAATCGTCGCGTACAAGTGACCGACCCAGCTTGATAACGCCTAGCAACGACGGCGGCGCCGGCCCTCAACCAGGAGGGGCCGGCGCCGCCGTCGTATGCGGGCCGCGATACTGGCTGCAGTGCCCTTACAGCTCGAAGCCAGGGTAGAGCGGGCGGGCATCGAGCAGCTTGGATGCGCCGTCGAGGGAAGCCTGGCGGGCCTCAGCGTCGAGCTCGTACTTGGCCTGGCTCGGGGTGCCCTTGCTCGTGGTGGTGGGTGTCGTCGCCTTCAGGACGCCCGCGATCATGCTGGCGACCTCGTCCATGTCGGATGTGGTGAAGCCGCGCGACGTGAGCGCGGGCGTGCCCAGGCGAACGCCGGTGGTGTACCAGGCGCCGTTCGGGTCATTCGGCACGGAGTTGCGGTTGGTGACGATGCCGGACTCGAGCAGCGCGGCCTCCGCCTGGCGCCCGGTGATGCCGAAGTCGCGCACGTCCATGAGCACGATGTGGTTGTCTGTGCCGCCGGTGACCAGGCGTACGTCGCGCTTGAGGAGGCCCTCGGCGAGCGCCTTCGCGTTGTCGGCCACCTGCTGGGCGTAGTCGCGGAACGCCTGAGTGCGCGCCTCGGCGAGTGCCACCGCCTTCGCCGCCATCACGTGTGACAGCGGGCCGCCGAGCACCAGCGGGCAGCCGCGGTCCACGTCGGGGGCATACTCCTTCGTGGCCAGGATGAGCCCGCCGCGGGGGCCGCGCAGCGACTTGTGTGTTGTCGTGGTGACGACGTGTGCGTGCGGCACTGGGTCTTCGTCGCCGGTGAACACCTTGCCTGCAACGAGGCCCGCGAAGTGCGCCATGTCCACCATCAGCACCGCGCCGACGGAATCCGCGATCTCGCGCATCTTCGTGAAGTTCACCCGACGCGGGTAGGCCGAGTAGCCCGCGACGAGCACCAGCGGCTTGAACTCCTGCACCTGCTTGGCGACGGCGTCGTAATCCAGCAGCTGCGTTTCGGGGTCGGTGCCGTAGGCGCGCTGGTGGAACATCTTGCCCGACACGTTCGGGCGGAACCCGTGCGTGAGGTGGCCGCCGGCGTCGAGGCTCATGCCCATGAGGCGCTGCTCGCCGAACTTCTTGCGCAGGGCTTCCCAGTCGGCTTCGGAGAGGTCGTTCACGGTCCGCGCGCCGAGCTCCTGGAGCGTCGGGGCCTCGATGTGGTGCGCAAGGATGGCCCAGTAGGCGGTCACGTTGGCGTCGATGCCGGAGTGGGGCTGCGCGTAGGCGTACTCGGCGCCAAACAGCTCGCGGGCGTGCTCGGCAGCGATGGATTCGACGGTGTCGACGTTCTGGCAGCCCGCGTAGAACCGGTGCCCGACGGTGCCCTCCGCGTACTTGTCGCTCAGCCAAGTGCCCATCGTCGCGAGCACCGGGAGGCTCGCGTAGTTCTCGCTGGCAATGAGTTTCAGCGACGCGCGCTGGTCGGCGAGCTCCTGACGGGTGGCGTCGGCGATTCGGGGTTCAACTTGCCCGATCATGTCGAGCAGGGTGCGGTACGCGTCGGATACTGCGTTGACGTCGCTCACTTTGACTCCTTTGGACGGGATGGGTTGCACACCAATCTACCGCTACGCTCGGCGGCGTCCGTGGCGTATGACCGGTTTGGTCAATAGTGTTAGGCAACGTGAGAATCTCTCGTCGCGCCGCGCTTGCCTTGCTGGGGGTCCCTGCCCTGGCCGGCTGCTCGGGCCCCGTGAACTTCACCCCCGAAGAACACCGATCCTCCCCAGCCCCGACAGGCACCACCCCACCTGAACGCGTGGTGGAACCCGAGTTCTATGCCCGCTCCACCGCCGGAACGCATGTGATCATGGACGGCGCCACGCCGCTGGGGCTCGTCTTCGCAACCCCGCACATGGACGGACGCATCGGCGAGGTGCTGGTCAGCGCGCGGATACCCTACGAGGTGGCTCAACGCGTCGACCAAACCGCACCGCTGCGCGCACCGGAGGGGCACCGGTTCGTCGCGTTCACCGTGCAGGCAGGTCGGCCGGTGTTCCCTGAAGATGCCGAGCACCCCGTCGAAGTCAGTCTGAACCGCGACGGCTTAGGCATGCCGGTGCGTAATTTGTTTGGCGGCGTCGCGCAGGGCAAGTTCCAGGTTTCGTGGGAGTGCTTCGTCACGTGCATTCCAGCCGACGGTTCCGCGGTGCTGGAGGTGACCGACGAGGGCAAGACCATTCGGATCGACCTTGTGCAGGGCATCCCGGCCGTCGACGAAGCCTGGAACGCGAACGAAGGTTTCCGGGTGCGCGAGACCGTCGTCTTCGATCCACCGGACGGCGTCTATAGCCGGCAATACACCGCGCAGCCTCCGGGGTTTCAGCCTGCCAGCGGCATATTCAGGATTGGTATGCGCCCGGCCAATGCATTCATGGCGCCATGGACGCCGGAACACGGGTGGGCGCCCGGGGGGTCGCAGTGGCTCACCATCCCAACATCTGCGCGTGTCGAATTTCAGGGCATTGAGTACGGCACCAACATTGAGCTCGATCTCCCGAGCTCCTTTACCTACACATCGCTCGACGGCAGCAAAGCCAAGCTGGTTACGCCGAAAACCATCACCACCGACGCAGTTCGCCGCCGTCAGTCCGACGTGCAGCCGACGTTCCAGGTGACCGGCCGTGACGATCAAGCCGCGCTGGTGTTCAGCGCTTCGGGAAAGATCCGCGTCGATCTCGAAAACAACCCCGGCGTATCTGGCAACTTCACGGGCCCCAGTAAACCCATCCAGTTCAACCTGAAGTACAAGGACGCGGAGAGCCGCTTCTAGGCTGAAGGGGCCCAAGGCCCAAGTAACCCGATATCCACACTCGTTTGACAAAACCAGCCAAAATCGGGCTCTGAGGCAAACGAATGTGGATATCCGGTTAGGTCGGGCTCTTGCCCCTCAACTGCGCGGACGCTGAGGATGCCATTGAAGTGGGTGCTGAAATTTCGTAGCCTCTAGTACATCGGTGGATGGTGGACATCAGTCACACCTATCGACAAGCAGGTCAACGGCATGCCTGCGGATCTAAAGGGTTTTACGTAGATTACTGCGGTGGAGCGGGCTAGCCGGATTCACCACGGAATGTATGAAGCACACATACTGCAAGAATCGGTGAGGTGAGCAATGCCAAAGGTGGTACAGGCGCTCATGCTCTGCGGGGCTGCAATCTGGGCGATTGACATCGTGCGCGCGCTCATCACCAAGGCGTCGCTTTCGGGCCCACTGTGGTACACAGGGTTTGCCTTCGTAGCTCTCGCGGGCGTGATCGAGCTTGTTTGGTGGCTTCGAGTGCGGAGCCGTCCCCGCTCCGATGACACACGTTGAGGCCAGCTCGGCTCAGTTTCGTGGGCGCTGGAGGCTGGCTTCGTAGAGCGCGATAGACGCCGCCACTGACGCGTTGAGGGACTCCACGTCGGATGCGATGGGGATGCGTGCCAGCGCGTCGCAGCGCTCGCGGGTGAGCCTGGCCAGGCCCTCATCCTCGGAGCCCACGACGATCACCAGCGGCCCGTCGGCGCCGGGGATGCCGCTCAGCTGCGCCTCGCCCTCGCCCGCGAGCCCGACGATGGTGTAGCCCATCTTGGCCGCCTGCTCGAGCGCTCGGTTCAGGTTTCCTGCCATCGCGACGGGGATCCTCGCTGCCGCGCCCGCCGAGGTTTTCCACGCGGCGGCGGTCATTGAGGCGGAGCGTCGTTCGGGGATCACCACGCCGGCCGCGCCGAACGCGGCGGCGGAGCGGATGATTGCGCCCAGGTTGCGCGGATCGGTGATGCCGTCACACGCGACGAAGACCGCGGCGGTGTCCACGCCGTCGGCGAAGAGATCCTCGGGCACGGCGTAGTCGTAATGGGGGAGCTGGAGGGCGACACCCTGGTGGACGAGCCCGCCGGTGACGCGGTCGAGCTCGCCGCGGGGCACCTGGAGGAGCGGGATGGAGTGTTCGGCGGCGTGCTTGAGGATGTCGCGGATGCGGTCGTCGCGCTCCGCGCCCTCCGCTAGGTACACCTGCTTCACGGGCATGCCGGCGATGAGGGCTTCGAACACGGGGTTGCGGCCGACGACCCAATCGGCGCCGGCCTTCGCCTTCGGCGGACGCTTCGACGGGCCACCCTGGCGCTTCGCCGCGGCCTGTTTCGCCTTGTACGCCTTGTGGTAGACGCGGTCTTCGGCCTTCGGCGTCGGGCCCTTACCCTGCAGCGAACGCCGGTTGCGGCCCCCGGACCCGGCGGCCTTGCTGGGGCCGCGCTTGCCCGCGCCTCGTCGTGACGAATTTCCTGGCATCAGCGCACGCTCCATTTCGCCCCGTCAGGGGTATCGGTGATGGTGAGGCCGGCGTCGGCGAGGGTGTCGCGGATGGCGTCGGCGGTGGACCAGTCCTTGGCCGCGCGAGCCTCGGCGCGCTGCGCCAAGAGCGCTCCCACAAGGGTGTTTACGACGGGTGTGAGGTCGTCGGTGGTGGTGTTGGTGGCCCACTCTGGGGCCTGCGGGTGGAGGCCGAAGACGTTCAGCATCGCGGTGGCGGCGCCGAGGAGGGCGCTGACGTCGTCGCCCTGGGCAAGGGCCTGGTTGCCGGCGCGGATCACGTCGAAGAGTTGCGCGACCGCGCCTGGTGTGCCGAGGTCGTCGTTCATGGATGCGGCGAAGCGCTGCCACTGCTCGAGGTGCGTGTAGTCAGGCGACGGGTTGGCGTGCTCGGCGGCGCGGAGCACGAAGGAGTCGATGCGCTCGATGGCCTTCTCGGCCTCCGCGAGCGAGCCACGAGTGTCGTCGTCGGAAGGGGAGAACTCGATGGTGGAGCGGTAGTGCGGGGCGAGCAGGAAGTAGCGCACGGCGCGGGGGTCGAACTGCCGCGTGACTTCGCTCACCTGCGCGGTATTGCCGAGCGACTTCGACATCTTCTCGCCCGACATCGTTACCCATGCGTTGTGCATCCAGTACCGCGCGAAGCCGCGGCCGGCGGCGCGGGATTGCGCGAGCTCGTTCTCGTGGTGGGGGAAGCGGAGGTCGATGCCGCCGCCGTGAATGTCGAACTGGGCGCCCAGATACTTGCCTGCCATCGCGGAGCACTCGATGTGCCAGCCCGGGCGGCCGCGGCCCCAGGGCGACGGCCACGACGCGGTCTCAGGCTCGCCGGCCTTGTGGCCCTTCCAAAGGGCGAAGTCGCGGGGGTCGCGCTTGCCGCGCGGATCGGCGTCGGCGGCGGCCTCCATCTCGTCGACCTTCTGGCCCGAGAGTTCGCCGTAGTCGGGCCAGGATTGCACGTCGAAATAGACGTCTCCGGAGCCGTCGGGGGCAGGGTAGGCGTGGCCGGCGTCGATGATCTCCTGGATGAGCTCCACCATCTCGGGGATGTGGCCGGTGGCGCGCGGTTCGTAGGAGGGCGGGAGGCAGCCGAGGCTGGCGTAGGCCTGGTGCAGCTCGCGCTCGAACTCGTAGGCGTGCTCGAACCAGGGCACCCCGCGCTCGGCAGATTTGGCGAGGATCTTGTCGTCGATGTCGGTGACATTGGCGACGATGCGCACCTCGTAGCCCTCGTGCAGGAACCAGCGACGGAGCACGTCGAACACCACTTCCTTGCGGATGTGGCCGAGGTGTGGCGACGACTGCACCGTCAGCCCACAGTGGTAGATGGTCACGCGGCCCTCTTCGAGGGGCACGAAGTCGCGCACGGTGCGGGTTGCGGAGTCAAACAGTCGAAACGTCACCCGCCAAGTCTATGCCGAATGCGGTGGGAGATAGGCGTGGGAGGGGCGGGGCAAGGCAAAAGTTGACCGTTATCCTCCACAAGAAGCCAAGGACCCCCTGAAATCAGCAATTTTCTTCAGGCGTGGAGGATAACGGTCAAATCCGTCGGCCCCGCGGCTCGCAGCCCGATGTGACCGAAATCCTCCACGCCTGAAAAAAATCACCAAAAACCGGGGTTTTGAAGCCGCTCGTGGAGGATAACGGTCACTTTTCCTTGGTCCCACGCTGTAGGGGTGTGGTGAAGCTACGCTTCGCCGCGCTGCTGCGCGGCCTTTCTGCGCAGCGCGTCGATGTCGAAGCCCATGCTGACCGGCAGATCCGGGTGATTCGCCTGGTCTTCCCAAGGGTCGTACGGGGGCTCGTCGTCCTCGTCATCGACGAAACCGTGCGAGGGATCGAATTTGTTGCGCAGCTCATGCTCGACGGGCACCTGCAGTCCGGTCATGTGCTCGTCGGGGAGCTCGCGCAAGACGTCGTGGATGTAACCCTGCACCGCCTCGATGGTGGGCACGTTTCGGTGCTCGCGTTGCGACTGATACCAGCGGTAATCGAGCACCTCGTGGAAGAACTGCGCGGGGTCGCGCTTGCCGAGCAAGTCGTCGGGGATTTGGTTGATCGCTGGCTCGAAGACCTCGACGAGCCACTTGTGCGCCACGACGGACTCCGGCGCGTTGGAACCTATGCTGGCTCGATAGGTGTCCATATCGTTGAGCAGGCGGCGGGCCTGGTGCTCCTCGGCGTCGAGGCCGGTCAAGCGCATGAGGCGCCTGGAATGGTGGCCGGCATCCACCACTTTCGGCTGCATCCGAACCTTGCGCCCGTCGGGTGATGTCGAGACGTCGATCTCCGCCACGTCGAAACCCAGCGCGTTGAGTCGACGCACCCGCCCCTCAATCCGCTGCATCTCGGATTGGTCAAACTCTTCGACGGCGGTCAGCTCGGCCCAGAGCTGGTGGTAGCGGTCGAGGATGGTGCGCACCAAGATGTCAGGTTTCAGCGACTCATCCATCAAGCCGCCAGCTTCCAGGTCTAGGAATTCTCCGAACAGGTTCGTCGTCGCGATGTCCAGGTCGTGCTTGCGCTGCCCATCGGTGAGGCTGTCGTGCACCTCGCCTGTTTCGGCGTCGACGAGATATGCGGCGAACTCACCCGCGTCGCGGCGGAAAAGAATATTCGACAGGGAGACGTCGCCCCAATAGAACCCTGTCAGGTGCAGGCGGGCGAGCAGCACGACCATCGCATCCAGCAGACGCTGGACCGTTTCTTGCTTGACGCCGCGAAAAAAGAGTGAGCGATAGGGGAGTGAGAAGGGGAGATGCTTGGTGAGGAGCACGGGATCGAGCTGCGCGTTCCCCGTAGTTCGCCCGAGCACGACGCCCAACGGCTCGACGGATGGGACGCCGAGGCGCTTAATTTCAGAGAGCAGCCGGTACTCGTTGACCGCAACCTCTTCCAAGATTTCTTTAGCCGCGACGATGTCGTCGCCCACCTTGATGAACCGCACCACGTGACGCGAGATCCCTCGAGGTAGCGCGACGAGGTGCTCCGTCGGCCACTCCTCCAACGGCAGATGCCAAGGAAGGCGCAAGAGCGCCGCGTCAGGCTTTGCGGCAAGAAAGCGAGGCATGCTCGCAGTCTAGTGGGCGTCGTTCGCCGCGGCCTCGGCCCGCTCGAGTGCTTCGGCGATGACGGTGACGAGGTCGCCGGCATCTTCGAGGCCGACGCTGAAGCGCAGCATGCCGGGCGTGATTCCGGCTGCGAGCTGGGCCTCGGGGCTCATGGCGCCGTGGGTCATCGTCGCGGGGTGGCAGACGAGGGATTCGGTGCCGCCCAGGGATTCGGCGAGGTGGAAAATCTTCAGGCCGTCGAGGAAGCGTCTGACGGTGGGTTCGCCGCCCAAGAGTTCGATACTGACCATGGAGCCAGGGGAGCGCATCTGCTTCTGGGCGAGGGCGTAGTCGGGATGGTCGGGCAACCCTGGGTAGTGCAGCGCATTGACGGCGGGGTGGCCGTCGAACGCGTCGACGACAGCCTCGGCGTTGGCGGCGTGCATGCGCAGGCGAGCGTCGAGGGATCGCAGACCGCGCATCGTGAGGTAGCTGTCCATCGCGCCAGCAGTCAGGCCGAGCGTCTTCGCCCAGCCGGTGAACTCGTCGTGGAGTTCGGGCGTGGCCGCGACGACGGCGCCGCCCACGACGTCGGAGTGTCCGGCTATGAACTTGGTGGTGGAGTGCGTGACCGCGTCGGGGCCGTAGCGCAGCGGCTGTTGCAACAGCGGCGTGCAGAAGGTGTTGTCGGCGACGACCCTCGCGCCCGCCTGATGACCGAGCTCCGTCACCCGCTCGATGTCCGTGATGCGCAGGAGGGGGTTGGAGGGAGTCTCGATCCACACCAGGTCGGCTGGGGTCGAGAGGGCGGCGGCAGCCGCGTCGAGGTCGGTGAGGTCGACAAAGTCGACGGTGATCCTGCCGCGCCCAGCCCACCAGGTGAGGAGTCGCCAGGTGCCGCCATAGGCGTCGTGCGGTGCGACGACGCGACCGCCCACCGGAACGAGCGTTTCGATGGCTAGCGTAACCGCGGCCATGCCACTCGCGACGGGGACCGCGCCGGCCCCGCCTTCCAGCTGAGTGAGTGCCCCGGCGAGGACGTCGCGGGTGGGGTTGGCGGCCCTGGAGTAGTCATGGTCTCTGGGCTCACCGATGTCGTGGAAGACGTAATTCGTGGACAGGTAAATGGGTGGCACGACGGCGCCTCTGCCGGTGTCGCTGTCGAGGCCAGCCTGTGCCGCGCGTGTCCATTGTCCGAGTTCGGCCATCGAATCCTCCTGCAAGCTCGAACATTCAACGTAGCCGGTTGCGCAGCCCACTAGCCGAGGTGTCCACGTTGCAACCTTTTGCCGTGAAAACGGTGGTAATGAACCGTCTCATTGCATAGGTTTGGCTGGTAGTCCGACAACGTGTTTTAAGGCCACCAGCAGACTGGAGCGAGGACAGAGCGTGACTGACGCAGAAGAAGCATGGAAGATGCTCAGCCAGACCGCGGTTGCGGCTGGGCTTCGCGGAGTAAGCAGCGAATCCAGCGATCGCGTCGACGACGACGACATCACCGAAGGCCGCATCAATCCGCACGCAGCAGGTAACACCGCTGGCCAGAAGGGCCGCGGGGGCATGATGCCGCCGCCCATGATGATGGGCGGAGCCGGCGCTGGCGGTGCACAGGCCGGGGCCGCGCAGGCTGGGGCAGCGCAGGCAAGTGCTGCACAGGCTGGGGCGATGCAGGCCAACGCCGCTCGAGCGGGGATGGGTGGCATGCCTGCAAGCGCTGCGAAGTCGAGCGTCGCACCGTTGGCACAGCCTGGCCCGGGTGCTGGTAGTGCCGGTGGTATGGGTGGCGCTCCGCTCCCTGGCACTGCCGGGGCGAGCGCGCTAGGCGCGGGCGGCGTCGGCGGCGTGGGCGGCTTGGGCGCCACAGGTGCTGCAGGAACCGCAGGGTCTGGCGTCGGTGTAGGAGCAGCGATGCCCGGTGGCGTCGGTGCAGGCGCGGCGATGCCCGGTGGTGTCGGTGTAGGAGCAGCGATGCCCGGCGGCGTCGGCGCAGGCGCCAGCAGCATGCCCGGCGGCGTCATGGCCGCAGGCGCCTCGAACCCAGACGGCACCCCCTCCGGCTATGGCGATACGGGCCACGTATCCCCCGACGCCATGGCGGGCGGCAACTACGGCGCAGGCTCGGCCGGCGGGCCTGGCGTGCACGGCGCCGACGGGTACGCGGTCACACCCGAGCACCTGCGGCAGACTGCGACGGGTTGGCAGGCGATGGCGCAATCCATGCAAGAAGCGGACCAGGCCATGCAGATCCCGCATGACCTCGGCTTCGCCAACGTTGCACAGGGCGCGACGAACGCGATGTCGCAGCTCACCAAGCTGTATGCGCAGCAAGCTGGTAATGAATTCATCGCGATTGATCGCCGGCTCCATGGTGCCGCAGGCGAGTACGACGATCGCGAAATGGACAACGCCCGACTCGCGAATCAAGTTGGAAGGACGTCGAAATGACAGGGCTGCTCGGGGACATCGCGGACTCGTTGCGAGGGCTGTTCGCGAAGCGCGGCGGTGGAATTACGGAAATCGCCGAGGGCGTTTCACAGTCCTTGCGCTCGTACATGGAAGATCATCGCGTTACGGATGCGGAGCTCGCATCGGATTCCTACCGGCGCATCATGGAGACGCTCGCACAGCTCGAAGAGCGCGTGGCGGCCGACTGGGAGGCAGACAAGAGGGATGTCACCGACGGTTTCTGGTGGTGGCTGAAGAAAGTTTTCACGCTTGGCTATGCCGCCCGTCAGTTCAACGCCCGTGTGAGAGCGCTCAAGAATGACATCGACAGCTCGGTGGTAGACATCAGGCAGATGATTGAGCGTCAGGCCGAGCCCAACATCCCCGTCCCGGACCAGCTCGACCAAGCTTCGAAGCAGTGGCACGTCGCCGCCAACCGTGCGAGCGAGGTCAACCAGCTTGTCCCGTCGCTGGAACAGGTAAATGGCTGGGGCGGGGCGGCGTCGTCGACCTACGGAAACATGGTTGGAGTGCAGATAGAGGCCAGTAAGGAATTCCAGAATCTTCCGCGAGTGATGTCGGATTCCTTCGCCATGTACCGAGATCTGAACAAGGCGGTGCTGTGCGCAGCTGAGCGCTCGATGCGTTTTGCGATGATTCAGGCCGACCAGGTCAAGGCGTCGCTGCAGAATCCTGTTATTCGGTTGTTCCGTGGCCTGTACCCGCTGAGCGAAAACTGGGAGAGCATCCTCAAGGACCTGCGCGTCGAGCTTGAATCGGTGTTCACCGTATCTGATTCGGGATCGAACTCCGTGGGCGCGCAGCTGACGGGTGTACGTGAGGCGCTCGCAGTAACGCAAAAGGGCTGGCCGTCAGGCCTGGACATGGCAGGAACCCCCGCCGGAGACACATCAGCTTCCATTAGTGCGCATGCCTCTTCGGAATCTGCCCAGGTGCGGTACCGATCTGCCCAGTTCGGGTTGAGTCGATGAGTACTGGCCGATTCGGCTACGAGGACGACGAATACGACGACGACCTCCTCGCGCCCACCCTGGACGCGCTGGAAGATGCGTCGTCTGCCGGGTCTGGTGCCTCCGCTACTGTCCCAGCAGCCGACGTCAGCACCGAGCAAGCCGGCGACGAGGACGACGGCGAAGGCGCAGAGGGAACCACACGCGATTCGAAGCGCACGGTGTGGCTGCGCTACGACGACGACCGCCTCGTCGACGTTCGAGTCAACGCCAGCTGGACGTCGAAGCTCAGGACGGTTGAGGATCTGGAGATTGCCTTCCAGGAGGCCTTTGCCGCAGCGATGGTCAGGCTGGAGCCGGTGCATCTCGACGAAGAAGATCTCTCTGAGCTGGAGTTCCCGAATTTGCCGGACTTCGGCCCAGAATCCCTCGAAGCGTACTTGCGCATGATGGATGACCACGAAAATGCGTGGAAAGCGGCCATTGAGGAAGCTGCTAAGGTGGAGATGGAGCCGCAGGTGACCGAAGGCAGGTCGAAGGGTGTCACCGTCATCCTGAGCCCCAAAGGCATGCCCTCCACCTTGCAGTTTGATAAGCAATGGATCCTGAACGCACAGCCTGGGCAGATCGCGTCGCATGTCTTGAAGGCCGCGATGCGTGCGCAGGAGAAGTTCGTGCCGCCAGTTCATCCGATGGCTGAGGAGCTCGCCCAGTTCGAGCGTGAGCGTCGGGTGCTACAGGCCGGTTTCCACGCGCTGTTGAACCAGCCGCGGTGAGGGTCCCCGTCGGGGAAACAATCAGGTGAGCACCCACAAAGTGTGAGAAGTGTTGCGGTTTTCCGAAACACATCTCACACTTTGATGGTTTTCGGGAGAGATAAGGGCCGGACCGCAGAACGCCTCTCGGCGCGTGGCCGCTCGCAGCGGCAAATATTGGAGCCCGGGGTTACCGCGGCCCAGCCGAAACCACTGTAGTGGCTGATCGTGCTCAGCCCAAGTAGGCGCATGCTCGACTGAGCGCACTCCAGATGCCGAATTCGGGCCGAAATGAGCCATTTTGTGCAACTGGCGTGCGCTCAGTCGAGCAATGTGGTTGTAGCTAGTTGAGCCGGCCCTGTAACCACAGCGACGCGGCCCGTTCCAGCTCCTGCGCGAATGCCGCGAAGTGCTCGGACGCGCGACGGTCTTCGTCGCGCCCGAGATCTGCCGCGCCGGCGGATTGGATGCGGGAGAAGGCGGCCGCGCGGTGTAACGCCACCGCGAAGTCACCTGCGAATGCCCCGCGGAAAATGGTGTTGGCGAGCTCCACCACCTCGTCGGGGGAGGGCGCGTCGGGGGCTCCAGCTACGACGATGTCTCGCTCGGAGGACGCACCTACGCCCTGTCGGAAACGCAAGCCGGCGAGCTCACCGTCGGAGGCCACCACATGGCGCAGCAAATACAGCCGCCACATGGCACCCGGCAGCGTGTCCGCCGCGGCTTCTGACCAGAGCTCGGCAACGTCGTCGACGCCGTGTGCTTGTGCGTACTCGACGATGCGGCTGGCCAGTGCGGGATCGTCGGACGCTCGCACGCGCTGTAAGAACGCTGCCGCCGAATTGTGTGCCAGGGATTCCGACGGGTCTCCCGAAGGTACCAGCGTCTCAAGGAACTCGCTGGGACGTCGAACAGGCTTGTGAAACTCTCGCACGCTTCGATCCTAGGCGCTTCCGGGCGGAGAAACGGACGAGGGCCCCGGCGAACCGAGGCCCTCGCGCGTGGACTGTGCGTCAGGAGATGCGCAGTTCTGATTCGTTGCTGAACACGTGCACCTGCGCGGGGTCGGCGTGCAGGCGGACTATCTCGCCCTTGCCGGGCGCGGTGCGGGCGCCGACGCGCGCGACGATCTGCTGCGCGGTGAGCTTCTCCTCGGTGGAGAGGCCGGCGAGCGTGCCGTACAGGTAGGAGTCGGCGCCGAGCTCTTCGACGACGGCGACGTCGAGGCCGATGCCGTCGTTATCGGTTGCCACCTTGAACGCCTCGGGGCGGACGCCGACGGTGAGGGTCTCTTCGCCTTCAGCCTTGGCGAGCACCTCGCGCGGCACGCGGACGGTGTAGTCGCCCACCTGAACGCCGTCTTCGACGCGCTTGCCCTTCATGAGGTTCATGGCAGGCGAGCCGATGAAGCCCGCGACGAAGAGGTTCACCGGGGTGTCGTAGAGATCAAGCGGGGAAGCGACCTGCTGGAGCAGACCGTCGCGCATGACGGCGACGCGGTCGCCCATGGTCATGGCCTCCACCTGGTCGTGGGTGACGTACACCGTCGTGACACCCAGACGCTGCTGCAGCGCGGCGATCTGGGTACGGGTGGAAACGCGGAGCTTGGCGTCGAGGTTGGACAGCGGCTCGTCCATGAGGAACACCTGCGGCTCACGGACGATGGCGCGACCCATGGCCACACGCTGACGCTGACCACCGGAGAGCGCCTTCGGCTTGCGGTTCAGGAAGTCTTCAAGGCCAAGCAGCTCTGCTGCCTTCTTCACGCGCTCCTCGCGCTCCGCCTTGGACTTGCCCTGCATCTTGAGTGCGAAGCCCATGTTGTCGGCGACGGTCATGTGCGGGTAGAGGGCGTAGTTCTGGAACACCATCGCGATGTCGCGGTCTTTGGGGGGCAGGTCGGTGACGTCGCGGTCGCCGATGTAGATAGCACCCTCAGTGACCTCTTCCAGGCCTGCGAGCATTCGCAGAGAGGTGGATTTACCACAGCCAGAAGGGCCGACAAGCACCATGAACTCGCCGTCTTCGATGTCGAGGTTCAGCTTGTCAACGGCGTTGCGGTCCGCGCCGGGGTAGCGACGGGACGCTTCACGAAAACTTACAGTGGCCATGCCACAATTCCTTTCCACGGGCAGGTACGTGCCCGACGATCCGTAGTGGAGTAACGGAGTTTTCCGTGACATGTGACCTTACACGGCCCCCGGATCCCAGTTGAAGAGGGTGGGCCCAAATTCCGGATAACGAGTTTGTAACCGCCGCCCGGTCAGGGGCCGCCAGGGGCAGGGGCAACCTGTGCGGCTCACTCCCGGATTAATGTTCCACTGCTCCTCGACTCGCCCTCGCCACACGGAAGCGGTGGACACTTGTGCCGGGACTGAGCCGCACAGGTTACCCCTGCCCCGCCCGTCGGCGGCTGTTATTAACTGTGTGCGCTCCGGCGACGCGATACGATGCCGTGCGTGACTCGCGACGATGACCCGACCGCCGCCCCCGACGAGCCCACCCAGCTGAACGACGACGCAGCTGCCGGCGCGGAACCCGTCGAGGAGGAAAAGCCCTGGTGGGACGACGAGGGAATGCCGTGGAAACGCGAACCCCAGAAGGCCGACTACTGGTGCCTCGGCTGGTTCGGGTTCGTCGGCATCTTCTCCCTCGTGCTCATCCCGGTGCGCGCATGGATGCTGCCCGTCGCGCCCGAATGGTTTGCCATGATCACCGGGAGTCGCACCGCCGTCGCGATCTCCGGCGCGTTCGCCAGCGACGGGCGCCTGGAGCATTGGCTGGTGGTGCTGATCGTCGCATCTATCCTGAGTCTCAAATTCGACTGGATCTACTGGTGGGCCGGCAAGCTGTGGGGGCGCGGCATGATCGAGATCTGGTCCGGTCAGTCGAAGCGCGCGGCAAAGAGCTACGCCCGCGCGGAACGCTGGGCTGAGAAACTCGGACCGGTGGGTTTCCTCGTCGCGTATATCCCCATCCCGCTACCGCTGATGCAGGTGGTGTTCGTGATCTCGGGCGCCACCAACATGAGCCTCAAGCGCTTCCTCATCTACGACTACCTCGCCAGCACCGTATGGCTGGTGCTCTACTTCTGGCTCGGCTGGCGCTTCGGCGAACCCATCGTCGGTGTGCTCGATTGGTACGCGAAGATTTCGCTCTACGTGGCGCTCGGTCTGATCGTGGTCATCGTGGCGTCGTCGGTCATGTCGAGCAAAAGGAAGGCCGCAGAGAAGCGCTGAGTCCTCAGCCGCGCGCGGGCTCGAACACCGCGACGAGGAACGACGACTCCTCCGTGAACGGGCGCAAATCCCACGACGAAAACGCGGCGTACGCGTTCAACCCGGCGGTGGCCGCGTCGGACATGAACTCACCGAACTCGTAGCCGCGCCCAGCGCCGAACCCGATGATGGCGCGCCCGTCGTCGGCGAGATGCTGCCTGAAACGACGGAGTACGTCGACGCGCGTGGATTCGGCGAGGAAGCCCATCACGTTGCCGGCGCAGACGATGACGTCGAAGGGGTCGACGATGCCCCTCGCGGGGAGGTCCATTTCAGCGAGGTCCCCGACGACGTAGGTGGGGCCGGGGTGATCCTGCTCGGCGGCCTCGATGAGCGCCGGATCCACGTCGATGCCGACGACACTGTGCCCCAGCTCATGCAGGAACCCGTCCAGACGCCCGGGGCCGCAGCCTGCATCCAGGATGCGCGACCCCCGCGAGCACATCGCGTCGACGGTGCGTGCCTCGCCGAACAGGTCCTGCCCTTCGGCCTCCATGATGCGGAAGCGTTGGATGTAGCGCTGAGAGTGCGACGGGTCCTGCGCGATGATCTGTGCCCACCTGCTGGGTTCTGGCATGGTTCCTCCAATGTCGTCGGCGACCAGAATAGCCGGGTGGTATCCGGTGGCGAGGGGGCGTGCGTCGTGAAAAAACTGCAAAACTCGCCAACAGTCGCGTGCCTCGCGCTTGGCTGAGCGAGGAGAGGTGCGACTGTTGGCGAGTTTTGCAGTTTCCGTGAGGCGCTGATGGTTTCGACTCGCGACTTCGTCGCGGCTCAACCATCGGGGGAACGGGCGCCCGCTCGACGGCCCGGGCGCCCCTCAGCGCTGACGCACGAGCTTCCGGCCTTTCAACGCCAGCACCTCGTCGGCTTCAGCGGCGAGTTGCTTGGAATGCGTGACGACGATCACGCACTTGCCGGCACGGGCAGCGTCGCGAAGGATATCGACGACCTCCTGCGCGGTGGTTTCGTCGAGGTTGCCGGTGGGCTCGTCGGCCAGAATCACCGGCGCCTTCGACACCAGCGCCCGCCCGATGGCCACGCGTTGCTGCTGCCCGCCTGACAGCTGCAGCACTCCGCGCTTGGCCTCCTCTTTGCTGAGCCCCAGCTCCTCCAGCTGCTGCACACTCGCGCGCCGGTCCACGAGGCGCAGGTTTTCTAGCGGCGTGAGGTAGTCGATGAGATTGTAATTCTGAAACACCAGCGAGATCTGTTCGCGGCGGTGCTTGGAATATCCCGTTTCGGCGATGCTGGTGCCCTCGAACAGCACCGCGCCCTTCGTCGGCGCGTCCAAGCCCGCGAGTAGGCTCAGTAGCGTCGACTTCCCGGCACCCGACGAGCCGATGATGGCCGTGAACGTGCCCCGCTCGAAGCTGTGCGACACATCCGTCAATACCTTGCCGTTGTTGCCCGGGTAGGCGTAATTGACGTGGTCAAGTTGCAACACACTCATGAAAGATCTCCTAATTCATGGAAGAAAGAATGGACTTGGGGGAACGGTGCAGTATCGGAGCCAACGCCACCGCAAGGGCCACGATGACGACGAGGAACCCGGCCCCCAGCGAAGCCGCCACGCTTGCGAAGGAACCCGAGGACGTGGGTACGGCGGCGAGTACCGCGTCGCCGGAGGAACTCAACACCCGCGACGCCAATGCGCCGCCCAGTAGTTGGCCGAGCCCGAGGGCCAGCAGCGACGACGCCAGCGCCAGCATCCCCACCTCCAGCGCGAGCTGCCCGATGACGGTGCGCTTCGGGTTGCCGATCGCCAACAGCACCCCGATTTCGTGAATGCGCCCGCGTACCCAAAACACCAGCACCAGTCCGAGCACCACGACGCTCACCGCGCACGCCACCAATAGCAGCAGCGCGAGCACCTTCTCCACTCCTTCGATGGCTGTGAGGACGGATTGGAACTGGGTGCTGTTGTCGTCGATGGTGAGGCGAGGCGCGATTTGCCTCGCCTGCGCGAGCACGCTCGGGAGCGCCGACGCACTCTTGGTGACGTACCGCGCGAGGGCGAGGCCGTCGTCGCCGGTGAGCTTACGCAGCTCGCCGAGGCTGAGGAACACCTTGTTCTCCGACGCGCCCGACGGTAGCCCCGTCGGGTTCTCGGCCTTGCCGTCGAAGATCCCCACTATGGGCACCGTCACCTTCTTGCCCTCCGACGTGAGCGTCAGCTGGCTGCCGACGCGCAGTCCGTTCAGCTCCGCGAACGCGCGATGGACCAATGCGCCGGGCTGTTCACCGCTCACGTGTCGGCCTCCAATGAGCTGGAAGAGCCTGCCCTGGAACGTGGGATGGAGCGACGAATCGGTGGTGCCGGTCGCTGCGACGTCACCGGCGAACTCGGGGTCGAGCTGCACGGATCCCTCCGCCTGCACCGGCGACGCCTGCTCCGGGCGGGCGAGGGTTTCGGCCTCGTAGGCGTGCTGACGGACGTCGGGAAGCTTGCCCAGGCGCTGGGCATCGGATTCGGGCAGGGCGCCGGAGGGCGACGTCGCGGTGAATCCGGCACCGACGCCTGCGTCGATGGCGCCGCGCATCTGCGCCATCGTGGTGCGTACCCCCGACTGCGCCACGAGCGCCGTGAACACCAGGGTCATGATTGCGAACAGCACCAGGCTTCTAGTGGGGCGACGGATCGTCGCAAGCCAGGCCCTGCGGGGTACCGGGATCCCGCTCACGCGACGGTCACCATCAGCGCGCGGGGCGAGCGACGTAGCATCGGGACCGACGCGAGCAGCGCACAGGCAGCTAATACCGCGAGGCTCATGAGCCCGACGTTCAGCAACAGCTGCGGGTCGACGTGCACGTTCAGGGCGTCGAGGGTCTGGGTGGCGGCGGACGATTCGAGGTCGGCGCCGGCCTGCTGGCCAGGCGCGAAGCCTTGGTCTGCCGACGCGTTCACCGAACTCAGCACCGACGAGCCCACTCCCTGCGCCACGGCGCGTGCCAGGAAGAACGACGCCAGCATCGCGGGGATGGCGATCATCACCAACTCCGTGAGGTACTGCGCCACCATCCCGGCCTTCGGCGTGCCGACGGCGAGCAGCACGCCTGTCTCCTTCTTGCGCTCGTTCAGCCACAGACACAGCACCAGCAACAGGAGCGCTCCGGCCAACACGAACGTCGCGACGGTGGTGCCGCCCATCACGCCGCGCACCCCGTCGACGGCTCCGGTGATGCCGGCGAGATATTGCGTGGTGGGGGCGAGTTGGTAGTTGCGCCAGTCGATGTTCAGCTTGCTGGCGGCTTCCGCCACGCGGTCTACCTCGTTCGCGCGCTGCACGAAGAAATTGGCGTCCTGGTAGATCTCGCTTTGCTTGTCCCAGCCATAGAGGGCGCGGGTGGTGTCGAGGTCAGTGAAGAGTGTGTTTGCGAACAGCTCGCTTCGTTGCGCGGGAGGCTGGGTGTTCTTGCCCGACACCAAACCGACGATTTCCGCGTCCACCTGGGCGGTGGACTTCTTCTGGTTGTCCACGTCATAGGGGTTGGCCTTGAGCGTGATGGTGCTGCCGAGCTTGAGTCCGTTTGCCTTCGCGAGGTCTTCGTGAATGACGGCCTTGTGGTGATCGTCGGGGGAGAGGTGACGGCCCTGCGCGAGCTTCAGTGCGCCGCTTCGGAAATTGTTGTCGAGCTCCGTGGCGTTGACGCCCCAGACGTTGGCCGCGTTGCCGAATTGCTTTTCCTTCGCGGCGTCGTACTCCTGCTGCGGGAGCTTCTGCACCTTGGCGTTACCGAGATCGGCGGTCACGTTTTGCCGCGCGACGTGGGTCTTCACCCCGTCGAGCGCGGCGATCTTCTCGATGTCTGCGCCCTTGACTGTGCCCGCGCCGCGCGGAGTGCCCATATTGAACTGCGGATTGTTCTGCAGCACGAACCCGGCTCCGGTGCGCTTTGCGACGTCGTCACCGACGCGGTCTGCTGCGCGGCTGATGGCGCTGGTGGTGAACAACGCGGTCATCATGGCCACGAGAATGCCGAACACGATGAGGGTTTTGACCCATTTCCGGCACACGTAGCGCCAGGCCCGTCCTATGAATGACAAGAGAAAGTCCTTTCTGGGGTGTCATCGAGGTAAACGAACCTGAGGCGGAAACGGTTCCCGGCGATTTGTCGGAGGGGAGGAACGCGTGAAAAGTGACCGTTATCCTCCACGAGAAGCTAAAGCCCCCCGGCTTTTTTGGGATTTTGTGCAGGCGTGGAGGATAACGGTCACTTTTGTGACCCTGCGCGGGTGGGCGCGACGGTGTGGGAGGGAAACTGGAGCCCCCTGTGGGAATCGAACCCACGACCCCCTGTTTACAAGACAGGTGCTCTAGCCGCTGAGCTAAGGAGGCGTGCGGCCTATTGTGCCCCAACTCATGCGTCGAGCGCATATCGGCACATATGTGCCCGACGGCATCGTCGAGGGAACGATCAGCAGCCGGCGGCAGAGACGAAGAGCTGACCCGTGCCCTGCACGTGAACTTCTTCGTCAGCGGGGATGAAGACGGCCTGCCCCGTAGCTAGTGACATCTCGTTGCGCCCGGATAACGTGCATTCGCCGTCGGTGACGAGGGCGATTCGAGCAGTGCCGGTGCGAGGCACGTCGACGCCGAAATCGTTCGTCGGGCGCAGTTGCCAGACTTCAAATTCGGAGAACGGCGTTGGGTATCGGTACACGCCGTCCGTGCCCTCCGGATGCTGCACTTGCGGCGTCATGGCGGAGAACTTGGCCATGCCGAGCAAACCATCGACGTCGATGTGTTTGTGCGTGAGGCCGCCGCGGATGACGTTGTCGGACGACGCCATAACCTCAATCCCAGTGCCGCGAATGTAGGCGTGCAGCACACCGGGCTCGAGCGAGATGGCCTCGCCGGGCTCGAGGCGGAAGCGGTTCATGAGGAGTGCGGCGAGGATGCCTGGGGCGCCCGGGAAATGCTCGTCAATCTCGACGGCGGTGCGGGCGAATTCCCCGAGGGCACCGCCGGCATCCAGGAACTCGACGGCGCGCGCCAGCACGATATCGAGCAGCGGGCGACGACGGCGGATGGTGAGCACGTCGAGGAAGACTTCCTGTAGCGCCAGGGATTCGGTGCGGTCGCGCAGCGGTCCGATCACGGACGCCAGCTCGTTGGCAACGCCGAGGCCCTCGAAGAGCTCGGCAGTTTCGTGCGGATCACGGAATCCGAGTAGGCCTTCGAAGGGCGTGAGTGCGACGATGGTTTCGGGCTTCGGCCAGTCGTCTTTGAAGGAACGCTCTGGGTGAGATGGTGGCAGACCGAGGAGCGACTCCTTGGCGTATCCCTCGATGGCTTGCTGCCGATTGGGGTGCACCTGGATGCTCAGTGGGCTCGACGCAGAGAGCACCTTCATGAGGAAGGGGAGCTTGCTGCCGAACGCTTCGAGTGATCCGGTGCCCACCTCGTGAGGGTGCTGCTCCAAGTAAGAAGCGAGGGTCTCGCCGGGTGCGTCATCGAACGCGGACGGGGCAGCGGGGTGCGAGCCGAGCCAGTATTCGGCCCAGGGTTGGCCGTCGGGTTCGATGCCGAGGATTCTTGGAATCTCGGTGTGGTCACCCCAGTCGAAGTGCTGCACGGTGCCGGTCAAGCCGCGCATGGTTGGCCCTCCATCTCTTTGTTTGGGGCCAATGGTATCTAAATCCCGCCCATTCGACGTAGCTCCCCGCCGCCGGCGTAATGACACTGCTGTAATTCATCGACTAGGATGGCTCGTATGTCCGAAGCACTCTCCCTCACGACGTCGGCGCTGGCCGAGCGTGATGCCGCCATCCTCGATTTCGAGGACAGCTGGTACACGTCGTCGGTGCCGAAGGATCAAGCCATCATGGAGCACTTCGGTTGTTCGTCGGCCAGGTATTACCAACAGCTCAATGCGCTGCTGGACCGTCCGGAATCGCTGGAATACAAACCGCTGCTGGTGAAGCGGCTGCGCAGGATGCGATCGCAGCGTCAGGCTGATCGCTCCGCTCGTCGCCTGCGGTAAGCACGTCGACGGATTACCTGTAGCCTCCCGATTCCAAGCCTGCTTGCACCTCGAAGAAGTTCTTGAGCGCACGGTTGCCGGTGCGCTGTAGGCTCCACAGCGTCGCGACGAGGTAACACGGCAAGAACGGCAGCCCCAAACAGTACGCGTACTGCCAGGCGTGGGCGTCCTCGTGCTCCACCAACTTTGGAATCCGCGACTTGGCCTCCGCCAGGCTACGTTTTGGCACTAATACCACGCTGCCAACCGTCATTGCGGAGGCTCGGACGAAGGGAAGCCGCACACCGTCGACGACGATGAGCTGACGGTGCAGATGGAACCTCCCCCGGCCAATCAGCCCCAGCAGAATTCCAAGGGGCGTGGAGCCGTTGCACACGTTTGCAAGATTGCGCACAAAACGTAGATTGATCACGGATTTTCTTCCGATCTAAGCCCAGATACCTAGCCTCAAAGGACCGACTAGCTGGAAGAGTACAGGGTATGACGAACCCGGAGCTCGCCAAGGACCCTGACGCGTTCATCGCGCACCTTGATGCACAGATTGATGCACTCATTCGCAAGTCGGCAGAACTCGAAGCCCAAACTGGTGCAGGTGCCGCCACTGATCCGACGGGTGCCGTCACCGTTGAATTCGGTGACGGCGGCAACTTGCGATCCATCACCATCGCCCCCACTTGGGAGCAGCACATCAAGCCGGTAGAGCTTTGTCAGGTGATCAATGAAACCCTGATCTTGGCACGCGACGGGGACGGCGAAGCCGTGCAGCCCGTAGAACTCTCTGACGAGGAAGTGGCCCAGATCCGGGAGCGCGAGGTGGCCGAGATGGCTCGCAGCATGAAGCTGGATAACACCCCCGAAGAGATCAATGAGATCGCAGCGTCGCTGCCCGAGCAGCTGGACAAGCTCAACGCGCAATTCGAGGCGATGATGGCCCAAGCCGAGTCCATGGAACCCGCCATCTTTGAGGAGCCCGACGAGGTAGAAACCCAGACCGCGCTGTCGGAAAACAAGATGGTGGGCGTCGAGACCGCCGGCGGCATCCCCGTCGGAGTGACGATCCACCCGACGTGGCTGCCCGGCAAGTCGGGTATCGCGGTCACCGAGTCGTTCAAAGAAGCCATTGAGAACCTGCCGGGTGGATTCGCAACCCCACAAGGCCAGTAACCCCCAGCAACCCCCTTAGCTAGTACAACCACGCACAGGAGGAACCAGCCGTGTCCGAGAACCTGACCGAAGGGCAAGGTGTCGACTGGGCCGCATCTGCCCAGCACATCGGCTCTCTACGTCCCCAGCCTGCCCCAGCGACTGATCTCACCGACGAAGTGCCTGAAGACCCGAATGCGGTCGATGGTGCCGAGGAGAGCGATTTCGAACCCACGATGGACTACGTCGAAGGTGAAGCCGTCACGGCGGTGCCCGACGACGCCATCGAGGTAACCGAAGATGTCACCGTCGACGACGACCTCGTCGCGGTTGCCCCTGATGGCACGGTTATCGACACGTCGGTAGATGGCAGCCTGATCTCCACCTCGGACGGCGTTGAGGTGACCATCAAGGAGGACGGCTCCGTCGAGATTGACGCAGACTTCAAGAACGAGCTCGAAGTTCCGGATACCTCGACGCTGGGCGTGGGCGCGTCGATCACCACCGAGTCTGGCACGGTCATCACCCGCAACGAGGACGGCACGGTCACCATCGAGCAGGCCAACGGCCAGGTGCTCACGGTGAACGAGGATGGCACCGTCGACGTGGACGTCCCCAGCGAATACGACCAGATGGATCCCGACGCTGGTGTGGGCGACGGTTCCGGTGGCGGACTGGGCGACGAAGGCTCCGGCGAAGGTGAAGGCGAAGGCGCTGACGACGGTTCTGGCGGCGGCACCGGCGGTGGCTCCGGTGGCGGCGACGATGGACTCGGCGGCGGCGACGATGGCCTTGGCGGAGGTCCCGGTGGTGGCATCGGCGGAGGCGGCTCCGACGGCGGTCTGGGCGACGGCGGTCTGGGCGACGGCGGTATCGGGGCTCCTGACTTCGGTGGGCCCTCGGGCGGCGCGAGCATTCCGTCGGGTGGCGGCAGCGGAATGGAAACCCCCGACTTCAGCGGTGGCGGCAGCGGCATCGGTGGCGGCGGCGGTTCCATGCCGTCAGGCAGCGGCAGCGGCATCGGTGGCGGTGGCGGTTCCATGCCGTCAGGCGGTGGCAGCGGTGGCTTCGGCAACGCTGACTTTGGTGGTGGGCTTGGCTCTCGTAGCGGGGGTCCTAACCTTCCTTCCGCCGGCGCTGGCGGCGCAGAGACGCCCGATTTCGGCGGTGCTGGCTCTGGCGCTGGTGGAGCGGATGCTCCTGACTTCGGCGGGGCTGGCTCTGGCGCTGGTGGAGCGGATGCTCCTGACTTCGGCGGGGCAGGTTCTGGCGCTGGCGGTGGTGGCGGTATGCCTTCCGGTGGCGGTGGTGGCGGTATGCCTTCCGGTGGCGGTGGTGGCGGTATGCCCTCTGGCGGCGGTACGGCCAGCCCCGGCGGCGGGGGTTCCGGTACGGGCGGTGGTTCCGGTCCCGGTGGCGGTGGCGGCACCGGAGACCAGGACGCGGCCGGCACTGACTACCAGGTCATCACCGACGAGCTCCGCGACGACGCTCGCCACTTCGAGGGCATCGCGCCGTCGGCAGAGAACCTGGCCCAGTGCTGGGAAGCGATGAAGGAGCTCATCCAGAACTGGGGTCTCTGGGGCCCGGCCAAGGGTCCGTTCCAGGAGGCCTGCCAGAAGTTCGCGGACATCTACAAGACTGCGTCGCAGGAAATGGAGCGCAATGCGGAGGCGCTCAACCTCTCGGCCGATCACTATGACCAGAACGAAGAACGCGGCGCCCAGCTCGCCGATCAGATGGCACGGTAAGGAGTACTCACAACTATGTCTGCTATCACTAATTCGACGGGCCCGCGTAACGTCTGCGTGGCCCCGGCTGTGCAGGCCTGCTCGTTCGAGCTGGACATCCAGAACATTCTCGACATCATCGACAAGATCGCCGGCTTCCTGAACAACGTCACCTCGGGCGCGAAGCAGGCCATCGAGATGATCAAGAAGGTGCTCGACGCTATGAGTGGCATCGTCGGCGCCATCGCCCGCTTCTTCGGTATCGACTACGACAAGACCGTCGTCGCGTCTGTGTGCGATGGCGCTACGGCTGCGCTCGACGGCATCTCTGCCCTGGTCAACGCGGTTTCGAACTTCTGTAAGAACGCCACTGCCCCCTGGCAGATCCGTTCGGCAGGTCGCTCGATCAATGAGCAGATCGTGCCCCAGGCCCAGGATTTCACCGAGTCGCTAGGTGGTCAGAACTTCCAGTCGAACTCCAACTGGACTGGCGTGGCTGCAGAGCGTTTCCGCACGAACATCCAGAGCCAATCCGAATTTGCCACGACGCTGCAAGAAAACACCTCCGAGTTCGGCCAGGTCGTGGAGCAGATGGGCGAAGAGGGTGTGAAGACTACGGTTGAGTTCGTGAAGGGCTTCATCAAGGCCGCGATCTCACTGGGCAAGGCCATCTACAAGCTCTGGCAGGTTCCGGTCGGCACCGCCATCGCGACAAAAGACATCATTGCGCTGATCAAAGCCATCATTGAGATGGTGAAGGTTTGGGTGACGGCTATCCGGGCACTCCTTTCGCAGATTCAGCAGCTCAAGGCCGCCGCCGAGGCAGCTGCTCCGTCGAATGAGTGGCCGAAGATCGCTCGCTGATCCACTCATGCTCGCATCCGACGGCGCCCCCGCACTGCGCGAGGGGCGCCGTCGGTGTTGAGGAGTGATGATGGTTGAGCCAGGTTGATGGTTGAGGCCCGTCGAAACCCCGGATCCCTTTGCACTCTTTGGGTGGGAGTGCTAAAAATGAGATTGGCACTCGACTTGTGCGAGTGCTACCGGGTCTGGGTGAGGCACATGCCGTCCGTCGCGGGCACCTGGCACCGATCCGACACCTGAACACCCGGGGCGAAGGCCCCACATTTGGGAGGATTTTCTTTCCATCATGGCAAAGCTCATTGAATTTGATGACGAGGCCCGCCGCGGCCTCGAGCGCGGCATGAATACCCTTGCCGACGCCGTCCGTGTGACGCTCGGCCCCAAGGGTCGCAACGTCGTGCTCGAAAAGAAGTGGGGCGCCCCCACCATCACCAACGACGGCGTCTCCATCGCTAAGGAGATCGAGCTCGAGGATCCCTACGAGAAGATCGGCGCGGAGCTCGTCAAGGAGGTCGCCAAGAAGACCGACGACGTCGCGGGCGACGGCACCACCACCGCCACCGTGCTGGCTCAGGCCATGGTGCGCGAGGGCCTGCGCAACGTCAACGCCGGCGCCAACCCCCTGGCGCTGCGCAAGGGCATCGACGCGGCCGTCGCTGCCATCGTCGAGCAGCTCGGTGAGATGTCCACCGACATCGAGACCAAGGACCAGATTGCCGCCACCGCATCCATCTCCGCGGCTGACGCCACCGTCGGTGAAATCATCGCTGAAGCGATGGACAAGGTGGGCAAGGAAGGCGTCATCACCGTCGAAGAGTCCAACACCTTCGGCCTGGACCTCGAACTCACCGAGGGCATGCGCTTCGACAAGGGATACATCTCCCCGTACTTCGTCACCGACACCGAGCGCATGGAAGCCACGCTTGAGGATCCCTACATCCTCATCGCGAACTCCAAGATCTCCTCGCTGAAGGATCTCCTTCCCGTGCTGGAGAAGGTCATGCAGTCGGGCAAGCCGCTGCTGGTCATCGCTGAGGACGTGGAGGGCGAGGCGCTCGCCGGTCTGATCGTGAACAAGATCCGCGGCACCTTCAAGTCGGTCGCTGTGAAGGCTCCCGGCTTCGGTGATCGCCGCAAGGCCATGCTCACCGACATCGCCATCCTCACCGGCGGTCAGGTCATCTCCGAAGAGGTCGGCCTGTCGCTCGAGGCCACCACGCTCGACCTGCTCGGCAAGGCACGCTCCGTGCTGGTCACCAAGGACGAGTGCACCATCGTCGACGGTGCCGGCGACCAGGCGCAGCTCGAGGGCCGCGTCGCGCAGATCCGCAAGGAGATCGAGAACTCCGACTCCGAGTACGATCGCGAGAAGCTGCAGGAGCGTCTCGCCAAGCTGGCCGGCGGTGTCGCCGTCGTCAAGGTTGGCGCCGCTACTGAGGTGGAGCTGAAGGAGCGCAAGCACCGCATCGAGGACGCCGTTCGCAACGCGAAGGCTGCCGTAGAGGAGGGCATCGTGCCTGGCGGTGGCGTCGCGCTGCTGCAGGCTTCCGCGAAGGCTTCCGTCGACGGGCTCTCCGGCGACGAGCTCACTGGCGCGCAGATCGTCTTCGCCGCCGCGAAGGCTCCGCTGCGTCAGATCGCGCACAACGCTGGCCTCGAGGGTGGCGTGATCGCGGAAAAGGTCGCCGGTCTCGACGCCGGCCAGGGCCTGAACGCGGCCACCGGCGAGTACGTCGACATGGTTGCCTCCGGCATCATCGACCCGGCCAAGGTCACCCGCTCGGCGCTGCAGAACGCCGCGTCGATCGCCGGCCTGTTCCTCACCACCGAGGCCGTCATCGCCGACAAGCCCGAGAAGGCTCCGGCTGGTGGCGCCCCCGGCATGGACGAGATGGGCGGCATGGGCGGCATGATGTGACGCCTGTTCATCCTTGAACAGCTGCGAGGGCGGTCCCTTTTGGGCCGCCCTCGTTTGCGTCTTCGGGGGATCGTCGACGAGTTGCCGTCGCCGGCAGGCCCGCTCGGGCAAACTAGGGGCATGGCTTTGCTGGAAGTGATCGCGCTGCACGCCGGTGACGCGCGCGGTGCCGAGCAAGGGGGCGCCGACCGGATCGAGCTCGTCGGCACCATGGACGACGACGGGCTCTCGCCCGCGCCTGATCTCGTCGAGAAAGCGCGACTGGCCACGTCGATTCAAATCCGCCCCATGCTGCGGCTGCGTGCGGGATTCAGCACCGACGGCGGCGAGATTACGCGGCTGAAGGGGCTCGCGTCGGCCTATATGGAGGCAGGGGCCGACGGTGTGGTCGTCGGGTTCTTGAATGGCGCCAACCATATCGACCTGGGCGTCATGGCGGAGCTGATGGGGGAGTCGGGGGTGCCATACACGTTCCACCGGGCCATTGATCACTGTTTGGATCAGCGCCGCGCCTGGCAAGCCGTGAAGGAGCTTCCAGGCGAGGTCACGAATGTGCTGACCGCCGGTTCGGTGCGCGGCGTGGAGCATGGGCTGAACGATCTCGTCGCGGTGGCGAGGGACCCGCAGCTGGCCTCGCTGATTATGGCCGGCGGCGGGTTGCGGCCTGAGCACGTGCCCTGGCTGGTGCGTGCCGGTGTGCGGGCGTTCCACATTGGGTCGCCGGCGAGGCCTGGCGCTTCGTGGAAGGCGTACGTGGACCCGGAACTCGTCGCCTCATGGCGGGAACTCGTCGACGATGAAACCGCGCGCGAGCGGGAACGGGTGCAGCGTGCCGACGCGTAGGGTGAAGCGCCGACGTGCCACCCGCGTCCTGGTGGTGGCCGGCGACGAGGTGCTGTTGCAAGAAGATTCTGACCCTGGGGTTCCGGGGTCCAGCTGGTGGGTGACTCCTGGCGGCGGCGTCGATAGCGGGGAATCGCTGGTGCAGGCGGCGGTGCGCGAGCTGTGGGAAGAGACGGGCCTGCGGCTGGCGGCGTCGCAGCTTCGCGGCCCCGTGGCCGAGCGCGAGGTGCGCCACGGCTACTCCGACCGCATCCTGATCCAGCAAGAGGCATTCTTCCGCGTCGACGTGGATCGTTTCGAGCCAGACCCCGCCGGGCTCACCCCGACGGAATGCCAGCGCATGCAGCGCCAGGCGTGGTTTTCCGTCGACGCCCTGCCCGACGTCGTATGGCCGGCGCAGCTGGGAGAGCTCCTTAGGTGGGATGGCGGCCAGCCGCTGCAACTCGGGCAGGTCGAAGAATCGACGGTGGCGCTAGGCCGGTGATGACCCCATCGGGTTGGTAGTTTACGTGCCATGGCAGGAGATGAATCACTACCGGACGTGTTTGACCGCATAGTCGACACCACTCGCCAGCTACACGGTCAAGAGCGTGAGTTACGGTCCCTGGACCCTGAAGCGCAGGACGACATTGTCGTGCGAAAGGATTCCGCTGACGGAGGAATCAGCGTCGTGGCTCAGCCAGGAAGGTTAAGCTCGATTGAGGTTGATTCACAAAAGCGAGATGAGACTCGTTGGGCTGCGCTGCTTAAAGAAATCTGTGAAGTCTCCAACGCTGCTTTGCAAGAGGCCAATGAACGGTTGATGGATCAATACCGCGAAATCAACAAGGAATTTGATTCATTGGTTTCTAATCTCCCATATCTGCAGGCTGATTTCCGGGATGCGTTCATGAAGTCTATTGGGCAAATGGGGTTAGAGTAGAAATGAGCATATTTGATCCAGATTCCTGGAAAAAATCAGGAGAGGCTATCCAAGAAGCGGGACGTAACTTTAAGAGTTCGGCCTCTGGTCGGATTAGCGGCCTGCAAAACACTGGGGCTGATGGCGGTATATCGATCCTTGACGGACTTATTGCTGGTATCTTGCCTGCTGTTCGTGATGCCGTGGAAGGCACTCTAGACGGTATCAAACAAGGGCTGCAGGATGAAGGTGCTGCTGCGATAGCGACTGGGGATGCGTATAAGGCAGTTGAAGATGCTGCGGAAAAAATTGGGAATTTCATGGAAGGCGAGTATTACTAATGGCGATGACGTTGCCTGGCTGGTTAACCCAGGCTCTGCAATACGTGGGATACGAATGGCCGTCGTCGAACGAGGATATACTCAGGGCCAATGGTGACGCTTTTCGATCGACAGGGCAGGATGCTTCGACTGCGGTCAATGATGTACGGGATGCTTTGAGGCATATTCTGGGTCAGAATGAGACGGAGACCACTCAAGCGTTTAGTAACTATATGTATGGGGATGAGAGTAATTTGTCCTCGTTGGAAGATTTCGAGCATGCTGCTAACATAATAGGATCTGGCTTTGATGTCATCGCTAACGCCGTGGTGGCGGTAAAACTCGCTGTGATCGCCCAACTTGTGATCCTTGCTGGTGCTATTGCTGCTGCAATTTGGAGTGGGGGCCTGGCATCCGCCGGTCCTATTGCTGCTAGGGAGGCGGCTAAGCGAGCAATTGACTTAGCTATTAATATCGCAATCGAAAAGGTGGTCGGTTGATGGGGAAGGTGAATAAGGCTATTAGCGAGGGCGGGGGTCGAATCGCGAAGTCCATAGCGAAGCAAGGCAAGCTTAACTATTCAAAGTTCGGCGCGGCGGCTGGGAAGGCTATCCGAAAGAACGCGGATGATATCGCGAAGCGAGTTCGGAGTGTCTCCAAGCGAAGAAAGTACCTCGGTAACACTCCGGGCAAATCTAGCCGCGCGGGCCGTGAGGTAATCGCCCGGATGCGCAAAGAGGGTAAGATTGTAAGCTTTAACGGCGAAGATCACCTTCTTTGGACTGACCCTGTGACGCATCAGCGTCAACGCGTGCCTCTGAGTGAATGCGACATGGGGCACCATCCAGTAAACGCGGTTGATTACTGGAATAGTGAAGGAATTAAGCACGGTCCACGGTCTGCGAAGGTCCGTGAATGGATGCTTGACCCTAATAACTATGAGTTGCAGCCATCCAGTTACAATCGTTCTGAGGGTGCGAAACTTCGACGCACCTATCAAGACCCGGAAGGCATGTCATGATTCTGCGTCTCGATGAGACTGACAAAGCTCTGTACGACGATCTGTCGAATGTTTCCGAGGCGGCCGTTGCCGCGTGGAGCGAAGGACGCATCGATGATGCACGGGCACTGGGCGATGATTTCTGGGCTCGTATGCCCGAGCCCAAGCACGAGGTGGATCTGCTTTCGCAGGTGCCAATGTTCATCGCCTTCAACGCGCTCCAGGCAGGCTATATCGACGATGCCGAGCTGTGGAATGAACGTGTGAAGCCTTGGGCGGAGGGCACGTCGGTTGCGCCGACTGCGGCGCGGATCTCGCTGATTGATGGGGGTATTGCTCTGGCGCGCGGTGACGAAGACCGTGCTTATGAGGCATTCGATGAGGCCTACTCGTTGATGGGACGTAGAGCATTCCAGGATAAGGACCCCAGGTATTGGGAGTTCTACGCATCGAGGTCAGGGCGTGCGACTGGCGGATCGGAAGCGTCGGGCTTGTCCCTCGTCGATGCGGCTGCCAAAGGTGAGGAGCTGCTGGAAGCAGGGCAGGTTACCGATGCCATCGATGTCTGGGAAGGTGCGCTTGAAAAGCTGACACCCGGGACGGACCTCGAACTGGAATTTTGGCTTCGGGGTTCCTTGGGCGATGCGTATTTCCTGGCTGGCGAGTGGGCATCGGGTATGGAACATCTGAAATCCGCTTTGCCTATCGGCGGAGTGGAGAACGCGTACGTGTGGCTGCGTTTGGGACAGTGTCAGTTCGAGGAGGGCTTGATGGACGAGGCTGCGAACTCGCTGATTTCTGGTTACATGCTCGATGGCGACGAGATTTGGGAAGGCGAGGAACCGAAATACCGGCAGCTGCTCGTCGACAGAGGCATGATCTGATAGATCGACGTGTCGGCTAGCTCAGTCGGCTTCACCATCGGGTGGTCACCCTAATCGTCGAGTAGGCCCGAAGGGCCGTATCGAGACGCGAGGTCGGCTGAGAAAACTGCAAAACTCGCCAACAGTTGAGTGCCTCACGCTTGGTTGAGCGTGGAGGGTTGCGTCTGTTGGCGAGTTTTGCAGTTTCCCCCGCCGACGCTAGGGGTTGATCTCGAAACCAGCCGCTGAAGCGGTGCCGCGGACGATCTGCATGCCCTCGTCCCGGGTCCTCTTCACGTCGGCTGGGGTGATGTCGAGGTCGTTCGTCGGGGTGGGTCCGCTGAGGCGCATCTCGATGTAGCGATCCTCACCCGGCTTCTGCAGGAAGTAGTACGTGACGACGGCCTCCTGCCCGCCCATCGCGGCGTCGTTCACGGAGACTTCACACTTGACCGCCTCGTCACCAGACTGGCTGATTGAAACAGGCTCGACGTTGCCCTGGTCCCCGGATGTTTCGAACTGGGTTGCCTCCTGGCATCGCTCCGCCAGCGTCATGTCCTGCTCGACAGGCTTGTAGCCGGCCAGCAGGATGGTCCAGGTATCGCCCTGTCTGACCTGGTACTCCTTGATGCCGGATTCGCTCGTCCCTTCCTTCTCCGCCCTCCATCCATCCGGGAGTGTGAATTGCAGGACGCCGGGGTCTGCTGGTTGTTCTGAGGATGTGTCGTCGCCTTCGGTGGAGTCGCCTTCGGTGGAGTCGCCGGGGGCGGCGGCGCTCGTCGCTGCGGGCTCATCGTCGCGGGTCTCACTCGAAGTGGAATCCCCGCCGCCGCGTCCGAACATCGACCATAGGAACACCGGCCCGCCGACGAGCAGCACGATCGCCGCCATGACGCCGTAGCCGAGCAGCTTCCCCTTGGCCCAGCTCTTCATGCCGTCTTTGACTGCGCCGGAGACGACGCCTGGTTGCCTCAGCTCCTGCCAGGGGCTCATCTGCTGGGGCTGCGACGGGTGTTGTTGGGCAGGATGAGGCTGTGCTGGATGTGGTGGTTGTTGGGGGTGCGGCGGCTGGCTCCCCGCCTGCGGGAACTGTTGTTGCGGCGGGACAGGCTGACCGGGCGGCATCTGCGGTGGTAGGGGTGGCTGCTGCCTGGGAGCCTGCGGGTGCGGCCCAAGGTCGCGGTATGGGTCGTTCGGTGGCTGTTGAGTCATCGTGCCCTCCCTCTGGGCTCTCCACGCTACGTGGAGACCGGGTCATGGGGCTGGATGCGGATGGTTTCGATGCGCGCCTTCGGCGCTACTCAACCAACGGAGCTGCGGAGATGATTTCTCATTCGCTAGCTGGTGACTTCCGCGACCAGCCGGCCAGCGCGTCGGCAATGTGGACCAGCTCCAGGTGACCGCTCGCAACGTCGATGACGAGGTCGTACGCGTCGTCGTCGGGAGCCTCGATCCAGACTCCGTTCAGATCGAGAAATACTAGGGTCGCCAGCCATCCGAGGCGCTTGTTGCCGTCTACCAGTGGATGATTGTTGACGAGTGAGTCCAGGAGCGCGGCGGCCTTGACCTCCAGCGACGGGTAGGCGTCCTCGCCCCAGAGCGAGGCGGCCGGTCGGTGGGCAGCGGCCTCCAGCAAACCCAGGTCTCGGACAGGGCCAACGCCCAGGTCTGCCGAGAGCGCCAGGAGATCCTCAGCGGTCAGATAGGCGATCACTGCCCGAGGCGCTCGATGACTCGGGCGTATCGAGTGCGAACGCGAGCGGAAGCCTCCGCGACGTGCGCCTGGTGTCCGCGACGCGCAGCGGCCTCGCGGATTGCTCGGACCGTGGCTTCCTGCTTGCTGACCCCGTCGATCTCCGCCAGCGCAGCTAGCGCCTGCTCGTCGGATTCCGTCAACCGAAGTGTCATAGCCATACTCTGATGATACCAACGTGATACCACACTGGTGTGGTTTCGATACGCGGGCTTCGCCCGCTACTCAACCATCGGTGGGGGCGTGGGTGAAGGTGGTTTCGATACGCGCCTTCGGCGCTACCAACCATCGGGCGTAGGGCTCAACCGCCTGAGCGTGTGTTTCCCGGCCGTTGATCAGGCAGATTTCCTCACTGCGAGCACGGTGAAGCCGGCGCCGAGGCCGAGGCTGGTGATGCGCACCAGCAGCGACACGTCGACGAGGGGTAGCAGCAGCTGGATAAGGAGCAGCGTGGCACCCAGCCCGACGGTGGCGCCGCCCAGCTTGTTCGCCTCCTCCACACGCAGAACGCTCAAAACCCCAGCCAAGACCAGCAGCACCGGCCCGACCGCTGGCAACAGCAGCCCCACCGCGCACATCCCCACGCAGAGCCAGAGCAGCGGGCCTGATGATCCTTCCGACTGCGCAGGCGGCGCCCAGCCGTTGGGGAGGGGCATGGCGTTCGGCGGTGGGGGAGGCGCGTCCTGGGTCGACGTCGGGGTAGCCGTCGTGACCGCGTACGGCGCGAGCGGGTCTCGCTGTCCGTCGGGGAGCGCGGGTGCGGAGGTCATGGCGGCGGATTGCACGTCGAATGGCTGTTGCGGGTCGCGGGAGGCGACGGCGGCGCGGGCCACGTCGCCCAGTGGGGGAGCGGCAACTGGTTCGAGGGTGGCGGGCCTCGCGACGGCCCCCGGCGTCACCTGCTCGGGTGGCGAGGCGACGCTCAACGGGCTGGTGTTGGGCGTGGCAAACCCGTCGGGGCGTTCGATGGGGGCGTAGGCAGCCCCGTCCTTCCAGCTGGCCATGCGCCCATCCTACGGGGCGAACGTGCAATTGCGTTGAGCGAAGTCAGTGGTGCGGTGCCCGCACGGCCAGGTGCACCCCCTAGGCTGAAAACAACCCGGAAAGATAGGAGCACCGTGCAAGTTTTCGTTTGTCGAGACGCACTAGAAGTCGGGCACATCTCAGCGAAGTTCGTGGCGGAATCGTTGCGCGCATCGGATGTTCCGGTGCTCGGTCTCGCAACCGGATCCTCCCCGCTCGGCCTCTACGCAGAACTCGCTCGGATGATCCGTGAAGAAGGTCTGAACCTTCGGGGCGCGCACGGCTTCGCGCTCGACGAGTACGTCGGCATCCCACGCGAGCACCCGGAGAGCTACCACGCCGTCATCCACCGCACCGTCACCGAGCCGCTCGGTATGGATCCCGCCAACGTGCATGTGCCCGACGGGCTCGCCGACGACGTGCACGCCGCCGCTGAGCGATACGACGCCGACATCGAGGCCGCGGGTGGCATCGACGTACAGGTGCTCGGCATCGGAGCGAATGGGCACATCGGCTTCAATGAGCCCTTTACCTCCTTTGGGGCTACTACCCACGTCGTGCCCCTCACGCAGCAAACCCGTAGCGACAACGCCCGTTTCTTCGACTCCATCGACGAAGTGCCCACCCACGCGGTTACCCAGGGCCCCGCGACGATCATGCGATCCCAGCGTGCGGTGCTCATCGCGCAAGGGGCGGGCAAGGCTAATGCCATCGCTGCGATGGTGGAGGGCCCTGTCAGCCAGGTCTGCCCCGCCTCGCTGCTGCAATTCCACCCCGACACGATCGTCGTAGTCGACGAACAAGCCGCATCCAAACTGCAGTACCGGGATCATTTCCAGTCTCTCTGAGTGCTCGGTAGACTAGGCCGTCGAACATCGTAGGAAAGTGGGTTTCGACGTGCCTACAGGAAAGGTGCGCTTCTTCGACGCGGAGAAGGGCTTCGGATTCATTACCAAGGACGGCGGCGGCGACGTGTACGTGCGCTCCACTGCGCTCGCCGACGGTGTTGCCGCGCTGCGCAGTGGGCAGCGAGTGGACTTTGGCGTCGTCGACGGCCGACGCGGTGAGCAGGCGCTCAACGTGACCATCCTGGATCAGCCACCGTCGCTGTCCAAGGCATCGCGCAAGAAGCCGCAGGAGATGGCGGTCATCGTCGAGGACCTCATCCAGATGTTGGACGGTCTCGGCAATGGGTATCGCGCCAACCGCCACCCCGACCCGAAGATGGCGATGAAGGCCGCGCAGGTGCTGCGTCGAGTCGCTGAGGAACTGGAGAAGTAACTTGCCAGCTGCGAAAACTCGCGCGCCCAAGCTCGATCAGATCGTCGCGGATGCCGTCGACGTCGCACGCACCGCCGCTGAGGAAGTGTCCGGCCCTGACGCCGTCGGGGAACACTTGGGCGTGAAGGCAGAGCCGGGCGATCGGATCGCCACGCACACGTTCGCCTGCGAGCTGGACGGATACCCAAACTGGGTGTGGGCTGTCACGCTGGTGCGTGCATCGCGCGCGAAGACGGCCACTGTGAATGAAGTGTCGCTCGCGCCCAAGGAAGGTGCGCTGCTGGCGCCCGCGTGGGTGCCGTGGGAGGAACGCATCGAGCCCGGCGACATCGGGCCCGGCCTGCTCATGGCCACCCCCGACAACGACCCGCGCCTAGAACCCGGGTTCTCCGCCACAGACCTCCCCGCCGACGCTGACCCCAACGAGTGGGTGCAGCTGCGCAGCACCGTCGCGGAACTCGGCCTTGGGCGGGAGCGGGTGCTTTCGCTCGAAGGTCGCGATCAGGCGGCGGAGCGCTGGCTGCGCGGCGCGCCCGGCCCGTCGGACGAGGGCTCGCGCGAGGCGCCCGCCAACTGCGGCACCTGCGGATACTTCATCCCATTACGCGGTTCGCTTGGCACGCTTTTTGGCGTCTGTGCCAACGCGTACTCGTCGTCGGATGCGAAGGTGGTGCACCTCGATCACGGCTGCGGCGGCCACTCCGACGTGGTGGAGCAATCTCGCGCCCGGGAACTCCCCGCGCCGGTCTACGACACCATCGACGTCGATTCCATCCTGTTCGACTGAGCCTGGGCCGCGCTGCTAGCAGCCGCCGTCGACGGTGAACGGCATCGGCGTGGCCTTGCCGTCCACCGCAGCCACGGCGTTGCCGTGCACAGCGAAGTGCTTGTTATCGCCGGTAAATGTGGCGTCACCGACGTTCTTCCCCACGAGGGCGGTGACCCCGTCGGGGAGCGTGATCGCGAGGCTTTGCACCTTGTTCGAGGAATCGACGGTGAACTGCACCCCCTCCAAAGCCCCGGCGGAGGCCACGACGTCGAGGCCCGAGGAGGTTTCGCACAGGATGTCCGCGTAGTTGCCGGTGACTTCCCCGAACGTGAGTTTCAGTGTGCCTCCGGTTTGGACGGCGCGACTGGGCACCTCGCTGGGCGACGGCGACGGGGCGGCTGAAGGTGAGTCCGAAGCGCTCGGCGACGCACTCACCGACGGTGACGAGGCGCCGTCGGAAGGGGAGGGGCCCGACGGTGCAGGCGCCGGCTCGTCGGTGCAGGCCGCGAGCGAGAGCACGACGGCGAACGTCGCGATCACGCATCTTGGGGGCCTGAAGGAAGACTGCACGGTGCCACATTACCGCGCCGGCTTCAGAGGGGCGGAAGTGCTTGTCGGATGCGGGAGCACTACCATGCCCTCCGTGGCTACGAACTCTACTGTGCAAGAAGCATCTCCCAAGGCGTCTGGCCTCGACCACTACTTCGGCATCACTCGTCGCGGATCGACGATTGGGCGCGAGGTGCGTGGCGGGCTCGTGACCTTCTTCGCGATGGCCTACATCATCGCGCTGAACCCCCTCATCCTCGGCACATCGGCCGACGTGAACGGCAACCTCATCTCCGGCGCACCCCGGATGGTGGGCGGTGAGGTCGACGCGGCGGCGGTGGCCACGTCGATCGGCATGGTGGCCGCTGCGACGGCGCTCATCGCCGGCATCCTCACCATCCTCATGGGTGTGATCGGGCGCTTCCCGATGGGCTTGGCCGCGGGGCTGGGTCTGAACGCGCTCGTCGCGTACACGCTGGCGCCGCAGATGACGTGGGGTCAGGCTATGGGCCTTGTGGTGTGGGAAGGCATCCTCATCGGTGTGCTGGTGCTCACGGGCTTCCGCACAGCGGTGTTCAAGGCCGTCCCGCCAGCGCTTCGCAGCGCGATCTCCGTCGGCATCGGCTTGTTCATCGCGTTCGTCGGCCTCATCAACGCCGGCGTGGTGCGGCCAGGCGGTGGCACCGTCGTTACCCTCGGCATCAATGGATCGCTGGTGGGCTGGCCCATCTTCGTGTTCCTGTTCGGATTCCTCCTGCTCATCGGGCTGCACGCGCGCAAGGTGAAGGGCTCGATTCTGATTTCCATCCTCGCGTCCACCGTGCTCGCAATCATCATCGAGGCGGTCGCCAAGGTAGGTGCGCAGGGCCCCGACGGCACCAACCCGACGGGGTGGTCGCTGAACGTGCCGAAGCTCGCTGACTTCCAGCTGCCAGACCTGCACCTGCTGGGCAACGTCGACATGATCGGCGCCTTCTTCCCGAACGGCGAGTTCTCGCTCACGAATGCGTTGGCCCTTGTGGTGCTCGTGTTCTCTCTGTTGCTCGCCGATTTCTTCGACACGATGGGCACCGTCGTAGCCGTGGGCTCCGAGGGTGACCTGCTCGATGAGGAGGGGCTGCCGGAGCGCACAACGTCTATCCTGCTCGTCGACTCCTTCGGCGCCGTCGCCGGCGGCCTGGGGTCCGTCTCGTCGAACACCTGCTACGTGGAATCCACCACTGGTGTTGGTGAAGGCGCCCGCACCGGTCTGGCGTCCGTGGTGACCGGTCTCGCCTTCATCGCGTCGATGTTCCTTGCCCCCGTCATCAACATGGTGCCCTCGGAGGCCGCCGCCCCGGCGCTGGCGTTCGTCGGCTTCCTCATGATCTCGCAGGTGGTGGAGGTGGACTGGACCAAGCCCGAGCTTGGTATCCCCGCGTTCTTCACCATTATCTTCATGCCGTTCGCGTACTCGGTGACCACGGGTATCGGCGTGGGGTTCCTGGCGTACGTGTTCCTGAATATCGTGATGGGCAGGGCGAAGCAGATTCACTCGCTGATGTATGTGGTGGCGGCAATGTTCATCGTCTACTTCGTGCAAGGCCCGATCCTGGATCTGATCACCGGCTAGCGGCTACTCGCGAAAGTGACCGTTATCCTCCACCAGAAGCCAAAGACCCCCTGAATTCGCCAAATTTTTTGCAGGCGTGGAGGATAACGGTCACTTTCGCTCCTCGTTCGAACTGTGGCCTCGCCCCTGTAGTGCCTGGCCCGCTGAACAGCCCTCAGAATAAATTTGACCGTTATCCTCCACGCCTGCAAAAAAACCCCAAAAAGCGGGGGTCATTTGCTTCTGGTGGAGGATAACGGTCAAATTTTTTGGGTCAGGCGCGCTCGACGGGGGCGGCGAGGCGGGTGAGGTAGTGCCGCTCCTCGCGCCCGGGGGCTGGGGGAACGTCGTAGTACTCCCAAAACGGGCGCGATGTTTCGTAGCCGCGGTCGGCCAGCCGCTGCAGCATGTCCTGCCAAGCGTCGGCGATCTCATCGAATCCGCCCTTGTACTTTGCGACAGCGGTGGTGCCGGCCGGAAGCTCCGAGCCCTGGATGGTCACGTCGCCGATCTTGGCGAATTCTCCCCACACTTCCTCGACTGGAAACCCCACCTCGACGGTCACGTTCTCGAGGAGACGCGTGTCGTACCTGCTGAACCCGGGGCCTGAAGGCACGAAGCGGTGTTCGCGGATTGCGGTGCCCAAGGCGGTGAAGCTCGTGTCCATGAACTCGGCCAGCTCTTCGACGGGAATGTTTTCGCGTCGAACGACGACTGTGGGGGAGCCGGCGAACTCAATGATCTCGGGATCGGTGATGTTCATGCTCGCACACTACCCGTTGTGGGCGTCCAAAGCCCGCGGACGGTCCGAGCGACGAGCGCCGTCGGCCTTGTAAGGTTGCGAGCATGCTGAGCAAGGTACTGGTAGCCAACCGTGGCGAGATTGCTGTTCGCGCATTCCGCGCAGCCTACGAACTGGGGATGCACACCGTCGCGGTGTTCCCTCACGAAGACCGCAACGCAGACCATCGTGTGAAGGCCGACGAGTCGTACTTGATTGGCGAAGAAGGCCACCCCATCCGCGCCTACCTGGACATCGACGAGCTGATCCGCGTCGCGAAGGAGTCCGGAGCGGACGCAATTTACCCTGGCTACGGCTTCCTCTCGGAGAACCCGCAGCTCGCGCAGGCTTGCGCGGACAACGACATCAAGTTCATCGGCCCCGCCCCACACGTCATCGAAATGGCCGGTAATAAGGTGCGTGCGGTCGAGGCCGCTCGTAACGCCGGGGTGCCGACGCTGCAGTCGTCGAAGCCAGGCACCGATATCGATGAGCTCGAAGCAGCCGCGAACGAGATCGGTTTCCCTGTCTTCATTAAGGCCGTGTCCGGCGGCGGCGGGCGCGGGATGCGTCGCGTCGACGATCCCGCGAAGTTCCGAAACGAACTGTCCGCGGCCATGCGCGAAGCCGACGGCGCGTTCGGCGACCCGACGGTGTTTGTCGAGCAAGCGGTACAGGGCCCGCGCCACATCGAGGTGCAGATCCTAGGCGACGAGCATGGCAACATCGTCCACCTGTTTGAGCGTGACTGCTCAGTGCAGCGCCGCCACCAGAAGGTGGTGGAGCTCGCGCCCGCACCGTTCATCACCGACGAGCAGCGCGAGGCACTCACCTCCGACGCCGTGAAGTTCGCGAAGGCTATCGACTACTCGTGCGCCGGCACCGTCGAGTTCCTCGTGGAGACGGAGGGCCCGCGCGCCGGACAGCACGTGTTCATCGAGATGAACCCGCGCATCCAGGTGGAGCACACCGTCACGGAGGAAATCACCGACGTCGACCTCGTCCAGGCGCAGATGCGCGTGGCGAACGGGGAGACCCTCGAACAGATCGGCATCCGCCAAGACGAGCTCCAGATCCGCGGCGCCGCGCTGCAATGCCGGATCACCACGGAAGACCCGTCGAACTCGTTCCGCCCAGACACCGGCCTCATCACGGCCTACCGCTCCGCGAACGGCTCCGGCATCCGCCTCGACGGCGGCACCACCGGCACAGGAGTGGAGATCTCGCCGCACTTCGACTCGCTGCTGGTGAAGCTCACCGCCCGCGGGCGCGACCTCGACATGGCCCTGGCCCGCGCACGCCGCGCGCTGGCCGAGTTCCGCGTGCGCGGCGTCGCAACGAACCTTGCCTTCCTGCGCGCCGTGCTCGACGACCCGGACTTCGCAAAACCTGGCATGACCACGTCGTTTATCGACGATCGCCCATACCTGTTGACGTCGCGCACCCCCGCGGACCGCGCCACGAAACTCTTGCGCTGGGTAGCGGACAAGACAGTGAACCGTCCCCACGGCGAAGCGCCCACGCACCTGGATCCGGCGCGCAAGCTGCCGAAGCTCGACGCGGCCTCGCCGGTGCCCGACGGCGCCCGCCAGCGCTTGCTGGAGCTCGGCCCGCAGGCGTTCGCGCAGGAGCTTCGCGCGGCGAAGGCCGTCGGCATCACGGACACCACCTACCGCGACGCCCACCAATCGCTGCTTGCCACCCGCGTGCGCACGCGGGACCTGCTGGCCGTCGCACCCCACCAGGCACGCTCGCTGCCTGGGATGTTCTCCGTCGAGTGTTGGGGCGGGGCGACGTACGACGTCGCGCTCCGATTCCTGGGCGAGGATCCGTGGGAGCGACTGGCGAAGCTGCGCGAGGCTATGCCGAACCAGAACCTGCAGATGCTGCTGCGCGGGCGCAATACCGTCGGATACACGCCCTACCCGACGAAGGTCACCGAGGCGTTCGTCGACGAGGCTGCCAGCGTCGGCATCGACATCTTCCGCATCTTCGACGCGTTGAACGACGTGGAGCAGATGCGCCCCGCCATCGACGCGGTGCTGGGCACGTCGTCGGTTGCTGAGGTGGCGCTGTGTTACACGTCGAACCTGCTGGACCCGGCGGAGACTACCTACACGCTGGATCACTACCTGCGACTGGCGGAGGAGATCGTCGAGGCGGGCGCGCACATCCTGGCTATCAAGGACATGGCTGGGTTGCTGCGGCCGGAGGCGGCTAGGCGCCTTGTCACCGCCCTGCGGGAGCGGTTCGACCTGCCCGTCCACCTCCACACGCACGACACCACCGGCGGCCAGATCGCCACGCTCGTCGCCGCGATTGATGCCGGCGTTGATGCCGTCGACGTCGCTAATTCGGCGCTCAGCTCGACGACGTCGCAACCGCCCATGTCCGCTCTGCTCGCGGCGCTCGACGGCACGGATCGGGCTCCGGCGCTGGATCCGCAGGCTGTGCTGGATCTGGAGCCGTACTGGGAGGCCGTGCGCAAGCTCTACCGCCCGTTCGAGTCCGGGTTGCCCGCGCCGACGGGGCGCGTCTACACGCACGAGATCCCTGGGGGTCAGCTTTCCAACCTGCGTCAGCAGGCCATCGCTTTGGGTGTGGGTGATCGCTTCGAGGCCGTGGAGGACATGTATGCCGCGGCGAGCCGCATCCTGGGGCGTCCGACGAAGGTGACGCCTTCGTCGAAGGTGGTTGGCGACCTCGCGCTGCACCTGGTGGCCGTCGGCGCGGACCCGGACGAGTTCGAGGCGGACCCGCAGCGCTTCGACATCCCGGATTCGGTGATCGGCTTCCTGAACGGCGAGCTCGGCACGCCCGCAGGTGGCTGGCCGGAGCCGTTCCGCTCGAAGGCGCTGGAGGGCCGCAAGCAGCCGGTGCGCATCACCGAGGTGCCTGCCGACGACCTGCCGCTCCTCGACGAGCCCGGCACCGAGCGCCAGGCGACGCTCAACCGTCTGCTCTTCCCCGGCCCGGCGAAAGAATTCGCCCAGCTTCGGGAAGACTTCGGCGACGTCTCCGTCATTCCGACGATTCCGTTCCTGTACGGCATGGAGCCGGACCGCGAGTACACGGTGCCGCTTGGCAAGGGCGTCGCGCTCCTCATGGAGCTGGAATCCATCGGTACGCCCGACAAGCGCGCGAAGCGTCAAGTGATGGCGACGGTGAACGGCCAGCTGCGGCCCATCAGGGTGCGCGACGAATCCATCGAATCCGAAGTGCCCGCTGCGGAACGCGCGGATTCGAGCGTTCCCGGGCATGTGGCGGTCCCGTTCTCGGGCGCGGTCACGGCTACCGTCCAGGCCGGTGACACCGTCGAAGCCGGGCAGCCCGTCGCCACCATCGAAGCGATGAAGATGGAGGCCAGCATCAACGCACCCATCGCCGGCACGGTGGAGCGGGTGGCCATCAGCGGCACCATGCAGCTGACAGGCGGCGACTTGGTGCTCGTCATCAAGTGACCTTCCTGCCCCCGTGCTGCATGCGCCACCACGGGTGACATCATTAAGGAATGCTGGAACCCACCGTTTTTGGTGGGTTCCAGCATTCCTTAATGCGGGTGGGGTGGTTTGGTTACTGGGGTGCGGCTGGCAGGCTGGCCGGATCCACCGTCGTCGGTTTGTCATCCAGCGGCAAATCCCAGGTGCGGTCTTCGCGCGAGCCCGAGGCGCCCTCCTGCTGCACGAAGAACCCGGCGGCGCCTGGCAGCTGGTAGAGCCACGTGGTCTGCGTTTTGTCGCCAGCGCGCGCGACGATGACGGTCAGAGGCAGTTCGCCTAGCGGTTCGCGGGGGTGGTCTCCGCTATCGACGGCGGTTGCCAGCCCCGGCTGGCATTCCTGCTGGGTTCTCGTGACCTTTTCGACGTGCCCGTCGAGCGCCGAGCGATGGTAGATCACCAGGTCGGCGGTCGTCGCACCTGCCGGGCACATGGAGATGGCTGTCTTGTATTCGCGCGGCATGAGCTGCCGCCACACCACGACGCCAGCCCCGATGACAACGCTCACTACCACCACGACAATGGCGAGCACCGTCCACTGTTTGCGGCTCATGATGCCCTCCGGTGTTCTGACAGGGGCACTTGGCTGACATCGACGGTGTCCCCGGTGTCTTCCAATGGCACGAACGTACCAGGTCCGACGAGTTGGCCGCCGTAGTGCACATCCACCCAGCCGCTGGCCTCAGTCCATATCCAGTTGATCTTCGGGTTGTGATATGCGTGGAGCGCTTCGACGGTGCTGCCGTTGGTCAGAGTGATGACGAACGATTCGTAGTGTGCATGCTCGTCGGGTTCGGATACCTGCTTCCCCTTCGAGCGGGTGAGGTAGCTGATGATCTTGCCGACGTCGGTGCGGTTGGTGATGTGGTGTCGGGTGGCCTGGGGGCCGTCGTCGAAGACGTAGACGTCCATCGACACACCGTCGACGGGGCTCAGGTTGGAGCCAATCACCGGCGTGGCCGGGGCGCACGCCGTGGCGAGCACCAACGTGGCCGTGACAAATGCGGCATAGCGTGTTCGTGGCATCACAGGCTCCTTATCGACGGGCATTTGGCGGGCAATATATTTGCCAGCCGTGCTAGTGGCGATGGGTTCTTACCAGGAGAGGGGGGCATGATGCGGCCTTTCGTCGTCGTTGACGGTGTCAGATATTCTACGCCCGTTACGGTTTAGATGCGGAGCGTCGCGAAGCTCGCATCCGGGCCTTGCCATCCAGGGGCCGGAGTTCGGTCTGCCGTTGTTCGCGCGGCAGCTGAAGCGCGTAGACTGCCGTCGATGAATTACCGGGCTCAGCAGAAGATTGTCACCATCGTGTTGGTGGTGGTGATCGTCATTGCTGTTGCCGGCGCCCTTGTATCTTCGTTGTAGGCTGACAGCGCAATGCACCATCGTCTGATTTCCGTCTCCATCGCAGCTGTGCTGGCTGCTTCCGTCGTCGCGCTTCCTGCCGTGGCTGACGTCGAGATTCCCGCCGATCAGGTGGGCACCGTCACAGGTATGGCGTGGGACTCCGACGGAGAAACTTTGTGGGTGGCTGGGGATGAAGCCGACGAGGGCGTGCTCGTCGGAGTGAGTGCCGACGGCGAACAGTCACGGATCAGCTGGGAAGGCGATGACATCCAGTCGGTGCAAGCCCTAGCTATCAAAGACGGCGCAATGTACGTCGGGGATACGGGCAATCCCGACGGCAAGCGCGACAGCTTCACCATCTACCGCTTCTCGAATCTCCACGCTGGCGCGAAGAAATATCGCTCGTACCTCTTCGACTTTCCGGATACCAACACGGATTTTCAGACGATGATGGTCTCGGGCAAGGGGCGCATCTACCTGGTGTCACACGGCGAGGACGCAGGCATTTACCGCGCACCGTCGAACCCCTCGCGCAAGGGGCACAACAAGGTTGAGCGTGTGGCGGATGCGCCCGACGGCGTGACCGACGGCACCTTCCTGCCGGACGGGGGCACCATGGTGCTCCGCGCCGCGGACGGCGTGCATGTGATCGACGCGTTCAGCTGGGAGACCAAGGCAGTCGAGACGTATGCGTCTGAGATGCCTGCGGAATCCATCACCGCGACGGATGACGAGACGCTTCTGATCGGCAGCGCCGGCATCATGCGCGAAGCCCAGGTGCCCACGAGCAACACAACGTCCACCCCGAGCCCGGAGCCGCAGGAGTCTGAGGACGCTTCGCCGGATGCGTCGCCCAGCCCTGAAGCATCTGCCAGCGGCCAGGCTTCGCCCTCGCCGAGCGCCGCGCCAGAAGCAAAAGGGGAACAGCCGAAGGCCGAGAATCAGCCCCGCAGCACGGGCACCATCGTGGCGCTCGTCCTGGCGGGCATCGTCGGTATTGCGGCCGGCCTCGTCACCTTCTTCTCGCGCGCCTGACACGCTCCCTCGTTACCTACTGTTCATCTCCGGGCAGCCCTAGCGACATACGCGGGCAATAGTTTGCAAGTGGGCCCTCACCGAGGGCCGTCCGCATTGTCCACCGCTAACGAAGGAATGACACCGTGCGCTCAGGACGAAAAATCTTGGCGGGACTGCTGGCTTCCAGCGTCGTCGCAGCCTCGTGGCTGCTCCCGACGACGGCGAACGCAGCGGCCACCGACCTGATCATCAGCGAGTACGTCGAAGGCTCGAGCCAAAACAAGGCCATCGAGATCTACAACGGCACGGACGCCGAAGTTGACCTCAGCCAGTACAGCGTCGAGCTGTACGCCAACGGCGGTACCAAGCCCAACAACACCATGCAGCTGGAAGGCAAGCTTGCCCCCGGTGCAACCTACGTGGTGGTGCATGCGCAGGCCGGCGCTGATCTGAAGGGCAAGGGACAGACGCAGGGCAGCGTCACCAACTTCAACGGCGACGACGTCCTCGTGCTGAAGAAGGGCGACGCGGTCGTCGACTCCATCGGCCAGATCGGCAACACGGACAAGTGGGGCACCGACGTGACCCTCGTCCGCAAGCCATCCGTCACCTCAGGCGACACCAACCCGAACGATGCCTTCGACGTGGCGGCTCAGTGGGAGAAGAAGCCGAAGGATACGTTCGACGGTCTTGGCTCACACAGCATGGACGGCGCCTCCACGCCGACGCCGGACCCTGAACCGACACCTGACCCTGAACCCACGCCGGACCCGGAGCCTGCACCGTCGGATCTGTGCAAGGCGGATGCCACCAAGATCGGCGCAGTGCAAGGCAACGGTGACAAGACACCCATGGACGGCAACATGGTCACTGTGCAGGGCGCCGTCGTGGGAGATTTCCAGGAGGGCGGCTTCAAGGGCTTTTACCTGCAGGATGAGGGCGATGGCGACGACGCCACTTCCGACGGCATCTTCATCTACGACATGTATCAGCTCGCTGGCGATTTGAAGGCCGGCGATGTTGTCCGTGTCACGGGCAATGTGAGTGAACACTACGGCCTGACCCAGATCAAACCATTCGACGTAGTTTCGTGCGGCACCGCAGAACTCCCCAAGCCCACGGTCATCGACTTCCCCAACACGGAGTTTGAGAAGTACGAGGGCATGCTCGTCACGTTTGCGAACCCCCTCACTGTGCTCGAGGTGTACCAGTACGGGCGTTACGGCCAGATCGCTGTCGGCCCGGAGCGCCAGTTCCAGCCCACCGCGCTTGCGAAGGCGTCCAGCGACGAAGCCGCCAAGATCTTCGACGATAATGCGATCAATCGCGTGCTGATCGACGATGGGCGCAGCAACCAGAACCCGTCGCCGGCCATCCACCCTGCGACGCTGAAACCGCTCACCAAGGACACGCTCTTCCGCGGTGGCGACCAGATCAAGGGCGTCGCCGGCGTGCTCGACTACCGCTTCGACAACTGGGCGCTCCAGCCCACGCAGGCTGGCACCATCGACAACGTCAACAAGCGCCCCGACGTGCCGAAGGTTGGCGGCGACCTGCAGGTAGCCGGCGCGAACGTACTGAACTACTTCACGACGCTCTCGTCTCAGGACAAGAACGCCCGTGGCGCAGCTACGGCGGAAGAGTTCAAGCGGCAGGAAGCAAAGATCGTTGCCGAGCTCAACAAGCTTGACGCAGGCATCATCGGCCTGAACGAGATTGAAAACAACGGCACCGCCGTCGAAACCCTGGTGAAGGCACTGAACGAAGCCAGTGAAGACGGCAAGTGGGCCGCGTTGAAGACCGGCAAGATCGGTACCGACGCCATCACCACCGCATTCATCTACCAGCCCGCGAAGGTGGAGCCCGTCGGCAAGTTCGACACCCTCACCAGCGCCGACGACAAGCGTTTCATCGATACGAAGAACCGCCCGACGCTGGCCCAGACCTTCAAGGAGAAGACCACCGGCGAGACGGTCACCGTCGCTGTGAACCACCTGAAGTCAAAGGGCTCCGCATGTGGTGATCCTTCCGAAGCGACGATGAACCCCCTCGTCGGCAACTGCCAGGAGACCCGCGTGAAGGCAGTGCAGGCCCTCACCGAATGGCTCAATAGTGACAAGATCCAGGTGGAGAAGTCTGAGCACATCCTCGTGATCGGCGACCACAACAGCTACGACCACGAGGATCCCGTCATCGCCTTCGAGAAGGCAGGGTTCACCGACCTTGCGAAGAAATTCCAGGGTGAGAAGGCCTACTCCTACGTGTTTAACGGCCAGCTGGGCTACCTCGACTACGCGTTCTCCAACGACGCCCTGACGTCGAAGATCACCGGTGCCGCGGAGTGGCACATCAACTCCGACGAACTGCCGCTCACCGACTACACGATGAAGTTCAAGCAGAAGGCGGAGCAGGAGCTCTTCTCTCCCGACGAGTTCCGTTCCTCTGACCACGACCCCGTGCTCGTCGGCATCAAACTTGCCGCTGACAAGCCGGACCCCGAGCCGGAGCCGGAGCCCGAGCCGGAACCTGAGCCTGAGCCAGAACCTGAGCCGACGCCGGTCGATTTCTCGGCCAAGGTTGCTGCGGAGTCGATGGTGGGCTGGAACTCCAACGCCTGGGGCCGAGTTTCTGGCGCTAAGGCGCCCGTGACCGTGGCCACGCAGGTGAAGCTCCCGAACGGCGAGTGGTCCACGTCGCAGAAGGTGCAGGCTGACAAGAACGGTTCCTTCGTGGTGCCGCTCACCTACGGTCGCAGCAGCCTCGGCACCCAGACGTGGCGAGTGGTCGCGCTCGACGCTGACGGCAAGGTGGCTGGTGTGTCCTCCCCGATGACCCAGCGTCGCTACGGCAAGCCGGTTGCGCACACCGCGGGTGTGAAGGCCGTCGGTGCTGCCACGAACGTCTGGGGTCACGCGGATTCTCAGGCCAACAAGAAGGTTTGGACCGAGGTGCTGCTTCCGAATGGCACGTGGTCTAGGTCGCAGGTTGGCGTGACGAAGGCCAATGGCTCCTACGTCCTGCCGCTCACCTACGGTCGCTACAACAAGGGCACCTTGAAGTGGCGCGTCGCGGTGGATTACGGCCAGCTCGGCGTGCATCGCTCCCAGGAGTTCACGCTCACACGTCGCTGACAAAGGGTTGTCCTCAACCAAGTAGGGGGCGGGTCAAGCATCGCGCTTGGCCCGCCCCCTTACTTGTGGGGTTGTTACCTGTCTCAGCTGTGCTCGATCACGTAACTGATGCACTCGACGAGCGCCTCGGTGTCTTCGGGATCGATGGAGGGGAACCCGCCGATGCGCAGCTGGTTTTGGCCGATGCCGCGGTACGGGCTTACGTCGACGATGCCATGCTGGCGCAGCACTTCGATCAGGTTGCCCGTGTCCACGCTCGCGTCGAATTCGATGGTTGCAACGACGGTGGAGCGGTCGTCCGGGTTCTCGACGAACGGGCGCGCGTAGCTTTGCTGCTCCGCCCAGTTGTACAAGGTGGAGGTGTTACGACGACAGCGGGCGTCGACGGCATCGATCCCACCCAACTCCAGCATCCAGCGAAGCTGCGCCTCCAACAACAGCAGTGTGGCGATCGACGGGGTGTTGACGGTCTGCTCCTTGCTGGAGTTTCGCAGCGCGGCGCGGAAATCGAGCATGCCCGGGATCCAGCGGTCGGTCTTTGCGATGCGCTCGGCGCGCTCGACAGCGGCGGGGGACACGAACGCCAGCCACATGCCGCCGTCGCCTGAGAAACTCTTTTGTGCGGAGAAGTAGTAGACGTCGGTCTGTTGCAGATCGACTGCTGCGCCACCTGCCGACGAGGTGCCGTCGACGAGCATGAGGCCTTCTCCCAGGCGCCGCACGGGGGCCATCGCGCCGGTGGAAGTCTCGTTGTGTGGCCAGGCCATCACGTCGGCGCCCGTGTCCTTTGGCAGCACGACGGAGCCAGCCGGCGCCTCGGCCACGTCGGGGGCCTCGAGGAATGGCGCGCTGCTCGTTTCTTGGACGAACTTGCGGCTGAATTCGCCAAATACCGCGTGGGACGCCCGGTGTTCGATGAGCGAACAGGCGGCGATATCCCAAAACAGGGACGCGCCGCCGTTGCCGAGCGCCACTTGGTAGCCGTCGGGCATTGAGTAGAGCTCAGCCAGCATGGCCTGCACCCTGCCCACCAGTTCGCGCACCGGGGGTCGGCGGTGCGAGGTGCCCAAGAGGTCGTTGCGCGACGCGAGATAGGCCAGGGCCTCGTCGCGAATCTTTGCCGGCCCGGAGCCGAACCTGCCGTCTTTCGGGAGAAGGTGTTGGGGGATCTGCATAGATCCATCATCCCACTTGCGCATTTCGTTGCAATGGCTGCTCAATTGCCGAACCCCTGTTTGAATGAAGGAATGCAGAGCTTTGTGGTGAAGAAAATGGTGACATCGCATGGAGTTATTGCCGACGCGAGGATCACCATCGACGGTGATCGCATCGTCGAAATCTCCGACGGCGCCCCCGACGCAGCTGCGCTGTGGGCCGTGCCGGGTTTCGTTGACACGCACTGCCACGGGGCGGTGCAGGTGAGCTTCGGCACGCCGGACCTCGACGAGAACCGCCGCGCCCGTGCATTCCACCTCTCGAAAGGCACCACCACGCTGTTCGCCAGCACCGTGACGCTCTCCGTCGACGATCTGGTGGCGCAGGAGGAGACCTTGCGGCAGCTCACTGAGGAGGGTGTGATCGACGGCATCCACCTCGAAGGCCCATTCCTCGCGCCCGAAAAAAAGGGCGCCCACGCCGAACACCTGCTCCTCGACCCAGACCCCGCCACCGTCCAGCGCCTCATCGACGCCGGCGCGCCCGCGCTGCGCATGATCACCGTGGCGCCCGAACGCGAGGGGGCGATGCAGGCCGTCCAGCGGTTCGTCGAGGCCGGAGTGGGCGTCGCGTTTGGTCACTCCAACGCCGACGCGGCCATCTGCACCGCGTCGATTACTGCTGGCGCCACCGTCGCCACGCATCTCTTCAACGCCATGAACGGCATCCACCACCGCACGCCGGGGCCGATCCCGTCGCTGCTGCACGATGAGCGCGTGCTCCTGGAGCTCATCTGCGACGGGGTCCACGTCCACCCGGACGTCATCCGCATGGTGCACAGCGCCGTCGGGCCTCAGCGCATCGGGCTGGTGACCGACGCCATGAGCGCCACCGGGGCTGCCGACGGTAATTATCGCCTGGGCACGCTTGACGTTGTGGTTGCTGACGGCGTCGCCCGCCTCGCCACCGATGATGGTTCGGAGGGGGCCATCGCCGGCAGTACGCTCACCATGGCCGACGCGTTCCGGTTCTGCGTCTCCACCGTCGGTCTCCCCATCCCCGACGTGGCCCAGATGGCGGCCACCACGCCGGCCCGATTCCACGGGCTGGACGACGTGGGCGAGCTGGCGGTGGGCAAGCGCGCCGACGTGTGCCTCGTCGATGATGAAGGCACGCTCCATGAGGTGTGGCATAAGGGCGTCCGCGTGGTCTAAACCGCACCACGAGGGGCGGCGCGAAGACTATGATTGCCAGCGATGAGTGACCTGATTGACACCACCGAGATGTACCTGAGGACGGTGTACGAACTCCTTGAGGAGGGTGTCGCCCCCTTGCGGGCGCGGATTGCGGAGCGTCTCCACCAATCCGGGCCGACGGTGTCGCAGACCGTCGCGCGTATGGAGCGTGACGGGTTACTCGTCGTGCAACTAGACCGCACCATCAAGCTGACCGCCGAGGGCAGCGCTCGCGCCCGGAGCGTCATGCGTAAGCATCGGTTGGCGGAGCGGCTCCTCACCGACGTGATCGGGCTGGACCTCAGCAAGGTGCACGACGAGGCGTGTCGCTGGGAGCACGTTATCTCGTTCGACGTCGAGCAGCGGTTGGTGAAAATCATCGACGACCCCGTCGTGTCCCCCTTCGGCAACCCCATTCCGGCGCTGGACGAGCTCGGCGTCGCCGTTGATGCACAGCCCCAACCCGACGTGCAGACGCTCGCGAGCGCGCTGCGAGAAGGCGCGACTCGCTTCCGTGTGGCCAGACTGAGCGAGCACCTGCAAGCCGACGTCGACGGCTTCGACGCCATCCTCGCCACCGGGCTACTGCCGGGCGCGGAATGCGAGAGCGTCGGTGGCGGGTTACTGATTCGCGTGGGGGAGCATCAGCTCGACATCTCGGAAGAAGACGCCGATCTGATCTTCGTTACGGTGCGCTGACGTGAGCGATCAGAACCTTCACTGGCTGCTGAACCGGCGCCCCGGCGCCATCGAAAAGGTGTTGTCGCGCAGCTACGGCGGCGATCTCACCCCGTACCACTGGCTTGGTCGCGCAGTGTCCGCCACCGCCAAGCGGGTGCTGGTGCTCGCATGCGGCTCCGGGGGAACCATGCATGAGGTGGCGGAGAACGGACGCCTGGTGGTGGGCGTCGATTGGTCCGCCAGCTCGATCGACGTGGCTAAGCGCCAAGGGCGACGAGAGCTCGTTCAAGCCGACGTCAACTACCTGCCGTTCGGGCCCGCGACGTTCGATGCCGTCGTGAGCGACATGGGGCTGGCCGTCAACGATAACCGCATGCTCATGCTCTCCGAGGTCGCCCGCGTGCTGCGTCCGGGAGGGATGTTTGCGGCCCTGACCCCGTCGATGCGGCCCCTCAACTTCGACGACGCGAAACGGATGTCGTCGCTGGTGAGGATCCTGCACAAGTTTCCCCATGTGCCGGGCCACACGGAGTTTCGCGCGGTCAGGCTGCTGCGCTACGCGGGCCTCCAGAAGGCTGAGGACGCCAGGGCCAAGTTCTACTTCACCGTGCGAAACCGCGACGATGCCGAACTGCTGATCGCGGGACTACGAGCCACCGACGATGCCGACCGTGCCCGCGCGGCCGTCGAGCACCTCACGGGGATGGCGAAACGTCAGGAAGTTCTGGTTCCCTTGCCGTTTCGACGTATCCTCGCACTGAACTGATTTCGGCTGGCGGGAATGAATTCACTGCTGGCCGCGTTGTATTGCACGTCAAACAAGTAGGGAAGGACTACGCATGGCCACCACGGCACTGACCACCGAGAACTTCGCGTCCACCATTGAAGGCAACGAGGTGGTGCTCGTCGATTTCTGGGCTGACTGGTGCGGCCCCTGCAAGCGCTTCAGCCCCATCTTTGAGGATGCATCTGAGCGTCACGACGACGTTGTGTTCGGCAAAGTGGACACCGAAGACGCCCGCGACCTCGCCGCCGCGCTCGAGATTCAGTCCATCCCCACCATCATGGGCTTCCGCAAGGGGCAGCTGGTGTTCCGCCAGTCCGGTCTGCTGAACAGCAAACAGCTCGATTCGCTGATTGAGCAGATCAAGGAACTCGACATCGACGCACTCCTCGAAGAAGCCAAGAACCAGCAAAACTGAGGCTTGCGCCCCGGGGGGGGGTCGATACGCAGGCGTCGCCTGCTACTCAACCATCGGGGCGAGGGTGTCTGATCTCCGGGGGCGCGGCGGTCACCTCGGTCATCGAGTAGCAGCGAAGCCGCGTATCGAGATGCCTCACGGAAGGTAACCCGATATCCACACTCGTTTGTTGTGAGAGGCGATTTTGGCCTGTTTTGGGAAACGAATGTGGATATCGGGTTAGTTCGTGATTGGTAGGGCTGGTTGGTTTCGATACGCGCCTGTGGCGCTACTCAACCCAAGTCGATACGCGCCCGCGGCGCTACTCAACCCAAGTCGATACGCAGGCTTCGCCTGCTACTCAACCATCGGGGTGTGGATGCCTGATCTTCGGGGGCGCGGCGGTCACCCCGGTCATCGAGTAGCGGCGAAGCCGCGTATCGAGATGCCCTGGTGCTCACTCTCCTGCGGTGAGCACCTCTGCCAAGGCCTCGACGAGCGCATCCGGGAGTCGGGTGACTCCGCGGGGGATGGCGCCGTGCACGGGGGTCGATCGCAGCGCTTGTACCGCGCGCAGCGGTGAGGATGCGCCGTCGAGAATGTGCGCTGCAGTCTGTTTGTTGGCAACGGCGGTTTGGGCGCGTTCCAAGATGGTCTGGCAGCGGGTGCGTACGTCGGCGTCGATGGTGAACTCCGGTGCGGTCCATTCCAGCGGTGAGGTGCGTAGCGTGACGCCGGCCTCGCAAGGATCGTCGAGGCTGGTGCCTAGTAACCGCACCCGCCACGTGCGGGTTTCCGGCAGGATGTGCGTGGCGCCGGTAGGGACGTCGACGGTGAGGGTGCGCGAGGCGTCGTCCCATGCGAGGCGGGTGGTGACCGTTGCGGGTTCGAGTGCGCCGTCGTCCTCAATCAGCGTGTAGCTGCCATTCGCACCAGGGGCCACCCACACGTCGAACTGCTCCGGCAAATCCGCCGGGCGGGTGCCGCGCGCGGCCAGCGGTACGATGGCGCCGTCTGGAGCGAGCACGGGGATGGAATCTAGGTCCCGGTGCATCGTGACGTAGCGGCCGCCTGCGTAGTGCAGGCCGGTGAATACGTCGACATAGCGCCCCTCGGGCAGCCATGTGTGGGTGGCTGCGAGGCGCGTTTCTTCGTCGACGGGGCTCGTCACCGGAGCGACGATGAGCTGGCTGCCAAACGTGTACTGGTTAGGCACTTCGTAGGCTTCGTCGCTCGTGGGGAAGGCGTGGTACATGGGCTTCAGCAGCGGGGTACCGTCTGCCCATTCGGAGTAGAGATACGGCACGAGCGCGTGGCGAAGGCGTAGGAACGCACCCATCACGTCGCCCACGTCGTCGCGGTACTGCCAAGGCTCCTTGCGCGAGAACTCGTCGTTGCTGGAATGGAGCCTGTTGATGGGTGAGAAGACGCCGAACTGCAGCCAGCGCAGCGCGAGCTCGTCGTCGCGCACGCCAAGTAGGTGCCCGCCGATGTCGTGGCTCCACGTGCCGTAGCCGATGTTGGCCGCGGTCGCGGTGAATTCCGGCTGGAAGGCGAGCGAATCCCACGACGAGACCACGTCGCCCGAGAAACCGACGGGGAAACGGTGCGAGCCGGGGCCCGCGTAGCGGGAGAGGATGAGCGGGCGCTTGCCGCGTCGACGCATGTCCTCGGTGTGGAAGTAGTTCAACAGCCACAGTGGGTCCATGCCGTTTTGGGCCGTGGAGCCCTGCTGCCAGTCGATCCACCAAAAGTCCACGCCCTGCGCCTCCAGCGGGTGATGCACCCCTTCGAAGTAGGCCTGGCGGAATGCGGGGCTCGCGAGGTTGAAGTCGACAGGGAGCTCGTCCGCGGGGTCTTGCCCGACGAGTTCACACACGCGCGGGTATGCATCCTCGAAGGCGCGGACCCCGTCGGCGGGGTGGACGTTCAATGAGACCGCCATGCCGCGATCGTGCAGACCTTGGAGGAACTCCTCGGGGTTGGGGAAGAGCTCACGGTTCCAGGTGTAGCCCGTCCAGCCGTGGCCGAAGCGGCGCTCCACGTCGGTGATGTGCCAATCCATGTCGATCACGGCCACGCTGAAGGGGAGTTCGTGGCGCTCGAACGTGTCCATGAGCGCTTCATAACTCTCGGCTGAGTAGCGGTGGAAGCGGCTCCACCAGTTGCCGAGCGCGTAGCGGGGGATGAGCGGCGTCGCGCCCGTAATGTGGGAAAAATCCGCCAGCGCGGCAGCGTGGTCCTTGTCGTGGACGAACACGTAGACGTCGACGTGGCCATCGCGCGGGGCCGCGAACTCACCATCTTGGAGTACCTGGAACGACGCAGAATCGTCGAGGACGCTGATGCCGAGGTCGCTCAGAATGCCGTCATCAAGCGCGCATCGGCCGTCGACGGTATCCAGCGTGCGGGTGGTGCCGCCGAGGTTGATGGGCTTCCCGAAGAGCTCGGCGAATGGGTTTACGAAGGGCTGGCCGAAACGCCAGACGGAGTGGTAGCTGGAGCGCGCCCGGACGGTGAGCCCCGCTGCGCTGGGTGATGCGCCGTCGTAGTCGAGCTGGAAGGCGTCCGTGATGATCTGGACACCGTCGCCACGACGGTCAACCAGGAGCTTCGTCGGGCTAACCGGCCGCTTCGTGACGACCTGCGTCGGAGCATCGACGAAGATGCCGTCCGCGTCCCACTCGAACCGCACCAGCGCTTCGCCAAGTACCTGGATGCGCCACGTGTCCCCTTGAATCACCTGCTCGTCATGCTGCATGGCAACTAACCTACGGCAGACGCCACGGCTGCGGCAGATAGCGTGCCGACGGATCGTCGTCGGGGAGATAGACACCGTGAAATTTGGTGCGGAAAAACGCACCAAATTTCACTCTTTGGATAAGTGGTGGGTACTTGGTTCACATCATTGACGGGGGGCTACAGTGACTGCTACGAGGCGTCGTAGGAGGCTGCTGATGGAGAACCGCCGCAAAGACATGACGATCCTTCCTGATCTCGCATCGTCGCGAGGACGGGTGGGGCCGGTACGAGACCGCCGCCCTATCTATTGGGACATGCTGCCGCCGTGTAACGGGGCTTGCCCGGCGGGGGAGAACATCCAGGAATACCTTCGACTGGTGAAGGCCGGGAAGCAGAAAGCAGCCTGGGAACAGCTGGTGCAAGACAACCCGTTCCCCGCCATCCACGGGCGCGTCTGCTATCACCCGTGCGAGGTGGCGTGTAACCGCGGAGACCTTGACACCGCAGTCTCCATCCGCTCCGTCGAGCGATACCTTGGCGATCTCGCCATCTCGGAAGGCTGGGAGTACCCGACGCCCACCCGTCGCTCTGGGCGTCGCGTCATGGTGGTGGGCTCCGGACCGTCGGGACTCTCCGCCGCGTATCACCTCACCCGGCTCGGCCACGAGGTCGAAATCTTCGACGCCGGCGACAAGCCCGGCGGCATGATGCGCTACGGAATCCCCGAGTATCGCCTGCCGCGCGACGTGCTCGACGCGGAGATCGAGCGTCTCATCAAGTTCGGCGTCACCATCCACCAAAGCAGCCCGGTGAAAGACCTCCTCGCCTCGCAGAAGGAGGGCAACTTCGACGCCGTCTTTGTCGCCGTCGGCGCCCACATCTCCAAGCGCGTCGACATCCCCAGCATGGATGCGTCCAAGATGGTCGACGCCGTCAGCTTCCTGCGCGACGTGGCGTCGGGCGAGCGCCCGGTGATCGGCCGTCGCGTGGCGGTCTACGGTGGCGGCAACACCGCGATGGACGCCGCCCGCGTCGCCCGTCGTCTCGGCGCGGAGGAATCCGTCGTCGTCTACCGGCGCACCCAGGAGCAGATGCCAGCGCACGAGGAAGAGCGCATGGACGCCGAACGCGAAGGCGTCAAGATGAACTGGCTGCGCACCATCAAGGAGATGGGCTCCGAGGCCGTCACCGTCGAGATCATGGAACTCGACGAGAACGGCAAGGCCGTCGGTACCGGCAAGTTCGAGACTCTGGAGGCCGACACGGTGATCCTCGCGCTCGGCCAGCGCGCCGACACCGAGTTCCTGCACAACATCCCCGGCATGGCGTTCCACGACGACGTCGTCGACGTCGACCCCGACACGCTCATGACCGCCGTGCCCGGCATCTTCGCCGGCGGCGACATGGTGCCCTCCGACCGCACCGTCACCATCGGCACCGGCCACGGCAAGCGCGCCGCTAAACGCATCGACGCCTGGCTCAACATGGAAGTGCACGACCCGGCGCCGAAGCACCCGGAAGTGCACCTGGACTCGATGAATCTCTGGTACTTCGGCGGGCACGAGCGCAGCAAGCAGCAGGAGGCCGACGCCGCAGAACGCATCGCCGACTTCCAGGAAGTCGTCCATGCGCTCTCCGCAGAAGAGGCGCAGTTCGAGGCCAACCGTTGCTTGAGCTGCGGCAACTGCTTCGAGTGCGACGGCTGCTACGGCGCCTGCCCCGAAGACGCGGTGATCAAACTCGGACCAGGCAACCGATACCGCTTCGACTACGAACGATGCACCGGATGTGCAACCTGTTACGAGCAGTGCCCCGTGCACGCGATCGAGATGATCCCGGAAGGTAGCAACTGATGACCAAGGCAATCATCGACGGTAACGAGGCGGCGGCCGATGTCGCCTACCGACTGAGCGAACTGTGCTCCATCTACCCCATCACGCCGTCGTCGACGATGGCCGAGCTCGCCGACGAATGGTCCGCGAAGAACCGCAAGAACGTCTACGGCACCATCCCGACGGTCATCGAGATGCAGTCCGAGGGCGGCGCCGCCGGCACCATGCACGGCGCACTGCAAGGCGGTGCGCTCTCGACGACGTTCACGGCCTCGCAAGGCCTGTTGCTGATGATCCCGAACATGTACCGCATCGCGGGCGAGCTCACGTCGACGGTGTTCCACGTCGCCGCACGCTCCCTGGCCACGCAGGGCCTCAGCATCTTCGGTGACCACCAGGACGTCATGGCCGTGCGCCAGACGGGCGTCGCCATGCTCAGCTCTGCGAGCGTGCAAGAAGCGCACGACATGGCCGCCATCGCGCACCGCGCCACGCTTGAGGCGCGCGTGCCGTTCGTGCACTTCTTCGACGGGTTCCGCACCTCGCACGAGCTCAACACGCTCACGAAGATCTCCGACGACGAGTTGCGCACCTACATTCCGAACGAGCTGGTGCTCGAGCACCGCAAGCGCGCGCTCAGCCCTGCCAACCCGTTCATCCGCGGCACCGCGCAGAACCCCGACACGTATTTCCAGTCGCGCGAGACGGCGAACCCGTTCTACAACGCGGTGCCGGGCATCGTGCAATCCGCGATGGACGAGCTGGCCGGCATCACTGGGCGCCAGTACCACCTCGTCGAATACCACGGTGCCGACGACGCCGACCGCGTGGTCGTCGTGATGGGCTCCGGCTACGAAACCCTCCTGCCGGTGGTCGACCACCTCAACGCGAACGGCGAAAAGGTGGGCGTGGTGTTCATCCGCTTGTTCCGTCCCTTCCCGCTGGAGCAGCTCCTCGACGCCATCCCCGCCACCGTGCGCAAGGTCGCCGTGCTCGACCGCACCAAGGAGCCGGGCGCCGCCGGCGAACCGCTCTTCCTCGACGTGTCGTCGGCGCTGGCGGAGGCCGTCGCGAACGGCAAGCGCGAGGTGCTGCCGCGCATTATTGGAGGCCGCTACGGCCTCTCCAGCAAGGAGTTCACGCCGGCCATGGCGAAGGCGTGCTTCGACGAGCTGGCCAAGGACGATCCGAAGCCGCGGTTCACCGTCGGTATCAACGACGATGTCACCCACCTCTCGCTGGACTACGACAAGTCGTTCGACCTCTCCGACCCCGAAACCCTCGCCGCCGTCTTCTACGGCATGGGCTCCGACGGCACCGTCGGCGCCAACAAGAACACCATCAAGATTCTCGGTAGCCGCGACAACACGTTCGCGCAGGGTTACTTCGTCTACGACTCGAAGAAGTCCGGCTCGCGCACCGTCTCGCACCTCAGGTTTGGCCCCAACCCCATCCAGGCGCCGTACCTCGTCGGGCAGGCGGGCTTCATTGGCTGCCACCACTGGTCGATCCTGGAGCGCGTCGACGTGCTGCAGTTCGCCAGGCCGGGCGCCACGTTCCTCATCAATTCGCCCCACGGCGACGCCACCTGGGACTACCTTCCGGAGCCGGTGCAGGAGCGCATCAAGGAGCTCGGCCTCAAGGTGTACGCCGTCGATGCTGGCACCGTCGCGCGTAGCGTCGGGCTTGGGTCGCGCACCAACACCATCTTGCAGACCTGCTTCTTCGCCATCTCCGGCGTGCTCCCGCGCGACGAGGCCATCAAGGCCATCAAGGACTCCATCACCAAGACGTACATGCGCAAATCCGCCGAGATCGTGCGCAAGAACCACGTCGCGGTGGATGCGTCGCTGGAGCACATGTTCGAGGTGACGCCAGGCGGCGCCTCGGGGCACAGCATGCCCGCGCCGGTGCCCGACGACGCGCCCGAGTTCGTGCGTACCGTCACCGCCGAAATGCTCGCCGACCGCGGCGAGCAGCTACCCGTCTCCTCGCTGCCCATCGACGGCTCGTACCCGTCGGGCACCACGAAGTACGAGAAGCGCAACATCTCCGACATCATCGCAGTGTGGGACAACGAGGCTTGCATCCAGTGCGGTAACTGCGCGTTCGTCTGCCCGCACGGTGTGCTGCGCGCCAAGTCGTACCCGAAGGAGAAGGCCGAGGGGGCACCCGACGGATTCCTCACCGCGCCGCTGAACGCGGCCGGTCTGCCGGACACGAACTACACCCTCCAGGTGTACGCCGAGGACTGCACGGGCTGCGGGCTGTGCGTCGAGGCGTGCCCGGTGAAGCCGATCGACCAGCCACACCGTCGCGCCATCAACCTCGAGCCCAAGCTCGACCGGACTGCCGAGCGCGAGGCGGTGAAGTTCTTCGAGCAGATCCCCATGAACGCCCGCGAGCGCGTCGACTTCGGCACCGTGCGCGGCACGCAGTTCCTGGAGCCGCTGTTCGAGTTTTCCGGCGCCTGTTCCGGCTGCGGCGAGACGCCGTACCTGAAGCTCATGACGCAGCTGTTTGGCGACCGCCTGATGGTGGCCAACGCCACCGGCTGCTCGTCCATCTACGGCGGCAACCTGCCCACCACGCCGTGGGCGAAGAACGCGCACGGGCGCGGCCCGGCGTGGTCGAACTCGCTGTTCGAAGACAACGCCGAGTTCGGGCTCGGCATGCGGCTTGCCGCCGACGTGCACGCCAATCTGGCGCGCACGCGTCTGGAGGAGCTGCGCTCGCAGATCGGCGACGACGAACTCGTCGACGCGATCCTCGCCAACGAGCAGCTGGACAGCTCCGACCTCGTCGCCCAGCGCGAGCGGGTGGAGCGCCTGATGGACATCCTCGTCGACATGGATGGGCCCGAAGCGCGCGACCTGCTGAGCGTGGCCGACCACCTGCTGCGGCGCTCCGTGTGGATCGTCGGCGGCGACGGCTGGGCCTACGACATCGGCTCGGGCGGCCTCGACCACGTGCTCGCATCCGGGCGCAACATCAACGTGCTCGTGCTGGATACGGAGGTGTACTCGAACACCGGCGGCCAGGCGTCCAAGTCGACGCCGCTCGGTGCCGTCGCGAAGTTCGCCTCCGGTGGCAAGGTCACCTACAAGAAGGACCTCGCGCTGCAAGCCACCGCCTACGGCACGGTGTACGTCGCGAGGGTGGCGCTCGGTGCCGACCCGCAGCAAACACTCAAGGCATTCCGCGAGGCGGAGGCCTACGACGGGCCGAGCCTCATCATCGCCTACAGCCACTGCATCGCCCACGGCTACGACCTGCGCAACGGCCTCGACCAGCAGTACAAGGCCGTGAACTCCGGCCACTGGCCGCTCATGCGCTACAACCCGGTGATCCGCGAGCGCGGCGGCAACCCGTTCCTGCTCGATTCGCCGCGTCCACGCCTGAAGCTCGACGAGTACCACTCGCGCGAGATTCGGTTTAAGGCGTTGAAGGCGGCCCGCCCCGACGAGGCCGAGCGCCTGCTGGAACTCGCGCAGGCGCAGGTGGATCGTCGGTGGAGAGAATACGAACAGCGAGCCGCAGCGCAGTCGGAAGACTTCGCCGAAGACACAAGGGAGCACGCATGAATCTCGAAACCAACTACATGGGGCTGAAGCTCCGCAACCCGGTGGTGGCCTCCGCTGGACCGCTCAGCCAGACCGTCGACGGCATCCGCGAGCTCGGCGACGGGGGAGTGGGCGCCGTCGTCGTGTACTCCCTGTTCGAGGAGCAGCTGCGCCGCGAGGCAGAGCGCGTAACCGCCGAAGCGGAGGAATACGACGACATGTTTGGCGAAGCCACGTCGTTCTTCCCGTCGATGGTGGTGGAGGAGTTCGACCCGTCCCGCAAGTACCTCGAGCTCATCGAGGGGGCGGCGAAGGCGTCGGAGGTGCCGGTGATCGCGTCGCTGAACGGCTCGTCGGTGGGGGCCTGGACGCAGACCGCGAAGCGGCTGGAGGACGCCGGCGCTGCGGCGCTTGAGCTGAACATCTACCAGGTGCCGGGAGATCTCACCGTCACCGGCGCCCAGGTGGAGGAGAAGTACCTGGAGATTGTGGCTGCGGTGAAGGAGACGCTGAGCATCCCCGTCGCGGTGAAGATGAGCCCGTACTTCTCGTCGGTGGGCAACATGTGTGCTCGCCTCGACGAGGCGGGTGCCGATGGCCTAGTGCTGTTCAACCGCTTCCTGCAGCCAGATATCGACATTGAGCGGATGGAGGTGACGTCGGGCATCAGCTTGTCGCAGCCGGGTGAGGCGAAGCTGCCGCGCACGTGGATTGCCATTTTGCGTGACAAGGTGAAGGCCTCGCTCGCCGCCACTACCGGCGTCGATGCGGCTGAGGATGTGGTGAAGTACATCCTGGCTGGTGCGGACGTGGTGATGACGACGTCGGCGCTCGTGCGCCACGGGGCGGAGTACGCGGCCACGCTGGTTGCTGGGCTGGAATCCTGGCTGGATGCGCACTCGCTCAGCCTGGAGCAAGCTCGTGGCATGATGGCCGTGCCTGCCGACATCGACGCCTCGCGGTACGAGCGCGCCGGGTACGTGAGCGCACTGGAGAAGGTGAAGTCCACCTACGGCTCGCTGGCATAGCGGGGCGGCCACCCCCAGGGTTGGGTGCGGCTATTCGCGGATGGCCTGTGCGGGACTTCGCCGTGCAGCCAGAATGGCGGGGACAGCACCCGACACGAGGCCGCACACGGTGCCGATGGCAATGCCCGTCGGCCCAGCCCACAGGGGCAAGACCGGTTGCCAGCCGAGGTAGCGTGTGATGGCGATCGTCAGCAGCTGACCTGCTACGGCGCCAACAGCCCCGCCAACCAGACCGATTACGAGGCTCTGCAGCAAGAACAGCCAGAACACCGCAGCGCGGGATGTGCCGAGGGCGCGACGTAGTGCAATTTCGGCCGTTTTCGCGACGACGGAAACGTAGGTGCCGACTCCGCCAGCAAGCACCGCCAACACGAGCACCACTGCGGCAAGGATGAAGACGAACGCGGACATGTCATCTGCGACGCCGACGCGGAGCCCGAGAAGATCGGCGACGGTCTGTACCGTAACTGAGCCAGGATTGTCGGGAGCGAGCGCAAGCGGCACCGAGGGAGCGATGGTGGAAGGATACCCAGGCTCCGTGCGCGCATAGAACGTCACCCCGATTCGCGCTGGATCGACCTTCGCCATCGCTGAGCGGCTGACGAACACCGTGTTGATGTACAGCGGCGAGAGATCGTGGTTGTACAACGTGGCCACGCCGACGACGGGTATGCGCTGGCCGTTCACGACGATGGTGACACCAGCGAGATCCGTCGTGGCTGCGATGTGCAGCGCGGCTGCAGAATCCGGGGTGAGGATAGCGACGGGCCCGATGTCGTCGGTGTCGAGCAGTGAAGCTGCGTGCGAGGGAGCGACCTTTGCGTCGAGCAGGTCGAAGAGTTCCGGGGGAGCCCCGGTCAGCGAGAGTGCCTGCGGTGGTTCTGGGTCGGCAGCGGAAAATCGGGTGATTTGCACATCGCCTGGGCTGGCGGCTCCAGCCCAGGCTGCGGCGCGGACGTGGTCCATGGAGTGCAGCCTGGCGGTGAGCGATGCAAGTGACGTGTCGTCGGGACGCCAAACGTTGGCTCGCGCGTCGATGTTGGCAGTCAAGCTGTCGCGCGCTGCCGCAGTGAGCCTGGTGTTGACTTGTGATGCGGCGCTGTCGGCAATCCCGCGCGCTGAGACCAAACCCGTGATGCCGATGGCCAATGCGACGAGGAGCAGCAAGGCTTGCTGTGGACGGGCCAGCAGCGCGGAAAATGCGGCATCGATGAGGTCGAACGCCCGCATGGCTCGACGCGGCTTCTGCTTCGGGGCGGGATGTGTGGCACGTGTGGCGTCGGTGCGACGTTCGTCGGAGACGATGCGACCATCGCGAAGCGTAATCCAGCGGTGGCCACGCTTGGCGAGTTCCAAGTCATGCGTTACGAGAATGACGGTGTGCCCGGCTGCGTGCAGCATTTCGAGCAGCTGGAGAACACGTTCGCCGTTTGCTGAGTCCAGGTTGCCGGTGGGTTCGTCGGCGAAAATGGCGGCAGGTTTGGTGACGAGGGCGCGCGCGATGGCGACGCGTTGCCGTTCCCCGCCGGAGAGTAGTCGGGCAGGCTGATCGGCTTGAGCGGTGAGCCCAACCGCATCCAAGGCGGCAGCGACGGGCTCATGACGCTCGCGGGCGGGCACAGCCTGGATGCTGAGGCCCAACGCCGCATTCTCGGTGACCGACTCGTCGCCGAGAACGTTCGCGCTTTGGAAAATGAATCCGAACTCATGGCCGCGTAAGCGGTCGCGCTGACGCTCACTCATATCGCCGACGTGTTCCCCGAGCACAAGGTAGTCGCCGCTCGTTGGTTGCTCGAGGAGCCCAAGGATGTTCAACAAGGTGCTCTTGCCGGAGCCGGAAGGCCCAAGAATCACGACGAACTCGCCTGGGGCGATGGTGAGGTTGATGTCGTCGAGAGCCAGTCGGTCGCCTGCCCGATAACGATGCGAGACCCCACGCAGTTCCAGCAACGGGGTGGGGCTCAAGAGACCTTCACCTCTGTGCCGGTATCGATTCCTTCGACGGCTGCCCAGCCGTCAGCGCTGCGGAGCACAGTGACTGTTACTTCGCCCTGGCGGGTAATCACGGTGGTGTCGTTGCCGCTGGTTCGTAGTGCTGTCAGCGGGACAGCCGCCGTCGGTGCTGGTTGATCCTTGCCGGTCGTCAACACAATGGCTTGGCCGTCGGGAAGAGCGTCGAGCGCATCGCCGTCGGGGATGATGACGAGCGGGTGGCCTGCTTTGCTGCCATCGTTGTCCTGCTGAAAAGCTCCGACTTCTTTGACTACTCCCTGCACCGTGCCGTCCGCCAGCGTTCCAACCACGTGCGTGCCAACCGCGAAGCGTGATACGAGGTCAGCTGACACGAGCGCTCGGATACTTCGTGGTGCGGTTTCGATCCGCAGCAGCGGGGTCTCCCCACCGGGGCGATCACCCACGCGGAGTCCACTGGTGATGACACCGCCCTTGCTCGCCACGAGCTGCGCATGAGGAATGTAGCGCCGCTTACGTGGTGGTTTCGGGGCGGCTGCCGCGGAGGGCCCGTCCGTGGGGGATTGTGTTGCTGCAGGCTGATCCGGAACAGTCTCCGTCGGGAGGCTGTGTTCCGCAGTTGCAAATAGGCGAGCGACTGCATCGAGGGTGATCGTACCGACGTGCCCGGTGGCAGGAACCTCGTAGCCGCTGGCGGTGAGGGACTGCTGCAACGTTCGAACGTCGGCCCCTTCGTCGCCCTCACGAAGGTCTCGATAGAGCGACAACGGGGGTGCCAAAATGAAATAGGGTTTGCCTGAGATCTCGCCGACGAAGGAGCCCGGGCCGATCTTGGCGTCCTTTTGAGGCGCTGCCACCGTCATGATTGGAGAGTCGGGCAGTTTAGCTGGAAGCAACGGACTCGTGGTGGGTGGAACGATGCTCCCGGAAATCTGGACATCATCACTGACAACGCGCTGCTCGGCCGGTACCCAGACGCCAACTGGTGCTGCCTGTTTGCTGACGTCCTGCCAGGCAGGCTTGGCGAACTGACGTCCGAGTATGAAACTGCTCACCACCAACGCCGCAACGAGGAGCAGCAGCCCCACCTGCCGCCGCCTCGTCGTCACTGATGTGTCCTCAGGTACTCATCAACGCGGCGCTCGAACGCCTGGAGTTTCTCTTTCTCCTGGTTGAGTGCTGCCCGATGCTCTTCGATCATGGGTGCTTGGAAGCTTGCTTCGAGGTCTCCCATTTTCTGAGTGACCTGCAGCGTCTGATTGCATTCAGCTTCGGCTACAGCAGCTCGAATCTCTTCCGGAGCGGCATCGCCCCCGTCGGAGACTGCTACAGAACCCTCGGAAATAATGAATGCGTCTGGAGCTGCTTGATACCCCTTGTTATTTAAGCATTCGCCATATTGAGTATGGAGATTCTTGAATTCGTCAGTTGTCTTCGCGGCACTTGCTGCTTTGCTTTCGATGCTAGATGCCAATGATTTCAAATCGTCTGGGGCGTCACCGAGGAGTTGTTCTCGATCTGCATTAGATGATTTCCAGCACTGCGTCCGAGTCTTCTCGTACTCAGGGCTGGTTGGCTCTTTAAACGCGAGCTCGGGTGGCTCAGGAATATTGTATCCGTATTTTCTTGCGCGTTCTGAGTCCCAGAGTCCCCAGATTCTATCCTCCCCGGAAACTACAGCGGCCGGCACCTGGATTGAATATCCTGCCTGCGCGAGACATGGGCGAATCATTAACTCAGTCGCAGTGAAAAACTTAGCCCCCAATTGCCGTGACATGCGAAACTCAGTTATAGGCAGAGAGACACGAGAATGCTCCGTGTCAAGGAGTGCCTTGGCGTTGGAATCGCGAGGGAGCTTTGCAAGGTCTTCATCGGAAGAGCCTGGGGAAGGAGTACATCCGGCGGAGGTGATCATAAGGGCAAGGCCCGCCATCCCCGCCAAGAGGTAGCGGCGGGCCTGCCTGCGGTTTCGTGTCACGATCGTTATCCTCTGCCGCGCTTCACGCTGGAGATGCGGTCATTCCAGTTTTCTGCCCAGCTCAGATTGTAATTAATGTCTCTAAGGTCGCTATAGGATCTGGAGATTGTGGAGCTCCGGCCGGACCAATTGGTGTGCTCATAGAATGTTTGCATTCTTGAGGAATCAATGGACGATGCTTTGTCGTTGAACCATTTGGCAAATGCTTTCGACTCTATGCTGTAGTACCCTCTTCCTTGATAGTTCATTCCTGGATAGAGCGTGGTGGCTTCAGCGGGGGTGGATACCGCCATTCCCAGAACGGCTGCTGCCGCGGCTGCGCAGAGCATCTTGCGTATCATCGTTGATATTCCCTTCGGGATCGTGCCCCCCCGCTGGGGGCATGCGCGGGTAGCGTAACACGGGCGGTGGGTCAGTTCTTGTAATAATGTCGCAGGTTCTTCGCGCCCGTTGAGGATGTGCGTTTGTCAGTATCAGGGAATTGTTGCGACAAATTTTCGACCGCTATCCTCCACGCTGAAAGAAGCTCTCGACGCCAGGCGGCTTCTGTTTCTTGTGGCGGACAGCGGTCGCTTTCCTTGGCGACCCCGATTGGATTCGAACCAACGACACCCGCTTTAGGAGAGCGGTGCTCTATCCAGCTGAGCTACGAGGTCAACAGTTGACCATTCTAGCGTGTTCGACGCCGGATCGTTTCCACTGCGGTTGACACCCGGCCGCCCACCGGTGGTTGAGTAGCCGCCGGAGGCGGCGTATCGAAACCATGCTGCGTCTCGATACGGGCCTTCGGCCCTACTCGACGAGCGGGCAACCAGGGCCAGCCTCTACCCCCGGCGGTTGAGTAGTGAGCGAAGCAAGCGAATCGAAACCACACCCCTCGGTGGTTGAGTAGCGCCCGCAGAGCGCGTATCGAAACCCGCGGATACATCTCGATACGGCGACTGCGTCGCCTACTCGATGATCGGGGGTGAGGGCGGGCACTTCTCGATGACAGGGGTAGGTGTGGGGGTCGTCTACTCAATGGCCCGGCGGGGCTGGGTATGTCGTCGGCCCGGCTAGGATCGAGACGTAGCCGATGAAGGGAAGCAGTATGTCGACAGCAGGGCTCGAAGCAGCGCGTCGGAAGATGGAGGAAGCTGGCGTCGCGACGCCAGCCGTCGAGGTGTTCTCTAACTTCTATAGGCAACTGGAAAGCGGCGCCACCGGCATCATCCGGGAGGACTCCATCGCCCCCTTGCTCGATCCGCCCATGCTTGCCGACGTAGAGATCAGCGACGACGACGCCCGCGCTGCGCTCGACAAGCTCATCGTCATCAAACTGAACGGCGGGCTCGGCACGTCGATGGGTCTCGACCGCGCCAAGACTCTCCTCGAGGTGCGCGACGGCGAGAACTTCCTCGACCTCATCGCCAAGCAGGTGCTCTCAGCTCGCGAGCGCTACGACGTGCGCCTCCCGCTGCTGTTCATGACGAGTTTCCGCACCGACGCCGACACCGTCGAGTACCTCGCCAAGTACCCCGAGCTCCCCACCAGCGGGCTCCCGCTCACCTTCCTCCAGAACCAGGAGCCGAAGCTGCGCGCCGACGACTTCAGCCCCGTCGAATGGCCCGACGACCCGTCGCTGGAATGGTGCCCGCCAGGCCACGGCGATCTGTACCCGGCGCTCCAAGGCTCCGGGGTGCTGGACCAGCTCATTGAGGCCGGCTTCCGCTACGCATGCGTCTCGAATGGAGACAACCTTGGGGCATCGCCCGACGCGCGTCTCGCTGGGTGGTTTGCCCGCTCCGGGGCGCCGTACGCCGCGGAAGTGTGCCGCCGCACTGTCAACGACAAGAAGGGTGGCCACCTCGCCATCCGTAAGTCCGACGGGCAGCTCATCCTCCGCGACACCGCGCAGACCGCCCCGGAAGAGATGGACTACTTCACCGACGAGCACCGTCACCCGTTCTTCCACACCAACAACCTCTGGTTCGACCTCGTGCGCCTGCGCGACGCACTCGTCGAGCGCAATTCGGTGCTTGGGCTCCCGCTCATCCGCAACGAGAAAACCGTCGACCCCACCGACGCGGACTCCACCGCTGTGATCCAGATCGAGTCAGCGATGGGTGCGGCCATCGAGGTATTCGACGGCGCAACCGCCATTTGTGTGGACCGCAGCCGCTTCCTGCCCGTGAAAACCACCAACGAGCTGCTGCTTCTTCGGTCCGACGTCTACGAACTGGACGAGGCAGGGTGCCTCGTCGCGCAGGTAGAAAGCGCCCCTGAAGTGAGCCTCGACAAGGCCTTCTACAAGACTATCGACGAGTTCTCGAAGCGCATCCCGCACGCGCCGTCGCTCAAGCGCGCAACTCGTTTCGCGGTGACAGGTGATTGGACGCTGGGCCGCGACGTCGACGTCGTGGGAGACGTGACGCTGCCGGATGAAGGCGAGTCGCGGCGCGTCGAGGACGGATCCGAACTTCGGTGACCGATCCCGATCGGATAGCCGTCGAACTGGGGCGTGCGCTCACGGGAGAGGAGCTCGCGCTCCACTCATCCCAGCCGGAGACTCTGGCCAGAGAGCTCGAGGAGCTCGGCTGGGATGCCCAGCGCCTCGCTGAATTTCGACGAGGGTGCCAGACGGCGGGGGAGCCCTGGCCGCTGCCAGTGCAGCGCGAGGCGCTCGTCGATGTGGGATTCGCGGTGTTCCATGCCAAGCTCACACAGCTGCGCAAGTGCCTCGGGCTGACGGGATTGCAGCCCAACATGCTGGCGCAGCGTCCGTGGAACGCGGATGAGCGGCGTCTAGCCGCAGACCGTCCTCCGCACTGGGGCTGACATCGCGCCAAACGCAAACGAGGCGCCACCCCGACGGGTAGCGCCTCGTTGAAGCGATGAAGGCTCAGACGTGCTTGGCCTTGAGGAGGTCGCGGATCTCGCTGAGCAGCGCCTCTTCGGCGGTGGGCTCGACCTCCTCTTCGATGACGTCCTTCTCAAAGCGCTTGCGGGCGAAGTTGTACGGCTTCACAACGCCGAAGTACACCACGAAGGCGAGGATGAGGAAGGACACGAGAGCGGTCAGGAACACACCGATGCTGATGCCGGCGGGAGCGAAGCTCGAGAAGTTGGGGGTGCCGCCCAGCTTGCCGATCAGGTCCATGATGACCGCGGTGAACGATTCGACGACGGTGGCGAAGGCGCCACCCATGATGAAGGCCACGGCAAGCTCGACGAGGTTGCCGCGCATGATGAATTCCTTGAATCCCTGCATTGTTGCGCTTTCTGTATGCCGCCTGTGGGCGGGGATGAATCAGGGCGCGCACAATCGCTGAGAGGCGACGTTGGAGTGGGCACGCGCCCCACTGGCCCCACAAAGATAGGTGATCCCTCAAACAAATTCCAAATACACGTGTGCTATGCAGCCCCGATCACCACCGCGAGCTGTCCGCTCTGCCCGAGCGTTGCCACCGACGGAGCCAGCTCTGCCGCTACTTCCATCAGCACCATGCTCGATCCTTTCGTTGCCCCGATCGTCGACGTCGGCGCGCTGGGCTGCGCGGCGACGCGTGCTCGGCCCAGGACCTCGGGCCGTTCGCCGAGGGCCACCACCAGCTCCACCGCGGTGCCCGGCACCAGCAGATTCCGCAGGTCTTGATCGGGTACCGCCACCGGCACGAGTGCGTGTCCTTCCTGCACGCTGCCACCTTGGAGCAGTAGGCCCTTCGTGAGCACCTGCCCGGCTTCCAATGCGACGGCGGTGTGGGCGCCGACGGCGTCGTCGAGCGAGCGCACCGTTCGACTGGTGAGGAGCGAACTGGGGACGCGCACCGTCGTGAGATGCTGCGGCGAGAGCGCCTCGCCGGCGGGCACGTCGGTGGCGAGCGCTACGACGGCTTCCCCCTCTGGTGGCCGGGCGCTGGCGACGGAGACAATGCCCGCGACGACGACCGCCGCGCACAGCGCGGCCACCACGCGGCGGTGCCAGTTGATGAATGAAGCAAGTCGGCGAAGTAGTTGCATGCCTTCACTATTGGCAACTCGCCACCCGCCACGCCCGTTTTCCACAGGACGAATTTGGTGGGCGGGGTGGTTTCGATACGCGGGCTTCGTCCGCTACTCAACCACCGGGGCGGGATGCGGGGCCCGAGGCACCCGTTCATCGAGTAGGCGACGCAGTCGCCGTGTCGAGATGCCGCGATAAAAACTGCAAAACTTGCCATCAGCTGGTCGCCTCATGCGGCAAGCACGCGTGAGCGCTTCAACTGTTGGCAAGTTTTGCAGTTTGTGCAGGGGTACCGGGACGGGGTGGTGGTTTCGATACGCGCCTTTGGCGCTACTCAACCACCGGGAGGGGGCGCGGGCTACTCAACCACCGGGAGGGGGCGCGGGCTGCTCAACCACCGGGAGGGGGCGCGGGCTACTCAACCACCTGAGCAGCAGGCTTGGACTCAGACGTCTTCGACTCGGCTGGCTTGGAATCGGCAGACTTCGCCGAAGCCGGTTTGGAGTCTGTCTTGTAGAAACCAGAGCCCTTGAATACGACGCCGACAGCGCTGAACACCTTGCGCAGGTTGCCCTGGCACTCGGGGCAGACGGTGAGGGCGTCGTCGGTGAACTTCTGCTGCACCTCGAGGTCGGCGTCGCAGTCATTGCAGTGATACTGGTACTTGGGCACTGGATCCTCCGGAGAAACAAACGGGCCCAGTGTACGCCCACAAGTAGGGGTCAGTGCACCTTGTATACGCCGCGCTCGGTGACCCACCCGTCGCAGGGTACGTCGTGCGGCTCCCGGGGAACGGCGTCGACAACCTCGGCTTCCCTAGACCAAGCCAGCACCGTCGCGTTGCCTCGGTTCGCTAGGGCGCGGTCGTACCAGCCACCGCCTACGCCGAGCCTGAACCCGTCGCGGTCCACAGCCAAACACGAAGCCAGCACCACATCCGCATCCTTCAGTGACGCAGGCCCGAGGCGCGGCCCCGTCGGTTCAGGGATATCCCGCCAAGCGGGCCGCATCTTGTCCCAGCCGGAAAATCGCGCCCACTCAGGTTCGCGCCGAAGCACCGGCAGGCGCACATCCCAGCCACGCGCCACCAATGCGTCCACTAACGCGACGGTGTCGGGCTCACCCTCGACGCTCACATACGTCGCGCACACCCCCGGCTCAGCCGGAAGCCAGTCAAGGAAGATGCGCAGCCGTTCCACGTCCTCCAATTGCATTGTCGCTGGCACGCGTCTGCGACGCGCCAGCGCGCGTAGTGTCGTCTTATCCGGGCTCACCCAACTATCGTATGAAGCATGGCTTGGTTTGGTCGGAAGCAGGAAGAACCCGTCGAGGTAGAAGAGGTGGAGGCCCCGCGCCTTCCCGAACCCCCAGCGAATAACGACGCCGGCCTGCGCTCCATGCAGGACCATATTGACTACCTCCTCGGCCTCGTCCAGCCGCTGCGTCCCTTCGGGATGGGCCTGCTTGAAGCCTGGAACCAGGTGGTGTGCGAAGACATCGAATCGCTCGTCGACGTGCCGCACCAGACCACCGCACTCGTCGACGGCTATGCCGTGCGCGCCGCTGACCTCATCGATGAGGATGGCCGTCGCGTGGAGACCATGACGCTCGCCGAAACCGAAGAGGGCAGGCTTCCGCTCGGAGCTGTTCGCCACGTAGCCGCCGGCCAGCCTGTACCGCCCGGGGCCACCGCCGTGCTCCCGACGGTGTATGTCGCGCTGGAAGGAGACTTGGCAAGGGTCTTCGACACCGTGAAGGACGGGGAATACGTCCGCGCCGCCGGTGAACACCTGCACGCCGGCGAGGCGCTCCTCAAAGAAGGCGACGTCCTCGACGACCGCTCCGTCGGGCTGCTAGCCAGCGCTGGCATCGATAAGGTATTTGTCCGCCCCCGCCCGCGCGTCGTGGTTGTCGGCTCCGGTGAAGGCTTGACGAAGCCTGGTGAGCACGCGGCCGCCGATAGCAACTTCGACGCCAACTCGTTCCTCATCGCGGCCGCCGCGCGTGCCGCGGGTGCGCAGGTGTTTCACACCGTCGTCGGGTCTAACGAGCACGACGAGCTGCGCCAGGCGGTCACGGATCAGCTGATCCGTGCCGACCTCGTGATCTCCACCACGGGTGGTAGGCGCGAGGACTATGAGGCGATGGCCGAAGTGCTGTCCGGCATCGGTCTCGTCGATTCCGCGAAGGTGGCCATGACGCCCGGGCGTACCCAAACGTTCGGGCTGATCGGTGAAGACAACATCCCGATGATCATGTTGCCGGGCAACCCGGTGAGCGCCTACGTGTCGTTCCAAGCTTTCGGCTGGCCGCTCATCCGCAAGCTCGCTGGGGCCGACCCGCGCCGCCCCAAGCTTCGCGGCATCGCGGCCCACGGCATGCGCTCCACCGAGGGGCAAACCCATCTGCTGCGCGCCCACGTCACCAAGGAGTCCGGCATCAACCGCGTCAGCCCCGTGTCGCGCCCGCACGCGCTCACGGAACTCGCGCAGGCTAACGCGCTTGTCGTCCTCGACGAAGCCACCGCTGCCGCAAACGCTGGCACCAGCGTGTACTACTGGCCACTCGACGACCTGATCTGATTCTTTCGCGTACGATTTTCGCGACGCGCCCATCAAGGTCACAGTCGAATTACAACTGGTTGTCTAGCGTTGCAGCATGCTCGCCGGAATCCTCATCGCCACCCTGCTCGTGGCTGGTTTGGCGTTCGCTATTCCCTGGATTTCTAGCCAGCGCGCCAACCCCGACGATTACGCGGAAGAGCCCACGGAGCGGTTCTCACAGTCGCTTCGCATTTTCACCGGCGACGACGCGGATTACGCAGACCCGAGCGCAGTCTCAACACCGCTCACCAGGGCATCGGAGCGGTACGGGCTGAAGATGTCTGCACAGCAGGCCGCGCAGCGGCGACTGACCGTCATGGCGGTGCTGCTCGTCGTCGCAGTGCTGCTGGGTGTGCTCGGAGCGTTCAGCTTGGTGCCTTGGTGGTCGTTCATCATCCCGACGGTGCTGATGGCTGCCTTCGTCGGCGTGGCCCGGTTTACCGTCGTGCAGATGCACCGTCGGATGGACGCCTACGCGGCGGATATCGACGCTGGCTTCGGTGAGAACGAGGACACTGAGGTTATTGAGGTGGTTGAGGAGAAGTCGGACTCTGCCGAGTTCTCCATCGACCTGACTGCTCCGTCTGATCACGGCGTGTTCTGGGACCCGGTGCCGGTCACTGCACCAACGTACGTGCAGCAGCCCCTCATGCCGCGCACCGTGCGCACCATTGATCTTTCAGCACCCGTCGTCGCCAGCTCCCCGCTTGTCCCGACGGCGGACCGCCCCGACGCCCCCGTCGTGGAAGAGTCGGCCGAGCTGCCGCGCGCCATGGGCGAGTAACTCCCGACGAGCAACGCCAGCCTAGAGTTCGCCCCGTCCCCGTGGCGGTACATTGCACGGCTGGGGCTACAGATGAGAGAGCCTGCTCACATGATCATGGTTGATTGGGGAGCTGACCCCGTGCGTGCGAAGTGCTCATGCGAATACGCCGGGGCCTGCGCAGCATCCAAGCGATGGCTACGAGAATGAACAGAATGCCATCAATGAGTGCCATGGTTACCGATGTGGGTAGCTCGGCTTTCCATGCAATTGCGAATCCAGCAATGGCGCTCAATACGGCAGTAATGACTGTTGCTGGGATAACGCTGCGGATGTCGCGGGTAATGAGTAACGCTGTTGCTGCTGGGCAAATCATCAACGCTACGACGAGAATTGACCCAGCAACGCTAAATGCGGTGACTACGGTCAAGGCGACGAGAGTCATGAACACGTTGTCGATACGCCGAACAGGCATGCCGATGGAGCGAGCGTACTGTGGGTCGAAGATTGCAGTGCACAGCACTCGTCGGTATCGCGCTATGAAGGCAATGTTCAACGCCGAGACGCCAATCAATGTCCACATGGCGCGCGGCCCAAGGCTGATTCCGTCGATGAAGATATGTTGCGAGCGTAGAGCCATCAGGTTGAGGTCGCCAGCCAACACTGTTTCCGTGCAGATATGGGTGTTGGAATAGGTGGTCGACAGCAGAAGAACGCCGAGTGAAAACAAGGCAGGGAAAAGGACGCCCTGGTCTGCTTCTCCAATGAGCAGGCTGGCCCGACGTAGCCAGTTTGAACACCACACTATGGCAAGGCCCATGAGTGTGGCGAGGGCAATCATGAGCGGCGATTGAAGGGTTCCTGTGATCACCACTCCCATGACAATTCCTGGCAGCACCGCATGCGACATCGCATCCACCAACATGGATTGCCTTCGGAGTACAACGAAGACCCCAGGAAGCGAACATGCTACTGAGGTAACAACGGCGAGTAAGAACGCAGACGCGATGAAGCTCATCGTGGGTCACCTGTGCTTCGAATCGCTACGCGTTGGCTCTCCTCGTCGCTGGGTCTATCCGCGGCGCTGGGAGTTGTAGCCTTGCGCCTGCGAGGAGAAACGAGTATCGCTATAACGAATACTCCAAACAGGAGTAGTACAACAATCGGGCCGGTGGGAACATTTCCAGCGCTAATGGAGAGATACGTTCCCACACCTCCGGCCAGGGCACCAATAACCCCTGATCCCAATGCCATGTGTGCCATGGAGCTGGCGAATTGGTGGCATATTGCTGCCGGAAGGATGGCAAAAGCGATCATGAGGATCATGCCGACACTTTTGATTCCTGCAACGATAGCGAGTGTCACGCATGTCATGAGAATTGGGTTGACGATAGATGGGCGTAAGCCATACATGCGAGCTGCCACCGGGTCGAAGATGCAGATCTTGAATTCCTTCCATAACACCACCAGCACCATCAACACGACGACTGATAGCCACACTATTGTGTGCAGATCAGCGGCTCGGGTGGTTGCAGCGTTGCCAAAGATGTAATCCGAGAGCCCCGCCCGTCCTTTTAGCCGAGAGTGACTGATGATGTAAAGGAGGCATAAGCCTCCCCCGTAGAACAGAGCCAGGGACACCGCCATCGCTGCGTCCGCGCTGATAGGAGTGCGATCGCTGATCCACGAGGTAATCCACACAGATAGGAATGCAGAGAGGGCAGCGCCCAGGATTAAGACTGGAATAGAGCGCCCGTTGATCCCGAGCACGGCTTCTGCGACGATGAATGCGCAGGCGACGCCGAAGATTGCTGAATGACCCATCACGTCGGACATCAGTGATTGCCGACGCAGGTAGAGCAGCGAGCCGAATACTCCAGCCAGGAGTCCTGCGAGGACGACAGCGAAGAAGGTGCTCCGGTAGCCATACGTCGAGAAGAACTCCGTTATCGGTATGAAGTGCAGGTCACCCATCGCAGCCCTTCAGCATTTCGGGGGCAATCCCGTAAGCGTTGGCAAGATGTTCCGGCGAGAGCACATCGTCGATATCCCCAGTTGCTTGGACCGAACCAGCGGAGAGCAGCGTGGCTTGGTCGCAAAACCCACCGATACTTGAGATGTCATGGTGCACGATCATGACCGTCTTGCCCTGCGTGGCCACGTCCTGGAGGACGCTCCGGATCACGGATTCGGAGGCGATGTCTACCCCTGCGAATGGCTCGTCCATCATCAGCAGGTCACTTCCCTGAGCGAGTGTGCGTGCCACAAACACGCGCTGCTTTTGTCCGCCCGAGAGTGCTGATATATGTCTATCCGCGACGTCGGTCAGTCCCACGCGTTCCATCGCGGATGCGGCAGCCTTTCGCTCCGTGCGCCCCGGACGTCGCACCCAACCTAATCGTGGGAATGTCCCCATCAGGACTACGTCTTTGACCTTGATTGGGAAGTCCCACTCAACGCTGGCTGTCTGTGGCATGTAGGCAACACGCCTGCGTGCATGCTCCAAGGGCTTTCCAAAGAACGTGACCGTTCCTGTTGTGCCTGGGAGAAGACCGAGGGCCGCTTTCAGTAGCGTTGATTTTCCTGATCCGTTCGGTCCGATGATGGCATGAACTGACCCAGCCTCAACGTCGAGATTCGCATCGACTAATGCCATGGTTTGCTGATAACCCGCGCTCACGCCCCGCATATTGAGAGGAGCATCCAAGACACTCACCTGCCTTTCGATGGCGCTGTGCGCCATACGCAAGCCTGTTGTGCGGCGGAGTGTTGCCCGCACGCACAACAGGCTTTGTATTCGTCCCGGTTCTGCGTTATCGAAGCGCCTCGCTAATTACTTCGATGTTCGACTTAAACGCTCCCAGGTAGGTATCGGTTGGGGCGGACTCTCCCAACGTGTCGGCGAATAGCTCTGTGTCCGCCACTTCGACGTCTCCTCCCTTGGCTCGCACGGACTCCTTCAAGTGCTGGATCGCCTCTGGGTTCTTGAGGTTGTCTTGGAAAATGACCTTGACTTCGTGCTGGACAATCAACTCAGCGAGATCGTTCAGCTCAGCCGCTGAGATCTGAGATTCAGATGTGACGAGGTCCGTGGCGTGCACGTCGATCTTGTAGGTGGCGCCGAGGTAGTTGAATGCATCATGACCAGTGATAAGAATGCGCTTATTCTCCGGAATCTGGGCGAGTTTCTTCATCGCCTCTTCGTGAGCGTCCTGGATTTCGGATTTGTATTTCTTCGCATTGTCGGCGTAGGTGCTGGCGTTATCCGGATCTATTTTGGAGAGTTTGTCTGCGATCGAATCCACGACGTAGTTCCACAGTAACGGTGAGTTCCAGACGTGCGGGTCGTGCCCTTGCGTTCCGTCGTCGGTCTCCCACGGCAGCAGGTCTTTTTCTGGGATGGCCTCAGCTGCCGGCAGTGACTTATCACCGAGTGAATCAAAGTGCTCCATCATTCGGTGTTCCATGTCGTGACTCGTCCACACGACGAGATCAGCGCTGTCAACCTTCTGGATGTCAGCGGTCGTCAGCTCTTGCGTGTGTGGGTCTCCGCCAGGGGCGACGAGCGTCGTCACCTCAATACCTGGAGCGATGTTGTGAATGGCATCGGTCAGGTATCCCGTCGAGGAGACGACGTCGAGTGCATCCCCGTCACCGTTGCTGCCAGACGAACACCCCGCCAATGCTGCCGTCGCACATGCAACAGCCACCAGCGCACCGACACAACGATTCATTCTCACGTTACTCTCCCAAACCTTCTACCGAGTCTCTCTTACGGCGGACCGCCCGTCGCAAACTCAGGTTAGGCAAACCTAAGTTTGCGTGTCAAGGCTGGGGGTGCTGCTCGCTGGTGCGCATCGACGACGCTGCGTCGCCGTCGAAACAAATCTGGTGGCACAAACAGCTGGGGCGGCAACACCGAAGTATTGCCGCCCCAGCGTGTACGCCTGTGTGGAGGGGTTACGGAGCTTCGACGATCAGGTCGCGCACCAGAAGGTCGAGGTCCGCATCCGCGTTCAGGAACTGGCGGATGGTCTTGCGGGTAGCGCCGTACTGCTCGAACTCTTCGACGCTCATGCCGTCGACTTCGTAGGAGCGTACGAACTCGGGGATGCCCTTCAGGGTCTTCATGATGTTCTCCGCGACGGGCTCGTCGATGCGGGAGACCGGCTTGTACCCGGAGTCGTTCACGCGCTTGGCCCACTTGAACGGGGGAGAGACGACGAGCTCGCCGCCGATGAACTCGCTCCACTGGAGCACGTTGCGGTAGGCCGCGATGAGCAGACGGGCGCGCAGGCCGCGCTCCTTCATGATCTTGTAGGCGTGCTTCGATGCCGCGATGCCTGCCCACTCGAGGTGGCCCGGGTCGAGGAAGCGCTTCTCCTTCTCGACGACGGACTTCAGCCAGTCGTCGAGGCGCCCAACCATGAGGGTGACGACCGGCCCCATCTTCGAGGTGTCCAGCCCCTCGTCATCACGACGCTTGAGGCCGCGCTCGATGGCTTCCGCAGCGGCGATGACCTGCGGAACGGTGAAGGAGACGGTGACGTTGATGCTGACACCACGGTAGGTGGCATCCTCGATGGCCTCGATACCCACCTTGGTGGCGGGGATCTTCACGATGATGTTGGGCGCGAGCTCAGAGAATTCGACGGCCTGGTCGGCCAGTGCCTTCGCGTCGCGGTGGAGGCGGGGGTCGGTCTGTACCGAGAGGCGGCCGTTCTTGCCGTTGGATGCCTCGAACGCGGGCTCGAGCAGCTTCGCGGCTTCGACGGACATGTCCCGGATGGCCTGCCAGCCGATTTCGCTTTCTCCCCAGGTGGGGTGGTCTTCCGCGATCTTGCGGATGCGCGGGCCCCACACGTCGGGGTACTTCTTGATGGTGGTGTAGGCGATGACGGGGTTGCAGGTGGCTCCCACGCCGCCCATGGCGATGGACTGGCGCAGCTCCTCGATGTCTGCGGAGTCGTTCCACTGCGCGGTCTGGGGGAATTCTTGTGCGGCGTCCCACAGCGGGCCGGGGATGTGCTCGTCGGTCATTGCTGTCCTCCTTGATGGCTGAGCCTAGAGCTAATGTGTGATCCCCATTGAACGCCCATAGCGCGACTTTGTCAATACAAAGTTATGGTTATCGCGCTTTCGTTACGCAAACACCGTCTGGCTATAGGTGTACCGGCTGGCTCGGTAGACGTGGGTGCCCACCTCGACTGGCCGCTGTTGATCGTCGTATGCGGTGCGCTGCATCATCAGCAGTGCGGCCCCGGGGTCTTCGTCGAGAAGCCGTGCCTCATCCTCATCTGCCAGACGTGCGCTGATGCGTTGGGTTCCCAACTTGATCTGCACGCCGCGGGAACGCAGCAACTCGTAGAAGCCATGCTGGGCGAGCTCTGCGCGGCTCGGTGCGATGGCTTCGGGGAGGACGTTGGACATGAGCGCTAGCGGCTCACCGTCGGAGGAGCGAAGGCGTTTGATGCGCACGATGGGCGTGCCCTTGGATAAGGACAGCATGGCCGCGGTCTCGTCGTCGGCGGGTTGCGCGGTCCATTCGAGTACCTCGGTGGTGACTACTCGGCCGTCGCGCTCGAGGTCGTCGTGGAGGCTCGTGAGCGCCATGGGGCGGTGGATCTGTCGGGGCGCGACGGCAGTGCCGGCGCCGCGGCGACGCACGATGAGGCCGTGGTTCACCAGGGTCTCCAATGCCTTGCGTGCGGTGGGGCGGGACACCTCCAACCGCTGGGCCATGGACACCTCGTCCTCGAGTTTCGTTCCCGGTTCGATGGCGCCGGACTGGATCAACTGCATCAAGGGATCGGCGATCTGCTGGTGCAGGGGAACGGGGCTGCTGCGATCAATCTCCACTTCGAGACTGAAGTGCTCTTTTGTCATCCTCGGGCTTTCTTGTTGTGACTTATAGCATCGTAGGGGGTTACAAAGTTTTGGGCGAATCTGGGAAACCGTTGCGCGAGCCCATCGTTCACTTTGTCTTGACATTTGCGGATGTCTGTCTAGGATTGGGGGCAGGACCTCGACGAAGCGGGTGACATGGGACTGTTCAATGTCGATGCACTGGATGTGCTCACGATGGGGCGCATCGGTGTCGATATATACCCGCTGCAGCCCGGAGTTGGTCTGCAAGATGTCCACAATTTCGGCAAATTTCTAGGCGGCAGCCCGACGAACGTTGCGGTGGCTGCAGCGCGTCTGGGTAGCTCGTCGGGCATCGTGAGTGCTGTGGGGGAAGACCCATTTGGCACCTTTTGCCGCGAAGAACTGGGCCGCCTGGGCGTGTACGAGGATTTCGTGCAAGTCATGCCCGGGCACAACACGCCTGTGACATTTTGTGAAATCTTCCCGCCCGACAATTTCCCACTCTACTTCTACCGTCGCCCCGTCGCCCCCGACATGCTGCTCAGCCCCGACGATCTACCACTCAACGCGATCGCTGCAGCCCGCGTGTTTTGGCTCACCACGACGGGATTCTCTGACCAGCCCAGTCGCGATGCGCACTTTGCGGCACTCGAAGCGCGCGATGGCGCCGGGCACACCGCCATGGATCTGGACTACCGCCCGCAGTTCTGGGCCAGCCCCGATGAAGCCCGGTATTTCATGCGCGCCGCGCTACGCAAGGTGACGATCGCCGTCGGGAACCGCCAAGAATGCGAGGTCGCCGTCGGGGAAGACGATCCCGTCGCGGCCGGTCGGGCGCTGTTGCGGCTCGGCGTGCGGGTGGCCGTCGTGAAGGATGGTCCGCGCGGGGCCACGCTCATCACCGACGACGAGGTGGTGCACGTGCCGGGGACCCTGGTCGATGTGCTCAATGGGCTCGGCTCCGGCGACGCCTTCGGTGGCGCGCTCTGCTATGGATTGGTGCAAGGTTGGGAGCTCGGCGAGCTGCTAGCCGTAGCTTCTGCGGCCGGGGCCATCGTCGCGTCGCGGCTGGAATGCGCGACGGCGATGCCGACGCTGCCCGAACTGCGCCGCATGGTGCAAGAACAACCACAACCGTTGTCGAGAACACGCATAACCAATGGCTCCCATCCGGGAGCCCCAAGTGAGGAGAGCAATGACTGAACATGTGCTGCCCGCAGGATCCACTGCGAGTGGGCCCGTCGAAGTGGACGTCAGTCCTGAGCGTGCTGGCTGGACTTGGTCTGGCCTGCAGGTGGTGGCGCTCGCCGCTGGTGAGTCGCACACCCTGCCCACCGAGGGTCACGAATACCTCGTGCTCCCGCTTGCCGGCGGGTGCACCGTCGAGGTAGAGGGCCAGAAGCACGAGCTGCAGGGCCGCTCCACCATTTGGGGCGAGACCACCGACTACCTGTACCTGCCGTCGGGTGTGGAAGCCACTGTCACCGCCACGCGCGACGGGCGGTTCGCGCTGCCGTACTGCGTCGCCTCCGAGCAGCTCGAGGTGCGCTACTGCCCAGCCGACGAGGTGAGCGTCGGCATCCGTGGCGCCGGCGTGATGAGCCGTCAGGTGTCCAACTACGCCATCGGCAACCCGCTGAAAACCTCGCGTCTGCTTGTCACCGAGGTGATCACCCCCGGCGGCAACTGGTCGAGCTACCCTCCCCACAAGCACGACGAGGACTCCGAGAACGAGCGCGAACTCGAGGAGATCTACTACTTCGAGATTGAGCCCGACGAGCACGGCCCCGGCATGGCCTTCCACGCCACCTACGGCACCGACGAGCGTCCCATCGACGTGGCGGTTCGCGTGGGTAACGGCGACGTCGCGCTGGTGCCGCACGGCTACCACGGGCCTTGCGTGGCCGCGCCTGGCTACAACCTCTACTACCTGAACGTCATGGCTGGCCCCGGCGACTCCACGTGGCTGTCCGTCGACGACCCCTGTTACGGCTGGCTGCGCGGCACCTGGGATGGCGCCGACGCAGATCCTCGCCTTCCGCTCGATCCCAAGGAGCACGCATGAGCACTATTCGTCTGACGGTTGGACAAGCCGTCGTCCGCTATCTCTCGCAGCAGTACTCGGAGCGCGACGGCGTCGAGCGTCGTTTCATCCGCGGCATGTTCGGCATCTTCGGCCACGGCAACGTGGCTGGGCTCGGCCAGGCCCTGCTGCAAAACGAGCTCGCGCCCGACGAGGGCGAGGACCGAGTCGAGTTCTGGCACGGCCGCAACGAGCAGGGCATGGTGCACGTCGCCGCCGCCTACGCGAAGGCGAAAGACCGCCTGGAGGCCCTCGCTGTCACGTCGTCCATCGGCCCCGGCGCGCTCAACATGGTGACCGGCGCCGCGCTCGCCACCACCAACCGCGTGCCCGTGCTGCTGTTCCCCTCCGACATCTTCGCCAACCGCGCGCCCGACCCGGTGCTGCAGCAGCTCGAAGACCCGACGAACCCCGACGTGAGCGTCAACGACGCCTTCCGTCCGGTGTCGAAGTTCTGGGATCGCGTGAACCGCCCCGAGCAGCTCATGGTGTCGCTCCCGCGCGCCATGCGTGTGCTCACCGACCCGGCCGAGACCGGCGCCGCCACCATCTGCCTCCCCGAGGACGTCCAGGCCGAGGCCTACGACTGGCCGCTGGAATTTTTCGAGAAGAAGGTGTGGCACGTCGCCCGCAACCGCCCCGACGAGGCGGCCCTCGCCCGAGCCGTCGAGGCCATCAAGGCGTCGTCGAAGCCGCTCATCATTTCCGGTGGCGGCACCATCTACTCCGGTGCCTGCGACGAGCTGCGCGCCCTGGCGAGTGCCACCGGCATCCCGGTGTCCGACACTCAGGCCGGTAAGGGAGCCATCAACTGGGATCACCCGCAGGCCGTGGGCGGCGTCGGCGCTACCGGTGCTGGCTCGGCCAACGCGCTGGCCGACGAGGCCGACCTCATCATCGGCATCGGCACCCGCTACTCCGACTTCACCACCGGATCGCAGACGCAGTTCAAGAACCCCGACGTGAAGTTCGTGAACATCAACGTCGCCAGCTTCGACGCGGCCAAGCAGGGCGCCGAGATGGTCGTCGGCGACGCTCGCGAGACGCTGCGGGCACTCGCCCCGGCACTCGACGGGTACCGCGTGCCCGAGGAGTGGGCCACGAAGATCACCGACGAAGTTGCTGCCTGGCAGCGCACCACCGACGAGTGCTACCACCTGGGGCACGGCCCGCTGCCGGCCCAGACCGAGGTGTTCGGCGCGCTCAACGAGCTCATGGGCCCGAACGACGTCGTGATCAATGCCGCCGGTTCCATGCCGGGCGACCTCCAGTGCCTCTGGCGGGCCAGCACCCCGGTGGGGTACCACGTCGAATATGCGTTCTCGTGCATGGGCTACGAGATTCCTGCGGCGCTCGGCGTCAAGATGGCGCTGCCCGACTCCGAGGTGGTGGCCATCGTCGGCGACGGCACGTACCAGATGCTCCCCATGGAACTCGCCACCATCGTGCAGCAGCGCGAAAAGGTCATCCTCGTGTTGCTGCAGAACCACGGTTTCGCGTCGATCGGCTCGCTATCCGAGTCGCACGGCTCGCAGCGCTTCGGCACCAAGTACCGGATGCGCGACGAGGAGGGCAACACCACCGACGAGCTCATCCCCGTCGACATCGCCGCCAACGCCCGCTCGTGGGGCATCGACGTCATCGAGGTGAAGACCATCGACGAGTTCCGCGACGCCTACCAGCAGGCGGCGGCGTCGGAACACACCACAATGATCCACATCGACACCGATCTGTACGGGCCCAACCCGCCCGGCACCGGCTGGTGGGACGTGCCCGTCGCGCCGGTGTCCAACCTTGAATCCACCCAGACCGCATACACCGAATACGCCGAGGCCGTGAAGGCTCAGCGTCGATTCTTCTGAGGAGAAATATCATGACCGAACTGACCATGAAGCACTGGATTGACGGCAAGGAGGTTGTCGAAGAGGGCGCTCGCGTCATCGAAATCGACAGCCCCACCACTGGCGAAGTTATCGGTGGCGTGGCAGCCGGCTCCGTCGAGCTGCTCAAGAAGGCCATCGAGGGCGCCCGCAAGGCGCAGAAGGAATGGGCCGCCATGTCGCTCGCGAAGCGCACGGCCGTCATGTTCAAGTTCCGCAACCTCATGGTGGAGCGCCAGGACGAGCTCGCCGCCATCATCGTGAAGGAAGGCGGCAAGACCCACGGCGACGCGCTCGGTGAGATCGCGCGTGGCCTCGAGATCGTCGAGTTCGCCTGCGGCATCCACAACGCGCTCAAGGGCGACTACACGTCGTCGGCCTCCACCGGCGTCGACATCCACACCATCCGCCAGCCTGTCGGCGTCGTCGGCGCCATCTGCCCGTTCAACTTCCCCATGATGGTGCCCATGTGGATGCACCCGATGGCGCTCGCCACCGGCAACGCCGTCGTGCTGAAGCCGGCCACCCCGGTGCCGACGGTGTCCCTCACCGTCGCGAAGATGTACCAGGAAGCGGGTCTGCCCGACGGCCTGTTCCAGGTGGTCTGTGGCGACCGCGAGATCGTCTCCCACATGCTCGAATCCGACGGCATCGACGCGATCTCGTTCGTCGGCTCCACGCCCGTCGCTCAGATCATCGCCGAGGGCTGCGCGAAGACCGGCAAGCGCTACCAGGCGCTCGGCGGCGCGAACAACCACGCCATCGTGATGCCCGACGCCAACCTCGACTTCGCGACGAAGCACATCATCTCCGGCGCGTTCGGCGCTGCTGGTCAGCGCTGCATGGCGCTGCCCGTCGTGGTTGCCGTCGGTGCGGCCGCGGACCCGCTGATCGAGAAGGTCAAGGCCCGTGCCGAGTCCCTGGTGCTTGGCCCCGGTGAGGACCCGAAGTCCGAGCTCGGCCCGGTCATCTCCGCCAAGTCGAAGAAGCGCATCATCTCCTGGATCGACGAAGCCGAGGCCGCCGGCGCCACCGTCGTGCTGGATGGCCGCAACTTCAAGCACGAGGACGAGAAGTTCTCCGGCGGCTACTGGCTCGGCCCCACCATCCTCGACAATGTGCCGCTGGACACCAAGGCATACTGCGAAGAGGTCTTCGGCCCGGTGCTCGTCGTCGTTCGTGCCGAGAGCTACGAAGAGGCCATCAAGATCGTGAACTCCAGCCCGTTTGGCAACGGCTCCGCCATCTTCACCGAGTCGGGCGAGTACGCACGTCGCTTCGAGCTCGACGTCGAAGCCGGCATGGTGGGCATCAACGTGCCGATCCCGGTGCCGGTGGGCTACTACTCCTTCGGTGGCTGGAAGGGCTCGCTGTACGGCGACGTGAAGATGCACGGCCAGGAGGGCGTGAACTTCTACACCAAGGCCAAGGTCATCACCACCCGCTGGGCTGGCAAGTCCGACGAACACGTCGGGCTCGACTTCGTCGCCTCCGCTTCGCGGTAACTGTTCGGCTCCGGCGGGGTGATGGGCTCCGCCAGGGGACGTGCGCAATAAGGAATGAGGGATTCCACCATTTTCGGTGGAATCCCTCATTCCTTATCTGCGAAGGGGCGAGTTTTCCACAGCTTCGAGATAGGGCATGGACGGGCGCGCCCAGCCAGGGCAGCATGGCGGCCATGGTGCATCCCGACGCAGCGCTCGCCTCGCTCCTGCGCACGCAAGCGGGTGCGGTGAGCGCCAAACAGCTTCTGGCGCTCGGGTTTTCCAGACGACAGATCGAGCGGTTGGTGAGACGGTGGGTGCGTGTGGCGTCGGGGATCTTCGTCGAAGCCATGACCTTCGCCGCCGCAGTCTGGGCTGGGCTGCTGCGCGGGGGAGAGGGTGCCGTCGTGGGCGGCGAGGCAGCCGGTCACCTCGCAGGTTTTCTCCCGACGGAGCCCCGCACTGTGGTCGTATGGGCCAGGCACGTACACGAGGACATGCGGGTGGGGCCGTGGCTGGTGCAGTTTCGGCAGGGGAAACGCGGCGGGCGGGGTACTCCGCCGGCAACACGCCCGGAGGTGACTGTGCTCGACATCGCCGAGCGTTCGTCGGAGGTGGATGCCGTCGGTGCGCTCACGCGTGCGCTGGCCGAGCGGCACACCACCGGCGAGCGTGTGGCAAGGGAACTCAGTGGTCGCGGCAGGCAACGGCATCGACGGCTGATCGCGCGTCTGTGCGAGGAAGGCGAAGCAGGAATCGAGAGCGCGCTGGAATATCTGCTGCTGCGTAACGTGATCCGCGCTCATGGCCTGCCGGAGCCGGACCGTCAGCGCCGACGCACGGCGGGCCGCGTCGACAACCACTACGACGAGTACGGGCTCATCGTCGAGGCCGATGGCGCGAGCCACCACCGCGACAAGGCGCACGACTACTTTCGCGATAACGAACACCTGCTCGTCCATGACGAGCGCACGTTGCGATTTGGCTGGGTGCAGGTGAATGCGCAGGCATGCCGGGCTGCCGACCAGCTCGCGCGTGGATTGGAGCAGGGTGGCTGGGACGGGAATCGGAAGCCAGCGACGTGTGACTGCGTTAAGGAATGAGGGATTCCACCAAAAACGGTGGAATCCCTCATTCCTTGTGGTGATTTGGGATCAGGCGAGCGCCTGCAGTGCTTCCAGCGACTTCTTCGCGTCGATGATGGGGCCGCCGTCGGCGGGGGGCTCTTCGTCGAGCATGTTGTCCTGCTCCAGCACGTAGTAGCCGTCGAAGCCGGCCTCGTCGAGGAGCTTCACGATGGTGGCGAAGTCGATGTCGCCGTCACCGATAGGCGTGAACACGTTGCTCTTGATGGCCTCTGACCAGGTGAGTTCGCCGGGCAGCAGTTTGTCGACGAGTTCCTTGCGCACGTCCTTGGCGTGCACGATGCCGACGCGCTTGGCGTACTTGCGTACCAGCTCGACGACGTCGGCGCCGCCGGCGGCGAGGTGGCCGGTGTCGAGGCAGAGGCCCACCGACGAGTTGTCCAGCACGCGCTCCACCTCGTCGACGTTTTGCACCATGGTGCCCCAGTGCGGGTGGAGGACGGCGGTGACGCCGCGGGCGGCGCACACGTCGGCGATCTTGCTCATGTTGGCGAACAGCGTGGCCCAGCCCTGCTCGTCGAGCACGGGACGGTCGTCGTAGCCGTCGCGGCCGGAGTCGGCCGCGAGCACGAGGAACTCGCCACCGGCGGCTTCGAAGGCATCGAGTTCGCGCTCGACGGCGGGCAGCGGGTCTACATCGGGGTCATGCATGACTGCGAGGAAGAAGGAGCCGACGGGCTTCAGGCCGTAGGGTTTGATGGCCTCGGCGCGGGCGGCGGGGTCGATGGGCAGCCAGCCTGCGGGGCCGAATTCGGTGGCGGTGAGGCCGATTTCCTTCATCTCGGTGAGCACGCGCTCGGGTGACATCTGGTAGCCCCAGTTCGGTACTTCGCATACGCCCCAGCTGATGGGTGCACCGGCAATCTTCATTGATCTACTCCTTGTTGCAGGTTGAGAACGTCGACATCCATTATGTCCTATCAAAGAATAAACGATCCCGTGGGCACGATGAAAACCGCACGGGTACACTACATTTGTTCGTACATTGCAATGGCGCGCTGGAGCGCCTGAAGGAGTGAACATGATTCGTTTCGCACTGATCGGTGCCGGGCGTATTGGCCACGTCCATGCTCGATCCATCGCAGCCCATCCCGAAGCACAGCTGGCCATGATCTGTGACCCGTTCGAGGACAACGCCAAGTCGCTTTCTGAGCAGTACCAGGTGCCCTACGTGCTTGACCCCGCCGAGGTATTCGCATCCGACGTTGACGCCGTCGTCATCGGATCGCCGACGCCGATGCACGTCGCGCACATTCTCGCTGCCGTGCGCGCCGGCAAGCGCGTGCTGTGCGAGAAGCCGGTGGCCCTCGACATCGGAGAGGCAGAGCGCTGCCGCGACGAGCTCGGCGCCGAGGCTGATCGCGTCATGCTGGGCTTCAACCGTCGCTTCGACCCCACCTTCGCCGACATCCACGCCCGCGTGGCGGCAGGGGAGATCGGCGAGCTGCAGCAGTTCACCGTCATCTCGCGCGACCCGGCCGCCCCGCCGGCGCAGTACGTCGCCAACTCCGGCGGCATCTTCCGCGACATGACCATCCACGACTTCGACATGGTGCGCCACTTCCTCGGCGACATCGTCGAGGTATCCGCGTTCGGCAGCAACGCCATCCAGGAGATCGCCGACGCCGGCGACTTCGACCAGGCCGTCATCACCCTGCGCGCCGCCGACGGTCGCGTCGCCACTATCGTGAACTCGCGCACGTGCTGCTACGGCTACGACCAGCGCATGGAAGCCTTCGGCGACAAGGGCTCCCTCACCGCCGACAACCTCACGGCCACGCAGGTGCGCAAGGCCGTTCCGGACTGCACAGAAGCTCGCGGCGCCATCCTCGATTTCTTCCTCGATCGCTACGCCGACGCCTACGCGCTCGAGCTGGGTGCCTTCATCGAGGCGGTCAAGGCCGACGCTCCTGTTTCCCCGAATGTGCACGACGGCGTGCTCGCCCTGCAGATCGCAGAAGCGGCCACCGTCAGCGCCAAGGAGCGCCGCACCGTCACGCTCTGAGTTAGCTTCTGGTTGCGGGCGGCGTCGAGGTTGTCTCGGCGCCGCTTCGCGTTGTGTGTGGGGCTGCGAGGAGCGGCTTCGTCGGGTAGCCGCTACGCTTGCCAGCAATCACAGCCAACGACAGGAGACGTACGTGCAACCGGCGGTGACGCAAAGCGACCTCGCTCGCATGGCCGGCGTCTCGCGAGGTTTGGTCTCGTTGGCGCTCGCGGATTCCCCGAAGGTGGCGGAGGCGACGAAGGCCCGCATCCGCGCCATCGCCGACGAGCTCGGCTACTCGCGCAACTTCGGCGCGGCGGCGCTGGCGTCGTCGAGTTCGACGCTGCTCGGCGTGGTGCTGCCGAACTTGCGCAACCCGTACTTCGAGAGCCTCATGGCCGCGTTGCAGCAGGAGGCGGAAGAGCAGGGGCTCACTGTGCTGGCGGCGACGGCGTCGGGCGACGAAGCTCGTGAAATTGCCATGCTCGAGCACTTTCGCGCGATGCGGGTGGGTGGCGTCGTCCTTGCAACCCCGTCGCGAGCCGCCGATTTCTACGCGCGATTCGCCGCGCGTATCCCGCTGGTGATCGCTGGATCACCCTATGTCGCCGGCCCAGCGCACGTGGTGCATATCGACGAACACCGCGCGGCCCGGCAGATTGTTGAGCGTGCGCTCGCTGAGGGTCGCCGTCGGAGTGTGTACGTCATGCCCGATCTAGATGATGGCGCGACGCAGTACCGACGGGCAGCCATCACTGCAGCTTGCGACGAGGTGGGCATGCCGCTCACAACCGTCGCGGCCGCTGACCGCGCGCGCCTGGTAAGCGACATTGCCGCGCGTCCGCAACAGGTGTGCGTGATCGCGCACCACGATCTGCTGGCGATTGAGATTGTGTCGCTAGCGCTGAAGCAGGGGTGGAGAATCGGTGACGACGTCTCGCTGATGTCCTACGACAACACCTTCCTCGCCGCGTATGAGGGGTTCGGGCTCACGTCGGTGGATCAGCAGCCGCGCATCCAGGCTCGTCGGGCCTTGGAAGTGATAGCGCAGCGGAGCAGCGACGGTGGGCTCGACCTCGTCGTTGAGCCGCAGCTGGTGGTGCGGACGTCGGGGTAGCTGCTTGTAGGGCATCGCAATGATGTGCCTCAATGTATTGACAATACTTAGCTGGGTGGGTAGCGTCGACGTTAGTTAACGCGTGTTAATTCGCACGCGACGGACCATCGACGAAGGAGTCTCATGTCCCCAAAACCCATCTCCGTGGCCGTGATCGGTGCAGGCATGGCCGGACGAACGCACGCGAACGCGTGGCGACAAGCATCCACGCTCTATGAGCCGGGGCGCCTCCCCGACGTGCGGCTGGCCGCCATCTGCGACGCCTACGAGCCGTTCGCCAAGGCTGCAGCGGGCTCGTACGGCTATGAGCGCTACGTCACCGACTGGCGCGACATCGTCGAAGCCGATGACATCGACGTCGTATCCATCGTCGTCGCAAACAAGCTGCACCGCGAGATCGCCGAGGCGCTCATCAAGGCCGGCAAGCACGTGTTGTGCGAGAAACCGCTCACTGACACACTCGAAGACGCCAGGGCGATGACCGAAGTGGCCGAGGCGCACCCCGAAGTGGTCACCGGCATCGGCTTCGGATACCGCCGCCAGGTGGCCGTCGCGAAGATCGCGGAGCTCGCCCGCGACGGTGCCCTCGGGGAGATCTACCACTTCGACGGCCGCTACTGGTGCGACTATGGCGCAGACCCCAACACCCCCATCGCGTGGCGCTACAAGGGCCCCATGGGCTCGGGCGCGCTGGGTGACGTCGGCTCCCACATGACCGACGTGGCCGAGTTCATCTGCGGCCCCATCAAGCGCATCTCAGGCGCGACGATGTCCACCGTCATCACGCATCGCCCGCCGGCAGTGGAGGGCGTGGCCGGAGGTCGCGGCATGGCCGTGGCAGCCGAGGCCACGGTACCCGTCGAAAACGACGACATTGCAATGTTCAACGCAGAGTTTGAATCCGGCGCCGTCGGCTCCATCTCCGTATCCCGCGTGGCGTTCGGCGACCCGAACGCGCTCATGTTCGACGTGATGGGCTCCAAGGCCAAGGCCTCGTTTGACCTCGCCCGTGGTGGCGAGATCACGCTCAACGACGGGTCTGCCGAGGGCGGCATGCGAGGTCCCCGGCGCATTCTCGTCGGCCCGAATTTCCCCTATTTCAAGGGTGGGTCCTCGATGGACTTTGCTGGCGTCGGCACCACGCAGATTGATCAGTTCAACTTCCAGGCCCGCGCGTTCCTTGACCAGGTTGCCGGCGTCGACGAGGGTCTCCCCGCCGTGCCCTCGTTCGCCCACGGTTACCGTGCAATCCGCATCCAACACGCCGTCGCCGAATCTGCGGCGGCAGGCGGCAAAGCCGTCGATATCGACTGAAAGGAACCATCAATGTCGCTCGTTCTTGGTGCATACACCGCCTGTTTGCATGACCGCCCACTGGCCGACGCCCTGGACACGCTGAAAGGCATGGGGCTCACCGGCGCCGAACTGAATATTGGCGGTTTCATCCCGTCGCCGCACGCCCACGTCGACGCGCTGCTCGCCTCGCAAGCGGCCCGCGACGAGCTCCTCGCGCTGTTTGAAGAGAGGGGCATGGAGCTCGCAGGGCTCACGGCCTCCGGTAACCCGCTGAACCCGCTGCCTGACATCGGCCCTCGTCACCACTACGACTTGAAGCGCGGCATCGAGTTGGCGGGCAAGCTGGGCGTCGAGGAGATCGTTTGCATGTCCGGCGCCCCCGGCTCCGACCCCGACGCGAAGTACCCGTCGTGGGTGGTGAACCCCTGGGACGGTGTGTACGGCGAGATTCTCGATTACCAGCACTCGGTGCTGGACCCGTACTGGCGCGAGATGGACCAGCGCGCCCAAGACAACAACGTCAAGCTCGCCATCGAGTTGCACCCGCACAACACCATCTTCACGCCCGTTGGCTTCATGGAGTTCGCGGAGCGCATCGACGCGAAGAACGTCGGCGTGAACATGGATCCGTCGCACCTCATGTGGCAGCAAGTCGACCCCATCGAGGCGACGCGCTACCTCGGCGATCGCATTTTCCACGTGCATGCCAAAGATACGAAGATCGAGCCAGGCGTCGGCATCCGTGGCGTGCTGGACACCTCGCACAAGCGCCCGCCGGAGAACGAGGCGGAGCGGTACCCGTCGGGGATGAATCACTGGTGTCAGGTGTGGCCGGATGATCCCGCGTGGCGGTTCGTGCACGTCGGCGCTGGGCACGACCAGGCGTGGTGGACGGAGTTCCTGCGCGCCATCGCGGAGATCAACCCCAACATGCACGTGAATATCGAGCACGAGGACATCAAGTTTGACAACGTGACTGGGTTGGAGAGCGGCGCGAAGGTCCTGATTGCGGCCAGCGCGGATCTCTAGTGCAGGGGCGTCGGTTCGCTAGTTTTTGTCGGAACAAAGGTTGGCGAACCGACGCTTCTTGCTCTAGTATCGCCTCAAAGGGCAACCAAATGTCCGTACTTATTCCTCAAGGGAGTGACAACGATGTCGAAAGCTGTCAACACGAACGATCCCAAGTACTCCAAGCTCACCATCGGGGTGTGCCCGGATCAGTGGGGTGTGTGGTTCCCCGACGACCCCAAGCAGATGGACCCCCGCCAGGCTTGGCAGGAGATGGCCGAGGCTGGCTTCGAAGTGATCGAGACCGGGCCGTTCGGATATTTCCCCACCGACCCCAAGGAGCTCCAGAAGTGGTGCGACGAGTTCGGCATGCGCGTCGTCGCCGGCACCGGCTGGGGCATCCTGCACAAGCAGGAGGCCTGGGAGACCACGCTGAAGACCTTCCGCGCCATCGCTGAGACGCACGCCGCAGTCGGCGCCGAATACATCGTGCACCTCCCTCCGCTCTACCGCGACGACAAGACCTGGGAATGGACCGACGACCGAGAGCTCTCCGACGACGCCTGGAAGCTCTACGTCGAGCACGCCAACCAGCTTGGGCAGATGCTCCTCGATGAGTACAACCTGAAGATGGTGCTCCACCCGCACGGTGACTCGCACATCGAGACGCCCGAAGAGATCGCCCGCATCTTCGACGCCACCGATCCCACCTACGTCAACCTGTGTCTGGACTCCGGCCACGTGGTCTACGGCGGAGGGGACCCCGTCGAGCTGTGCCGCAAGTACCCCGAGCGCATCACCTACGTGCACATCAAGGCCTTCGACGAGGCCATCACCAAGGAAGCGCACGAGAAGGATTGGCCCTTCGGTGAGGCGGTCACCAAGGGCGCATCGGTGTGCCCGCCCGCAGGCCTGCCGGAGATGCACGCCTTCGTCGACGCGCTCGCCGAGCTGGATCGCCCGATCTACGCCATCTGCGAGCAGGACTGCTACCCCTGCGACCCGTCGTTCCCGAAGCAGAACGCAATCAACATGCGCAAGTACCTGGCCGAGTGCGGCCTGGGTCTCGCCTGATTGCCCACAACTCAAGGAAGAGAACAATCATGACTGTACGCATTGGACTCATCGGCGCCGGCGGCATGGGCCGCGCGCACCTCGCCCGCATCCACGACGAGCTCTCGGGCGCGACGATCACCGCCGTCGCCGACATTAACGTCGAAGCTGCAAAGTCCGCCGCAGCACCCTACGGCGCTAAGGCCTACGCAACCTCCGACGAGCTCATCAACGACCCGGAGGTAGATGCGGTTCTCATCGCGACGTTTGGCAAGGTGCACGCGCCCGACGTCATCAAGTCGATTGAAGCCGGCAAGTACGTGCTGTGCGAGAAGCCGCTGGCCACCACCGCCGAGGACTGCATCAAGATCATGGACGCCGAGCAGAAGGCAGGCAAGAAGCTTGTCACCGTCGGGTTCATGCGCCGTTTCGACGCTGGCTACAACCAGATGAAGGCCATCCTCGACGAGGGCGCCCACGGCTACGCCACGCTGGTGCACTGCCGCCACCGCAACCCGTCGGTGCCGGAGGGCTACACCACCCGCAACATGATCGACGACACCGCGATCCACGAGATCGACATCTGCCGCTACCTGCTGGGCGAGGAGATCGTCTCCGTTCGTGTGGACACCCCGCGCGCCACGTCGAAGCGGTTCAGCCACCTGCAAGACCCGCTGGTGCTCGTCGCGAAGACCGAGTCCGGGGTGCTGATTGACGACGAGATCAACGTCAACATCCAGTTTGGCTACGCCATCGAGTGTGAGCTCGTCATGGAGGCCGGCACTGTCCGCCTCGGCGACCAAGAGAAGGTGCACGTGCGCGATCTCCAAGGTGACCGCAATGCCATCTGTGCATCCCACATCGACCGCTTCCAGGCCGCGTTCAATACCGAGGTGCAGTCGTGGATCAACGCGGTTGCAGCCGACGAACACACCGGCTCGAGCGCGTGGGACGGCTACGCGGCTACGGCCGTCGTCGATGCTGGGCTTGAGTCCCTCGAGAACGACGGCAAGACGGTGGACGTCAAGCTCATCGAAAAGCCCGATTTCTACGCCTGACCAGGCTGCATCCACGAAACGACGAGAACTGGAGAGGAAAGCACATGGTTGACATCGCGCTCGACCCGAACATGTACTACATGACGATGTCGACGGCCGACACGCTGCGCAAGGCCGCGGAGCTCGGGTTCCGCTACGTCGAACTGTCGCCCAACAACGAGTTCCACCTGTGGCACCACTACCCGAAGGCCGACAAAGCGTTCATCGACGAGCTCCGTCGCGCGGAGAAGGAGACCGGGGTGAAGGTGCGCACCATCAACCCAGTCTTCAACTGGTCCTCGCCCGACGAGGAGGAGCGGCAGGCGCAGGTGCGCAACTGGCGTCGACTCCTGGAGCTGGCCGACGCGCTCGACGTGCGCGACATCGTCTCCGAGTTCTCGGGTGACCGCAATCAGGCTGCTCGCTCTGAGAGCCAGTGGTACAAGTCGATGGAGGAGCTCATTCCCGTCTTTGAGCAGTACGGCATCCGTCTCAGCATGGAGGCACATCCGTACGACTTCGTCGAACTCCACGACCGCGCACTTGAGCTGGTGCGCTCCGTCGACAAGGACTGGGTGGGCTACGAGTACTGCTGCCCCCACACCTTCCACCTGTCCGACGGAGCGGGCGACGCCGGGCGCATGATCCGCACGGCCGCTGCGGCAGGCAAGCTGCGTGAGGTGCACGTCGCCGACGGGTTCAACCACCGCATCAACGACGGCAACCGGTACATCATCAACCCGCCGGGCGCCGACGTGACCGTGCACCAGCACAATGCAATCGGGCAGGGCGAAGTGCCGTTCGACGAGGTCTTCGACGCGCTGCGCGAAGTGGACTTCGACGGCGTGCTCTCCGTGTGCGTCTTCGGCTGGCACGAACGTGCCGATGAGTACAACAAGGCAGCCCTAGCCAGGCTCACGGAAGAATTCAGTAACTGAACCATCGCCCTGTCCTCGACGGCCGCCGAGGGCAGGGCACATCTCCTGCAGGCACCTGGGCCGGCAGGAATAGTGCGGTCTTAGATCACGACCTGCCGAAGACGACAGGTTTCCCCACAAGGAGTTTGGATGTCTCAGCCATCGGAACATGCCTCTGAGTACTCACGGGAGAGGCTCGAGGAACTCGTCGAGAAAACACCGCCCTCGGGCCCTAAGCGCTCGCTCGGATTGATCGCTTTGGTAGCGACGCTTGGCTCGCTGCTCTTCGGGTACGACACCGGCGTGATCTCCGGCGCGCTGCCCTACATGTACCTGCCCACCGAGGCGCATGGCCTCGCCCTCACCACCGCAGAAGAAGGCTGGATCGGTGGCCTGCTGTGCGTGGGTGCCGCGCTTGGAGCGTCGTGGGGCGGCGTACTGTCCGACAAGTACGGACGCCGGCACAACATCATGCTCCTCGCCATCGTGTTCTTCATCGGTGCTGCAGGCTGTGCGCTCAGCCCCAACATTTGGATCCTGTACTTCTTCCGGATCGTGCTGGGCTTCGCTGTTGGTGGCGCATCAGCGACGGTGCCGGTGTTCTTGAGCGAGACCGCGCCGAAGCGCATCCGAGGCACCCTCGTCGCAGTGGACCAGTTAATGATCGTGTTCGGCCAGTTCCTGGCCTTCTCCGTCAACGCTGGCATCGCCCGCGCGCAGGGTGGCCCGGGTGTCGACGTCGAGGGCGGCCAGCACATCCTCTGGGACACCGCGAGGGCGCAGGCTGAAGCTGGGACGCTGGGAGCCATCCTCGACGGCAACGGCCTTACGTGGCGCTGGATGCTGATCCTCGCGTCGCTGCCGGCAATCGCCTTGTGGATTGGTATTCGCCTCATGCCGGAATCGTCGCGTTGGTACGTCGCCAACCTGAAGATTCCGGAGGCCATTGGCTCGCTGAAGCGGGTCCGTAACGAAGAGAAGGACGGCCCCATCGTCGACGAGCTCGACGAGATGATGGAGATCCAGCGTAAGGAATCGCGTACCGAGAAGTGGGGGCTCGGGAAGATTTGGAAGACGAAGTGGACCAGGCACCTCTTGATTTTGGGCGTGCTGCTGGGCTTCGCCGACCAGTTCACCGGCATCAATACGGCCATGTACTACACGCCGAAGATCCTCACCGCTGCGGGCTTCCCCACCGACGTTGCCATCATGCTGAATGTCATCTCCGGTGGTCTGTCGTTCGTCGGATCCGCGGTTGGTCTGTGGTTGGTCACGAAGTTTGCGCGACGACACGTCGGCATCTACCAGGAGCTCGGCATCGTGCTCTCGTTGGCTGCCTTGGCCTTCGTGTTCTGGAAGTTCATCCTCCCGCACGAGACCGAGACTGGCGAGATCGTTGGCGCCCCGAGCTTCGCGCCAATCTTGGTGCTCGTCATCATCTGCGTGTTCGTGTTCATCAAGCAGTCGGGCACCGTGACCTGGGTCATCATCGCTGAGCTGTTCCCGTCGAAGACACGAGGCCTCTCGATGGGTGTCGCCGTCGGCTCGCTGTGGCTCGCCAACGGTTTCGTCGCCATCATCTTCCCGCCGATGATGGAAGCTCTCGGCGGCGCCGGCACGTACCTGGTGTTCGCTCTCATCAACGTGGCATCGCTGTGCCTCTACATCTTCTTCGTGCCAGAAACGAAGTATGACTCCCTGGAGGAATTGGAGGCTCGGTTCGAGAAGGACTACTCCTAACCCGCTGCCACCTCAAAGAATCCCCCACTGGTCAAACAGTGGGGGATTTCTATTTGTACTGACAAAGTGGCGAGTGGTGGATATAATTGTCACTGACATGGCGCGGACCACGGTGGTTTGCGAGGAAGGGCAAGAGCCATGACAAGCAACGACGCAATCGAGATTCCAGAAACCATGCGCGCGGCAGTGCTGCGCGACACATCGAAGGGCCTCCAGGTAGAAACTCTGCGCACGCCTCGCCCCCGGGCAGGTGAGGTGCTCATCAAGGTGACGGCGTGCGGCCTGTGCCACTCTGACCTACACGTCATCTCAGGTGCGATCTCATTCCCGCTGCCGGCAGTGCTGGGGCATGAGGTGACCGGCACCATCGTCGAAGTAGGGCCCGGTAATGAACACGCCCGCCTCGAGGTGGGGCAACACGTCGCAGGTGGTTTCCTCATGCCTTGTGGGCAGTGCGACGCGTGCGCGTCTGGTCGCGACGAGCTGTGCGGCCCGTTCTTCTCTCTCAACCGTCTGGAAGGCAAGCTCTACGACGGTGAGACCAGGCTCGCGACGCCAGACGGCGAACCCGTGGCGATGTATTCCATGGGCGGCCTCGCCGAGTACGCGGTGGTACCGTCGACGTCGGTGGCTGTGGCCCCCGACGAGATCGACATGGTGCCCGCCGCCATCCTCGGCTGCGCTGGCATGACTGCGTACGGTGCCGTGCGTCGGGGCGCAGACCTTCGCTACGGCGAGACCGTTGCCGTCGTCGCCACCGGCGGCGTAGGTACGAACATCGTGCAGGTTGCGGCTGCGTTTGGCGCGAGCCAGATCATCGCCATCGACGTCTCCGACGAGAAGCTGGAGCCCATGCTCGGCTATGGAGCGACCGCCGTCGTGAACTCTTCTACGCAGGATCCTCGCGAGGCCGTGCTTGCGCTCACCGACGGCAAGGGCGTCGACGTGTCATTCGAGGCGCTCGGCATTCCCGCCACCTGGAAGACTGCCCTCGACGTGCTCTCCGACGGCGGCCGCATGGTACCCATCGGTTTGGGTGCCGGCGTGCAGACCGCCGAGGTGGAGATCAACAGGACCGTGCGACGCTCGCAGAGCATCCTCGGCTCCTACGGTGCGAGGACCCGCCAGGACCTCCCCGCCGTCGTGGATCTCGCGGCACGCGGAGTGATCAATTACCGCGACGTGGTGTCCTGCAGGCTGCCGCTGGAGGATGCAGGCAAGGGGTACGAGGCGTTGCGCAACCGTGAAATTCAAGGGCGCGCGGTCATCGACATGAGCCTGTGACCTGAGCACCGGGCCTTGGGTTGACGGAGCGTCGGCGGGTCACGCCACCAGCAGGTACACCGCCGACGCAACCGTGAGTATCGTCACCACGGCGTCGAACAGCTGCTTGTGCATGCGTTGGGCGAGCCAGCGTCCGGCGAAACCCGCGACGACGACGATCGGGGCGAGTGCTGCGTCGATCCACAGAGTGGAGGGTTTTATGATGCCCAGCCCGACAGAGAAGGGCAGTTTGAGCACGTTCACGATTGCGAAGAACCACGCCGTCGTGCCGAGGAAACTCATCACAGAGAACTTCGATGCGAGGAAGTACATGGTGGTGACGGGGCCGCCGGCATTGGCGGCCATCGTCGTGAAGCCAGCTAGCGTGCCGTAGGTGATGCGTCCCAGTCGCCCCTGAATTTCTGGCGGTTTGGGCAGGCGCATGAGCGCCATCGTGGCCGCGATCAGGACAAGCAGCAAGGCTCCGATGAACTGTTTGGTGAACTGATCCGACGCGAACCGCAGGAAGATTGCGCCCAACACAACGCCGGCCAAGACGCCTGGGACAAGGCGTTTCAATGTCGGCCAATCTGCCTCGCGCCGATACATGGTGATGGCGAGCACGTCGCCAACTAAGAGGAGCACCAACATGGTGCCGGTGGATTCCTTTGCGGGAAGGACGCTGGCGAAGAGCGCGACGGCCAGCGTCGCTGCTCCGGGGAGTGCTGTCTTCGATATGCCGATTGCGACGGCTGCCACGACGAGGAACGCCCAAGTGGTGGGAGTGAGTGAAGTGAGCGCTTCCGGTAGGCCGGTGAACAACAATGTCAGCACAATGTCATCGTAGATCAGAAGCGCTGTGGGGGGAGGTGATACTGCGCGGTCGACGCTGTCCGCGCAGCGTAAGGGACCTTCCCTTCGCTGGTGACCTCAGGCGATGCGGTTGAGGCTCATGTAGATTCCGGCGAAGGCGGCGGCAGCAGCAACGACGGCGGAGATCGCGGTAACGATGGGGGAAGCCACCGTTGCGCCAAGGACTGCCATCAGCAGAACGACTGCTGCGATGATAGTCATGTGCGTCTTGAAAGCGACGCTGTCCGTGCCCTGTGCTGCCGGGCGAACTGGTGCGAGTGCGATTGCGGTCATCTTTCTTCCTTTCAGTTCCTGTGCGGAACCGTCCGGAGGAAGCCCCGCACGGCGGTGTGTCCGGCCTGCTGGCCGGGTCAGCTCCTGAGTGCTGACACCTGTAGTATAACGATTCCTGCCCAAATGTAAAGACAAATGCTGGAGTAGGTGGCTGTTGCTGGCTCACGACTACACTCGGCCGCGTGGATTGGTCAGTGTGGGAATGGACGCGATTTGCCGTCGGGCTAGCTGTGATGGTCGCGGCCGTCATCCTCATTCTGCGCGCTCACGGCGTCAAGATGGGATGGGCCCCTGCGGTGGCCATCATCCGCGCGTGCCTGCAGCTGGCGCTCATTTCAGTGCTATTGGGGGCGGTCATCAAATGGCCGTTGCTGGTGCTGGCCTTCATCCTGCTCATGCTCACGACGGCGTCGCTGACCGGAGCCAAGCGGGCGGCGGAGCTGCCGGGTGGGCGGCGGAATGCGGTTGTTGCGGTCGTCGCGGGTGGTGTGGCCGCGACGGGGTCGTCGTTGTTGCTCGGGCTGATCGGCCTCGATGTGCAGCAGATCATCGCGGTGGCGGGGATCTCGATCGGCAACGCCATGGCTTCGTCGACGCTGACCGCGCGCAACTATCTTGCGGCGCTGCGGGCTGGCGTCGGGGAAGTGGAGGGCTGGCTGGCGCTCGGGGCGACTCCGCCCCAGTCCACCTTGCGTCTGCGGCGTGACTCGGTGCGGGAGGCGCTCATCCCCACCATCGATCAGACCCGCAACACCGGGCTCGTCACGCTACCGGGCGCCTTCGTCGGCGCCTTGTTCGCGGGGCTGAGCCCCGTGGCCGCCGGCGTGTTCCAGGTGGTGGTTCTGGCAGCGATTCTGCTTGCTAAAGCCGTGACCGCGACGGTGTTTTCCACACTCGCCGGGCGGGCACGCCAGTTGGTGCCGAGCTCCTGAGCGCTTCGGGACTGGGGCTCGCGAGGAACCTAACCCGATATCCACATTCGTTTCCTGAAACAGCCGATTCTGGCCCGATTTGGCAAACGAGTGTGGATATCGGGTTAGCTGCTGGCGGTAAGGCTCAGCACGGAAGCGCACACGCTGCCGGCGAACCGTCACTGTAGAGGCGGCGAACCGTCAGTGTGCAGGCGGCGAAGTGTCAGTTCTGTTGGGCAAATCAACGCTTGCGGGCATGGTTGGCGATGACGGCACCGTATTCGTGACTCTGGATGACGATGTCACTTGAGCCTTCGCACGTGATGACCCGGTTAGCTTTCTTTCGGAGGCTGCTGCTTCTCTGGTCGAAGAACTGGTCCAGGATCGTCTGGCTCAGGAACTTGGGTGGCGCGCGGAGCTCTCGTTCGCTATCTGGAACTCCTTGAGTCGCTGTTTCTCATCCATCGTCTACCCGCGTGGTCGAGAAACCTGACCAAGCGACAGATTCAACGTGCCAAGGTCTTCTTGACGGATACCGGGCTCAACGCAGCGCTCGCTGGTCTGTCTGTGGAACATTTGAACACGATCCAAGGAGCAGATCATCTCGGGCCATTGCTTGAAGAGTTCGTCGTCTGCGAATTACTCCGCCAGCAGGGCTGGTCATCGACCGAGGTCGCGACGGCCCCCACGCCGTAGGGCATGCCGTTCTCGACGGTACTGGGGATCTCGAGCGACAGGCCGTTGGAACAACGCACGACGCCCCAGTGGAGGTGTGGCCGGTCGAGTTGCCGGTGTTGCCCGACAGGCTGCCCCGGCCGCCATCGACGACCTTGTCACCGGCCTTGACATCGACGCGGGTCAGGTGACCCATCACGATGCAGCGGTCATTGCCGTGATCGATGACGACCTTGTAGCCATAGCTGTCCCACCTCGCGGTGCGGATGACGCCGAGGCCGGTGGCCAGCAGGCGCGTACCGAAGTCGATGGCGTGCTTGTTGTAGGGGCCGAACGTCGCGTTGGCGGCGTTGCGGCTCCAGCTCGGGTCGCTGGAGGACGAGCCCTGGGCGATCAGGTAGGAGGCGCCGTTGGCGAACGGCAGGAAGAACTGGCTGGTGAAGGGATACTGGTAGTCCTGCTGCGGCTGGGGCGGCGTGGTGGGCTGCGGCGCCCGGGTCGGCTGGGGGGGGGGTGGTGCATCGGTGCAGGTGGGGACACCCTTCAGTGGGCCGTTCGTGCCGGTGTCGACCCACCCGTCGGAGACGTAGACACGGCCCGGGATGCGATCTCACAGGTTCGTGCGCCCCCAGCGGCCGTCGACCCAGTTACCCTGCAACTGGCACTCGATGGCGACCCGCTCACCGGGGCGCAGCCAGCTGACGCGCGTACCCGTGCGCGGCTCGGAGCTCACGGCGAGGGAATAGCTCACCGTGGCCACGGCGGAGGGACGGGCGGTGACCGTGCCACCGGCGGCGGCCGCGGTGGCGGTGAGGATGAACTTGGCGAAGCCCTTCATGATGATTTCTCCTGTGGTGTGGGTAAGGGCCGATGCAAAAAATGCTGGGCTTGCCACCCCGCCATGACGGCGACAATTCCGACGGATCATTCCGATGGAGAATTCCCGGAATCGCCGTTGGTCCAGTGCGCCAGACAGCGGTCTCACACAATGGGGGAGTTCGCCTATTGCCGGTGAGGCGGGCTTCCAGCTGGCGTACGCGGCCCGCGACTTCATCGCGAATGAGCCGCACGCGCTCGGCTCCCTCGACGCCGCGGCCCAGCACCACGACGCGATCGGCGCGGGTGAGGAGCCGGGGATCGATCGGCTTGCAGTGCTCACCCTCGACCGAGGCGCCGACCTCGTGCAGGCAGCGTGACACTGCCCGACCCCCCGCTCGCGCGTATCGCCTTGGCCTCTCTACCCCTGGGACAAGAGAACTGAATAGCAGCACATCGGGCATCACCCGCGGGCGTCGTACGCCTCCCGCGCCGCCAGCACCTCCGTCATGTGGAGCTCGGCCCAGGCCTTGAGCTGCATCACCGGCACCAGCAGTGACCGGCCAAGAGCAGTCAGCCGGTAGTCGACCCGCACCGGCACTGATGCCGTCACTTCCCGCCCCACCAGCCCGTCCCGCTCGAGCGCCCGCAACGTCTGAGTGAGCATCTTCTGACTGACCCCAGCCAGTCGACGCGAGAGCTCGGAATAGCGCAGGCCGTCCTCGCTCTCGCCTAGGGCGGCCAACACCAGCGTCACCCACTTGTCGGCGATCCGGTCGAGGAGTTGACGGCTGGCGCACCCGGCCATGAAGGCGTCGAACTCGCGTCGCGACTGCTCGGCTCGCTGTGCGGCGGACGTGGTGGCCATGACTCTCCTCTGGGTGCGTACCCGACTTTTCGGTGCCTACTTCCTTATAGAGAGTTTGGCTGTCACAGTGGACGATGTCAACCACACAAGGAAAGGAACTCCCATGCGAGCACTCATCGGCCGTGCCGGCTCCCCACTCCCCGTCCTCGTCGACGTCCCCGATCCCCATCCGGGCCCCGGCGAGGTGGTCATCGCCACCACCGCCGCCACCGTCAACCCCATCGATGTCCGCATCGCCGACGGCGAGGTGCGCGAGGCCTTCGGCCTGACGGACGATGTCGGCCTCGGCTGGGACTTCTCCGGCATCGTCAAGGCGGTGAGCGACGACGTCACCGGGGTCTCGGTGGGACAACGCGTCGCCGCACTGACCGGCAACCCCGCCGATCCGCTGCGCGCGCACGCCGAACTGGTAACGGTGCCGGCCGGTTCTGTCGCGCCGATCCCCGAGGGCATGTCCGACGCGGCGGCCGCCTCCGTCGCCCTCAATGCTCCGACCGCGGCGATGATCGTCGATCTTCTGGGCGCGGGGGCCGGGCGCTCGCTGCTGGTCACCGGGGCGGCGGGCGCCGTGGGCGGCTACGTCCTTCCGCTCGCGCGCGAGGCGGGATGGCGGGTCACCGGTCTGGCCCGGACCACCGACCGGGAGTTCGTCACCACCACTGGAGCGGACCTGGTCACCGAGATCGAGCCCCGCGCCTACGACGCGGTCGCTGACGCCGCCGGGCTCCAGGCCACCGCCATGGATGCCGTGGTAGACGGAGGCGCGTTCGTCGGCGTCCTCCCCATCGCCCCGGTCGCTGCGCAGCGCGGCATCGAGCCGACCGACGTCTTCGTCCAGGCTGATGGCGTACGCCTGGCCGAGCTGCTTCGTCGTGGCCACGCGGGCGACCTTGCCGTACGCGTCGCCGAGGAAGTGCCCTTCTCCGAGTTCGCCCGGGCGTACGCGCTGGTCGGGCAGGGTGGCCTGCGTGGTCGGGTCGTCCTGACCTTCTGAGCAGGCTGTCCTCGGGGATAGACACGGCCGCCGGGGCCGGGCAGGGGCCCGATCCCGGCGGCCGAGCCGTGTGGGATGGTCAATGGGGTGGTCAGGAGACCCGGGGGTCACTCACCGCCGCGCCTCGTTCGGCCGAGCTCAGTCCGTCGAGTTGGTTTTCCCCCGGCCAGATTGCGGTGATCCTGCGCTCGGTCTACGATCCTGCGATCGCTGCCACTTTGGAACGTCACGGCGAGCTCGGCCGCGACTTCGCCACCGCCGGACCGGTCGCGGTCAACGGGACCTGGAGTCGTATCCGCACCGACTCCGCCCACCATGCCGTGCTGTGGATCAGCGAATGGCCACACTCCATGGCCTACCCAGGCTTCCTCTCACCCATCTTGCTCTTCAGCGGAATCCAGCGGTCGTTCTCCCTGATCTGCGCCCCATGCGCTCCGATCAGGCCGCTCGCGACATCCGCAAGAAGAAAGTCGAGCACATCTCCGACCAAGCCCAACGCGCCAAAATCGGGCCAATCGAGGACGCCTCCCAGACGGCTGAATACCACGATGTTCTCCAAACAAGACGCGGACCTCACCGCCGGCCGCGGCATCCTCCGCTACACCGGCCTCATCACCATCACTGCCACCACAATCGAAGACCTCGACGCCCACGACGCCGCGCTCGAACAAGCCGCCATCCAAGCCAACTGCGAAACCCGACTCCTCGCAGGACAACAAGCCAAAGTCTTCACCGCCGCAGCCCTACCCCTCTCCCGCCAGGTCTGACGTAGTCGTCCGCGACCCCTCCAACGCCTAAAATTTGAGCATGGCTTACTACGCATCTGAACGAGCCGCAGAACTGATTGGCATTCCCAAGAGCTTGGATTTGGGCACCAAAAAGACTGCTCAGGCTTCGGGTGGGGTTCAACTATTCACGCTCGGCGGAAGTCGAGAATCTATCGCCTCACACCACGCAACAATTGAGCAACGTGTACACGAGTTTCTCCGACAAGAGAAGCGCCGCAACATCGCGCGGTCTCTCCACGACGCCGTGAAAGTGACGCAGCTACTGGATGTAGTGATCGACCTAGAGGTGGGCAGAATGAAGTTCCTAAGTGTTCCTGGCACTAACTACTCGGAAAGTGGCGCCAAGCGAAATGTGAGGGCTTTCTGGGCTTTCGGAACCGAGACATGCACACAGTTCAGTGATACTCGCTTGGTGTTAGTCGGTTCCCTGGACAATCTGACCGGGAAGCGGTACACCCAGGACGACGCAGCCTATGATAGCTACAGCTTCCCATCCGATCCCAGTTTCATGATCGAGATCCTGAATGCGGAGCTAGAACTCGATGTCGATTTGGAAGACTACAGCTACGAAACTGGGTGGAATCCAACTGACTCAACAAACGGTTCCGCAGCGAGATGTGCACGTGAAATCACTGAGCGCGCCAGGAATGGCGTACCTGGCGGGCACGCCACCTGGGTTCAACAGGTGCTCCCTCAGCAGCGAGTCTTTGCGATTGTTAGTGACATTGAAGTCCAGAATGATGATTCACGCACCATATTGGCGCGACCAGTTTGCATCAGCTCGACAGCCTAAGGCGCATTTAAACGCTTGGGCGCGGCGCCATAGTGCCTAGGTACTTGGTCCTCCAGGAAAGTAATCAACTCGTCTGGTTGGCTGTCCCTCAAACTCTGATCGAGGGACAGACGTATCCCCCGGAGTAATTCCTCAAGGGTCAGTCGGTCACCCTCCTCAGGATGATGTGGATTATGTTCACGCATTTCAGCGAGGTAGTCCGACACAAGTACAATGCAGTCCACTTCTCGCCCGGCGCTCCATAGCCAAGAAAGAACTCGCCCTAGTGGATCACCGGGATGACTGCCCAGGGACTTACAATAGGGATGACACAACTGGTGGTGCGCAGAGCTTGTGGCCTCTGCGGCCAGGAGTGCCTCCAAGACTGTCACAGGGACAGCAACAGATTCTTCCCAAGCATTCACTATCGACCCTTTCCTCTCTGCGCATCGGAGCGGACTCGTATGCAGGCAAGTGGGCAGACGTTTTGGTGATTCGAAGCGCACTTACATCGTAGCTCCTAGTTGTTGTGTGTCATGACGTGGTAGTCGTTGGAGTGGGGTGAGGGGAACGGGCCCTGACCGGGACGATGGGTGGTGACGAAACCATGTGCATCTGCTGAGAGGAGACCCGTTCCATGACCCACCGCAACGCCCCACTGACCGTTGAAGGAAGACAACGAGCCGTGGGACAGTTCTCAAGTGGGGTCGTCCGATCGCGCACGTGGCTGCCGAGTTCCATATCGCCCGCTCGACATGATCGAAATGGGTCGCCCGCTACCAAGATGCTGGCCCGGCGGGGCTGGAGGACCGTTTGAGTGCCCCGCTGAACCGGCTCACACGCCTGAGCGCGGAGATAGTGGTGCTGATCGAGTCCGGGTGTCGGAAGCTCAAGTGGTCAGCACGCCGGATCGCCCGCGAACTCACTGAATAGCGCCATGCCCGGTGCAGTGTTCGGACAGTGACAAGGTGGCTGGACCGGCTCGAGTTGAACCGGATCCGAGACATCACCCCAGAAGGGGAACACGTGCGTCGGCCTGGCAAGATCATCGCCCGCTATCCAGGTCACATGCGCCACATGGACGTGAAGAAAGTCGGCAACATCCCCGACGGTGGTGGCTGGTGGGCCACGGCCGCGGCAGCAGCAAAGCCCTGGCATCCAAACGCGTCCAGAAGCAGAAGGTCGGCTACACCTACCTTCACTCGATCATCGACGGCTTCTCCAGATGGTCCTACACCGAGGCATTAGAAGACGAGACCGCCGCGACCACGATCGGGTTTTTCCACCGAGCCAGGGCACACTTCGCCGCTCACGGCATCACCCGTATCACCAGGCTGGTCACCGACAACGGCAGCAACGACACCGCCACAGCATTCCAACGCTCCATCAAGGCCTTCATCGGCCATCACCAGCGCACCCGCCACTACACATCAGAGAACAACGACGCCAAGCAATCAAAGTCCGGAACCGCCACTTGCAACTATCATCGACCCCACACCACCTGCGGCGATCAGCCCCCAGCCTCACGCCTCCGCATCCGCGTCGACAACGTCATGACCAACTACACCGAGGGTACACTGTGCAGCACAGAGTGCCACGCCACAGCTAGGGGGAGCCATGCCGTACACCGACTACACAACTAAAGTTGACGATGCCAGGCGTCAGCACAACATCATGGTGCTCGTCGGCAACGGATTCGACATACAAGCACTCAGCGACCTTAACGTTCGCGGAGACACCAAATACACGTCGTTCTACTACTTTCTCAAGTCCCGGAGCTTCAACACCCACAACCTCATCTACGCACAGATGAGCAAACTCGAAGCAGACGGAGCCGAAAACTGGAGCGACGTCGAAGGTGCCATCGACCAGCTAAACAAAGCAGGAGCACCCGTCGCGGCGATCACCGAGGCCATGCACGAAATCCAGAGCGAATTCGCCAGATTCCTCGACCAACTCGTCACCCCATCTACTCTCACGCAACTCAACGACCAAACCGTTGCCTACAAAATGACCCTCGCCAGCCTCATGGAGTTCCTCGGCGATCTCGGCGACCCAATCGAGTACTCAAAAATGTCTCTCCCAGCAATCGCGGACATCGGGGATATCTACAATTTCCTCTTCATCAACTTCAACTACACCAGCCTGCTCGACAACTACCTTTACCTCGACAAGACTCAATTTGTCCCACACCCCTACGTCCGCTCAGACCGCCAAACCGATTTCCACCCCAACCCCCGCGGTCACAAAGTCACCCTTCTAGGACCGCGAACGAAGTGTGAGAGGCAAGACTTCTCCGCAGCCACCTACCTAGCCACAGAAATCCTTCACCCCCATGGCGTGCAGTCCACACCACGCTCCCTCCTCTTCGGCATCGATCCCCGCGACGAGGGCAAGTCTGGGCGTGAGCTATCCAAGCCCTACTGGGCACAGAACGAACGTAAGTACGCCGATCTTTTCCCTGACACCAACCTCTTCATTATCTTCGGTACATCCCTCGGCAGCACTGATCGCTGGTGGTGGTACAACATCCTCGTTACACTGCAGCACCAAGAAGCACAACGGCCCGACATCCTTATCTACTGGTACAACGACACCGGGACAGCCACGCCAGACTCCATCCGAGACCGGCTCATCAAAGCCAGCGGCCTCGCAGACACCGACGAACTCCACCAGGCCGTCAAAGCCCGGGTCCGCATCATCCTGTACGACAACACTACGCCCCGCGCCTTCCTCAACACTAACCCCGAGCTCATACCCACCTGGATCCTTCCAAACAATCGGGCAAAGCGTTGACTGGCTACTATCTCGTCCGAGATGAAAGTGCATGCTAGTGCAAAGACCTCCGTGATGACTGAGATCAGCACGCGCATGACAGCATCACCGGTGGCACTAGCGTCTCCGGCCATCGCACAGGCATATAGGTTTCGCAATCACGTTGAAACGGGCCGTGACCCTCGCCTCAACCACCAGTCGACATGGCTGAAACGGGGGAAGCCGCTCGATCGATCACTCAAGGCCCATAATGTTCTCGACCCTAGCACCGACTTGCCGGGTGCGAGGGTCGTGATGCATCCCTCGTCGCCAGATGGAAAGCACCCCCGGTGGGGGGGGGGGCTGCGATCGTAGCTCCGAGTCTCATCGCCAGCGCCCTGACGGGTTGTGGTGATCACCGAGTAGCACTTGACTCGTGCCACGTTCGGTTAGTGCTCGGTTGCGCGTCAGGTGCGCAAGTCTCCGAGGGGCTCTCGAGGGTGCCGAGTGCGGCCTTGGGTGAGAGTGTGGCGTTCGTTGGGCGGGTAGCCTTGGCTGGCCCAGTGCAGGCAGGCGTCGCCGATCTTCGAATGAGTCTCGGGCTGGCACAGCCCGAGACTCCGTCACAGCAGCCCCGGGATGCTCTCACCACACGAGTATGAAACTCTCGCTGGGATCACGCATGTCGCGGCATGATTCCCACATCAACTGTATGGAAAACCGTGTCAATCGCGCGCAGATCATCGGAGAGATCGAGCGGTTCCACGGCGAGGTTGTTGATGGCTGGACCTACTTCTGCTGCTACACCTTCGAAGCTGAGTGGTCACAGAGATCGACGACTGGCAGCAGTAGTACAACCGCCACCGCATCCACGGCGCCTGCGACCACTAACCGCCCTTCCTCGCGGTTAACCAACGTCCTTGGTCGGTACACTTAAGCGCGACACTTGCGGGGTAATGATCTCCCGTAACTCCGCGTAACCCCGTAGTCACGCTTGTCAAGGACGACTGGTGCACCGTGTGGGATGATGAGGCATGAAGAGTAACAAGCCGCATGACGCTGTGGCTGGTCTGTCGGAAGTGCTGCTCGCCCTGGGCGATGAACTCCGCCGCGCCAATGCGCAGGTAGGTGAGCGGAAAATCTACATGGGTGAGGAGACACCGGAGTTCGAACCGGTCCTCTTCTTCGACCACGCGGAGGTTGAGCTGACCGTGACCGCGACCAAGTCAGCGGAGGGGGGTGTTCAAGTCTGGGTGCTCTCCGGCGATCACTCGCGTAGCGACGAGCGCACGATGCGACTGAAGATCGACCTCAACGGACCGCAGGGCGGTGAGTACGAGGTTGGCATGTAACTCATGTGACGTACCTTGAACGAGCACGGTGAAATGCGAAAACCTGCCTATGGCCCATCCAAGCGCCGATTGTTTAGTGGAGCTAAGGGGATTCGAACCCCTGACCTTCTCATTGCGAAGGCGGATGCCCGGCCGGCCTGAGCGCGTTCATGCGATTCAGCCGGTCCACTGGATGCCCTGTTGCGCCCAAAATCCGCTCGCGGGGTCCACTGGGGGGCCACGCATATTGGCATGTCTGAGACACCGAATCCGGCGGTGGGTACCGCTGAGGGAGAGCGCGTCAGCGGCCCGACCGAGGTCGAGTACCCGCCGCCGGGGGCTTGTTATATGTCGCATAACCTGCCGCAGGTCCCGGGGCACAGCTTCGGAGATGCGGTCGCGGTGGCTGAGAGCGTCGCAGGGGTGGGGCCAATCGTCGCGGGTCCGCCTGCGGGTGCCCGGGATGTGCTCACTGTGGGGCCGGGGGTCTTGTCGGTCGGGCATCGGAATGCCGTGGGGTCAGGCACTCCGTCCGGTGGAGGTGTGCGGGGCACCATGAGCGGCTGGTCTGCTCAGTCGCGGGCGCGGATGGTGCGCACACTGGCTGAGTTGGACTACACCCCACTGCTGGCACGCGGGATTCCTGCGATGGTGACGCTCACGCTGCCGGGGGACTGGCGCACCGTGTGCCCTGATGGTGCGAGATTCAAGGCACTGGTGGCGGCGCTTCGGAAGCGCTGGGCGCGTCGGTGGGGTGACCTCGTGGGCGTGTGGAAACTCGAATACCAGCGCAGAGGGGCCCCGCACCTGCATATCTACACGGTCCCTCCGTTCGACGCCGCTTTTCCGGGGTGGCTGTCGGAAGCCTGGGCTGATGTGGTGGCGCACCCCAACCCCGCGGAGCGCGAGCGGCACAGGCTGGCCGGAACGGGCATCGACTACGCCGATGGCATCCGTAGCCGCGACCCGCGCCGATTGGCTGTGTATTTCTCCAAGCACGGCCAGTACAAGGCCAAGGGGTATCAAGACCAGCCACCAGAAGGGTGGGGGAACTCCGGCCGTGTCTGGGGCTACTGGGGCCTCCGAAAGGCGGTTGTGGAAGTCGAGCTCCGTAGCGAGCGCGAGCGTATTGAGCTGGCACGGCTGCTGCGTCGTCACAGTCGCTATCGGCAGCGCGTCCGGGTCCAGCGCGGGGAGCGCATCGACTACGAGACAGGAGAGGTCACGCCCCGCTACCGCACGGTTCACCGCCGCGGGTCACGGCTTACGGGCGCTGCCGGGTACTCCGTGGTCAACGATGGTCCTGCGCTAGCTCGCGAGCTAGCGCGCTACCTCAAGGCGCTGCGTCAGGCCGAGGAACGCCCGGTATCATGAAGACATGCGTGGTCTAAGTTCTGTGGGCTCGGCGCTCGTGGCGGTTCTCATGCTTGCTGCCTGTTCATCAGGCCCCGTCGCAGAGTCGACGCCTGTGGCGACACTCTCGGAATCGGAAATGATTGCACAGGCGGAGAAGGCTGTGGTCGATTCTCTCCCTGACGCGCCCATTTGGGAGGGGATGACCGTCAAGGGCCACGTTGTGGACGGGTCGACCGTGTGCGTTGACCGGACATGGCGCCCAGGCGGTGGCCTTGACGGCAAGGGCGGAAATGCGGGGTATGTCATGGTGACGTTCCCGGACCTCTCACGCGGGGAACCCCAAGATGGCTTGTGTGTCGACGCGAAGGCGCCCACGTCAACAGATGTGCCAGCCGTCGAAGTTCCCGATGACGTGAAGGGCAAGCCGGGGCTTATCACGCGAAGCGACCTGGGGGCCGATTGGCCCTTGACCGTCGACTACGGCATCTTGCAGTGCCGCGCCAAGACATCCGGAGGGCGCGAGCTGAAAATTGCTAGCTTCGTCGCTCCCGACGGCACTGAATATGCACTCAACGGGCACGCGAAGGCCGATGGCGTGGCCGAAATTGACCCCATGTGGGCTGACAACCCAAAGGTCCAAGGCTTGAAGATTGACATCAGCCCTCTGACGGATAGGGCCCTCGGTCTCTGCTGAGCCGGACGCTCTTCTAGGGCTGCCCCTGCCCTCTCCTGCCTCGGAGCCACCGTCGGCGGACGCGCCTGAGCACGCCGGAAGAGCCCCCGCGCAACCCCGCAGGGGTCGGGTCCCCCTTGCGCGGGGGCGGCGGCGTGCTAGCGTCCGCGCGGCGACGGTGGCGGCAGGGGAGGGCGTCCCCCGCCTGCCTTGGTGAATCGGAGGCTAGCGCCATCGTGCGATTCGTCGCCCGACGGTGGCCTCAGGCATCCCGCTGTGCTGGGAGATGGTTCGTGCGCCCCATCGCGTATTTAGGGCGGCGTCCGTGATTAGTGCCTCTCGCCATGCCTCGGCCTGAGCGAGCACGGCCCCAACGGCCTTTAGTGCGTCCATCAGTGCGGCCTCCCTCACGGTGTCCGAGACATCCTCTCGGCCGCGTGTTCCTTGGTAAAAGCCTAGGGCCTCAGGCATAGGGGCTGAACCGGCTGCTTCCTCCTGCGCATACATCCACATGAGCCAAGCGTACATCAAATGGTTGACATGTGGGCTTGGTTGGTCTAGCTTGGTTGTAGTGCATCAAATGATGCATAAGTAAGTCAAAGGAGTGACATGCTCTCTACATCAATCGACCTCTCGCAGGTGCGCGAGGTTCAGCCCATGCCCGGCGGTGAGCCCCGTCAGCGCTTCGTCTATCGCGATGGGAAGCGGACGGATGAGCCCGTGACTCGTGATGGCTCACCGGTCTATCGCCTATCCGCACTCGCCGTACTGCCCATGCTTGGGTATCAGGCCATCACGGTGGAGACCACCACACCTCCCTTTGAGCTCATCTATGAAGCCCTGCCGACCACGCGCCTGCTGCTCTCGGGGGCTGGGGAGATGACCGTGCGCGGTGCAGATTTCGGTCAGCTCAGCATCGTCCTGTTTGCCGAATCAGTCTCGGTGGCCGGTCAGCATCGGGGAGGTGGCGACCATGCGTGAGCTCGACTTCAGCTCTGAGGACCGCCATAGGGCCCTGACCGACATCGCTGTGCTGCGTGCCCGCCTGGCCATTTGGGATGCCGGTGAATCTCGCCTTGCCGCGCCGGTCCTCGCGGGGGCGGAAGGCGTGATTACGAAGGGTCTCGACAAGGGTAGTCGGGACCGAGCTCTCAGCCGTGCCAGCATCGCGGCCGCGATGCTGGTGTTGGACCCAAAGCGCATCGAACCGGGCGCGTTCTTGGCTGATCGCGTGCGTGAGTTGGCCAGCTGGGTGCTCAAGGTCATGGCTAGTGAGGAGGTGGCCGAGGATGGCACCGACCGTGACCGTTGACCTCATGACCCGTGCCGAGGTGGCAGAGCTTCTGCGAGTCTCCAAGCCGACACTGAGCCGGTGGGCCTCCCTCGGGGTGGGCCCAAGGGTGACGTGGTTGGGTCCCGCATTGCCGCGCTACGACAGAGCTGACGTTCTGGACTGGCTGCGACTCCAGAAGGCGGCATGATGGCTATCGAAAAACTCCCATCGGGACGATTCCGCGCCAAGGTCAAGGCCGGTCGCGAAGTCGTTGACACCCGTACCTTCGACACGCGCCGTGAGGCCGTCGCATGGCATGACCGCCAAAAGGCCCTTCTGGGTGGTGGATTCGACCCGCGCGCCGGAAAGGCCAAGCTGGCGAGTCTGCTGAGTGACTGGGCTCAGCTGCGCCACTCCACTGTTGCGGCAAAGACAGCCCGAACGGACGCTGAACTCCTGCGGCTGGTGCCCCCATCTCTGGGGGCGCTGGCCGTGGGGGTCGTACAGCCCCGCCATGTCGAGCGTTGGTTTCTGCATCTTCACTCACAGGGCCTGTCTGTCTCGTCCATCACGCGACACCGGGCGAGCCTGTCGGCCTTTTTCGGCTGGTGCACCCGTGAGGGGTACACCGCGGCCAACCCGGTCATGAAGGCAACTGTGCCGCGGTTCCAGCGTGACGGAGACGATGCTCTCGAATCGGCGCGCCCGTTCACGGAGGCCGAGCTCGAGGAGGTCTACGAAGCGCTCAAGACCGTTGACGCCACGTTGGCGGCGGTCATCCTCATTGCGGGATGGACGGGGCTGCGCTGGGGAGAACTCCGCTCCATGCAGGTGAAGGCTTTCCAGCAGGTGCCGACGCCTGGGCTGCGTGTCACGCGTTCCCAAACGGAGGGTGGGCAGGTCAAGGCTCCGAAATCCTATGAGACCCGACGCGTGCCCTTGGCTAACCGGGTGCTGCCGCTGGTCGAGGCGTTCGCGGCTGGGAAGGGCCCCGACGACTTGCTATTCACGGGTGCCCGTGGGGGGCAGCTGTGGCGGGGGTCGCTGGTCCGCACTCTCAACTGGGACGCACTGGGGCGCGGGCGGCGAATTCACGACCTTCGCCATACGGCCGCGTGTCTCTGGCTGGCTCATGGTGTCGACCCGGGCACGGTTCAGGGGTGGATGGGACATGAGTCAATCCGCACCACAAACCGCTACTTGCACTTCATGGGGTCCGCGTCTGACAGTGCGGGATTGGACCTGCTCAATGCGCCGTCGGGGTCCATCGGGGGTCCACGCCGAAAGGAGGAAGCGGGGTAAAACTCCAGTGGAGCTAAGGGGATTCGAACCCCTGACCTTCTCATTGCGAACGAGACGCGCTACCAACTGCGCCATAGCCCCAGGCGAAGAGCTAATTTACCACGCGCTGACGCGGGGAACCAACCGGGGTGGCTCAGCACTCGATGACGTTCACGGCCAAGCCGCCTTCGGAGGTTTCTTTGTACTTGCTGAGCATGTCTCGGCCGGTGTCGCGCATGGTGCGGATTGCGGTGTCGAGTGACACCTGGTGGCGTCCGTCGCTCCACATGGCCATGCGGGCCGCGTTGATGGCCTTCACCGCGGCGATCGCGTTGCGCTCGATGCACGGGATCTGCACCAGGCCGGCCACCGGGTCGCAGGTGAGCCCCAGTGAATGCTCCATGGCGATCTCGGCGGCGCTTTCTACCTGCAGTGGGGAGCCGCCCAGCGCCTCGGCGAGCCCGGCTGCGGCCATCGCCGAAGCCGACCCAACCTCGCCCTGACAACCCACCTCGGCACCCGCGATGGATGCGTTGGATTTGATGATCGACCCGACGGTTGCCGCAGCCAGCAGAAACCGACGGAGCCCGTCGCGGTTGGCGCCCGGGATGAAGCGTTCGTAGTACCGCAAGACGGCTGGGATCACACCGGCGGCCCCGTTCGTCGGGGCAGTCACGATCCGCTGGCCGGCAGCGTTCTGTTCATTCACCGCCAGTGCGTACAGGTTCACCCAGTCGATGCCCGCCATCGGATCATTCGACGACTGCCAGCTCGGCCCGCGTTCCCCGTCGCGGCTCATCAGCTGCTCCTTCAGGCGTCGCGCCCGACGGGGCACGTTCAGCCCGCCGGGGAGGATGCCCGTCGCGGACATGCCGGCCTCGATGCACTCGTTCATTGTGCGGTGGATGAGGTCGAGGTACGCGTCGAGCTCGGCGCCGTCGCCGTTGTTGGCGCGCGCCACGTCGGAAATCGAGAGCCCCTCGGCCTCGCACAGGCGCAGCAACGTGCCAGCATTGTTGTATTGGAAGGGTTCGGGGACGGCGTCGTCGGGTTGCGCGTCGAGGCTCACGACGTGCCCGTCGTCGACCTGCTCACTCACGAACCCGCCTCCGGTGGAGAAGTAGGTGCCGTGGGCGAGCTCGTCGCCGGCAGCGTCGTAGGCGTTGAATACCAGGCCGTTGACGTGGAAGGGGAGGATGGTGTGCGGTTCGAAGATGATGTCGCGCTCAAACTCCAGGGGAACATCTCGTTCACACACGACGATGGAGCCGCGTTCCTCGGTGAGTCGTAGGCAGTCGGCGACAATCTCCGCAGGCACGGTTTGCGGATCGTAGCCCTGAAGGCCGAGCAGCACGGCGCGGTCGGTCATGTGGCCGCGTCCAGTCGAGCCCAAACTGCCGCACAGGCGAGCCGTGACCCGCGCCACGGGCAGGCCGTCGAGGCGTTCGGCGAACAACGCGGCCGCGCGCATGGGCCCAACGGTGTGCGACGACGACGGCCCGATGCCAATCTTGAACATGTCCGCTACACGCGTGGCGGACGACAACTGAACGGCGGTGGTCACACGGCTACTGTAGCGGCCCGGGCCCACATTGTGGGCAGGATTTGGGCCTACCGCGGCTCGTCTGGGGGCAGCGGCAAGCGAGCAGGTACCGAATGGAACGCCCGAAGGTGGTATGACAAGGACTCCTCCTTGTACGAGTGCGCTGCCGCGACGGTGCCGAGCACGACGGTGTGGTCGCCGCCGGGCAGGAACTGGACGCCGTCGCAGCGCACGAACGCCGCGATACCCGCGAGGCGGGGGACGCCGTCGGAAGATTCCCATGCGACGCCCTCGAACCGGTCGCAGGGGGAGGCGAAGCGCCGCCCGAGGTCAGCCTGGTCGCCTGCTAGGACGTTGAGACCGAGATGTCCCGCGGCGGCAACGTGGTCGCGCATCGCGCCCCGGTTATCGAGCGCGACGATCACCATCGGCGGGGTGAGCGAAAGCGAGGAGAATGCCGACACCGTCGTGCCCTGGGGGACCCCGTCGACGAGCGCCGTCACCACGGCGACGGGTGCGGATACGCGCGACATCGCGTCGCGAAAATCCTGCTCGAGTCCAGTCAAAGCTCCTCCTGGGTAGACGCGGGAATCCTAGCGCGTTGCGAGTAGAGTGGGCCCCATGATCCATGACGTGGTGGTACTTGGAGCGACGGTTGCCGGGCTCACCGCCGCCCGGACGCTCGCGCGTGAAGGATTCGACGTCGTCGTGCTGGACCCAAACATGGAGCATCGCAGCGCCGCCATCGGGCACGGGGTTGCTGCCGCCGGGCATGCGTGCACCGTCGCAGACATGCAAGCTGAGTACGGCGACGACGTCGCCATCGAACACATCGCCCGCAATGTGCATGGCACCGGGTTCATTCGCCAGGTGCTCGCCGAGGCCGACGATCAAGGACGTGAGCTTGGCTTCGTCGACCGATCCGCCCACGACGCAAACCTCGGCGGCCTGCAAAAGCTCGCGCAGCTCTTCATCCGTGCCGGCGCCGAGATCGACGTCGCGGATCATGCCCTCACCTCGCCCGCGTTGGTGGTGGACCCGCTCGCGTACGCGACGGCGCTCAGCGAACAGTGCGTCGCTGCGGGCGTGCGATTGGTGCATGGCGTGACCGTCACGCATGTGCGTCGTCGTGAGGGCGCGACGGGTGTCGCATTCCGCAACAACTTGGCGTGGGCCAGGGAGCCAGGCCAGGTGTCCGCAGCGGCATGCGTGGACACCCTCGGCGTATCGCCGTGGGGGCGCGTCGCCAAGGTAGGGCCTGCGCAATGGATACCGACGGTGACCGCGCGGCTGGCGGAACCCGTCGGGTGGGTAGAGCTGCGAGCCGAGGGGCCAGCATGGTTGATCCGCCCCGACGAAGACAGCCAGCTGGTGGTTGGGCAGAAGTCGACGCTCGGAGCGCTCGATGACCATCGCGCAGCCCTGGAAGAGGCGTTGCGTCAGCAAGGTGCGGAGCTGTTCGCGTCTGGTCAGCTAGCGATTGACCCGTCTGACCATGGCAGGCCCGTCGTCGGCGCGTCCGCGATTCCCGGAGGGTATTACGCCCGCGGCAACGGGCGGGGTGAACTGATGAACGGCACTGCATCTGGACTGTGGCTAGCGGAAACGCTCATCGGTGTGCGACGCGACGGGCGCGCGCTCCCGCTGACCCGCCGCCTGCGAGCGGGCGTGAAAAGCTGGGTGCTCAACCGTCGTTGAGCCGGGCGGGGTTTCGATACGCCGCCTACGGCGGCTACTCAACCATCGGTGGGTGCGCGGCGACTACTCAACCACCGTCGATACGCGGCTTCGCTGCTGCTCAGCTACCGGGCCAGAGCGGCCCCACCCCGGTCATCGAGTAGGCGACGTAGTCGCCGTATCGAGATGCGCCGCCGTGGTTTCGATACGCCGCCTGCGGCGGCTACTCAACCATCGGTGGGTGCGTGGCGGCTACTCAACCACCGGGAACCAGCTAGATCCAGGTGCCTAGCCACATGCGCATGAGCCACTCGGGGCGCGTCATGAGTTGGTTGGTGAGTACGGGATAAATGAACGCGAAGTTCAAGATGATGAGCCCGACGATGATGCCGACGATGATGGCGCGGCGCCGTCGGAGCGGATGGTCTGCGGGGCCGAGGAAGCGCACGAGCACCATTGCGAGGATCGTCACGGTGAACGGGATGATCATGATGGCGTAGAAGAAAAACAGCGGGCGGTCGGCGTAGCGGAACCATGGCAGCCAGGTCGACGCGAGCGCGAGAATCGGCACCGCGAAGCGCCAGTCGCGCCGCGCGATCCACAGCCACAAAGCGACGATGAGCGCCACAGCCGCAGCCCACCACAGCAGCGGGGTGCCGAGCGCGGACACGACGCGCAGACACGTCGTGCCGACGGCGGTGCAGCCCTGGTCGCCTGGCTGAATGTCGTTCTCGGCGGCGATCCCCGTCGTGCGAATCATGAACAACCAGCCAGCAGGATGCGCCTCGTAGGTGTGCGTGGCCTCCTGCATCATGTGGGAGCCGGTGTGGAAGTTGTAGACCTCCTGGTGGTAGTGCCACAACGACCCGAGGCCGTTGCCGAAAATGCGTACGACGGGGTCGTCCGGATGTTTCGAACCGTAGTCGCGGCCCCATCCGCCGTCGGTACGAAGCCACGGCAGCCAGGAGGCGAGGTACACGCCAACCCCCACGACGACGATCTGCGCGAAGGCGAGCGGCGCGTCGATCAGCAAGGACATCCAGGGGTGTCGCGCGCGGGCGAGGCGTCGAGCGCCGACGTCCCAACACACTGTGACAATGCCAAACACCGCCATGATGAAGAGCGAATTCCACTTCACCGCGACGGATGCGCCCAGCATGAGGCCAGCGACGAGCCGCCACGGCCGCCACAGAATCCACGGTGCGAAGCCGCCGTCAAAGTCAGGGATGTCGCGTTCGCGAAGTACGTCGGCGAGTTTGGCCCGGTACCAGTCGCGGTCAGCGAGCAGCGCGGAGATGCCCGCGACGGCGAATACGGCCTGGAAGATGTCGAGCAGCGCGAGGCGGCTCATCACGAACGCCAACCCGTCGAAGGTGAGCAAGATGCCGGCGAGCGCGCCGATCATCGTGGAGCGCGAGAGTCGCCTGGCCATGCGGATGGTGAGCATCACTAGTAACGTGCCGGCGATGAGTGCCGAGAAGCGCCAGCCGAACGAGTTGAGGCCGAAGAGCTGTTCGCCAAGCCCAATGAGTTCCTTGCCCAGCGGCGGGTGCACGACGAAGGAAGGATTGTTCGTCACCTGGTCGATGTCGCCGGCAACGATGCGGTCGTTGGCGTGCTCTTTCCAATCCAGCTCGTAGCCGTGGTTGATGAGCGTCCACGCATCTTTGGCGTAATACGTCTCGTCGAACGAGAGCGTCTTCGGGTTGGCAAGCCCGACGAGACGAAGCACGAATGCGCACGCGGTGATGCCGATAGTCACGATCCACGACGCGAACTCGTCGCGCCGAAGGCGGCCCTCCTCGAGGGCTTGGGTGGTGCTCATCACTCAGGTGAGTGTAACGACAACCGAGAACACGCCCAGCCATCGGCCTGGCTCCCGGCGATAGGCTGAAGATATGTTCGACGGTGCCTTGATCCTGGCGGCAACCCCCATCGGGTCCAGCCGCGACGCAAGCGATGCCTTGCGCGAACTGCTCACGAACGCAGACATCGTCGCGGCCGAGGACACCCGTCGAGCGGTGACTCTCTTGCGACGACTAGGCATTACTGCAAATGGGCGGATCGTCTCCTACTTCGAGGGCAACGAATCCGAGCGTACGCCCGAGCTCGTCGACGCGGCACGAGCTGGGCAGACTGTCGCGCTCATCACCGACGCGGGGATGCCCTCAGTTTCTGACCCCGGGTATCGCGTCGTCGTGGCCTTTCTGGAAGCAGGGCTTCGAGTGACGTCGCTGCCCGGGCCGTCCGCAGTGCTCACAGCGCTCGCCGTCTCCGGGCTGCCGGTGGACCGGTTCTGTTTCGAGGGATTTCTGCCGCGCAAACCAGGGGAGCGGCGTCGACGACTCGACGCTCTCGCCGCAGAAGAACGCACCATCGTGCTGTTCGAAGCGCCCCACCGGCTGGAGGAGTTCCTCGCCGACGCCGCGTCGACGCTGGGCGGGGAGCGACGCGTCGCCTGCTGCCGCGAGCTCACAAAACCACACGAAGAGATCTTTCGAGGCACGCTGGATGAAGCGCGCGCCTGGGCGAGTGAAGGCGTGCGCGGCGAATGCACCGTCGTACTTGACGGCGCGGCGCCCGTCGATGTGCAACCGGGCGACGCCCTCGACCTGGTTCGGGCTCGCATGGCGCAAGGCATGAAACTCTCCGCTGCGGTGGCAGAAGTAGCGTCGATTACTGGAACCCGACGCAAGGCGCTGTACGCTGCCGCCGTCCAAGACAAGGAAGGACGATCATGAACGTGCTGGATGAACTGGGCTTGCCGCCCCTGCCTGATCCGCTGCCGGCAGGCATCGTCGACAACCACACGCACACGTCCACCACCGAGCACATGTCGAAGCTGAAGCCGGGGGAGTCACTGGCCCTCGCCGCCCAGGTGAACGTGACGCACATCGTCGACGTCGGGTACGACGTGGCGAGTTCCCGCCATGCCCTCGCGATGGCCGCGGCTCAGCCCTGCGTGGCGGCCGCCGTCGCGCTGCACCCGAATGACGCGGCGCTGATCGCCACGCGCGACGGCGATGAGCCTTTCGAGGCGACGCTCACGGAGATCGAGCAGATGGTGCCCGAGGCCACCGCCGTCGGCGAAACCGGCCTGGACTACTACCGAACCCGCGATGACGACGGCAAACGCGCCCAGGAGCGCTCGTTTCGTCGGCACATCCAGTGGGCGAAACAGCACGACAAGACCCTGGTCATCCACGACCGCGACGCCCACGACGACGTGCTGCGGGTACTCGACGACGAGGGCGCGCCCGAGCGCACCGTCATGCACTGCTTCTCTGGCGACGCCGATTTCGCGGCCGCCTGCGTGGAGCGCGGGTTCTGGCTCTCCTACCCGGGCGTCGTGACGTTCGGCTCCGCCCCGAACCTGCGGGAGGCCGCGCATGTGACGCCATTGGAGAAGATCCTCGTCGAAACCGACGCGCCCTACCTCACGCCGAAGCCGGAACGCGGCAAACCCAACGCGCCCTACCTCATCCCGCACACCGTGCGCTTCCTGGCCGACCTGCTCGACGTCGACCTCGCCGAGTTCTGCGCACAGGTGACGACGAACACGTGGGCGGCGTACGGTGGCCGCTGGGGCGACGATGACTGACAGGGGGCTGCTCGGCCCGGCGTCTATCCGTGCACTGGCTGATGAGCTGGGCCTTCGCCCGACGAAACAGCGCGGCCAGAACTTCGTCCATGACCCGAACACAGTGCGACGCATCGTCTCGATGTCTGGCATCACCGACGAAGATCAGGTGCTGGAGATTGGCCCTGGGCTGGGATCGCTGACGCTCGGACTGCTGGAAACCGGTGCGAGCGTCACTGCCGTCGAGATTGAAGACGTGCTTGCCAGGCGCCTGCCCCAAACGACCCGCGAGCGCCTCGGCGACGACGCCGCATCTCGCCTGCAGGTGGTGCATGCCGACGCGTTAGAAATCGACGAGCTGCCCGGGCGGGCACCGAGCGCAGTCGTTGCGAACCTGCCGTACAACGTGTCCGTGCCCGTGCTGCTGCGTTTGTTGGAGCTGTTTCCCGGGTGGGACCGGGGGCTCGTGATGGTGCAGCTCGAGGTGGCGGACCGCCTCGTCGCCGGGCCAGGTTCGAAGGTGTACGGCGTCCCCTCGGCGAAGGTGGCATGGTACGCCGACGCGCAGCGAGTGGGCACCGTCGGGCCATCGGTGTTTTGGCCGGTGCCGAACGTCGACTCCGGCCTGGTGCGGCTCACGAGGCGCCAACCGCCCGAAGGTAGCCGCGAGGACACCTTCGCGGTGATCGACGCGGCCTTCGCCCAGCGACGCAAGATGCTCCGCGCTGCACTCGCATCCCGCTTTGGATCTTCGACGGCGGCCAGCGCAGCCATCGAAGCCGCCGGGTATTCACCGCAGGCTCGCGGGGAGACGCTGACCGTCGAAGCCTTCGCAACGATTGCGCAACAACTGCCAAAACCTGCCTCTGCGAGTGCAAATGGTGGCTAGGCAGGATAAGTTGGCGTTATGTCGACAGTGCGAGTGCGAGTACCTGGCAAGGTCAACCTCGCGCTTCGCGTCGGGGAAACCGACCCTGAGGGCTACCATCAGCTCGGCACCATCTTCCAGGCGGTGTCGCTGAGCGATGAGATTACCGTCGAGGACCTGCCCGCAGGGCAATTTCGACTGTCCTTCCAGGGCGAGGGTGCGGGTTTCCTTCCTGTAGACGACACCAACCTCGCCATGCGAGCGGCGAAGCTCGTCGCGGGCCACTACGGCCTCGACGGTGCAGGCGCCGCCATCAGCATCCGTAAACGCATTCCCGTAGCCGGCGGCATGGCCGGCGGTTCTGCCGACGCAGCCGGCACCATGCTCGCCTGCAGCGAGCTGTGGGGCGTGGGTGCGCCGCGCGAAGAACTCCGCAACCTCAGCGCACAATTGGGCTCCGACGTGCCTTTCTTGCTGATGGGCGGCACCGCTCACGGTCGTGGCCGCGGGGAGCTGCTGAACCCCATCGCCACGAAAGGCGTGTTCCACTGGGTGTTCGCCCTCGCGCATGGCGGACTCTCGACGCCAGCAGTGTTCCGCGAGTTCGACCGCATCACCGAACCGCAACCAACGGCCCTGCCGCAGCCGCTCGTCGACGCGCTTCGTGCCGGCGACGTGCGCGCAGTAGGTGCCAACCTCACCAACGATTTGCAAGACGCGGCCATCAGTCTGCAGCCCGCGCTGCGGCACACGCTGGACCTGGGTATGGAGCGCGGCGCCCTCGGCGCGGTGATCTCAGGATCTGGGCCAACCTGCGCATTCCTGTCCGAGTCCGCGGAGGCGGCCGCGGCGCTGGGCGACGAGCTCTCGCTGTTCTCAGGAGTTCGCACGGTTCGCTTGGCGACGGGTCCCGTCGCCGGAGTGCAGTTGACGTAGGCGCGAAGCCTAGGCCTCGTCTGTCTGACCGCGGTCGATGCCGTCCACCACCAAGGTTGGATGCGGCTGCAGGTGCGCCATGCCGTTCCACGCCAGGTTTACCAAATGCCTGGCCACCACCATTTTCTCGGGCTCGCGGTGGTCCAGCCAGCGGTGTCCCGTTTGCGCGACGAGACCGACGAGCGCCTGTGCGTACAAGCCCGCGAACTGGGGGTCGTGGCCGAGGCGCTCGAACTGCCCAGCCAGGATGTCTTCCACCTGGGAAGCGATATCCGAGAGGATGGACGCGAACGAGCCCGCCGGTTGCGTGAGCGACGAGTCCCGCGCCAGGATGCGGAACCCGTCGGGGCACTCGTCGATGTAGTCGAGCAAGGCCAGCGCCCCGCGCTCGAGCAGTTCGCGTGAATGCGCGCCCGGTGTGGTGAGCGCGGTGCGGATGGCTTCGTGAAGGCGACGGGTTTCCCGGTCCAAGACGACGGCGTAGATGCCTTCTTTGCCGCCAAAATGTTCGTAGACTACGGGTTTTGAGACGCCGGCCGACGCGGCGATCTCCTCCACCGAGGTTCCCTCGAAGCCCCGGTTGGCGAAGAGCTCGCGCGAAACCTGGATCAGCTGCTCCCGGCGCTCGGCAGCGGTCATCCGCACTCGAGGACGACGGGCGCGCGTGCGCTGCGGGGTAGTTGCCATGCCCCCATCTTCCCTCATCTGCGAGGAAAGCGCATTCACCGCGTAGCAAGCCAGCAATCCTGGGCATGGTCGTCGACGACCCCGATGGCCTGCATGAGTGCGTACATGGTGACTGGGCCGACGAACGTGAACCCGAGCTTTTTCAGGCGCTTCGCCAGGGCAAGGGATTCTGGCGACTGGCTGTGTTGTTCCTCGACGCTCACCGGCCGCGAATGTTGGGCCGGGCGGTGCTCGTCGAGGACACCCATAAGTGTCTCGCCCGCATCATGCAGTGCGACGAGGGCTCGCGCGTTGCGGATGCAGGCGCGGATCTTGCGCTCGTTGCGGATGATGGCCCCGTCTTGCATGAGCCGGGTAACGTCGTCTTCGTCGAAGGCAGCCACGTGTTCCGGCACGAAAGAGTGGAATGCCTCCCGGAATGCGGGACGTTTGCGTAACACCGTGATCCAGCTGAGCCCGGACTGAAAGCCTTCGAGTGCGAGCCGCTCGAACAGCTCACGCTCGTCAGGACTCAGCTGCAGCGGGCGCCCCCACTCCTCGTCGTGATAACGCTCGTAGAGCGGGTCACCGGTGCCGAAGCATCTGATCTTCACCTTCGATCTCCTTCCTTCGCACACACTATGGCCGCGAGCACCGCGACATTCCCATCTGATTTGATTGCTGTGGAAAACCAGCGGCCACGTTGCGCGCTCGCAACTGCTCACACGGCACCGCAACGCGCCGGCTCGCGCGAGAAGTGGTCAGGCGCGCTCGCCTGCAATAGACTGCTACGAGTCCCTTCGGGGGCTGTACCCAGGTTGGTCTTCCGGCAGGGCCCGCCTGACTTTGAATCAGGATTAGCGAAGTGGGTTCGACTCCCACCCTGGGTGCCATGATGCGGTTGCCGCACGCCTCGCGCTATGCGCGCGACGGCGGAACCGCCGATCCGAGACATAGCACTCAGTTGCGCAGTAGAGTGGGCCGTGCACGCCGGAGATAGGAGCACTCTTGACTGATCTCGCACCAGTTGCCGCGGTTGTTGTTCTCGCAGCAGGCGGCGGCACCCGAATGAAGTCAAAGAAGTCCAAAGTCCTGCACGAAGTGGCCGGCAAAACCATGCTCAGCTACGCAGTGTCCGCGGCGGCTGCGCTGGATCCCGAGCACCTCGTCGTGGTGGTGGGCAACAAGCGTGAACAGGTCGTCGAAGAGCTGGGACGCCTCGACGAGTCGGTCACTTCGCAGGTGCAAGAAGAACAGCATGGCACCGGGCACGCCGTCCAGTGTGGCCTGGCTGGGCTCGAAGATATCCAGGGCGACGTCGTCGTCACCTACGCCGACGTTCCGATGCTCACAGGGGACACCCTCCGCCAGCTCGTCGCTGTGCACCGCTCCCATAACAACGCCGTTACGGTGATGACTGCCAACGTCGACGACCCCACCGGCTACGGACGCATCCTGCGCGACGGCGACCGCGTGCGTGGCATCGTCGAGCACAAGGACGCATCCGAAGAGCAGCGCGCGATCACGGAAATTAACTCGGGGATCTACGTCTTCGACGCCGAGACGCTGCGCGCCGGCCTCGCCAACCTGAACTCTGACAACGCCCAGGGAGAGCTCTACCTCACCGACGTGCTCACCCACGCCAACGGCAACGGCCAGCAGGTGGGAGCGTACGTCACCGAAGACCTCTGGCAGGTCGAAGGCGTCAACGACCGCGTCCAGCTCGCCCGCATGAACGCCGAAATGAACCGTCGCATCCTCGACGAGTGGATGCGCCAGGGCGTCACCATCGTCGACCCCACTTCCACCTGGATCGACGTCGACGTGGATCTCGCTCCCGACGTCGTGCTCCACCCCGGCACCATCCTCCAGGGCGCCACCACCATCAGCGAAGGCGCCATCATCGGCCCCAGCACCACACTCATGGATGTCGAAGTGGGCGCAGGCGCCGAAGTCATCCGCACGCACGGCTCCTTCGCAGTGATCGGCGAGGGCGCCACCGTCGGGCCGTTTAGCTATCTGCGTCCCGGCACCATCCTGGGTGCCGACGGCAAGATCGGCGCGTTCGTCGAAACCAAGAACGCCAAGATCGCACCGACGGCGAAGGTGCCGCACCTCACCTACTGCGGCGATGCGGTCATCGACGAGGGTGTGAACGTCGGCGCCGGCACCATCTTCGCCAACTACGACGGCGAGAAGAAGTACACCTCGCACATCGGCAAGGACGCGTTCATCGGCTCCAACTCGGTGCTCGTCGCGCCCGTCGACATCGCCCCCGGCGCCTTCGTCGCAGCCGGGTCAGCCGTCACCGACGACGTGCCCGCTGGTGCGCTCGCCGTCGCGCGTGGCCGCCAACACAATGCCGAGGGCTGGGTGTCGAAACGACGTCCAGGCTCAAAGTGGGATGAGGCCGCGGCCGCCCACGACGGATCCATTCACCCCAAGGTCGCCGAGTCACGGGAGCACTGAGTACATTGACCGCCGAATTCGCCTCGAACAAGAAGCACCTGATGCTCTTCTCGGGCCGCGCCTACCCTGAACTGGCCGAAGAAGTGGCCAAGCTCATGGACCAGGAACTCGTCCCGACAAGGGCTATCGCCTACGCGAACTCCGAGATCTACGTGCGCTTCCAGGAATCCGTGCGCGGCTGCGACGCGTTCGTCATCCAGTCGCACACGGCTCCCGTGAACGAGTGGCTCATGGAGCAGCTCATCATGGTGGACGCGCTGAAGCGCGCGTCGGCCAAGCGCATCACGGTCGTAGCGCCGTTCTATCCTTACGCGCGTCAGGACAAGAAGCACCTTGGCCGCGAGCCTATCTCCGCGCGTCTCGTCGCCGACCTTTTCAAGGCCGCAGGCGCCGACCGAATCATGTCCGTCGACCTCCACGCCGCCCAGATCCAGGGCTTCTTCGACGGCCCCGTCGACCACCTCTGGGGCCTGCCCGTGCTGGCCGAATACGTGAAGAAGAAGTATGGCGACGACGACCTCGCCGTCGTCTCTCCGGACGCCGGCCGCGTGCGCCTCGCGGATATGTGGACCGATAAGCTGAGCGCACCGCTTGCCATCATCCATAAGCGTCGCGACCCCAACAAGGCCAACATGGTGGACGTGCACGAAGTGGTCGGCGAGGTGCAGGGCCGGACGTGCCTGCTCGTCGACGACATGATCGACACCGCCGGCACCATCGTGCAGGCTGCCGAGGCGCTCAAGCAGCGCGGAGCCAAGCGGGTTATCGCCGCGGCCACGCACCCCATCTTCTCCGGCCCCGCCGTCGAACGCCTCAACGAGTCGGGCATGGAGGAAATCATCGTCACGAACACCCTCCCCACCAACGCCCACGACGAGATCAAGAACCTCACGGTCCTTTCCATCGCCCCGCTGCTTGCGCAGGCCATCCGCGAGGTCTTCATGGACGGCTCCGTGACGTCGCTCTTCGACGGGCAGGCGTGAGTCAACCGGCATCCCTATCGTTTGGGGTAAAGCTCCTGCTCGTGTTTCTGGGCGGCTGCGTCGGTACCGGCCTACGCCATGCCCTCGGCATGCTGGGCGGCGGGTACGCGTCGATTTTGGTCATCAACGCGCTCGGTGCCTTCCTCCTCGGTCTCTTTACGAGCTGGGTAGTGCGCTTCCCTGGCCCCCGCGGGGGCGCATACCGCTTGTTTATCGCGACGGGAATGCTCGGCTCATTCACTACGTATTCGGCGTATGTCGTCGGCTTGGGGGCTGAGGAGGAATACGCGGCTGCGCACTTGATAGCTGCGCTGGCGCTGCTGCTGATCGGACTGCTCATGACCGCGCTCGGATTACGGCTGGGGCGTCGCGATGACTGAGTTTCTGCTGGTCATGGTTGCGGGCGGCTTGGGTGCGGCGGCGAGGTTCGTCGTCGACTCCTGCCTCGCGCCGCTCAGCCGCCATTTCCCCGTCGGAACCCTCGTGGTGAATTTGCTGGGCAGCTTCGCGCTGGGGGCGGTGATGGGAATGGGAGCCAAGCACACGCTCACGCCGACGGAGGTCACCGTGCTCGGTGTCGGCTTTTGCGGCGGCTTCACCACCTTCTCGACGGCCGCCCTCGAAGCATTGCGGTTGTTCGTCGCAGGGCGAAGCCGGACGTTCTCCATGTATTGGCTCTTGGGCTTCGTGATGTGCGTAGTTGCTGGCGTCATAGGGTGGGCCGTCGGCATGATCTGAATCCTTGCGCCGCGGTGGGGAAATCCGGTTAAAATCCGGAAATTGTGAACTCGTACTGGGGCTTGCTGAAGACGAAGGGCGTGGCGCGCATCATGGCCGCGCAGATCTTTGCACGTTTCCCCAGTGGCATGATTTCGCTGGGGCTGCTGATTCACGTCGAGGGGCTCTTCGGCTCCTACGGTGCGGCCGGCCTGGTGCTGGCTGCGACGTCGATTGGGCAAGGCATCGCCGGCCCATTCACCAGCCGGCTCATGGGAAGCCTCGGCGCCCGCAGCGTGCTGATTGCCACCACCGTGATCTGCGCGGCGGCGCTGCTGGGCATCGCGTTCCTTCCCATGCCGCTCGTCGGCACGATTATCGTCGGCCTCGTCGCGGGCTTAAGCTTCCCGCCCGTCCAGCCTGCTGTTCGAACGATGTATCCGAAACTTGTGGAGCCTGCGAAGCTTCCGCGGCTTTTCTCGATCGATGCTTCCGCTCAGGAGATCATCTGGGTGTTCGGCCCCATGATGATCACGTTGGTGGCCATGCAGATTTCGTCGTTGGTAGGGCTGGTGGTTTGCTCAGCGATGCTTGTTATCGGTGGCGCCTGGTTTGTGTCCTCACCCGAGCTGGGCGAGGTGCACTTCGCGCCCAGCAGCGGCAACTTTGGGGCAGTACTGTTGCGCGGCCCGGTGGTGCTCGCCACCGTGGTCGGTTTTCTCATGATTGGCTCCACGGCAGCCATCGAGGCCTCCGTTGTGAATCGCTTCGGTGAAGGCGGGCTGCGGGCTGGTCTGACACTGGCGGGAATGTCGGTGGCGTCGCTCGTCGCGGGCATCATGTTTGGGCACCGGCAGTCTGGAAAGTTCACCCTGTCTATTTGGATGTGCACGATGCTGGCGGGGTCCATGCTCGCCGCACAGACTGACACGTTCCCGATGACGCTCGTGGCCATCAGCCTCGCCGGCCTCGGCATGGCCCCGGCGCTAGCGATTATGTTCTCGCTCATCTCGTCGACCATCAGCTTCGACCAGTCCGCGGAGGCCTACGGCTGGGCGAACACGGGGCAGCTCGTCGGTGCAGCCGTCGGTTCGGCAGCGGCTGGGTTCCTCATTGACCATTCCGGCTCGTCCGGCGGCTTCCATGTTGCTGCAGCGCTCGCCGCGCTCGCGGCCGTAGCGCCGCTCGCCTTCTTCAAAGTGCGTGATCACAGGCGCGGACGCCTGCGCCGGAACCGGCCGATCCTCTGAGCTCAGCGCACTACGTAGGTTCTGGCGTCAGAATGCGGCGTAGACGAGGGCGGGTGATCTCGCATAGCTAACCCGATATCCACATTCGTTTGCTGATTTGGGCCAAATCGGGCGATTTTGGCAAACGAATGTGGATATCGGGTTAGGTCCATGGGGGAGACCTGCGTTTGGGCGTGGCTGCTCGTCGGGGGTACACTCAACGAGTTGCCTGGCGAGGGACTGCAGGTCCGTGATCGACGAGCTCCCCAAGCCAGCGTGTCTATGTCCGCTGAAGAAGAAGGAGTTCCCCATGGCAGACGTTGAAATCAAGGCCGTAAAGCGCACCGAGTTCGGTAAGGGCGCGTCGCGTCGCGCTCGCCGCGCAGGCCAGACCCCCGCAGTGCTGTACGGCCACGGTTCGGATCCGCTGCACCTGCTGCTGCCGGCCAAGGAGCTCTTCCTTGCGCTGCGTACCGCGAACGCGCTGTTCCGCATCGAGGTGGAAGGCGAGAAGCAGCCTGTGCTCGCACTGCCCAAGCAGGTGCAGCGCCACGCCATCCTGCCGGAGGTAGAGCACGTCGACTTCCTCCTCGTGAAGGCTGGCCAGAAGGTTGCCGTCGAGGTCGCCGTCGTGATCACTGGCGAGCCCCAGCCGGGCCTCATGGTGAACCACGACCTCGTCACCGTCCCGGTGCTCGCTCCGGTTGCGGATATCCCGGAGCAGGTGGAGGTGTCGGTCGAGGATCTCGAGGTTGGTGCCAGCGTGCTCGTCTCCGACATCAAGTTCCCCGGCGAAGTCGAGCCCGACATCGATACCGAGACCCTGGTTGCCTCCATCGTGCTCCCGGATGAGGAGCCCGAGGAGCCCGAAACTGAGGAAGAGGGCGACGAGGCTACGGAAGAGGCCACGGAGGAAGCAGCGGAGTGACCGACCGCTTGGTGCTAGTCGTCGGGCTTGGGAATCCAGGCCCGACGTACAGCGCCACCCGGCACAACGTCGGGTTTTGGGCCGTGTCGGACCTGGCGGACCGCCACGGCTCCTCCTTTTCTCTGAACTCCCGCATGAAGGCGGATGTTGCGTCGTTCGTGCGCCCCGAGGCGAAGTACGTGGTGGCGAAACCCACGACGTTCATGAATCTCTCAGGCGAGGCAGTCGGGGCGCTGGCGCGTTTCCACAAGGTGCAGCCTGCCGACGTGATCGTCGTGCACGACGAACTCGACCTCGAGCCGTCGCACCTGCGCCTCAAGTTGGGCGGGGGAGACAACGGCCACAACGGCCTGAAGTCGATCCGAGCGCACCTGGGCACCGGCGATTTTCACCGGGTGCGCGTCGGCATCGGCAGACCGCCGGGACGCCAGCCGTCGGCCGACTGGGTGCTGGCAAAGATGCGCCCGAAAGAACTCGACGAGATGCGCGTCGACGCCGCAGTGGCCGCTGACGCCGTCGAATACCTGGTGCAGCACGGTCTCGCGGCCGCGCAAAATCAGTTCAACTCCTGAGCCGCGACGGGGCATCCCGCCGTGGGATCAGCCCAAGGCCAGCTTTGCCTGCGCGACGGGCGGGCATTCCGAGTGGCCCCACTCGTTCCATGTTTCGTCGTAGACCTGAAGCCTGCTGATGGCCCTGCCTCGCTATTAGCATCTTCAGGCATGGAGGTAATCCGCGAGGGGATCAGCCGGACGGGCGAGACGCTGGTGCTCGGTTGGCGCGTGCTGGCCAGGCACTGGCCGGCGCTGGTCGGGCTGTACCTGCTGGGGACCATCGGCCGGATGGCATTCCTGTGGCTGGCGGTCTGGGTCTCCGGCTGGAACTCCACCCTGGCCGTGTTCGTGCTGCCCTTCGCACCGCTCAGCAGCATGATTGCGCTGGTGCTCATGCTCAGGGTGGCCTCGGAATCACTCCCCGCCATCATCGACCTCTTCCGCGATTTGCCGGCGCGTCTACGCTGGCGCGATCACCTGACCGTCGGCGCGCAGATGCTGCTGCCGTTTCTCGCTGTGTACGCCTCACAAGGCATGTTGCAGGAGGACGCGCAGATCTACGTCCTCAACATCACGATGGACGAAGCGCTCAACAACCTAGTACCGCAGTACGAGCGAGCCGTCTACGCGCAGGGCGTGTGGCTCGTCGCGCTAGTCGTCGCCACACTTGTGGTGCGAAAGATACTCTCCTTTACCTCGCTCGCGGAGAAATCCGTCGCCGGCGCCGGAATCACGGCGTACCTTGAGGCCTTGTGGCTCGTGACGCTGGCGCAGGCGCTGGCAGCCAACCTCGAAGGGCTTGGTGAGTGGCTGTGTACGCGTGCGTTCATCGTCGGGATTATGGACTGGTGGGATACGACATTGCGCTCACTGGGTGGCGTCGGGGATACGCTCGTGCTGCTCTGGGGGTGGGTGAGCGACCTCGTCGCCAACGCGACGTATCTCGTCGCACTCCCGCTGGCGTGGTTGATGATCGGCGCCGCGGTGAACGGTCGCAACAATGGCTTCGAACTACCGACACGGGAGCAGAAGGAGCGTGACGAGCGCCGTCTGAGGCGCACGGTCCGCACTGCGGTCCGACGCGTCCCATCCCCCGCTGCAGAGCCATTGCGCAACGCCTGGGACACGTTTCGGTTCATCATGCGCACGGGCGTGATCCCGATGGTCCTCTTCTGCCTGACGTTCTTCCTCGTCCGCGGACTGTCGGCGCTCACTGAGATCTCGCTGCGTGCGCTCATTGGCCCCCGATCGCCGCAGTTGCATCTCGGCATCACACCGTTGCTCGAGATCGGCCCGCAGCTTGTCTACTTCGTCACGGCAATGGCGCTCGGCGCGGCAGGCGTCAACTCGATCGTCGAATGGTTGCGTGAGGACGCGGAGCGAAGCGACGATCCCCGCGCGGCCGAGGCTGAGGTCGAGCCGACATAATCGACGAGCCCTCGCCCCTCATCCGGGGTGGCTGGGTGCAAGACGGGCGCTGTCAGCTGGGCTTTACGGTAAAAACTGCGTACTCGGGTGTGTTCCACCAGAGGCGGAACTCCATCGGGGTCACGCCCTTTGGGACGGCGAACGCGAAGGCGCGCTTCCACTTGTCAGGACGCGGCGACTCTGGGGGGACGATCGTCGTCGAATAGGCCTCGAAGCGGGGGCCCGGGGCGTCGGGTGGGTCGCACGAGGCGCTCGGGGTGGCCGGTAGCTCCTGCTCGTTGAGGGCCACTTGGCCTGCCAAGTTGCCGTAGTGGGTGCCGTCGGCGACGAGCTCGACGGTGCAGAGGTCGAGCACCTGGTCGGGGTCGGCCCTCAGTTCGAGGTCGACGCGCCAGAGCTGGGCCCCGTCGGCGGCTCGCATGCCGCCAAACTCGTCGACGGCGGTCGTCGCCACCAGCCGGACGCGGACGTCGCGCTCGAACCACTCGTCGATCTGTTTGTACCGCTGCCGGTAGTGGACCACATTGTCCGTGGCGCTGAGCGGCCTGGTCTGATCCCAGGGCAGATACACGGAGACGAGCCGCTGGGCAGATGCGAGCAGCGCCAGCACCAGTAGGGCGGGCATCGCAAGTAGCCACAGACGGTTGGAGCGCCACCAGCTCTGGCGTGCGCGACGTGGTTGGTGCGCATCCTGCGTGGTGGTCGCGGTGGGGGCGTCGTCGTGGATCATGATCCGCCCTCCAGGCTTGCTCGCTCCACCTTGACGGGGCCGAGACCGTTCGTCAGCTGGGCGGCGCGGTCGTCGTCGATGCCGAGATCAACCTCCAGGACATCGTCGGGGTTGGTACGGGCGAAGAGGCTTGCCGGCAGCACCAAGGTGGAGCCGGGCAGCGCGTCCTTCGCGATCTCGATGGCCACCGAGCAGTGCAGCGTGATGCCCGGCTGGGCCGGCCCACAAATCGTACTGAGCGCCTGCGCGCCGCCGAACTCTCGGCCCCGAGCGTCCCGCAGCGTCGGTTTGGCGAGGTACTGCTGCTCGATCTTCGCGGTGTAGTCGAGGTCGACGACCAGCCAGAGCCCCGTCGTGGACGCCTTGCCGCCCGGGCCCTCGAGCGCGTCGCCGACGCGCACGTCGTGGACAGTGACGCTGCCAGTGCGCATCTCCCCGGTTTGGCCGACGGCGGCGTGCCGGACGAAGGGCTGGCTGCCGAGATCGTTGAGGCCTGGCATCAGCTTCGACACGAACGACCCGACGACGACCGCGAAGATAATCACGGAGGTAGTCAGCAACGACTGCCTGCTCAAGCGCCGACGCGACTGAGTGGCCTGCATCACTGGGGCACCTCCTGCACGGGCACGCTCACGGTGACTTTATCCTCCGGGCTCAGCCACGCCATGCTTGTGCCGAGCGCCGAGCGGCGGTATGTGTGCGACTTCAAGGTGACCGTCAGCTCCTTCGGCGGCTCCCGGCGGGCGTCCTGTTTCCACACAAACACCACCTTGGTGGTCACATCGGGTTGCGACGTGAGCTGCGCGAGGCCGTCGTCGATGCGGTACGCGCGGGGCGGGATGACCTTCTCTTGGCCATCGACCTCCTGCACGGCCAGCCCATCGGCGTCGATGGTGATCGCATCGTGGAGTGTGTGCGCTTCGACGGGGAGGTCGTCGCGGTTGGTCACCTGCGCTGTGAGGAGCACGTAGCGAACGCCGTCCTCCTTGGGGACGATCGGTGGCAGCTCCTCGGCGGTGAACGCCTTGAGGATCTCAAAATCGAAGGGCTCCGCCGTCGTGGCCTCCGACGGGGCGGCAGTGGGCAGCGTCTCATCGGCCGCCCAGGTGGCGAAGCCCCAACCGCCGAATGCTGCGACGATGAGCACCAGCGCTAGCCCGCCAATGATCGCCACGTTGGCAGGAGTGGCCGGATCATGGAGCGTGCTGAGGACGAGGTTCGACCACTTGCGCTGCTGGGCGTCCTCGTCGGCTCGGTGCTCCTTCTCCGCGTCGGCGGGGTGCGGGCTGGGCCCGGTGTCCGCGGTGCGCGAGTCGTCCATGCCATGCAGTGTAGGTGTACCGACCATGCAGGTGAGGTGCTCCTGCGCCGGGAACTCCTCGCTAAGCGCACATTGGGTTCCAAGCTGCTGTGCGAGAAGCGGGCATGCCCCTGTCAGAGCAACCCCCTAGGATGGTGGCGTGAAGTTCCCCGGACTACTGCAAGCCCTCACGTCGGATCCGGCGCTTCGCAATACCCTCGACGACGTCCGTCGCCCAGGCGTCACTGCGCTGGATGTCTCGGCCGTGCCCGCATACTTCCCGATGCTCACCGCTGCGGTCGCAGACCAGGGGCGCACCGTGCTCGCCGTCACATCCACCTACCGCGAGGCCGAGCAGCTCGTCGACGAGCTCTCCACCTGGTTGGGTGAGGACGAGGTGGTCTACTTCCCGGCCTGGGAAACCCTGCCGCACGAGCGCCTCTCGCCGCGCGCGGACACCGTCGGAAGGCGCCTCGCTGCGCTCAGGCGTATCGCGTCGAAGCGGCCTCCGAAGGTAGTCGTGGCGCCGGTGCGTTCGATGCTCCAGCCGCAGGTGAAGGGGCTATCCCAGATGAGGCCCGTGACGCTCACCGTCGGGAAAGAGTACGAGCTCTCCGACATGCTCCAGGCCCTCGTAGACGCGGCGTATTCGCGGGTCGACATGGTGGAGCGCCGCGGCGAATTCGCGGTGCGAGGCGGCATCGTCGACGTGTTCCCACCCACCGCGGAGCACCCGTACCGTATCGATTTCTTCGGTGATGAAGTGGACGAGATCCGCACGTTCCACGTCGCGGATCAGCGCTCGACAGGGGACACCGTCGACGAGATCACCGCCGCGCCCTGCCGCGAGTTGCTGCTGACCGACGACGTGCGCGCCCGTGCCAAGGCCATCGCCGCGCAGCATCCCGAACTGGGTGACATGCTGGGGCGCATCGCCGAGGGACAGGCCGTCGAGGGCATGGAGGCGCTCATCCCGGTGCTCGTCGACGGGCTCGAACTGCTCGTCGACGTGCTGCCCGAGGAGTCCCTCATCCTTGCCATCGCACCAGAGCTCATCCGCACGCGCGCGGCGGAGCTTGTCTCCACGAGCCGCGAGTTTCTCGACGCCAGCTGGGCCGCGGCGGCAGGCGGCGGCACGTCCCCCATCGACCTCGAAGCTTCCGCCTACTGGGAGCTGGCCGACGTGCGAGATCATGCGCTCTCGCTGGGGCACCGCTGGTGGCAGGTGAGCCCGTTCCAGGCAGACCTCGACGACGAGTACTCTGCCGAAGGAACCCATCACCGCAATCTGGACGCGGCGCCGACCGAAGCATTCCGGGGCAACTCCGACGCCGCGATCCAACACATCCGCACCCGGGTGGCCGACGGCTGGCGCGTCGTGCTCATGGTGGAGGGCAAGGGGCTCGCGCAACGCCTCGTCGAACTGTGCGGTGAGCAGGGTGTTCGCGCGTCGCTGGATGCCCTCGACGGGGAACCCGCGACGGGGAGCGTCACCGTCGCTGTGGGCAGGGCCATGGCGGGTTGGCGCGCGGATGGGCCCAGGGTCGAGCTGATCACAGCCAGTGAGTTGACCGGCCAGCAGGTCCGCGACCAGCAAGAGCGACGTCTCCCGCGCCGCCGCAAGAACCGCATCGAGCCGCTCGAGCTCAAGAAGGGCGACCTCGTCGTCCACGAGCAGCACGGCGTGGGGCGCTTCGTCGAATCTGCGCAGCGCATCGTGCACGGAGCCGCGCGCGACTACCTCGTCATCGAGTACGCACCCAGCAAGCGCGGGCAGCCGGGGGACCGCCTGTTCGTGCCCATGGATCAGCTCGACGAGCTGTCACGCTACGTCGGAGCGGAGTCGCCGTCGCTGGACAAGATGGGCGGGGCGGACTGGACGAAACGCAAGGCCCGTGCCCGCAAAGCAGTCCGCGAAATCTCTGCGGAACTCATCAAGCTGTACGCGGCCAGGCAGGCGACGAAGGGGCACGCGTTCGCGCCCGACAACGACTGGCAGCGCGAACTCGAGGACGCCTTCTCCTTCGTCGAAACCCCCGACCAGCTGTCGGCTATCGAAGAAGTAAAGCGCGACATGGAATCCGTCGTGCCGATGGATCGCCTGATCTGCGGCGACGTCGGCTACGGCAAGACGGAAATCGCCGTGCGCGCCGCGTTCAAGGCCGTGCAAGACGGTAAACAGGTGGCGGTGCTGGTGCCGACGACGCTGCTCGTCGGACAGCACTACGAGACGTTCGCGTCGCGCTTCGCAGGCTTCCCCGTACGCGTGGCGCAGCTGTCGAGGTTCCAAACCGACGCGCAAGCAAAGCGCACCGTCGAAGACCTCGCCAAGGGCAAAGTGGATGTCATCATCGGCACCCACCGCCTGTTGAGCAAGGAAGTCGAGTTCAAGGACTTGGGCCTTGTCATCATCGACGAGGAGCAGCGCTTCGGCGTCGAACACAAGGAGCGCCTGAAGTCGATGCGGCTGAACGTCGACGTGCTCACCATGTCTGCCACCCCCATCCCGCGAACGCTCGAAACCTCCATCACCGGCATCCGGGAAATGTCTGTCATCGCCACCCCGCCGGAGGAACGCCACCCCGTGCTTACCTTCGCCGGCCCCTATGACGACGCGCAGGTGCGGGCGGCGATTCGTCGCGAACTCGCCCGCGAGGGGCAGGTGTTTTACGTACACAACCGCGTGAGCACCATCGAGAAGACCGCCGCGCACCTGCGGGAGATCGTCCCCGAGGCGCGCGTGGTCACCGCCCACGGGCAGATGAACGAGAAGCGCCTCGAGCAGGTGATGCTCGACTTCATGGAGCGCCGCGCCGACGTGCTGCTCGCGACGACCATCGTCGAGGCCGGCTTGAACATCCAGACCGCCAACACGCTCATCATCGACCGCGCCGACAACCTCGGCCTCTCCCAGATGCATCAGCTGCGCGGTCGCGTCGGGCGCTCGAGGGAGCGCGGGTACGCCTACTTCCTGTACCCGACGGACCGGCCGCTGAGCGAGACCGCGCACGAGCGGCTGGCGACGATGGCCGCGAATACCGACCTTGGCGCCGGCATGTCCATCGCTATGCGAGACCTCGAGCTGCGCGGCGCCGGCAACCTGCTGGGCGAAGACCAGTCGGGCCACATCGAGGGCGTCGGGTTCGACCTCTACCTGCGCATGGTGGGCGAGGCCGTGCAGGCGTACCGCGGCGAGATGCCCGAGGCCGAGCCGCAGATGCGCATCGACATCCCCGTCGACGCCAATATCCCAGACGAGTACATCGGTTCTGAACGCCTGCGCCTCGAGATGTATAAGCAGGTGGCGGAAATCCGTTCCGACGAGGACATCGACGCCGTGCGTGCCGAACTGACCGACCGCTACGGCCCGCTTCCCTCCCAGGTAGAGAATCTGCTCGGCGTCGCGAACCTGAGAAACCTGGCGCGCGCCGCGGGAATCCAAGAGATCGCGCCGGCGGGGAAAGTGGTGCGGTTTGCGCCCGTCGAGCTGCTCGAGTCGAGGAAGCTCAGGCTGGAGCGAATGTATCCGGGCTCGAAGATCAAGCCCGGCTTCATCATGGTGCCGAAGCCGGCGGGTGACTACCTGCCGTGGGCGACGAAGCTCGTCGAGCAGATCTTCGGATAGCGGTTACGAGGTGGCTGGTAGGGTACGCCACGTGAAGAAGTCTGCTTGGAAGCCGCTGGTTGGCGTAGCTGCCGTGAGCCTGTTGCTCGCTGGCTGCGCACATTCTCCGAACAACGCCGCCCTGGTAGACGGCGACGTGGTGAAGGCGGAGGCCGTCACCGACGTGAAAGAACAGTGTGGTGACTACGTCGCCAACGTGCCCGACGGCATCGTTGCCGGGTACGTGTCCTTCGGGAAGCTGCTCGACCATGACGCGTTGAAGGACGCGGTGCCGCCTCGTGAGCAGGTTGAATCCGTTATCGCACAGCAAATCCCGGAGCTCGCATCGAAAAAGGTATGCGCGGACTTCATCGTCGGCCAAATGTCGTTCGACAACGCGCTCGGTCAGCTGCAGCAGACGGTGTCGCCCGACGAGTTCACGGCTACGCTGCAGACACTCGTCGACGAGGTGGAACTGAACCCCAAATACGGGGACCTGAAGCTCAGCGATGGAAAGATTCGCATCGACACGGGCTCGTTGTCTATCCCCGCGAACAAATAGTGAGCGACGATCAGCTCCATCGGCTGCGCCAGATCATGGAGCAGCTCCGCACGAGCTGTCCGTGGGATGCTGAGCAGACGCATGAGTCGCTGCTGAACCACCTCATTGAGGAAGCCTGCGAGGTGGTGGACGCCGTCGAAGATGGCACCGACGAGGACCTGCGCGAAGAGCTCGGCGACGTGCTTTTGCAGGTGTACTTCCACTCCCGCATAGCCGAGGAGGAGGGGCGTTTCTCCATCGACGACGTGGCCCGAGGTATCGCTGACAAGCTCGTTCGTCGTCACCCGCACGTGTTTTCGGACGAGCCGGTGCCCGAAGATATGTGGGCCAACTGGGAGCAGCGCAAGGCCCAGGAGAAGGGGCGCAAGTCGGCGCTCGACGGCATCGCCCAGTCGATGAGCGCGATTGCCCGAGCCCACAAGGTGATTTCCCGCTCGCGCTCGCACGGCGTCGCGATTGCCTTACCGGAGGAACCCATCGGTGAGGACGAAGTGGGGGAGCGGATCATCGCGCTGGTGGCGAGGGCCCAGGCCAGTGGCATCGACGCCGACGCCGCCGCACGCAAGGCCCTGCGGCGTCTCGAAGCCGACGTGCACCAGGCTGAAACTGCAAAACTCGCCAACAGTGCCGTCGAACCCGGCGAAAACGCCTAGTTTGCTCCCGCTGTTGGCGAGTTTTGCAGTTTCGCCGGCCAGCACTGGTGCCCAACAAGAAGGGCACTAGACTGGCGGTGTTCAACGCCAACATCCGAAGGGACTTTCATGGCTTACATCGAGTTCATCCAGGCTCGCGAAATTCTCGACTCCCGCGGCAACCCCACCATTGAGGTGGAGGTTGAGCTTGACTCCGGCGCGCTCGGCCGCGCTGCCGTTCCGTCTGGTGCATCCACCGGCGCGTTCGAAGCGGTGGAGCTTCGCGACGGTGACAAGGGCCGCTACCTCGGCAAGGGTGTCCAGACCGCAGTCTCCAACGTCGGCGTGATTGCCGAAGAGATTGAAGACTTCGACGCCACCGACCAGCGCGCTATCGACAACGCAATGCTGGAGCTCGACGGCACCGACAACAAGGGCAAGCTCGGTGCGAACGCCATCCTCGGCGTTTCCCTCGCGGTCGCAAAGGCTGCTGCCGACGAGGCCAGCCTCCCGCTCTACAAGTACATCGGTGGCCCCACGGCGAACGTGCTGCCCGTACCCATGATGAACATCCTGAACGGCGGCTCCCACGCTGACTCGAACGTCGACATCCAGGAGTTCATGATTGCCCCCATCGGCGCAGGTTCCTTCGCTGAGGCGCTGCGTATGGGCTCTGAGGTCTACCACGCACTCAAGAAGGTGCTGAAGGATCGCGGCCTGTCCACCGGCCTCGGCGACGAGGGTGGCTTCGCCCCCAACCTGGAATCCAACCGCGCTGCGCTCGACCTGATCGTCGAGGCCATCAAGGCCGCCGGCTTCGAGCCTGGCAAGGACATCGCCCTCGCCCTCGACGTGGCGGCATCCGAGTTCTTCGAAGACGGCTCCTACAACTTCGAGGGCACCAAGAAGAGCGCCGAGGAAATGTCTGCCTACTACGCAGAGCTCGTCGACGCTTACCCGCTGGTCTCCATCGAAGACCCGCTGAACGAGGAAGACTGGGACGGCTGGAAGACCCTCACCGAGCAGATTGGTGAGAAGGTGCAGCTCGTCGGCGACGACCTGTTCGTCACCAACGTCACTCGCCTGCAGAAGGGCATCGACACCGACACCGCCAACGCGCTGCTCGTGAAGGTGAACCAGATCGGCTCGCTCACCGAGACCATCGACGCCGTCACCCTCGCGCACCGCAACGGCTACTCGACGATGATGTCCCACCGCTCCGGCGAGACCGAGGACACCACCATCGCTGACCTTGCCGTCGCGCTGGGCTGTGGCCAGATCAAGTCCGGCGCACCGGCCCGTACGGACCGCGTCGCGAAGTACAACCAGCTGCTGCGCATCGAGGAAGACCTCGACGAGGCGGCACAGTACGCGGGCGCTAGCGCCTTCCCGCGTTTCAAGGCTTGATCTTTCCGCCGCGCGCATAAGATTGGCGCGTGGCGAAAACAAGTCCTGCAGGCAGTGGTCCGGGTCGCGGTACTCCGCGGTCCCGGACCACTGCGCGTCAGGAGCATCGAACCCACCGCGAGCGCGCAACCACATCGGTGCCGGGCGACGAGGCAGCTCCCAAGGAATCCAGAGCCGCACAGCACCATCGCGGTATTGCCGGCGGCATCACATGGCGGCTGGTGGTGCTCGTCGCCGCCGTGCTCGGTACCACAATTTTGCTTGGCCAGAGCCTGCGTATCTACTTCATCCAGGGCGCGCAGATTGCCGAGGAGCGAGAACGCATCGCGGCGGCGAAGAAGCTCATCGCGCAGCAAAAGGATGAGGTCGAGCGCTGGAAGGATCCGGAATTCGTTCGGGCGCAGGCGCGCGTCCGTCTCGGCTGGGTGATGCCGGGGGAGACGGGGTACCGAGTAATTGGCCCCGACGGTAAACCCATCGACGGTTCGGAGACGGTGGGGGATAACGTCGAGGAGCAAAAGGGCCCCTGGTACGAGCAGATGTGGTCATCGGTGGCTGTGGCAGACAAGCCAGCTGAGGAGCCGGATTCGAAGCGCCCTGTTGACGACGATAGGGTGATCGGACTGGAGTCTGAGGCCCCAACGCCGAAGCCTTCATCCAGCCCGTCGTAGGAGAGGATGCTGTGGCAGTTACTGAGGAAGACCTCGCGGTCATGCACGCGCAGCTCGGCAGGGAACCGCGCGGCTGTGTCGACGTCGCATGGCGTTGCCCCTGTGGGAAACCCGCAGTCACGCGCACCGCGCCTAGGCTGCCCAATGGCACGCCGTTCCCCACTACCTATTACCTCACCTGCCCTCGGGCGGCTTCGGCCATTGGCACCCTCGAAGCGTCCGGGCTGATGGCGGAGATGACTGAGCGCCTGCGCAACGACGAGGAACTGGCCGCCAAGTACCGCGCGGCGCACGAGTCGTACCTCGCGGACCGCGAAGAGCTCGGCCACGTCGAAGAGATCGACGGCACCAGCGCCGGCGGCATGCCTACCCGCGTCAAGTGCCTGCACGTGCTCGTGGCGCATGCCCTGGCTAAGGGGCCAGGCGTGAACCCGCTCGGGGATGAGGCGCTGGAGCTCCTCGGAGACTTCTGGGAAAAGCCTTGTCACGTGGATGTAGAAGCATGAGCGGCCGCGTAATCGCAGGGATCGACTGCGGCACCAACTCCATCCGCCTCATCATGTTCAAGGTAGAAGGCGACGAGGTGCGCGAGCTCGCTCGTGAAGTCCGGCTAGCTCGTCTGGGTCAAGGTGTGGATGCCACAGGCGAGTTCCACCCCGACGCGCTGGCGAGGACCTTCGCCATCTTCGACGAGTTCCGCGCGCTGATCGACGCGCAAGGCGGCGCCGAGCTGCGCGTCGTCGCCACATCGGCCGCGCGCGACGTCACCAACCGCGACGAGTTCGAGCGCGGAGCCCGCGAGCGGCTGGGCGTGGACGTCGAGATCATCTCCGGCGACGAGGAAGCCAGGCTGTCTTCGAAGGGCGTGTTGTCGGGCGTCGAGGCAGAATCGCCGTCGCTGGTGATCGACATCGGAGGGGGATCCACCGAGCTGGTTTTGCTGCACGGCAGCGAGATCGAGCACGCCATCAGCTTGAACATCGGTGCGGTGCGCGTGCATGAGCGCTTCTTCCGCCATGACCCGCCGTCACCCGACGAAGTTGCCGAAGCCCGCGCCTGGGTGGGGGAGCGCATCGACGCTTCGGGTATCGACTTTGCCCGTGTGGCGACGGCAATCGGTGTGGCTGGAACGGTCACGAGCTTCGCGGCTCGCACGCTGGGGCTCGCGCAATACGAGCGAGACGCCATCCACGAGACGCGCCTCAGCCGCGGTGATATCGTCGCTTGCTGTGACCACTGGCTTGTCACGCCGGCCGACGACATCGCCGAAGAGCCTTGCATGCACCCACTTCGTGCGCAGGTCATCGCGGCAGGTGCTGTCATCCTCGACGAGCTGTCTCGCCGCATCCCAGGCGGAAGCGTGCTCGTGAGTGAGACAGACATCCTCGACGGTGTGGCGCTCAGCATGCTCCGGTAGGACACGCCCTCGTAGCCCAATTGGCAGAGGCAGGCGGCTTAAACCCGCCCCAGTGCGGGTTCGAATCCCGTCGAGGGCACCGTGTGATGTCTCAGGACATCGGAATAGCCTGAACCTACGTTTTGTGGGTTCAGGTTTTTTTGTTTTGGGTTTGGACTTGGGGTTGGTAGTCGCGGGTGG
>JAWFWL010000005.1:0-208897 GCA_032576855.1 Propionibacteriaceae bacterium
CAGAAGGATGCGCCGGGCACGCAGAGCTGAGGGAAGAGCCGTCTTCGCCGGAGGCGATTGGCCTTAGGGGGCGGCGGAGTCGTTGCCGGTGGCTTCGAGGCGTTCGATCCATTTTGTGGAGATCCCGTCGGGTCCCAGCTGTTCGTTTTCTGGGATGCCTGGTTGGAGGTCGCCGTAGTGGAAGTCTGCGGTGAAGTCTTGGTCTTCGGGTCGGAAGCGCAGGATGATGCGGGTGGGGAGTTTGTCTGGTTGGGATTCGTCGTAGAGCCCCTCCCAGCAGTCGAATTGCTGGTCGTAGAGGCTTCGGAGGGTGTCTTCGTCGTAGTCGAAGTTGTCGAGTACTTCGTCGATTTTGTGGGTTTCGTAGAGTTTGCCGTTGATACGGTAGATGGTGGTAATGGTGACTGATTTGGTGCCGTTGGATTCGATGTGGAGCCAGAGCATCTCGATTTGGGGTGAGTTGTTGGCGTAGTCGTAGGCGTCCCAGACGAAGTGGGGTGCGTATTTTTCGAAGGCGTCTTGGAAACTCATACTCATGCTCCTAACTGTTCCTAATATGGTGCGGGCGGCCTGGTTTCCCGTCGACGATTTCCGTGATTTTGAACCCCGTGGGGCGTAGTCCGTCTTTGTCGTAGAGGATGTCGATGTCGACGTCGAAGACTTCACCGGCGTCGAGGCGGCGAGCCCAATCGTTTTCGATCGTCCTCATTCGGGACAGGTTCACGTCGTCGAGTTGTGCGACGATGTTGTCTAGTCTGCCAGAGCCGCCGAAGATATCGGCGAAGAGGTGGCCTGCGTGGTCCCCTGTTCGTTTTCCTGCCGGGCGGCGGTTGTGGGGGCCGCGGGGGAGTTTCGTGGCTGGGCGTTGTAGGGGGCGGGCGTGTGCTTTGGTGATGCGCCCGAGGTGGTCGGTTTGGTACACGTACTTGATTGGGCGCCCGGACATGTCCTTTGCTCCGCGACGGCCCGCGGTGTAGACCGCGTCGGGTTCCAGTTTCCCGAATCCTTTCGGCACTTTCCCGCGTTTGACGGGGTTGCCGGGGACGTAGCGTTTGCCTTTGACAACCAGTTTTTCTACGAACTCGCGGACGATCTTCGACCCGGCAGAAGCTGGGATTTTCGCCATCACTGACCTCCTAGGAGCTGGTTGATGGCCTGATCGATCGCGATCGAGATTGCTGCACCGATCCCTTTACGCATCAACAGTGACGCGCCGGCAGAGGCGCCGCCGGAGATGATCGCTGCCGCCAGCATGACCGCATCCAGCAGCAGTTTGCCGATCACGAAGGCTCGTAGCCCACGTACCAACAACGCGGCACCACGATACGACGCGGCCGCGGCAGGCGCGTGATCACGAATCGAGACCATCGTCTCAATGTTCGTTTCACCGCCTGTCATGTAGGCGCGGAACGCGTCGGCTGTAGGTCCAGCGTTGTTGTTGGTCACGTGGGTGATTGCCTGCTCGAATTGCGCCAACTGCGCATCCACCCGGGCAGGCAGCTCCTCCCATAGCTCGGCCCACTGATCCAGCATGTCCTCATTACTGGTGGGCCACTCGTAGCCCAAATGATTCAACAACTCAATCGCTTTGGCCTTAATGAACGCGACCGGGTCGTCAGGAATCGTGACTTCCAAACCAAGAAACGTCACCTCCATCAGATCACCTCCTTACCTGCCTGTGCGGCCAACTGTTGACTGTCAGCCTCGACGGCTTGGTAGTCCTGCGCGATCGCGTCCATGGCCGTCGCTTCGCTTGCCACACCCTCCATGTACGGGGTAAGGACATTCTCGTGCATCACCTGCCCGAACACCTGCAACATGATCGTCAGTGCACCATCGACCGTGGATAGGCCACCTTCAGCACCGCACGCACCCGCATCCGTGGTAGACTCCACCACATCCTGCACCAGCTTCGATGACGCCTGCGCCGCATCATCAAACCCCTCCGCGGCGTTCAGCCACGACCGCGGATTGAACTCCACCTGCCCACTCACGGCTGCACCTTCGCAGCCGCCAACGTGTCAGCCCACGCCTTGTCCAACTTGCTGTCAGCCACTTGGAACGCGGCGCCTAACTCATGCAGATCAGGCAGATGTTCGGACAGCTCCTCCAACGACCGCTGGTTGAACTCCTCCAGCGCGCGGTTGACCGTCGCGCGCACCAAATCTTCCACATTCTCGCGGGAAGCCTGTTCAAACCAGAAGGGGTCACAATCAAGCCACGCCACCTGCGAATCGCGGATACCCACACGCACCTCAGCCCGCTCGGAGACAGCCTCTACCTCCAGCTCCGGCACCTCACGCTCACGATGATCCGGCAGGGCTGCGGCCTTGTTTGTCACGTCCGCAATCGCGGAGAACGCATCATCAAATCCACCAACCATGCAGCGAAGACTACGTGCCCAATGGGTCAACTCACGGGTGTTCGCACGGTCTGCGCAGTGTTGCCCTAAGCCACGACGTCGGAAGTCTTGGGCTCGCGGCGTAAAATTGGCCCGTTTACGGTTGGTCAGACCCGGGAGGACGAGTGAATCGCTCGAAGCAGCGTAAACCCAGCGCGAAGCCGAAACGCGCCCGCAAGCAGCGGAGCGTGTGGAAGCGCCTGGCGCTGGGCTTCACCATCATGGTGCTCGTCGTTGCCCTCGCGGGGCTCGGCGGGCTGGCCGCGCTGTACGCCACCACCGACGTGCCCAACCCGAACGACGACTTCCAGACCAACACCACCTTCATCTACTACGCCGATGGCAAGACCCAGATGGGGTCGCTGTCTGTGCAAAACAGGGAGACGCTGAGCTCCGACCAGATCCCCAAGGTGATGAAGGACGCAGTGATCGCCGCCGAGGACCGCTCCTTTTGGGAGAACCCGGGGTTTTCCCCGCTGGGCATTGCACGTGCGGCGTGGAGTATCGCGTCGGGTGGTGAAATTCAGGGCGGCTCCACCATCACCCAGCAGTACATCAAGATCCTCTACCTGGATTCAGAACGCACCATGAAACGCAAGGTGCGCGAACTCATGCTCGCGGTGAAATTGGGCAAGGAAGTGCCCAAGGAAGAAGTGCTCACCGGTTACCTCAACACCATCTACTTCGGGCGGGGTGCCTACGGTGTGCAGGCCGCGTCGAAATCATATTTCTTGAAGCCGGTGGACAAGCTGAGCGTCGCGGAGGCAGCCACGCTCGCGGCGCTGCTCAACAACCCGGCTGGGCTGAACCCGTCGGGTGGCGAAGCGAAACGCGCGAAGCTGCTGGGACGTTATCAGTACGTGCTGGCGGGGATGCTGGAGGAAGGCTCCATCACCAAACAGCAGTACGACGAGGCATACCCTAAGCTGCCGGACTTCCCCGAGGTGCCGGTGAATAACCGCTATGGCGGACCGAAGGGCTACCTCATCAAAATGGTGGAGCGCGAGCTCGAGAACGCCGGCATCCCCGAGGAGCAGGTGCAAGGCGGCGGCTTGCGCATCACCACCACCATCGACAAGCGCCTGCAAGACAAGGCCGTCGAGGTGGCGCAGCAATACACCAAGAAAGCCGCCGAAGGGGGTGACGACGAGGCGCGGGCTGAGGATCTCCACGTCGCGCTGGCGTCTGTCGATACCGCCACCGGAGCATTGAAGGCCATGTATGGCGGCCCCGACTACCTGTCGCACCCGCGCAACTGGGCTACGACGGCGCGCCCGGCCGCGTCCACCTTCAAGACGTTCGCGGTGATCGCTGGCCTCAGGCAGGGTTTCACTCTTCGCTCTCACTTCAACGGCAACACCTTCACGCCGCGAGGTGACCCGTCGCCGGTGCATAACCAGGGCGACGAGGAGTTCGGCAGCGTTTCGCTCAGACGTGCGCTGGCGAAGTCGATCAACACCGCTTTCGTTGACCTCACACAAGAGATGGAAGGTGGCCCCGACGCCATCGCCAAGGCCGCGAACGACGCTGGCGCGCCCGAGAGTAAGGGCTGGGAGCGCAACAACCGCCTGGCGCTCGGCGTCGCCGAAGTGAGCCCCGTCAACATGGCGAACGCGTACGCGACGCTCGCCAACGAGGGCAAACGCAATGCCGCACACATCGTCGAGAAGGTCACCGACAGCCGCGGCAATGTGCTCTACGAAGCCGACACCGCCGGAAAACAGACGGTGGAACCGGAGGTGGCGGCGAACGTCGTCGACGCGCTCACCTCCGTGGTGGACGAGGGCACCGGCGCGAAGGCATCCAAGCTCGGGCGCCCGGTCGCGGGAAAAACCGGGACGAATGGGATCGACGACAAGATCACCTCAGCATGGTTCGTCGGAATGACAAAGCAGATCTCCACCGCCGTGATGTACGTGGCAGGCGACGGTGGCACGGGCGACCTGGTGCCGTATCGCGTCCCTGACAACCGCACCTTCTACGGCTCCGGCTATCCGCTGCAGACCTGGCTGGCGTACATGGAAGCAGCCACCGAAGGCCAACCCGTCGAAGAGTTCAGCCCAGCGCCCGACATGAAGCCGACGAGGCGAGCCCGTCCGGAGCCAGAACCGGAACCCGAAGAAACCCATGTGGTGGAACCCTCGACGGAGCCCGAGCCCACCGAGAGCACGCCGCAGCCCAGCGAGGAGCCTACGTCGGAGCCCCCTTCCAGCGAGCCTGACGAGCAGCCATCGGAACCGGAGCCCAGCGAGGAACCGACCAGCCGCGAAGCAGAACCCGAACCGACGACCAAACCCGAACCGACGAAATCCAAAGCCCCTAAGCCGAAGCCGACGAAGTCGGGCAACGGCACGAATGAAGGGCCGTGACAGTGTTGCCTAATAGGGTGGCGCTGTGAACAACGCGCTCCTACCCGCCTTCGGCGGCCCGACGGGTGCCCATGCGCGCAGGTCGGGCGTGTTCTTCCAGCCGCTGCCTTGGGCGATTCTGGTGGCCGCGGGACTCTTCACGCTGCTGTACCTGCGCCATCTGCCCTGCATCACGACGGACCCCTCCAACCCGATTAACGCCTACATCCGGTTGTGCTACTCGGACGTGATGGTGAACTACTCGTACCGTGGCTGGGCTTCGGGCGTGCATTTGCTCGGTGCGACGGAGATAGATCAGCCGCCGCTGCTCGGAATGTTTATCACCCTGACTAGCTGGTTTGGGCGACTTCTGGGCTGGCGGCTCGGAGCTCGTCCCTCCGGAAATCCGTACGAGGGGTTGCCCGAATTCTTCGGTGCGACGGCGGTCTGGCTCTTTGCCGCATTCTTGCTGTTGGTGGTGTGCAGCGCAGTCCTAGCCCGTCGGGAGGGGAGAGGCTGGGATGCCATGCTCATCGCAGCATCTCCCGTCGTGCTCGCCACTGGCCTCATCAACTGGGACCTCTTCGCGTTGGGGCTCACGGCCCTGGCGGTGGTGGCGTTCGAATCGGAGCGTTATCTTGAAGCCGCGCTCGTGGTAGGGCTCGCCGCGTCGGCGTCGACGATGCCCCTGGTCTTCGCGGTGGCCATGATGGCGTGGTGCCTCCTCCAGGCCAAGTGGCGGCAGCTCGCCCTGTTTGCTGGCGCATTCGGCGTCACCGTGGTGCTCGTGCATCTGCCGCAGGCGCTGACGAGTTTCACGTCGGTGTACAGCTATTACCACGGCGTGATCAATACGCAGATCAGCTACGGATCAATCTGGTACCTGCTGCTCGACGCCGGTGCGCCCCTGCGGGAGTTCGGGGCGCTCACGTTCGTGGTTTCGCTGCTGCTGATTGGTGTTTGGCTAGCCAGGCTGTACACCTCGGGCCGGGCTCCGAAGCTTGGTCAATTAGTGGCGACGATGATGCTCATCATGGTGCTGCTGGCGCCGTCGTATCCACCGCAAACGGCGTTGTGGGTGCTCTTTGCTTTGTTTTTGGCCCGGCCGGCGGATGGCGTGATGTGGGCGTTCTCAGCGCTGCAACTCCTGCACACTGCCGCGATTTGGGGGCGACTCGCCGGGCACCTTGAGCCCGGAAAGAGTGGGCCTTGGATGCTCTACCACCTGACGGTGTTGCTGCGCGTCACATTCGAGGCAGCCCTGCTGACCGAGACGATGCTGGGCGCTCGGCGCCGCGGGGCAACTGCGATCCGCGCGACTGAGCGCACGCCAGTTGCTGAAAACTGCTGATTTCAAGCCAAAAATGCCATCTGGCGTGCGCTCAGTCGCGCTAGCGAGTTGGGGGTCTCTTATTCCGCGAGAGCCTCAGTGTCCATCCAGAATCGAACGTCGCGCCCGATACGCAGCTCCAACGTCGTGCCGATCTGATCATCGGCAGTCCAGCTGTATTCGCCGTTCACCGTTTCTGTGCGCTGAGCTGGGTGGAGGTTCGCCGAGGACGCCGCTTTGTTGAAGATCTCGAGCACAGCATCGGGATCAATCGTGCTCAGTGCGACACCGTCGCCGAAGATCGGGCCGACGCGCACGAAATCACGACGTTCGGTATGTGTGACGAGGCGGGCCTCTCGCGCATCTTTCCACAGCAGCACGCCGACGGCTGGCTCAAGAGACGTACGCAGCTGCTCAAGCACCGGCGTGAACTCTCGTTCAAAACGCTTGAGATTCACCATGAGATGCTCCTTACGAATTCGCTACCGCGCTGTGGCCGATCCATTTTTCATATTCCTCAGGAGTGAGCTCAACTCTGCCAGGGAAATGCACACCATCCATTGTTCCACCGCCCGGACCCCAAGGATTCTCCAGGACGATGTTACCGTCCGGGGTGATTTCTTTCACGTGGTAGGCATGGTTCGGAACGAGACGTTTTTCCGCGGGGATACTGTCATCCTTGTAGTCCTGCTTCGATCCCCCAGCGGTGACCGCTTTATCGTCATTTACCGCATCGATGACTTCACCCGTGCTCCCGGCCCAGTCTGCTTCCTTGCCCGTGATTGTTTCGAATCCGTCCGACAAGTTTTCGCCGCTGTGCGTTGGGTCGACGCTGATGAGCGCCTGCTCGTAGATATCGAAGATGGTGAGTTTACTGGGGTCCTTCGAATCATGCTCGGAATCGGTCACCAAGGTCGGGTCGACATACACATCTTTCTTCTCACCGGTGTCGGGGTCCCACAAAGTTACGACGTAGGCACCTTTCTTTGCATCCCACTTGACGTGGTCCTCTAGCCATTTCGGGTTTGCCTTGGCGAGCGCACGCAAGGACGAGAGCTGGACGCAGTTTCCCCAATCTCCCTGCGCATCCGTTGCGGCTGCAGCCTGGATAGCGGGGACGCTGATATTGATGGGGCCGGTTTCAGAGGTGTCCACTGGGGGAAGGGATTCTCGCACTTTCAGAGCTTTGGCGATCTGCCGATCGAGGTCCACCGCCAACTGCAAGACGAGTTTCAACTTGGCGGTGCCTGCGCGAGCAAGACTGATTCGGCGCGCCATCTCGACGGGGTTTATCGTAAACTGAGGCATGCACAGGCCGTCATCGTGGACGTTGACGTGACCCGCCTCCAATTGAGTTTTAAGGGACTTAGCCTTTGCTTGGTATTCCTCCATCTTCCTGGCACCTTCACTGAGGACGAGGCTTACCATGACGTATACATCGCTCGCTTTCCGGAGTTGAACCGCTTTATGTCGCAGCGCTGCGGATGCTTTCTTGCCGCTGGGACCTGTGAGTGAGCTCTCGAGGTTGTGTGCTATTGCGCTGAGGTCTTCGGCCTGTGCAGCCAGCTCCTTGGCGTTCTTTTCCCATTTCTCAGCTTGCGAAGTCCAGAGGTGCGGTTTGAAATCGAGCAACTCGCTCAGTGTCACTTCACCCATCTCAGACCTCCTTGAAGAAGCTCGACGAGGCATCCGTGGCCTCGTCTTCGGTGTGGGCGAAGGACGAAGCTGTGGCATAGAGTGCGTCGCTGTCGCTTTGGACGGACCTTGACAGCTCGTCGGCCTCACTGTTCAGCTCATCGTTGAGTTGAGTGATCGCGTTTGACGTTGTGAAGCCGCTATTGCCACCCGATGAAACGTTGTTGTTTTTGATGGCGAGGACACCGGAAACTGCATCCCCCACGGCTCCCGCAACTGTGCGAATCTTGCCGGGATCGAATCGAATCGTCATGTTCATACTCCTGCCCGTTTACAGCTGGGTCTCAATGTATGGGTCAGGAGGGTTGCTACCGATAGGTAATGGTGCTCATTCTTCGCACTGAGCAGCTGGGCTCTACTCGAAGACGCACTCATCAAAGGTGGTGGTGGTCATCCGGACGGTGACGGGCACCTCGTCGCCGACGGTGACCGGGCGGCCCGGGCCGTCGACGAACACCAGCGATGCGTGCATGTGCGGCGGCTCGGCGAAGGGGCGCTTGTGGCCGTCGATGGTGAATGGGCTTGTCACCTGGCCGCGGAACTCGTCGAAGGCCTCCGCGAACGGGATGAGGCGCTGCTTGAACGAGCGGGCCGTCGCGGGCGCGGCGAGTGCGACGCCGTGCGCCGTGCCGCCGGAGATCACCACGAGGCAGCCTTGCGACGGGGTCTTCTCACCGTGGTAGCCCACGGGTGTTCCCTTCGGCAGCTGGTGCACGTCGAGGACGGTGCCCGTGGCGCGGTATGCCTTCGGGTTGCCCAGCCAGAGGCGGGTGCCGACGCGCATGCGCAGCGGCACGTCGAGTTCCGCGGCGAGGGAGCGGTAGTCGCCGAAAGAGAGATGCGAGAGCCAGATGCCCTTGTCGGCCTGCGGATGCAGGGCGATTGCGGCGGCCAGCGCGCGGGCCTCGTCGAGGGAACCGGATGCGGGCAGGTGCACCGTCCAGCCGCGCACGTCGAGCGCGGAGAGATCGGCGCGGGGGAGCTCGTCGGGGGCGATGCCGTGGCGGTGCATGGACGTCTCCACCTCCACGAGCACGGCCGTGCCGGGATGCTCGCGCGTGAGCGCCTGCACGTCCTCGACGCGCGAGACGGTGGTGATGACGTGTGGATCGGCGAGATACTGCGTCGCGAGCGCGTCGAACGGCCGCCACGGGTTCAGCACGACGATGTCGCCCGCCCAGCCGGCCTCGCGCAGCTCGGCCACCTCGTGCGCGGTGCCGACCGCGACGGTGTCCAGGCCGAGGCGCTCGACCTCGCCCGCCAGCAGAGCGTTGCCGAAGCCGTACCCGCAGCCCTTCGCGACGGGCACGATGCCCGGGCACTGCGCGACGACCTCGCGCTGGTGGGCGCGCCATAGATCGGTGTTGATGTGGAGTTTCAGCATGTCAGCGTCGCTTCATATAGAGGTCGAAGGCCTTGTAGAGCACCTTGTTGATGGGGAAATCCCACTCGCCGAGGTAGGCGACGGCCTCGCCGCCGGTGCCCACCTTGAACTGGATCAGGCCGAGCTCCGGATCATCGGCGCCCACACCCTCGACGATGCCGCGCAGGTCATACACAGCGCAGCCGGCGGCGTTCGCGTCGCGGATCATCTGCCACTGCACGGCGTTCGATCCGCGCACCTCGCGCTTATTCGTCGACGAAGCGCCGTAGGAATACCAGGCGTGCTCGCCGACGGTGACGAAGGTCGTCGCGGCGACGAGGTCGCCCTCGTGCTCGGAGAGGTACAGCTTCATGCGCCCGTCCTCTTCGGCGTTGAGGACGTCCCACATGTGCTCGAAGTACGTGAGCGGGCGCCCGGTGAACCCGTCGCGTTCGGCGGTCTCGAGGTAGAGCTCGTGGAAGCGCGCGAGGTCGTCGCGGGTGCCGAGCCGCACCTCGACGCCCATCTTGGCGGCCTTCTTAATGTTGCGGCGCCACAGCTGGTTCATGCCCTTGAGCAGCTCGTCTTCGGTTTTCTGCGTGCCGTCTTCGTTGCGAAGCGGCAGCTGGAAGTTGAACTGTGGCTGACCGGCCGCGAACCCCTCGCCGGACTCGTCGGTGATCCATCGCCGCTGCTGCAGTGCGCGCAGCGCTCGGGTGCCTTCGAGGGTCGTCTCGTCGGGGGCGGCCTGCGAGAGCTTGGTGATCTCGTCGTCGGCGATGGCGTCCTTGATGGTGGGTGCCTTCCAGCGACGGTGCACCACGGCCGGGCCGATCCGCACGGCGAACGCGCGGTTGCGTTTGGCGTAGGCGACGAGTGCGTCCAGGTGTTCGGCGAAGTCAGTGCGCTGCCAATCCAGCACCGGCCCCTCGGGGAGGTAGGCCAGGTAGCGACGAAGCTTCGGCAGCTTGCGGTACAAGATGAGCGCGGTGCCGGTGAGCTCGTCGCCGTCGAAGAAACCGACGGTCTCACCTCGCCAGTCGGACTTCACCTTGGCCCAGGCTGGGGTTTGCAGGAACGACGCGGACCCCCGCTGTGCGATGAACTCGAGCACGCGGGATGCGGACACGGGACGAACTTGGATGCTCACGCCTGCCAATGTACCCATTCGGCTTTCCGACGGCGACGGGCCACGTCGGGCCTTGCCCAACTTGCGGCGGTGTCTTCATCTTGCTGCCAGCAATGACCCCGAAGTGCACCCTGCACGTGGTTGGTTAGAGATGGCGAGATTCTCACCTCTCTCCTTCTCTCAATCTCGCCTGTTGAAGCAGGGGCGGTCCACACGCGACCGCCCCTGCGCCTGCGTCTAGGGGCATGTCCGACGATCTCCCACCCGCAGCGGCGAATACTGCAACGCAAGTCGTGCTTAAATCCACCCCAGGTAAGGGTAGCCTTACTCGCCGGTGTAGTATCCCCGGCATGAACACGAAGCAGCAGTCGCTAGAGCGCACAAAGCTCACGCAGCTACGAGCCGGCGCAGGCGCCGTCGTCACCAACGTAATGCGCACACCTGACAACCACTTCGTCGTTCGCCGCCTTGCTGAATTGGGCATCCGGCCAGGCGCGCAGGTCACGGCTGGGCAGAAAACGCCTGGCGGGGGCCGCATCGTCGGCGTCGCTGGCGCCCAGCTGGCACTCGACCGCGCAACGCTCCACATGCTCGAGGTCCGACCCGCATGACCGACGCCCTCCGCATCGAACCCGCCACCCCCGTCGTCAGCTGCCACTGCAACACGTCGGGCGCCGTCGCGCCGGAAGGATCGTCCATCGTGGCGCTCGTCGGCTCTCCGAACGTCGGCAAATCCACACTCTTCAACGCCCTCACCGGCGCCCGCCGAACCATGGGCAACTGGCCCGGCACCTCCGTCGAGGTGGGGCGCGGCGCCTGGAAAGGTCGTCGCACCTACGATCTCCTGGACCTCCCCGGCGCCTATTCCCTCGACGCCATGTCACCCGACGAGGACCTCACCCGTGCGCTCCTGCTCGACGCGCCTGCCGACGAGCGCCCCGACGTCGTCGTGGTGATCGTCGACGCCGCCCACCTCAGCCGCTCCATGTACTTGCTCTCGCAGGTGCGCGAACACCGCTTCCGCATCGTCGTGGCCATGACGATGGACGACGTCGCCGCCGAGCGCGAGATCGCCGTCGATGCCAAGGCGCTGAGCGACGCCGTCGGCGTGCCCGTCGTCCCCGTCAACCCGCGCACGCGCACGGGGCTCGTCGAGCTGGAGGACGCGGTGATGGACGCCCTCGACGGGTGCTGCGCCGCCCCGCGCGCCGTGACCGCGGATGCCGACGAGTTCGCCCTCGCCGACGACCGGTTCGCTTGGATCGACGCCGCCGTCGCCGCCGCCACCACGCAGCCGGAGAAGCCGAAACTCACCAAGTCGGAGCGATTCGACAAGATCGCGCTCCACCCCGTCGTCGGACCGCTGCTGTTCTTGGCGACGATGTGGCTGGTGTTTCAGATCACGACGACGGTGGCAGCCCCGCTGCAAGATGGTCTGGAAGGCCTAGTCACCGGCCCCATCACAGACTGGGCGCGCGCCGGGCTTGAAGCAATCCGGATGCCGCAGGTCATCACGGGGCTCATCGTCGACGGGCTGATAGCTGGCGTCGGAGCGCTCATGCCATTCATTCCGCTCATGACGCTCATGTTTATCTTGCTGGCCATCCTGGAGGACTCGGGTTACATGGCGCGCGCTGCCGTCGTCGCCGACCGCCTCATGCGCTGGATCGGGCTGCCCGGCAAGGCATTCCTCCCGCTGATCGTGGGTTACGGCTGCAACGTGCCCGCCATCTCCGCAACGCGGGTGCTCTCGCAACGCCGCCACCGGCTCATGACCGCGCTCCTCGTGCCATTCACGTCCTGCTCCGCCAGGCTCACCGTCTACATGCTCGTGGCCAGTGCGTTCTTCCCCGGACAGGCAGGCACCGTCGTGTTTGTCATGTATTTGCTGTCCATCGTGTTGATCGTGCTCGCCGGGCTTTTGATGAAGAACACGCTGTGGCGCACGATGGGGAGCGAACCACTGATCATGGACCTGCCGCCCTACCAGATCCCGACGGCCCGCCTCACCGCGTCGGTCACGTGGACCAGGCTGAAGGGCTTCCTTCAGACTGCGACGGGCATCATCGTCGTCACGGTCGCTGCGGTCTTCGTATTGCAATCCATTCCCGTGACCGGCGAAGGCTCCTTCGGAGACCTCGACGCCGAAGACTCCGCCTACGCCGCCGTCTCCAAGACCGTCGCGCCCGTCTTCAAGCCAGCAGGCTTCGGCACGTGGGAGACTGCCGGCGCGCTGGTGACGGGTTTCGTCGCGAAGGAAGCCGTGATCTCGACTTGGGCGCAGACGTACGCCGTCGACGATCCCGAAGAGGGCGGCGACGATGCGGCGCTCGCCGCGAAGATCAACCAGGCATTCGAGGAATCGTCGGGCGGGCACAAGATCCCGGCGGTCTGGGCGTTCCTGGTCTTCCTCCTGGCGTACACGCCCTGCATGGCCGTGTTGGCTGCGCAGCTCAGGGAGATCGGCTGGAAGTGGACGCTCTTTGGCCTAGCCACACAGCTCACGGGCGCGTGGGTCATGGCCGTCGCTGTCTTCCAGATAGGAAGTCTTTTCGCATGAGTGGACCACTGGCTGAGGTAGCCAAAGCCATCGGCGACGGTGCCGGGACGCGCGTCGGTATCGCGCGGGCGACGGGGCTGTCGGCCGACGTTGTCGACGCTGCACTCGCGCACCTCGAGCGCACGGGGATGCTCGTCTCCGAGCAGCTTTCCTCCGGCTGTCCCGACGGCGGCTGCGGCTCATGCCCCAGCGGCAAGGCCGACGGATCGGCCGGCTGCGGTGCGTCGGGAATGAGCACCGCGCGCGGGCCCGTGATGCTGAAACTCACCCGGCGTCCCGGCTGAGATTCCTCATTTCGTGAGATGTGTTGCGGTTTTCCGCAACACATCTCACACTATGGCGCGCGTCGCCCCGCGACGTTCCTGGGTCAGGCAGATGAAGAACGCCCGACGACGCCCACGCCGCCCTCTGCGTAGGGGCCGGGCCACCGTCGAGAGTGGAGCTGGCACTACTGACGTGCGACAAGAGCTGCGGTGTAATTGGGGAATGCTTGTCGTTGCCTTGGTGTGTCTTGTCGCGTTTGCGGTGTGGTTCGCCGTCGAGCCGCGCGTCGTGTGGCCGGGGTTTCTGCTGACCTTCGGGCTCGCCGCGTTCCTGGCGCAGGTAGCGCTGTGGATGGGCATGGCCGCTACGTTGCCGGTGGTGGGGTTGCCGTTCGGGCTGGTGCTCGTCGTACTCGCCATGGTGTTGCTGGGCTCGCCGGTGATCGTCGGGGTATTCCTCATCGCCAACTTCGTGCTGATGCTGCACAAGGAAGGACGCACCCGCGCCACGTTGCTCTCCGGCCTTGTCGGAGCCGGGACGCTCGCCTACGTGGCCGCCTTCCTCGTCGCTTACGTGCTGCAGTGGGAACGGCAGACAATCATTCTTGGCGCGCTGGGGCTACCCCTGCTGGCGGTGGCCGTCGGGTTCGTGAGCTTCCTCTTCTACTCCAACTTCTATGTCTGGTGGTTTGGCCGATTCGGCAGGCAAGTGAGTGCGGTCGTCGTGCTGGGGGGTGCGCTGCGTGGACGGTCGGTGTCGCCGCTGCTCGGGCGTCGCATCGATAAGGGGCTGGAACTCGCGCGCAAGGAGTGGAGCGGCGGGCGCGAGATTCCCATCATCATGTCCGGTGGACAGGGCGCCGATGAGGAGGTTTCTGAGGCGTCGGCCATGGCTGAGTATGCGCAGGGCCGAGGGGTGGCGTCGGAGAGAATCTGGCTGGAAGACCGTTCGACGACGACCGCAGAGAACCTTGCCTTCACCGCCGAACTGCTGCGGGACAAGGGGATTCATGGGCCTGTGGTGGTTGCGACGAATGACTATCACGCGTTTCGTGCTGCGACGATGATGCGTCGCGCCAAGGTGCCGGGCTATGCCCTTGGCTACCGGACCGCGCGCTACTACTGGCCGGCGGCGACGATCCGCGAATACCTGGCCGTGTTGCGAGACCACCGGCTGTTCGTGTCCGTCGTGCTGGGTCTACTGCTGCTTCCGCTACTGATTGGGCTTGCGAGCTTCTTGGGTTGAACCTGGCGGAGGCGCTCAGGGACAACCGATGTGGCGGCTGAGCCAGGGGCCATCCCCGAGCCTGCTTGGCGACGACGTTGACTCGCGGCCTATTCAGCTCCGCGCACTCTCGGCCCGTGACGACCGCGTCGCGCGGTGCCCGCCATGCGTCATACTTTCCCTGTGGCGGACGCAACGAACAGCAAAGCGGCGGAGGCATTCAGCGCCTTCACCGGCTGGTTGCATGCCCTCGTCCCCCGCCGTGTTCGGCGCTTCCTACCGAAAACGTTCATCGGGTTTGCGCTCATCAATTCCTCGACGTTCCTCCTCGACGTGCTTTTGTTGTCGCTCACCACGCGCGTGCTCAGGTGGCCGTACCCCGTCGCGGTGTCGCTGAGCTTCGCGGTGGCGGCGAGCATCGCATTCGTGCTCAACAAAGTGCTCAACTTCCGCGCCCACGGCGATACGGGGCGGCAATCTGGGCGCTACCTGCTGGTGTTGGTGACGAACTACGTGCTCTGGATCCTTGGCTTTTCGTGGATGCTGAACGCGCTCGGCGTACCCCCTGAACTGGCGCGCATCCTCGCCGCATTCGCGGAGGGCATCTACATCTATCTGCTGTCCAGGTTGTGGGTGTTTCGACGGCGGCTCTCGCCGTCGTAATCGCCAACCGGTACACCCGGGTTGTGCGACGATGAACAGGTGAATGACGCAGCGATCTCCGCAGCAGGTTTGACGAAGCGGTACGGGCAGCTCACGGCTGTCGACGGCATTGACCTCGAAGTTCCCTCTGGCCAGATCATGGCCTTCCTCGGCCCGAACGGCGCCGGGAAATCCACCACCAACGAGATGATCCTCGGCCTCGTCACCCCCGACGCGGGCAGCGTCCGGGTCTTCGGGTCGACGCCCACGCAGGCAGCGCGACGAGGCGACGTCGGCGCGATGCTCCAAAACGGCGCGCTGCTGGAGCCGACGAACGTGCGCGGGCTGCTGCGCACCCTCCACGGGCTGCACGCACACCCGCTGCCGCTCGACGAGGTGATTGAGCGCGCGGAACTCGGCGACATCTTGAAGACGTCGACGTCGAAACTTTCGGGCGGGCAGGCGCAGCGCGTGCGATTCGCGATGGCCATCCTGCCCAACCCGCGACTCATCATCCTCGACGAGCCCACCGTCGGCATGGACGTGGAGCTCAGGCGACGATTCTGGGGCCAGATGCAGCACTTCGCCGACGACGGGCGCACCGTCGTGTTCGCCACGCACTACTTGGAGGAGGCCGACGAGTTCGCCGAGCGCATCGTCGTGATCGCCGACGGCCGGATCGTGGCCGACGGCACCGGCGCGGAGATCCGCCGACGAGTGGGCGGCCGCGCGATCACCTTCGAGGGGCCCGACGCCGACTACGCCAGCCTGCCTGGCGTCACCGCCGCAACGTTCGAGGGCGGCAGACACCAGCTCATGAGCGGCGATTCCGACGAGACCCTCCGTCGCCTGCTCGCCGACTTCCCGGTGAAGAACATCGAAGTCACCGCACCCAAGCTCGAGGACGCCTTCGTCGCCATCACGAACGGAGACCGCCGATGACCACCACCTCCACGACTTCCGCGACGAGGGGTGCGGCGCCGGAACCTCGTCGAAACAGCGCCCTTGGCGTCGCGCTGCGCTACCTGGGCGCGACCCTGCGCCTCAACCTCACCGACGGTGCCTTCATCGGGTTCATGCTCGCCATGCCTACCGCGATGTATCTGTTCTTCTCACAGGTGTACGGCGGCGACCCTGCGTACGGTGCTGAAGCCAAGCGCCAAATCATGCTGCAGATGGCCACCTACGGCGCGATGGGCTCCGCGCTCAGCGCGGGCAACGCCATCCAGCTCGAGCGCTCGACGGGCTGGTTCCGCCAGCTGATGGTGAGCGCGCTCACGCCGCTGGCTTTTTTCGTCGTGCGTGTGGTGGTGGCGCTCATTATGTTGATTCCGCCGCTGGCGTTGGTGCTGGTGGTTGGGAGAATCGACGGTGTGCAGCTCCCCTTCGCCACGTGGTTCGCCGTCGGGGGTGTGGCGTTGCTGGTGCTGATCCCGTTCGTCGTAATGGGGCTCGTGATCGGGCTGTGGCTGAAACCATCGGCGGCCAGCCCCGCGACGACCTTCATCATGCTCAGCATGGCCATGCTGGGCGGCATGTGGGTGCCGCTCGACATGATGCCCGAGTTCATGCAGAACCTCGGCACCGCGCTGCCCTCGTACTGGGCGGTCGAGTTCTCCAAGCTGCCGGTGAGCGGTGACCCCGTGCCGGGCAAGGGTCTGCTGGTGCTCGGGGCGTGGCTGCTGGCGATGGTGGTGCTGGGCGTCCTGGGTTACCGTCGGGCCATCACCACGTCGAAGCGCTGAGCTGAGCGGCGGCGCAATCCGCGCGGAATCGTCCGCGATTAGCGTTGAGGGCGCCATATCGGCCGGTTCGAACACAGCCGGGGACGATTCCGCGCGGATTCTGGACCGAGTGGGCACAGACGCTCGCACGCGGTAGCGTGGCGAGGGTTTGTGAAAGGGGAGTCCTTTGGAAGCGACCGCGTTCCAGCTCATCGCGATGGCTGTCTATCTGGCAGTAATGTTGTTGATTGGGTGGTACTCGTACAAGAAAACGACTGACCTCAACGACTACATGCTGGGCGGACGAGACCTCCACCCAGCCGTCGCAGCACTCTCCGCCGGAGCTGCGGACATGTCCGGCTGGCTGCTCATGGGTTTGCCGGGGGCCATCTACGTCAGCGGACTCGTCGAGGCGTGGATTGCGGTCGGGCTCACCGTCGGCGCCTGGTGCAACTGGAAACTCGTCGCGCCGAGGCTTCGCGCCTACACGCAGGTGGCAGGCGACTCCATCACCATCCCCAGCTTCCTCGAGAACCGCCTGCGCGATCGGTCGCGCCTGCTCCGGATTGCGTCGGGCCTCATCATCTTGGTGTTCTTCACGTTCTACGTGAGCTCGGGCATGGTGGCCGGCGGCGTGTTCATGCAGTCCAGCTTCGGCCTCGACTACCGCGTCGGCATGCTCATCGCCGCCGCGGTCACGATCACCTACACGCTCGTCGGCGGCTTCCTTGCCGTCAGCTACACCGACTTCGTACAGGGCCTCATGATGGCGCTCGGGCTGATCCTCGTACCGGTGGTGGGCATGATCGTCCTCGGCGGCCCAGGCGCGGTGGGCCACCTGGTGTCGCAAGCCGACGCGGCGGAAGGCCTCAACCGACTCGCCGTGCTGCCCAGCCCCATGACGTCGGTGGCCGTGATCGGCATTATCTCGGCGCTGGCTTGGGGTCTCGGCTACTTCGGGCAGCCGCACATCATTGTGCGGTTCATGGCGCTGCGCTCTGCCGACGAGGCCCGCGCCGGCAGGAGGATCGGGATCGGCTGGATGCTCTTCGCCGTCGCGGGGGCCGTGGCGACGGCGCTGGTCGGCGTGGCTTGGCATCAGCGCGAGGGCAGCGCGCTCGCCGACCCCGAAACCGTCTTCATCGAGATGGGACAGATCCTGTTCCACCCGCTCATCGCGGGGTTCTTGTTGGCGGCGGTGCTCGCCGCGATCATGTCGACGATCTCCAGCCAGCTGCTCGTCACCGCGTCGGCGCTCGTCGAGGACATCGTGAAGGCGCTTCACAAGCGCCAGCGCCCCGACAGCCATTACGTGCTCGCAAGCCGCGCGGCGGTGCTCGTCGTCGCCATCGTCGCGGCAGCGATGGCCTGGACCCAAAACGACACCATCCTTGCGCTCGTCGCCTTTGCCTGGGCAGGGTTCGGCGCATCCTTTGGCCCGACGGTGATCCTCGCCCTGTTCTGGCGCAAGCTCTCAGCGATGGGGGCGCTGTCCGGCATGGTGACCGGCGCGGTGATCGTCGGTGTATGGGGCAACATTTCAGGCGGCCCAGGTGGCATCTTTGACCTGTACGAAATCCTGCCCGGCTTCGCAGGCGGTCTGCTGGTGACGTGGCTTGTGAGCCTCGCCACGTACCGCGAGAATGCTGATATCGAGCGCGAGTTCAGCGAGGCCGTGGAGCTCGCCGAAGTACACGAATCATAGGCGGTGCAAGATGGCTGACTTTTCCCTCGTACCGGTAACGACTACGAATCTCGGCGCGGCAGCTCACACCCTTGCCGAAGCATTCATGACCGACGAACACTCCGTCGGCATGCTCCCCCAAGTCGGCACTCGTGGGCGGATGCATCATCTGATGCATGCGCAGGTGAAGGAGATGGTGGCGAGCGGCCCGGGGGCCGTCGCTGCCGTCGACGAAGACCAGATGTTGGGGGTGGCGCTGTGGCAGTCGCCGAAGGCGAAGACCCCGTGGGCGACGATGCTTCGAAACCTCCCCCTCTACGTTCGCCAGCTGCAGACACGGTTCCCCGACGCTGTGCGCACCACGCTCTCCGAGCATCGCCACCAGCCGCGCGTGCCGCACTGGTATCTCGCCTACCTCGGCACGACGCCCGAAGCGCGTGGCCGTGGGGTGGGGACCGCGCTGGTCCAACACGGCGTTGACCAGGCCTCTCATGCGGGGGTTGGCGCGTACCTCGAAGCCTCCAGCCGCGCGAACGTCGACTATTACAAGCGGTTCGGGTTCGTCGAGATGGGGGAGGTGCCTTCGCCCGGCACTTCGCCCACCTACGCCATGTGGTTGCCGCGGTAGCGACGAGTCTCGTATCAGCGAGTTGGGAGCGAGGCGGTGCCGTCGTCGGAGGGCCGATTCGGTGACGTTCGGCGGCGCTGCTGAATCACGACGGCGAGCCCGCCGAGCACGACGATCAACCCCACCGCCACCACGGTTCCGACGGGCAAACCGTCCTGCGACGCGGGTTCAGGCATGACGACGGGGGGATCGATGAGGTCGGCCTCGGCCACTCCTGACGGGAGCTGAGGTGCCCCGTCGATCACTACCCGAAGCGGTGCCGGGGTGCAGCGCTTGGTCTCTTTGCTGTTGCGGCACCAGCCCTCGATCGAGCCCGGCTTAGGCTTCCACTCGTTCGCGCCCTTGGGGGAGAACACCCATGGCTGTCCCGTCGAGGCGTGCCAGTAGTTCCAGAAGGAGCCGTCGAAGGACGCAGGGCATGGGTCCGGCCTGCCTCCGAGAGAGCAGATGAAGCCGCCCTTGTCGCGGCCGATTGCGACGTTGGCAGCCTGGAGCGCTGCTTCACCGTTGGAAGGCGTGCCGACGCATTGGTTTGCGACGACGGTGCCGTCCACGTCGACGATGTACAGCCAGACCTGCCCCGACTGGAGGCAGGCGCCGACGGGGTTACTGCCCGGCTTCGACGGTTGGGCGACGGGGGTGGCGTCGTCGGCGTAAGCGAGTGGCGTGGCCCAGACGAGGAGGGTGGCGAGGGCGGCGAGCAGACGGTGCAACGGAACTCCTGAGGGGTAAGGCATGGGGCCGATACCTTGACGGTACCGGCCCCATGTGGTGGTTGTGTCAGCGACGTTCGTAGCTGAACGCACTGCCGTAGACGGTGGCCGAACCAACCTTCACGCCTACGCGATAGGTGGTGGTTCCCGCCTTATTCATGTTGTAGGTGAGGGGGATGGCATAGCCGCCTTGTGCGTTGGTGGTTCCCTGCTGCGACTTGGACCAGCGTCCGTTGGGCAGCTTCACCTCGGTCCAGACCGGAGCGTTTGCGGCCCCGCGTGCGGTGCCCCAGACGAACGTCTTTGCTCCGACGGACGTGGTGCCTGCCGATGCGCTGCTGACCCGCACGCTGTTCTCGCGCTCGAATGAGAACGAGTTGCTGTACGCAACGCTGGTGCCCACCTGCACGCCGACGCGCCAGGTGGTGGTGCCTTCCGCGTCCTTGTTGTAGGTCAGAGGGATGACGTAGCCACCCTGTGCGTTGGTGGTGCGCTGCTGCGACTTGGACCAGCGTCCGTTGGGCAGCTTCACCTCGGTCCACACTCGTGCGTTGGGGATTCCGGTGGAACCCCAGACGTTGGCGTTTGCACCAATGTTGGCCTTCCCGGCCGACGAGGCGGTCACGGAGAGTTCGCGACGCTGGGTGAACGTATCGGTGTACTCCACTTCACCGGAGGTGTGCTTCACGCCAACGCGCCAGGTGGTGGTTCCCGCCTGATTCATGTTGTAGGTCAGAGGAATGACGTAGCTGCCGTTGGCCTTCGTGGTGCGTTCCTGCGACTTGGACCAGCGTCCGTCCGGGAGCTTCACCTCGGTCCAGACCTTCACTGGCTTGTCGGTGTCGACGGTGCCCCACGCGTTTGCGTGTTCGCCGACGCGTTTCACCGGGGCGGCAGTCGCCGTCGCGGGCTTGCGAAGGGTGGAGAGTGCCAGGTCAGTGCGCGGGTAGGGATTGGTGTCGGCGGTGGCGTTCAGCGAGAACGACCAACCTTCCCAGTCGCCGGGCTTCGGGTCGCCGCCCATGATGCCGACGTTGGAGTAACTCCACGTCTTGCCCTCGTCGGAGGACTGCCAATACGACCAGTACGCACCAGCCGGAGGAGTGTCGATGCACTCTTCGACGTAGTTCTCGTTGCCCTCGAGCGCGATCTTCTCATCAGCGGCCGGGCGGTTGTTGATGCGGCAGACGAAGCTGTCGCCCCACCCCTCGACGCCTTGCATGGTGAATCCTGCGCCGCGCAGCGCTTCGAGGCCGTTGTCCGGGTCGCCCTCGACGCAACGGATCTCGGGCTTGCCGCCCAAGCCCTGGTAGTCGACCACGATCGTCACACCCGAGTTCGCCGGCGTGCAGGGGCCTGCGTAGTTCACGGGCTTCGGGGTCGGCTCAGGATCGGGGGTGGGCTCTGGTTCAGGAGTCGGCTCTGGGTCTGGGGTTGGTTCCGGGTCGGGAGTGGGCTCCGGCTCAGGTGTCGGTTCGGGCTCCGGCGTCGGTTCCGGCTCGGGCGCAGGGTTGAAGTCGATGGGCTTCACCTGCGTGCTCTTGATGGTGGCGTAGCCCTTACCCGTGGGAGCGAAGATGGCCTGAGTGGTGGCCATGACATCACTCTTGGTGCCATCGGGCACGTTCGACCACGCGCCGGTGCCAGTCTTCTTCTGCTGATCGACGAGGTACGCGACAGGCGACTCGATGTTCTCGCCTGCCTCAGCGAGGGCGCCGGCGAGAATGCCGGTGCTATTTGCCGACGAGTACGTCGCCCAGTACGTGTTGCCGTTGGCGTCGGTCTTCTGGTTGGCCGGGTCCTGCGCCCATTCGATGGCCTCCAACGTGCTGTTGAGGGCCTTCTTTCGGGTGGCTCGGTCAGGCGCGTTCGTGGACAACAGATTCATCGCCATGATGCCGACGCCGGTGTAGTCGGGGTCGGCGATGAACTTACCGCCGCTGGTGTACCCGAAGGCGCCGCCCTGCTGGTTGGCGAGCACGTTGTCGATGACGGATTGCGGCACCTGCTCGCCCGCCCGAGACAGTGCAATGGCAATCAAATACGGGGCCCAGAAGTCCTTCGTGGCCTGCGAGTTCTCGTTGGCGTACGTCACCAGTTCAGCGACGAGGTCGCGCCCAGGAAGGAACGTGCGGGGGTCCTGGTTGGACGCGAGCAGCGTGATGATGATCTTCGCTTGCCCGGCCGGGTTGGGGTTTGCCTTCGGGGTACCGACGTACTTCGGCGTCTTCTCATGGAGCGCTCGAAGCATCGACTCGACGACGTCGGGATGCGCTTCCGCAGCGCTCAGGGCGAGGATGCCGTCGGCGATCGTGCCGGCGGCAAAGTACTTGCCTGGTGTTTCTTTCCAGGTGGTGGCGAGCCAATCGGCTGCCTTCGTGACGGAATCTTGCTTCGCATCCGCGTATGCGGGAGCGGTTCCTAGTGCGCCGATGGCGAGCATGAAGGCCATCAGTAACGCCAGGACGCGATTTCGCTGCAAGGTCATATCGACTCCTTGTGGAAACGGTCCTCACGGTTGGGAGCTGTTTCAACAAGAAATCGCTCCACCGCAGACCTCGACGGTGTTACAACTGGACCACGGGCGGGCATTCCGGCTCCGAGCTCAGCTCGTCACGGCTGCGGGTCAGCTGCGGATTCGCACCACATTCCCCCGTATCCGCGGTCTGTGTGAAGCCTACACCAGGGCGCTCGAAGCTCGCCGAGCTGCGTCGTCCCTCACCAGGTGCGCTCGCCGTCGCCCCCGCTGCGCGGATCCGAGCGTTCTTCCGCCAACTGCCGCTCCTGCTGCGCCTGCCTGGTGCGCTCGTCGAGTTGTTCCTCCTGGCTCTGATCCTCAGACGGCGGCTCGTCAGGCGGGGTATCCGTGCTCTGCCCGGCCTTGCCAGCCAGGCGTTGCTGGCTCTGCGACTGCTGGTCCTTCATGGACTGCCCGTCGACGGTCTTCTGATCGTCGCTGCACGCGGCGGTGCTGAGCACGAGGAGCGCGCTTTGGTAGCGCGCGGTGGCCCCGTCGAGATCGTCGTGTTGGCGCAGTTGGTCGGCCGCGCGCTCCAAAGCCGTCGACCAATTGAGCCGAATCATGCAGTCTTCTTCGACGGGAGCCCGCAGCGCCGCGAGCTCGAAATCGCCGGCGGCAGCGTCCCACTTCTCCTGCGCGTAGCGCGCGACGCCTCGGTTGAACGGTGCTTTCCAATTCTCGACGGGGAAGCTCACTGCCCGCGAGTAGTGGCGCTCGGCTTCGAGCGGCTGGCCCGCTTCCATCGCCTTGTCGCCCAGCGAGAGCGAGGCGGCCCACGTCGCGAGTGCCACTCCGACGCCGCCGACGATGACCGCGACGAGCGCGGGCCACACCAGCCATCCCCAACGTGATTGCTTCACAGCTCCTCCTTCGCGCCGCGAACGCTGCGGGCTGCGACGGCCACGTCCGCGCACAGCATCACCGCCGCCAGCACGGCGAGTAGCCACGCGAGCGAAGTGTCTCTGGGTGCCTCCGCAGTCGTAGTGGTGCTGACTGCGGGCGCCCAGCCGTCCAGTCCGCCGGGTGCCGACCGGTGCTCGTAGGTGCCGCCGGTTTGCTTCGCGATGGCCTGCAGCGCGCCTTCGTCGATCTTCGATTTCGACGGCTGCCCGTCGCGGGTGACGAGCTCGTGCGTGTCTACCCGCTTCGCCATGACGCCGCCGTCGGTGGTGCCGTAGCCCAGCACGAGGGCGCCGTCGACGAGGTCCGCCAGCGGCTCGAACGATACTGGTTTGTGTTGCGAGATCTGCTCCCCATCGCCCAGATACACGAAGTATCGCCGCACGCCCGGGCGGGTAGCCGTCGAATCTTGCAGGAGTTTCGTCGCCAGAGGCAGCCCGGCGGAGATGTCGGAGCCGGTGCCGAAACCCTCCTCGCGCCAGCCCATCGTGCGGGCGAGGGTCACGACGGCGGCGCCGTCGGTGGTCCACGGGGCAGCGATCCGCGCCTCATTATCCGAAGTCACGACGGTGTACCGCGCGCCCGGCATTGCTCCGACGAGTGCCTCAATGTCTTGGCCGACCCCCTCCATGCGGGGGTGACGGCCGTCGTAGTCCTGAGCGGCCATGGATGTGGTGCGGTCGACAAGGAACACCACGTCGACGCCGGTGGGAGCCTCGTCGTGGGATCCTGTGCCGAAGCCCGGCTGTAGTGCCACGCCGGCGAGCAGTACGAGTGCCCAGACGCGAAGCCACGTGTGGGCGTCTCGCCACAAGCCACGTTGCCACCACAGCACCACGGCGAGTGCGACGACGACGAGCGCCAACGCCACGGGTTGCACGTCGAAGGTCATCGATCAGCCCTCCTACGGAATAAGGCTGCCCCCGCCACACCTACGAGCACCAGGGCCATGCCGGGCCAGAGCACGGGCTCGGCATTGGTCTCCGGCGGCGCTTCAAGTTCGCGGGCCTGCGTGCGTTCCACCGCGTCGACGATGCTGCCAAGCGGGGCATCCGGCCCCAGCCTGAGCGTCTCTCCGCCGGTTGGCCGCAGCGCCTGTTCTAGCGCCTGCGTCGCGGCCACTTGATTGTCATTCGGGGCAATGCCGAACACCAGCGTGTGCTGCTTGTGGGCTTCGTCGGCGGCGTCGGTGAGTGTGAAAAGGCTCTTGCCGGATGTCTGGTTGTCGGTTGCGAGCACGACGGTGCGGGAGCGGCTAGGGTCGGTGGCGTCGAAGCGTTGGAGGCAGCTTTTCAACCCGTCGCCGATGAGCGACGTGCCCACGTCACCCAGCCGGGTGCCTGCCACCGTGCCGGAAGCCACCTCCGCCGACGCGGCATCCAGCTGCTCGGCGACGTAGTCGGCGTCGTCGGTGAGCGGGAAAACGGTGACCGCGGAGGAGTCAAACATCACCAGCGCGAGGCGTTCGCCGTCGAGCCGCTGCGCCAGCTCCCGGTAGGCGCCCAGCACGTCTTGCACCACGGGCGACATAGAACCAGACGTGTCCATGCACAGCACCACGTCACGGTTGCTGCGAGCCTCAGCCACCTGATGCTCGTCGACGGGACGCGCCACCGTGAGCGCGGCGCCGGCCACGGCGAGCAACACCGCGGCGAACTCCATCAACAGTAAGCGCCACCGACGCCGGGCCAGCGTGCGGTACTGCGGTAGCGCGCGCAGCCGTGCGCCGCCGGCGAAGGGAAGCGAGTCGCCGACCATCCGTCGACGACGATGCGGCCACCACCACGCCACTACAGCCACGATGGCCGCGGCGACAAGCACCACGGCACCCCACCAGGGCTCCGTCAACGCCATGAGCGGATCACCTCCCTAGCCCGCTCCGCCTGGGACACCACGTCGAAATCAGTGCTGGGCACGGCCGCGAAGCTCGCCTCCTGCCAGTCAGCAACCACCGCTGCGACGGGCGCGAGCCGTCGGTCCTGCCTTGCGGCATCCGCCAGCTGACTAGTGGTTTGATAGTCGGCGTCGCCGCCAGAAGCCACCCCGACGAAGCGCCGCACCGTGCGGCTGAGAGCTTGGGCGGCGGCCCTGGGCGTCTCCAGCTGCGCGTCGATGTCTATTTGTGCAAGCGCCGCCTCGCGCAGACGCTCCAGCGACGTGTCCACCTCCGGCGGCAATGGTTTCAGCGCTCGCCAGCGCAAGATGCCGACGGCGAGCACAGCCAGCGCGACGACGATGGCCGCCGCGGCTACCAGCCACCACCACCAGGACCCTGCGACGACCGGCTGAATAGGGGGAACCTCAAGCAGCACGACGCACACCCTTCAGCCAGCCGAGGAGCTGCGGCACGACGGGTTTCTCGGGGGCGAGGGTCACCGTCGGGATAGCGAGCCTGGCCAGCGCGGTATTGCGACGCAGCGCCCGCTCCGCCACGTCGGCGCGCCACGCCGCAGCCAGCGTCGGGTGCGTGAGGATCGCGCGCGGCAGGTCTCGGGCGGCGTCCAGATCATGCACGGCCCTAGAAAGCTGCTCGTCAGTCGGGTCCATATCCGGCACCACTACGAGGAACACAGTGTGCTGCACCGCGAGCCTGCGCAGGCGGGCCTCGAGGTTCGCGTCGATATCCACATCACCCGTGATCACCGCGACGATGCCCCGTCGCCTGATGGACGCGCCGGTGCGTTCCAACAACACCGCGAGGTCCGCGTCGGGGGAGGTGAGCGTCGAGGCCTTCTCTGCCTCGGTCAACATGCGCTCGACGCGGACCGCCCGCGTGCTGGGGCGCGCGGCCACCGCGCCAGGGGCTCCGAAATGCAGCATCCCGACGTAGTCTCCGCTAGCCAGCGCGAGGCTGGCGAGCGTTGCCGCGGCATCGAGCATCAGGTCACGTTTCACCGTCGACGGGTCCGCCATCGCCGCCATTGAACGCCCCGTGGCAAGCGCAATCAGCAGCGTCGTGCGACGCTCGGCCACGTGCCGCTGGACCAGTAATTGGCCTCCTCGAGCAGACGCCTTCCAGTCGATGTCCGACACGTCGTCGCCGCGCACGTACTCTCGCACGTCGTGAAACTCCAGCGACCGCCCTGCGTTCACCGACTGGTGGGCGCCGTCTAGCCACCCGCTCACCTTGCCGCGGGTGGCGAGCATCACCTCGGTGTGTACACGCGTCAATCGAGGCATGACTACGGCGCCGCCACCCAGTTGAACACAGCGTCGATGATCTCGTCGACGGCCACCCGCTCCGCAAGTGCCTCGAAGGTGAGGACGATGCGATGGCGCAAGATGGCGTGCCGCATCGCGGTCACGTCGTCGGGAGTGACGTGCGCCCTGCCCTGCAGCAGCGCATGCGCCCGCGCAACCTGCAAGAACGCGATGGATGCGCGCGGGCTGGCGCCGTACTCGATCCACCTGGCCGTGGCGGATTCCAGGTGCTCGGCTGGGCGCCTGGTCACATTCACGATCTCGACGATGTAGCGCTCCACCGCTTCGTCGACGTGCACCCTCCTCGTCAGCGAACGCAGGCGGCGCACATCGTCGAGCGACGCGACGGCGGGCGCGGGCTGTTCAAAGACGCCCTCTCGCACCCGACGAAGCACCTCCACCTCCGCGTCCGCGGACGGATACTCCACCACTTCCTTCAGTAAGAATCGGTCCATCTGCGCTTGTGGGAGCACATATGTACCTTCTTCTTCAATGGGGTTCTGGGTGGCCATCACGACGAACGGGTCAGGCAGCCGGTGCGTGACGCCGCCGATGGAGGTCTGCTTCTCCTGCATCGCTTCCAGCATCGCCGACTGCGTTTTCGCCGACGAGCGGTTGATCTCGTCGAGCAGCACGAAGTTGGCGTGCACGGGGCCGAGCTCGGTGTGGAACTTCGCCTCGGCGGGGTCGAATACCTCGGTGCCGATGATGTCGCTCGGCAGCAGGTCTGGCGTGCACTGGATGCGCGCGAAGCTGGCGTCGATGGAGCGCGCCAACGTCGACGCAGCCAGGGTTTTCGCCAAGCCAGGCACGGATTCGACGAGGATGTGGCCCTCGCCGAGCACCGTCGCGAGCAGCGCCGTGCGCAACCGCTCCTGCCCGACGACGGTGGCGTCGAAATGCGTGGTGAGTGCGCTGATGCGGTCGCTCGCCCACTCGAGATCTTCGGGGGTCAGCTGATCGGTCATCGTCGGTCTCCTTCAGGTAGCCAGATGGTGGAGAGTTGATCTGAGCGACGGCGACGGCGCACCGCCTGTTCGTCGACGCGCTGCGGGCGCGCTTTGATGGGGGTGTTGCTTGGGATGGGATCGCCGACGGCGGCCCGCAGCCCGCGGATGATGGGGTAGCCGACGAGCAGTGTCAGCACAGCGGTCGTGATGCCGCGGGCCGAATCCACCGAAAACGACGTCGTCAGCGAGTACTCGATGAGCCTGGTGAACGATTCCCACGGACCGGCGCCTAGCAAGAAGCCGCCCGCGGTGACGCCCGCGTCGTCCACCCAGCCGGTGGTGTTTAACAGCACGCCGGAAACCGGGCCCATCAGTGCCCCCGCCACCGCCGAGCCGATCCAAGAGACGCGGGTGCCGGCCCCACGAAACATGCCTCCGGCAAGCCCGAACAAGCCCCACACGACGGTTTGCACCACAAGGTGCTCGGTGAACAGCCCGAGCAAGGCGGAGGACCCCAGACAGGTGAGCGCCCCAGTGAGGAAACCTGCGGGGCTGCCGAGCGCCGCGCCAGCTAGCAGCGGCACGACGAATCCGGGCTCGATGCCGGAGGCGCTAGGCGAGAGTGTGGTGCGAACGACGGCTCCCACCGTCGCCATGAGCACGACGGGCGCGAAGACGCGGGCCTGGCGTCCGGAGTCGCGCCACAACGCCCAGCCAAGCACCAGCAGCAATCCACCGAGCGCGGAGAGCAGGCTGGGCATGAGCGTTCGGGCGGTGTCGCTGTCTGGGGCCGTCCACGACGACCACACAGGCCAGCCCGTCCACGTGAGCGCCAGGGCGACGATCACCGTCGCGACGGCGCGCGAGCGGGCGCCACTCAACGGTGCGGCGTCTCGCCATGCTGTGGTGTTCATGCGGTGCCTCCTTCCGGCATGAGGGCCGCGACGGCTGGTGGCGCGCCCTGGGCAACCACCTCGTCGTCTTCAATTACGACGATTTCCTGACACGCAGCCTGGAGGAAGCCCTCGTCGCGCCCAGTCAGGATGCGGATGCCGGGGGTTTCGCCGGTGAGGCTGGAGATGAGCTCTTGGCGCTGGAGCGCGTCGAGGCCAGCCTGAGCATGTGGCAACCACAGCGCGCGGTTCGTGAGGGGGAGAGGCCGGCGAGGGCGGGCATGCGAGCTCACGACGTCGCCGCCCAGATGCTCCACGAGCAGCCGGGCGATGGGCTCGGGGCGGGCGCCACGGCGCACGATGCCGACGCAGATCCCGGCCGGCAACTCGATGGGCTTTCCCGTGAGCCCAAGCACACCGGGCTCGACGATGGTGGACGACACACCACCTGGTGCGGCTGTGCGGCGTGGGGCGTCGTCGGTTGTGGTGCGTGGGTCCGGGAGTGTGGCCGGCAGCCAGTCGTCGACGGGGCATGCTGCCAGCACTTGCCCGTGGCCCAGCTCTAGGACGTGGGTGGAGTGAGCGAGCAGCGTGGCGAGGTCGTGGTCAGCCCAGCAGACGGTGGCGCCGTCGGCGGCTCGACGAGAGAGTGCGGCACCGAACTCGTGACGGATGCGCGCGGGTGCGGCGGTGAGGACCGCGTCGACGAGGACCACGCCCTGCCGGGGCGCCTGCTCCAGCGCCGCCAGCAGCAGCCCAGCGCGCACGTCCGGGGGCACCGTCGTGGTGCGATGGCCAAGGTGATCGAGTGCCCCGAAGCGGGCCACGTCGAAATCCGGGCCGCTCGCGAGCGCCCCCAGGAACTCTGAAACCCTGACCGGCGGGAGATCACCGATGTGCAGGATTCCCCCGCGGCGGCGGATTCGGCCGCGCACGAGCGCGCCATGCGGGAGGCGGTCATCGGCGGCGCGGAGCAACGTCGACGAGCCCGCGCCCGAGCGCCCCACCACCGCCCAAATCTCGCCGGGCTGGGGGGCGACGCTCACCTCGTCCAGCACCACGCCCTGACCGGGCAACCAGGCGCCCACACCGTCGAACTCAAGCATTGCGCACCCCCTGCCGCGGATGCGCGGGGGTGAGCGCGACGGCGACCGGGAGCAGCAGCGCCGCCACCGCCACACCGACGACGCCGATGCGCTCAGCGAACAGCACCGCTGCAACCCAGGCCGCGGCGGCGAGCCCTTGCCACAGGTCCGAGAGCCGCGCGGAGAGCAGCAGCCGAGGGCTGACGCCGGGGAGGTCGCGGGCGATATCGCGCGCGGCGCGCAACCACACGTCGAGGGCCGGGGTGCGCCGTCGGGTTCTAGCCTGACGACGCTCAGCCGCCACCTGGGCGCCAGCCTCCCCGCCCGCGGCCAACCAGCCGAACGCGGGCGCGAGTGGACCAGCCACGCTGGCGAGGGAGAGCCACCCGCGCGCGCTTACCGTCTGGCCTGCGACGCCGAGCGCCAGTATCACCGCGGATGCGGCAAGCGCGCTTGTCACACCGTGTTCCAGCGCGCCCGTGGTGAGCGTCCCGCCGACGCGGGTGCCCGGTCCGAACGAGTACGAAGGGAGGGGGAGTAGTGCGTCGCCGGACCCCATCGGCACCAGCAGCGTCCACACCGCCCACAAGAGCGTGGCCGCCAGTGCCCCGAGGCACGCGAAACCGAAACTCGCGACGCGCGGGCCGCGCGCTAAGAATCCCGTGAGCAGCAGCGCGGCGACGAAGGCCGCCAGCATCAGCGGGTCGGTGAGGCGGAGCGCAGCGCCACCCGCCGCGCCCACCACCAGCAGCCAGATGAGGGGATGCCCGTTAGCCACGGCGCCTCCTCACAGCATCGGCTACCACCATGGCCGACACGAAGAGCACCGACGCGCCCCCGATCCCAAAGCCCGCAGCCCGGACGAGCCCCGTCGGATGGGAGTCCAGGCTCGCCGTGCCGTCGAGGGCGTCGCCTACTGGGGGCGGCGTGAAGCGCTTCTTACGCGGGGCGGTGGTGCCGTCGGCGGAGGGTGTGGCGAGCCAGACGGACTCCGTCGATGAATCGCTGACATTGCGCAGACGGAGCTTCTTAGGCGTGGCGGTCAGGCCGCGCGGGAGCGTGTACGTCACCACGGCCTCCTCGTCGGGGGCGACATTGACGTGCGTCTCCCGGGCGGTGACGTCCTGCCACGACCCGTCGTCGCGCTCCAATTCGACGGCGAACCTGGTGCCTCGAATCGTGCCTACAAGGTGCAGTTCCAGGGGAACACCGACGGGTTTCTCGGCCCCGAATCCGTCGCCGAGCAGGGTGGGGATGCGGGCCGCGAACGGCGCGAAGGTGCCCACCGTCGTCGACACGTCCGTGCCTTCAACACCGTCGACGCTGATGAGCGCCCATCCGCTGGATGCCTCGCGCACCACTGCGGGGATGGACAGATCCACCGTCGCGGTGCCGCTGCGGTTGGTCACCACCTCGACGCCCTTGCCAAGCGGCTGCAGGCTTTCGAGCCGGGTGCCGTCGGTGACTGCCTGGTAGGCCATGAGCTTCACGCGTGTTTGCGGCGCCCCTTGCACCGTGACCGACGCGGTGGCCCCTTCACGCGTGTCGTCGGCCACCCGGATGGCGCATCCTGCCGGTGCGTTCTTGCACAGCGCTGTAGCGCCTGGCGGAGGTGCGGCATGTGCGTCGAGGTTTGGTGCGACGAGCAGCGCCGCAGCCGCGAGCCCGGCGAGGGCACGACGCGCGATGGGTTGGGAGGATGCGTTGGTCATTCGTCCTCCAGCGGGGGTGCCTGCGCGGCGCGGAGCCCGAATGCGGCCGCCGTACCGAGGCCACCCAGCGCCACGATGCCCAGGATTCCCGCAAGCCAGGGGGTGTTTGGTGCGCCGGGCTTCGAGGCCTCGGTATCGGCGTCGTGGCGCTCGGCAGCCTCGCGGCCCCAGACCGTCGACGGCGTGGCGCTCGGTGCATCTGCGGCGCTGCCGCTCGCGTCGTCGGAGGGGTTATCCGACGCGGTGGGCGTGGCATCGGGAGTGGGGGTGGCCGTCGCGGATGGATTCGACGTGGCCTCCGGTGCGCTCGGATTCGATGTTGGGCGAGTGCCGGAAGTAGGTGCGTTCGACGGTGGTACCGGGCGCGGGCGCTTCGGTCCGGTGGCGCCGGGGCGCGACGTCGGCTGGCCAGTGGGCGTGGGGTCTCTCGTCGGTGGAGCGGCCGTCGGCTCACCGGTTGGCGCGGGGTCCGGGTCACCCGTCGGCTCTGGGTCAGGGTCTGGCTTCGGTCCTGGGGTCGGATCACCCGTAGGGCCGGGCGTGGGTTTCCCAGTCGGGTCCGGTGCCTTGTCAAACTCTGGATGCCTGACGGGTATGTTGGTCTCATCACGCGGCCCGAGGGCGATGCCGACGAAGGAATCCACCTTGGGCTGCGGTTCCCAGAAGCCGTCGCCCTTCCACTGGCCGTCGACGCCGCCCCAGAAGAACCAGTTCCAGCCCGGCGGGTCCTGGATGCCGTTGATATTTGTGATGATGCTCTCTGCCTCGAACGAGATGCCCGCCGAGCGCAGCACGCTGCGGGTTTGGAGGTCCGAGTCGTCGAGCACAGGGAATTCGGTGGCGCCCTCTTCGAGGAGGATGCAGCGGATGAGCTCGCGCTCTCCAGTGCCTGCGCCGTCGAATTTGTTCCAGTCGACGATGACCGTCACCCCCTCGCCTGGCTTGCAGGCGCCGTCGCGGTACTCGGCGTGCGCGGTGAGGGGGAGGAGCTGGGCGACGGCGAGGGAGAGCAGCGTTGCGATGCCTGCGGTGCGCTTGGCGTGCATCTGCCCTCCTCAAGTGGGCAGCTTCATGCGCCTAGACGCACGATCACGCAGCCCTCGACGTGTCGTGGCGAAGGCGGGTGCAGTATCCGACTCGGCCGAAGCCACACGGTTGCGGGACAGCGCCGGATTCGCACCGGCTTCCTGCGTCGTCGCCCTCAGTATTCAAGCGGCGCCCACGCTAGCACAGCAGGCGAACCTAGGCGTTAGCTCGCGAGATAGCGCGCCAGGTGGCGGCCGGTGACGGTGTCGGCCTCTGCAAGGCCGGCGGGCGCACCCTCGAACACTGCGAGCCCGCCGTCGTGCCCGGCGCCTGGCCCCATGTCGATCACCCAGTCCGCGTGCGCGATCACCGCCTGATGATGTTCCACGACGATCACCGATTTCCCGGACTCCACCAGTTGATCCAACAGCGCTAGCAGCTGATCCACGTCGGCCATGTGCAGGCCGGTGGTGGGCTCGTCGAGTACGTAGATGCCACCCTTGGAGGACATGTGCGTGGCGAGCTTCAAGCGCTGCCGTTCACCACCTGACAAGGAATCCAGCCCTTGGCCCAGCGTCAGGTAGCCCAGCCCGACGTCGTGCAATGCGGTGAGGATCTTCGTCGCTGCGGGGACTCGCGCCTCCCCGTCGGCGAAGAACTCGAGTGCTTCCGCCACGCCCATTTCGTACACGTCGGCGATGCTCTTCCCGCCCAGCGTGTGGGCCAGCACCTCGTCTTGGAACCGCCGCCCGCCGCAATCCAAACAGGGCGTGGTGACCGTCGACATGAACCCCAGCTCCGTGATGATGACGCCATTGCCCTTGCAGGCGGGGCAGGCGCCGTCGGAGTTCGCGGAGAACAGCGAGGGCTTGACGCCGTTGGCCTTGGCGAAGGCCTTGCGCACCGGTTCGAGCAGCGACGTGTACGTCGCGGGGTTTGAGCGACGAGACCCCTTGATGGGGGACTGATCGACGAGGATCGCGCCCAGGTCCTTCGGGATGCTCTGGATGAGCGACGACTTCCCCGAGCCAGCCACACCCGTCAGCACAGTGAGGCAGCCGAGCGGGATGTCGACGTCGAGGTCTCGCAGGTTGTTGCGAGACGCGCCGCGCACCTGGATGGCTCCCGATGGCGTGCGCACCTGCTCTTTCAGCTGCACGCGGTGCGCGAAGTGCTGCCCGGTGAGGGTGTTTGCTGTTCTCAACCCCTCGACCGTGCCCTCGAACACCACCTCGCCGCCGTGGCTGCCGGCGCGGGGGCCGAGGTCGACGATGTGGTCCGCGATAGCCATCACCTCGGGCTTATGCTCCACGACGAGCACGGTGTTGCCCTTGTCGCGAAGTCGCTGCAAAAGCGTGCTCATGCGTTCCACGTCGGCGGGATGTAGGCCGGCGGTGGGCTCGTCGAAAATGTAGGTGACGTCCGTGAGCGCGGAGCCCAGGTGACGGATCATCTTGATGCGCTGGGCCTCGCCGCCAGACAACGTGCCAGATGGCCTGGACAAGGACAGATATCCCAAACCGAGCTCGACGAAGGCCTCCAACAGCTCGACGAGACTAGCCGTGAGCGGGGCGACGCGGGCATCGTCGACGGTGCGGGCCCATGCGAGCGCGTCGGTGATCTGCAGGTCGCAGACCTCGCCGATGTGGAGCCCACGCACCTTCGACGAACGTGCCTCGGGAGCGAGCCTGGTGCCGCCGCACTCGGGGCAGGGCTGGAAGGTGACGGCGCGGTCGACGAACGCGCGGATGTGCGGCTGCATCGCGTCGCGGTCCTTCGTCAGGAACGACTTCCTTACCGACGGCACGATGCCGTTGAACGTGAGATTCGCGCCCCCCACCTTCACCTTTGCGTTTTCGCGGTACAGGAAGTTGTCGAGTTCGCGCTCGGAGTAATCGCGGATGGGCTTGTCGGGGTCGAAGAAGCCGGTCTGGATGAACAGCCGCACGTTCCATCCGTCGGGGGTGTAGCCGGGGATGGTGAATGGGCCCTCGTTGAGCGACTTTGTGTCGTCGAAGAGCTCGGTGAGGTCGAGGTCCGAGACGTGCCCTAGGCCCTCGCACCTGGGGCACATACCGCCCAGCACGTGGTAGGTCTTGTGCTCGCGCTGTGCCTTGCCCTGGCCCTTGCTCACCTTGATGGTGCCGGAGCCCTGCACCGAGGGTACGTTGAACGAGTACGCGTTGGGAGATCCGATGTGTGGCTCGGCGATCTCAGAGAACATCTTCCTGAGCAGGGCGTTCGCATCAGTTGCGGTGCCGACGGTGGAGCGCTGATTCGCGCCCAACCGGTCTTGCCCGACGACGATCGCCGTCGTCAGGCCCTCGAGCCGGTCCACGTCGGGGCGGTCGAGATCTGGCATGAAGCCCTGCACGAATGCGGGGTAGGTTTCGTTGATCATCCGCTGCGATTCCGCGGCCACGGTGTCGAAGACCAGCGACGACTTCCCGGAGCCAGACACCCCCGTGAACACGGTGAGACGCCGTTTGGGGATTTCGACGGTGACCTCGCGCAAGTTGTTCTCTCGCGCACCCACCACCTTAATGATGTCGTGAGAATCAGCGGCGTGCATGGGTCCTCCAACCCTCGACGGGTTTCCAACCATACTGTGGTTGGGGCGAGGCTAGGCTTACTCGCAGACCCAACAGCGCGTGCCACCTCTGGGAGGAACCCGATGGACGAATACACCGCACTCACCACCTGGTGGCGTGGTCTCAGCTCCGACGACTCCTTCCTCGCCGTCGCCCCGCCCACGGGGGATCATGAGACTCCAGACGAGGCCGCAGCAGCCGAGCTGCAACACCTGGGGCTTCCGCCTGAAACTCCCTGGGCCGGCTGGAGCCCAGACGCCGAACGCAGTGCATTTCGAGACCGGAAACTAGTGTTTCCCCTTACCATCGCCTATTCGGGGCCGCGCGACGTCGTCAGGGCCGCGCTTGGGGAACCCCCTGCCGGGTTCGCTCTCCACGGTGGCGAACGCGATGGTGCCCCGTTCTTCATCGCGCGGAACTGGGTGTCTTGAACGCGGGTGGGTGAGTAACGTCGTCTCGATGAAGTTCCTGGAAGACGACGCGCTCGTGAGCGCCCGGCGGCTGCTGGGCGCACGCCTTCGACGAGGCAGCGTCGCCGTCGAAATCACGGAAGTTGAGGCGTATCTCGGTGAGGACGATCCGGCCTCACACGCCTGGAAAGGGCCAAGTAAGAGGAACCTTGTGATGTTTGGGCCGCCCGCACACCTGTACTGCTACACGATGCACGGGCACACCTGCTGCAACGTGGTCTGCTCGGCAGAGGGCCTTGCCAGCGCAGTATTGATTCGCGCGGGGCGGGTTGTCGAGGGAATTGATGATGCCCGGTCACGTCGCCCCGGAGTACCCGACGAGCGCCTCGCCCGCGGTCCGGGGAACCTCACGAAGGCGCTTGGTATCACCATGGTCGACGCGGGTGCCTCGTTGTTCGACGAAGCGTCGTCCGTGCGTCTGACACCTGGCCGGACCCACGTCGACGTCTCGAGCGGGCCGCGCGTCGGGGTATCTCGCGCGGCGGACGTGCCCTGGCGATTCTGGGTGACAGGCGACCCGACGGTATCCGCATACCGACGCGCCAAAGCTGCGGGTACCGCGAGGACGTGAGGCGTGTGAGCTCTCAGTTCGAGAGTTTCTTCATGTATTGCTCGAGAGCATCGTCGGCTGTTGCCTTGCGTTGCGCTACGGCTGCGCGGAGCTCGTCGACGCCACGACTCAAGTCCTCATGCCCTGTGATCGGCGGGATATTGGCCAGGATAGTTTCTAACATCCGGGGCGCAATTGTGGCCTCACGGAGTTCGTCGAAGGTGGCATCGTCGTCGTAGAGGAAACTCTCGTCGCGGAGGTCATGCGTGAGGTTCGTCGATGCGCCGTAGCGAGCTTCATGGAGATCGATGGCGGCCTCGCGCAAGTGTTGTGCGGTGACGTGCCACAGGTGAGGAATCATGGATTCGATGACGCTGATGACGAACTCAAGCGTCAGTTCTTCTGATTTGTGGCGGATGACTCTGTCCTCGTCGCAGATAAATGTATAGGTGTCTTCACCGCAGAAGAATTCATCTTCGTCTTGGCTGATGCGCTGTGACATGGCGGCGTCTTTCTCTCGAGCTGCGAATCCCTGAAGCCCAGGATAGATTTCCAGCGCGTGGGCAAGGGGAGATCTGAGTTGGAGCGCCCTGTGCTGCGCCGATCCCGCGGAGACACGAAGATAGATCAAGTTCGTGGTGGGTAGACCAGCCACGAACTTGATCTATCTTGGGGTGGACGCCTCTGCCGCAAATGAAAACCCCTAGTGAAGAAGGTTTCACTAGGGGTTTTAGGTTGTGGAGCATAGGGGACTCGAACCCCTAACTTCCACCTTGCAAAGGTGGCACTCTACCAGTTGAGTTAATGCCCCAAAGGACGCCCGGTAAGTATAGCCACGGTTGCGCACCGAACTGCAACTCGTGCTCCACCCGCTGGACCCGACTTTTGACCGTTATCCTCCACGCCTGCAAAAAATCGCCGAAAACCGGGGGACTATCGCTTCTTGTGGAGGATAACGGTCGGTTTCTGAAGTAGTCCTGCCCCGCCCTGCAGGGAACCTGGCCGGCTCATGCCTCGGGATGTGACAAGCTAAACGCGTGACGAGCCTCGTTCTGACCTTCCCCCGCATCGACCCCGTGGCGATTCGCCTCGGCCCACTCCAGATTCACTGGTACGCCATCATGTATCTCGTCGGTTTCGCCGTGGGATACCTCCTCATGCGACGCAGGCTCGCCCACGAGCCGTTCCGGTCCATCACCAAGCCCGAGCCCTACTCCAACGAGTTCATCGAAGACCTGCTCACCGTCGTCATCCTCGGTGTGCTGCTGGGCGGCCGCCTGGGGTACTGCTTCTTTTACAAGCCCGCCTACTACTTCGCCCATCCCGTCGACATCTTCAAAGTCTGGGACGGGGGTATGAGCTTCCACGGTGGCGCGATCGGCGTCTTCCTCGGTTTCGTCTACATGGCGTGGCGAAAGCAGCGCCCGGTGTTGCAGATCGCTGACTTCGTCGTGCCCGCCGTACCGCTCGGGCTCATGTTCGGGCGATTCGGGAACTTCATCAACGGCGAGCTCTGGGGGCGTGAGGCGCCGAGCGGGCTCCCGTGGGCCATGATTTTCCCGACGGGCGGCGACGTGGCGCGTCACCCGTCGCAGCTCTACGAAGCTCTCGCAGAAGGGCTACTGCTCTTCCTGGTGGTCTGGTTCTTCGCCGCCAAGCGCAACCGATACCGCGGCCAGGTCTCCGGTCTATTCGTGGGCGGCTACGGCCTGGCCCGGTATATCTGCGAGTACTTCCGGGAACCCGATGCCCATCTCGGCTTCCTTAGCCTCGGTCTCAGCATGGGGCAGTGGCTGTCGCTGCCGATGGTCCTTGCCGGGGCCATCTTGTTCAGCTGGGCGTCGACGAAGCGGATCGATGACTCCGACGAGGTTTCGAACGAGGATGAGCCTGACGAGGACGATGAGCCTGAGGCGGAAGAGTCTGAGGATGAGGCGCAAGAGGAAGCCGAAGAGGAGACTTCCGACGACGAGTGACGGTGCGTCTCGAAACCACGCCCCGCATCTCGATACGGCGACTTCGTCGCCTACTCGATGATCGGTGGGCGAGACCCGGCCGCTCCCGGTGGTTGAGTAGCCCGTACTCCGCCACCGGTGGTTGAGTAGCTGCCGGAGGCGGCGTATCGAAACCGCCGCTCACACGCCGGCGCACCCACCGGGTGGCCGAACTTGCAAGGTTTGCAAGCCTGTGGATATGTGGAGAAGTCCCGACGCACCCCCGCCTAGAAATCTTCTTGACAAGGGGTTTCGCAGTGTCTCGGAGTTGTGGAGAACGCTGTGGACGCGGCTGTGACTCAGAGAATCCGACGAGCGGCACTCACGGTTTGCCCGACGTAGCCGCCGCCGAACAGCACCACATGCACGATCAGCATGTGCAGCTGGTGCATCGGTACGCGCTCGCGCCACCCGTCGGCGAGTGGGCTGACTTCCTGATACCCCGCCATCGTCGCTTCGAGATGTGCCGAACCAAACACATGGAGCGCGGCGAGGTCGGTCTCCGCGTGCCCGCCGTGCGCATGCGGGTCGATGAGGGTGCCTGCAGTCCCCGTCGCGGTCTGGGCCCACACGATGTTGCCGCCCCACAAATCCCCATGCGTTCGCGCTACTTCCACCCCTCGCTCCATGCACAGTCCGGGCTGAGGTGCGTCGAAATCACCGGCGGCAACACGTTCGACCGCGCGGGCGACCACGCGTCGGGACTCCTGATCCATCGCGCGCGCCTGGCGCAGGTAGGGCTCGAGCTTCGTCTCGGCGAAGAACTCCCCGAATGACGTCCACTTCGTTTCAGGCGCAAGCGGGGCAGGCATGTGCGCCTCCCAGTTCTGATCCAACCCAGGCGGACCGGCGCCCCACCAATCGGCTCCCGCCGCGTGCGTGGCAGCCAAACCGCGGCCAAACTCTCGCGCATCTTCGGCCGATGGGTAGCCGTCGCTCAGTAGCCGGGTCTCCAACCATGTGTTCCCGGTCGCGACGAGTTCCGCGACGGGCGCCCCGCCGGCGTCTGCTAACCACAACAACCCAGCTGCCTCGGCTGCGATGGCCTCCTTCGTGTCTTGTTTGCGGAACGTCTCCATGCCGCCACACTACCGACGGGGCGCCAGCAGTCCACTGGCCCGGCCGGCTGGCAGACTGGGCGGAGCATTCGACGTCGAAAGGGGGCCGCCCATGCTGCTTCGGTTCCGGAACGACATCGTCCGCAACTATGCGGCGTTTGGAGCGAGCGCGCTCGTGACGCTCGCGATCGTCGGTATCGCAGTCGCGACGGGGCGCCTCACCCTGCAGGGTTCCGACGAGGTGGCGGGCCTGACAACGCAGGTCGTCGCGATTTATCTGGTCTTCTGGATCATAAGTTGCACCGCGCAGGTTGCCCTCACTCACCTCGTCTGCACGCGCCTGCCGGAGGAAGCCCTCCGCGACGAGGCCCGTCGCGTCCGCCAGGGTCTCCGGCCGTGGGAGCGGTGGCTTGGCGCGATGGGGCCGGTGTGGGCTTCGTCGCTCACTTCGATGGTGGCGGTGGCGTTGGCGCTCTTGCTTGCGCGCCTGCAGCGCGTGACGGACTCCACGTCGCTCATGCTCCTTGGCACGGCATCGGTCGTCGCTGCGTGGGCCATCGTTGTGCAGTCGTTCGCGGTCGAGTACCACCGCATGTGGCTAGTCGGCGACCCGATGCGATTCGAGCACGATGATCGCCCAGAATTCGACGATTTCGTCACCACGTCGATCCACATCGCCACGCTGCTTTCTTGCGACGTCCGCTTCGGGGCACGTCGCGCCAGGCGCATCGTGCGTACCCAGGGCATGCTCGCCTTGTTGTTCAACACCGTCGTCCTCGCGATGGTGGTCTCGATCATTCTCAGCTAACCCGCACTCCCCACTCGATGGGTACCCCTAAGCTGGAGCCATGACTGATCGATCCGACGTCGTCTCTTGGCTTACCGATATGGACGGCGTGCTCGTCCACGAAAACCAAGCGCTGCCCGGCGCCTGTGAACTCATCCAGCAGTGGAACGAGCGCGGCACGCAATATCTCGTGCTCACGAACAATTCCATCTTCACCCCGCGGGACCTGGCTGCTCGTTTGAATGCCTCCGGGCTGGACGTGCCGGAGGAGCGGGTGTGGACGTCGGCCCTTGCCACGGCGGATTTTTTGAAGCGCCAGAAGGCTGGCGGCAGCGCGTACGTCGTCGGTGAGGCGGGGCTCATTACGGCAATGCACGAGGCCGGATTCGTCATGACGGATCGCGCCCCAGATTTCGTCGTCCTCGGTGAAACCCGTACGTACTCCTTCGAACAGATCACGACGGCGATCCGTCTCATCCTTGGCGGCGCCAGGTTTATTGCGACGAACCCGGATCCGACGGGTCCCAGCGCCGACGGGGTGCTCCCCGCCACTGGTGCCATCATCGCGCTCGTGAAGGAGGCCACGCGTCGCTCGCCGTACATCGTCGGTAAGCCGAACCCGATGATGTTCCGTTCCGCGCTCAACCGCATTGGGGTGCACTCAGAGACGACGGGCATGATCGGTGACCGGATGTCGACGGACATTATCGCCGGTATGGAGGCCGGGCTCCACACGGCGTTGGTGCTGAGCGGCATCGAAACTCGCGAGAGCGTTGAGGAATACCCCTTCCGCCCCTCCGAGGTGCTGGAGGGCGTGTTCGAGCTGGTAGACAACTGGGCTCCGGACCTCCACGCTCTGGACGAGACTCCCGAGATTCCGTGAGCCCGCCCGGCGATGCGTCGACGGTGTGGCCGCCTAGCGCGTCGACACCCGGGCGCGGGGGGCGGCCTTGCCACGGTATCCACGACGCTGTAAACGGCCCTCACGTGCCGTAGAACGGATTTGCTCGCAACTCGATGCGTGTTCTAGCGCTTGGGCGCGGTATGCTGAACGTTGGCCGTCGCAACGACGGTCGTGGCATGTAAGGAGTACGTGTGGATCACGACGAGTCCACCCCGATCGACGCAGCTGACGTGGCTGCTGATCTCGACGGCCAGGCAGACAGCTCGGTGTCCGGAGCTTATGACGCTGACCAGATCTCGGTGCTCGAGGGGCTCGAGGCAGTACGCAAGCGCCCCGGCATGTACATCGGTTCCACCGGTGAACGTGGCCTCCACCACTTGGTGTACGAGATCGTCGACAACTCCGTCGACGAGGCGCTGGCCGGCTACTGCAGCCAGATCAACGTCGAGCTCCTCGACGACGGCGGTGTCCGCGTCGCCGACAACGGCCGCGGTATTCCGGTGAAGGAGCACCCCGTCGAGAAGATTCCGACGGTCACCCTCGTCCTCACCGTGCTCCACGCAGGCGGCAAATTCGGTAACGGCGGTTACAAGGTCTCCGGCGGCCTGCACGGCGTCGGCTCGTCGGTGGTGAACGCGCTGTCCGAAACGTTCATCGTCGAGGTGAAACGCGACGGTCACCTCTACCGCCAGCAGTTCAACCTGGGCGTGCCCGCTTACGACCTGCAAACGGTGCGAGAGCTGGAAGACGGCGAATCCACCGGCACCACCATCACGTTCTACCCATCGGCTGACATCTTCGAGACCACGCGGTTTAGCTACGACACGCTGGCGAACCGGTTCCGCGAAATGGCGTTCCTGAACAAGGGGCTGCGCATCGTCCTCGACGACCGTCGCTCCGACGCCACCGTCGAGGCCGCTGAGGGGGAGGACACGGGCGACGATGTCACCAGCGATCCCGACGAGATTAGCCATGACGAGTTCCATTACGCCGAAGGCCTGAAGGACTATGTGCGGTTCTTGTCGAAGGGTAAGGATCCGGTGCACCAGTCCATCATCGACATGGAGTCACACGCGCCTGACCAGGGCATGAGCCTGGAGATCGCGATGCAGTGGAACATGTCGTACGCGTCGAACGTGTACACCTTCGCCAACACCATTTCGACGCACGAGGGTGGTACGCACGAAGAAGGCTTCCGCGCCGCACTCACCAACACGGTGAATAAGTGGGGCGAAAACTGGGGCATGATCAAGAAGAAGGAAGACCGCGTCTCAGGCGACGACATTCGCGAAGGTCTGACTGCCATCATCTCCATCAAGGTTTCCGAGCCGCAGTTCGAGGGCCAGACGAAAACGAAGCTCGGCAACACCGAAGCGCGCACCTTCGTGCAGCGTGTGATGTGGGAGAAGCTGGGCGACTGGTTTGAACTGAATCCGGCCGAGGGCAAGGAGATCATCCGGAAGTCGCAGGCTGCGGCGCAGGCGCGAATCGCCGCCCGCAAGGCGCGAGACATGGCCCGCAACCGTAAGGGCCTCCTCGGCGGTGGCGGACTCCCCGGCAAGCTAGTGGACTGCTCGTCGCGCAACCCTGAAGAGTGCGAGATGTTCATCGTCGAGGGTGACTCCGCCGGCGGCTCCGCGCGCGGTGGACGCGATCCGCGCACCCAGGCCATCCTGCCTATCCGCGGCAAGATCTTGAACGTTGAAAAGGCGCGGCTGGACAAGATTCTCGCGAACAAAGAAGTAGAGGCCATCATCAACGCGCTCGGCACGGGTGCGCAGGAAGATTTCGACATCGATCGGCTGCGCTACCACAAGCTGGTGCTCATGGCCGACGCCGACGTCGACGGCGCGCACATCCGCACGCTGTTGCTCACGCTGATCTTCCGTTTCCTGCGCCCGCTCATCGACGCCGGGCACGTCTACCTTGCGCAGCCGCCGCTGTTTAGGCTGCGCTGGACGAACGCGCCGCACGAGCTCGCTTACACCGACGCGGAGCGCGACGCACTGCGCAAGGCCGGCCTGGAAGCTGGCAAGAAGCTCCCGCAGGTGAACCCCATCCAGCGCTACAAGGGTCTGGGCGAGATGAACGCCGACGATCTTTGGGAGACGACGATGGATCCCGAAAACCGCATCCTGCTCCAGGTCACCATGGAGGATGCAGCAGCCGCCGATCGTATGTTCTCCATCCTGATGGGCGAGGACGTCGAGCAGCGTCGTACCTTCATCCAGCGCAACGCTCGCGACGTGCGCTTCCTGGACATCTGAGGAAGAAGCTATGGCAGACGAAGAAACTCCGGTAGAAGCCCTGAACGACGAGTTGCAGGCAGGTGGTCACGGCCGTGTCGATGCGACGGACCTCGAAGAGGAAATCCAAAAGTCGTACCTTGACTACGCCATGAGCGTGATCGTCGGGCGCGCGCTGCCCGACGTGCGTGACGGCCTGAAGCCTGTTCACCGTCGCGTGTTGTATGCCATGTGGGACGGCGGCTACCGCCCTGATCGCGGCTGGAATAAGTGCTCGCGTGTGGTGGGTGAGGTCATGGGCCTCTACCACCCGCACGGTGACTCGGCCATCTACGACGCTCTGGTGCGCCTCGCGCAACCGTGGGCGATGCGTCACACCCTCGTCGCCGGTCAGGGCAACTTCGGTTCGCAGGGCAACGACAAGGCCGCGGCCATGCGATACACCGAGTGCAAGATGGCCCCGCTCGCCGGCGAGATGGTGCGGGAAATCGACCAGAACACCGTCGATTTCATGCCGAACTACGACAACCGCGAGCAGGAGCCGACGGTGCTCCCCGCCCGCTTCCCGAACCTGCTGGTGAATGGCTCGACGGGTATCGCCGTCGGTATGGCCACCAACATCCCGACGCACAACCTGCGCGAAGTGGGCGACGCTGTGCAGTGGGCGCTGGAGAACCCCGAAGCGAGCAGCGAGGAGCTGTTGGAGGCCGCGATGCAGCGCATCCAGGGCCCGGACTTCCCAGGCGGCGCACTCATCGTCGGGCGCCAAGGTATCGAGGACGCGTATCGCACGGGACGAGGCTCCGTCGTCATGCGTGCCGTCGTCGACTTCGAGGAGGACGAGCGCGGGCGGCAGATGCTCGTCGTGAAGCAACTGCCGTACATGACCAACCCGGACACGCTCGCGCAGCGCATCGCCGACCTGGTGAACAGCGGCAAGCTGGCGGGCATCGCCGACATCCGCGACGACTCGTCGGCACGTACCGGCCAGCGCCTGGTGATCGTGCTGAAGCGTGACGCCCAGCCGCGCGTCGTGCTGAACAACCTGTACAAGCACACGGCGCTGCAGGAGTCGTTTGGCTGCAACATGTTGGCCATCGTCGACGACGTGCCGCGCACGCTTCGTCTGGACCAGTTCATCTCGCTGTGGATCAAGCACCAGATGGAGGTCATCCGCAGGCGCACCCAGTTCCAGCTGGAGGACGCGGAGAAGAAGGCGCACATCTACCGCGGTCTGGTGAAGGCACTGGACAAGCTCGACGATGTGATTGCGCTCATCCGTCGCTCGCCCAACTCCGAAGAGGCCCGCAACGGCTTGATGGCGCTGCTGGACATCGACCAGGTGCAGGCAAGCGCCATTCTCGACATGCAGCTTCGACGGCTCGCCGCGCTGGAGCGACAGGAAACCATCGACCGCCTCGCTGCACTCGAAGCGAAGATTGCTGATCTGAAGGACATCCTCGCGAAGGAGGAGCGTCAGCGAGAGATCATCTCCGTCGAGCTGCAGGAAATCGTCGACAAGTACGGCGACGAGCGCCGCACGAAGATCATCGCCGCCGAGGGGGACTTCTCCGAGGAAGATTTCATCCCCGACGAGGACCTCGTCGTCACCATCACCTACGGCGGCTACGTCAAGCGCACCAGGGCCGACGAGTACCGCGCGCAAAAGCGTGGCGGCAAGGGTGTTCGAGGGGCGACGCTCCGCGCCGACGATGAAGTGCAGCATCTGTTCACCGCCACCAATCACGAGTGGCTGCTGTTTTTCACCAACTTCGGGCGCGTGTACCGCATCAAGGCGTGGCAGCTTCCGGAGGGTGGGCGTGACGCGAAGGGCAGCCACGTTGTTGGGCTGATGACGTTCCTCCCCGACGAGAAGATCGCCCGCGTGATGCGGTTGCGCACCTACGAAGACGCGCCGTACCTCTTGCTCGCGACGAAGAAGGGCCTTGTCAAGAAGACTGCGCTCACCGCGTACGATTCCTCGCGGCAGGCCGGCGTGATCGCCATCAACTTCCGCGACGAGGACGACGAACTCATCGGCGCGGAGATCTGCTCCGCCGACGATGACGTGCTGCTCGTCTCCAAGAAGGGCCAGGCCATCCGATTCCAGGCCTCCGACGAGCAACTTCGCCCCACTGGACGCGCGACGTCGGGTGTGACTGGCATGCGGTTCCGTGAGGTGGGCGGCGAGCTCGACGAGCTGCTCAGCATGTCGGTCCTGCCTTCTGGCGGAGAGGAAGACGAGCGTTTCGTCTTCACCGTTACCGAGGGTGGCTACGCCAAACGCACGAAGGTCAGTGAGTACCGCACGCAGGGTCGTGGCGGGCTCGGTATCAAGGCGATGAAGCTGGTGGATGATCGCGGTTCGCTTGTCGGCGGCATCATCGTCGACGAAACCGACGAGGTCATCGCAATCAAGCATTCCGGCCAGATCACGCGTTCGGCAGTTGCTGAGGTGCCTGTGAAGGGGCGCGACACGATGGGCGTGAAATTCGTCGGCGTGCGTGGCGACGACGCGGTCAGCGTCATCGCGCTCTACCCTGAAACTGAGGTGGAGGAAGACGATTCCGCCGAGTCTGCACCTGCTGAAGCGGAAGAAACGGCTACGGTAGACGACACAGACGTGAACGAGGAGTCAACCGATGAATGATGCGCCGCGCTGGCCAGGCGCCGACGGTTCCCCTGGGCTCGATTTTTCGAAAAAGCCGCAGGATGGAGCCAAACCCGTAGACGGTGCCTCGAAACCGGAGAGCGGAGCGAAGCCTTCGGAGAGTTCGAAACCTGCAGAAGGGCTCAACCCATCGAACCCGGCGGGGCCGGCTGCGGGTGCCAATCCCGTGAAGCCGCAACCCTCGGCGCCTGGTCCGGACGACGATGTAACCCGCGAGGTGAAGGTCCCGCGCAGCAGCGCGGTGTCGGCGAACAAGCCGGAGGGTCGGAAGTCCCAGAACGCGACGGATTGGGAGCTGGACAGCATCACGCGCACCCCCAAGTCTGCGTCGAGCGCACCCAGGCCTCAACCGGTACAGAGCTCCGCATCCGAACCCCTCGGCGATGAAGCGCCGGCGCCGTCTCGCCCGTCGCGTGCTGCGGCGCCCGAGGCATCGTCAAGCGTCGCGAGCCGTTCTGGGTCGTCGCGACGCACCCGCAAGGCTCGGCTGCGCATCAACCGTATCGATCCGTGGTCGGTAATGAAGACGTCGTTCCTGTTCTCGATTGCGTTCGGTGTCATGCTGGTGGCCGGCGTGGGTGTGCTGTGGTCCGTCGTGTCGGGTTCTGATGCCTTGAACTACGTCAACGACCTGATCAACTCCGTGATCTCGGACCCCCAGGGCGGCGGCGACCGCTTTAACATCCACGAGTTCCTGAGCTGGCGACGTGTCATGGGCCTCACCGCCATCCTCGCGGCCATCGACGTCGTGATCTTCACGGCTGTGGCGACGCTGTTCGCCTTCCTCTACAACCTTGCTTCCGTTGTGATGGGTGGTCTGGAAATCACCCTCGCGGAAGACTGATCACCAGCGAAGCGCGACTGAGCGCACACCAGATGGCGAAAATGGCCACCGTAAGGCGAAAATTTTCATCTGGTGTGCGCTCAGTCGCGCTTTTGTCGATAGTGCCTCCAGGCAGTTTGCGGGTGGTCAAAAAGGTTTGCTAGAGTTACACGTCGGTGAACGAGCCTATAGCTCAGTTGGTTAGAGCGCTGCCCTGATAAGGCAGAGGTCGCTGGTTCAAGTCCAGCTAGGCTCACTAAATAATCCCCCCTGTACAGGGGGGATTATTTATTTTCAGGGTTTTCAATAGGTGGTGGCGCCTAGTGTTGGGCGCAGCCGTACGGGGGCGTCGTTACTGCGTGAGCGAAGCGACTAGGGTGTGGCCAAGGTCCCCTTCGGGAACCTCCCACATTGACGCGGTGTCGGCATCGATGAGGTAGAGCGCCTTTCCAAGAACCCAGGTCTTGTTTGACGTGTGCACGCCGGCATCGTCGGCGACGAGGGTGTACGTAAAGACGGTTGCTCGGGGATCGCTGATGTCCACGATTTGCGGCGGTAGGTTAGGCATCTCGTGGATGTGCGCAGCGAACGTTTCCGGCGTAGCGCGCATAGTCTCGGGGATGGCGGAGAGGTCGACGCTGATTTGCTTGGCCTCGTCGACGTTCGTAGCCCGCGGTTCGCGACGCAGCGCATCTTCGGGCGGGAGGACCCGTCGAATGACTTGCCAGATGCGCTCCGCCGGGGCGATAGCCACCTCAAGCATGGGATGGATCTTGTCGAGAGAGTCTGTCCCGTTTACATTCGCGACGGTGGCTCGACTCGTGCATGTGACCACCCAGCCCCGATCGACGAGTACCGTCGCGCTGAACACGACGTCGTCCTTGCGGCTGAGCAGTTCGCTCGCTCGCGTCGCCTTCTGAGCGACGCTGATTGCGCGGCCCCAGAGCTCGTCGACCTGATTGTCGACCACAATGCCGGCCGCTTCCCAAAACGCGAGTTTGTCCTCATCATCACGAGGGAAGACTCCATCGGTGATGTCTTCGACCGCATCGGCCCACACCGTCGCTTCAATGAGGCCGACGTGCAGTGTCGGGTCCTCCGACTGGATCATCGTTGTCATAGCCACAACCTCGCTCAGTTGGTTTCGCGCCCGTACTGCACACGGTACGCGTTATCCACTTGACCGTTGTAGAACCGGCCGAGTTCCTCGTCCATGGCTCGCTGCGCCTGCACGTTTCGATCGCCAGCAAGACCGGGATTGCGCGCATCTCTCTGGAGGCCTTCGATATTGTGCTTGTAGGTGTCCTGATTGTGTGTATGGGTAGGATGCCTATTACCGTCATCGGGGAACGTAATGTTGTGAACGTTCTCGTTGGGATGGACGGTAACCACGCCGCCAGGGAGCTCGACGTTTCTTCCTTCGAGGTCTGCCCGCGGCACCGGATCGAACTGGTTTTGGTAGTTGTACACCGGAATGTCCTTGGGCACGCCGAGCGTCTCGACGGGAGACCCCGCGCTGATCACACCGCCAACGTCGTACTTGTTAGCGAAGTCTTCAGAGTTTGCAATGTTGCCCGCGATGATGCCTCCCTGGGAGTGGCCGCTCAGGAGCACCTCTGGTTTCTCCCCCGAGATACCTCGCATGGCTTGGTCTTTCTGGATGGCCTGGTCGATGGAGTTCATGATTGACTCCGTCGCGGCTGTGTTTCCGAAACCGACACCCTTGAGGTTTGCAGCCCAGTCGGTGCCCGAGGCTTGACCATTCCAGCCGCTCATGCTGCCCAAATCCTCCGAAGTGCCAGGAATTGACACGATGTACCGCACCGTCCCGTCGTCGCCGATGACCGGAGTCACTTGAACCTTGAGACGGTCGCTGGCTTCGTCTCGCGAATTGTAGACATCCATCATGGGATTGATGACGTCGTTCACGCTCGAGAAACGATCCGTGTTGAGCGGGTGATCCTCGACGTCTGCCTCGCCGGCCATCCAGGCGCGACCGTCGTCGAAGAAGTGCTGGTCCTCATTCGTGAAGAAATTGAAGGGAATACCGAAAGCTTGACCGCCGAGATATGCCGCGCTGCCGACAACCTCAGAGACTTGAGGAATTTCCCCTTTCTGGAAGAAGTCGTTGACCCACTGTGGTGGGTGCTTTAGTGTCTCGAACAAACGCTGAGCCGCTGGTATGGCGTGGCCTGTTCGTTCCATGACGTCGACAATGATTTCTTTGCCGAACTCCCCGGCTTCTTCAGCGCGATCCTTGGTCCATTCCCAGGCTTCTTCAGCGCGATCCTTGGTCCATTCCCAGGCCTCTTCGATCTTTCTCTTGCCCCATTCGAGGCCATCTTTGATCTTGCCCGCGGTCCACTCGATGCCGCTTAGCAGCTTGTCGGCCCCTAGTTGCAGGAGGTCAATGATGGAATCGCGTGCACGGGCGAGACCGTCGAGTGCGTCGTTGGCAATGTCGGATACTTTCAGCCGACCGGCGAGCGCGACATCAGTAAAGTTCAGACGGGCAATGAGCGCGAACACAGACCCTTGAATACGCACACGCTGGTAGACGCGAATGGGGTTCGCTTTTGACAAGCCTGAGGCCATGTCGCGCAGCCAGCCGCTGTCTTGAATGGCGTATTGGTACGACGCGGCGCGCGAGATCAGGTTTTGCTGTGCCCGCTGGATCTGATCGAACGAGTCCGCGGCAGATTGCAACGCATCCGCGGCAGGTGGAATACGTCGCGCATGGGAGTGCAGGGTGGTGAGAAGCTTGCGGTGCGCTGAATGTTGGGCACGCTGTGCGTCCCCGCGCCATGAACCCATGTCGATGTTCTCGTGCGCGGAGATTTTCGACTCGAGTTGTGTTTTCGTGGTGCGCAGTGAGCTCGCACGTGCGTGCAAAATGCCCGGCTTGACCCGGAGACCGTCTCCCCAATCCATCAGAGTCCTCCGAAGAATTTGCTAGCTCTTTGCGTGTTGGCTTCTTCAATCTTTTGATAGGCGACGGCGGTTTCGGTCAGCTTGTCGCCGTAGACCTTGAGCGCTTCCGAAGCTGTCTTGGATGCTTCCTTCCAGTCGTTGGAGACTGAGGTGGCGACGCCACCGCTAATCCCACCGGGGATGGCGCCCTCGACGTCGTCCATGTGCATGTCGGTGAGAAGGTCCTCGATGTCGACGGCCAAGCCGACGGCCTTCGACCCTGCACGCTTCAGTGTCAAATATTCAACTTCGTAGCTCACTGCAAGCCCTTTCCCTTGAGCATCACTCTATGAAAAGACGAGGCCAGGAGAATATGAGTACCCGTACTCGTCTCCGCTCGGTAAGTCCGCAGCTGCGCGAGTTTGCCAACGTGTGCTTGGCTTGACCCATGACGACGCAAGTTGATTTTTGGTTTGACGCAACGTGCCCCTGGGCTTGGATGGCCTCCCGCTGGATTTTGGAGGTAGAGAAGGTGCGAGACATCGATCTCACCTTCCACGTGATGAGCCTCGCAGTGCTGAACGAAGGTCGCGAACTGAACCCTGACTATCGAGCGCGAATTGACCAGACCTGGGTTCCCGCTCGGGCGAGTCTGCTCGTCGAGCAGCGGCATGGGTCCGAAAAGCTTGCCGAGTTCTACACCGCGGTCGGCACCCGCTTCCACCCCGGCGCGGACCAAAGCCTGGAAGCGCTGAAGGCTGCGCTCGACGAAGTGGGTGCTGACGAGGATATCTTTGAGATCGCCCAGACTGATGCGGTGGACGACGATCTTCGTCGCTCCCACCACGAGGGCATGGACCCAGTTGGCGACGAGGTGGGCACCCCCGTCATTCGCGTGAACGGCATGAGCCTGTTCGGCCCGGTCATTTCTCCCGCGCCGAAGGGCGAGGCTGCCGGTGAACTCTTCGATGGCTTCGTGAAGGTTACTGCCTACCCAGGCTTCTTCGAGCTCAAGCGCACCCGAACTGTGCGGCCGATCTTCGACTGAACCGCCTCGACGCCACGCCATGTTGGACTACCTGTCGATCTACGCCGACGAGCTCGCGGCGCTGTGCGCACCAGGCGAGCAAGCGCTAGCCCTACTCACGGTGCAGTACGCACCGGGTGAGGAGTATGTCGGGCCGCGAGCATCGTCGGTGACCTTCGACCCGCTGGGCGGGCTGTCCGTCTCGGCCTGGGAAGATGCTGTGGGCTCTGCGGTGCAGGGCGTCACGTTGCACGGCGAACCGGGCTGTATGGCGGCGCAGGTGAAGAGCGCGCTCGAGGGCCCGTCGACGGATCTGGTGGCGACGAACCAGCGGGTGCTCCTGGTGGAGGATCTTGGTGGGAAGTCGACGGGGCCAAGTTGGGGCATCAGCATCCGCGACGTGGCGATCACGCCTGACCCACGCTGGAATCAGCGGGGACGCATCACTCTCCGGTTCCGGGACGGGTCGCTCATCAGGCTTGTGGCGGGGTATTTCAGCGGGCGCAAGGCGCGGCGCTTCTGCAGTGCTGTGGCGGGCGCCCAGGGAACTGCCCGCTGAGCACCCGCCACGCTTGGCCTACCCCAGCAGCGCTTGGCGAAGCACGTCGAGGCCGACGGAGCCGACGTCGAGCGCACGACGGTGGAACGCCTTCAGGCTGAAGGCATCGCCTTCTCGTGCGCGCAGCTCGTCGCGAATCTGCTCCCATAGGCGCTGCCCGATCTTGTACGACGGTGCCTGCCCCGGCCAGCCGAAGTAGCGGTTGAGCTCGAAGCGCAGGAAGTTCTCCTCCATGCCGGTGTTGGCTTTGAGGAACTCCCAGGCGCGTTCGTACGTCCAGGGGCCGCCGTCGGGGTGCGCAAGGTTGCAGTGCACGCCGATGTCGAGCACGACGCGCGCGGCGCGCAGACGCTGGCCGTCGAGCATGCCCATCACGTCGCCGGGGTCGTCGAGGAAGCCGAGGTCTTGCATGAGGCGTTCGGCGTAGAGCGCCCAGCCTTCGCCGTGTCCGGACACCCAGCAGGCGCTGCGGCGCCAGGTGTTGAGCAGGTTGGAGCGGTACGTGGTTTGCGCGAGCTGGAGGTGGTGGCCGGGCACGCCTTCGTGGTAGACGGTGGTTTTCTCCATCCAGGTGGTGAAGTCTTGGACACCTTCCGGCACCGACCACCACATGCGGCCCGGGCGGGAGAAATCGTCGCTGGGGCCGGTGTAGTAGATGCCGCCGGTGGCGGTTGGGGCGATGCAGCATTCCAGCTCACGCACCGGTTCGGGGATGTCGAACTGGTGGCCGGCTAGGGCTTCGATGGCGGCATCGGAGGTTTCCTGCATCCAGGCTTTGAGCGCGTCGGTGCCGTGGATCCTTCGGCCGGGGTCGGCGTCGAGCATCGCGATGGCATCGCCGATCGACGTGCCGGGTCCGCCGATCTGTGCGGCGGTGCGCTCTTGTTCGTCGACGATGCGCTGCAGCTCTTCTTGCCCCCAGGCGTAGGTTTCCTCGAGGTCGACGGCCGCGCCGAGCGAGCGCCTGGACAGCAGCTGGTAGCGCTCGCGCCCGACGGCGTCGGCGTCCTGGCCGGTGGGTTCCAGCGCGCGTAGCTCCTCTGCCAGGTGAGCAAATGCGCGACGAGCCTCGTCGGCTGCGGAGCGCAGCTCGGCGCGGAGCGCGTCCGGGAGTGTGCCCTCTGACGGTGCGGCGTTCTCTGCAAAGGTGGTCCAGAATCCACCCTCTTTGGCGTAGTCAGCGCTTTGTTCTGCAGTGATGACGAACTGTCGTTTGGCGGGGCGGACCTTGGCCTCGCGCAGTGATTCCAGAATCCCGTCAGCGGTAGCGGGAACGGCGCGCATGCGCTGCGCGATGGTTTCCCAGTGCTCGACGGTGCTCGTCGGCATGAGATCAAAGATGTCGCGCATGCCTTGCAGTGGGGAAGCGATGTTGTTGAGGTCGCCGAGATCTTCACCGGCCTCGTGAAGTTCGACGTCGAGCCCGAGCCGTTCGTTCATGGCGGCGCGGGTCACGCGGTCGATGTCGTCCTCGTCCGGAGCGTCGGCGATCTTGGCGAGGGTCTCACGGGCCAGGTCGGCGCGCGCGGCGTGGCCGGCGGGCGAGAAGTCGTCGAGCTCGTGATCGTGGCCGGGGATGCCGATCATCGTGGCCGACGTGGGGGAGAGTACGGCCATCTTGGCGACGTAGTCTTCCGCGATGGCGTCGAGTGCGGTAGGTGTGCGGTCAGTCATGCCCCCAACCTACCCGGCCAGCCTGACGCTTGCCCCCGATCGTCGAGTAGGCCCGAAAGGCTGTATCGAGATGCCGGGCGTGGTTTCGATACGCGCCCTTCGGGCGCTACTCAACCACCGCCGGAGGGCGGCTTAACCACCGCCGGAGGGCGGCGCAACGACTAGTGGACGGCGCGCCCTCTTCCCCGGTCATCGAGTAGGCGACGGAGTCGCCGTATCGAGATGCGCCGAGGAAAAACTTCAAAATCCGTACGCAGATTCGCTTAACCCCCCAAAAACGGAGGGTTTGGTCAATCTGCGTACGGATTTTGAAGTTTCATGCTGGGTTTCGATACGCAGGCTTCGCCTGCTACTCAACCACCGAGGCTGGCCGAGGTTTCGAGTCACCGAGGTGGCCGAGCGGCTACTTCTTCTTCGAGGCCTTCTTGCTTGGGCCGAAAGCGATCGCGAGTAGAGCGCCTGCGAGGCCGAGGTTCTTCAAGAACTGTGTGAGCTGGCCCTGACGCTCGCCCGCGTCCTTGACCTCCCAGAACGGGTGGCCGGCGGCAGTGGTGGCGGCAAGGGAACCGAAGAGTCCTAGCGCGGCGAGACGAGGAAAGATGCCAAGCGACATCGCCACGCCGCCGAGCACCTGCAGCGCGCCGTTGGTCTTCACCAGCGTGACTGACTCTTCGTCGTCGAGGTTGACGTTGAGCTTCGACATGAACTGCTGCGCCATCTCGGCACGCGGGCCGGGTTTCTTCGCGGAATCAGCGCCGCCTGCGACGAAAATGCTGGCAACCATCGAGCGAGTAATGAATCCGAGAGCCATGTGGCCGTCCTTTCGCAGAGGGTGCCTCCAGCGTAGCGAGGCTACGAAAACGTCCTGCTATGGTGCCGGTTGGCTGTGCGCCCCCGACGACGGATCAGTACCGGGTAAAGACAAGACTGGCCATAACTTGAAGGGGTTGTATGAGCTGGGTGATCCTGTTGGCCTCGGGCGTGATGGAGGCTGTGTGGGCGTCGGCACTGGGCGCGTCGGACGGCTTGCGACGGTGGAAACCCACGGTGGTGTTTTTCGTCGGGGCGGTGCTCTCGCTCGTGGGATTGGGGATCGCGTTGGAGACGCTCCCCACCGGCACCGCGTATGCGGTGTGGACCGCCACGGGGGCGACCCTGACCGTCGCGTGGGCCATGCTTCGAGGTACGGAACCAATCAGCGTTGTGAAGGTGCTGCTCATAGTTGGCATCATCACGTGCGTCGTCGGATTGAAGGTGATCGCGTGAGGCACTGGGTGATCCTCCTTGCCAGCGCGGTCCTAGAGGCGGTGTGGGCGAACGCGCTCGCGGCCTCGGCTGGGTTTACGCGCCTAGTCCCGACGCTGCTATTCCTTGTCACGACGACGCTGTCGAGCCTCGGGCTCGCTATCGCTATGCGACGTATTCCCACCGGCACCGCGTACGCGGTCTGGACCAGCGTCGGCTCGGTGCTCACCGTGCTGTACTCGACGGCGATCGGCGTCGAGGAAATGTCGTGGCTGAAGGCCCTGCTGCTCGCCGGTATCGTCGGGTGCGTCGTCGGATTGAAATTGCTGGACAGGCCCAGACAGGAGAGCGTCGATGCCGAAGCGTGAAGTGACCCCAACTCCCATCGACGGAGAGCCCCGCTCCGTGCTGTTTGCTACGGACGTCTCGCACCTTCCGACGGGGCCCGTCACCGTGGCGCCCGGCACCGTCGGTCCGCTGCTTGAGTACGGGGTGCTGAGTGAGCTGGTCATCGTCGACGGTGGTATTCGCGCCACGCTCGCTGAGCCTCACACCTGGCTGGACCACGGCCCGCGCATACGCGATGCGGTGCGTATCGCCGTCGATCTGGACGGTTGGGAGCTCGACGGTTAGAAAAGCGCGCGGAATCGTCCCCGGCTGGGTTTGAGAGCGCGCTTTTGGGCCTGACATCGTTAATCGGGGACGATTTCGCGCGCGGGCTCCTGCGCAGGCCCCACCGCGAGCGCGGCGATCCCCGTCGTGATTGGTACGGACAAGATCAGCCCGATCGAAGACCCCAGCGTGCGGATAATTTCACTGGCGAACATCTCTTGATTGATGGTGAGTAGCAGCGACTCCGAGGTGAAATAGACCAGCATGATCACCACCAGCGCACCGCCCGCGTAGGCGAACACGATGGTGTAGATGGTCGACGCGATGTGATCGCGCCCGATTCGCATGCCTGAGGCAAAGATTTCGCGACGAGACATCGCCGGTGCTGCGGCACGGAGCTCGAACACGGCGGCGGCTTGGGTGATGGTGGTGTCGTTGAGCACACCGAGGCCGCCGATGATGAGGCCGGCGATGAGGAGCTGACGGAAGTCGAGGCCCGGCGCGAGGTTTTGGAGGTCCCACTCCGTCTCTTCCGCGAAACCGGTGAGCTTCGCGAGGTAGACGCTGGCGTATCCGAGCCCTGCGGTGACCACTAGTCCCAACATGGTTCCGGCAAGGGCCGTTGATGTGCGGATGGAGATGCCGTGGGCCACGTAGACCACAACAAACATGATGGCTGTGGACCCGACGATCGCCACCAGTACGCCGGGTTTCCCTAGCAAGATGCCAGGGATGATGAATCTGACGAGCACCCCGCCTGCTACCACCAGCCCCAGCAGCGCGAAGAAGCCCTTCCACCTCGCGACCGCAATCACAGCGACGACGAACATCACTGCTAGTGCGATGAACACGGGGGTGCGGTCGACGCCGCGGAATGCGTAGAACACGTCGCCGTTGTTGTCGATTCGCGAGACCTGCACCACATCGCCGGAGCGCAGACCGGCCTGCGATTGTGGCCCGGTCACCTCCACACTCTGCGTGGAGCCTTTGTCGGGGCCTTCGAGCACAGTCACGTCGTAGGTGACGCATGCGACGGGGCCGCTAGACGAATCGAATTGCCCCCCGCAGTGATCTGTGATCTTGGTGATGCGGCCGCTGCTTTCAGTGACGCCTTCGGCGGCGGAGACGTGGTGGATGCCGGCCTTGACTTCGGCCGATGACGGCCACAGCCATATGAGGCCAGCGGCGGTGAGCACCGCCAGAACGGCAAGAAATCCGATCAGGACAGCTTTGGCCCGCGCCCCTACTTGGACATGGACGTCCTCGTGGCTGTGTGAATGCGACATGCGAACACAGTACCCAACTTGTTCTGGGGCATACTTGGGGCGATGCAAGCCGAAGTCTGTTACCGACACCCGGAGCGCGCCGCGCGAATCGTCTGCCAGCGTTGTGAGCGCCCCATCTGCCCAGACTGCATGGTGCAAGGCTCCGTGGGGTTTCACTGCCCGGAATGCGTGAAAGCAAACCCTCAGCCGAAGGTTCAGCTCAAGACGAGGTTGGTGCAGCCGAACCAGGTCACGTCGCTAGTGATCATCGGCATCAACTTGGCAGTGTGGGTGGCAATCCTCGCCACCGGCATGGGGGCAAGCCCTCTCATCAACCGCCTTGCACTCTTGCCGCACGGCGTCTGCCCGTATGACCCTGGGCGGATCCTCCTGACCGACCCCGCTGGCTGCGCTGCGGCAGGTGCGACGTGGCTCCCCGGCGTCGCTACTGGCGCCTTCTGGCAGGTGTTGACTAGCGCGTTCACACACATTCAGCCGTGGCATATCTTCTTCAACATGATGGCGCTGTGGGTGCTCGGCCCGCAGGTGGAGATGGCGTTTGGTCGCGCTCGGTTCGTCGCGATGTACCTGTTTTCGGCGCTCACCGCGGGCGTGTTGGTGATGATCTTCGGCACGCCGTTTGGCGGCACGCTCGGCGCGTCTGGCGCGATCTTCGGCCTCATGGGCGCCTTCTTGGTGGTAGCGCTCAAGCAGCGCCATTCGCAGAGCATTCGAAGCGTGCTCATCTGGCTCGGCCTAAACGCGGTCATTACGTTTATGGTCCCGAACGTCTCCTGGGAAGGCCACCTCGGTGGTCTGCTGGGCGGCGTCGCCATCACGGCTCTCATGGTGTACCTGCCGCGCAAACACCGTCGATGGGAATGGACGCTGATTGGCCTGCTCGGCGCGCTCGCCGTCGCCGCCATCGTCGTCATCTCGCTACTGCGCTTCTCCTGATCCAACCTGGCCCGCGCGGCGCCGGTGGGGGTAGTAGTAACCTGTGCGGCTCAGTCGCGGAGCAACGTTCCACTGCTTCTAGACGGCGCATCGTCGCCCGGAAGCGTTGGACACATGTGCCGCGACTGAGCCGCACAGGTTGCACCTGCCTGCGTTACTTAGGCGACGAGGTGTGCTCGCTGGTGCCTTCCGCGTCGGTCTTCGGGGCGCGACGGCCCGGGCGCAGCTTGGCGAAGCGTGCCTTCTGGCGGTCGATTTCCATCTGTTCGCGGTGGAGGCGACGCTCGCGCGCCAGCTTGCGCTGGAACGCCTGGTGCTCGCGAAGCTCGAGATAGATGACGTCTCGACGCAGCGCCTTCACGATGGCCGGCATCAAAGCAATCAGGATGATGAGGAACGGACTCGCGGCGATGATCGTGACGTTCTGCAGGTTGGACAGCGCGTCGTTACCGCCCGAGAGCAACAAGGTGAGGCCGATCAATGCCGTCAACACGCCCCAGCCCGCGGAGAGCCAAGGCGATGCATCGGTGCGTCCGCTCTGAGACATAGATCCCATCACAGTCGACGCGGAGTCGGCCGAGGTGATGAAGAACGTAGCCAGCAAGATCATGGCGACGATGCCAGCCACGAATCCACCCGGCAGCTGATGGAGGAGGTTGAACAGCTGGGTCTGCGCAGAACCGTCGCCCCAGATGGAATTGCCATTGCGCTCCATATGGATGGCGGTGCCTCCGAAGATCGCGAACCAGATGGTGGAGACTGCGGCGGGCACAAACAGTACGGTCAGGCAGAACTCGCGGATGGAGCGGCCACGCGAGATGCGCGCGACGAACATGCCGACGAAGGGGCTCCAAGAGATCCACCACGCCCAGTAGAAGATCGTCCAGCCAGCGAGGAATCCGCCGGCGGTAGCGTCAGCAGTTTCCGCGGTGCGGCTAGCCATTTCGAAGAACTCAGCCAGGTACGCGCCGATCGAGCCAGGAATGAGGTTCAGCACGGAGACTGTCGGGCCCAGCACGAACACGAAGATGGCCAAGAGTGCGGCGAGGATCATGTTGGTGTTGGAGAGGTACTGAATGCCCTTACTCACGCCAGACATCGCGGAGAGCAAGAAGGCGAGCGTCAGCACCAGCACGATGCCGACGACTACCCATTGGCTGGGGTTGTCGATGAGGCCAGAAGCCTTCAAACCGGCGCCGATCTGTAGCGCGCCAAGGCCGAGTGAACAGGCCGTGCCGAAGACCGTTGCGAAGATAGCGAGGATATCGATGATACGGCCGAGCCAGCCGCCTGCCAGCTTTTCACCGATGAGCGGAACGAAGGTTTGGCTGAGCAGCTGCTTGCGGCCGATGCGGAAGGTTGAGTACGCGATGGCGAGACCGACGATGGCGTACATGGCCCACGGATGGAGTGTCCAGTGGAACATCGCGGTGGCCATGGCGGGCATGACTTCGTGTTTCGAGTGGGTGGGCACACCGTCGCGATAGAAGCTGAGCGGCTCTGATGCGCCGTAGAACATGAGGCCGATGCCCATGCCCGCGGCGAACATCATGGCAATCCAGCTGACGGTGCTGAACTCGGGCTCTTCCTCGGCACCGCCTAGCTTGATACTGCCAAAGTTGCTGAACGCAATGATGAGGATGAAGACGACGAACACCGTGCTGAAGAGCACGAATGCCCAGCCGAAATCGGTGACAATGAAATCGAGCGCGCCCGCTGCGAAGTCAGCGAACGACGAAGGAGCGCCGAGCCCCCAAGCCAGGACCGCGACGATGATCGCGGCCGCAGGCCCCACGATGAACCAGTCGATGGGGCTATGAGCCGCTTCGGATTGGAGCTCTACAGTCTCGTCGGGAACTGAGAGTTGGGCATCGCTGGCGAGCAGCGAGGCGAGCTCGTCAGCGGCGCTGGGCTCTGTGCCCGGCGCTTGGGTTTGGGGGGTTTCAGACATGCAAAAATCACCTTCATCGTCGTTGGGGGAGCGCTTTGGGTGCCGTTCGACACTATCGCGAGGTGCCCCAAAGCGCGATTCGGAAGGATTGTCATACCCCTCCTGTAGAGTTTGTGGCATGACTTGGTCAGGTTCGGACGGGGATTGGTCCACGTCGCAGCCTCGCTACGACGCGCAGGCTCACAACGCGGCCTTCGGCGCAAATCAGCATGCCGTCGAATTCGTGGAGCCCAACAAGCCCCCGCTGCTCTGGCTAGGTGTGAGTTTGCTGTTGTCCGTCGTGGCCCTCGTCATCGCCATCATCGCAAGTGGCGCCACCATGGGACTCGTGGCGTGGCTGCTGGCTGGCCCCTTCGCCATCACAGCCATTGCGCTGTTTACCTCCGCGGATGCGAAGCGTCGTGAATCCGGTTGGTACACGCCTTCCGGGCTGGCTGATTGGGGGCGACGATTCGCCGTCGTGCTCGCGCTCGTCGCCGTCGCGCTGGCCGCGTGGCTCATCGCCAATGACGTGGCGAGAGGAGTGTGGTCGTGAGCCGTCTACGTGCTGCACGTATGCTGCTGTTGACGCTTCTCGTCGGGCTGGTCGTCGCTCCGCTCGCCGGGCCGAACGCCCGTGCGGATGAGGACGGGAAGGTCACCCCCGCGTCGCGATTCATGAGCTGCGCCCGTGGTGGAGGGCAGGGCAGCGTGCTGCTGCTGTTCGACACGTCCGGGTCCCTGAAGAACACCGACGCGGACAACGCTCGGATCGCCGCCGGTAAGTTGTTCGTGAGCCGACTCGCGGAAATCCTGGGCGACGTTCCCGAAGCCAACGTGCAGATCGCGCTCGCCGGCTTCGACCACAGCTTCCACAAGACACTCGACTGGACAAACCTCGACGCCGAGCATCTCGACCCCATCAACGCCGACCTTGACGCCTACGCCGACCGCCATAACGGGCCGGAGACCGACTACTGGAAGGCCGTCGACGGTGCGCGCCAGGAACTCGTCAAGCGCCAGCAGGCTGAGGGCGACCACTGCTCGATGGTGGTGTGGTTCTCCGACGGTGGGTTCGCCGTCAGCAAGCGTGCCAATGACGACGTGATGCAGAAATGGGGAGGCCCGAAGCCCTACTCGCCTGATAACAAGCTCGCTACGGAGCAGGACACCGCGCAGGCTGTGAAGGACGGCCAAGAGGACATGTGTCGCCCTGGCGGTGTGGCCGACCAGCTGCGCAGCATGGACGTCATCACCCTGGGGATTGGGCTCGCCGTCGACTCAGACCAGAAGGCGTTCGAACTCATGCAGGGTTTCTCCGCGGCGGAGACGATGCCCTGCGGCGACATCAAGGAGCCACCGCCCGGCACCTTCACCATGGCGAGCGACATCGACGAACTGATCTGGGCGTTCGCGGAAGCCGCGTCGGAGGGCGGCGAGGTTGAGGAAACCGACCTCTGCAAGGAAGGCGAGGAGCCCTGCGCGGAGGGCACCCGCACGTTCGTCCTCGACGGCTCGATCGGGCGCGTGCAAGCTGTCACGCAGCTCCCCGTCGACGGTGGGCGCGTCCTCCTGCAAACCCGCGACGGAGCCCTCACGCCCATGCCGAAGGACGGCGACAACGCGAAAGTGCCCGGCGCGACGCTGCGCTGGAAGTGGTTGTCGGATCGCACGCTGACGCTCATGCTGGAGCGCGACGGGCAGAGCAAGGAATGGATTGGTCCGTGGGGGCTGGTCTTCGTCGCATCCACCGACACCGACGAGCTGGCGAAGTCGTCGTTGCAACTCTTCGGCGACGTGCAGCCGGTGTGGACGAACAAGAAGGACGTCACGGTTCGAACCGGGGCGAAACCCGTCGACGTGCAGCTCGGCCTGATCAACAGCAAGGGCGAGACCATCGACCCGAGCACGCTCTCCGACGAGTCCCGCTTCAACGTCTCGCTGACTGGCTCGGACGGCAAACCACACCAGCTCGTCAGCGACAAGCCGGTGACCGCGATCACCGAGCCCATCTCGCTCGATCCAGCCTCGTTACCCGCGGGCGGAGCGCAGTTGTGGGTCACTTTGAACGTCACGACGCAGTCGTGGTCTGGCGAGGGCAAGACCGTCGAAGGCACGAAGTTGGAGCCCATCCGGGTGATGACGCCGCTGTCGGTCGCGCCGCCGGAAGATTTCCCGACGATCCCCGCCAAGGTGTCTTTTGGTGAGACTGAGAAGGGGGATCCGGTCACTGTTAAGGTTCCCCTCGAAGGTAAGGGTTGCGTCTGGCTGGGTGATAAGACGCAGTTCACCGGGTACCCGAAGGGCCTCGATTCCGCGAAGCTGAGCTCCCCCGCCACCGACGAGGGCTCCTGCAACTCGAAGGAGCTCGAGCTCACGCTCGACCCGAGCGGCACCGGGCACGGCGCGCTCGTCGGGAAGACGGAGGTGTGGCTAAAATCGCCCAGCGCTAAGGCCGGCACGCCTGTGCAACTCGAGTTTGATTTGCAGATGCAGCGCCCGGCGTCGCAGCCGGTGTTGTGGGGCACGCTCGTCGGCGTGACGCTGCTGGGCATCGCCATTCCCGTCGGCATCTTGTATCTCAGCAAGTACCTCACGTCGAAGATCCCCGGCAACGCGGTGCTGGCGCAGCAATTCACTGGCCCCGTCGACGAGTCCCGCGCGTTCACTGACGACGGCCTGCACGTCGATCTCAGCCGCATGTCAGTCGCGCAGCTCGCAGGCGGGCGCCGCAAGGTCGACGTCGCGGGAGTACAGCTGCGGGCGAAGACGGGCCTGGCGCTCACGGAGCCCGGATACGTCGTCGTTGAGCAGCCCGGCCGGGCCGCGGGTGGGCGCACCTCGCTCACGTCTGCTGGCGACAAGGCCAGACTCCCACTCGCCGTGCAGGGTAACTGGACGGTGGCGCTGCACCCCGAGCGCCCAACGTCGGGCGACGTGACGGTGACATTGTTCACCAGCCCAGGAGCGCCCGGCCTCGACGAGCTCACCAACGACATCCGATCTAGCATCCGCGACGCTGTAGCCAAGCTGCGCGAGGGCCTTCCTCCGGAGCCACCCGCCCCGACGAACGACCCGTGGGGTGGCGGCCCTGCCGGTGGTGGACAGCCCGATCCCTGGGCCAACCCTCCGGCACAATCGCAGACGAGGTGGAACCCACAAGGTGGGTCTCCATCGGGTGGTGCCTCCCAATCCGGGTGGCACTCGCCCAGCGGTCCATCACAGTCCAGCGGACAATCACAATGGCAAACACCGCCGAACACCCAGTGGGGAAACCAGCCCCCGAGCGGTGGAGCGGGATGGTAATTGACAAGAAGAACCCGAAACCAGTGAGGATTTGAGCGTGCGTAGATTCCTACTCGTCGGATGTGGTGGTTCTGGAGGAACCACCCTTCGTCTCCTGATCGACCAGCTTCGCGCAGACTTGCGCGCACGGGGCATCTCCTCGCTCCCGGATGCTTGGCAGTTCGTGCATATCGATGTGCCGGTTGACCCCGACAAGGGCCCTGAGCCGCTCGGGAGCATTCAGGACATGGGCGGGCATTACGTATCTTTCTCGTCGCCGTCGAACTCGTTCTTGCAGACTTCGCACACCGTCGAAGCGCAGCTCACCAGCAAGGACCGCAACTACGTCGGGCTGTCCGGCTGGGCGCCGCGCAACCCGGCGGCAGCGAACACTATCCCGGTCACCTCGGGCGCCGGCCAGTACCGGGCCGTTGGGCGCATGCTCACGCTGCCGAGGCTGAACCCGCTGCGCGAGACGCTGGTCCGGGCGCAAGCCAAGTCGGTGGCGCCGGGCGCATGGGGCGATATCCCGTCGGACGAACAGTCGTCGGAAGTCATCATCCCCATCATCATCGGTTCGATGGCTGGCGGTTCTGGCGCGTCGATGTTCCTCGACGTGGCCCGCCTGCTTGGCACCCTGCCCGGTGTGAAAAGCCAGAACATCGGCTGCTTCCTCTACACCGCCGACGTCTTCGCGCAGCTCGACGAAGGCAAACGCGCGAACGTCGAAGGCAACGCGATGGGCGCATTGCCAGAGATCATTTCCGCTATCGCCCGCACGTCGGAGGGGTTCGACGCCGCTACGTACGCGTCGCTCGGCATCCCGCTGCAGCAAAACACCCCGCCATTCGCGCGTGTGTTCCCCATCGGCTCGAAGATTGGCGGGTCGGGCGCTTACTTTGGAGACGGTTCGCAGGAGTCGGTGTACCGAGGCATCGCCCGCGCGCTGGCCGGCACGATGCTGTCGGAGCGGGCCTCGCGACAATACCTCGACTTCATGCTGGGTAACCCGAACCCGCTCACCAACCTGAACCAGAAATTCGGATGGCGTATTGACCCGCTGGCATTGCCGTTTGGTTCGCTCGGCTTTGCGTCGCTGTCGCTCGGACGTGACCGCTACTTGGATTACGCCGCCCAACGCCTGGCACACTCCGCGTCGGATCACCTCGTGGCCGGCCACATCAGCCAGACCAGCGCTCTGTCCGGCAACGATCAGCTTCGCCAGCTTATGGACAACCAGTGGGGGGCGAGCCTGAACGCAATGGGGCTGCCTCAGTACGGGCAACCTGTCCCTGATTGGTTCCAGACGGTGGCTTTCCCTCGTCAAGTGTGGGAAGCCATTGCCCGTGAGACTGCCGGCCCGGTGATGGGGATGCTGGCGAATGCCGGCAGCGCCCCGGCAGCGCAGTGGGTTTCCACCATCACCATGAACCTCAACCCCATGCGTGAGCAATGCCGCAGCCAGCTGCAACGCAGCGCCTACGCTTGGGCAGAAGGATGGGCCTACCAGCTGGAAGACGCGGCGAAGCGCGAGTTCCTCCGCGTGGTGAGCCAGTTCGGCCTGCCGTACGGGCGTGAGCTGATGAGCCGCATCCATGACTACGCTGACCAGCTCATCTCCCAGCTGGCGCAAGCAGGTACTGAAGCCGACGGTGCGGATCCGGTGGCGCTTGACCCCACCGTCGGGCAGCAGGCGCAGTCGCTGGGCAAGAAGAACGTCGACATGAGCCACCCCATCGGGCAGATGGTGCAGCGTTCGCTCAGCAATTCGCTGGAGCGCACGCTCCGTCTGGAGGGCGCGCGCATCGGCGCCGAGATTCTGCGAGCATTCTCCTCCGATGTGCTCGCAGGCCTGGAGCGGGCCGCCAACGATGCGCTGCGCCTTCTGGAAGTCGAGCGGGGACGTACCTCGTCGGGCGCTGGTCTGGCGCAACTGAACTCCGAGGTGTACGCAGACTGGCCGGACGAGACCGACCGCGTCCCTCTCCGGTTCAAGCACGCGGAAAACGAAGTCCTGCTCACTACCGCCGACGATTTCCCGCAGCAGTTCCACAGTGATGTCGTCGCATCTGCGAACGGCAACACAGACTATGGCCAGTCGCTGGCGAAAATCCGCGCCGAGGCCACTGACGGCAAGTGGGAGACCACGGGTGCGAAGCAAGAGCATGAAGTGCTCCGACAAGTGAGCCACTGGCGCCCCAGCGCGCTGCCTAGCCGGGCATCCGACGGTCAGCCCACGCCGGAAGCGAAACCGGATTACACGCTGCTCATGTCGCATTCTGATCTCTTGCAGCGTACGACGGCACGCCTCGGTGCGAAGGGCGACGTCTTCGCGGCCTTCGCGGGGCAGTCGATCTCCGACTACCTCGACGATCCGAAGGTGACCGCCATTGACCGCCAGCAGCGGCAGCAGTCGTTCGCGTCGAAGATGGCTGAGGCAATGGAGAAGGCAAAGCCAGTCGTCGGTATCGACATCAACATGGCGCAGCGCCTGCACGGTACCGACATCAAGTTCGTCTACTCCTTCTCCGACATCCCGATCGGGGCGCAGCATCCGGTCAGCCAGGCTGTGCTGCAGCGTCTGCGGGCCAACGCATCGCTGGACCCAACCAGCGTGGAGAACTTCGAGGACTCCCTGGTGGGGAATACGTCGGATGCGGGCAAGGTGAACGTCTTCGGCTCCTACCAGAAGGTGTCGCCGTTGTGCTTCACTTCGCTGCTCGATCCCATCCAGCAGCGGTGGGCGAAAGCGCCGCTCATCGCGCAACGCAACCTGTGGCAGTGGAAGCGCACACGGCCGTTGTCGGCAGCCATCGCCATGTCACCGGATGAACTGCACCGAGTCATCGCGGGCTGGTACCTGGGGCGTCTGGTTGGTCTGGTCCGCCAGGACAAGACGGGCAGGGCAGCCGTGAGCACGCCTGATGGCTGGTGCAATTTCAGTGAGCTTCTCACGTCCGAGGACACGCAGGTGCGTACCGCGCACGACGTGTTGGCCGCGGTGCTCATGAGCCATGCCTGGGCCTTCGTGCGTTGCGGTGGCGACGGTGATCTGACCCCGCTCACCCCCTACGACGCCCTGCGCCGTCTGGTGGATCAGGCGGATTCGAACGCGCACTCCGACGACATCGAGGGGCTTGCAGGCACCCAGCTCCTGCGTGCGGCGTTCTTCGATAAGCCCCTGGAGGTCGACGGGTCGCCGCTCCCCTGCGACGGCCCGAGCCCGGTGCTCACTCGCGCGGAGCCTGATGCCACACAGACGGTTGGCCAGGCCCGTGCCGCTGAGGCGAAGAAATGGGTCGACGGCCTGCGCCGGCTCTACGCCGAACAATGGGGACAGGTGGATTCGAGCGGCAATCTGGCTGAGCAGAACGTGATGGCGTACCAGCTGGCCCTTCCCCTGCCGAAGGTGCGTCAGATGAGCCTGATGTCGGAGCTGGCGCCGCACGCGTTGCCCGCGCTCAAGATGCTGCAGCAGATGATTGACGCTGCATCCGTCGATGACACCACAGGTGGTATGGGCAATGACGTCTGGATCTGACTACGTCGTCATCGCTGCACGTCGCCCGCTGGCGGTGCTGCTTGGTGCGATCCTGCAAGACCTCGCAGCCCAGGGGCTCGTCAGCGTCTGCCGGCTCGTCGATCTGGACGCGCTGCAAGAAGACCAGCCAGCGATCCCTGTCAAGGTGCTTCGTCCCGACGGGGCAGTCGGCGCCGCATTGCAGCAAGACCTGGCGAATGCCGACGTTTCTAGGGTCCGCCTCGCCGTCGTGGGTGACGTGGACGACGAGGAAAGCCAGGTGAACCAGGCGCAGGCGGTTCGTGTGCTCGAGGCGCTGCGCGCAACTATGCCTGGTGCCCGCACCACGCAGCTCAGCGTCTCCGCGGGCAGCCCTGGCTCGCAGTGGCAGGGTCGCTCGCTAGTGATGTACGGCTGGCACAACCTGGTGATCTCGCCCGAAGAGTCTCGCGCACCGGGACGTGCGTCGTCGCCGCTCAGAAAGGCCCCACGAGATCCGAAGTGGGCAATGCTGTTGTGCGGGACGCTCACGAGCTTGCTCGGCCTCTGGCCCGGACAGGAAGAAGGGCCGCTGGATGACCGGCAGCCGCCGAGCGGCCAGCTCGTCGTGCCCATCCGAGGCTTTGCGCGCTCACTGTCTTCTGGGTCTGTGCAGCACGCACTGCGTGAACGGCTCGTCTCGGTGGCCGAACGCTATCCGGCCCCCCACATCCCTTCAGGGCACGTGGTGACGGTCGACGACGAGGCGTCGCGCGCGGTTGGTATGGCTGAGCGGCTGTTCGAGCTACATCCCGACACGATGCCCCGCACACGGCATGCGTCCCCACCGCCGAGGCCGAAAGATATCGGGATTGGCGCCGCGATCAAGGAGTTCTTCCAATTCGTGGGCCGTGCACTAGCGAATGCCCCAGGGCAGCTGGTGAGGGCAGCCGATCAAGCGGCCAGCCAGGCACTAGCAAATACCGTACAGAACGCGGTGTTTGGAGGGTCCGATTCGGGCTATGCCGTCGTCGTCAGGGGCGTCCGAGCCGACGGATCCTCGTCGAGCTGGGCCGAATACGAGCATTCCTTGGAAGGCGTGATCCGCCGCGCGACCCGCACGTCGGGGGACCTCCCTCCGGTGATGCAAAACCCCAAGCTGTGGCGGGATTTCGTTGGTGGTGGTTTTAGCCTCCTCGACGCCGGGCATCACAGCCAAGGGCTTGAGCCTTTCACGGCGGGCTCACAGCCGGCCATCATTCCAACAACCAGCCGGGTGGCGCGTGACCCGCGCGACACCTTCACGTTGCCGGCGTCGCTGGCCGCATTCCTGCCGAACTGGGAAATTGAGCCCGGCGACGACATTGCTGTCGCACGACTCTCGGAGCGGCTGGAACATCTGGGCCGCACGCAGCCGCATCTGGGACAAGCACTCACCAGCCAGAAGAACCGGCTGCGCGCTTGGACTGAAGAATCGCGCAACTCCTACGCGGGTCACGTCGGTAGGCGGTTGGCTGACGCGCACAGGGCCACCATCAAGGAAGTCGACGAGCTCACTGAGCGGGTGGACTGGCTTAGCGCTCAGCCGGAGGTGCAGGACAATACCGCCGAGCTGCAAGACGACCTCTCCATGCAGGTCCGCGTGCTCACCGGCGTGAGCGTCTCGATCGTCGCCATCTTGGTGGCCTTGACCTCCTTGCAGGTGTTCGGCTGGCCGTTCCTCGTACTGGGAATTCTCCTGACGATTCTCGGCTGGGGAGGGACGGGCGTCGCGCTACTCACCCGCAGTAAGGCCCGTGAGTACGCGCTCACCAACAAGCTCGATCGACGAAAGACCGAGCTTGAGGATGCGAAACGCCACCGCATCGAAGCGTTGGAAGACCTGAGAAGAATCAGCAGGACGTATCGGCAGTATCTGGACTGGTCGCGGGTGCTTGGCGCCTTCGTGCACGCCCCGCACGGGAACCCGTCGGAGGCAACCGAACGCCACGTGCACGTCGGCCAGGGCATGCCACTTAACGTCGCTATCGGCGTGGCGTTGCCAGATGCTGAAGCCATCGACGACGTGGCGAACTCGTGGCGAGGTGCGCTGTTCCACACGGGTTGGCTGTCGGAGCCGTGGATGGAGTTCCGACGCGATCTGCCCGCGTCCCTGGGTAGTTTCCGCATGCAGTTGAGCAATGACCCCTCGCTGCTGGAGAGCGACCCAACCATCGACGGGGTACCGATGCTCACGCGTTGGAGCCGCGCCATGGCCGAGCATGCAGCCACCCGTCAGGTGAGCGATTCCTTCCGGTCCAAGATTGTGCACGAGACGCTTCGCGATACGGCTGCCAGAAACCGCTTGTTGTCACGCGTGATGGTTCGCGACGCCAACACCGGCGAGGCCAGCGAGGTGCCTCGTGACAGCTTCATGGCTGGCCTGGACCAAGCTGGGCAGTCGCGTGATGCATTCCAGAGTGGCCTGTTCGCGGACGAGACGAGCGTGCTCGATATTCGCAACGTAACCGACACCATCCGACAAGATCAGTCCAGCGGACTCGACAAGGCACTCGTCGTTATTCAAACCGGAGGCGCCATCCCAATCTCCCAGTTGGCGGGCACCCCCGTCGCTCAGGACGATGCGCCCACCATTGACAACACTGGCGACTTCGTCTGAGGGAGGTATCGTGAACGAAATTGTGGCTGCTGCCCTGATCGTCTGGGGCGCGATGGCTATCCCGTCGATCACCTACGGCATGGTGCTGGCCTCTCGAGCCGGAAAGTCGTTGGGCATCGCATTCATCGTCTGCTTACTGCTGCCCTGGCTTGGGCTGTTGTTCTTCAGCGGGGATCAACCCTTCGGCAAGCGCAAAGTGGTAGGCCTCGGCCACTACTGCATCAGCATGTTCGTTGTGGCGGCCATCATGGCCATCATCTCCATCTTCCCGCAGTGGGTGACCGGTGATCCGCAATATCTTGCGGGCGTCGACGGGTATGCCCCACGCGACGTGCTTCTCTTCGCCATCGTTATTGCGGTGCTGGCGCTCGCGCTCATCGCCGCGGCGATCGGTATTCGTCGCGGGGGTGACATGACCGTCGGCATCGCGATGGGCATCGTGATGTCGATGGCAGTGGGCATGCTCGCCGGACTGGTACACCTGTGGGGACAGGCAGGGCTGTTCAACAGCGATCTGCGCGACGTGCAGAGCCAGATTGAGGAGAACGTGCATGTGGGTCCCGGCGGGTGGATCGCGCTGGTGGCGCTGATCGTCGCGTATGTGTGTACGACGCTGCTCCCGCTTGGCCTTCGAGTGGTGCGAGCCCCGCAACCTCCAGTTGCCCCACCGTATCCAGGCCCAGGTGACGCCATGCCGAATCAGGCAATGCCTGGTGGGCCGACGCCGAACTGGGCCCCGCCGCAGCAGCAGTGGCCGACGAACACAGGAGCGGGTTGGTGACATCAGCACGCAGAGCCAAGCTCGGTCACTACAACGAGCAGGTGGGGTCACCCGTTTCTGACTTCGACCTTGACCTCATCGCGGCCATGGGCATTACCTCGCCCAAGGTGGCGCAGGTCATCGTCTGGGATACTCCCGACGCCGTCGCTCAGCACTTCGAAGCACTCGTACGCGCAGCGGACGCGGACGAGCCGTCTCAGCCGATCACCGAGCGAGAGCGCTTCGAGCTGCTGCGGCGGTGGCGGGACCAGCACACGTCGTCGACGGTGATGGGCATTCCCGACGCGGACCTTGGGCGGCTGGCGTCGGCACCCATTCGCAATGCGAAGGATCTGAAATTTTCCACGGCGCTCATCGGCAGCGGCCCCGCCATCTGGGAGTATCGCGACGAGGTGCTCCCGCTTCTGGGAGTGGACGAGCAGGAACCGTCGACGCAGGCCGAGACAATTCCCGACGAGCCTTCGCCAGCCAGTCAGCCTTCCGCGCCCCAACCGGTTTCGGCGCCCGAGCCAGAGCCCGAGCCAGAGCCCGAGCCAGAACCCGAGTTGCCGGACCCGACAAAGCCATTCGAGTGGGTGCAGACGCTTCGCTTCGGTAACTTCGACTGGAGCAACAGCGGTAAGGCCCCCGTCGGGCACATGGTGGCATTCCACGTCGACGACGTCCTGCAGCTGGAGTGGTCGCCGGCTCCCGAGCAGGCGAAGGTGACGCTGTACCGGATCGTGCAGTCGAGCGAGTCCTGGCCCGTCGGCTCGCCAGATCTCGGTGCGCAAGTCGGCGTCACCACCGCCACCGCGGGCAGCGTGCACATCCCCGCCAACGGGCAAGTCACCTACCTGGCTGTGTGGGCTTATCAAGGCAATTCAGTGTTTGACGCGAGCCAGTCGCAGCCAGTTCTCGTCGGTAAGAGCGACGTCGTGTGGCCCGCGTCGCAACTGGACTTGAGCGTCACGCCCGACAAGATGGTGGCGGCATCCTGGAAGGCGCCCGAGGGCAGCAAGGTCGAGGTGCAGCGCTTTCCCGACGGTGTCCCCATCGCCTACGACCCGTCGCGGCTGCTCGCCTCGGATGCGGTGCAGACCGGCGGCTTTCTCGATCGGGAAGCGCCGCAGGGCGTGCCGCTCGTCTACGCGGTGTTCTGCGTGGCTGAACTGGCCGAGGGCGGCTCCAGCATCTCAGCCCCGGTGACGGCCAGCGTTGAGGTGACTCCCGACGCGGAACAAATCACCCTGAACGTGCGTCCGTCGGAGAGCACCCCAGGCGCCTATGACCTCACCTGGCAGCCGCCGCGCAACGGACGCGTCGTGTTGTACGCCACGAAGGAGCGCCCCGAGCAAGGCCTGGAGAAAGAACCCCGCACCGCCGGGGTGCTCGAACAGGCGGGGCTGACGTCGCAGAACAGAATTGTCTACCCAGTAAACGATCTGGGAGGCATCCACCAGATCAAGGGATTCGTGGTGGATAACACGTGGGTGCGTACCCATTTCGTCGCGGTGCATTGGATTCACGACGAGCTCGTCTGGTCGAGTGCGCCCGTCACGATGGTCACTCCGAGGGCGCCGCAGTGGGCCGAAGTGATCGAGCGGGTAGATGCGCAGGTGCTCACCTTCCCGTGGCCCGAGGGCGTATCCATCGTGCAGGCTTTCCAAGCGCCGCGCGGCATCGAGCTCGACCCGAAGACCAACGATCCCACCGCCCAGCTCATCAAAGAGGAATACGACCGGGTGGGGGGCATGCGCATCACCCGCACGTTGCCCAGCAACGGCTGCTCGCTGCACATCTTCGGCGTGTTGTACCTCGACGGGCTTCCCATCCACTCGCGCCCGATCACCGTCGACTATCCCGGAATCACCCGGTTGCGGTATGAGTTCGAGCCCATTTTGCCGAACCAGCAGCCGGCGCCGCCCGGAATGCAGCCCGCCGCGTACCGCTTGTATTGCAGCGTCGACGACGAACTCCACGACGTGCCCCTCGCCCTCGTCGGGAACTCCGAGCACCTGCCGCTCGAACCCGGCGATGGCGTCATGCTCAAGGAGGCACACGTCTCGCTGCCCTCCGAGCAGCGCGTCTTCGTCGGGGACCTCCCGCTCGGCTCGCGGGGCATGTATGTGCGGCTGTTCATCAACAAATCGGCTAGCGAGACGGATACCGTCGCAGTGCTCGACCCCGATGTGCAGACGCTGAGGATGTGGGTGTGATGGAGCAGCTTCTGTACGGTTCCGGGGATGGCATCGCGGGGCGCACGCAAGGCGGCTGGGGCATTTTGCAAGCCACGCCGGATCTGCAGGCCCCACTTGCACGAGAGCTGCAAGCCCTAGCCAGTGTGCAGATGCCCGCGACGATGCCCCAATTTCCGAGCGCGGATCAGCTGGGCCAGCGGCAGCGCCGATTCCGAGCAGTCATCCAGCGCGACACGTTGCTGTTGTGCATGAGCGCAGAGGCGGGCATCGACCACACGAAACGTCCCGGCAATGTCATTTCCCATTGCGTCCAGGCCGAACGGTCCCCGGCGCTGCGGGCGAGCGACTGGTATTCCTCCGACGATTGGGTCTTGCCTTGGGGGCCCAGGCAGGTGAGCCAGGCCGTATTACCGCAGCAGCTGAGTGCACCGTCGGGGTGGCCTGGGGTGGCTGCGTGGTTACGATCAGATCCGGAGCGCATCCAACGTTGCCGCTGGGTGGTGTCCGCCGGTGTGGCGCAATTGCTCGCACGGAAGCCGCTGCTGCTGAAAACCACCGACGCCTCATCTGGTGCCTATTGGGTGTCGGCCATGCTGTGGATGCTCGACGGCGGTTGGGGCGCCGGCTGGCAAATCTACGTGGGCGAGGACCGCGAATCGTTGGCGAGACTGTCGCCGAAGGGGCTCTACATCGCGGTGGTGACGTCGGATTCCGCTATCCCGGAGAGCCGACTGGGTGATGTGCTGGACGTCACAGGCGAGCCCAAGCCACAGTCCGACTGGGGACAGGTAATCGCAGACTTGCTCACCGCACCCGACGACGTCGCGATGAATGTGTTCGCACACCGCGACGAGCTGGTTCAGCGCCTCAGAGCGACGGCCGACGGGGACACCCTCACGTCCATGCAAGCCCTCAAGGTGGCTTGGTTGACGAGGCAGGGCGCACTCCACCTCGGCCAGGAAGACGCCATCCGAGAGCTGCTGGGAGGGGTTGGCGAGCGGGTACGAGCCTGGCCGGAGCTCCAAGAACTCGCCGCCAGCGTCGATGCCCCTGAGCCAGAAGACACGAGCCAGGGGGATATTTACGGCAGCATGGATGACTCGCCGTCGGATTCCCCCTACGAGGATCCGCCGCCCGCATCGTTCGCATCCGGTGCTGCGGAGCCTCCCTTCGCGAACGCCTCACCCGAGACACCTGGTGAGGCGCCGACGCTCGAGCCGGCGTCGCAGCAACTCATCGATGAGGCCCTCAAAGCCGCGAGTCGATTCGGGTCGCTCGCACTGTTTGACACGAACTGGATACGCGAAGCCGACGATGCGTCGCCGGAGAATCGTCGAGCAATGTGGGCCGTCGCAGCTGCCGCGTCGTGGGTGCGGCCACATCCGGAGGAGATCATGCAAGCCGTTAGGCGTCGTGACGATTTGGTGCCGGAGTTCGTGCGGCGGGTGGCGATGAGAAGCCTGGAGCACCACGGCGCGCACGAAGCCCTACAGCAATGGTTGGGAGAAACACAATGGCAATGATGCAACTCACGGGAGGCCCAATCGCCTGTCCTGAAGGGGCGTTAGAGCTTCGGCTCACCCACCAGCAAGGCGTAGAGCTGGAGCTCGTTGGCGCTGAAGGGTTTCCCATCGAACCTACCTTCCGCGCCACGCCAACGCAGGTGGTGATCGTGCCAGAGCACCCCGTGAGCGTTGTGGCGCGGGCCGCCGACGGCCGACCGTTCGCGGAAGGCACCCGCATCGGTATCACGGTGAAAGCTGCCTCCGGTTCGGGCAATGAAGTGGTGCGTCCCCCCGTCGAGGCCGGTGGCCGGTTGACGCTTCCTCTGGTGGAGATCGCCGACGGTCAGATTTCGGATCTGGTGGGGCAATCCGCGTCGGTCGAGCTGGCGTGGATGCAGCGCGGTAACCAGGCTTTCCACACGAATCATTCGCAACGTGCCATTCGTTCGACGAAGTGGGCGTGCGTGGTAGACGGCTCGGCCATCCCTCAGCAAGCCGCAGACCCCGTGGCGTACCGATCCTTTCTCGAACTCGTGCTCGGCATCGCCTCGACTGCGCATGGTGGAGCCCCTGAATCCTGGATGGTGGCGACGCGTCCTCCCCGCGAGATTGCCTCGACGCTGACCGGCGACGCGATCGCCTGGGAACAGGCCCTGGGCCACGACCCCGCGCCGTGGCCGAGCTTCGGTGACGCCGTGGACGCGGCGTGCGCCAAGATTCCCGACGATGCCCCGCTGCTGCTCATCAGCGACGGAGTATTCGTCGACTATCGCGAGGTTCGAGCGGCGCTGGCCGGCAGGCAGTGCACCGTCGTGGCTCTTGGCACATCGAAATATGGTGTGCGCCCGCAAGATAAGCCCTCCCAGTTTTGGGAGGAAGAGTTGGCCGCGTTTGAGGGCTTCGACCGCGTCGCGTCGTTGGCTTCCCTGGAGGGGCTCGCAGACGTAGGCCCGGCGCTCGCTGACGCCATGTTCCCGAAGGGTGATGCATGAATCTCCAGCAATGCCCGCGGTGTTTCCAGCCGATGAACGGCCCTGGACGCTGCGGATGTGGGTTCGATGTGCCGGCAGATTGGTTCGATGCCGTCCAGCTGTCGGTTGCAGTGACGGGTGCCCGCACCGTCGGGAAGTCTGTGCTGATCGGCGTCATGATGGATCAGTTCGAGTACTACCTGAGCCATCGCGGATCTTTTCTCACGCCTTTGGGAGATACGAAAGAGCGCTTCCACGACAAGTACCGGGTGCCGCTGCTGCAGCAGCGCAATCTGCTGGGCGCGACTCCGCCTGCTGAGCAGGAACCGATCACGCCGCTCATGTGGCAGTTCACTGACGAGGACACGAAGTTCTGCCTTTCGGTCATCGACGCGGCAGGGGAGGACTTCGAACGCCTGAGCCCCGACGACGAGCGGTTCCGCTACCTCGGCTTTTCGGACTTCATCGTCACGCTCATCGACCCCCTGAAGGTGCCTGGCGTGTCGGCCGTGCTCGAAGGCGTTGTGACAGTGCCCAGCCACTCCGGCAATGACATCACGGTGCTCCGACAGGTGCTGCAGGCACGGGCCGCGCAGCGCGTGCAAGGTGGGCCGGAGCAGGTACTCGCCGTCGTACTTTCGAAGTTCGACGTGCTGCAGCGCCTGCGTACGCTCCGTGCCGCGCCGTGGCAATCCATCTTCAACCGTCCAGGGTCTGCGATGCAGCGGGACCCGTCGATGGTCGCCGGCCACGATACGGAGCGCGACGGTCAGCTGCTGCACGAAGAGCTGCTGGGGCTGCTGGACAAACTCGGCGCTGGCATGGTGCTTTCCGCGGCGCGCCAGGCTGGGCTGCCATATCGGTTGTTCGCCGTGTCGGCTCTGGGTACGGAGCCGGACGCACAGTCGGTCAGCAGCGGCGGCATCATCCCGTTCCGCGTGCTCGACGTGTTGCAGGCGGCTATCGCCAAGAAGAGGAGGGACATCCATGGCCGCCAGTGACGCTGCAAGGCCAACGGTGCTGCGCGCCGGGCACCTGCACGAGCCATTCGTCGGCGCCGACGGGCAACCCCTGGAGCGCATCATGTTCGGCGCCACATGGGATGACGCTGGTTTCGATATCGACATGTGCGCGGTGTTGACGGATCCGAGCGGGCACATCATGAATCCGCGTGGCTTCGTGTATCGCCGGAACCGCTCGACGTCGGACAACGCCGTGTTCGTCGTGTGGAAGCAGCCAGGGGAGGAGGCTGGGATTGATCGCGCTCAGGTGCTCATCAATCTCAGCGCGATCGATCCCGCCATCACCGCCGTCACCGTCGCCTTCACCGCAGCGATGCGCGGCCGTCCGCTCGGCGAAGCGGGGAGAGTCCGCACGCGGGTGATGGAGCTCAGCTCTGGCCGAACCCCCTTCGTGTTTTCCCCGCCGAAAGACGTGTACGCGCAGTCGCGGTGCATGGAGCTGTGGAAGCTAGAACGCTTCCCCGACGGGTGGTCGTTGAGTGCGCTCGGACGCCCGTATCCAGGCGGGCCAAGCGCCTTCGCGCAGGATCACGGCTTCCGTCCAAGCTGACCTCATCGTTCCCGCAGCGTCGCCCCGCCTCCTGAATCAGCGCCCGGTGCCGGCGTAGACCGTCGCGACGTCTGCGGAATCGAGCCCAAATGCGGTGTGGGCAGCCTGCACCGCGTGGTTGACCTCATCGGCACTCACGATGACCGAGATACGGATCTCGGAGGTGGAGATCATCTGCAGGTTCACCTCCGCGTCCGCGAGGGCTTTGAAGAAGGTGGCGGTGACGCCAGGGTGGGAGCGCATGCCGACGCCGACGACGGATACCTTGCCGATCTGGTCGTCGTAGCGGACCCGGTCGAAGCCCACCTGGTCCTTGATGCGCTCGAGCGCGTCGACGCCTTTGCGTCCCTCGGCGGAGGGCAGCGTGAAGGTGATGTCGGTGCGCTCGACGCTGAGGTCGGAGATGTTCTGCACCACCATGTCGATGTTGATGTCGGCGTCGGCGATCGCCTGGAAGATGGCAGCTGCGTTACCGGGACGGTCGGGAACACCGACGACGGTGACCTTGGCCTCGTCGCGGTCATGCGCGATGCCGGTGATGATGGCTTCTTCCATGTCGGGTCCTTCCAGTTCTTCCTGGGGCACCACCCAGGTGCCGGGCTTGTCGGTGAATGAGGAGCGTACGTGGACGCGAACGTTTTCGCGGCGCGCGTATTCGACGCAGCGCAGGTGGAGGATCTTGGCGCCGGAGGCAGCCATCTCCATCATGTCTTCGTAGCCGATTTTCTTGATGTGCTGCGCCGACGAAACGATGCGCGGGTCAGCGGTGTAGATGCCGTCGACGTCGGAGTAGATCTCGCAGAGGTCAGCGTCCAGGGATGCGGCGAGTGCGACGGCGGTGGTGTCGGATGCGCCTCGGCCGAGCGTCGTGACGTCCTTCGTGGTCTGCGACACGCCCTGGAACCCGGCGACGATGGCCACCTTCCCCTCGTCGAGGGCCTTCTCGATGCGGCCGGGGGTGACGTCGATGATTCGGGCGTTGCCGTGCACGGGTGTGGTGAGCACCCCGGCCTGCGAGCCGGTGTAGCTGGTGGCTTCGACGCCGATGTCCCACAGCGCCATCGCCAGCAGCGCGGCGGACTGCCGCTCGCCCGTGGTGATGAGCATGTCGAGCTCGCGCGAGCGCGGGTTGGGGGAGACCTGGAGCGCGAGGTCCATAAGGTCGTCGGTGGTGTCACCCATCGCGGAAATCACCACGACCACCTCGTTGCCTTCCCCACGGGTGCGGGCGATGCGGCGAGCGACGCGCTTGATGGACTCGGCGTCGGCTACCGAACTGCCGCCGAACTTCTGGACGATGCGTCCCATCCGGGCTCCTTCCTCTTGGCCGACCCAAGCCTAGTGGGCCTTGCGCGGTCGGCGAGGCGGTGTTTCACCGTCGGGAGTCCCCCGGATGACCGAAATCCTCCACGCGTGCAAAAAATCGCGGAAATGCGGGGTTGATTTGCTTCTCGTGGAGGATAACGGTCAATTTTTTCTATTGACGCCCCCGCAGCGGCATGCCAGTATCAACGCAAGCGCAAGTGAGCATTTCGCCCCGCCCTCGAGCCCGGCTCGGGCGAGGTCAGCGAACCCACAACCTCTCACCCAAGGAATCTTCATGCTCACTATTCGTTCCATCAACCCCCTCCCCGCCACGCATCTCGACTCGGACTATCAGGCCAGGACACGCCTGCTCGACGCGTACAACCGCGAGATTATTGGCGGACCGCAGTGGGATGGCGACCCCGAATCGGAACATGCCGCTGTACGCCTCGACACCGAACACCAGCGCCACCGCTGGCTGGCCGAGATCGACGGCCACTCCGTCGGGTTTGCGAACCTCACCGTCAACACCGTCGATGCCCCCGATGCGGGCGACGCGCTCGTCTTCGTCTCACCCGAGCACCGAGGCCGAGGGATTGGCGCGGCGCTGCTGGATGTCGTCGGCGAGCAGGCTGCGTCCCTGGGCTTGGCTCGCCTTGAAAGTTGGATTGCAACACCAGTCCCACAAGGGGAAACGGTGCGCCCGAACCACGGTGTTGGGGAGCTACCCGCCGACCATCCGGGCGTCCGGCTGGCGCTTCGGGACGGCTTCAAGCTCGGCCAGGTGGAGCGCATCAGCCGGTACGATGCGGCGAAGCCGCTGGTCGATCCGAAGGACGCGCTGCGTGAGGCTGAGTCTGTGGCGGGCGAGGACTACGAGGTCATCTCTTGGAAAGGGCAGACCCCCGACGAGTTGCAGGAGGGTGTGGCGGTGCTGCTGCAACGGATGAGCGTGGACCCGCCGTCTGGTGACATGACCAAGGCGGAGACGACGTGGACAGCCGAGCGAGTGCGGGAACGGGACGAGCGAAACCTGATCAGCAACAGGTTCTACCGGGCAGCTGTTCGGCACCTCCCGACGGGGCAGATCGTCGCCCTGAACGAACTGCTGCGTGACCGCAGCAACGCCGATGCCTTCATCGATCAGTGGGACACCGTGGTGCTGCCAGAACATCGGGGGCACCGACTGGGCATGGCCGTCAAGGCGGCGAACATCCTCCAGGTGCGTGAGGCAGAGCCGACGGCGACCGCCATCATCACGTGGAACGCCGAGGAAAACCGCCACATGCTGCGGGTGAATGAGGAGCTCGGGTTCCGCGAGATCCTGCGGCGAGGCGGGTTCGAGAAGCGGCTCGCTCCGGAGGGCTAGTCAGAAAGTTGACCGTTATCCTCCACAAGAAGCAAATCACCCCCGCATTTCCGCGATTTTTCGCAGGCGTGGAGGATAACGGTCATCCTGGCCCGCCGTGCGCACGCCCCGACTAGGCTGGGTGCATGGAGACGATTCGCTGGGGAATCATTGGTACCGGCCGCATTACGCGGGCCGTGGCGAAGGACTTCCGCGAGGTGGCGGGAGCCGAGCTCACGGCTGTCGCCTCGCGCACGCAGCAGCGCGCCGACGAGTGGGCCCGGGAGTTCGGCCTCGAGAAGGCGTACGGGTCGTACCGCAGCTTGCTCGACGACGAAGACATCGACGTGGTCTACATCGCCACGCCGCACCCGCAGCACTTGGACATTGCGCTGGCCGCGATCGAGCGCGGGAAGGCGGTGCTCGTCGAGAAAGCTATGACCGCGACGTACGCCGGCACTGAGCGGCTCGTTGAGGCGGCTCGCGCTCGGGGGACATTCCTGATGGAGGCCATGTGGACGCGCTTCCAGCCGGCGGTGCAGGCCGCGAAGGAAGTGATCGCGTGGGGCCGGATCGGCGATGTCGTGGCTGTGCAAGGCGACCTCGTGCTGTACCGCGACTTCGACCCCACCGACCGCCTCTTCGCGCCCGAGTTGGGTGGCGGCTCCCTGCTGGATCTGGGCGTCTACCCGGTATCCATCGCGCAGTTTTTCCTCGGCAACGTGAAGGACGTGCGCTGCTTGGCGCGCGAGGTCGGTAACGGTGTCGACGCGGCAGCCAGCATCTCGTTGCGCCATGAGGGCAACGCGCTCAGCTCTCTCACCTGTGCGCTCGATGCCAGCGGCCCGAGCCGCTGCGTCATCCTGGGTACGAAGGGATGGATTGAGCTGGAACCCCCGTTCCACCACCCAGCCACCGTCTCCGTCAACCGCGTGGGGGCACTGCCGCGGGTGATCGAAACCAAGGTGGTGGGGCGCGGTTACGCCCATCAGTTCGCGGAGGTCACGCGCCTGGTGCAGCAGGGGGCGACGGAGAGCTCGACGATGCCGCTGGCCGACTCACTCGAAGTCATGCGCATCCTCGACGAGTGCGTCACCCAGGCGGGCATCACCTACGAAGAGGCGACGGTCGACCTCGGCTGACTGCGCAGGCCAAAGATAGATCAAGTTCGTGGTTGGTCTACCCGCCACGAACTTGATCTATCTCGCAAGCCGCAGCGCTAGGCCTTGGTGACCACCACGCGGATGCCAAGATCGTCGTCGCTGTGCGTCACTTCTTCCAGTGCCTCGACGCGCTGGGTGCTCGTCGCGAGCACTTCGCCGGCGATGAGGTCGAGGTTCTCGTCGACGGCCTCGGCGAAGTCGGGCTCCACCGCGAGCAGGAGCGTGATGCGGTCGGAGACCTCCAGTCCAGCGCGCTTTCGGGCCTCCTGCACGACGCGCGTCACCTCGCGCACCTGCCCGGCCTTGATGAGCTCGGGCGTGAGTTCGAGGTCGAGCGCTACCGTCTCGCCCTGCTCGTTCACCACAGACCAGCCCTCGCGCGGGCGCTCGGTGAGGAGCACGTCGTCGGGCGTGATCTCCACCTCCTCGCCGTCCACCACGACGGTGGCCTTGCCGTGCGCCTTCAGCCGCTCGGCGAGCACGGTGGCGCGAGCGTCGGCGATAGCGGCCGCCACCTTCGGCGTGCGCTGCGCGAAGCGCTTGCCCAGGTTGCGGAAGTTGCCCTTCGCGAACACATCGACGATGTCGCCGGCCTCCGCGAACGTCTCCACCGCCGCCACGTTGAGTTCCTGCTTGATCTCCTCCACCAGCTCGGGGGAGAGCTTCGCGAAGATCGTCGACGGCACCAGCATGCGCTTCAGCGCCTGGCGGATCTTCACCTTCGACTCGGCACGCGCGGCGCGCCCGAGCTCCACGGCGCGACGGGTGAACGCCATCGCGTCCTCGAGGCCCTCGTCGAGCAGCGCCTCGTCCACCTCCGGCCACTCAGCCAGGTGCGCCGACGAAGGCCCGGCCGGGTCCGTCGCCACGAAGAGGTCCTGCCACACGCGCTCGGTGACGAACGGCGTGATCGGCGCCATCAGGCGAGTGACGATGGAGAGCACCTCGTGCAGGGTCCACATCGCGTCCGGGTCGCCCGCCCAGAAGCGGCGACGGGAGCGTCGGACGTACCAGTTGGACAGCAGGTCGACGAAGTTCGCGATCAGCGTGCCGGTGCGCTGGGTGTCGTAGTTTTCGAGCGCGTCGGTCACGTCGCGGATGAGCGCGTGCGCGGCGGAGAGCAGCCAGCGGTCCAGCACGTGCCGGCTCGCGACGGCGGGCGCGTCGCCCGTCGGCTCCCAGCTGTTGGTGCGGGCATACAGCGAGAGGAAGCTCACCGTGTTCCAGTAGGTGATGAGCACCTTGCGCACGGTCTCGCCGATGGTGGCGTCGCCCACTCGACGCGCCATCCACGGCGAGCCGGAGCAGGCCATGAACCAGCGCACCGCGTCGGCGCCGTGCTTGTCCATCAGCTCGATGGGGTCGAGGATGTTGCCCAGGTGCTTGCTCATCTTGCGGCCGTCGTCGGCGAGGATGTGCCCCAGGCACACGACGTTCCGGTACGACGACTCGTCGAACACCAGCGTGCCGACGGCCATGAGCGAGTAGAACCAGCCGCGGGTCTGGTCGATCGCTTCGCAGATGAAGTCGGCCGGGTAGTTCGCTTCGAGCTTCTCCTTCGAGCCGGGCGCGTGCGGATAGCCCCACTGCGCGAACGGCATGGAGCCGGAGTCGAACCACGCGTCGATCACCTCGGGCACGCGACGGTACGTCTTGCCGTCGCGGGTGATCTCGACGTCGTCGATGAAGGGTCGGTGTGGGTCGAGTTCGGAGAGGTCGCGCCCGGCCAGCTCGCCCAGCTCGGCGAGCGAGCCGATGCAGATCAGGTCGTCTTTGTCGTCGACGTTGCGCCAGATCGGCAGCGGGGTGCCCCAGTAGCGGCTGCGCGAGAGCGCCCAGTCGATGTTGTTGTTGAGCCAGTCGCCGAAGCGCCCGTGTTTGACGTTGTCCGGGTGCCAGGTGGTCTTCTCGTTTTCTTCGAGCAGGCGCTGCTTGAGTTTGGTGGTGCGCACGTACCACGACGGCATCGCGTAGTAGATGAGCGGCGTGTGGCAGCGCCAGCAGTGCGGGTAGCTGTGCTCGTAGCTCTGCACGCGGAACATGAGCCCGCGCGTCTGAAGGTCCTCGATGAGCGGGGAATCAGCGTCCTTGAAGAACTTGCCGCCAACGAGTGACACAGACTCCTCGAAGTGGCCGTGGTTGTCGATGGGGTTCACGAACGGCAGCCCATACGAGCGGCAGACCGCCATGTCGTCGGCACCGAACGCGGGCGCCTGGTGTACCAGGCCGGTGCCGTCTTCGGTGGTCACGTAGTCGGCCAGCACTACGAAGTGTGCCTTGTCAGGGAACTCGACGAGGTCGAACGGCCGCGTGTACTCCCACCGCTCCATATCTTTGCCGACGAACGCCTCGCCTGTGCGCTTCCAGCCCTCGCCGAGCGCCGCGTCGAACAGCGGATCTGCGACGACGACGGGCCGCTCGCCCTCCTTCGTCGCCACGACGTAGGAGACCTCCGGGTGCACCGCGACGGCGGTGTTCGACACGAGCGTCCAGGGCGTCGTCGTCCACACAAGGAAGTCGGCCTTGCCCGCGAGCGGGCCGGACGCGACGGGGAAGCGCACGTAGATCGACTGGTCGATGACGTCCTCGTAGCCCTGCGCCAACTCGTGGTCTGACAGCGCGGTGCCGCAGCGCGGACAGTACGGGGCGACGCGGTAGTCCTCCTCCAGCAGCCCCTTGTCGAAGATCTGCTTGAGCGCCCACCACACGGATTCGACGTAGGGGGTCGACATGGTGACGTAGGCGTCGTCGAGGTTCACCCAGTAGCCCATGCGGTTGGTGAGCTCGGTGAAGGCGTCGACGTGGCGCAGCACCGATTCGCGGCACTTCGCGTTGAACGGCTCGATGCCGTATTTCTCGATGTCTTCCTTGCCGGTGAAGCCCAGCTCCTTCTCGACGGCGAGCTCGACGGGCAGGCCGTGGCAGTCCCAGCCGGCCTTGCGGTCGACGCGGAAGCCGCGCATGGTCTTGTAGCGGGGGAAGAGGTCTTTGAACACGCGCGCTTCGATGTGGTGCGTGCCCGGCTTGCCGTTCGCCGTCGGTGGGCCTTCGTAGAAGGTCCAGGTTTCGGCATCCTTGGTGCGTTCGAGGGACTGCTCAAACGTGTGCTGCTCCTGCCACAGCTGCAGCACTTCGTGCTCGAGCGCGGGGAAGTTCACCTGGGTGTCCACTGCGCGGTAGGTCATGCTCGATCCTTCGTCTCATCTCACGTCGACGAAGGGACGAGCGCTTGCCCGCGGTACCACCCTTCTTGGGCGCCGATGCGCCCCGCTTGGTTCGCTGCCGCTGCCGGTTCTAATAAGTCTGTCGACCGTTCTTCCGGCGGCTCCGGGGTGATGGCCCCATCATTGCCTTGCGTGCCCGCCCATTATGCGTCGACTTGCGCGCTTTCCTCAACCATGTCCACCGCGACGACGGCGCACCGCGGGCTGTGACAGCGCAGCCTCACTGCATGGGCACGGGCATACACTGTGGAGAAGTACGAAGGAGGCGAGCATGTTCGACTGGGAGGCGTGGGCCGCAGCGCGCGGCTGGATTTTCCACCACGGTTGGCCCCAGATCCTTGCCCAGTTTGGCGGCGGAGGTCTGCGCAAGGGCGTGATGCGCCAGGTGCCCATGGGCATCGAGGGCCGCTTCGGCGAGTACCCCTGCCTGGCTTTTTTCGCCACGGCCGGCTCCGACCCCTGGGGCGGGTTTGGCGTCGTCGCGCTTCGCGTGCCAGGCGCCCAATTCCCCATGCTGAGCATCGCGTCGGTGCTGGAGACCCTCGACGGTCCCCGCGTGGAAATCGGAGGCAACTTCGACGTCGAGTGGCAGGCCGTCGCTTCCTCGCCGGCGTTCGCGCGTGACGTGCTCGTGCCGGCGGTCGTCTCCCAGCTCTCCAGGGTGGAGTTCGAATCGCTGTGGTTCGAGCGCGACGCCATCTTGTTCAGCACTCGCCGCGACCTCACCGTCGAGGATATCGACGAGTACCTCGCGGCCCTGCACGCCATCGTCGACGCCATCCCCGTGCGTGTGCTGGCCGCCGTCGGCGCCGGACGCGCGCTCCCCGTGCCCCAGCCGCCGCTGGTGCGCCCCGGCCCCATGGCACAGCAGCGCTTCCAGTTCGGCACCTCGGCTGAGGCCTGGCGCGCCTGGACTGCGCAGCGACAGTGGCTGTTCGCGTCGTCGGCAGACATTCACGGCCGCCTCAAGCACAAGCTCCCCGTGTCACCTGACGGGCACGGCTTCGTCGGCAAGTTCGGCGACCTCCCCGTGTTCGGTTTCCAAGCTTCCCCGCTGCGCAACGTGGTGGGCGTGCGGGTGCCTGGCGCGCGGCTGCCCGTCGTCGCGCTGAACAAAGACGACGAGGTGATGGTGGAGCTCATGGGCGCCGGCGACCTGGAGGTTGGCGACCCCGCGTTTGACTACGCCTGGCGCATCAGGGCCGACGACGTAGACGCCGCCCGCATCCTCCTGCGGCCGCAGCTTCGGCAGTGCTTCGACGAGGCGCCTCCGTTCGACCGCCTGTGGTTTGGCGGCGATGCCATCGCCCTTGTCACCACCCAAGCCATCGCGCCCGGCTCCGTCGACGGATTGCTCACGTGGCTCCTCGACATCGCAGGCCGGCTGCCGCTCACTGTGAGCGACAACGACTGAAAGGAATCTCATGGCGATATTTGACGTGCCTCTCGACGAGCTCCGTCGCCGCACCTCTATTAAATGGACGCGCTTCGAAGCTGACGTGCTGCCGATGTTCGTGGCGGAGATGGACTGCCGCGTTCCTGAGCCCGTCGTGCAGCGGATCGAGCAGGCACTGCGCGACGGCGACACCGGCTACCCGGAGCAGCCCATCTACCGTGAGGCCTTCGCCGATTTCGCTGAGTGGCGCTGGGGGTGGAAGCCGAACCTCGCAAATGCTGCCCGCTCCGGCGACGTGATGCAGGGCATGCGCTACGCCATAGAGGCCGCCACCAAACCAGGGGAGAAGGTGGCGTTTAACCCGCCCATCTACCCGCCGTTCAGGCAGATCATCGACGGCACGTCGCGCACCCCCGTCGAGGTGCCGCTGGTGAACAACCGCCTGGATCTAGAAGGGCTCGAGCGCGTCTTTGCCGACGGCGCCCGCGCCTACTTGCTGTGTTCCCCGCACAACCCGAACGGCACGGTGCACACCCGCGAGGAGCTGCAGCGGGTTGCGGAGCTTGCCCGCCGCTACGACGTCACCGTCGTCGTGGATGAAATTCACGCCCCGTTCAGCGGCCGTGAATTCACGCCCTTCCTGTCACTCGATGACCCGGGCAAGGCCATCCTCTCCACATCCGCGGCGAAGGCGTTCAACCTAGCGGGCATCAAGGCTGGCCTCCTGTTTGCTAGCGACGACGCCCTGCCCACCCTGCGCGCCATGCCGGGGTATGTGGGAGAGGCAATGAGCCATTTCGGTGCGCTCGCGCACGCGACGGCGCTCACGCACTGCCGGGAGTGGATCGTCGAACTTCAAAGCGAGCTGGAGCGCAACCGTCGGTTGTTCGCCGACCTGGTGGCCGAGCACCTACCCATGCTGCGCTATGAACCGGCCGAGGGCACCTACCTTGCTTGGCTGGACTGCACGCCGCTAGGCATCGCCGAACCGGGCAAGTTCTTCCACGATCATGCGCGGGTGCGGTTCAACTTCGGTGCGGACTTCGCGCCCGAAAACGCCACCTGGGTGCGAGTCAACCTGGCCACGAGCCCGGAGATCATCGAGGAAGGCGTCCGAAGGATGGCGACGGCGGTGAACCAGCGAAACTCGTAACCTTCTCGTTAGGTGAGCCTGGTTGACTTGCACTGATTGTCTGCGTGCTGAGCCAGGGAAGAGAAAGGAGCCACCATGGCATTGCCCGTGGCCGCGTGGCGGCTTGCGTACACGAGCGGGAAATGGTTGGCCTTGTCAGGGCCTACGTCGCTGGTCATCATGCCGGCCCCGCCGGCAGAGATGTCCGAGTTTGCGACGAACCTCTGGCGCGGCACGCTCGAGACGCGAACCCCCGATGCCTTGTTCGCGTTCGTCAACGAAGTGGGCATCGGCTCACTCACTGACTTCGCTGCATTCTTCTGGGATAAGCACGGATTGCACGGCCTGTTCCGCGGGGGCGTCCAGTTGCTGGATGCCGACGGCACGCTCGTCGCCGAGGGGGCGGAGGCCGTCACCTGGCACGAGGAACAGCTGGACCAAGACCAGACCTACACCATCCAGCTTGCGCCCGTTGACGGGGACCTGCCCAGACTGCCGCTCGTCGTTGGTGCGGCACTCGTCTCGTCGGTGACGCTGACGACGGCGAAGGATCAGCTTCTGCGTCTACCGGACGCGGAATCCATGGGTGTGCTCGAGAAGATTCCGGTGCTGGGGGTTCGCAGGCGCAAGCGTCCCGCCCCGGTCCCAGCCGAGTCCTCAGAGCCCGCCGCGTCTGAGCCACAGCACGAGGCGCTGCCTCAACCGTCTGCACCTGAAGCCGCGGCCGGGCCTCCCATCGCTGCTGCGGCGGCGGGCGTCGACGCGGACCCTGAGTCGCCGTCGCAGCCTGATGCCGCCGCGCCGGAGCCCGAGATCTCCGACGACGCCGACACCATGACGTTCGACCCTGCCTTGCTAGACGGCGGTGACGAAGAACCGTCGGATCCTCCGCAGGCGGAACCGCAACCCCGACGCCAAGCGGAGCAGGCGCCTGAACCCCATCCGATGCCTCAGGCGTCGCAGCCGTTCAGTGCTCCGCCGGCACAGCCTGAGCCCGGGAACCAATTTGCGAGGCCCCCGGCGCCGCAGCCGTTCGGTTCCCCATCCCAGTTTCAGCCTGGGCCTCAGCAGCCCTATGCGCAACCGTCGCCATCGGGATCGAGGCAGGCTCCTGTGGTGGTGCCCGGCAACTTCGGTGAGGTTGATGACGACGACAGCGGCACAGTGTTTTCGACGGATCTTGCCGCGAAGCAGAAGCCGCAGCCGCCGCAGTCGACGCAAGATCCGCAAGTGCTGGCGGTGCCTTGCATGAACGGACACGCTAACCCGCGTGGTGCATCCAGCTGCCGTATCTGCTCTGGCCCCGTGGACTCGTCAAATCCGCGGCTGATTCGACGTCCGGTGCTTGCCGCCGTCGTATCGAATCAAGGAGACGGGGCCGACGTTACAAGCGGGATCGTCGTTGGCCGTTCTCCCGACGGGTCCCGCGGGCCGCACGGTGCGTACTTGATGCGAGTCAACAGCAGCGGGCACGACATCTCCCGCAACCACGTGTTGGTAACCGCAAACGAGTGGAACATCGTCGTGACTGACCTCCACTCCACCAACGGCACGCTAATCCGGCCGGTGGGGGAGCCGGAGTTCGAGTTGCGCGATGGACGTAGTGTCACCGTCGAGATCGGCACGGAATTGCTGCTCGACGATGAGATCCGTTTGAAAATCGTTCCCCCCAGGAGCAACTAGTGGCGAACGCAGCCAAACCAACTTCCCGCGGCCTGCGCCTGCTTGCACGGTTCTTCCGCCGCTTCTGGCAATGGCTTGTCGTCGGTGCGCTGGCCATCGCCCTAGGGGTGGCTGCCTACGCAAGCCCCGGCCTCGACCGCGCCGACGTGCACGTCGACGAGGGCACCGTCTACGCCATCAACCGCAATCTTGCGATGGTGGGTAGGGCAAACACGCAGATCGAATCGCTGGAATCTGCCACGACGGTGGCGGACAGGGAATCGTCGGTCCTGCAGTACGAAGATCTGGTTGTGGTGCGAGGCGAAGACTCCAACACGCTGACGCAGTACAACCCGAGCCGAAACCGATTGGAATCGCCGATGGTGCTGCCGGTCGGTGCCGACGTGCAACTCACGGAAGGCAGACTGCTGGTCACGAGCCCGCAAAACGGGCGTGTCTGGTTTGGCAAGGCCACGGATGTGCTTGCGATGGACCCGGATAAGGACAAAGCGCAGTTCGAAGTTGGCGTCAATGGTGTGGCGACGCTCACGTCGAAGGGGCAGATCATTGGTCTCGACGTGAACAAGTCCATGCTCGTGCGTGGAGACGGGGAGCAGAAGTCAACGACGAAGCTGCCGTTCACATTGGACCCGAGCCGCGTTGGTTCCGTCGAGCTGAGCGCGGTGGGGGACAAGGCCGTCGTGCTTGATCGTGCTGGCGCGCGCATCTGGGTGGAAGGTTCCACGCAGGTCATCGACGTCTCCGGCGCTGGCAACGCCAAGCTGCTGCCTCCCGTTGACAACATCATGGGTGGGCGCGAGGACGTGCGCGCTGTCTACGCCACGGAAGCCGGCCTCATCGCGGTCACTCCCGACGGTGCACGCTCCCTCTCCGGTGAGCTCTCCGGCGCCCCGGTGCAGCCGGTGCAGGTAGGCACCTGTTTGTATGGCGCGTTCGGTGCGAAGTTTGTCAAGCGCTGCGGTGGCGCGGGCGCCTCAGTGAGGGAGATCCCCGGCTACGACGGGGCGTCCAATGACACGATGTCGCTGCAGGTGAACCGTCGAACCGTGGCGCTGAATGAGGCGAAGACCGGCGTCGTGTGGCTCGTCGATCAGAACATGGCGCGCATCGACAACTGGCAGGAATTCGTCACGAAGGAATCCAACGAACCCCCGCCGCCGGATGCCCCGACCACGGATGACAAAGCCGACCGCAACGAGGAAAACCATCCGCCGTCTGCCCAAGACGATGAGCTCACTGCTCGCACCGGGCGTGCCACCACCCTCGACGTGCTGGATAACGATTCCGACCCCGACGGTGACGTCTTGACCATCCAAGCCCCCGCAGAAATCGACGGCGCCTCGCTGCAGTCGGTGCGTGGCGGCACGGGCCTGCAGATCACCATTCCTCCTGAGAACAAGAAGCAGAGCTTCACGTTCAGCTACACGATCTCCGACGGTGAACTCACCGATACCGCGAACGTCACTGTGCACGTAGCCGACGCCGACCCGAAGAAGGAAAACAAGCCCCCGTATCTCTTCGAGCTGGCGCAACCCATGACGATCACGAAGGGGTCAAAGTTCACGAAACGGGTCTTGACCGACTGGCGTGACCCAGAGGGGGATCCGCTCATCCTGGAGGGTGCGTCGATGCCGGCCGGCTCTGAGGACCTGGTCACCTTCAACCCCGACGGCACCATCAACTACCAGGACATCGGTAAGACGGACGGCAAGAAGAAGATCAACCTCACCATCTCCGACGGCACCGACGTCACGGAGGGCGAGCTCGAAGTCAACGTCGTCGACGAGCCAGTGAAACCCATCGCGTACGCCGATTTCGCGACGGTGCAAGTGGACCAGACCGTCGAGGTTCGGCCTCTGGAGAACGACATCGGCGAGAACCTGATTTTGCAGGAAGTGGCGGCTGAAGACTGCACTACGTGCAAGATCACCCCCGACTACGGCGATCAGAGTTTCACCTTCTCAGCGCCCGAACCGGGTACCTACTACCTCACCTATAACGTCGCGTCGACGGAGTTTGACACCGGCGTGGTGAGGATCGACGTGGTGCCGCCCGGCAGCGATAATCCGCCGGTTGCTGCCCTCGACGTGGCCCTGCTGCCGCCTGAGGGCACCGTCCTCGTCGACCCACTCGCGAACGACACGGATGCCGACGGCGACGTGCTCGTCATCCAATCTTTCTCTGCGGACCCGTCGCTGTCGGTGAAGCTTGAGCGTCGTCACTTGATGACGGTCACCGCGAAGTCCGCCCCCAAGGGCCCGGTCACCATCGAATACGTGGTCTCCGACGGGCGACACATCGCACGCGGCAGCGTCGTCGTTATTCCGACGAAGAACACGGGCTCAGTGGACCCGATCGCCGTCGATGACGACATCGATGTGCGCGCAGGAAGTATCGCGACGGCGCCCGTGCTGGTGAACGATTCCTCGCCCATCGGGCTCGACTTGAAAATAACCCGAATCCTCGAATCACCGCTTGGCGACAATGTGTGGATCGACCGTGACAAGATCCGCGTCCGTATCCCGCCGGGGTCGCAGCGGCAGCAGAGCGCCGTCGTGTACGAAGTGGCGGATTCGGAGGGGCACACCGCATCTGCGGTGCTGAACGTGACCTCGATTAGCGAGGACTCGCCGAACCTGCCGCCCGCGCCTAGAGAAGTCGTGGATCGTGTGTTGGCGGGGACGAAGACACGAATTCCTATTCGCCTGGACGGCATCGACCCGAACGGTGACGCCGTGACGCTACTCGGACTGGGTGCCGGGCCGAAGCTTGGCCGCGTGGTGGAAGTAGGCGAGTCGTTCATCACCTATGAGGCATTCCCGAAGAGCCAAGGCACAGACACGTTCCGCTATCAGGTGGCGGATGCGCACGGTGAGGTTGCCTCAGGGCAGATCCGTGTGGGCGTCGCCCCGCCGGGCAATGTGAACCAGCCGCCTGTTGCGGTGCATGACAAGGTCACGGTGCGCCCGGGACGCCCCATCCAGGTGCCGGTGCTCGCCAATGACTACGACTTCGAGGGCGACAGCATCGGTTTCTCGGCCAAGAACCCAGTGACGATGGACGACGATTCCCTCTCCGCGGAGATCGTCCACGACCGCGAGATTTCGGTGAAGCCCATTGCGAAGCCGGGCAAGTACCAGGGCACGTATCGCGTCACCGATAGCCGCCAACAAGAAGGCATCGGCAGCTTCTCGATCACCGTGGACAAGGACGCTCCGCTGTTGCCACCGACGGCGCGCGACGACATCGTCCCGTTCCTGGAGGTCACGAACAAGCCCATCGTCGAGGTGGATGTGACCGCGAATGACTTCGACCCAGACGGGGCACAGAAGGATCTTCGGGTCTCCGTGCCCGACGCGAATAAGGACGACGAGAACAGTCCCCACGCCGTCAGTGCGACGAAGATTGCGGTGCCGGTCAAGGAACGTACCCAGCAGGTGCGCTATGCGCTCACGGATAAGGACAACAACGTTTCGTACGCGTTGCTGACGGTGCCGGGCACCGAAGACATCCGGCCCGTGGTGCGCGACAGCCGCGCTCGCCAGATTACGGCCACCGCCGGCCAGCCTGTGCATCTGAACTTCGACGACCTCATTCAGGGAACTGAGGGGCGGAAGGTGAAGCTCACGAGCACCGACACCATTGCAGCCACCAACGGCAGTGCGGTTCCCGCCACCGGCGGAGTGGAGTACACGCCGAGCAGTAATTACCGCGGCCCCTCGGCCGTCGTGTTCGAAGTCATTGACGTCGTTCCCGAAGGCGACGATACGGCGAAGCGTGCATTCGTGAGCATCAACGTCGAGGTGAAGGCCAACGAGAAGGACGGCGACGGCGACGCGAACGACCCGATGACGAACCTGCCGCCCGAGCAGGTCAGTCAGGGCACGCTGCAGGTAGCGCCGGGTGAAGGCGAGTTCCGGCTTTCCGCGATGCCGCTGTTCCAAGACCCGCGCGGCCTTGACTTCAGCTTCAAGGACTGGAAGGAAGTGGGAGGCGACGCCCCGATCGAGTGGCACACGGAGTCCAGTAACTCCGTCATCGTCGCGTCCGCGCCACTCACGGCGAAGGCCGGAACGAAGAAGACGCTCAGCGGCGTTGTGACGAACGCGGTCGGCGCGTCGCGCGAGTTCCAAGTGGTGCTGGAGATGGTGGCGTCCAGGCAGCCGCTGACTGACGCTGCCACCGACGTGGTCGACGAGGCTGCTGCGGGGGTCGCCGTGCCTATCCCGGTTACCGCCAACGACACGTCGCACATCAAGAGCGATCCGAGCCTCGTTGTCACGGGCGCTTCCATCACGTCCGGCTCGGGCGAGGTGAAGCACGACGGCAACACGGTGACGATCACCCCGGCGGAGGGCTTCGTAGGAACGCTGACGGCACGGTATTCGGTGCAGGACGCGACGAAGGACCCCGGCCGTGTGGTTGATGGCAGCATCAGGCTGAACGTGAAAGACAAGCCCTCACAGCCGTCGGCGCCCTTCGGCGGCGTGCCGGGCGACGGGCAGATCCGGTTCGAGTACCGCTCGGGGGGATCGAATGGTTACCCCATCGACAAGCGCGAGGTGATTGCGAGCGCACCCGGCCAGTCACCAGTGAAGGCTGAATGTTCCGGTACGACGTGCACCATTACTGGGCTGCGCAACAACGTGCCGTGGACGTTGAGCGTTGTCGAATACAACAAGCTTGGTGCATCGAAGCCGTCGCCCACTTCCGCGGCGTATATTCCCGACGCGAAACCTCTCGCCCCGGAGCGGCCGCACGTTGAACTCGACGACAAGGCGCTGCTGGTGCGTTGGGAGAAGGCGCGGTTCGCGAACGAGAACAACGAGGGAAGCCCCGTGAAGCAATGGACGCTGAACCTCTACGACTCGCAGGGCAAGCGCCTTGGCAGCAAGCAGATTCCCGGCAATGCGCTTGAGTACAAGTGGGGTGGGCTCACGAATGGGCAGACGTACACCTTCGATCTCACGGCCACTAACAATGCAGGCTCCTCCCCGGCATCCGAGCGTTCCCAGCCGACCTTCCCGGTGGGCAGGCCCATGGGTGAGGTGAGGGTCACTGCCACGCCCAACAACGACAGGGTGGGCGGGAGCTTCTCGGTAGAGGTGCAGCCGGGCAACGTGAGCGCCAACGGCGACCCGAATATGCGGATCCGCATTGTTCCATCCGTCAATAACCGGCCTCAGCACAGCAGGGCCGAGGTGTACGACTTTGAGCCAGGCAAGACGCATACGGTCACGATGGATGGCTTCGGGCTCGATAAGGTCCAGTTCCACGTGTATGCGGAGAACCTGTACACGACGAAGAAGGAAAGCGGCAGGGGCGCCTGGGTAGGGAAGAACCCAAACCCTGTCGTTGCGTGGCGAAAGCCGGAGTTGAACGTCAACTTCGCGAGGGGACACCATCGCTACCCAGAGAGGGTCCTCTTCCATTTGACTACCGCGAACTTCAATCAGCAAGAGCAAAGCAACGCTGGCCTGAAATATCAATATCGTGTCGTCGGCGGTGATTGGAAAGATCTGCATTCCGAGGGCAGCAATTTCTACACCACTGATCCGCTGGTTCCAGGGAAGCAGTACACGGCCGATGTGCGCGCTGTACTCACGAACAATGTCGACAACGTCGACGACTTTGCGGCGGCGGCTTCCGGTATTGCTAATTTGATTCCGGCAACGGCCGAACCGAGAGCCATTGACTTGGACAAGTTTAGTGAGATGGAGGCGTACTCGCAGGACTCGGTGCGGCGTAAGTGGCCTTCAAACCTGACGCTCGAAGAGACGGGGGGCTGGGATCCAGCTGGCTACTACAAGCAAGAAACCACTGCGGGCGAGGTAGATAAACCGAGCGAGTCTGAGTACATACTGAAGCAGGGGCGCAACGCATGGGTCATGGCCTGGCAGGGCGTGCCAGTGGAGGGCGCGAGCGGGGATGCTCCGGAAGGTGTGCGGGAAAACCGTCCACGTGGCCAGAGGGAGTGGGGGAAAAGGTCGCTCTATACACTCGAAGCCAATGTGGCAGATGTCTCCAAATTCTCGTATAACCATAAGGACGGAAAACTCACCGTAAAGGTGAACTATGTCACTGACCCGAATAGTAAATGCACTGTGAATGAGCTCAAGGGTGGAAAGCAGGGGCGTTCGCTTGGTGTGCACAAGGCCCAGAATGGAAAAATCGTCGCTGAAAACGTAACGGTGCCGCCTGGGTCAGGCTCACCGGGTGCAGCCCCCGAGTATCCCAAGAAAGTTATCGTGCAATGCACTATCAACGGTCGCGGCGGTGACGAATGGAAATGGACGAGCTAGTGAAAGGTGACTCGTGAACCCAGAACAGGCACGATGGTTTAGCGAGAACTTCGCGAATATCGTCGGTAATATTGAACGCGTCATAATGGGTAAGAGTGAGGCGATTCGTCTTGCAATTACCTGCATGCTGGCGGAAGGTCACCTCCTTCTCGAGGACTACCCGGGTACGGGCAAGACGAGTCTGGCTCGTGCCATCGCACAATCGGTGCAGGGTACGCACAGCCGTATTCAATTCACCCCGGACCTGCTGCCATCCGACGTGACCGGCGTAACCATTTACGACCAGAAGTCCGGCGAGTTTGAGTTCCATCAGGGCCCGATCTTCGCGTCGATCGTGCTGGCTGACGAGATCAACCGAGCCTCACCCAAGACGCAGTCCGCGCTGCTCGAGGTGATGGAGGAATCGCGCGTTACCGTCGACGGCCAGTCCTATTCCGTCGGCAACCCGTTCATGGTGATTGCAACCCAGAACCCCATCGAGCAGGCCGGTACCTACCGCCTGCCCGAGGCTCAGCTGGACCGCTTCTTGATGAAGACGACGCTCGGCTACCCGGACCACGAGGCCACCATGCGTATCCTCGTTACCGGCGGATCCCGTCCTCGCTCGACGGCGCTGCCGTCGGTGGTGACGGGCCAGCAAGTGGCGGAGATGGCGCAGATGACCACCGCGGTTCACATCGAGGCGAGCGTGCTGGACTACATTGTGCGTCTGGTCGAGGCCACGCGTACCGCAGAGGACGTGCGCCTCGGCGTCTCCGTCCGCGGTGCGCTCGCGCTGGTTCGCGCCTCCCGCGTATGGGCGGCGTCGGTGGGTAGGCACTTCGTCACGCCCGACGACGTCAAGATCCTCGCGGTGCCGTGCTTGGCGCACCGCATGATTCTTGATCCGGAAGCTGAGTTCAACGGTGTGACCGCCGTCGACGTGATGGCGAACGTGATCGGTTCCGTGCCGCCTCCGACGGAGCGCGCTCGCGACTGATGACCACCACGACCCGCTGGGAAATCCCGGAAACGGTTGATCCGCCAACCGGTGAAGCCTTTCGCTCGCTGTACAAACGCGTCAGCGAGGCCATCGGCATGCGCACGGCCGGGTGGGTCGCCCTCGTCGTGGGCATCGTGGTGCTCATCGTCGGATTGGTGGCTGGCTGGCAGGAATTCCTGCTCGTCGGGGTCGTCGCCATTGTGCTCGTCGGCATCGCGTTGCTGTTCACCATTGGCAAACCGCGCCTGCGCGTCGCGATGGAGGTGTCGGATCGCTCCGTGGTAGTCGGGGAGCGGGCCGACGGCCGGCTCCTCGTACAAACTCAGCCCGGCAAGAGGCATCTCGGCTCGCGTCTCGATTTGCCGGTCGGCAAGGAGAAAGCCAGCTTCTGGATGCCGATGATGTCAGGAGGCAGCGCTCGCGAGTTTCGATTCCGCATTCCGACGCACCGCCGCGGCCACATCGTCGTCGGGCCGGCAAACTCCGTGCAAGGGGACCCGTTCGGACTGGCAGGCAGAGAAACCCATTGGACAGGTGAGACGGAGGTATTCGTCCATCCGAGGACGGTCCGGCTCCCTGGCCGCCAGCTGGGCTTCGTGCATGACCTTGAGGGCCACGCCAGCCCGAACTTGAGCGCGTCGGACATGAACTTCCACGCCCTGCGCCCATACGTCGCGGGCGACGACCGCAGACACGTGCACTGGAAATCCTCGGCGCGTGTGGGCGAACTCATGGTGCGCCAGTTTGAAGAATCCCGGATGTCGAAGGTGCTGGTGGCGCTCGATACGGGCCAACAGTCCTATATCGACGAGGACGAGTTCGAGACCGCTGTGTCCGTCGCTGCGTCCATTGCCATGCAGTCACTGCTGGGTGATTCACAGTTGGCGATGGCCACATCGAAGGATGAGCTTGCGGCTATCTCGCCGACGGTGGCGCTCGACGAGCTGTCACTCGTCGAGCAGACCTCCCGCGGGGGGATCGCTGATCTTGCCTACACCAGTTCGCGCGCCAACCACGGTGCCTCGATCGTCGTACTCATTACCGGATCGACCGCCACCCTCCGCGACCTTCGGCTGGCAAGCTCGCGCTTCGACGTCGATGTCCGATTCATTGGCATTCGCGTGGCGGCGGGCGAAGACGTGCGGAATCGCAAGGTGGGTAACGTCACCTTGAACCAGATCGGCAGCCTCAAGGACTTGCCGCGCGTGATGAGGAGGTCGATGGACTGATGACACTCCCGTCCACAACAGCCACTCCGAGCGCATGGCAACTTGCGCGCTCGCCACGCATGTGGCCGGTTATCGACTTCTTGGCGCTTCTCCTGCTGTCCGCACTGGTGGCGCTGGCGTTTTGGCCGGTGTATGGCAGCCCGCTGCTGTTCATCACCGTGTTGGGATTCGCCGCGCTGGGCATGGTGATCGCCTTGATTTCGACGCTGCGTCACCTCCGTGTTGGCACGACGGCGCTCCTCGCCGTCGGCGGATGGTTGGTGTTCGGTAGCGCGCTGGTGATGCCGTCCGCTTCCATCGGATTTGTCGTGCCCACCGGGCGAACGCTCTTCGGGCTGCTAACGGGCCCGGTCACCGCATGGCGTGACATGCTGACCCTCGATCCTCCTATCGGGGAGACCTATAACTTGCTTGCCGCGCCGGGCATCGTCGGGTATCTGGTTGGCCTCGTCGGACTCAGCATCAGCCTGCGGAGCACGCACCCCAGCATGGCCTGGTTGCCTCCGGCGCTGGGCTACGTCGTGGGCGCTCTGCTTGGCTCCAGGGTGGCCGTCATGCCGCTGTGGGTGGGGCTCGGGTTCTTCGCCACCGTGCTCATCTGGACCACGTATCGCCGCGGCACGATGCGCGATCGCCTCTCAGAAACCCAGGGTGGCTTCCGCCCGGTACGCCTGGTGTTGGGCGTTGCGGTGCTCGCGGTGGCTGGCCTCGTCGGGATGCTCGCGGCCCCCGCGCTCGCCGGCAGTGCTGAGCGCAGCACCCTGCGCTCCGCCGTCGAGATCCCGGTGAACCTGGCGGAGCAGCGCTCCCCGCTGCAGGCTTTCCGGGCGAACATCACGAAACACCGGAGTGAAACGCTGTTTGAGGTGGCTGGTGCTAGGCCCGGTGACATCGTGCGGCTCGCGACGCTGGATTCCTACGACGGCATCGCCTTCCGCGTCGCCACGCTCGATGACAAGGCAGTGGACCAAACCACGTTCCGGCGGGTAGGCCAGTGGATTGATGACGATACTCCGGGCGACCCGCTGACCCTCCACGTGCGAATCCACAACTACAGCGACGTCTGGGTGCCAACCGTTGGGCGCTCCACCGCTGTGCATTTCGACGGCGAGCGCGCCATCAAGCTTGGCGAATCCTTCTTCTACAACCACGCTTCCGGCACTGGTGTGACGCTGCAGCATCTCCACGAGGGCGATACCTACGAGCTGAGCGCTGTGGTGCCGCAGCGCCCGAGCGAGGCTCAGATTGCCGATGCCGGCGCAGGATCGGTGAAGCAGCCCAAGGCGCAACGCGTTCCAGAGACGCTGCGGACGCTCTCGAGGCAGTGGACGGAGGGTGCGCCCACCGCCGGGGCGCAGGCGCTTGCGATCGAAAAGCAGCTACAACTCGGCTACTTCTCGCACGGTCAGGAAGATGAGGTTCCCTCGCAGCCGGGCCACTCGCAGTCCCGTCTGCTCGCGCTCCTCGACGACCCGAAGCGCATGATCGGCGACGGTGAGCAGTACGCGACGACGATGGCGCTCATGGCGAGAGAGCTCGGGATTCCATCCCGCGTCATCTACGGCTTCGAGGTGGAAGGCTCGTCGCAGATCACCGGCGAGCAAGTGGGCGCGTGGGCTGAGCTCAACCTGGAAGGCCTGGGTTGGGTGCGTTTCAACCCAACCCCGCCGAAGGACCGCAAGGCGGACGATGAGATCCCCGAGGAGCCGCCGAAACCGCGCCCGTACGTCGTGAACCCGCCACCGCCTCCGCAGAAGCCTGACGTGCCGCCGGACGAGGAACAGCTCCCCACTGACCCTGGAGAGATCCCAGAGGAGCAGCAGTCCATTGACTGGCGACGCGTCGGCACGATTGCGCTGATCGCGGGCATTCCGCTGTTGACGATCGTCGTCCCAATTGCGCTCATCATTGGGTTGAAGCTTCGACGCCGCGCTCGTCGCAAGAATGACCCCGACGTGGCAAACCGTGTTGCGGGCGCGTGGCTCGAGCTGGTGGATAAGGCACGCGACCTTGGGCGTTCGCCGTCGTTGTCAGCGACGCGCTCCGAGCAGGCTGTGCAGCTCACCGAGGACTTCACCAAGATCGAGGGCACAGCGGATCCGGTCTCCTTGGCGAAGGAAGCCGATTGGCTAGTCTTCGCGCCGGGCTCCCCGTCGGAGGACGTTGCCGCGGGCTACTGGGCTGAGTCCAAGTCGGTGAGCCGGGGTATGCGTCGCTCCGTCGCGTGGCCCAAGTGGCTGCTCTCCAGGCTATCCACGAAGTCGTTCCGCAAGATGAAGTAGTAAGAGAACCCCATCTGCACATATTCTTTGGTGTTGAGGAGGCAAGCGTGAGTCGAATGATCCCCCGGGGCCACGAGGTGGCCGGGCTTGGTCGACGCTTTCTGGCGTACCTAATCGACGTCGCCCCCGTCGCCCTGTTCGGTGGTCTGCTTACACTCGCCCTGTCCCTGTGGGGCCACAATCCGGCGGTCGTGTTGGTGGCCTCGATCACGACGGCGGTGCTGACGCTCGCGTACGGCTTGTACCAGTGGTGGGCCTATGCAACGAGTGGCGCCGGCATCGGTGCCAAGGCAATGAAACTGGAGCTCGTGGGCCTCCTCGACGGGAAACCCATCGGCTGGTGGAGGGTGTTCCTTCGCTTCTTGGTGTATCTCGGCCTCATGATCACGGTAGTGGGTGGCATCGCTTTCCTGGTGTTCCTCATCATCCATGAACGCCGCCAAGGCTGGCACGACATGGCGGTGAAGGCAGTGCTCGTGCAACCCAAAGCCGCCGACGCCCCAGCCCGCGCGCAAACGCGTTCGTCCAGAGCGCAGAAGAGCACCGTCGGGCTCCCACCGCATCTGGCCGAGGCGTTCAGCCCTGAGGCGTCCAACTACGCCAACGACGCCTGGGCGCCCAACAACGACTGGCAGCAGGAGAAAGCCCCAGAGCAGGAACCTTGGCGCGCGCCGGATGCGCCGTGGGCACAGGAACAGCAGCCGGCGTGGGGCGGGCAGCAGTACAGCGGGCAGCCGTCGCAGCCTCAGCAGCAGATGTCTCCGCAGCCGGGCGCCTACGCGCAATCTCAGGCGTCCGCCAATTCTTTCCAGAGCCCCGCGCAGCCAGGGCCGCAGAGCATGCCGTCTGCATCAGGATCCTCGTTCCAGCCAGCGGATCACGGTCAGCCGCCGCGTCGAGATCTCGGTCAGGCCCCGGCCTCTCAGCAGAGCGCCCCGCCTGCACCGCCGGCCATGCCACCGTCGACCGCCAATCCGCCCGGAACAGACTCCGGGCGCCGCGCCGCGCGCCCAGAGTGGATTCCTATGCCGACGCCAACGTCGGTGTTGGAGCCGTCGAAGCGCTCTGTTCGGGTGAGGCAGCGCGAGTTCGGTGATGTCGAGGAGGACGAGGGCACGACGATCGCCGCGCTCCCGCACAACGCTGACGCAGGCCGTCCGGGTGATGAGGGCTGGTACATCCGACTCGATGACGGGCGTGAGGTGGAGCTCACCGTCACGGTGCTGCTGGGGCGCAACCCGCAGCGTGCAGAGTCGGACCCTGAGGTGCAACTGGTGCCCGCGATGGGCGACGGGCGCATGATCTCGCGTACGCACGTGCTGATCGGCACGGATCCGCGCGGCGTGTTCGTGATTGACCGGGGCTCGACGAACGGCACCGCGCTGATGACGCCGAACGGTGAGTACGATCCGGCGCCGTCGGGTGTGCAAGTGCGTGTTCGCGACGGGCAGCAGGTGAACTACGGCAACCGCTGGTTCACGGTGCTGCGCCGTCCCGTGTTGTGATTCGGCTCGCTGCTCCTCGCCCGCACATCCTGCAGTGCCCGCTAGGCTTCGAACATGAGCATCACTCGTGACGAACTTGCCAAACTCATTGACCACACGCTGCTGAAGACCGACGCCACTCGCGCCCAGGTGGCCGCGCTCGTCGACGAAGCGAAGGACCTGGGTACCTTCTCGGTGTGCGTTTCCCCGTCGATGCTGCCGCTCGAAGTGGATACTGGCGACGTCAAGGTGGCCACGGTGGTTGGGTTCCCGTCGGGCAATCACACGGCCGCGACGAAGGCCCGCGAGGCCGCGGAAGCGTCGGAGCACGGCGCTGATGAGGTGGACATGGTGATCAACATCGGCCTGCTGCGCGAGGGCCGAGCTGACCTCGTCGAGGCAGAGATCCGCGCCGTACGGGAAGCTACGCCGGGGCTGCTGAAGGTGATCATCGAGTCGGCTGCGTTGAGCGACGACGAGATTGTCGCGGCGTGCAAGGCGGCCGAAGCCGCCGGAGCGGACTACGTGAAGACCTCCACTGGTTTTCACCCTGCCGGCGGCGCGAGTGTGCACGCCGTCGAGGTGATGAAGCAGACGGTGGGGGACCGCCTCGGAATCAAGGCCTCGGGCGGCATCCGCGACTGGGAAACCGCGTGCGCCATGGTGGCGGCCGGCGCCACTCGCCTCGGTCTGTCCAGCTCCAGGGCTGTGCTCGACGGCTCCAACTGACGGCCGCCGGCGCGCCCGGTGGTTGAGTAGCAGGCGGAGCCTGCATATCGATGGTGGTTGAGTAGCGGCGGAGCCGCGTATCGAAACCCAGCCGCTGTGCGTCTCGATACGGCCCTTCGGGCCTACTCGACGGTCGGGGGAGGGCACCCTTACCGGTGATTGAGTAGCGCCCGAAGGGCGCGTATCGAAATCACCCTCCACGAAACTTCAAAATCCGTACGCAGATTCGCTTAACCCCCCAAAATCAGAGGGTTTGATCAATCTGCGTACGGATTTTGAAGTTTTTCTGCCGGCTCACCTCGATACGGCGACTTCGTCGCCTACTCGGTGGCCGAAGGTGGCGCGGTCGGGGTGTTCCCAGCCGGTGGTAGTCGGACGGCGAATTGGGTGCACCCGGGGCGGGATTCCACGCGGACCTGTCCGCCGAAGCTCTCCACCTGCGCTTTCACGATGGCGAGGCCGAGTCCCGTCGACCGGGCCTCGCTGTGGCGGCGGGCCTCGTCGGCCCGGGTGAAGCGCTCGAAGACGTGGGGTAGCACGTCGGGGCTGATCCCCGGACCGTTGTCGGTGACGCTGATGACGCCATCGGGGGTGACAGCTGTCTCCACCAGCGTGCCGGGCGGGGTGTGGGTGCGCGCGTTGCCGAGTAGATTCACCATTACTTGCTGAAGCTGGTCTGCGCCTGCCATCACGTCGACGGGTTCGTCGGGCAGCGATACCGTCCAGCGATGCTCCGCGGAGGTCGCCCGCGCGTCGGACACGGCGTTCAGCACTACTTCGACGGCGTCCACCGGCTGCGGCTCAATTTGCTGGCGCGCGTCGAGGCGGGCGAGCACCATCATGTCCTCGACGAGCCCGCGCATGCGCTTCGACTCCGCAGAGATGCGGGCCAGCGCGAAGGCTGTGTCGTCGGGCAGCCCGTCGGCGTGTTGCTCGACGAGCTCCGAGTAGCCGGAGATGGACGCCAACGGGTTGCGCAGCTCGTGGGACGCGTCGGCAACGAAACGTCGCAGCGTTTGTTCGGAGTGTTCGCGTGCGATGAGCGCGCCTTCGACGTTGTCGAGCATTTGGTTGAACGCGGCCCCTACTCGGGCCACCTCGTGTTCGAGCGGGAGGGTTTCGTCGTGGAATCTGGGCACCGCGACCGTGCCTCGGTCCAGGCGCTGCGCGGACACCGTCGCAGCGGTTTCGCCGAGTGCTTGGAGCGGCCTTGTCGCGTCGCTAATGATGCGTCTGGTGATGAAGAGTGCGGCTGCGACGGTGATGACGGTGATGGCAAGCGCGGACAGGGAGAGCCACAGCATGGTCTCTTCGACCTCGGCCATCGGCAGCCCCACGACGAGCTTTGTGCCGGCGTGTTGGCTCACATGCACGCGGTAGTGGCCGAGCTCTGAGAGTCGGACGTTGTGAACTCCCGTGTCAAGCGAGAGCAAGGTGGTGATGCCGTCGTCGAGATTGTTGACGTTGCCTGGTACGACGACGCTGCCGAACGTCGTGCCGTTCGAATGGCCGGCGATGATGGTGCCGCTCGGGATGCCTGGCTGCCGCGGGTCGGGGCCGCCGCCCAGCATCTGCGGGATAGCCTCGATCTCGCTGTCCAGCTGATTTACCAACACCCGCTGTGCCACAAGGAGCGTGAGCAAGGAAAGCAGCACCGCCATGACCGCGACGGTGATAGCCACCCTCGTCTGTACTTGCCTCGTGAGCGTCCCTTTCGACGCGGGGCGTGCCTCGCTCACTGCACCGCCGGCTTCAGCACGTATCCGGCGCCGCGCATGGTGTGAATCATGGGCGGGCGGCCCGCGTCGATCTTCTTGCGCAGGTATGAAATGTAGAGCTCGACGACGTTGGCCTGGCCGCCGAAATCGTAGCTCCAGACGCGATCCAGGATCTGGGCCTTGCTGAGTACGCGCCTCGGGTTGCGCATGAGGAAACGCAGGAGCTCGAATTCCGTCGCAGTGAGCGAGACAGGTTCGCCGGCGCGCGTCACTTCGTGGGATTCCTCGTCGAGGATGAGGTCGCCGACGATGAGCTGCGACTCCGGGCGCACGGTGGTGGCCCCGGTGCGGCGCAGTAACCCACGCAACCGGGCGATGACCTCCTCCAACGAGAACGGTTTCGTGACGTAGTCGTCGCCGCCGGCGGTGAGGCCGGAGATGCGGTCTTGCACACCGTCGCGGGCAGTGAGGAAGATGACGGGCACGTCGGGCTGCTCGGCGCGGACGCGGCGCATCACCTCGAGGCCGTCGAAGTCAGGGAGCATGATGTCGAGCACGATCGCGTCCGGGCGTACCTCACGCGCGGCGCGGACGGCGTCCGTGCCGGTGGAGGCTGTGGAGAGTTCCCAGCCCTCGTAACGCATCGCCATGGACAGCAGTTCGACGAGGCTCGGCTCGTCGTCGACGATGAGGACACGGATGGGTGTCCCGTCGGGGCGTGTCATGGGTTCGGCGTGCGTCATGGGAACACTGTCGCACGCGAACCCAGCGCAACGCTATGTATTACCTGTGTGATTCCTGTGAAACAGGGTGGTCTCATTGGGCTTCGACGGTGGTGCCGGCTTAGGAGGACCGTCGCCCTTGCGCGCATCGTCGGATGCTGGCGGGAAGAAGAGAGCGTCGGCCCCCAACTTGCCTGATCCGAACGCCAGGAACAGCACGCCCGCGGCGGCCAGCACCAGGTTGTATTCGAAGCCGTGCTCGTGCACGTAGAAGGCGTCGAGTTTGCGCAACACGATGATTCCGACGTTCAGCACGATGATGCCTAGCCCCACCGCGGGGGTGAACAACCCGAAGATGAGGAGCACGCCGCCCGCGAGTTCGAGCATGGTGACGAGCCAAGCGGAGAGGTCGGGGGCGGGGATGCCGGCCTCAGCCAGGATGGCGGCTTGTTGGTCGATGCCGGTGACCAGCCAGCGGTACCAGCCGCGGGCGACGAGCACCGCCCCGACTGCAATCCGCGCCAGCATCAAAGCGACCTGCTGGAATCCCTGGATTGTTTTGCGAAGCATGCGCACAACCTATCGTGCGCAGCCATCCAGCATGGTGAGTCCCGTCATCGCGCGACGTCAGCTGATGAACGCAGGCAGGCGGCCACAATGCCCAGATGGCATAGGGTGAAGGTGTGGAATACGTATCGACGCGCGGCGCCGGCCCGGCCAAGTTCACCGACATCCTCCTTGAGGGACTCGCCCCCGACGGCGGGCTCTACCTGCCAGCCGAGTATCCGCAGGTGGACGCTGCCCAGCTGGAAGCGTGGAGCGGATTGCTCGCTCGCGACGGGTACGCGGCGTTCGCCTTCGAGGTGGTGCGGCTGTTCGTCGATGACATCCCCGACGACGACCTGCGCGGCATCTGCGAGCGGGCGTATGCGCCGTCGAAATTCCTGCATGGCGAGGTGGTGCCCACCACGAAGCTCTCCGACGGCACCTGGCTCGTGCACCTGTCGAACGGCCCGTCCGCGGCGTTCAAGGACATGGCCATGCTGCTGCTGGGTGAACTGTTCGCCTACGAGCTCGGGCGTCGCGGTGAGGAGCTCAACATCCTGGGCGCCACGTCGGGCGACACCGGCAGCTCCGCCGAGTACGCGATGCTCGGCAAGCCCGGCATCCGGGTGTTCATGCTGTCGCCACAAGGGCGGATGTCGGCGTTCCAGCAGGCGCAGATGTACTCCCTCGACGATCCCGCCATCTGCAACATCGCCGTCGATGGGGTGTTCGACGACTGCCAAGACATCGTCAAGGCCGTCAACGCCGACGCGGAGTTCAAGCGTCGTTACTCCATCGGCGCGGTGAACTCCATCAACTGGGCCAGGTTGCTCGCGCAGATCGTGTACTACTTCGCGGCGTGGCTCAGGATCACCGACGAGGAGGGTCCGGCGGCGCGCGTGTCGTTCACGGTGCCGTCCGGCAACTTCGGCAATATCGCCGCCGGGCACATCGCGCGCGAGATGGGGCTGCCCATCGTCGAGCTGCGGCTGGCGTCGAACGAGAACGACGTGCTCACCGAGTTCTTCACGACGGGGGTGTACCGTCCGCGCGCCGGAGCGCTGAAGACCAGCTCGCCGTCGATGGACATCTCGAAGGCGTCGAACTTCGAGCGCTTCATCTTCGACCTCGTCGGGCGCGACGCGGCACGGTTGCGCGAGTTGTTCGTCGAGCGCCTCGCCACCGACGGATACTTCGACCTCTCCGACACCGAAGAGTTCCGGGAAATTGAGCGACGGTTCGCGTTCGTCGCGGGCTCGTCGACGCACGCCGATCGGTTGGCGGCGATTCGAGCGGTGCACGAGTCCGACCAGCGCCTCATTGACCCGCATACTGCCGACGGGGTGCACGTCGCGTTGCAGAACCCGGTGCCTGGGCGCGTGCGGGCGGTGATGGAAACGGCGCTGCCGGTGAAGTTCGCGGAGACGGTGCGGGAGGCCGTCGGGGTGGATCCCGAGCGCGACGAGCGCTTCGCCGGGCTGGAAGATAAGCCCAGGCACGTCATCGAGGTGGGTAACGACGCGGATGCGGTCAAGCGCATCATCGAGGAGGTAGTGGGCCGGTTGTGATGGTGCTGTTGATCGGGCTGCTGGTCCTTGTGTTGGTAGGCGGCATCGTGGGCGCGGTGCTGGCTATCCGCGCCGCCTGGCAGTCGGTGAACGGCATCGAAGCGCGGAGCGCGGAGTTCGTCGGGGCGCCCGTCGGGGTGGGGATGGTCACTGGACGGCGCTGGCGGTGGGCCCAGCTGGGCCTCAACCGCCTCGCGGAGGTGACCTTCGTCGTCGAAGGTGTGGACGGACAGCAGTTCGAGGGGACAGCGGAGATGATGCTGCCCTACTCCGGCATCGGTGGCGGCGGACTCAAGGACTACCCGGTGGGGCAGCTGCGCCCGGTGCGGTACCTGCCGGGGCGCAGGGACGTCGTGGTGGGGGATCCGCAGTCGTATGAGGCGCAGAAGGCGCTGGTCGAGTACCACGCCCGACGTGGGATCGGCTACTGACGCACCATTCGCAACAGGTCCGTGTCTCCCCATCCGAGCGTGGCCTTGGTGTAGCCGTCGGGGGTGACGTCGAGCGCCGTGCTTGCCAGGGATGCACCTAGGCTTGGGGCATGCGCGAACTTCAGAAGCAGATCATCCTTGAGATGGGCGTCCGCCCCGAGATCGACCCGGCGGCCGAGGTGGAGCGACGGGTCCAGTTCCTCGTCGACTATGCCGCCACCGCCCACGCCAAGGGCTTCGTACTGGGGATTTCCGGGGGCGTGGATTCGACGCTCGCCGGGCGCCTCGCTGAGCTTGCGGCCGAGCGGATGGACGACGGGCAGTTCGTCGCCGTGCGGCTGCCGTACGGCGTGCAGGCCGACGAGGACGACGCGGCCGCCGCGATGCGCTTCGTCGCCGCCCGCACCGAGGTGACCCTCAACATCAAGGACTCCGTCGACGGGATGGAACGCGCCTACGAGAAGGCCATGGGCGTGCAGATCAGCGACTTCAACAAGGGCAACGTCAAGGCTCGCGCCCGGATGATCGCGCAGTACGCCATCGCCGGCGACGCGGGGTTGCTCGTCGTTGGCACCGACCACGGCGCCGAATCCGTCACCGGGTTCTTCACGAAGTTTGGCGACGGTGGCGCCGACCTCCTGCCGCTCTACGGCCTCAACAAGCGCCAGATCCGGCAGCTGCTGCAGCACCTCGGCGCGCCCGAACCGCTGTGGCAGAAGGTGCCGACGGCTGATCTCCTCGACGGCAAACCCCTGCGCACCGACGAGGACGAGCTGGGCATCGCCTACGACGACATCGACGACTATCTCGAAGGCCGGGAGGTCCCCGTCGAAGTGGCGGAGAAGATCGAGCAGCGCTGGCTGCGGTCGAGGCACAAGCGCACCACGCCGGCGAGCCTGCTCGACGACTGGTGGCGCTGAACTGAGGCTGACAAGGCAGGGCACTGGCGAGTCTCGTTCATCTAAAATTCATGCCGTAACTCATGTGTTTATGAACTTTATTCAAGTAAAATGTTGGTCGTCTCGGTGCGGAGTTGGCCGCATTGTGGGGAATATGCGAAGGAAGAATACTTATGAAGAAGAAGATGTTCGCTGGTCTTGCGGCGCTCGCGCTCGCTGGAGGTATCACCCTCGGCGGCGTCACTGTCGCTAACGCTGACGACGCTACTCCTGAGATCACCAAGCTCTGCGAGAACTCCGAGGCTGGCTGCGAGATCAAGGTTGACGGTGCCTCCACTGTGAATGAAGGCGACACCGTGACTGTCAACGTCAAGGGCAACGCCGACGTCACCGTCGAGCTGAGCATCTTTACGCGCGACGGTGAGGACCTGGTCGCCATCGGCGATAAGGTGTCCGTCACGCTCGATGCTGAGGGGATGGGCTCCGCGCAGATCACCGTTCCGGAGCTTGTCGACCAGACGGGCGGCAAGCAGTTCGTGGTTGCTACCACGGACTTCGCGCAGGCTGTTGCCGCTACGAGGGGCGGCCCTGGCCCCTACGCAGAACTCACCGTGAACTCGCGCAATGCTGCTCTCGTGGCTGACGCCACTGGCCAAGGCTCTGCGGAAAACCCCTTCATGCTGAAGCTGGGCTACGGCCTCAAGGGTGATGTCTTCAAGGCTCAGGCCCTCGTAAACGGCAAGTGGGTTGATTTCAAGAGCGCCGGCGAGAACGCCGTCATCGGTGAGGACGGCACCACCACGGTGAAGGCTATCTCCCCCGACGTCCCCAAGGGTAAGTACGAGGTTCGCTTCTTCAATGTGAGCAAGAACGTTGGCGGTCCGACGCAGGGCACCCTCTACATCGGCGTCACCCCGGACAAGGATGGCGACGACGGCGACAACGGTGGTGACAACGGCGGCGATAAGGGCGGCGACAAGACCGATCCGCAGAAGCCCAGCCTTCCCAGCACCGGCGTGTGATCATCTGATCGCTTGCTGAGGCGACTTCGCCGTTGACGCTCTGCGGGCGGCTGCTCCCAAGTACCTCGGGGGTGGCCGCCCGCAGCGTTCTGTCCGGGTTTTATAACAATCTTTGAAAAAGCGCGCCTTCTGACCCGCTTCGCCCCGTAGGATGACTCTCAGACTTCGGTCACACAAACGTGTGCCGGTACAGAACACCCTGGGAGGGAACCAACAATGAAGAAGATTGTCTCCGGTGCGGCCGCGGTCGCAATCGCGGCAGGCCTCAGCATCGCGGCGATCGCGCCGGCGCAGGCACTGACTTCGGACATGGCCGACAAGCTCTGCGCCGTGGATGAGGGCGGCAAGGTCACCGTCGAGTGCAAGATCCTCGCTGCGAACTACATCGTGCAGGAGGGCACCGAGGTCGAAATGACCGTCAAGGGTGCCTTGGGCTCCGAGGTTTCGCTCGCGATGTTCGCTGTCAGCGACAAGGGCCTCGAGAAGGTCTCCGGCGACCAGTCCGTCACACTCCCCGCCGATCCCGCCTACCCCGGTGCTACTGGAGCCAGCGCGAAGCTAGCTTTCCAGGTGCCCACCCTCAAGGACCAGCTCGGCGGCCAGTTCATCATCACCCTGGCTGACACCCCGGCCGATGCCAAGCTGGCCGAGGAGCTCGCTCAGAAGATGACTGTCCGCTCCGCCAATGCCCGCATTAGCGCCCACTTGGCTCCCACGGGCGACGACTCGCAGTGGCGATTCGATACTTCTGACGGCATCAAGGGTCATGAGTTCAAGATCCAGGCGAAGGTCGACGGCAAGTGGATCGACTTCCCCACCGTCAAGAACGACCGCTCCCACGCCACCAATGACGGCGGCTTCTCCCGCTTCTTCGCCACTTCCCCCAAGGTGAAGAACGGCACCTACGCTGCCCGTCTGTTCAACATCACCACCGGCCAGCCGGGCCCCGAGCAGGGCACCTTCTACATCGGCGTTGAGAAGGGCGACAACGGCGGCGACAAGGGTGGCGACAAGGGTGGCGACAACGGCGGCAATAAGGGCGGCGACAAGGGCGGCAAGACCGACCCGCAGAAGCCCAGCCTTCCCTCCACCGGCGTCTGATCTATACCTCGTTCATACGTCTTGACGAGTGGTCGCCCCTTCGGGGGCGGCCACTCGTCTGCGTTTCGGGGTGGTTATGGAGGCGATGCGCGACTGAGCGCACTCCAGTTGCCGAAAACAGCCCGTGAGGGGCCAATATCTTCATCTGGCGTGCGCTCAGTCGCGGAAACCGGTTTGTCTCGTTGCTGCTCCTCACTGAATTCCGTCGCCGGTAGACTGCCATCATGCCTACCAATGAGCCAGCGAAGCGCACGCGCGCCAGCGATGAGGAGCGCGACTACGTGCTGTATCTCCTCCAGCAGGCTCACGCCGCAGGACGTCTCGACGTCGATGAGCTCAATGAGCGGCAAGACCGCACGTTTTCCGTGAAATATGCCGACGAGTTCATTCCGCTGCTTGAAGACCTCCCCGAAGGCGCTGAAGTGGTGGCGGTGTTGCGTCCTGAGCCGGAGCCGAGGTCGAGGCGCGGCAGTCCTCTACGCATCGCCGCCCCAAACTTGAGCGGCGATAACCGCAGCGTCGCGGTGCTATCCGGCAAGGATCTTGTGCTGGTGGCGGGCACCACCCAGTACACACTGATCAGTTTCATGGGTGGCGATTCGGTCGACCTATCCGGATGCATGGGGCCGGGGGTGACGCTGACGATTGATTCTCAGGCCATTCTCGGAGGCGCCATTATCAGAGTCCCCGCAGGGGTTCGGGTGCTCGACGAATCCTCCAATGTCGCTGGCGGCAATACCGTCAAGAAGAACGCCCGCGGCGACGGCTCGAACGGCACCCTGATTCTGCGCGGCAACTCCTTCTTCGGCGGGAACACGGTGAAGCTTGCCTGAACGCGACGCTCGCCCGATGCTGGCGCGGCTTCTCGATGTGCCCGCCTTCGCCGGGCTTCCTGTCGTGGCGCAGCTGCCGCAGCTGCAGCCCGGGCGCACGGTGGTGCAGGCCCCGCCGGGGACGGGGAAGACGACGGCAGTGCCGCCGGCCGTCGCGGATCTCGTGCCGGGGCGCGTCGTGGTGACGGAGCCTCGACGCATCGCGGCCCGGGCGGCAGCAGGGAGGCTCGCCGCGCTGAGCGGCACGCGGCCGGGGGAGTACGTCGGGTACACGGTGCGGGGTGATTCGACGGTGCGCGCGTCGTCGAAGGTGGAGTTCGTCACGACGGGGGTGCTGCTCAGGCGGTTGCTGCGGGATCCGGAGTTGGCTGGCGTCGACGCGGTCGTGCTCGATGAGGTGCACGAGCGGCATCTCGACGCCGACCTCACCCTCGCGATGATCGCCGAGCTGGCGGAGTTGCGCGATGACCTCACCGTCGTCGCGATGTCGGCCACGCTCGATGCCGCCCGGTGGGCGGCGCTGCTGGGTGGCGCGCGCGTGGTGGACGTGCCGAGTGTGTTGCACCCGCTCGACGTGGGCTGGGCGCCTGCGCGGGGCGCGGCGCTGGATGAGCGGGGCGTGCGCGACGAGTTCCTCGACCACGTCGCGGAGGTGGCGGCGGCGGAGTTCGGGCAGGCGGAGGGGTCTGCGCTGGTGTTTGTGCCGGGGGCGCGGGAGGTCGACGGCGTGGTGGCGCGGTTGAGCGCGCACGGGGTGCGGGCGCTGCCGTTGCATGGGCGGCTGGATGCTCGCGCGCAGGATGCCGCGCTCGCCGACGAGGGTGGGGAGCGCGTGGTGGTGGCGACGGCGGTGGCGGAGTCGTCGCTGACGGTGCCCGGCGTGAGGCTCGTGGTGGACGCGGGGTTGTCGCGCGAACCGCGCTTTGACCAGGCCCGCGGCATGACCGGGCTCGTGACGGTGCGGGAGTCGCAGGCGGCGGCGACGCAGCGCGCCGGGCGTGCGGCCCGGCTCGGGCCCGGGCGAGTGGTGCGCTGTTTCGCTGCCGACGAATGGGCCGGCATGGCGGCAGAGCAGACGCCGGAGGTGCTCGTCGCAGATCTCACCGACGCGCTTCTAGCGCTCGCGTGCTGGGGGAGCCCGCGCGGTGAGGGGATGGCCTTGCCGACGGCGTTGCCGGAGGCTGCAGTTGCGCGGGCGGAGGGGGAACTGCGGGCATTGGGTTTGGTGGATGACGACGGGCGCATCACCGATCTCGGGCGGCGGGTGGCGGCGATGCCGCTGGAGCCGCGCTTGGGGGTCGCGCTGCTGGCGGCTGCCGACCGCTACGGCGCTCAGCTTGCCGCCGAGGTTGTCGCCATGCTGGCGGAGGCGCCGTCGGGTGATCTGGCTAGGGAGTTTGCTCGCCTGCGCCGCGATCGCCCGCGCGCGTGGCTGCGGGAGAGTGATCGGCTGGCGGGACTCGTCGCCCCACCCGGCAGGGGCAACCTGTGCGGCTCAGTTGCGGAACAAGTGTCACCTGCCTCGCCGGATGTCGTCGGATTTATCGTCGCGACGGCGCGCCCGGGCTGGATCGCGAAGGCGCGCGGCGAAGGCGAGTTCCTGGCGGCATCGGGCACGGGGCTGACGATGCCACGTGGGCTCACGCTGCGCGGGCAGTGGCTTGCCATCTGGGAGACGCAGCGCGTCGGCGGTCTGGGGCTGGTGCGCGCTGCCGTCGAGATCCCCGAAGCGCTGGCCCTGGAAGTTGGCGACGTGCGCACCGCCCGCGAGGCTACGTTCGACGGGCGCGTGCGCGTGCGGGAGGTCCGCCGGCTCGGCGCCATTGAGCTGGGTGCGACGCCCGCCAAAGCCACCCCCGACGTCGGCGAGCCCGCCGTGCGCGGGGCTCTGGCCAGCCGTGGGCTCGGCATCTTCAGATGGTCCGACGAGGCGACTGCCCTGTGTCGACGCATCAGCTGGCTGCACCGTATACTCGGCGATCCATGGCCCGACGTAAGCGACGAATCGCTCCTGACAAGGGCTGACGAGTGGTTGCTCCCGGAGATCGACGAACTGTCGCGCGGGGCCGACGCCTCGTCGGTGCAACTACTGCCGGCCCTACGGAGGCTCCTGCCGTGGCCCGACGCGACCCGCCTCGACGAGCTCGCGCCCGAGCGGATCGAGGTGCCGAGCGGGCGGCAGGTGCGGCTGGAGTATCCCGACGGCGACGGTCCGGTGGTGTGCGCGGTGAAGCTGCAGGAGTGCTTTGGGCTGACGGCGACGCCCACCATCTGCGATGGTCGGGTTCCGGTGTTGATGCATCTGCTCTCGCCGGCAGGCCGACCACTTGCCGTCACCGACGATCTCGCGTCGTTCTGGGCGAATGCCTACCCGCAAGTGCGCGCCGAGAATCGTGGCCGCTATTCGAAACATCCCTGGCCCGACGATCCCCTCACCGCCCCCGCCAAGCGCGGCACCAACCGCCAGACGTTCTGAACGCGGCGGCGCGTGCCCGTCGGGGCCGGCCCCCCGTCGGGCACAGGTAACCTGTGCGGATCTGTTCCGGAATAAGTGTCACTTGCCTAGCAGCGACGAGGCGTCGTCGGGAAGCAGGTGACACTTGATCCGCTCAGTTGCCGCACAGGTTGCACCTGCCTGGCGGAGCGGCCCAGACACGACAGCGCCTCCAAGATAGATCAAGTTCGTGGCCCGTCTACCCACCGCGAACTTGATCTATCTTGCGACGTTCATCAGCCAGTCGTTCAGGCCGGGAGCGGGCGTCGGTTGTTTCGCGTGACTACCGTCAGCTGCGCCAGGGGTTGATGATGTCGAGTCCGAAGCCTTCGAAGTCGGACTCATTGCGTGTTGCGAGCGTCGCCCCTTGTGAGATGCAGATTGCTGCGATGAGTGAATCCATCAGCGGGAGGTTCCGCCCGCGCGCACGCGTCGTCGCCTGCAACGAGGCCCAGGCAGCGCCTGCCGGTTCGTCGAATGGTGCGATTCTTCCTTCGAATGCAGGCAGGAGCTCTCGCTCGATCCGCGTTGCGAGTGTCTCGCGTCGGGAGCCGTCGGGGAGGATCGCAACGCCCATGCGCAACTCGGCCACCGTGAATGCGGTGATGCCCAATGTGGTGATGTGCTGGCGGTCGAGCCAGTCGACGACGAGCGGGCTCGGGGAAGGCCGGAGTGGTTCAGATATGACGTTGGTGTCGAGGAAGATCACGTCAGGTCCAGCGGTTCGTAACTTGCGCCGTCGCGTGGTGCGAGTTCGACGCCGCCGGCCTCACGCCCCATGTCGGCGAGCAAGCTGCCGAGTTTGAGTGGGTGTTCGTCGCGGACAGCCTCGTCGAGGATCCGCCGGATTTCTGCTTCTGTGCTGCGACCGCGCGCGGCCGCGCGCGACTTCAACGCACGGTGCGTCTCGGGCGACAAGTTTCGAATACTGACAGCAACCATGGCCCCTCCTGATATCAAAACTATGAAAATGATAGCGCGACGAGGCGTCGTCGGGAAGCAGGTGACACTTGATCCGCTCAGTTGCCGCACAGGTTGCACCTGCCTGGGTGCGGCAGAGGGCCAGGGGAGCCCGACGCCCCGAACTCATGCAATCTTGAGTCAACCTGGCTCAAGGGTGTTGATTCTGGTTTGAGGCTGTGGTTAACTTGAGTCAACCCCGCTCAAGGGGATTGTCCTGAAGTCTTTTTTCACTCTGGAGGAAATCCAATGGCACGTGCAGTAGGCATTGACCTTGGCACCACCAACTCGTGTGTCGCAGTTCTTGAGGGCGGCGAGCCCGTCGTCATCCCCAACGCCGAAGGCGCACGTACTACTCCGTCCGTCGTCGCGTTCTCCAACTCCGGCGAGGTGCTCGTCGGTGAGGTCGCGAAGCGCCAGGCGGTCACCAACGTCGACCGCACCATCCGCTCGGTCAAGCGCCACATGGGCACCGACTGGAAGAGCAGCATCGACGGCAAGGATTACCGCCCCCAGCAGATCTCCGCGTTCGTGCTGCAGAAGCTGAAGCGCGACGCCGAAGCCTACCTGGGTGAGTCCGTCACCAACGCGGTCATCACCGTCCCTGCCTACTTCTCCGACGCGGAGCGCCAGGCGACGAAGGAAGCCGGCGAGATCGCGGGTCTCACCGTCGACCGCATCATCAACGAGCCCACCGCCGCGGCCCTGGCATACGGCCTTGATAAGTCCGAAACTGAGAAGACCGTCCTCGTCTTCGACCTCGGCGGCGGCACCTTCGACGTCTCCCTGCTGGACATCGCCGACGGCGTGTTCGAGGTGAAGGCCACCAACGGCGACAACCGCCTCGGCGGCGACGACTGGGACCACACCGTCATGGAGTGGCTCGCCACGCAGTTCAAGAATAAGAACGGCGTCGACCTCCTCGAAGACAAGATGGCCCGCCAGCGTCTCCAGGAAGCGGCCGAGCGCGCGAAGATCGAGCTCAGCTCCGCATCGGAGACCAGCATCAACCTGCCCTACATCACCGCGTCGGCGTCCGGCCCGCTGCACCTCGACGAGCGACTCACCCGCGCCGAGTTCCAGCGCCTCACCCAGGACCTCCTGGACCGCTGCCGCGCCCCGTTCAACGCGGTCATCAAGGACGCCGGCATCTCCGTCGACAAGATCGACGAGGTGCTTCTCGTGGGTGGCTCCACCCGCATGCCCGCCGTCGCCGAGCTGGTGAAGGAACTCACCGGCGGCAAGGAGCCCAACAAGGGTGTGAACCCCGACGAGGTCGTCGCCCTCGGTGCATCCCTCCAGGCCGGCGTGCTGAAGGGCGAGGTCAAGGACGTTCTGCTCCTCGACGTCACCCCGCTTTCCCTCGGCATCGAGACCAAGGGCGGTGTGATGACGAAGATCATCGAGCGCAACACCACTATCCCCACCAAGCGCTCCGAGGTGTTCACCACCGCGGAAGACAACCAGCCCGCCGTGATGATCCAGGTCTACCAGGGCGAGCGCGAGTTCGCGCGCGACAACAAGTCGCTCGGAAACTTCGAGCTCACCGGCATCCTGCCCGCGCCGCGCTCGGTGCCGCAGATTGAGGTCACCTTCGATATCGACGCCAACGGCATCGTGCACGTCAACGCGAAGGACCTGGCGACGAACAAGGAGCAGTCCATGACCGTCACCGGCGGCTCCGCCCTGGGCAAGGACGAGATCGACAAGATGGTGAAGGACGCCGAGCAGTTCGCTGAGGAGGACAAGAAGCGTCGCGAATCCATCGAGATGCGCAACGAGGGTGACGCCCTGGTGTTCCGCACCGAGAAGCTCCTCACCGAGAACGCCGACAGCATCGACGAGGCCACCAAGCAGCCCGTCGTGGACGCCGTCGAAGCGCTCAAGGAGGCCCTGAAGGGTGAAGATGACGACGCGGTGAAGTCCGCCATCGAGGATCTGAACCAGAAGGCCTCCGTGATGGGCCAGGCCATGTACGCTGCAGCCCAGGCGCAGGCGCAGGCCTCCGGTGAAGGCGCCGAGGGTGCCGAGGGCGCGTCGGAGGATGCGTCGTCGGAGAGCGCTGAAGACGAAGTGATCGACGCCGAGATCGTTGACGACGAGGAGAAGGATCAGCAGTGACCGATCACCCCGGAACTGAGGAAGAGGCCGTGGCTGAGGGGGACACCCTCGGCCCGGCTTCGACCGATGTAGCGGGCGCCGCAGGCGTCGAGGCTGAGGCCGCCGCGCAGGTGCCCGACGAGGCGCCGTCGGAAGCCGCTACCGAGGAGCCCGATTACCGCACGCTCGCAGCCGAACGCACCGAGGACCTTCAGCGGCTGCAGGCTGAGTACGTGAATTACAAGAAGCGTGTGGATCGCGACCGCAGCCTCGCGAGGCAGTCGGGCATCGAGTCCGTCATGGCCGACATGATGCCGGTGCTCGACGCGATTGCGTTGGCGAAGCAGCACGACGATCTCGCAGACGGTGGCAAGATGATTGTTGCCGAACTCGAGAAGATCACGACGAAACACGGCCTGCAGATGTTTGGTGAAGTGGGGGAAGAATTCGACCCCGTGAAGCACGAGGCATTGATGCAGGTCCCACTCGACGAGCCCGTCGAGGTGGCCACGGTGTCCCAGGTGATTCAGCCCGGTTTTGAGCTGGCGGGACGCGTACTCCGCCCGGCGCGAGTCGCCGTCGCAAACCCCTGAGCACAACACCGAAAGGTCATCAATGAGCACGAAAGATTGGGTTGAGAAGGACTATTACAAAGTCCTTGGCGTCTCCAAGAACGCGTCGGAAGACGAGATCAGGAAGGCGTTCCGCAAGATTGCATCCAAGAATCACCCGGACAGAAACCCGGGCGATAAGAAGGCGGAAGCGCGCTTCAAGGAGGCGTCTGAGGCCAACTCCGTGCTCAGCGATCCCAAGAAGCGGAAGGAATACGACGACGCCCGCAGTCTCTTTGGCGGCGGGGGGTTCCGGTTCCCGAAGGCCGGGCCGTCGCAAGGCGGCGGTTCGGCCGGCTTCGAGGATCTTTTCCGCAACGCTGCTCCAGGCGGCATGTCTGGAGGGTTCGGCGACATCTTCGGCAACCTCTTCGGAGGCGCCGGCAGCGCCGGTACCAGCGCACGTAGACAGACGGGGCGGGGGCCACGTCGGGGTGCGGATATCGAAGCCAAAGCCAAGCTCACGTTCGAGCAGGCGGTGGAGGGCACGACGGTGTCCTTGCGTATGCCTTCCGACTCGCCGTGTACCGCATGCCGCGGCACCGGCGCGAAAGCCGGCACGCTGCCCAAGGTGTGCCCGGCGTGTGAAGGCTCGGGTATGAAGTCCGCTCAGGCCGGTGGCGTGTTTGCCATGTCGGAACCCTGCGCCGACTGCCGTGGGCGCGGATTGATCGTCGAAACCCCTTGTCCGGAGTGTGAAGGCTCCGGGCGAGGGAAGACGACGTCCTCCCTCCAGGTGCGCATTCCCGCCGGCGTGCAGGATGGCCAGCGGGTTCGGCTCAAGGGCAAGGGCGCAGCCGGCGAGAACGGCGGCGCGAAGGGCGACCTGTACGTCGAGGTGAGCGTCGAGCCGCACAAACTGTTCGGCCGCGACGGTCACAATCTCACGCTCGACGTGCCCGTCACTATCGGCGAGGCGTCGCTGGGTGCGGAGATCGCGGTGCCGACGCTGCAGGGCCCGAGTGTGAAGCTGCGGCTGCCGGCGGGCACGTCGAACGGAGCCAAGATGCGCGTTCGCGGCAAGGGCATTCGCAAGTCGGACGGTTCGATGGGCGACCTCATCGTCACCATCGATGTCCAGGTGCCCGACCACCTGACCGACGAGGCGAAAGCCGCCCTCAAAGCATTCAACGAGGCTTCTAATCAAGCCAACCCGCGCGCCGGGCTGTTTGGGTGATCGGTGATGCAGAATCTTCCGCAACCCTTCGACCCCCACGCCGCTGTCTTCCCCATCTCGGTGGCTGCCGAACTGGCCGGCATGCACCCGCAGACGCTGCGCGGCTACGACAGGCTAGACCTCGTCGTGCCGCAGCGTGCGCGGGGGAGGGGGCGTCGGTATTCCCTGCACGACGTGGCCAAGCTGCGGCATATCCAGCAGCTCTCGCAGGAAGAGGGCATCAACCTGGAGGGGATCCGTCGCATCCTCGCGCTTGAGGATGAGGTGGAGGCGCTGCAGGGTCAGATCGAACGACTCAGCGAAACGCTGCAACGCCTACAGAGTACCGGCATGACAAGGCTGTTTACCGCCGACGGCTACGGCGGCATCTACCACGGGCGCTACCAGCCGCGCGAGCTCGGCTGGCGCTGACCTCGCCACGAGCGCGCCCGGCTGGCAACAATCCCGCCTGGCTACAAGGTGATGTCCAGGAACGCGATGACGTCCTGCGTGACCTCGTCGCGGTTTAGCTCGTTCAAGATCTCGTGACGGGCCTCGGGGTAGAGCTTCACCGTGACGTGCTCCATGCCTGCGTCCTTGTAGCGGCGCGCGGTGGTCTCGACGCCGTCGCCGGCCTGGCCGCCCACAGGGTCATGGGTGCCCGAGACGAGCAGCAGCGGCAGCGTCTTCGTGAGGCCTTGGAGTTTCGCCTCGTCGGCGGCCTCGGCGAGGCTCGCGAGCCCGGCAGGGGCGGGTGCCGCCCAGCCGCAGGCCGGGTCGTCGACGTACTTGTCTACCTCGGCCTCGTCCCGGCTCAGCCATTCGAATCCGGTGCGGTGCTCGAAGGGGGCGTTGAACGCGGAGAGATCGGCTGGTCCGTCGCTGGCGAGCATCGGGGCGAGCACCGCAACGTCGCCCGTGCCGCTTAGCACGACGGCGTCCACGTCGGCGGAGTGCTCGAGGAGGTAGTGCTGGGCGCCGAAGGAGCCCAGTGAGTGCCCGAAGAGCGCCACCTTCAGGCCGGGGTTGTCCTCGCGGATGCGCTGGTTGACCAGGGCGTAGTCGTGTACCCAGCCCGCCCAGCCGTCGGGGCCCCAGTTGCCGTACTCGCCGTTCGCGGTGCGGCCCGAAGCGCGCTGGTCAGGTGCGTACACGAGGTAGCCGGCGGCGGTGAGGGCTTCCGCGAACCGGCGGTAGCGGCCGGCATGCTCGCCGAGCCCGTGATGCAGCTGCACGGCGGCCTTCGGCTCGCCCGCCGGAGCCCAGCGGTACACCTGCAGTTCGATGCCGTCGTCGGTGGTGATGGTGATAGTGGTCTCATCCATACACCGACGGTACTACCCCGCGACAACGTACATGCGCCGACCTCACCTAACCCGATATCCACATTCGTTTGCTCAGATCGCCGTTTTTGGGCGGCGGATTCTAGGGGTGGTGGCAACACCTGCTTGTTGGAAGGGGTTGTTTGTGGGTTTGGGTTTTGGTGGTGGCCGGTTGAGGTTTGAGATGGGTTCTCAGCATCGGTTGGAGGAGTTCTGGCAGGCTCGGCGTATGGGTATGACTGCGGATGCGTTGGCGGTCACGATGGGCATGTCTGCGCCGGGTGTGAGGAAGTATCTACGACGCACTGGCGGGATTGCGGCGGCTGCGTGGAAGGACCCGGATCGGGTGTTGTCGTTCGAGGAACGGCTTCGGATCAAGGAACTCTTGAGTGAGGGTTGCTCGCTGAGGGAGATCGGACGTCGGTTAGGGCGCAGCGCTTCAACGATCTCGCGTGAGGTTCGTCGTGCTGGTGGTAGCCATTCGGTGCGTAGCCGGTACTCGGCAGCTGCTGGGCAGCGGGCAGCCTACGAGCGTCGACGGCGCCCGAAAGCGTTGAAGATCCCTTCGAACCCGCAGCTGCTGGGATTGGTGCAAGCTGGGTTGGATGAACGACTCTCGCCCGAGCAAATCGCGGGACGATTACGTCGTGACCATCCCGATCGTGAGGATCTTCAGGTGAGTGCTGAGACCATCTACAAGACCATCTACCTGCAAGCCAGAGGCGGATTGAAGCGCGAGTTGCAGGCCCTGACCCGCACGGGGCGAACCATCCGATATCCGAAACGCAACACCGGGGAACGTCGTGGCCGGATCAAGGGCATGATCTCGATTTGGGACCGGCCCTTAGAAGCGTTAGACCGTTCGATCCCTGGGCACTGGGAAGGCGACCTGATCGTCGGGGCCGCAGGACGCTCAGCGATCGCGACGATCGTCGAGCGGCACTCGAACTTCCTCATCCTCGGCTGGCTCGACCCAGAGTTGAACCGGGTCGAGGCCACCGAGCAAGCCCTCATCAACAAACTCGGAACACTGCCGGCATCACTGCGCTCGACGCTGACGTGGGACCAAGGCAAAGAAATGGCCAACCACCGCAAAATCAGCATCGCTACCGGGACCGAGATCTACTTCGCCGACCCGCACTCGCCCTGGCAACGAGTCAGCAACGAAAACACCAACGGCCTGCTGCGCCAGTACTTCCCCAAAGGCACCGACCTCAGCCGCTACAGCCAAGAAGACCTCGACTACGTCGCCGACCAAATGAACCGCAGACCCCGCAAACGCCTCGACTACGCCACCCCCTACGAGATACTCTCAACACACCTGTTGCGATGACCCCTAGAACCCGCGGGCCTTTTTGGCAAACGAATGTGGATATCGGGTTAGCTCGGCGCGGAGACCCCTTACCCGAGCAGCCCCTCGGCGGCTTCTGCGACGGCGTCGATGAGGGCATCGTCGTCGGCGAGGTCGGGTGAGGCGAAGGCCACGACGCGGGCAGCGTCCTCTCGCAACGTGCCTCCGACAAGGGCCTTCACCTTATCCTCGGCGGCATCCTTGACTGGCGAACCCTCACCGCGCAGATGCAGCAGCCACGCCGCGACGGCGGTGACGGCCGCCGTCGGCATCTCGCCGGCCTCACGGAGGCGGCGCAGCGTCGGCACAATACGCACCGGAATCTTCTGCGAACCGTCGGCGGCGATCTGCGCCAGCAGGTGCCGGATGTTCGGGTTCTCGTAGCGCGCCGTGAGGGCCTGCGCGTACTCCTCCCACGCCACGCTCAGCCCCGGCCCGGCCTCGCGCCACCACTGCTGCACCAGCTCGCGCAGCCGCGGGTCGTTGATGCCCTCGCACACCGTCTCCAACCCCAGAATCGGCCCGGCGTACGCCATCAGCGAGTGCGACCCATTCAGCATCCACAGCTTGCGCTGCTCGTAGGGCTCCACGTCGTCGACGATCGTCGCCCCCGCCGACTCCCACTCCGGCCGCCCGGCCGGGAACTCGCCCGCGATCACCCACTCGCTAAACGGTTCGGTGGGCACGGGCGACGCGTCGTGATACCCCTCCGACTGCTCGACGGCGGCGACCTCGTCGTCGGTGGTGGCGGGCGTGATGCGGTCGACCATGCACGTCGCGAACGAGACGTGCTCGTCGATCCACGCTGCGAGTTCCTCGTCGACGGCGAGCGCGGCGTCGCGCACGACGCGGCCGAAGGCGGCGCCGTTGTCGGGGAGGTTGTCGCAGGGCAAGACGGTGAGCCCGCCCAGCCCGGCGGCGCGGCGGGCTGCCAGCGCGGCGGTCACCCGCACCGGCGCCGTCGTGAGCTGCAGCCCGGCGAGCGCATCCGCGCCATCCCCGACGGCGCCCCTCACGGCGTTAAGGTCTGCTGCGATGTCGTCGCGCTCGGTGTCGAGGCCGCCGTCGTCGCGTCGGCAGTAGCCGGCCTCGGTGACCGTCGAAGTCACCACGGCCAGCTCAGGGGAGGCGAAGTAGCCGACGAGCGCGGCGAGGTCGTCGGCGGGATGCACTGCGGAGATGCTGGAGATCACCTCGAACGCATCGCCGTCGGGCCCCTTCGTGATGAGCGTGTACAGCCCGTCCTGCGGGGAGAGCACCTCGGCCATCGTGGGGCGCCGGCCGGTGAACGCGGCGATGCCCCAGGCGTCGGCGTCGGTGGCGTGCTCGGTGTACCAAGCCTGGTGGGCGCGCGTGAAGTTGCCGAGGCCTAGGTGCACAATCTTCACCGGAGCAGCGGGGCGGCCGTGAGTGGCGCGAGTGAGGGTGGTCATGGTGTTCCTTTCCTGGGGGTCTCGGTGGGGTGTGGGTTGGGGGTGGTTTCGATACGCGGCTTCGCCGCTACTCAACCATCGGTGGAAGAAGTGGGCTACTCAACCATCGGGGGGTGGTTTCGATACGCCACCTTCGGTGGCTACTCAACCACCGGAAGAAGAGGAGGCGGCTACTCAACCACCGGCGGAGGGGCGTCATAGCTTGAAGGCCCGCTGCGGCTGGGCGACGACGAGGTCGATGGCGGTGTCGCGGGCCTCGTCGAGGGCGAGGCGGTGCTCGGCGACCAGCCCGGCGAGGAAGGCGCAGTCGACGCGGCGGGCGGCGTCGTGGCGGGCGGGGATGGAGCAGAACGCGCGGGTGTCGTCGATGAATCCCGACCCCTTCTGCAGCGTGCCGTACCCCGTCGTCGCGCGGCGGTAGCGCATCATGGCGTCGTTCTCGTCGATGAACCACCACGGCGCCCCGACGTACATGCCGCGATACCAGCCGGCCAGCGGCGCCAGCTCGCGCGAGTACACCGTCTCGTCCATCGTGAACACCACCAGGTGGAAGCCGTCGGCGTTGCCGTACGCGTCGAGGATGGGGTGCAGCGCCGACGCGAACTCCACCGACAGCGGCACGTCGCCGCCCACGTCGGCGCCGTAGCGGGCGAGCGCGGCGGAGTCGTGGTTGCGGAACACCGCCGGGTGCAGCGTCATCACGAGCCCGTCCTCGCAGGCCAGCCTGGCTTGGTCATTCACCATGTGCCGACGCAGCACGTCGCCCTCGGCAGGCGAGATCTGGCCGGCCAGCGCCGACGCGAACAAGCGCTCGGCCTCCGCATCGTCGAGACGCTCGCAGCGGGCGTCGCGGTGGGAGTGGTCCGACGACACCGCGCCGTGATCCTTGAAGTACCGCCGCCGCCGGCTCATGGCCTCGACGTGGTCGGCGTAGCTGCCGATCTCCAGCCCAGCCGCATCCCCGAGCGCCGCGGTGAGCGCGGGGAACCCGTCGCGGGCGGGCTCGAGGTAGCGGTCGGGGCGGAAGGTAGGCATCACGCGCCCGTCCCAGGCCGGGTCGTCGACGAGCGCGCGGTGCCCGTCGAGGGTGTCGCAGGGGTCATCGGTGGTAGCCAGCGCGGCAATGTTGAACCGATGGTACAGTGCGCGCGGGCGGTACTCGTCGCGGGCGAGGCAGGCGGAGATGTGATCGTAGATCTCGTCCGCCGACTCCGCCGACGGGCGCACGTCGACGCCAAACACGTCGACGAACTGACTCTCGAACCAGAACTGCACCTGCGTGCCGCGAAACACCTTCCAATTCGCGCAGAAGATACGGAAGGCCTCGCGCGCGGTCTCCGGCGACATCGCGCTGCCCACCGGCACCCCGAGCTCAGCCAGCTCCACGCCGGCGACGGCGTGCAGGAGGCGGTTGGTGTAGTGGTCGGGCGTGAGCAGCAGCGACGTCGGGTCGGTGAACGGGGTATCGTCGGCGAGCCACTCCACCGGCACGTGCCCGTGCGGCGAGATGATGGGCAGCTCCGCCACCTCCGCGTAGAGCTCGCGGGCGATGGCGCGCACGGATGGCTCGGCGGGGAACAGGCGGTCTGGGTGGAGGGTCAATGGGGTGGGCATGGTTGGTTACTCCTGGTTAGGTGCGAGGTCGGGGAGCGGCGGTGCTCTCCCGAAGATGCAAGTCCATGGGGATGACGATGGTTTCGGCGCTGGGCGTCGATCGGTGCTGCAGCTGCGAGATCAGCGCGCGGGCAGCGCGGGCGCCGATCTGCGACGTGGAAGGCGCCACGCTGGTGAGGGCTGGCGTGGTCAGCACCGACGAGATCGAGTTGTCCACGCCTGCCACCGACACATCCGTCGGCACCCGGATACCCGCGCGCTGGCAGGCCTTCATGAAGCCGATGGCCATCATGTCGTTGTAGGCCACTACGGCGGTGGTGCGGTGTTCGATCCACTCGCGCTGGGCGGCGACCCCACCGTCGAGGGACGGCTTGTGCGGCTGCACACGCCTGCACACGAGATCCATCTCATGGCACGCCTCGGAGACGGCGCGCCAGCGCATCCCGTCGGCCCACGACGCGGTCGGGCCCGGCAGATACGTGAACCGCGTGTGCCCCAGCGAGGCGAGGTGCGTCACGAGTTTGCGCATGCCGCGCCCGGTGTCCGCAATCACCGACGGCAGTCCCGCGATCATCCGATTCACGCTCACCACCGGGCGAATCTTGACGATTTGCATGATGGCGGAATCGCTCAGTCTCGACGCGCCCAGCGCCAGGCCGTCGACGAGGGGAGCGAGGCGGTCGATCTCCGAGCGCTCGATCGTCGGGTCTTCCTGCGTATCCAGCATCAGCACCGAGTAGCCGTGGCGCGCAGCCTCCAGCTGGAAGCCCTTCATGATGTGCGCAAACACCGGGTTCGCGGCGTCCGAGACGACGAACCCGAGCGTGTTGCGGGGCGCGCTGACAACGTTGTTTGGCACCGGGCGCTCCCTGTACCCCAGGCGATGCGCGATGGCGCGGATGTGCTCGGCGGTCTCAGCATTCACCCGGCCGGGGCGCGAGAACGCGCGGGACACCGTTGACGGCGCCACCCCTGCCGCCTCCGCGATGTCGTAGATGGTGACGCGTTTGCGGCGATGCCGCGCGGGCCTCTCCTCAGTCATCGGCGCATCCCTTCGGCCACGGCGCACCCGGCCTCAGCCCGGCATCCCACGCCGCCGCTTGTGCCTGCGCGAGCGCCACGCGCTGCGGGATGTCGAGCGCGATCGCGAGGCCCTCGACGTCGACGAATTCCGCCGTGGCTTGCTGAATCACGCCGTCGTGTGGCTCGCCCGACACCTTGATGCGCACCTCATGGCCGTCCACATCCACCCGTACCCACACCCGACGGAGCACCCGCCGGCTGAGCGGGGCAGACGTGCGGACCCCGATCGTCGACGTGTGCGCGATGATGGCATCCGCCACCTCCGACGCGTGCTCCACCGGAGCGAGCGCCGTCACGACGTGCGCGGGGCGGCCCTTCTTCATCACGACGGGGGTGAGCCACGCGTCGAGTGCCCCGGCGTCGAGCAGCCTGTCCAGCACCGCCGGCCAGACGCGAGGGTCGAGGTCGTCGACGTTCGCGCACACCTCTTGTACCGGACCGTCGCGGTGAATTGCGTCCTCGGCCGGGTGCCCGACGACAGCTCGCAGCACCCCGGCGCGATCCTCGCGGATCCTGGTGCCGGCCCCGATGCCCACCGCGTCGACATGCATGCGCGGCAGCGTCTCCTGGCGTTCGCACATCGCGCGCAGCAACGCGAGTCCCGTCGGGGTGCACAGCTCGCCGACGTCCTTCGGGCCTCCTGCCTCGATCTCCCAGCCCAGCGCAAGTTGCAGCACCGCCGGCGGCGGCACACTCAGCGTGCCGTGCTGGGTGTGCACGTGACCAGCCCCGACGGCCACCGTCGAACATGAGACGCGCGCGACGTTGAGCGTGCGTAAGGCCTCCGCGACGCCGACGATGTCGCCGATGGAATCCAGCGCGCCGACCTCATGGAAATGCACCTCGTCGACGGGCATCCCGTGCACGTGCGCCTCGGCCCGGGCCAGGGCGCGGAAGGCGTTCAGGGCGAGGGAACGCGTCGCATCAGGGATGCCATCGGCAGCGAGCATGGCCTCCACATCGGCGAGATGGCGGGTGGGGGGCTGGGGCTCGTCGGCGATCACATCCACCTTGCACGCTGCGAACGGTCCGCGCTCCACTCGGCGCTCCTGGAGGTGCAGCTTGCCGGGCGCGGTCAGCTCGAGCACGGCGGCGACGCTTCTCGCGTCGGCCCCGGCGTCGACGAGTGCCGCCAGCAGCATGTCGCCAGCCGCACCCTGGGTGACGTCGAGCCAGAGCGTGCCATTCGCTGGCTCGGCGGGCGCCCAGATGGGACCCGGCTCGATGCGCGTACCCTCCGGTACCTGGGCGCCATCTGCCGTGGTCAGGTGGTGATGATGGTGGCCGCCGGTTGGGACGTCATGCATGGGTGGGCTCCTTCGGTGCGGCGATCTGGGCGGCGAGGTGACCGGCGCCGTAACCGTTGTCGATGTTCACGACCCCCACCCCAGGTGCGCAGGAATTCAACATGGAAAGCAGCGCGGCCACGCCGTCGAAGGCTGCACCGTAGCCAGTGGATGTGGGGCAGGCCACGACGGGGCACCGCGCCAGCCCGGCGACGACGGGCACCAGCGCCGCGTCCATGCCCGCGACGGCGACGATCACGTCGGCGGTTTCCAGCTCGTCGCGCCTAGCCAGCACGCGGTGCAGACCGGCGACACCCACGTCGACAATCTCCGTCACCTCGCGCCCCAGGAAGCGGGCGGTGAGTGCGGCCTCGCGGGCGACGGGGAGGTCGGCGGTGCCCGCGCAGACGACGGTCACCCGCCCGCCTACGGGGGTAGGTGGTTCGGGCGGCCAGGCGACGATGCGGGCGGTCTCGTCGTGGAGTGCGTCAGGGAACTCGTCGAGGATCACCTCAGCGTGCCCCGGCTCGACGCGGGTGAACAGCAGCGCGCCGAGATCCGCGCCGCTTGAGTGTCGGTGCCAATCCGCCGCAATCTCGGCAACTTGCCTAGGCGACTTCCCCTGGCACAGCACGGCCTCGGGGTAGCCCCGTCGGGCATAGCGGTGGAAATCTAGATTGGCTACGTCGTTCATTGTGGCCGCTCCAAGAGTTGCAGGGTGAACGCGCCGGAGCGGATCCCGTCGAGATCGAGGGCGACGTGCGCGAACCCAGCCGCTCGCACACCGTCGACGATCACCCGGCGCAGCTCGGCGTCGGCGAGGCGGCCCAGCTCGTCGGCGGGTACTTCGATGCGGGCCACGTCGCCGTGGTGACGCACCCGGCAGTCCGTGAAACCGGCTTCGAGCACCACATCCTCCGCTGCGTCGACCTGTTCGAGTTTCTTTGCGGTTACCTCCTCGCCGTGGGGGATGCGGCTAGCGAGGCACGGAGCGGCGGGTTTCTCGGCGCTGGCCAGGCCAAACGCGCGAGCGACCGCCCGGACGTCTCGCTTGGTGAGCCCCGCGGTGGCGAGCGGAAACAGCACCCCGTGCTCGCGTGCAGCACGCCCGCCTGGGCGGTCTGGGCGACGGGCATCGTCGGCGTTCTCGCCATACGCGACGGCGGCGAGCCCCAGGCGCTCCACCTCGCCCTCGTCGATCCGGGTGAACAGCTCGTCCTTGCAGTGGTAGCAGCGGTCGACGGGGTTTGCCGCGTACTGGGGGTTGTCGAGCTCGTGGGTGGTCAGCTCAATGAGTGGCAGACCGAGTGTTTCTGCTTGTGCTCTAGCCAGCCGGCGTTCCCTGCGCGCGAGCGAGGGTGACACCGCCAGCAGCAGCACCGTCTTGTGTGGGCCCAGCGCATTCCCCGCCAGTGCTGCCAGGGTGGCCGAGTCGACGCCGCCGGAGTAGGCGATTCCCAGCTTGCCGCTCGCCCCGGCGGCCTCGCGCAATGCGTGAGTGACCTCGTCGGTTTTGGTGCGAAGCGGTGCGGGCAGGTCCGCAAGGGGCGTCGTGGCTACTGACGGCAACATGCACGCTCCTTTGCTCGCGGTTGGCCCTAGGTCAAGATTGCAGCAGAGTTTACGAGCCTTGCCGCCGGGTTGCCATGTGTTGCCAAGCGGCCGCGTACGCGAGGAGTGCGCACGCCGAGCTAACCCGATATCCACATTCGTTTGCCAAAAAGGGCGTTTTGGGGCGATTTCGACAAACGAATGTGGATATCGGGTTAGGTAGCGCGAGATACCCCATCTGTGGTCAGCGAGCGTGCCGGACTCCAAACGATTGGTAAGTGCGCAAGGATGGAACGCGGTACCGTCCTGGAGCCCCGACGATGTGGAGGAGAAGCGCATGCATGACCACGGACCCGTACTCGACGGCCGCGTGCATCGGCACCTGACCGAAAAAATCTGGCCCGCCAGCACCACAACATTGGCTGAGCTTGACGTGGCATTCGCACCTGTGACCGACCCCGACGACGCCACCGGCCACGCCGCCGCGCCCGGCGCCATCGGGCAGGGCGAACCCATCTCCATCGACGAAGCCCTCCGCCTCACCTACGAGCCCGCCGCCGTCGGCGACGAGTGGGGCCCGGCCTGGGGCACCACGTGGATGCGCTTCCGTGGCCAGGTGCCGAGCGAGTACCGCGACGCCCACGTCGAGGCCGCCGTCGACCTCGGCGCCATCGGCGGGCCCGGCTTCACCTGCGAGGGCCTCGTCGTGCGCCCCGACGGCACCGTCGTCAAGGGCCTCAACCCCCGAAACCAGTGGGTGCCGATTGAATGCGACGACGACGGCCGCTTCGAGTTCTACGTCGAGGCCGCGGCGAACCCCGTGATGCTCGAATCGCCGCCCTTCCGCGAAACCGAGCGCGGCACCAAGGCCGGGGCCGGCCCCGCGCCCATCCACACACTGCGCACCGCGGAGCTGCAGCTCATCCACGACGAGGTCCGCGCCCTCGCGCTCGACATCGAGGCGCTCCACGAGACCGCCGCGCAACTCCCCGAAGACTCCGGCCGACGCTGGGAGATCCGCCGAGCCCTCGACCGCGCGCTCGACGCACTCAGCCTGCACGACATCGTCGGCACCGCCGAGGCCGCGCGTTCCGAGCTCAGGCCAACCCTGGAGCGCACCGCCGAGGACGGCAGCCACCTGCTCCACGCCGTCGGGCATGCGCACATCGACTCCGCGTGGCTGTGGCCGCTTCGGGAGACCCGTCGCAAGGTGGCGCGCACCATCGCCAATCAGCTGACGCTCACCGAGCGCTTCCCGGAGCACCGCTTCTCGTTCCCGGCGGCGCAGCACTCCGCCTGGCTCGAGGAAGACCACCCCCAGCTCTTCGAGCGCCTGCAGCAGGCGGTGGCTGACGGGCGCATCATCCCCGTCGGCGGCATGTGGGTGGAGTCCGACGCGAACCTCCCCAGCGGCGAAGCGATGTGCCGACAGTTCCTCCAAGGCCAGCAGTTCTTCACGAAGCGGTTCGGCAAGCCCTGCACCGAGGTGTGGCTGCCCGACTCATTCGGCTACTCCGGCGGCCTCCCGCAGCTCGCGAAGCTGGCCGGCGCGCGCTGGTTCCTCACGCAGAAGATCTCGTGGAACCAGGTCAACGACTTCCCGCACCACTCCTTCACCTGGGAGGGCATCGACGGCACCCGCATCTTCACGCACTTCCCGCCGGCCGACACCTACTGCTCCGACCTGTCCGCCGAGAACCTCCACCACGCGGCCCGAAACTTCCGTGACAAGGGCAGATCCGCCACTTCGCTTGTGCCCTTTGGGTACGGCGACGGCGGTGGCGGCCCGACGCGCGAGATGCTGGAGCGCATCGAGCGAGTGGGCGACCTCGCCGGCCACCCCCGCGTCGAGGTATCCACGCCCACGCGGTTCTTCGAGCAGGCCGAGCGTGAGCACGAGGGCCCGTCGGTGTGGGTCGGCGAGCTCTACCTCGAGCTGCACCGCGGCACCTTCACCTCCGTCGCGCGCGTAAAGCGCGGCAACCGCCGCTGCGAGGAACTCCTGCGCGAAGCCGAGCTGTGGACCACCACCGCCGACGTGCGCGGCGTCGGCTCGTACCCGGCCGAGCGCCTGGGTGAGATCTGGCGCGAGGTGCTGCTCTACCAGTTCCACGACATCCTCCCCGGCACCTGCATCGCGTGGGTGTACGACGAGGTGCTCGCCCGCCAGGAGGCCCTCGAGGCCGAGCTCACGCAGATCATCGACGACGCCCAGCGCGCGCTGGCAGCGGCGTCGGGGGAGGCGTCGGGTGAGGTGGTCTTCAACGGCGCGCCGGTGGTTCGCGACGGTGTCCCCGCCTTCGGCGCCTGCGTGCAGCGCCCGGCTGACGGCGACGTCGAGGTGCGTGCCGAAGGCGACGGGTTCGTCGTCGACGGTGCCTCGCTCCGGGTGGCGGTGGACGGGCGCGGCGGCGTCACGTCACTGTTCGATAAGGAGCGCTCGCGCGAGGTGCTGCCCGCGGGCACGCGCGGCTCGCTGCTGCAGCTGCATCCGGATTTCCCGAACGCGTGGGACGCGTGGGATATCGACCTGGCTTCGCTGAACACCTGCGAAACCCTCGACGCGAGCGAGGTCGTCGCCATCGAGCGTGGCGTGGAGGTGCGCTACGCGTTCCGCAGTTCCACCGCGACGCAGCGCATCACCCTCGCGCCCGGCGACGGGCGGTTGCACGTCGAGGTGGACGTCGACTGGCGCGAGCGCGATTCCCTCCTGAAGCTCGTGTGGCCGGTGGATGTGCACAGCGACGAGGCGCGCTGCGAGATTCAGATGGGCCACATCACCCGCCCGACGCACACGAACACGTCGTGGGACGCGCAGCGCTTTGAGGTGCACGCGCACCGCTGGGTGCACGTCGGCGAGCCGGGCTACGGCGTGGCGATTGCGAACGAGCGCACCTACGGTTGGGATTTCCAGCGCGAAGCCCGCGCCGACGGCGGCACCTACACCAGCGTGCGCGCGTCGCTGTTGAAGGGCCCGCGGTACCCCGATCCGCGTGCTGACATCGGCGAACACACCTTCCGGTTCACGCTCCGCCCCGGCGGCGACGTGGCGGACGCCGTGGCCGACGGGTACCTCGCCAACCACACGCCGCGCGTCGTGGCTGGCGGCGAGGTGGCGCCGCTCATCACCGCCGACGGTGGGATCGCCGTCGAGGCGGTGAAGCTGGCCGAAGATGGTTCCGGCGACGTGGTCCTGCGGCTGTACGAGCCCTACGGCAAGCGCGCCGATGCCACGCTGACAACCAGCTTTGCCGCGACGGACATCGTCGAGACGGATCTGCTGGAGGTGCCGCTCGGCACCTCGGATCAGCAGCAGGTGGCGCCCAGCGTCGTGCAGCGCGTCGAAGGTTCGCAGGCGACGCTCGCCCTGCGTCCGTTCCAGGTGGCGACGCTGCGGATCAGCCGAGCCTGAAGATAGATCAAGTTCGTGGTGGGTAGACGAGCCACGAACTTGATCTATCTTGGCCCTGAGTGTGCGGCGCGCGGTCACTAGACTTGCATCATGACGTCGGTGCAAGAGGCGCTGGCCAGGCTCCGAGCCGATCAGGCCAGTGGCGCGTTGGAGGAGCTGTGCGCGTCGCAACATATCGCCGTGCTCATGCTGCACGGCAGCGTGCTGCGCGACGCGGCCCTGGCGCGTGATCTGGACCTGGCGTACTGCTTCGAGCGAGATGTTCACGGCGACGAATTCGCCGTCGCGACCGCATTCATCACCCGCTACGGGGACCACGTCGACCTGATGCCACTTGACCGAGCTGGCGCAGTCGCCAAGTTCGGCGCACTGAATTATGGCGAACCGCTCGTGGAGCGCGTGCCTGAGATGGTGGCTCGCCTGCGCATCGCGGCCTTCGGGCAGTATCGCGACGAGGAGCCGTTTCGCCGAGCAGCGTTGGAAAGGTTGGCGCATGGTTCCTAGGCAATTCAGCGACGTTGTGGTGCTCGAGCGTCTTCGACTCATCGAGCGGCAGTTGCGAACGCTCGCAGACATCGAAGCCAATCCCGATCGGGGTGTGGTCGAGCAACTGGCTGTGGAGCGGATACTCACGCAACTGGTGGACCTCGCCGTCGGCATCAATCTGCACATTGTGGGATCGCTAGGGAATGTGGCGCCAACGGATGGGGCTGAGTCGTTCCGAGAGGCAGCGGCGCAGGGGGTGATTCCCCGTTCGCTTGCCGAGGCGCTGATGCCGAGCGTCGGTATGCGCAATGTGCTCATCCACGAGTACGTGCGCGTGGACGAGCAACGGGTGAACAAGGCAGTCCCCCTGGCGTTGAAGCAGTTCGAGCGCTACGTGCAATCCGTGGCGAGGTGGCTGGCGGCGCACGCCGGCTGAGTGCGACGGAATCGCTCAGTGGTGAACCGGTGGCCATGCACAATGAACTATGACCATCATCGCAACGCTGCTCGCGCTGTTCTTCGGCATCATCCCCCAGGCGCCGGACCCTGGTCCCGATCCAGGCCCTAAACCGACCCCCAGCAACTCCACCGACGTACGCGTCGCGGTTGGCGATACCGAGCGGGTGGTGCTGGGCCAGGTGAACCCCAGCGTCGGCGATAACTACTACATCGCCGACGGCGCCGACTCCCCGTACGCGACCATCGAGGAAGGCCACGGAGATTGCCCGACGGACACCCCTCCTGGCGGCTGCAATTTCCCGGTATGGGCCGACGTGACCGGGCGCAAGGAGGGCACGTTCACCTTCACGGTGCAGTACTGCTTCCGCACCAAGTTGGAGAACTGCGACAAGAACGGCAAGGAGCCCGTGGTCTACACCGTGACGGTGACGAAGTAGGAGCCGACGGGCCCCTCAGGCGGGTAGCCTCCCGCGCTGGGCTTCGGTGCGGTGAAGTAGCTCGCCGGCCCCATGTACGACGAGGGTGTCGGGGTCTTGTTCGAACGCGGCGACGTCGACCGTCGCGGGATCGAGGTAGTTGAGCGAGATGGCTTCCACCGTCTGGCGGGGGATACCGGTGGCGAGCGTGACGGTGACGCGGTTGGTTTCGACGCCGGTGGCGGGGTCGTAGGTGCCGAGGCCGCGCAGGTGCGTCGAGTGAGCGAGCTCGCCCCACGGGTGATCTTTGAAACGGTCCCACTGCTCGACGAAGTATTGGCGGTTGTGGTAGCCGATTTCTTCGATGCCGGGGTGCATCACCGATACCTCGCGGATGTGCGGTGCGTAGATGATGAGCTCGCCGCCGTCGGCGACGATGGGCTCCAGCTTGTAGAAGCCCTTGGCGCCGGTCCACATGTCTTCGTACATCTCGGGGATGATCGACAGCACCCGCTTGTACGCGCGCGGGACATATTTCACATGCACCCGGCTCGACACCTCGGTGCACGCCTCCCACGCGGCGCGCGAGTCGCCGAACGCCACGAACTGAAGGTCGTCGGAACCGGGCTTCACGATCATCCCCAGCAGTAATTTCTCCGACGGGATCAGCTCGGCGGCGGCGTCGATCATCTGGCGCACCGGGGTGATGCCGAGCGAGCCGATCATCTCGTAGCTCGTAATCAGCGCGCCCACCCAGTGCGACATGTCGATCACATCGTGGCCCGACAGGCCGGGGAAGAAGTACTTGTTGCCGCCGGAAATGCCGACGACTTCGTGCGGCAGCACCGGCCCGAGGATGAGCGAGATATCGGTGTCCACGACGAGCTTGTTCACCAGCACGGTCATGTCGCGGTCGGTGAGGCGACCGTCGCTGAGCTCGGCGATGCGCTCCCTGGACACCGTCCCGAGGTTCGCAAACGTGGCCTCGTCGCGCCACAGGTGGTTGACGATCTCCCAGCCGGGGTAGGTGTCGGCGAACCTGCCGGGCTCGCAGCCCATGAGCTTGCCGATGGCCTCGTCGGACATGTAATCGTGCGTGCCGAGTGCAATCACCACGCGCACGGATGCGGGCCGGGTGCCGAGCGCGTCGCGGATGAGTTTGGACATCATCGCGACGGGCGCGTGGCGGGTGCCGTCGGGCACGACGAGGGTGACGCGCTTCCCGTCGAAGTCATGGGCGGCGAGCTGGGTGTGTACGAACCCGCTGAGCTCAGCGTGCGTGAGGACTTCGTCGGGGCCGCCTGCTGTGCGCGCGTCGGGAACGCCTGGATACAGCTTCGTCATACCCCTTCTCTACCACGCCCGCGTGTTCGCCGGGGCGAGTTGCCGTCGGTGGCTGTCAGGGCACACGATGATAGATCAAGTTCGTGGTGGGTAGACGCGCCACGAACTTGATCTATCTTGGGGCTCCTGTGGTGCGCTTGCGAACAGTGCCTCATCGCACCCAGCTTATTATCATTAGCAGGCGTTAATGATAATCTGGCCGCCTGGGTTCTCAGTAAGGGGGCTACATGGGCACGAACTGGCCAGCAGTGGAGTACCGGCACGCCACCTGGGAGCCGAGCCCAGGTGCGTTGATGAGCCGACGACGTCGCCTTCGAAACAGGGGCCAGTTTCAGTATGTGCGAGTGCCGACTATCGCCTCGCTGCCGGTGCATCTCGACGCGGAAGTGCTGGCGCAAGCGCGCGTGGCCACGTCGACGATCGAGCGCTTCGACGCGACGGCGCAACGCTGGGGACTGCCCTTCGCCAGTGTGCTGCTGCGCAGCGAGTCGTCGTCGAGCTCGGGGATCGAACGCTTGAGCGCGAGTGCGCGTCGGATCGCGCTGGCGACGCTTGGGGAACGCAGTCACCGCAACGCCACCAGCATCGCGCGCAACGTCAAGGCCATGGAGGCCGCGATTGCGCTGGCTGACTCGATGGACACCGCCATGCTGCTCGCGATGCACGACGCGCTCGGCGGCGGCGACGACCCCGCCAACGCCGGGCGGATCCGCACCGAATGGGTGTGGGTGGGAGGCGAGTCACCCGTCACTGCGGCCTTCGTCCCGCCTCACCACGACGACGTGCCCGGCGCACTAGACGACCTCATGCAGTTCCTGCGTCGCACCGACGTCGAGCCGCTCGTCCAGGCGGCCATCGCCCACGCGCACTTCGAGACGATTCACCCCTTCACCGACGGCAACGGCCGCACCGGGCGGGCGCTCGTGTCGTCGGTGCTGCGCCACCGCGGCGTCGCTCGAAACTTGTCGGTGCCCATCTCGTCGGGGCTCTTGACCAACACCGACGCGTACTTCCAGGCGCTCACCGCATACCGAGAGGGCAGGGCGGAGGAGATCGTGCTGCAATTCGCCGACGCTGCCGAAATGGCGGTCGAGAATGCTCTGCGGCTGCGCTCAGACGTCGAGGCGGTGACCGCCCAGATTCTGGCGACCGCTCGTCGCACAACGGCCAACATCGTGCGCATGGCTGAGGTGTGTTCCACGGAGCCGGCGTTCAACATCGACATGCTCGTGGCCGCCGGGATTCCCCGCCCGTCGGCGTATCGCCTGTGCGCGCGGCTCACCGACGCGGGGTTGCTGCGCCGCGAGCGTTGCGTGGGTGGCGTGGACGCGTGGACCGTCGTCGGGCTCACCCAGGCGTTAGATGCATTCGCTGAGCGTGCCGGGCGACGCGCATAGATAGATCAAGTTCGTGGCGCGTCTACCCACCACGAACTTGATCTATCTTGGCCTTAGCGCTGGACTCGGGCGTTGCCTTCCCACATCGACCACACTTGGGCCTCGTCGGCGGGGGCGGCGTAGTCGTGGAGGCTCGTCGCGGCCATCGCGCCGGTGGCCCAGCCGAACTGCATGCATTGCTCCGGCGTCCAGCCTTGCAGGATGCCGTAGAGCACGCCGCCGATGGAGCCGTCGCCGCCGCCGATGCGGTCGAGCACGTCGATGTCCCGAAGCGGCGTGACGTTGAACTCGCCCTCGCCGAACAAGATCATGCCCCAGCGGTGCCGGTTGGCCGAGACCACCTCGCGCAGCGACGTGCCGACGTAGGCCGCGTCGGGGTACGCCTCGCGCACCTCAGAGATCATGGCCTTGAAGTTCTCGATCTCGGCGTCGATGTCCTCGCCGCCGGCATCCGGCCCCTCGATGCCGAGGCACAGCTGGAAGTCCTCTTCGTTGCCGTACAGGATGTCGCAGTGCGCTGCGATGTCGCGGAACGCCGCCGACAGCTCCTCCTCGCGCCCCTTCCAGAAGGAGGCGCGGTAGTTGAGGTCGAACGCGACGCGGGTGCCGTGCTCTTTCGCCTTTCGCGCCAGCTCGACGCAGAACTTGCTGGTGTCGGGCGATATCGCAGCGATCAGGCCGGAGAGGTGCAGGATCTTCACACCCTCGTCGGCGAACAACCGCTCCAGGTCAAAGTCGGCGACGTCGAGGTCGCGCCCCACTTCACCCGCGCGGTCGTTCCACACGCGAGGCGCCCGCCCGCCGAAGCCGGAATCCGCAATGTTGAACTGGTGCCGGTAACCCCACGCACCGCCCTGCGGCTTGTCCGGCCCCTCGAACGCCATCCCGCGCGCCCGCAAGTCGGCCTTGATGAATGCCGAAATCGGCGAGCCCTCAACGAAGTTGGTGAGCACCTTCGTCGGCAATCCGAGATGCGACGCGATCGACGCGACGTTCGTCTCCGCCGACGTGGCCTGCAACAGGTAGCGATCCGAGACGTGCACCGGCTGCCTGTTTTCCGGCGTAATACGCACACCAATCGACGTGGGCACCACCAGCGCCCACCGCGCGTCGTCACGAAGCTGCATCACGCCTCCATCTCCGGGCGCCCGTCCTCGGCCCAGAGTGTGTGGAAGGTGCCCTCGGCGTCGACGCGCGCGTAGGTGTGCGCGCCGAAGAAGTCGCGCTGGCCCTGCACCAGGGCTGCGGGCAGCCTGTCGGAGCGGACCCCGTCGTAGTACGACAGCGACGACGTGAACACCGGCGCCGGCACGCCGTGCGTGGCAGCGGCGACGACCACCCTTCGCCACGACGGCAGCGCCTTCACGATGCGCTCGTAGAAGTAGTCGTCAGCAATCAGCAGCGGCAGCTCCGGGTTGGCCTCGAAGGCGCGCGTGATCTCGCTCAGGAAGCGCGCGCGGATGATGCAGCCGCCGCGCCAGATTTTCGCGATCGCGCCCAGGTCAAGCTTCCAGTCGTACTCGGCCGCGGCGGCCTGAATCTCGTTGAGCCCCTGCGAGTAGGCCACCACCTTCGACGCGTACAGCGCCTGGCGGACGTCCTCGATGAACCCGTCGCGATCCTCGACGTTCCACTCCGCGGCCTCGCCGGCGAAGCCCTGCGCCGCCTGCCGCTGAATGGGCGACGACGACAGCGCGCGGGCGAACGTCGCCTCGCCGATTCCGGTGATGGGCACAGCCAGGTCGAGAGCCGTCTGCGTGGTCCAAGCGCCGGTGCCCTTTTGCTTCGCGGCGTCGACGATTACGTCGACGAGGGGCTTGCCCGTCTTGGCATCCACCTGGCGTAGCACCTCGACGGTGATCTCCATCAGGTAGGAATCCAGCTCGCCGCGGTTCCATTCTTCGAAGATGTCGGCGATCTCGGCGGGGGTGAGGCCGAGCGCGCGGCGCAGCAGGTCGTAGGCCTCGCTGATCACCTGCATGTCGGCGTACTCGATGCCGTTGTGCACCATCTTCACGAAGTGCCCGGCGCCGTCGGCGCCGATGTACGTGCAGCAGGGTTCGCCGTCGACGTGTGCGGAGATCTTCTCGAACATGGGGCCGAGGCGCTCGTAAGAAGCCTCCGAGCCGCCGGGCATGATCGATGGGCCCAGCAGCGCGCCCTCCTCGCCGCCGGAGACGCCGACGCCGACGAAGTGCAGCCCGCGCTCCTTGAGTGCGGCCTCGCGTCGGCGGGTGTCGTGGAAGAGCGTGTTGCCGCAGTCGACGATGATGTCGCCCTCGTCCATGCGCGACGCGAGCTCTTCGATCACGGCGTCGGTGGCGGCGCCGGCCTTCACCATGATGATGGCGACGCGGGGCTGTTGTAGCGAGGCGACGAAGTCGTCCATCGACTCCGACGGGATGAACTCGCCCTCGTCGCCGTGGTCAGCGAAAACCCGCTCGGTTTTTTCGACGGAGCGGTTGTGAATAGCCACCTTGTAGCCATTGCGGGCGAGGTTGCGGGCCAGGTTGCGGCCCATCACGCCCATGCCGGTGACGCCAATATCTGCGGTGGCGGGGGAGGGTGTGGGCAGTGCCATGTGGGCTCCTTCATCGATGGGTGGCTGGGGCAATCCTCGTCGGCCTGCGTGGGTGGCGTTGGGAGTTGCCACAATTTGCTGGCCTCGGAGGCGTCTGTTGCCAACTCTACGTGTTCGCCTGAACCATGGCAGCCACTACGACGTGCTGCCGTGGACGTCGTGTGTCCGACTTGGACGGTGAGGCTCGCCCTGCCGTGTGTCACCATAGTGGCCATGCGTCTGGTTGTACTGGGCTTCGCGTCCGCCCTTGTTCTCGCCGCATGCGGGCAGGGCACCGAGTCTCCGAGTCCGAGCCCCACCCCGACGATCGAGACCTGCCAAGGCACGTTCACTTGGCACTACGGCTCCACACCGCCGCCCACCAGCGACAATTGGACCCTCACCCTCCACGCTGATGGCACTGCCGACTACACCCACGAAGCGTCCCACGTTGACGAGGTGGTCTACGAGGACAACGGCTTCGACGTCGATCCTGCGGCAGCCCAGCGTATCTGCGAGGCTGCCGCCTCGGTCCCTGAAGACTCCGACCCGCTCGAAGGAGGCCCGTACGTGCACTGGGAGCTTTCCGGGGAATCAGGGGGTACCACCCACCTCGATGATGATGCGGCTGGTGCTCTGCTCAGCGCTGCCCGGGAAACAGTGGGCCAGGCCCGCCTCGACGCCGGCAGAGATGCCTTCAAAGAGTGGCAAACCACCTATGGAGGCTGACCTGCGCTAGGTTTCGTGCATGGTCGAGGGATTCTGGTACGCGCTGGGCCTCACCCTGCTCGCGGGCCTCTCGACGTCGATCGGCGGCGCGGTCGGGGTCCTCGGCAAAGCGAAATCGACGTGGCTGCTCGCGCTCGGCCTCGGTTTCTCCGCAGGCGTGATGATCTACGTCTCGCTGGTGGAGATCCTTCCCGAGGGGCGGGATAGCCTCGTCGCTGCGTGGGGTGCAGCGCCTGGCAACTGGGCCGCGCTCGGGGCGTTTTTCGGCGGTATTGCGCTCATCGGCGTCATTGACCGTCTCGTTCCCGCGTCGATCAACCCGCACGAGCCCAGCACCGTGACCGACAAGGCCCGCTCACGCGCGCTCATGCACACGGGTGTGCTCACTGCGCTCGCACTCGCGATCCACAACTTCCCTGAAGGCTTCGCGACGTTCATCGCCGCCCTCCAGGAGCCGCAGGTGGGCGTCGCCGTCGCGCTGGCAATCGCCATCCACAACATCCCTGAGGGGCTCGCCGTCGCGGTGCCGCTGCGGCACGCCATCGGTTCGCGGTTTAAGGGGCTTCTGGTGGGCCACGCTGTCCGGATTTGCGGAGCCGCTGGGGGCCGTCATCGGCTATCTGCTGCTTGCACCCTACATTTCTGATGCGCTACTCGGGCTCGTGTTCGCGGGCATCGCAGGGATCATGGTGTTCGTCTCCATCGACGAGGGGCTTGCCCGTCTTGGCATCCACCTGGCGTAGCACCTCGACGGTGATCTCCATCAGGTAGGAATCCAGCTCGCCGCGGTTCCATTCTTTGAAGATGTCGGCAGTCGAGGGTGCAGGTTCAGGGAGTGTCATGAGGGCTCCTTCAAATCTCGGATGCGGACGGGCTCCGCTCAGCATGGATTGGATTCCACGCGTGCAGATGGAGTTGCCGTTTCTTGTTTGTCACCTCCCAGCCTGCCACTAAGTGCGCGACGGCGCTCGAGCTGGCGTGCGATGTGGACGCCTTCGGTGTGGTCTCGTCGGGCTAGAAAAGGTAAACGAAACGGGAACGATCAGTGAACATCTGTGTTTATTGTTGGGATTCCCGGAACGGCCTCCCAAAATGACCCTCTTTCCGATTTAATGAGCTTCGGAACAGCCCCGCGCTTGGGGCACATTGTTGGATTTTCAAGGGGAAACCTATGAGGAAGCAAGCATTTGCCGCGCTCGCGGCCGCTGCGATGATCGTCGGTGGGAGCGCCGGAGCCGCCACCGCGGACACGACGGAACTGTTCGTTGACGTCGCCAGCCCGAAGGACGGCACCGTGTACCAGCTGGGTGAGGAAGTGCCCGTCGACGGCGCCGTCGGCGCAGGCAGCGTCGATCCCTGGAACATCGTCTTCGTCGTGGACGCGTCTGGGTCGACGTTCGATGCGGCCGGGGATAAAACCGTGTTCGAGCAGGAGCAGCTTGGCGGCAAGGAGCTCCTCAAAGGGCTACAGACCCAAAAGAACGACGTCAACATGAGCGTTGTCTACTTCGCCGACACTGCGGAAGGCATCGAGCTCACCACGGATATGGCCAAGATCGACGAAGCGCTCTCGTACGAGCATGAAGAGGGGCTGTCCGACGTGGGCGGAGGCACGTCTTGCTATGCTGGCCTCGAAAAAGCTGGTGAGGTGCTGAAGGACGCGAAGGGCAACAAGCGCATCTACTTCCTGACTGATGGGTATTGTAACGGCAGTCCTGCCGCTGCCGCGAAGGCTCTGAAGGATCAAGGTATTGAGATCTTCCCCGTGCACGCTGGCGAAAACACGGGTGAGTGCGCGGACGATCAGATCGACTCTGACAAGTGTGTCAAGATCAAGGATCCCGCTGAGCTCTCCGTGAAGCTCCCGGAGAGCGTGACCACCGTGAAGACGCTCAACGTCACCATCACCAACGAGCAGGGTGACGTCATGAAGGAATTTGATCTGAGCAAGGACCTCACGAAGTCCATCACGCAGGATTGGAAACTCGACGCACTGACCGGCCTGCCCGCAGGCAAGTACACCGTCACCGCCGATGCCACCGACACCGACGGCAATACCGCGCAGGATGTGACGCACTTCGTCATTGAGGCACCGGAGCCTGAGCCGGAGCCCGAGCCCGAGCCGACTCCGACGCCCACCCCGGAGCCGGAGCCCATGCCCAAGCCGGGGCTGCCCTCCACCGGTCGCTGATGCGACGGTGGCCTGAGGCCTCATGACGGTTGGCCTGGAAGAACTGTGGTTCTTCCAGGCCAACCGTGTTTTTGCGCCAGGTTCGGTCTGGCGCCCTGATCAGGCGTTCACCAGGGCGAGGGCTAGGTGCCAGGCCTCGTCGTGAATCTCTCGCGGCACCTTTCGACCAAGCGAGCGCAGCCAGCGACGGACGCGGGGCAGCTCGTCTTTCCACTCCTGGAGGTGGAACCCCACCACCGAAGAGTATGACGAGTACAACAGCTATCTACGGGTGTGTCGCCAGCGTGGGGGTCATGGGTGTCTGGCTGGTGCTGTTGTGCTGCGCACGCATCACAGCGCAGTTTCGAGGCTCGACTGCGCCTGGCGGATTGCCTCCGCGCTGGCCCGCAAGGCGGCGAGTTCGTCGTCGGAGACGGGCAGTGCCAGTTGCCGGCCGGCGCCGGAGCGGGAGACGACCGTCGGCACCGACATGCAGATGCCGCTGATGCCGTGCCAGTCGTCGAGCTCGCGGGAGACGGGCAGGACGGCGTGCTCGTCACGCAGAATCGCGGACAGGATGCGGGTGGCGGCCAGGCCGATGGCGTAGTTGGTGGCGCCTTTCCCTTCGATCACCTCGTAGGCGGCGCGCACAACGCGGTGGGCGATCTCCGCCCGCTTGCCCGCGTCGAGGCGGTTCGCGCCCTGCGCCCACTCGGCCAGCGGGACACCGCCGATGGTGGCCGTGTTCCACAGCGGGATCTCGGAGTCGCCGTGCTCGCCGCAGACGTAGGCGTGGACGTTGTTGACCGCGATATTGGTCTCCTGCGCGATGAGCTGGCGCAGCCGGGCGGAGTCGAGGACGGTGCCGGAGCCGAAGACGCGCTCGGGCGGCAGCCCGCTGATCTTGAGCGCCGCATGCGTCGTGACGTCCACGGGGTTGGTGACCATGAGGAAGATCGCGTCGGGAGAGCGCTCGATGAGCGGCGGGATCACTTGCTGCATGAGCCGCACCGTCGTCGCCGCGAGGTCCAGGCGGGTCTGACCCGGCTTTTGCTTGGCGCCGGCGGTGATCACGACGACGTCGGAGCCTTCCGTGACTGCCGGGTCCGACGAGCCCTGGATCACGGATTCGGGGAAGAACTGCGAGCCATGCGCGAGGTCGAGCGCTTCCGCGCGCACCTTCGCTTCGTTGATGTCTTGGAGCACGACGTGGCGCGCAGTGCCCTGCATCAGGGCCGCATAGGCGAGCGACGAACCGACCGCCCCCGCGCCGATGATGGAAACCTTGGCGCCTTCACGCTGGATGTCATTCACACTTCCACCAATATCACGCGCACCAAGTGGGTTGTCAGGGCCGGACGACGCCTGCCGTTCGAGCCTCTGGCGCGCGGTTCGGCCCCCGCGGGGAGACAGCGCGGGAGGCGAACCGAGGCCGCTCGTCGACGTCAGGCGTCGATGAGGGTCATCGCCATGTGCCACAACTCGTCGTTGAGCTCCTGCGGCACCTTCCGGCCGAGCGAGCGCAGCCAGCGACGGACGCGGGGCAGCTCGTCTTTCCACTCCTGCAGATGGAAGCCCACCACGTCGGCGAGCACGTCGGGGTCAATGTCGATGCCGTCGACGTCGATGTCCTCGGGGTTCGGGAGGAGGCCAGCCGGGGTGTCGACGGCGTCCACCTTGCCCTCGATGCGATCCACCATCCACTTCAACGCTCGGCAGTTTTCGCCGAAGCCAGGCCACATGAAGTTGCCGTCGGCATCGCGACGGAACCAGTTGACGTAGAAGATCTTAGGCAGCTTGCTGGGTTCCGTCTTGGCGCCCATGTCTAGCCAATGCTGGAAGTAGTCGCCGACGTGGTATCCGATGAATGGCAGCATCGCCATGGGGTCGCGGCGCAGCACGCCCACTGCACCCTTTGCCGCCGCCGTCGTCTCCGACGAGCACGTGGCGCCCATGAATACGCCGTGCTCCCAGCTGCGCGACTGCGCAACGAGCGGGATGGTGTTCTCACGCCGGCCGCCGAAGATGATGGCGTCGACGGGCACCCCGCGCGGATCGTCGTATTCCGCAGCCAGCGTGGGGATCTGACGGATGGGGGTGCAGAAGCGGCTGTTGGGGTGCGCGGCCTTCTCGTTGGGCCGGCCTCCCTCGGGGCCATGCTCGCTGGTCCAGGGGCGACCCTTCCAGTCGGTGAGGTGCGTGGGCACTTCCTTGGTCATGCCCTCCCACCACACATCACCGTCGTCGGTGAGTGCCACGTTGGTGAAGATGGAGTTACCGGCGTTTATGGCGGCCATCGCATTGGGGTTGGTCTGATCGCCCGTGCCGGGGGCGACCCCAAACATGCCGTCCTCGGGGTTGACCGCCCAGAGTCGACCGTCGTCGCCAAGCCGCATCCAGACGATGTCGTCGCCGAGGGTTTCCGTCTTCCAGCCCGGCAGCGTGGGGTTCAGCATGGCGAGGTTCGTCTTGCCGCAGGCCGACGGGAACGCCGCCGCCACGTGGTACGCCTTGCCCTCGGGAGAGGTGAGCTTCACGAGAAGCATGTGTTCGGCCATCCAACCCTCGTCACGCCCCATCGCCGACGCGATGCGCAGCGCGTAGCACTTCTTGCCGAGCAGTGCGTTGCCGCCGTAGCCGGAGCCGTAGCTCCAAATGGTGCGCTCTTCGGGGAAGTGGCTGATGTACTTCGTGTCGTTGCACGGCCAGGGCACGTCGCGGTCGCCGTCGGCCAAGGGCATGCCGACGGAGTGCAGGGCGTGCACGAAGCTTGCCTCCCGCTCTTCCATCACCTTGAGCGGTTCCTCGCCCATGCGGGTCATGATGTGCATCGAGAGCACCACGTAGGCGGAGTCAGTGATCTCGATGCCAAACTTCGGATCTTCGGCATCCACGTGACCCATGCAGAACGGGATCACGTACATCGTTCTGCCCTTCATGCAGCCCTGGTAGAGCGCCGTCATGATCTGCTTCATCTGCTTCGGGTCCATCCAGTTGTTGGTGGGGCCGGCGTCGTTTTCGTCGACAGAGCAGATGAATGTTTGGTCTTCGACGCGGGCGACGTCGTCGGGGTCGGAAACGCAGTACAGGGAATTTGGTTTCTTGGATTCGTCGAGGCGCTTCACTGTGCCGGCTGCGACGAGGAGATCGGCCAGGCGCTGGTACTCATCGTCGGAGCCGTCGCAGAAGTAGACGTCGGTGGGTGTGGTGAGTTGGGCCACCTCGTCCACCCAGCTGATGATGCCGGGATGGTCGGGGATGCGGCCGGAAATGGGCAGGTTGGACAATGCGTCAGTTGACGCGAGCAGCGCGTTCATTCCACTCCTTTGGGGCGCAGCATGCGGATATGGCCACACCATAACCCCACCCCAGCGACTTCGGCCAATTGGGTCTGTGCTAAGGGATTCGTCCTGACAACTTTGTCGGTTGGCGTGATGTCTGCGGGTATACGGGTGCGGGTGTTCGGCGACGAGGGGTCGGGCAGCCTGGTTGCGTACTCAAGGGCGAAAACCGATTGAGGGTTAGCATGAGCAGCATGTTCAATGGCAAAACGGGCCCGAGCGGCCCAATGCGTGATGATGCTGGCGTCGCCAAATATCGTCATGAAGCCATCGCCGTGGTGCTGCGTGTGCAACTGGGGGAGTCGCTGCAGGTGCTGGCGTATCGACGGGCCCGCTCGCCGTTTGAGGGAATGTGGGCGCTGCCGAGCGGCCCGGTAGAAGTCGACGAGTCGCTGGCCGCGTCGGTGATGCGTCATCTCGCGGAGAAGGTCGGGGTGCGGGAGGTTATGCATCAGGAGCAGCTGCAGACGCGCAGTGCGCCTGGCCGCGATCCGTTCGACCGCACGATTGCCACGGCATACCTGGGGTTGCTGCCGTGGGATAGCGCCCCGGATCTTCCGACGGGCGCGGCTTGGATTGCGGTGGATGAGCTGCCGGAGTTCGCGTTCGATCATGCCGACGTGGTGCGCGTCGCCGTCGAGCGACTACGGGCGAAGCTCTCCTATACCAACATCGGGTTTGCGCTAGCCCCGAAGCAGTTCACGATTTCGCAGTTGTGCGACGCGTACTGTCAGGCGCTCGGGTATCACGTCGCGGCCACCAATCTGCAGCGAATCTTCCAGCGCCGCGGGCAACTCGTCGCCACCGGGGAGCGTGCCCCGTCGGGCTCCGAGGGAGGGCGCCCCGCCCAGCTGTTCAGGTTTGCCGACCGATCGCTGACCGTCACCGATCCCTTCGCCACGTTCAAACCGTAACCGCGACGGTGGGCCTGCCCTCGTCGGTGCCTCGCGCCCGGCGTGGGCTGCCGGCAGCAGGTGCAACCTGTGCGGCTCAGTTGCGGATTAATGTTCCTCTGCTTCCGGGCGGCGCCTCGTCGCGGGTAGGCAAGTGACACATGTTCCGGGACAGAGCCGCACAGGTTGCACCTGCCTGCGGGGGGGGGCACCGGGGGCGCCGGGGGCGCGGGGTGCCGGGAATAAATGGCGCACTCCCAGGGTTGAGTGATGTAGACTCAACTTTGGAAATCAACCCAGGAGTGCCCATGAACACCGACAAGCTCACCACCAAGAGCCGCGACGCGGTGACTGCTGCCGTCAGGCAGGCGCTCACCAGCGGCAACCCCAGCGCCGAGCCGCAGCACCTGCTGCACGGCCTGCTGCTCACGCCCGACAACACCGTCGGCGCCCTCCTCGAATCAGCCGGCGCCTCCCCGCAGCGCGTCGACGCGGGCGCCGTCGCCGCCATCAAGAAGCTCCCCACTGCGACGGGCAGCTCCGTCTCGCAGCCCACCCTCTCCGGCGCGTTCCTGCGCGTGCTCGCCACCGCAGAAACCATCGCCGGTCAGCTCGGCGACCAGTTTGCCGCGACGGAACACCTCCTCATCGCGCTCGCAACCGTCGAATCCGACGCGAAGCGCATCCTCGACGCGGAAGGCATCACCGCCGACGATCTCACCCAGCGCTTCAACGACGCCCGCGGCGGCAAACGGGTCACGTCGGAAGACTCCGAGGGCAGCGGGGAGTCCGCGCTCGACAAGTACTCCGTCGACCTCACCGAGCGCGCCCGCGACGGCAAACTCGACCCGGTCATCGGCCGCGACCAGGAGATCCGCCGCGTCGTGCAGGTGCTCGCCCGCCGCACCAAGAACAACCCCGTGCTCATCGGCGAACCCGGCGTCGGCAAGACCGCCGTCGTCGAAGGCCTCGCGCAGCGCCTCATCGCCGGCGACGTGCCCGACTCGCTCAAGGGTCGTCGCCTCGTCTCCCTCGACCTCTCGTCGATGGTGGCCGGCGCGAAGTATCGCGGCGAGTTCGAGGAGCGCCTCAAGGCCGTGCTCACGGAGATCCGCGACGCAGAAGGCCAAGTCATCACCTTTATCGACGAGCTCCACACCGTGATCGGTGCTGGGGCCACCGGCGATGGGGCGATGGATGCGGGCAACATGCTCAAGCCCATGCTCGCCCGCGGTGAGCTGCGGATGATCGGCGCCACCACCCTCGACGAGTACCGCGAGCACATCGAGAAAGACCCGGCCTTCGAGCGTCGGTTCCAGCAGGTTTTCGTCGGTGAGCCCAGCGTCGAAGACACCGTCGCCATCCTCCGTGGCCTGCGCGAGCGCTACGAGGCGCACCACAAGGTGCGAATCACCGACGGGGCCCTCGTCGCCGCAGCCCAGCTGTCCAACCGCTACATCACGTCGAGGCAGCTGCCTGACAAGGCCATCGACCTGATCGACGAGGCGGCGTCGCGGCTCAGGATGGAGATCGACTCCTCGCCGGAGGAGATCGACATGCTCCGTCGCGACGTAGATCGCATGACCATGCAGCAGATGGCGCTGAAGAATGAGGATGACCCGGCGTCGAAGGAACGCCTCGACGCCCTCAATCAGGAGCTCGAGAACGCCCAGGAGGAGCTGCGCGGTCTGGAAGCACGCTGGGAGCAGGAGAAGTCTGGCCTCAACCGCGTCGGCGACGTGAAGAAGCAGATCGACCAGCTCCGAGTCGAAGCTGACAAGGCCCAACGCGAAGGCGACCTCACGCGCGCGTCGCAGATTCTCTACGCCGAGATCCCGGCGGCGGAGAAGGAACTCGCCGAGGCGGAGGCCACCGACGCCACCCCGTCGATGGTCTCGGAGGAGGTCTCCGACGGCGACATCGCCGAGGTGGTGGCCGCGTGGACGGGTATCCCCGTCGGCAAGCTGCTGCAGGGCGAGCAGGAGAAGCTGCTGCAGATGGAGGATCGCCTCGGCGAGCGCCTCATCGGGCAGCGCGAGGCGGTGCAGTCCGTCGCGGATGCTGTCCGACGCTCCCGCGCCGGCATCTCCGACCCCAACCGCCCCACCGGCTCGTTCCTCTTCCTCGGCCCCACCGGCGTCGGCAAGACGGAGCTCGCGAAATCCCTTGCCGAGTTCCTCTTCGACGACGAAACCGCGCTCGTGCGCATCGACATGAGCGAGTACTCCGAGAAGCACTCGGTGGCCCGCCTCGTCGGCGCGCCCCCCGGCTACGTCGGCTACGAGGAGGGCGGCCAGCTCACCGAGGCCGTGCGCCGTCGCCCCTACTCCGTCGTGCTGCTCGACGAGGTCGAGAAGGCCCACCCTGACCTGTTCAACATCCTGTTGCAGGTGCTCGACGACGGCCGCCTCACCGACGGCCAGGGCCGCACGGTGGACTTCCGCAACACCATCTTGATCCTCACCTCCAACCTGGGCTCGCAGTCGCTCGTCGATCCATTGAAGAGTGACGAAGAGAAGCGAAACGAGGTAATGAGCGTAGTCAGGAGCGCCTTCCGCCCCGAGTTCCTGAACCGCCTCGACGACATCGTGCTGTTCAGCGCGCTCACCTCCGACGAGCTCCAGCGCATCGTCGACATCCAGCTGGCCCGCCTCAACAAGCGCCTCGCGCCCAGGCGGATCACCGTCGACGTGACCCCCGCCGCCAAACAGTGGCTGGGTGAGACGGGCTTCGACCCGATCTACGGCGCGCGCCCGCTGCGTCGCCTCATCCAGACCACGCTGGAAGATCAGCTGGCGCGCAAGCTGCTCGCCGGCGAGATCTTCGACGGCGACACCGTCACCTTCGACGTCACCGCCGGCGGCGATGGGATTGCCATCAGCCAGTAATCTGGCTGCATGACAAGGCGAATTAACTGGCGAGAAGCCGGCATCTACGCGGCAGCGACGGGGCTCACCCTCATTGAGCCCCGCTCGCTGCGCGGCTGGCAGAAGTGGGCGTACTGGGGTGCGGTCTCCGCGGTGACCGGCCTCTCGGCGTTTCCTGAGGAGGAAGACGATGGCGTGTACCGCGCCGTCATGCCCGGCTACCGCGCGGCGCTGGCGACGGCCACCGCTGGCGTCACGTTCGGGCTGCGGGAGCCGCTGCTCGCCGCCGATGCGTGGTGCGCCGACACCGTGCGCGGCTGGGGCGCCAAGCATCCGCGCCGGTGGATGGCCGCCGCGACGGGCGCGCTCAGCGTCGTGGCGCTCGCGCTCGGCTCGAAGCGTGCCGCGCAGCTCGAGGCGTTCGGGGAGCATGAGGACGCTTACCTCGACCTCATCCCGCTCGAACCGCGCGTGCGGGAGATCGTCGAGAACATGCTCGCCCAGTGCGACGGCTGGGGCGCCGACGAGCTGCGCGCCCAGCTCGCCACGGCCCAGCAGTTCGAGTTGGACGAAGACGAGCCGGTGACGCTCGTGGTGCAGCCCGACGCACCTCGCACACTGGTGTCTGACTACGAGTTCCCCGTCGTCGGGCGGGGTACCGTCGATGGGAGGGAGGTCATCGTCCGCCTCGTCATTGAGGACGGCATCCTCACTCTCCTGGAGTGCGTCGACGACGAATGGATCGCCCATCCGTTGCCCGACGAGCTCCGTTTCGGTGTCGAGAGCCCGGCCACGGCAAGTGAGGAGCGCGACGATGACTGACCGCAACCTCGGCGCGATGCGCACCGACTACCAGGGCGAACGCCTGGAAGCCAGCATCACCGACCGCAACCCCTGGGAGCTCTTCGACGAGTGGCTCGCCGCCGCGATCGAGGCCAAGGTGCCCGAGCCCAACGCCATGACGCTCGCCACCGTCGACGCCGGCGGGAGGCCGTCGTCGCGTGTGGTGCTGTTGAAGGAGGCCTCGCCTGCGGGGCTTGTGTTCTTCACCGATTACGGCTCTGACAAGGCTGTGCACCTCGCTGAGCGTCCGGTGGCGAATGCGCTGTTCTACTGGCCGGGGCCGATGCGCCAGATCAGGGCGACGGGTGCCGTCGAGAAGATCAGCCGCGACGAATCGGAGGCCTACTTCCACTCGCGTCCGCACGCGAGCCAGATCTCGGCGTGGGTGTCGAAGCAGTCGCGGCCCCTGGAATCGCGGGAACAATTTGCCCAGGAGCTGGCGGAGGCCGAGGCGCAGTTCGATGGCAAGGACGTGCCGCTGCCCGACTGGGGCGGCTTCCGTATCGACGTCGACGAGTTCGAGTTCTGGCAGGGCATGCCCGGACGTGCGCACGACCGCGCGCGCTTCGTCCGCGACGGCGACGCCTGGCGCGCCACCCGGCTCTACCCGTAGTGAGAGGCGTATTGATGCGCATTCTGGTGACATCCTTCGAGCCCTTCGGCGGCGACGCGGAGAACGCCTCGCGGGAGGCGATGCACGCACTCTTGGCCGCGTGGCGTGATCCCGGCGCGGACCTCGTCGGCGTAGAGCTTCCGGTGATCTTCGACGCCGCGCCCTTGCGCGCTGCGGTGGCTGAGCATCGCCCGGATGCGGTGGTCTGCCTGGGCGAGGCCGGCGGTCGCGAGGCCATCACGCCCGAGCGCGTGGCCGTGAACGAGATGCGTGCGCGTATCGCGGACAACGCCGGATTCCAGCCGCAGGGCGAGGCGATCGTCGCAGGTGGTGAGAGCGAGCGCGCGGCGAGTGTCGACGTCGATGCCCTTGTGGGGGCCATGTCGGAGGCGAATTGGGCGGCGGAACCCAGCGCCGATGCCGGGCGGTTCGTGTGCAACTTCGTCGCCTACCACGCCTATGGGGTGGGTGTGCCCGCGGTGTTCATCCACGTGCCGGCGCTCAGGTCGGCGGGCGAGGCCACCGTCGGTGCCGAAACCGGCGGGGTGATGGCGGCGTCGGCGGGGCGCGTGCCGCGCACCTTCGCAGACCTAGGGGAAGCGCTCGCCGCCCAAATGACCGTTATCCTCCACGCCTGCAAAAAATCGCCGAAAACGGGGTCTTAAAAGCTTCTTGTGGAGGATAACGGTCAACTTTCGTGGGCGCCCAGGGCGCATGCCCGTCGCTACGCCCCGATCGGCGGGTTGGTGAACCGGCTGTAGTGACCCTGGAAGAGGGCGTCGATGCGGCCGGTTTCGCCGTTGCGGTGTTTCAGGACGTGGAAGAACGCCTGGCCGCGTTCCTCGTCGGTGGGGTTTTGGGTGTAGAGCTCGGGGCGGTGCAGCATGATCACGATGTCGGCGTCCTGCTCCAATGAACCCGACTCGCGGAGGTCTGACAGCTGCGGCACGCCGTCCTTGCGTTGCTCCGTGTTACGAGAAAGCTGGGAGAGCGCGATAACGGGGATCTGGAGCTCCTTCGCGAGCAGCTTGATCTGGCGGGAAAATTCAGAGACCTCAAGCTGGCGGGACTCGACCTTCTTGCCCGACGTCATGAGCTGGATGTAGTCAACGACGATCAGCTGAAGCTCGTTGCGTTGTTTCAACCGACGGGCCTTCGCGCGAATCTCCATCATGGTGAGGTTGGGGGAATCGTCGATGAAAAATGGCTTGTCGGAGAGCATGACGCCCTTGTCGGTCACCCGCTGCCAATCGTTTTCGTCCATCTTGCTGGATCCGCGGAGACGCCCGAGGTGTACCGACGCTTCGGCGGAGAGCACCTTCATCACGATCTCCGTTTGGCTCATTTCGAGCGAGAAGAACGCCGTCGCGAGGTTGTTGTGGATGGCGGCGGCGCGGCACACGTCGAGTGCAAACGTGGATTTACCGACGCCTGGGCGGGCCGCGACGATGATCATTTGCCCCGGGTGGAGCCCGTTGGTGAGCCTGTCTAGCTCGACGAAGCCCGTCGGCACCCCGGAGAGCGCGTCGCTGGATGCCTGGATATCTTCCAGCTCGTCGAACGTGGGCTCCATGAGCTCCGCGAGGCTGCGGTAATCCTCGGACGTGCGGCGGTCGGTGACGTCGTAGAGGGTCTGCTGCGCCTCATCGACGATGTCGTCCACCTCGCCCTGACCGCGGTAGCCGAGCTGGGCGATGCGCATGGATGCCTCGACCAAGCGACGCAGTACGGCCTTGTCGCGCACGATTTCGGCGTAGTAGATGGCATTGGCCGCGATGGAGACCGACGCGAGGAGATCATGCAGGTAGACGGCGCCGCCGATCTTCTGCAGCTCGCCCATCTTGCCCAACTCACCCGCGACGGTGACCGTGTCCGCTGGCTCGCCACGGCCGAAAAGATTGACGATCGCGTCGAAGATGATCTCATGGTTGGGGCGGTAGAAATCGCTGCCGCGCACCACTTCGACGACGTCCGCGATGGCGTCCTTGCTCATGAGCATGGCTCCGAGGACGCTTTGTTCCGCCTCGAGATCCTGTGGTGGATTTTGGCCGTAGACGTCCTCCGACACCGCTGCCTCCTCGTGTTCTCCCTCAGGGTATGGCACCGACGCAACCCCGCGCGCCCGGGTAGGTGGAAAGCCCTGGGGAAAGAATGTGGATAACTTTCAGATTCTCGCCTAGAACCTGTTGAGATAACCTTTTCTGAAGGAAGAGGGCCGTTATCTAATCGTTATAAATACGGTTTCCCGCAAACTTCTCCACATCCGGCGCCCACGCACGCCTGTAACCTTCTGTCAAATCTCGGCGTGTCTGCGGGTTGAGTGTGAGTGATGACGGTGTCTCTGACTTTGAAAGCGGATTGACAAGGGGAAACGCGGCATTCTCGGGAGTATTCCCATGCTTCTTGCGTGCGTCGTTCTTCGGGTGTATGGGCGACTTGTTCACTCGCCTGTTACCTTCGGACACCCGAAGAAACCGGAGTTTTCCACAGGGTCTGTGGAGAGACTGGGGATAAGTCGGGCTCGCAGCGTCACAGTTGGGGATTTATACCCCGGTGGGGTATGTTCTGCGTGCAGGAGGACTCAATGACGCATGGTTATACAGCGCAGAAAGATGGCTATCTTCGTCGCCTCAAACTGATTGAGGGTCAGGCGCGTGGCATCGCGCGCATGGTGGAGGAAGACCAGTACTGCATTGATATCCTCACGCAGATCTCCGCAGTCCAGTCCGCGCTGAGAGCCGTCTCGCTCGGGTTGCTGGAGGATCACCTTGGTCATTGCGTCGCCCATGCGATTCAGCACGGTGGCGACGAGGCCGACCAGAAGATCGAGGAAGCCACTGCGGCCATCCGTCGCATGATCAAGTAACAAGGAGCACCATATGGATACGAAATACGTTGTCACCGGCATGACCTGCGGGCATTGCGTCAACCACGTGACCGAGGAAGTGGAAGCTATCGAGGGTGTTGATTCGGTCAACGTCCAGCTCGAAGGAGGCGAGATGACTATCTCGTCCGCTGAGCCGATTGAGTTCGACGCCATCGTCGAAGCCGTGAAGGAAGCAGGCGACTACACCGTCACCCAGGCCTGAGCTGGGCTGTCTCCTCTGTGGTTGAGTAGCCGCCGCGGGGTGGCGTGTTGAATCCGCGTACTGCGTCTCGGGATTTCGATACGCGGGCTATGCCCGCTACTCAATCATCGGGGGCGGGGTGCCGGGCGTTAGTCAATCATCGGAGGCGGGGCGCCGGGCGCTACTCAATCACCGGGGGCGGGGCGCTGGGCGCCACTCAAACACCGAGGCCCCATGCAAGCAGAAACGAAGGATCCATTGATTACACAGCTCGATATCCAAGGGATGACGTGCGCGTCGTGTGCGGCCAGGATTGAGAAGAAGCTGAACAAGATCGACGGCGCGCAGGCCGCGGTGAACTACGCCACCGAGCGGGCCACCGTCGAAGCTCCGGCGGGTGTCACCGTCGAGGATCTCATCGCCGTGGTGGAGAAGGCGGGCTACGGGGCGACGCTGCCGCAGCCAGAAGCCCCGGCTCACGATGAGTCGGCAGAGCTGAAGCCGAGGATGATCCTTGCGCTCATCCTCGCCGTGCCTGTGATCGTCGTCTCTATGATCCCGGCGCTGCAATTCCCCGCCTGGCAATGGGTGGCGATGGTGCTCGCCACCGTCGTGGTGTTTTGGTGCGGACGCGGTTTCCATAAGGCGTCACTGACGAACCTGATCCACGGCTCGACGACGATGGACACGCTCGTCTCAGTGGGCACCCTCACCGCGATGGCGTGGTCGTATTTCACCATGTTCTTCGGGCACGCGGGCCGCATCGGCATGGTGCACACCTTCGAGTTCACCCTCGCCCGCCACGACGCGATGGGCTTCGTCTACTTCGAAGCGGCGGTGGCGATCGTCGCATTTCTACTCTTCGGGCGCTTCATCGAAGCGAAGGCCAAACGCGAGAGCGGCAAGGCCATGCGCGCACTGCTCGAGGTGGGCGCCAAGCGGGCGCGGCGCCTCGTCGACGGCGTCGAACAAGACATCGACGTACGCCTCCTGCGCGTCGGTGACGAGTTCGTCGTGCGCCCTGGCGAGAAGATTGCTGCCGACGGTGTGGTCACCGATGGGCGCTCCGCCGTCGATCAGTCCATCCTGACAGGCGAGTCGCTGCCGGTCGAAGTGGAGCCTGGCGGCAGCGTCGTCGGGGGAGCGGTGAACACCGCTGGACGCCTAGTTGTCCGCGCCACGGCGGTGGGTGAGGATTCGCAGCTCGCACACATGGCCAGGCTCGTCGAGCAGGCCCAGTCCGGGAAGGCCGACGTGCAGCGGCTGGCCGACAAGGTCACTGCGGTGTTCGTGCCAGTGGTGATCTCCATCGCCGCCGTCACCTTCGTGGCGCACCTGCTCTTCGGTTCCGGCTTCACCGTCGCGCTCTCCGCGGGAATCGCGGTGTTGATCATCGCCTGCCCGTGCGCGCTCGGGTTGGCGACACCGTCGGCGCTCATGGTGGGTACGGGCCGCGGCGCAGAGTTGGGCGTGGTGATTCGCGGGCCACAGGTGCTCGAACAAGCGCGACGGGTGCGCACCATCTGCCTGGACAAGACAGGCACACTCACCACTGGCGCGATGTCGGTGGTGAGCGTAGAACCCGCGACAGGTATCAACGCAGAGGAACTCCTGCACGCCGCAGCCACCGTCGAGCAGGCGTCGGAACACCCCATCGCGCGTGCGCTGGTGAGTGACGACGTCGGCGAGCTTTCCGACTTCGAAAACCTCCCTGGTCGAGGCGTGCGCGGCATCGTCGACGGCGTGGAGACCTGGGCGGGCAATGCGGCGCTGCTCGCAGATCTGGGGCTCGAGCAGCCGTCGCGGGCGTCCGACACCGTCGGCTCAGAGGTGTGGGTGGCCGAGCGCGAGCGGGTGCTGGGGCGCATCGTCGTGGCCGACACCGTAAAGCCTGATGCCGCCGACGTCGTCGCCGAACTCCGACGCCTCGGCCTCACTCCCGTGCTACTCACGGGCGACAACGAAACCACCGCACGCGCGGTGGGTCAGGCGGTCGGGATCGACGAGGTCCGCGCCGGCGTGACGCCTGAGGGCAAGGTGCGAGCCGTACAAGACTTCCAGCGCTCCGAGAAGCAGGTGGCGATGATTGGCGACGGTGTGAACGACGCCGCCGCCCTGGCGCAGGCGGATCTGGGCATCGCGATGGGCTCCGGCACCGACGCTGCTATCGCTGCCGGTGACATCACCCTCATGCGCCACGACCTGCGCGCAGCCGTCGACGCCGTCGAACTCTCGCGCGCCACGCTCAGCAAAATCCGATGGAACCTGCTGTGGGCGTTCGGGTACAACACCCTCGCCATACCGCTCGCCGCGTTCGGTTTCCTCACCCCGATGATCGCCGGAGCGGCGATGGCATTCAGCTCCGTCTTCGTCGTGCTGAACTCGTTGACGCTGAAGTTTTTCCACAGAAGCTGAAGTTTTCTCAGAAAACATTTTGGATTCTCTCAGAGACGTCGTAGCATATTGCCGTTATCAACCCACGCACCGATTGACGGAAAGTTAACCGAATGCAGAAGAAGATCCTGATCCCCGCGGTCGCCGGCGTCACCGCGCTCGCCCTCGTAGGCGGCGTCGCCGCTGCCTCCGCGTTTCGCACCTACGACGTGACGCTCACCGTCGATGGCAAGCCGCAGGCCATCGAAGCGAAGGCAGGCACCGTCGCAGACGTGCTGGCCGCGCAGGGGATCAAGGTGAAGGCGCATGACGTCGTACAGCCCTCCGCTGACACCGAGATCACCGACGGGCTTGCCGTCGCAGTCAACTATGCGCGACCGTTCGAGGTGAGCGTCGACGGCAAAAAGCGTCAGGTGTGGACCACCGCTCGCACCGTCCAGGAAGCGCTCGGCTACCTGAACCTCGACGCGAAGGATTCGCTGGTCTCCACGTCGCGTTCAGCGAACATCGGGCGTCAGGGGTTGAGCGTCGACGTGGTAACGGCGAAGGACGTGACGCTGGTATCCAATGGCCAGGAAACCCCGGTACGTCTGGCGGGCACCGTCGGGGATGTGCTGGAGGATGCTGGCATCAAGCTTGACGGCGATGACATCGTCAAGCCCGCGGCGTCGACGAACCTGACCGACGGCATGAAGATTCAGTTCACGGATGTTGAAGTGAAGTCGTCGACGAAGGACGTCAAGGTGCCGTTCGAGAAGACGAAGAAGAAGTCCAAGAAGATGGACAAGGGTGATGAGAAGGTCACCACCAAGGGCGTCGACGGCCTGAAGCGCGAGACCTACCGCGACGTGTACCACGACGGCAAGAAGGTGTCGTCGAAGAAGACCGACGAGAAGGTCGTGAAGAAGCCGGTTACTGAGGTCACGACGGTAGGCACCAAGGAGACCGCTGCGCCGAGCGACTCCGGCAACGGCAACGGCGGTGGCGAGAACCTCAGCCCAGCTGTCGGCAATCAGTGCAAGGCTTCGTACTACTGGGATCCGCAGCCCACCGCGAGCGGCGAGCGCTTCAACACCCACGACTTCACCGCTGCACACAAGTCGCTGCCATTCGGCACGCGCGTGAAGGTGACGAACAAGGCGAACGGGCGCTCCACCATCGTGCGCATCAACGACCGCGGCCCCTACGTCGCCGGGCGTTGTCTGGACCTCTCCACGGCCGCGATGAAGGCCATCGGCGGTGTCTCTTCCGGTGTTGTTAGCGTCACCTGGCAGACCGTCGGCTGATTCGGACACACGGGTACCTGGGCTGTAGTCGCACCGCAATAACGATGAAGAAGAGTCATGTTCTGATCCCCGTCGCCGCGGGCGCCACCGCAATGGCGCTCGTCGGAAGCATGGCCGCAGCGTCGTCGTGGCAGCAGCGCGACGTCACGCTGAGCGTCGACGGACAGGCGAAGACCATCCAGGTGCGCGAGCACACCGTCGGCGACGTGCTGGAATCTGAGGGCATCACGCTGGGCGCCCACGACACGGTGCTTCCATCCGAAGATGCGCGGGTGACCGACGGCCTCGCCATCGACGTGCGCTACGCACGGCCGCTGACGCTCTCCGTCGACGGTGACAGCCGGAAGATCTGGACCACGGCCAGAACTGTGGAAGAGGCGCTCGGGTTCTTGCAGCTCGACGCGCACGATTCTGCGGTATCGGTGTCGCGCTCCGCCGCAATTGGTCGCGACGGGCTGAGCGTCGACGTCGTGACGGCGAAGGACGTGACGCTGGTCGCTGGAGGTCAGGAGACACCGGTGCGTCTGGCGGGCACCGTGGGAGATGTGCTGGAGGGCGCGGGAATCAAGCTCGACGGCGACGACATCGTCAAGCCCGCAGCGGCGACGGATCTTGCCGACGGGATGCGCGTCGAGTTCACTGACGTCGAGGTGAAGTCGTCGACGAAGGACGTCAAGGTCCCGTTCGAGAAGACGTCGAAGAAGTCCGATGAGCTGCCCGAGGGCGAGCAGAAGGTGACGACAAAGGGCGTCGAGGGTCTGAAGCGGGAGACCTACCGCGACGTGTACCACGACGGCAAGAAGGTGTCGTCGAAGAAGACCGACGAGAAGGTCGTGAAGAAACCGGTTACGGAGGTGACCACCGTCGGCACGAAGAAGGTTGACGCTAGCGCAGCAGCCTCCGACGAGCTCCCCGCTACTTCGGGCCCACGCACCGGCACGAAGTACGACTGGATGCGCGCCGCAGGAATCCCGGAAGACCAGTGGCAGTACGTCGACTACATCGTCACCAAGGAATCCGGCTGGAACCCGAACGCCAAGAACCCCTCCAGCGGCGCATGTGGCCTCGCTCAGGCATATCCCTGCTCCAAGTTGGGGCCCAACTGGAACGACCCGGTCGTCGCCCTGCAGTGGCAGTACAACTACGTCAATGGCCGCTACGGCGGATACGCCGGGGCCTACAAGTTCTGGCGCGCCAACCGCTGGTACTAGGTGCGCAGCAAGTGATGGCGGCGGGTGCCAAGATGGGTGCATGACCGAAACGTTCGAATCCGCCCAGGAGCGTGCCCGCGAACTTCGCGAGACCATCGAGCAACACCGCAGCGCGTACTACGTCGAGGACGCCCCGAGCGTCTCTGATGCCGAGTACGACGCGCTCGTGCAGGAGCTCGAAGCGCTTGAGCGCGAATTCCCCGAGCTCGTCACCCAGGATTCCCCCACGCAGACGGTGGGGGGCGCCGTCGGGCGCGGGTTCCCGCCACTCAAGCACGCGGAGAAGATGCTGTCGCTTGACAACGTATTTTCCACCGACGAGCTCACCGCCTGGCTGCAGAAGGCAGCCCAGGCCGCGAGCGGCGAGGTGCGGTGGCTCTGCGAACTGAAGATCGACGGATTGGCGCTCAGCCTGCGCTACGAACACGGTGAGCTCGTCACCGCGGCCACCCGCGGCGACGGCGTCACCGGCGAGGACGTCACCGTCAATGTTCGACGCATTCCGGGCATTCCGAAGCGGCTGCGGGGCACGGGGCATCCGGACGTCGTCGAGGTGCGAGGCGAGGTCTACCTGCGCAAGGCTGCCTTCGAGGAGCTCAATGGCGTGCTCGAGGAGCTGCGCGACGAGGTGGTGGAGCAGATGCGTGGGCGCCCGAATTTCCAGGAAGACAAGGCGCAGGCCTCCGCTCAGCGACGCTTCCCGCCGCTCGCGAATCCGCGCAACGCGGCGGCGGGGTCGCTGCGCCAGCTGCTCGACGAGAAGTCCGGCCTCGAGCTGCGCGCCGGCGAAGAGCGGCTGCGTCGACTCGAGCTGATTGTGCACGGCATCGGGGCGTGGGAGCCCGACGTGGCCTCGCAGTCCGAGGTGTACGCGCTGCTGAACGAGTGGGGCCTGCCGACGAGCCCCCACGTGGCTACGGTGCGTGAACCTGACGAGGTCGTGGCCTACGTCGAGCGCTACGGGGAGCGGCGCAACTCCATCGAGCATGAGATCGACGGGGTAGTAGTGAAGGTTGACCAGCTGGCGCTGCGGCGCGGGCTGGGAACGACGTCGCGCGCCCCGCGCTGGGCGATCGCGTACAAGTACCCGCCCGAGCAGGTGCACACGAAGCTGCTGGACATCAAGGTGGGCGTTGGGCGCACCGGGCGCGCCACGCCGTATGCGGTGATGGAGCCCGTGAGGGTGGCGGGTTCCGTCGTGCGCCAGGCGACGCTGCACAACCAAGACGTGGTGCGCGCGAAAGGCGTACTCATCGGGGATACCGTCGTGCTGCGGAAGGCCGGCGACGTCATCCCGGAGGTGCTTGGGCCCGTCGCGGAGCTGCGCGACGGCGACGAGCGCGAGTTCCAGATGCCGAGCGCCTGCCCCGAATGCGGCGCCGAGCTGCGGCCGATGCGGGAGGGCGACGTCGACCTGCGCTGCCCGAATGCGGAGTCGTGCCCGGCGCAGGTGCGGGGGCGCGTCGAGCACATCGGCTCGCGCAATGCGCTGGACATCGAGGCGCTGGGGGAGGTGACGGCGGCCGCGCTGACTCAGCCGGCGGTGCCCGAGACGCCGCCGCTGGTCACGGAGGCCGAGCTGTTCCATCTGCAGCTGGAGCAGCTGGTGCCGATCGAGGTGGTGGTGACCGACGCGGAGACCGGCGAACCCAAGCTCGACGCCGAGGGGAACCCGTCGGTGCGGATGCCGTTCCAGAAGAAGGTGAAGGGCGAGATCCAGCCGAGCGCGCAGGCGGAGAAACTGCTTGCCGAGCTGGAGAAGGCCAAGACGAAGGAGCTGTGGCGCCAGCTCGTGAGCCTCAATATCCGCCACGTTGGGCCGGTGGCGGCGCGCGCGCTGGCTGACTGGTTTGGCTCGCTCGAGGCCATCGAGCAGGCGTCGGCAGAGGAGCTTGCCCAGGTGGAAGGCGTGGGCCCGACGATCGCGGCCTCGCTCGTCGATTGGCTTGCCGTCGACTGGCACCGAGACATCATCCGACGGTGGCGCGACGCCGGCGTGCGGTTCCAGACGCCCGGCCATCCTGGGCCGGGTGCGGCGTTGCCGACGGGCGGAGTGCTCGCCGGGCTCACCGTTGTTGCGACGGGGACGCTTGAGGGCTACACCCGCGAGGGCGCGAAGGAAGCCATCATCGCCGCCGGCGGCAAGGCCGCTGGGTCAGTGTCCAAGAAGACGGACTACGTCGCGGCAGGGCCCGGTGCTGGCTCCAAGCTCGCGAAGGCGGAGGAACTGGGGATTCCTGTCCTCGACGCCGCCCAGTTCAAGGTGCTCGTGGAGCAGGGGCCTGACGCGCTCGGCGCCTGAGGGAGACAGCAGTCAAAGATAGATCAAATTCGTGGTGGGTAGACGAGCCACGAATTTGATCTATCTTTCAGCGTTCGACGCAGTGCGCGCCCTGCCGGCTGCTACCTCACCGTAGAGCCGAAGCATTTCGTCAGCTTGCGACTGGATGGTCCACTGGCTGGCCAACTCGACGGAGCGCCGCGACGCCTGCGCTTTCCAGGCGGGATCGTCGAGGTTGCGGATCACCCGCATGATGGCGGCAGCGAACGAGGCCGGCGTCGGACGGGCCAGCTCGCCGTTGATGCCGGGTTCGAGCACGAGTTGCAGCTCGTGGTCGACGGCGACGAGCGGGAGGCCGGCCAGCGCGGCCTCGTGGAGCACGAGCGCCTGCGTGTCCGTCTGGCTAGGGAATGCGAATACATCAGCCATGCCGTAGAACGCGCCGAGCGCATCGCGCGGCTGCTCGCCCGGCAGCACGCAGTGGCCGCGGTTGCGCGCGGCGGCGAGCGCCTTCTTGATCTTCGGGTAGCGCTGCCAGTCGCCCACCACCATGAGCTGCGCGTCGGGGCGTTGCGCCGCGACAAGCTCAAACGCGTCGATGAGCAGCGGTATCCCCTTCTCCGGAGCGATCCGCCCCGCGTAGAGCACCAGCGGGCCTTCGCCACGCTCGACGGGCGGCGGGCCGGGCGGTAGCGGGTCGACGCCGTTGGGCACGCAGACCACATTCGCCGTCGGGGCAATCTGCAGGCAGCGGGTGAGCGTCTTGGGCGACGGCGTGGTCACCAGGTCGGCCGACTCCAGCATCTTCGCGCACAGTCCGAGCAGGGACGCCGTCGACTTCCCCCGGTCTTCGTAGCGGATTTCGGCCGCCTTGATGGTGTCGCCGTCGATGATGCCGCCGTGAGAGATTTTTGCGAATGACTTCAACACCACCGTGAGTAGGGGGAGTACCGACGAGTAGTGGTCGGCGTACGCGTCGAAATCAGTGTGCCAAGTGAGCATCATCGGGATGTTCAAACGCTGTGCGGCCCACAAGCCGAGCGCTCCGACGGTGCCGAATCCGTGCACGTGCAGCACGTCGGGGTGCAATGCTCCGAGGCGTTTGATGGTGCGCTCGAAGTGGCGACCGTTGGCGACGCGGGTGGGCATCCGGGGCACTCGCACGCTCGGCAGACGAATTTCGGTGCGGCCCGCGCGCCCGGCGTGCGGGTTGATGCCCTTGGCTGCAGGCGCCACAACGATCACCTCGTGGCCGGCATCAAGGAGGTTGCCTTCCAGCTGCTGGACAGCAACCATCAACCCATTCGATCCCGGGCCGTAATTGTCGGTGATCTGCGCCACTCTGAGTCGTCGATCCACCCCGCAAGCCTAACGCTCACCGTCGTCAGGAGAGCCGAACGACGCGGTCCCGCGCGGTTCGGGGGTCAACCCTCCAAATCGGCACGCTTGTGCCGATTTGAGGCATTTGTGTGGGCTTCGCCTGCGTCGATGCGACGTATCGGCACGATCGTGCCGACGGGACTACGGCAGCCGCACGATGCGGTCACAGGCGCGCATGACGTCCTCGTCGTGGGTGATCACGAGCACGGGGTGCCCAGCGGCGGCCTCCCACACGTCGGCCATGAGGTGCGCTGCGGTGTCGTGGTCGAGGTGCTCGGTGGGCTCGTCGAGGATGATGAGATCGCGCTCGGCGGCCAATACGCGGGCGAGCGCAAGGCGCCGTCGCTCGCCCCCTGACAACGTGGATCCGCCCTCGCCGACGACGCGCTCCGGGTCGAGTCGCAATCCCGCCCGCTGCAGCGCCAGGCGCACGTCGTCGTCGGTGGCATCCTTGTTGCCGATGCGCACGTTCTCCGCGACGGTGGTGGCAAAGATGTGCGCATCTTGCGCGAGATATCCGACCCGGCCGGCGCGCTCCACCTCGCCCGCGAGCGGCGGGATCAGGCCCATGAGCGTGGCGGCGACGGTGGTCTTGCCCACGCCCGACGGCCCTACAAGGGCGACCTTCTCACCAGGCGCGACGGTGAGGTTGAGGTGCTCGAGCACCGGCTCGCCGTCTGGCCAACCGACGGTGACGTCGCGCAGCTGCACCTTCACACCGTCGCCAGGGAGCACGTCGCCGGTGCCGACGGGCTCGGCGTCGAGCACCTGCTGGACCCGCTCGATGGAGGCCTTGGCGCGGGTGTAGGTTTGCGCGGCCTTCGTGAAGTCCTGGAAAACCTCGTGCAGCGCGAGCGGCGTGAGCACGAGCACCGCGAGCAGCCGCGGCTTCAGTGCGCCAGCGGCCACGGCCTCGCCGCCAATCCACAGCGCTGCGACGACAGCGATTCCTGCCGCGACGATCTGCGCCGCCGTCGCGAGCCCTCGCACCCAGGCGCCGCGCGCCTCCTGCCGGCGGAGGCGGTCGTCGATGTCGAGCATCGCAGCGACGGTGCGTGCCTCGGCGTTGTTCGCCACGAGGTCCGGCCCGACCAGCGCGAGTTCCCTCGTCGCATCCGCGAGCTCGCCTCGCGTTGCGACTGCGGCGCGGTCAACCGCGTGACTCATCCGCTGCGCGACGATGGGCGCCACGATGCCGGCCACCACCGCGGTGACGAACAACACGGCGGCACTGAGCGGGCTGAAGCTGCCCAGCAACACCGTCGTGGCGACGATCACCAGCGACGCGGACAGCGCCGGCAGCGCGACCCGGACCACCACGTCTTGGACGGCGGCGATGTCCTGCACGACGCGGCTGAGGAGGTCGCCCTGGCGGCGGCCGATGAGGGTAGTGCGGGAGAGCTTGTCGTAGGTGCGGGAGCGCAGCACGCCCACGACGCGGAGCGCGACGTCGTGGCCGACGAGACGTTCCGCGTAGCGCGCCGCGCCGCGCCCGATGCCGAACGCTCGCACGCCGACGGCCGCGGCCTGCAGGTAGAGCACGGGCGGGAACTCCGCCGCGCGGGAAATCAGCCACGCCGACACTCCCATGAGCGCGACGGAACAGGCCGACGCGGCCGCAGCCAGCAGCGTGGCGAGCACGAATCGCGCGCGCCCGCCGGGGACGGCGCGCAGGAGGTCGCGCATGAAGCGGATCATGGCGTTACTCCTTGCCACTCCACTATTCGATCCGCCGCCCGCAATACCGCCGGGCGATGGCTGACGATCAGCGCGGATGCTCCCGAGGCCCGGACCGCGTCGACGACGTGCGCCTCGCGGTCGGAGTCGAGCCCGGCGGTGGGCTCGTCGAGAATCAGCAGCCTGGCACCATGCCGGATGCGCAGCAGCGCCCGAGCCAGCGCGACGCGTCGGCGCTCGCCCGCCGAGAGCCCTTCGCTGTCGTCGGCGACGGCCTTGTCGAGACCGAAGTCGGCCCCCGCGAGCCGCAGCACGTCGACGATCTCGTCGTCGGTGGCATCCGGGGCGCCGAGCCGCACATTCTCACCGACGGTGCCTCGCACCAGCCCCGGATCTTGCGCGACGTAGGCCACCTGCTCGCGCCATGAGCTGAGGTCGACGTCGGCGAGGTCGGTGCCCCCGACGCTCACCCGCCCCTCGCTGGGGGTGAGGAAGCCCATCGCCAACGCAAGCGCCGTCGTTTTCCCTCCTCCGGAGGTCCCGGACAGCGCGACGATCTCCTGCTCGCCCAGCACGAGGTTGAAGTGGGAGAGCACGGGGGCGTCGGCGCCCGGGTAGGCGAAGGTGACGTCGTCGAAGCGCAGTGCCCCGGAGCGCGGCGCCGGCGCGGTGCCGTCGTGGGTGGGGGCGCCGTCGATGATGGCGAAGGCGGCGTCGGCGGCGGCCACGCCGTCGGCGGAGTCGTGGAAGTGGGTGCCGACCATGCGCACGGGGAGGTACGCCTCGGGCGCGAGCACCAGCACGAAGAGCGCGGTGAAGAAGCTGACTTCGTCGAATACCAGCCGGAAGCCGATGGTGACCGCGATCACTGCCACCGACAGCGACGCGAGCAGCTCCAGCGCGAGCGACGACAGGAACGACACCCGAAGCACCCGCATCGTCGCCTGGGCGTAGCGCTCCTCGCTGAGGTCGACGCCGCGCTTCTGCGCCTTCGCGCGGGCGAACGCCTGGAGCGTCGGGAGGCCGGCGATGAGGTCCGCGAAGTGGTTGGCGAGGCGGTCGGCCATCGCGAACGAGCGCTTCGTTGCCTTCTGCGTCGTCCACCCGATGAGCGCCATGAACAGCGGAATGAGCGGCAGCGTGATCGCCATGATGACCGCCGACGTCACGTCCGCCCACAGCACGAAGGCGCCGACGATGAACGGTACCGTGGCGGCGAGGCCGAGCTGGGGGAGGTACTTCGAGAAGTAGCCGTCGAGGTCGTCGAGCCCCCGGGTGACGAGCCGCATCAACGATGCCGACGGCGCCCCGCCCACCGGCGTGCGCAGATGTGCGGCGACGATGTCTCGTCGCAGCTGCGACTTCACCGCCGCCGCAGACCGGTGCGAGAGCCACGCATTCACCCAAGCCAGCGCCGCCCGGGCAAGGAATACCGCCGAGAGCAGGAGGAGCAGGCGCGGCCAACCGTCGGGGAGGTGGCGCAGCGCGAAGGTCTGCGTGATGCCGGTGGCGATGAGCCACGCCTGCGCGGTGACCAGCAACGCCGTGACCACCCCGACCACCACAGACGCGACGAGATACCTGCGCGTGGCTGTGGCGCGCTGGAGTAGGCGGGGGTGAATCGGTCCGGGCATCGGGGCTTAGTCTCTCATGCCTGGACGGTGGTCTAGTAGGCGAGACGCGACTGAGCGCACACCAGAGAGCGAAAACCGCCCCAAACAGGGCAAAATCGGCGTCTGGTGTGCGCTCAGTCGCGCAACCCCCGGGTAAGCCTGCGGCTTAGGGCTCCATCTCGTCGGCCGTGGGAGCCGCGGGCCGGTTCGTCGAGGTGCGGTCGAGGTAGAAGAACGCCGTGGTGGCAACGTCGTCGCGCAGCTGACGGTAGCGGCCCTTCGAGCGCCAGCCGAGCGTCTGCACGTCGACGCGGCTGAGGCGCTCGGAGAAGCGGATCGGGTCAGGCGTGTGCCAGCGGTACATGCCGAAGCGCTGCTGGCTCTCGTACAGGCCGTCAGGGCGGATCACCTGCGGCATGCCGAGGAAAGGCGTAGTGAACGCGGTGTAGCCCTGGCCCGGCACGTCGAAGTTCCAGGCGCCGCCGAAGTAATCCTCGGTGCCGGTGCCGCAGATGGTGGGGTATTCCTTGTCATCGTCCATGTAGAACTTGAGTTCGCCCTCGCCCCACCAGCCGGTGGAGTTGACGCCCCACGCCATGTAAGTGCCCGCGTAGTGTCCGCGGCCCTCGATGCCTTCCAGCATCACGTGGAGGGCGCCGTCGACCGGCTGCGAGCGCCGCCACTGGGCATGCAGGTAGGCCGCTTCCTCGGGCACGGGCCCCTCTTCGTAGGTGATCTGGTAGTAGACGAAGACGTCCTCGTCGCTCAGGTTCTCGATGGTGAAGCGTGCCCCGCTTCTAAACGGCATGGGCCAGTATGAGTTGCAGCCGCCGTGTGGGTTCACGGCGATCATCTGCGAGCTGACTTGGGCGAACTGGTTCCAGCCGTGGCAGAAGAAATCGCCGAGGGGCACCTCGATGGCGGGTGCATCGTCGCCATCCCAGTAGGCGCGGAGAACGAGCGAGCGCATCTTGCGCATGTCGGTGGTGAGCCAGATGTGGGTGATGCAGCCGGAGCCGCTGATGTCGGCGAGCGTGAAAGTGGTGCCCGCGTCGAGCTTGATGCTGGGGGACACCTTCCAGCCCTGCCCCAGCTCGCGCGAAGCCTCCGCGCCGGTGCCGGTGGTGGCCTTGCCACCCTCCCCTGGTGCGCCGGTGAAGTTTTCGGGCGAGATGGACCTGGTGCGCGTGGGGCGGATCAGTGCGGCCTGCTGCCACGGTCCGGCGAGTGCATGCTCTGACATGGTCTGTGCTCCTTCGTTGTGTGAAATCGTTATCAAAATCCTATGAGGTGAGGGCAGCCTTCCAAGTGATTCGTGCCACTCCCATCACCCCGGCGCCGGCAATTCGCCGCTGCCTCGGGCGACGTACTCGATGGGCATGACGTGTCTGGCCGGCGACTCCGTCGACCCCTCCGCGCGGCTGATCAACAGCTGCACGGCAAGCTCGCCCATGGCAGCGACGTCACAGCGCACGACGCTGAGCGGCGTCGGTAGAAGGTTCGCCAGATTGATGTCGTCGAACCCGACGAGTGCCATCGACGTGTTGCGCGCGCTCAGCGCTGCGATTGCTCCCTCAGAGAGGAAATTCGTCGTGGTGAATACGGCGGTGGGTGGCGCGTCGAGGTCGAGCAGCTCGTCCATGGCCTGTGCGGCCGCAGCCGACGAGCCGACGACGAGTTGCTTCACGAGGGCCGGGTCTTCGTCGATGCCCGCATCTGCGAGGGCCCGCTGGTAGCCGAGATAACGCTGGTGCGTGGTGTAGTGCGAGGGTGCGATGATGATCGCGATGCGACGGTGGCCGCGCTGGATGAACTGTTCCACGGCCAGTCGGGCGCCGCCTTCGTTGTCGATGACCACTTCATCTGCCGGCAGACCCTCCGCCGGGCGGTCCACAAATACGACGGGCACCCGCAACGTTTCGTCTGGGTTGAGCAGGTACTGGTGGTCGTCGTCGTCGGGGACGGTGATGAGTCCTGCCACACGGCGACTCAGGAGCGAATCGATGAACTTGTGCTCCTCCATCGGGTCTTCGTCGGCGGTGCCGAGCATCACGGCCCACCCGGCGGAGCGCGCAGCTTTCGCCGCGCCCATGGCAAATTGCGCGTAGAAGGGGTTGGTGAGGTCGCCTACTTTGATGCCGAGGGTGCGCGCGAACTGTCCTGGTCGAAGCGATCGCGCAGCTTCATTGTGGGAGAAACCGAGCTGGGCTACTGCAGACAGCACTCGCTCGCGAGTGGCAGGTGCGACATAGCCCGAATCATTCAACGCGCGCGAGACCGTCGACGGGCTGACACGCGCGAGTTGTGCCACCTCTCGGATAGTGGGGCGGTGAGCTTCATCGCGAGGCTCATTGCTCCTCGTGGGAGAGCTTTTCCTAGCCATGTTGGTACCTCAGTAAGGAGAAGGGGGGCGTGCCCCCCAGGATTTGGATGGCACGCCCCAGCATGGTTACTGCTCCTTGCTGAGTTTTTCTACCTCAGCCACGTAACTCTGGAGGTCTTCGACCGGACGCTGGCCCTTGAGCACCGGCAGGTACGTTGCGGTGGTCAAGTCGTTGACCTGCGAAGCGTACGAGGTGGTGAGGCGGGTGCCCACGAGCTTCTCGGCGTCGACGTTGTAGTTGACGGTTTCGGACACCGTCGTCATGCCACTCTCTTCCAATGCCTTGAGGTAGCCTTCACGGCCGGGAGCATATGCGACGGGAGCCACCTTGCTGTCTGCCATGACCTGGGGCAGCACTTCCTTTTCCAGGAATGCCAGTGCCTGGAACGTCTCGTCAGCACCAGCAGTGTTAGGCGTGCACATACCGATGGAGTCGTAGACGGCGGTGGGGGTTCCCTGCGTCGGCATGGGCACCCATCCCCACTCGAAGGACTTCGCGTCCGCCAGGAAGGACTGGGCGTGCCACTGGCCGCCGATCAACATGGGCTGCTTGCCGGAAGCGAAGAGGCTGGCCATGTTGCTCTGGTCGTAGTCAGGAGGCGTCACAGAGCCTGCCTTGATCGCGTCGCGAAGCTTCGTGACGCCCTCAACGTACTTGTCATCCATGGTGAACTTCGATGGGTTGTTGACATCATCGACGAAGGGGGCGCCGCCCGCCGACACCGAGTACACGCTCATCGTGTACGGGCCGTCGGTGGTGACGAGCGAGTCTGCGGCGAGGCCGTACTTGGAACCACCGACGCCGGTGAGCCTCTCAGCAGCCTCATACATGTCATCCCAGCTCCAACCTGGCTTGGGTACTTCGAGGCCAGCCTCCTTGAACAAGTCAGCGTTGTACCACACGCCGTAAACGTTGCGGAGTGAGGGAAGCCCGCCGAGCCCGTTGTCGGTCGTCCAGCGATCCAGGCCGTCGAAATCGTCCTTCGAAAACTCGCTGTCAAACTTCTCAGTCCAGTCAATGAGGAGCCCCAGCTGCGAGAACTGCTGTTCGGTGTCGTTGCCGCACCAGAAGATATCGGGGAGTTCCTTGGCCTGAGCCAGGGAGCCGAGCTTCTTGCTGTAGTCGCCTGCAGGGGCGTCGATACGCTCGAGCTTGATGTCGTCGTTCTTCCACTTCTCAGCGATGATCTTGTCGAGTTGCTGGTTGGTCTCCGCAGACTCCCAGGTCATGAACTGCACGACTCCGTCGTTCTCGGCCCCGGTCTGTGCTTCTTCTCCGGTGCCGCAGGCGCTCAAGGAGAGAGCAAGGAGTACCGCACCTGCTGCGCTGCAGGATCGTTTGTAATTCATTATCTTTCCTCCGTGTTAGATGTGTTTATATTTACTTTTGTGACGTGTTTCCAAGAGCGGTCAGACCTTGGATGAAGTACTTCTGTGCTGCGAAGAACACGATGAGCGGCGGCAGCATGTACAGCAGGTTTGTGGCCATGTATTTCGACCAGTCTGGAGTCTGTCCTGCGAAGGATGAAATGAAGGAAGACATTCCGAGTGCCAGCGTCCATTTCTCAGATGAGTTGATGTAGACGAGTGGGTTCAGGTAGTCGTTCCAGGAGGCTTGGAAAGCGAGGATCGCCATGGCTATCCAGGCTGGTTTCGTCATCGGAAGCATGACCTGCGTGAAAATTCTAAAGTGTCCGGCGCCATCCACCTTTGCGGCTTCGTCAATGGAGTACGGGATAGCCAAGAAGTACTGGCGCGCCAGGAAAATGAACAGCGGATTTCCGCCTAGGAATGCGGGAACAATCAGTGGCAGCCAGGTGTCGTACCAGTTGATATTTCGGAAGAGCTGGAACAGCGGGATGATGCCGATGACGCCGGGCAAGAGCATCGAGCCGACGAAGATGTAGAACAAAGCTTTCCTGCCACGGAATCTGAGACGTGCGAGAGCATACCCCGCCATCATCGACGTCATCACGCCGCCGAAGACACTCAGCACAGTGATGATCGTCGTATTGAGGAAGAGGCGGGGGAAGCCGATGAGTTTGGGACCCTCAACGAAGTTGCTCCACTGCCATTCCTTCGGGAGGAACGATGGCGGTACCTCGAACACCCCTGTGCGGCTTTTCAGCGCAATGGTGAGCATCCACAGTAGTGGCATGATCATGCCGGAGCAGATGAGGACTGCGACGGCGTACCATGCGGCGCTACGTGCGCTGGCTTTCTTGCCTCGTGGCTGCGGCTGCGCTTCTTCAGTTTCGTCCGAAGGATCAAGTGTGGCCACTTCTGCCAGAACAGGATTAGTTTGCTGGGTCATCGTAACTCCACATCTTCACGAAGCGTGAGGAAACCACGAGGGTCAGAACAATAAGAATGAATAGGACCCAAACTTGAGCCGTTGCATAACCGAGTTCTGGGACTCGTCCCAGTGGGGGGAAAGCACGATTGTATATGGAGAGCATCAACGTCGTCGTCTTCCATTCAGGGCCCCCGCCGGTAAGGATTTGGGGCTGGACGAACGTCTGCATTGCTCCATTGAGCTGCATGACGAACTGCAACAGCAGAATGGGGGCGATGCCTGGGATAGTCACGTGGATGAACTGCTTGAAGGCACTGGCGCCGTCGACTCGAGCTGCTTCATAAATCTCTGCCGGTACAGCTTGCAGTGCGGCCAGCAGGATAATCATGGTGCTGCCGACGCTCCATAGCATGACGATGACGACGCTGGGCATGGCTGTCGATGGGTTACTGAGCCAGTGCACTGGTGGGATACCGAACCAGCTGAGCATCTGGTTTGCGAAGCCAACCTGCGGGTCAAAGATGAACTTCCAGAGCGTCACCGTTGCAACGATCGGAAGAACCGCCGGCAGATACAGGATGGTTCGCACCCAGCGCACGCCACGGAGCTGCACATTGCAGAACAGTGCGAGTGCGAGGCCGAGCAGAATTGACGCGGGCACATACAGCAGCGCCAGCGCTCCGGTGGCCTTGAGCGTAGCGATAAAGGATGGGTCAGCGGTGAACAGCCTCTTGAAGTTCTTAAACCCGACGAACACCGGGTCGCTGATGCCGTTGAACTTCGTGAGAGACAGGTAGGCACCTGCGATGAGGGGGTAGAGCACGAAGACGCTGAATCCGATCAGAGCCGGTAGGACGAACCAGAAGGCTGCATTTGCATCCCTTCCCCAGAATTGTCGCCTTCGTCGCGCTCGTGCAAGTTTGCGCTCATGCGCCGTCTTTTCACCCCTAGGTTGTGTTGGGGCCTCTGTGCCCATGTCAACCTCCTCGTCAACTTTCACTATCAGCATCGCTGGCGGTCGGGGAGAGCCGCCCTCGATGTGGTAACGTTTCCACATCGTACACGTCATCAGTCGCCAAGGAAGGTGGGCATGAATAATTCACAAGTCAACGGGGGAATTCCTGTCCCGTCGGCGCTGAACGATGTGATCGCATCAGTGGAGGAGAAACTGGGTGCAGACAGTGCCGCGGGGCAGCTGCTCGGCCAGTGCATGCTCAACTCCTGGCGGACCGCAGTGCGCTGGTCGACTGCCTACGACGAGGCCTCACCCGACGTCTTCGTGATCACCGGCGACATCGACGCGATGTGGCTACGGGACAGCGCGGCGCAGTTGAGGCCCTACCTCGTCGCAGCACGCGATGCCGATGTGTACGACGTGCTGGCCGGCACCGTGCGGCGGCAGGCCCGCAACGTCGTAATCGATCCCTACGCCAACGGCTTCAACGACGGACCTACCGGCGCTCACGGCGACCCCAAGGACATCCCAACCCCCGGCGACTGGCTCTGGGAGCGCAAGTACGAAGTGGACTCGCTGTGCGCGCCAATCCACTTCGGCTACGCCCTATGGAAGGCGTCGGGGCGAAGCGATCACCTCGACGAGACGTTCCGCAAGGCCGTCGACACCATCCTCGACGTCTGGGAGGCCGAGCAAGACCACGCCGCGAACTCGCAGTACGAGTTCATTCGCCCCGAAGGCCCATTCGCGCACGACACCCTCCCCAACGACGGCAAGGGTGGTGACGTCGCACGCACCGGCATGACCTGGAGCGGTTTCCGCCCCAGCGACGACCGCTGCGAGTATGGCTATCTGATCCCAGCCAACGCCATGGCGTCCGCTGGCTTGCACGGCCTCGCCGAGATCGCTGAGCAGGTGTGGCACGACGAGGCACTGGCGCGTCGGGCACGAACCCTCTCCGAGCAAATCGACGAGGGAATCCTCAGGCACGGCACCCGCGTCGCAGATGGCGGCGAACGCCTCGCCTACGAGGTGGACGGGCTCGGCGGCGTCAACGACATGGACGACGCGAATCTGCCGAGTCTCCTCGGCCTACCGCTCACCGGCTGGATTACCTCCGACGACGCCGTGTACCAGCGCACCAGGAACTTCGTACTCTCCGACAAGAACCCCTACTGGTACTCGGGCACAGATGCGGAAGGCATCGGTAGCCCACACACTCCCGACAAGCACGTGTGGCCCATCGCTCTCGCCGTCGCCGGCCTGACTGGCACGCCCGACGAGCGCCTCGCCGCCGCAGAGCGCCTGGCCGCTACCACGGCCGGCACCGGGCTGATGCACGAGAGCTTCCACGTCGACGATCCGTCGGTGTTCACGCGCCCGTGGTTCGGCTGGGCCAACGCCGTGTTCGCGGAGCTGATGCTCACTATCGCAGGCTTCGACATCCAGCAGTTCTTCCCCAAGCACCCGAACGCTGACAGCTGGAGGTGGGGAGCCGCCGCCAGCTGTCAGCGGTAGGCCAAGACCGCCGTAACGCAGTGAGGGAACCTACCGAGCAGGTAGGTTCCCTCACTACATTGGGTGCGGGTGCCGCCGCAGGGTTATGCGGCGGGGGACACGTCGTCGGGAATCGACTTCGTGCTGATGCGCTTGTGGAACACCCAGTAGCTCCACGCCTGGTAGGCCAGCACGATGGGCACGAAGATGCCCGCCGCGATGGTCATGATGGTGAGCGTCGTCTCCGAGGATGCGGCGGTGATCATGTTGAGGCGATCGCCGACGGCCACCGTCTCGTCCTGTGCGAAGCCGATGTTGCCGTAGATCTTCAAGAAGATGCCGACGAACAGCGTCACGATGGACAACCCGGTGCAGATGAATGCCCAGCCGTCGCGGTCCTTCATCACCATGAACACGGCTGCGACGAGCGCAACCACGCTGAGGATGCCGACGATCCAAGCGAGCACCGAGAAGTCGCCGAACTCGCTCTTCGCGGGGTAGGCGATGTTCTGCCAGAGCACGAAGATGGCGGTGAGCGCGACGGTGACCCAGCCCACCTTGGTGCCAAAGCCCTTGGCCTTCTCATGCACCACGCCCGACGTCTTCAGCGCCAGGAAGGCGGAGCCGTGGAAGAGGCAGATCGCGACGAGCATCAGGCCGCCCACCAGGGCAAACGGCATGAACAGGCCGAAGAAGTTGCCGTTCCACAGCTTGCCGTCGTTCGGCAGCCCGGAGACGAAGTTCGCGAATCCGACGCCGAACACCAGCGCGGGCAGGAACGAACCGAGCGCGGCGAACCAGTCGAGCATGTTGCGGTACTGCGACGTGTGGTGCTTCGAGCGATATTCGAAGGCGACGCCGCGCAGGATCAGGCCGAGCAGCACGAGTAGCAGCGGCAGGTACAGACCCGAGAACAGTGACGCGTACCAGCCCGGGAAGGCGGCGAACATCGCGCCACCCGCGGTGAGCAGCCACACCTCGTTGCCGTCCCAGAGCGGGCCGATGGTGTTGACGATGACGCGCTTCTCCTTGTCGTCGCGTCCGAGGATCTTGATGAGCATGGCCACGCCGTAGTCGAAGCACTCGAGGAAGAAGTAGCCGATCCAGAGCACTGCGACGAGCAGGAACCAAACCAGCGTGAACGGGGGAACTGCGGTTTCAAGTAACAACATTTTCCAGCTCCTCTCAGTACGCGAAGCTCATTGGTTTGTCGGGGTCATCGTTGAGTTCGACGGGTTCCGCGTCCGGAAGGCCCTTCTTGACGTATTTCATAAACAGCCATACCTCAAGGACAGCGAGTCCGCCGTACAGCAGGGTGTACAGAATCATGGAGAACAGCACCTCGCCAGTGCTGACCGTCGGGGACACCGCCGAGGCGGTCGGAAGCACACCGACGACGATCCACGGCTGGCGGCCCATTTCGGCGAAGATCCAGCCAAACGAGTTACCGAGCAGCGGCAGCAGCGGCAGGCCGAACGCGCAGGCGGTGAGGAACTTCGACGGCATCGGGTTGCGTCCGCCGCGCAGCATCACCAGCACCACTGCGGCTATCGCCATCGCGATGAAGCCGAGGGTCATCATGATGCGGAAGGTCCAGTAGCTGACGACGATGTTCGGGCGGTAGTTGAGGTCCAGGTAGGACTGCTTGATTTCAGGCGAAATCGTGCCGTTTTGCGTGGCCTCGTACACCTGCTGCTGGAGCTTCTGCCGGCCCTCGTCGGCCATGAAGTAGCCCTCTTCCTGGAAGCGCTTGTCGAGGTCATTGATGCCCTTGACCTCGTCCTGGCCAGCCAAGATGGAGAGCAGCTTGGGGACCTTCAGCTCCCAGACTGCCTCGGTGGCACCGGGGTCGCCGATGGTGAGGAGCGAGAACGACGCGTCCTTCTCTGTCTCAAACAGTCCCTCAGCGGCAGCGAGCTTCATGGGCTGCGTCTGCGCGATGGCCTTGGCTTGCATATCGCCGCTGAGGATCACCCCGATGGAGGAGATGAGCAGCACCCAAGCGCCGAACTTCGTGGCCCAGCGCCAGGTCTTGATGTGCTCGTCGCTGGCACCCTCGTCGCGAACTGCCTTGTTGAGCTTGGCGAGGTGCCACATGGCGATGCCGCAGATGAGGCCGCCAGCCACCATGTAAGCAGCGGTGAGCGTGTGGAGGATCGTGGCGATGAACACCGGGTTCGTGAACAGCGCGCCGAAGCCGGCGAGGCCGTCGATCTCTGCGCGGCCGGACTCCACGTTGAACACGGAGCCGACGGGGTTCTGCATCCATGAGTTGGCTGCGAGGATGAACACAGCCGAGATCATGGTGCCGACCGCAGCGCAGTAGATGCTCAACAGATGCAGCTTCTTCGGCAGCTTGTCCCACCCGAAGATCCACAATCCGATGAACGTGGACTCCAGGAAGAACGCCAGCAGGGCCTCGAGCGCGAGCGGCGCGCCGAAGATGTCACCGACGAAGCGAGAGTATTCCGACCAGTTCATGCCGAACTGGAACTCCTGGACGATGCCGGTGACGACGCCGAGCGCGAAGTTGATCAGGAAGAGCTTTCCGAAAAACTTCGTCAGCTGCAGGAAGCGGTCTTGGCCTGTCTTGACCCAGATTGTTTGCAGGACGGCCACCAGCATCGACAGCGCGATGGTAATCGGGACGAATAAGAAGTGGTAGACGGTGGTGATCCCGAATTGCCACCGTGCAAGGGTCACTTGATCCATGCTGGCAGGGTACTACGGAAAGTCGTATTGGGGCCACTGACACAAGATGGCGGGCGAAAGTGCGCCGAACTCGTGGGCTACGACAAACTGTAGGATAAGTTCACCCGAGTTGTCCCACGGGCCTCCAGTCCTCAGTATCATGTTGCCCATGGCGTCGCGAGGAGAGTTAGAACAGCGCATCATGGAGCTGTTGTGGGCGGCAGACGAGCCCCGCTCCGTCGCCGACGTTCATCAAGAGCTCGGCAAAGAGCGCGAGCTCGCCTACACGACGGTGATGACCGTCCTAGACCGGCTTGCCAAGAAGCATTTGGCTAGCCGGGAGTTGGTGAACCGAGCCTGGCAGTACCAGGCCGCCGACCCCCAGCACATCGTCGTGGCGCGAGAACTCAAGGCGCTCCTAGATTCCCTGCCCGACGACGTGCGCCGCCTGGCCATCGCCGCGTTTGCCGCGCAGCTGAGCGACGATGAGCGCAAGCTCCTCGCGGGGTAGCAGCGGGGGGTGGTTTCGATACGCGAGCTCCGCTCGCTACTCAACCACCGGGCTCAGCCTCCGGGGGAGCGCCAAGCCCGATCGTCGAGTAGGCGACATAGTCGCCTACTCGAGACGCTGGTCAGCGAGCGTTCAGGAGGGCTGTCTTGTGCTCCAGCGTCGCGGTGAGGTCGGCTTCCCACTCCCTGCGCTGCTGCTTCGCCTGCTTCGCGGCCTTCTTGTCGCCGCGCAACTCGATGGCCTCCTCGCGCACGTCGATCGAAGAATCGATGGCGTTTTCGACGGTGCTCGCGGTGTCGTCGAGCGACTCCTTGAGCGCCCCCGTCGACATGGTCTGGGCTAGTTGCTCGCGCATGTCAGCCACGTCGAAGTCGGCCTTCGGCCAGTTCGGCTGCATCTCGACGAGTGTGCGCGTGATGATCTCCGTAATGGCTGCTCGCGTGTACCACTTCCTGTCCGCGGGCACGACGTACCACGGCGCGTGCTCGGTGTTGGTGAAGCGGAACACGTCGGCGTAAGCCTCTTGGTATTCATCCCACTTGGCGCGGGTCTTGAGATCGCCGGGCGAGAACTTCCAACGCTTGTCAGGGCGGTCCAGGCGCTCCATGAGCCGCTGGGCCTGCTCGTCGTAGCTCACCATGAGCGCGAACTTCAGCACCGTGGTGCCGCTCGCGACGAGCTTCTCCTCGAACCGGTTGATCTCTCTGTAGCGTTTGCGCCAAACTTCCTCGGGCACGATGTTCTCGACGCGCTGCACCAGCACGTCCTCGTAGTGCGAGCGGTCGAAGACGCCGATGCGGCCGGGCGTCGGCAATGCGCGGCGGATGCGCCACAGGAAGTGGTGCGAGGACTCCTCCTTCGTCGGCACCCCGAACGAGCGCAGCTGCACGCCTTGCGGGTCCACCATGCCCATGACATGCCTAGCCACGCCACCTTTCCCTGCGGTATCGAGGCCCTGCACCACGACGAGCAACGAACGCTCACCGCCAGCCCGACCCTCCGCGAACAACCGCTCCTGCAGCTCGGCGAGGAGCTCGCCGCGCGTAGCCATCACCTGTTCGCCGTCGGACTTCTTGCCGTCGAAACCAGGTTTTCCGTGGCGGTCGAATGCGGCGAGGTCGAAGTCGTCGGTGACGCAAAGCACGTCGCGCGGGTCAGTGGTCCAGCTCATGGGGATGCCCTTTCTGTGTATCTCTCCATCTTGCCAGCGGCTAACTAGAGGGAGCGAGAGACACAACGTTGGCCCCTTCAGATGAGAATTTGCTCCAGCTCCTGCCGTATCGCCGTAGTAGGGCGATACATCTGCACCATCTCGCCAGACCCTTTGGCTGGCATGAAGCCGAACTGCTTGCGGTAGTACCGCACTAGGGCCGGCTGCTGAACGTCTACGACGAGAAACTTTGCCGCCGACGCGTGGGCAGCTTCGAGGTACTGGGCATAGACACATACCATGAGCACCGTTCCCATGCCGGTACCTTGCGCATCCTTGTCCACCGCGAATTTCCCGAGCAACTGAGCAGGGAAGGCCTGATCCAGATTGTTCACCCAAGGGCGATTGCTGCTCACTGCAGCTTTGTGCCTGCGGTCGACGTTGCTCGGGATGATCTGATGCGCACTCAGCGTGAAGAAGGCGGATGGTTGATCGGGGTTGTCGACGGTAGACAGCACCCAGACGCTGCAGAGATTCTCCTCCTGCCATGCGCGGGCGTGACGCCGTAGCCAGTCGTCCATGGAATCGTCGCGACCGCAGGTGAAGAATTCCAGATAGTGCTCGTCGTCGAGTCTGCGCAGATGCAGCCCTCGTAGGTTGAGGTAGTTGAGCAAATGCGCGTACATCTCAGCGACAAGGCATGGAGCGAGCGGCCTGCACAAAGGGCACGTGCACTCGTGCGCCAGACTCCACTGCCTCAAGATCATCCGCCGATATCAGCGAGATCATCGTGGGCGGCAGATCGAGGTCTTCGTCGGGCCTGGGCGTCCGGGCAAGGAAATACTCCACGACGTGCTGACTCCCAAGTGCGCCCCGTCCTCTGCCCTCCGGACGCGCAGCCCATGCGTCAACCCACACTGCTTCCTGATGTGTGAGATCCACGAGATCCCAACTGCCCTTCTGCCCGTATGCGCGCCAGACGCCATCGAGCACGGCTGATGTGTAGGCATCCAGTTCTTCGGGGAGGTCTTCGCGGGCTTCTCGCTGTGCATCGATCATCGTGATGTCTGCGGTTTTCTGTCCCGCATGCGCGCTGAGCAACTCCCCGACGACGGGCCCGCGCCGCATCGCGTAAAATTTCTCGCCGAACAGTTGCTCGCCGGTGAGATGCGCGTACCAGCCGAAGGTATAGAAGGTGAGCTTCTGTAGCTTCAACGTTTCGAGAGAGCCGCCGCCACGGGTGATGAGCTCCCGTGCTATATCAAACACCGTGGCCATCGCGCCCACCTCCCACCAGTCGTTCCTTGTGCCGATCCTGAATCAGTAGTATTTTACGCTACTTGCTCGTCTCGCTCAATGAGTGAGCGCGGGCCTGGTGAGGGGTGATCGGGTCACGTGCGCGGACGCAATACAGGCTGACGTCGCTGGATGTGCCTGCTCCGGTTGGCTGTCGGCGTCAGTTCTCCCAAGTGCCGACGATGGACCCGCGCGCGAGTACATGACCGACGGTCTGGAACGCGGCCGCCGTGGGGGAGGTGTGCTCGTCGACGTCGAGCAGCGTGTCGAGCGCGTGCACGGTGAAGTAGTAGCGGTGCGGACCGTGGCCTTCAGGCGGGGCCGACCCCAGATAGCCCAGGCCGCCGCCGTCGTGCTTCAGGGCGACTGCACCGTCGGGAAGGTTGCCGTTCGCATCGCGATCAAGGCTGCGCAGCGTAGGAGGCAGGTTCACCACCGACCAGTGCCACCAACCCGCGGGCGTCGGGGCGTCCGGGTCGTAGACGTGGATGTAGATGGATTTCGTGCCCTCCGGCACGTCGGACCATGCCAGCTGCGGGCTTACGTCGCGGCCGCCTGCGCCCACGAATTGGGCGGTGCACTCCAATGGCAGGGAGTGGCCGTCGGAGAAATCGTCGCTGGTGACCGTGAGCGGCGCGCCGCCGTCGATGCCGTTGTATGGATCTCGCATGGTTCCACTTCACCAAATCTGGGCGAAGGATGCAGGAAAACCGCGAAACGGCACCGACGACAGCGCTTCCAGATCAGACGAGGCGTTCCTTCGGGGACGACTCATAGGTGCGCTGTGCGTCCTTTTCGGCCACTTCATCCAGCACCTCGTTGACGGCGTCCCACACGTCGTCGCCGATGGGGTTGTTCGAGGCTTCGACGTTCTCCGCTACCTGCTCGGGGCGCGACGCGCCGATGATGGCGGCTGCCACGTTGGGGTTGTGCAGTACCCACGCAATGGCGAGCTGGGCCATGGTGAGGCCGGCCTCTTCGGCGATGGGCTGCAGTTTTTGCACCTGTTCGAGGGCGCGCTGATTGTCCAGGAAGCGGGCCACCATGTCCTTGCCGCCCTTTTCATCGGTGGCGCGGGAGCCAGCCGGCGGCTGCTCGCCGGGCTTGTACTTGCCGGTGAGGACGCCCTGCGCGACGGGGGACCACACAATCTGCGACACCCCAAGCTCCTCGCTCGTGGGTACCACCTTGTCCTCGATCACACGCCACAGCGCGGAGTACTGCGGCTGGTTAGTGACCAGCTGGAACCCCAGCTGACGAGCCATTTCGTGGCCTTCGCGGATCTGCTCGGCGGTCCACTCCGAGACGCCGATGTACAGTGCCTTGCCCTGGCGCACCACGTTGGCGAAGGCCTGCATGGTCTCTTCGAGCGGGGTCTCGTAGTCGTAGCGGTGGGCCTGGTAGATGTCGACGTAGTCGGTCTGCAGTCGCTCCAGCGAGCCGTTGATGGACTCCATGATGTGCTTGCGCGAGAGCCCGGTGTCATTCGCGCCGCCAGGCCCCGTCGGCCAGTACACCTTCGTGAAGATTTCGAGGGATTCGCGACGCTGCCCCTTCAGTGCCTCGCCGAGCACCGACTCGGCGACGGTGTTGGCGTATACATCGGCGGTGTCGAAGCTGGTGATGCCCGCGTCGAGTGCGGCGTGGACGCACTTGGTGGCTACTTCGTTCTCCACCTGGGAGCCGTGGGTCAGCCAGTTGCCGTAGGTGATCTCGGAGATCTTGAGGCCGGAGTTTCCTGCGTAGCGATACTTCATGCCCGTCAGCCTAGCCCGGGGCGTGAAACCTCCGTGAGGGTTGGGCTTTTCGTGGAACAAACCCCGCGTCCGGGCGGGGCGGACTCGACCATCGGGGAAGGTGGACAAGAGCAGCCAGAGCCTCAGGAGCGCTGATTCAACGGGTCGGCAGCAGCTCGCTCCGCTTGCCGTGCCACGACACCGCAAGCTCATCACGCGCTCTGGACGCCGCAACGTACAGCAGCGAACGTTCGCGCAGCAGGGCGTCGGCGAGGTCCGCCTCGTCGTAGCTGAAATCGCGCAGGTTCATCGGGACCGACCCTTGTGAGATGTCGAAGAGCAGTACCTTCGTGAATTCCATGCCCTTGGCGCGGTGCATCGTCATCACCAGAGGCGTGCCGGTCTGGGGCTCGCCCTGTCCCACGACGAACGTGTCGACTCCGCGCTCCGACAGCCCGCTGGCCACCAGGGACGCCTGCAGATTGTCGCGGACGAGGACGGCCAACGACTCCGGTTGTGCCGCGTCGGCCAACCAGCGTCGCAGCAGGTCGGCGGCGTGATCGAGTTCCTCGCCGGTCGACGAGCAACGCGTCAGCTCCGGCACGGGGCCGCGTCGGGCCGAACGGTAGCCCTTCGTCGACTCCTGCCCGGCCTCCAGATCCCGGTAGTCGCCGCCGTCGAGGATCGCGACGGCAAGCCGCAGGTTCTCGGCCGTGGTCCGGTAGTTGAGGGTCAGTCGCCGCGAACGTCCACGAATGTTGATCCCGTAGTGCGACAACGTGATCTTGTTGCCGTAGATGCGTTGGTGACTGTCCTCCGCGATGAACAGATCATTGGCTCCCTCGCCCACGAGCGAGCGGATGAGGTGCCATCGCGCGGGCGTCATGTCCTGTCCCTCGTCGATGAGGACGTGGTCGGCGAGATACCCGTACCGTGCAGCGCGACGCTGGAGCACCGTCGCCGCGATCATGGTCACTTCCTGGAAATCGGCCGTCGAGCGCTGCTGTCCCAGACGCCGGTACTCCGCGAAGGATTCCCACACCGCGGCCCGCTGGGCTCGGCTCAGGCGCACGTGGCGGCCCGGGCGGGAGACGCGCAGGTAGCGGTCGGCGTCGACGATGCGGTTGGGGAGGACGACCAGCTCGTACTCCGATTGCAGGAAGTGCTTGCTCCGCACTCCTTCGGGCAGCGTCGGGTCGGCATTGGCCGCGACGACGGCCCACCGGTCGTCCTTCTTGCGGGGGGTGATGTCCTCTCGCCCGGTACCGAGGACGTCGGCGACAGCCGGGAGCAGGTCTGCCCCAGCCGTCGCGACGACTTCCCTCGCGATGGCGTCGATGCCGGCCACGACGGCGCCCGGAGCGCCCACCTTGTCGGTGATCGGCAGCGACGGGTTGAGGCGTGCCAGATCCCGTCGCATCGCTGCCGCGAGCGTGGTCGTGAACGTGGTCAGGAGCACGCGCGCTGCCGGGTCCTCGCGCAGCAGATGCTGTGCTCGGTGCAGCAGCACCACGGTCTTGCCCGTGCCGGCGCCGCCCGACAGTCGGAATGCGCCGTTGCGCGGCCGCAGCGCGAACTCCTTCTGCTCCGGGTGCAGGAAGACGCGCCATGCCCCGAAGTCGCCGCCGTCGATGATGCGGCGAAGTTCGTCGACCCCGTCGATCTCTGCGAACTCGATGCCGGCCGAGGGGTGCTTGAGGCGCGCGAGGATCTCCTCGTCGCTCGGGTTCTCCGACGGCGGGGTGTCGACCTCGATGTGCAGCTCCTGCAGCACGTCGGCCACGGTCGAGCCCGTCGCCAGGCTCAGCAGCGCGTGCTGCTGCCACTCCGGTCCGCCCTCGGCAGCGGCCAGCAGCGCGCGTTCCGTCTTCGCCATCACCGCGGCGTCGGCGACGGCGCGCGGCAGGCCCAGGACGTTGACCAGCTCGTCCCACGTGGCCCCGACGACGACCTCCGGCTCCTGCGCGGTCACCTCAGGGGCCGCCGGGCGCGGGCTCGCGACGGCGGGCTCCGGCGCTGGCTCGGCCGGATGCGGGGCCGGGGCTTCCTCTGCCAGCGGCGCCTCGTCGGTGCTCACGGTCCGAATCTCCGCCATGCCGTTGATGCTGTTGATGTTGAGGGTGACGTGCTTCGCCACGTCGATGGCGTCGTCGTGGTTCCAGATGCCGTGGAACACGAACGCCATATCCTCGCCGGCACTCAACTGGAACAGCACGGCTCGGTACTGCTGGTCCACACGACCCGTTCTGACGCGGGGATCGACGGAGCCGACGATGGGTTCGATGTGGAGGCCCGGAGCGGTCGGATCGGTGGTCAGCTTCTCCAGGAAGGTGAAGGCCTTCTTCTTCAGGTTGCCGTCGATCTGGTTGGCCTGCTTGGCCATGATCAGGGTCGCGCCCATTCAGTTGACCTCCTTCAGTGCGGCCGCGATCGCAGCGGCATCGGTGTCGAAGCATCGCCAGCCGGCGGCAGCGAGCAAGGCGGTGGTGTCGTCGTGGGGGGTGAGGAGGACCGCGATCCGCGGGCCCTCCCACGCGAAGTCGACGGGCACGTTGTCGTCGCCCACCTCGGCGCCAGCGAGGTCCGGCGCCCGGACGCCGGCTGAGGCCAGCGCGGCGGCCAGCTCCTCGCCCCCGAACGCCTCGTCGACGGCAGCAGCCCAGTCGTGGGGGAGAGGCGTCGTGCCGCTGGCGGCATACGCACCCGGCTCGGTCGCCGCCAGCTCGGAAATCGTGGGGGCAGCCACGGCCGACGCTGCGCGGGGGGCCTTCGGCGCGGCAGGCGAGTGCTGCAGCGTCTCCTTCATGGAGGTGATGATCGTGCTGGCGAGGTCGCTGCGGAAGATGAGCGCGTCGCTGATGCCGAGCCATTGCTGCCAGCTCTGCTTGAAGTTGGGCATCCCGAGGGCCTTGTCCCGGTCGTCGAGGATCGCGACGACGTCCTGCTCCTTGTGCGCGCCGCCGTGGAAGCGCACGAGGATGCCGACCTGATCCTCGCTCCACCACATCGCATTGCCCCTGTCGTCGGCGGGGAACGCGCCAGGATCCTCGAGGAGCGCGGCCGCGGCCCCAGCGAGGTCTGCTCGTCCGGGGAGATGGAGTCGGGCATGCTTCTGGACGGCCAACGGCACCCCGGAGGCGAATCCCTGCCACTGTGCGACGCTCTGGTCGCGTAGCAGCGAGGACACGATCCGCATCGGTCCGCCGAGCGCCGCCGCGGCGATGATCGGCGTGGTGGGGAAGTGGGCGGTGAGGCGGTCGATCGCCTGCAGATTCGCCCACGACGGCCCCGGCGCCACCGCGTCCAGCGGGGCGGCGACGTCCTGCCACGTGATCGAGAGCACCTCGTAGCCGGCGTTGCGCAACGTGGCGCGCTTCTGAGCGTCGTCGGCGATGCAGTTGTGTTCGGGCGACGCGTGGTACTTGTAGCCGTCGAGGTAGATCGCGATCTTGATGGCCGGGTGCTCCGACGTGAGCTCGAAGTCCATCTGCGTGCCCAGGGTGAGCACCTGCGGGGCGAGGCGCCACGACTGTTGTCCGTGCGTCAGCTTGATCGTGTTGCCGTAGCCGGTCGAGCTGGGGGTCTGCGTCACCTGCATGCCGATCGACTTGGCGATCTCGAGGAAGCGCTCACGGAACTGCGCCTCGAGCGCCGACTCCGGGTCGTGCTTCGTCGTCGGCTGTTCGGTGATCTCCCACTCCATCCCGACGGGGACCCCGTCGGCTTGGCGGTTGCCCGAGTTGAGGATCGCGCGGAGGTGGCGTTCCGCCGTCGCCCGCGAGACGTTTGCCACGTCCCATGGCGGCGCGAACGGCAGCAAGCAGCGGTGGCATGCGAGTCGTTCCTCGGTCTGGCAAGGACAATCACGGACGACTTCGTAGGCCCGGTGCAGCAGATGCCACAGGTTGGCGGGGTCGACGAGATCGGCGAGGTAGCCCGTCCCTCCGGGGACCATGTCGTGGAGGAGCAAGGCCTTCACGGCAGTCCCGTCCGTACGCGGGTCGCGTACCGTCTCGACCCCGATGTGGTCGGGGGAACCGCCGAACTCATCGCGGATGCCCATCAGCAGCGCGGCCTGCAGGCTGGGCTGTGCGAACACGTCGCCGGCGGTGACGTCGAAGGGCAGTGGCAGCACGACGCCCTGCGTCACCAGCGTGCGAGCCAGCGCGATGCTCTGCGCGTGCTCATCGGCCGACTTGCGGTACTTGCACCAGGGGCGGTGCTCGTCGAAGGAGTTGCTGCTGGCCTTCTCGTCGATGTGTCCGCACTCGCTGCACACCCGGAACAGGGAGGCCGAGCGGTCGTCGGAGCCGATCGTGAGCTTCGTCGACAGGGTCGTGGCGGAGCCGAGGTTCATCCAGCGCAGGGTGAGCTTGTCGAGATACTTCGCGCCGAAGTCGTACCCATCCACGTACCACTCGGTGGTGACGTGCTCCGGGTCGATGTCGGCGAGGCAGGCGATCTCGAATCTCGTCTGGGTGCGGTTCTCGTCGTCGCCGTTGATCCGGTGGCCCTCCCGGTTGATGTCGGCCGATGCACGCAGGAATTCGAGGGCCTGGAGCTTCTGTCCGATGTCTGCGATCCCATGGTCGCCACATCGCGGGCACACCGAGACGGTCACCGTCTTGCCACTCTCCTCGACGTCCTGCACGAAGCCGCAGGTGGGACAGCACACCCACGGCCGGACGCCCTCACTCTTCACGCCGAGGTCGACGGCGTCGATGCGGATCTTCCACCCGCGTGCGTAGAAGGTGTTGCCGGGCGCGAACTCCGTGAGGGCCCTGGCCGTAGGCCGCTGGAAGTCTGTGGCCTCGTGCTCGTACTGCTGGGTCTCGGGGTTGTGCCAGGTGATGCTGACGTCGAGGGTCGTCGCGTCGCCGAGCAAGGTGTAGTTGGGCAGAAGCCCGAACTCCTCCATGACCGAGATCCAGTACTCGCCCGTCATCTCGGCGATCTGGTTCTTGGTGAGCTTCATTGCGCTCTCGGCCATCTTCAGCGCGCGGAGGGCCTCGTCGGGGGCTGCCTGGACGTTGGCGGCCTGCATCAGCTCGGGCAGCGACTTCTGGATGTCGTCCTTGCGGTGGGCCAGTGCCTCGTGCCGCAGCCGCCAGCGCAGGGAGGCGCCGATCACCTGCTCGGCCAGGCCGCTGGTCCGAGCGCTCCCGCTGGGCGTCGCCCACGCGCGCAGGTGCTCCACCGAGGCGTCGCGAAGCTGATGGCCGAAGGCGCCGAGGAAGCGGTCGAGATGCTCGTCGTGGTGCGCCTCGGCCTCGCGGATGAGACTGCCCAGGAAGGAGCGGTCGTCGGCCGACTCCATCGCGCCCCGTGCGGTGTGCGGGGTGTCCTGGGCCACGGCGGCTCGGTCCACGAGGTGGGCGAGGTACTGCCGCTGCAGGATCTCCACGGCGCTGAGGAAGATCGCGGGCGGTCGGACGCCGCCGTTGATCATCGACAGCGGGTCGCCGAGCCGGGGCAGGGTCTCGCCGCGCCCGGTGATGTAGGCGAGAGTGAGGGCGTTGCCGGTGGCGCGGCCCGCTCGGCCGATCCGCTGCAGGTACGACGCGACGGTGCGCGGCAGCGACGCCAGGAAGACGGCCGAGAGGTCGCCGATGTCGATGCCCATCTCGAGCGTGGGCGTCGCGACGAGCACGTTCGGCTGCTCCGGGTCGGTCCCCCCGGCCTTGAACCCCTGCTCGAACTTGAGTCGCTCGTCGGAGGGCAGCAGGCTCGTGTGCTCCCGCGCGACGATGCGGCGCATGTCCTCGCTCGCGTAGAGGCGGCGGTAGAACCCGTCGACGGCGAGGGACGCGCGTCCCAGCGTGCCCGGGCAGCGCGTGTTGAGGCAGGGCGCACCGTCGAGTTGGTCGACGGTCGTCGTCGAGCCCGGCCACTGGCTTCGGCACGTGGTGCAAACTAGCAGGTGGCGGTCATGGAGATCCTTGTCATCGACCCGGCGGACCAGCACCCGCAGCGACGGGATCGCGTACGCCTTCATCCCCGACGGCGACGTGCGGGTCTCGAGGGCGCCATCCGCGTCGAGGGCCTCCAGGAGTGCCTTCGCGAGAATCGCGCCGTGGTTGTGGGTCACTCCGAGGATGCGACTGGTCCAGCGGGCGTACCAGCCGCTGGCCTCGGTGACGTTGTCGAGGAGCTGCTCGGAGCGAGCCTTTGCCCCGCCGACCCGTGGGAACGCCGGCGCTGAGCGTCCCGGCGGGAACGCCGGCATGCCCTGTCCGCGAGGCCTGCCGCCCCAGATCTTCCAGCGCCGGCCGTCGTCGAGGTACCCGTGCAGCCACTCGTGCATGATGGCCCCGCGGAGTCGGAGGTGCTCGGCGACGCCGCGCACCCAGGCGGTGAGGACATCGTCGGAGAGCTCACCCAGCGCCTGCTCCGCCGCCCTGGCGACGACGTTCTTTCCGATGGCGGTCATGCGGGTGGGGGAGCCGACGTCGACCATCGCGCTGAGCGAGCCCGTCCGTTCGAGGGTGCGTCCGATGCGCGACGACAGACCGAACTCGAGCTGCACGTCGAACAGGAGGCGCCGCCGGACGTGCTGCTGGATCCACCGCGGGACTGCTTGGACGTTGGGCTCCGTCCAGAACGGGCGGAGACGGTCGTCGCTGGCCAACTCCGCCGGCAGGATGCGGTGCCGACGGACGAGGTCGTCGCCGGCGCGGGCGAGGATCGCGTCCGTGAGCTGCTCGAGGTCGAGCTCGACGACATCGGCGAAGGCGTCGCGCATGACGGCGCGCATCGTGAGGACCTGACTCCGGGCGGCGACGAAGCCGGCCCGGTGGGCTGCATCCTGCACGCTGTCGGTGAAGATGAGCGCCTTCTTCTCGCGCTCGTCGAGCTGCGGCGTGCCGAACAGCGACGACAGGCTCACCGAGAGCATCGTCGCGATGGCCGAGCCGATGAATCGGATGCCGTCGGACTCCTGGCAGGCGGGGCAGACGTCCTTGCGGGAGTTGGATTCGGCGTCCAGGCCCACGTGCGTGATCACTGGCAGGATGCGGCCCTCGCGCAGTTCGCGGTCGTCGCTGTCCGGGGCGGTGGCTTGCAGAGCGCGCGCGGCGGTGTCGAACCACTGGAGCCCCTCGAGGCGTGCCTCCGTGGACTCGAGCCCTTCGCCGGGGGCGTGGATCAGTGCGCGGAAGCGGCCCTGCTTCGCGAGGTGGCTGCGCCGGATCGAGCTGGGGTTGCCGACCAGTTGGTTGCCGCTCGGGCCGAGCTCGACGCCCCAGCCGGAGCGGCCGCAGTGGCGGCAGTAAATGGCGGGAAAGGCGTCGTCCTCGCTGAGCCGCTCGCCGTCGTCGCTCCACAGGTAGTGGGCTGCGGGGCTGGCGGTGCGGTCGATACGGGTGAGTTCGCGGACCCAGAGGTGCAGGTCGATGTTGGCCGCAGCGCGGCCGACGAGCGCGCGGAGGTGGGAGGCGGCGGAGACCACATGGGTCACGAGCTGTGACGCGTACCCGAGCTGGATGTCCGGGGGGAGGATCGCCCGGGCCAGATCGTCGACGTGCACCGCTTGGCGCGTGTGCTCGACGAGGGCACGGAAGAGCGGCAGCGCCTTCAGATGCTGCAGCAACGTGGACGCGTCGGCGGACGGCTTCGGGCCCTTCGTGAAGAGCTCACCCAGCAGCACGTCAGTGATCTCGGCGCCGTCGATCACGTCGTCGAGGCGGTCGACGATTTCCTGCGCCACGGTCTGTGTGATGGCGACGGGCTCCGCCCCGGTGGGCGGCCGAGCGTCGGCGAACCACTCGTCGACGGTCAGCCGCGACTCCCCGACCACGCACGTGTCGTCGAACGTCTCGCCGAACACCTGGGTGGCGAAGGTCGTCATCACCGACGAGTCCCGGCCGTCGCCCAGCGTGGCGGATGTGCCGACGGGCGTGATCTGCCCGAGAGGGCGCTCCCACTCGACGTCGGTGTGGTTGTCGTCGGCGGAGCCGCGATCCGGCCAGTGGCTCTTCAGCGTCAGCCCCAGACGGCGGAGCAGCATGGCGACGTCGGTGCCCTGCGCGCCGTCGTAGGTGTGGAACTCGTCGAGGACGATGTAGCGCAGGCTCTCCGCGCTCTCGGCCCAGATGCCGCGGTCCTCCGACCGCAGGAGCAGGTGGTCGAGCATCTTGTAGTTGGTGAGGAGGATGTCCGGCGGGTTGTTGCGGATGGTGTAGCGGTGAGTGATGAGGCCTGCGGTGGTGACCGTGTCCCGCTCAGGGCCCTTCTCGCCGGTGTAGATCGCGGCACGGATGCCTGCGTAGGGGTTGGTCTTGCCTGGCGCCGACTCGCTCGCGATGAGCTTCGCGAGGCGAGAGGCCTGATCGTTGGCGAGGGCATTCATCGGGTAGAGGATCAGGGCTTTCACCCCGTACTGCCTGGCCTGCCGCGCCCTGACCACGTGGTCGAGCAGCGGCATGAGGAAGGCCTCCGTCTTGCCGGAGCCCGTACCCGTCGTGACCAGCGTCGGCTTCGGGCGATCCACGCGGCTCGAGAGCCGACGCCATGCCTCGGCCTGATGCCCATGCGGGATGAATCCCTCCGGGATGACGTCGAGCGCGCCCTCCCAGCCGGTGGCGGGGGCGAACGGCAGCCGTGTGCGCACGAACGGGCCACGGAAGATGCCGTCCGTGCCGTCGGCGAGGAACGCGTCCAGGGCAGCCTTGGCGTCCAGATCAGCGAGGGCGAAGGTGGTCGTCAGGTAGTCGCGCAGGGCGGTCTGGATGCGCTCCGCCTGGGTGGTGGGGATCAGTTCGCTCACGACGTGGCTCACCCTTCGACGACGCGGTGCGGCCGCGGGTGCGGATGGATCGAGCCCTGCATGCGTCTCCTTCGTCGACTGGTGTGCGCTTGTCCTAGCCTAATTGCTGATCGGCGATGTCGGGCTCGGGCACTCGGCACTCACCGCACGGCGCGGTCGTGCCGAGCGGATCATGGAACACGCGGTCGACGGCCACTAGCGCTCCGATTCCATCCTCAGCCGGCGCTCGAACTCCGCGTAGGCGACACGCATGTCGTGCTCGCGGTCGTAGTGCTCGAACGGCAGCTCGTAGACGTAGGTGTTGCCCGACGCGTTGGTGTGCGTCCGCTCCTCCACCGTGATCGCCGCGCCCTTCTTCTTCCAGACCTGGCGGACAGGAGTGGGGACGAGGCGGCCGTTGGCGTCGTAGAGGTAGTCGTTGTGGTCGTAGCCGTAGAGGACCGCGAACTGCGTCCGATACACCGTGCAGAGCTGGTCTGCCGAGACTCCCAGCATCAGTGCGACCAAGGCGTCGATCTCGACCAGCGCCTGCCGACGGTCTGCCGCGCGTCGCAGCGGCGTGTCGGGCGTCCACTCGGGGCCGACGTCGCCGAGTGTGGAGAACACGTGCTCGTCTCTGGTCCAGGAATCCTCTGCGAACTGTGCGTTCCAGCACTCTCGCCAGAGGCCCGAGTAGGCGTGAGTGATGCAGTTCAATCGCAGGGATCGCAACCGCAGTCCGGCAGACAATGGGTGGTCCAAGCGGAGCCGAGGCAGGCGATTCAGCGTTGCGAAGTGGATGTCACTCTTGGGGGAGGAGCGGATGGAGAAGTCCAAGAGCAACGAAGACGTCCCCGCAGCCGCCATGATCAGCTCGTGGGTGGTTGGTGCACTAACGGTGTATACCGGATTCACGTGGGCAGTCCCGGGCGGAACTATCGCCGCGATCAGGGTGCGCTCGCCCGCGTTCGCGGCCATCCTGCGCCAAGCGAGGCGGTACTCGTCGCGGGCAGGCTTTCCGTCCCAGTGGGTGTAGTCGGCGTCGTACCTGGCGCGCGGCCCGGCGGGCTTGTAGCTGGTCGCCGGGATGGCGTCGGGGGCGAGAGTCTCGAAGTCGGTCTCCGACCAGTCCTGGTTGTGCTTCATTGTCGGGTTGGGCTGCTTGTAGAGCGGCGTCGCGACGTGCAGGTGCGGTCCCTGCAAGATAGCGTCGTCCCAGCTATCTGGAGCTCCCCAGCGTTGGACGAAGTAGCCCTTCTGGCGGTCCATCTTCTCGTGCCAGCCCGCTGAGAATTTGAGCCCCAGTGATGCCATGCGTGCTCCCGCGGAGAGCACTCGCAGGGTCTCGGCGACCTCCCGGTTGACGGTGTAGAGCATCCGCGTCTGGCGGGCGTCCTGCAAGTCGGGATCAAGGATGCCGCGCCACTCGCGGAGCGTCGCTTCGTCGACGCGCTCGATGCGGCTCACGTGGGGCCGCTGGTCCCAGCGTCCCTCATGCTTGAATCCCGGCTGCTCACCCGAGCCGTCGTGTCGGAACGAGCGCTCAACGGCGTCCGGGTGGTACAACGCGGAAGCGTTGAGGAATCCCACATCGCGTGCCCGGCCAGAGACGTGGACCCCGTAGGAGACGTGGTGGTCCACCTCGGTGAAGAGTTGGCGCTCGTTGACGAACTGCCAGTGGCGTCGCAGGCGAGAGTAGGTGGCCGACCTCACGGTGCCAGCCTTCTCGTCCGTGAGGTGACTCTCGGGATGGAGCAGGCTGACAATTCCGTGCGGCGATCCATGAGCCCAGGTGCTCAACATGAAACAGCGATACAAGTCCGGTTGAAGCCCCATCAACACCGGATAATTGATCTCCGAGCCCGTGTAGGCCGAGACGGCTGCGACTGGAGCCACGCCGTCGAGCAGCACGTCGGTCATGCCGGGCAGCGACAGCGTCGCGGCCCGGCGCACAGCCCGCATCTCCTCGGATGGCTTGTTCTCGAGCTGCCACCAAGGGTCGCCCTCGGCAAGCATCGCGTCGCTGTCCTGCATCGGACGGACCCATGGAGGATTCCCGACCTGAAGGTCGAATCCGCCCCGGCCGAAGACGGGGGCGAAGTCGAGCTCCCAGTGGAAGAAGCCCTGATCGGCGGCCACGCGCTCACAGACCCGCAACCACGGGTGGGCGGCGAGGACGTCGTCGACGGGCTTCGCCAGTCCGGCGGCGAGGGCGAAGGCCTCGTTGTCGGCAAGCGTGCTCCAGATGTCGTCGGACTGGAGCGCTGCGGCGCCCTGGCTGGCGGCGCGGCGGTCGCTGCGGTTGGAGCCGAGCAGTCCGGTGAGTGCGTCGATCCACTGGTCCCACGTCGGGGGCTCGATCTCCTCGCCGGTGAGCGGCCAGAACCAGAGCGCGCACCACGCGTCCATGACGCGTCGCAGGCGGCGGTAGGCGCCGTTGGGGTCCGCGAGGGACGCCTCGATCTGCTCCCGCGTCACGACTCCCACGTTGGGGGTCACGTCGCGGCCCCAGAGCCTGATCGGCCGCCGCGACTGCTCCTCGGCGACCATCAGGCGCCGGAGCGCCATGGTCCAGAGCTCCTCCACCTGGTAGGCGATCTCGACGAGCGCGTCGAGCTGCTTCTTGGAGGGCTTGGTGCGGAGTTGTTTGCGCCAGGCGTTGACGCGCCGCACCCGGTCGGGGATGAGCGCCTTCGCCTCCTTGCTCTCCGACGTCGACCCCCACCCCTCAGCCGGCAGCAGGAAATGGTGGATGCGGCCATCGGCGTCGGTGGGGGCGAGGGAGTCCTGCGCGATGCGCTCGGCGAGGTCGGTGAGCGGGACTGCCTTGGCCGGCGTCGTCAGCCACGCCTTCGAGTTGACGTCGCTGCGGGAATAGACCTCGCGTCTGGCGCCGATCAGCGAGTTGCCCCGACGAAGCCTGAGGCCAAACCACGGGGCCTCGAGGCCCTTGCTCATCGTGTCGAGCCAGAGGGTGATCTCGGCGAACTCGACGGCGGTGGCGTTGAGGTCGACCCCGTGGACGTTGTGCAGGGCGAGGTAGGCCTTCACCCGCTGCAGCTCCTCGGGGTAGTCCTCCGGCGGGATCTCCTTGCCGAGCTCGGCCTGCCGGCGACGGAGGTACTGCTCGGCGAGCTGACGGACCGCCTCGATGGCGAACGCGCCAGAGCCCATGGCCGGCTCACAGACGCTGAGGGCGAGGATCTCGTCGGCGGTGGTCGTGGCGCCGTCCTGATCGAGCAGCTCTTCGAGCGCCTGGGAGACGACGAACTTCGTCAGCACCTCCGGCGTGTAGTAGGACGCCGACTGCTGCCGCTCGCGGCCCGAGAGGCGGAACACGAACTGCCCCTGCCTATGGATGACGGGGCGCGGCTCGCCCGTGAGCTCGTCGACCTCGCGGACGAAGTCCTTCTCTGCGATGCCCTCGGCGCGCTCGGTGGGCACGACCCAAGAGCCCTTCTCCGGGTGGCCGTCCCTCGCCACCTCGTAGAGGTCGGTCTCCGCGAAGAAGCCCGTGTAGCTCATCAGGCCCTCGTACACCGCGCCGAGCTGGTTGATGCCGAGGTCGACGTAGCTGATGAAGCCACGGTCGCGGCCCTTCGACTCCTTGCTCAGCAGGAGCCGCCGGAGCACGTCCTGCAGCGCGCCATTGCCGAGCTTCACCTCCGAGATCAGCGCGATCGCCTCCGGCTTGAACAGATCGGCGCGCAGCGAGTGGAACTCGAGCCCGTCCGTCTGCCCATCAGCGCTCTCGCCCGGGGCGTGGCCGCCGTCGACGAGGCGGAACAGGATGTCCAATGACTCGTAGAAGTGGGTGCCGGAGCGGCTGGTCGGCGTCGAGAGCTCGACCAAGGTGAGCTCGCGGAGCCGGTCGAGGCTGTAGCCGGCGTCGTACTCGGTCGCGCCGACGGGCAGCACGCCGAGCTCCGGCGACGCCTCCGCGTAGAGGAGGAAGAGGATGCGGTAGAGAAACCTGAGCGACTGCCGGGCCAATGGCTGCGCCTGCCCGGCGGGCAGCGGGTCGAGCCCGAGCGATTGACGCCTGGCCACCACTTCGTTGGCGATGATCTCGATGCTCCGACGGACGCCCTCGCGCAGGTCCTTGCTGACGCCCACCGTGTGCTTCACGGACTCCTCGAGCGTCGCCTGCCACCAGATCTGGCCGTCGGCGGTGGGCGCCAGCGACGCGGCCTCGAGGATCGTCAGGACCTTGTCGATCTCTCCGCCGCGACGGCCGTCGTTGCGATCGGCGACAGTCTGCAGGTCGACGGCGAGGTAGCGCCCCTCAGCCCATCGCGCCTGCTCCGTGACGAGCAGCCAGCGTCCCGCGAGGATGAGCGCAAACTCCGGCCCGTCCTCCTCCTGCAACAGCGCCGATGCGGCGCGCGTCACGGAGGTCTCCACGGTCTTCTCGTCACGCTGCCAGGGCTCCAGCAGCGGGAAGGGAGTGTCGCCGTCGCGGCTGAAGATCTCCTCGACGGCGTCCGCCGGCTCGGCATCGAGCATGGCGAAGGGCGCGGCCGACTCGACCCCGCGGGTGTTGTACCGGCGGATCGGCCCGTCCACCTCGACCTCGTACTCGTCGGAGTCGTAGCCGAGGACCGAGCGGAGGCGATCGTAGAGCTCGCCCACCTCCTCGGGGCTCGGGGCGTCGTCGGCGTGGAGGTTGGCGAGGTCGACGGCGAGCTGCCCGCGCGCCGCTGTGAAGCGCGATCGGCTCGTCTCCGTCTCGGTGTCGTCCCACGACTTGCGGCGCTCCAGCACCAGTTTCAGGAACGACTCGTTCTTCGCCTCGGTGGTGAAGAAGTGCTCGGAGAGGAAGTCCTCGCCGACGACGAATGCGTCACTCATGGCTGTTCCTTCGTGGGTGCGATCGGATGGTCATCGGGGGGGGGGAGGCTGGGGCGGGCGCTTCCCAGAGGGCCTCTCGTCGCCAGTCGTCGGGGAACCCCATCTCGCCGACCGTCCGGTATTCGATGGGGAGGAACGACTCATCGACGAGGCCCCGCAGCTTGTGTGGCCACGACGTGCCCGGGGAGATGGTTTGCAACAGGAATCCCGTCAAGAGCAGCGCGCCATAGACCCGCTCGCTCTGCTGCGGGAGCGAGCCGAGCCCGGGGACGCTCCGCAAGGCGGTGCCGGACGCTGGGACGAAGGACATGTTCCAGAGCCGGGCGTGGTGTGCGCACACGTTCCGGACGATCGAGAGTTGCTGCAGCCAGCGCGCCAGGGGATGCTCCTTCTTGGCCGATCGCGCTTGTCGTTTGCTGAGCCGCGTCAGATCGACATCGAGTCCCATACCTGCGGCGACCGTGTACTGGTCCCGGGTGCGCAGACCTTCGAAGAGGATGGAGAGATCGCTGAAGTCCAGCACCTCGACGAGGACCCAGATGGGGAGCGAGGGGCCGTACTTGGCCAGATGGTGTTGGACGAAGCTGCTGTTCTTGGAGGCCCGCTGGACCCGCTGCCCGGCCTTCTGGACCCAGGCACCGTGCTGGAAGGTCGGCCTGAATTCCTGCGGCGAACGATGGGCGAGCGGCCCTCGGAGCCCGAGGATCTGGCTGATCTGGGACCGGAGCGCCACCTCCACCCGTTCGAGCCCGTCGAGCACCAACGAGCGCAGCTTGCGGTCGAACTCGTAGAGGGCTGCGACGCTGGCGAAGTCGGTGTTCGGCAGGAACTCGTCCGCTCGAGTGACGGCGTCAATTGGGCGTCGATAGGGGTACCAGTAGCCGGAGAGCCGGTAGTAGTGAACCTGGGAGAGCCACTGGCTCGCCTGTCGCTCGTCGACGGTCATCCCGCGGTCCGTCAGCAACCGGATCTGCTGGGCGATCGTCGTCGCAGGCTTGATCGGCTGCATCATCGTCGACGTCCCGAAAGAGATCCAGCCCACACCAGAGGGATCTGGGCGGGCTGAACGGTTGATTCCACGGTACCAGCCTGCTTGCGAGCGAACAACACCGTCACACCTACCGATCCTGTCCGAACGAGTCCGGGACCACGACCAGCAGCGGCCTGACGAGGCGCCGCGTCGGGCGCATGTCCTCGATCACCTGCTGCTCCTGCGCGACGGTCATGCGCCGATTGCGCACGAGCTCGCGCTGGGCGACCTCCGCCGCTCGCTCCTGCCAGTCGCTCGTGCGGGCGCTCCAGCGCTTGATGCGCTGCTCGGCGGCATCCTTCGCGTAGGCCATCGTCGCTTCGAGGGCCACCTCGGCGTGCGCGACGGCTGGCTCGATGAATGCCTGCAGCCGATCGGTGTCGAGCGCGCCGGGGTTGATCATCTCCGAGCCGAATCCGATCTGCTCGAACAGCTCCCTGGCGGACGCGCGCACCTCGGGCAGCGCGAACGTGGGGTTGTCGGAATTTGGGAACTGCACGTCCACCCACGACACCGCCACCGTCTGGCCGTGCCGGTTGGTGAGGGTGCCGACGAGCAGCACATGCGGCTCGTCGACGTCGCCCCGCACCGCGAACACCTCGTTGCGGGCCAAGCTGGCGAGAGCGCGATCGGCGGCCCAGTCGAGGACCGGGTGCAACGGGCTCAGGTAGTGCGCCGTCGGCCACGTCGAGTCCGACGCGTCGGTGAGCGCGTCGGCAAGCAACTGCTTGCCTTTCTGCTTCGTCACCGCCAGCCGAAGCACCTCGGTGACGCCGCGGTCCTTGAGGTAGGCCTGCGGGAGCACCTCGAGCCGCTGCCGCAGGTCTGCGGGGGGCCTGAACTCCACCGTCTGGTCCTGAGGGTGCTCGCGCCACTCGACGCCGCCCTTCTCGACCGGGGCGTGTGGCGTCGGGAAGGCGACCAGGAGCGCCTCGCGCAGAAAGTCCACGTCGGCGGCGTACAGCCCCGAGGACGACGCCCCCGCCTCGACGACCGGAGACTCCTCCGGAGCCGGGAGGGCCGCGAGGTCCGCGAAGAATGCGTCGACGAAGTCGAGGTCGTCGCTGAGCTGTATCGGCGAGCGGACGACGTCGTCGAACTCCGACTCGCCCGCGAGCACCGCCGCGATCGCATCCTCCTCGGCCCGCACCGAATGGCAGCCCATGAGCATGGCGGCGTCGCCGAGCGCGCGGTGCGCCTCCGCCTCCTTGTCGACGAGCCGCGTCAGCACGCGGATGTCGCCCGAGAAGCGCGGCGTGCTCGGGCTCAGCAGCAGCGTGGTGATCTGCGGCGGGGTGAGCTGGCCGTAGCGGTCGATGCGGCCGTTGCGCTGCTCGATGCGGATCAGGCTCCACGGGATGTCGTAGTGGATCATCTCGTGGCACTGCTTGTGGAGGTTGACGCCCTCGGAGGCGACGTCGCCCGTCACCAACACGCGAATGGGAGAGTGCGCCTGCTTGAAGCTCTCGACGATGTCCTGCTGCTCGACGTCGCTGAGGCCGCCGTGCAGGAGCTGCACCTGCTCGGGCTTGAACCCGAAGCTCTTGCGCAGTCGATCGCGCAGGTAGTGGAGCGTCTGGACTCGTTCGGAGAAGACGACCGCGCGCATCGGGCTGGCCTTGCCGACGCCGATGCCCTTCAGGTACTCAACGAGCGCGTCGTACTTGGAGCTGCGTTGATGCGTCGGCTCGTTCAGGGCGAGGAGGCGACGCAGCGCGTCCCGCTCCCGTTCCTCGGCGGGGGAGAAGCCGTCGACCCGGCTGAGGCGCTCCCGCACCGTCGCTGCGAACGCTGCCGGCGACGACAGAAACGCCTTCGCGAGCACCCACTGGAAGAGCTTGCCCTTGCCGGAATAGGGTGACGAGCCGTGACGCGGGTAGAGCCAGACCTCGGCGAGCTCGTGCGCGACGGCGTCCTCGTCGGGGGAGGCGTCGATCAGACGGTGCTGGATGGGCTTGCGCTCAGCCCAGTCGGCGCCGACGACCTTGGCCACCTCGTCGCTGTGGCGGTGACGGCGGATGACCAGCCGGGCCACGTCGTCCTTGTCGAGCAGGCCCTGAGGCGAGACCGCCGTCGGCTCCAGCAGCCGGATCAGCTCGGCGAACGACTCGGCGTTGCCGTTGTGGGGCGTCGCGGAGGCGAGGAGCAGGGCGTCCGTGGTGGGCGCAAGGATGCGGGCGAGGCGATTGTTCTGCGTCGCGGAGTTGGTGACGTTGTGCGACTCGTCGATCACGACGGCGTCCCACTTGTGCTTGCGCAGATCGTGCGAGAAGCGGTCCTGCTTCAGGGTGTCCATCGAGATGATGACGCGACTGAAGTAGGTGAACGGATTGCGGGTGGCGGGCAGCTTCTGCTTCACGCGTTGCACGCCGATGGAATCCAGGCGGACGAACGGGATCGCGAATCGCGTCCACATCTCGTGCTGCATCTGCTCGAGCACGTGCCGGGGGCAGACGATCAGGATGCGGTCTCCGCGCCCGCGACGGATCAGCTCGGAGAGGATCATGCCGATCTCCAGCGTCTTGCCGAGGCCCACTGCGTCGGCGATCAGCAGCCGTGGGCGCAGGGCTTCCGGGCTCAACGCGCGCCGCACGGCGGTGTGCTGGTAACTGAGTTGGTCCGCCAGCGCGTCTGTGGAGACGGTGAGATGGTCGTCGGTGAGTGGTAGCGGGGTCTTGCGGACCGTCGCCTCGAGCCAGAGGCGGGCGTCTCGGTAGCCGGGGGAGTCGTCGCCCCGCACCGTGGCCTTGCGCGGATCGAGGACCTCGATGTGATCGAGCGACTCATAGAACTGCGCCGACTGGCCCTTGACCAACTCGCTCAGCCCCTGCGCCTGGATGAGCAGCCCGTCCGACGTCGAGCGGGCCTGCGTGACCAGCCACACCTCGTCGCGTACCACCACCACAGATCCGGGAGCGACTTCTAGCGTCGCGGCCAATTGCGCCATGTCCGGGATCCTACCGGGGCCGTACGACGGTTTGCGCGGCGTGGCTTGTCAAAGGGACTTGGGGGCTGTGTGGATGGGGGTCTCGATACGGCGCTGCGCGCCTACTCGACCATCTGGCGGGCGGGCTCGACCATCAGGGAGGGCGGGACCGTCGGTGGGCGCTGCGATACTGGGTGCATGGAGCAGTTCTCGGGCCCGACGCGCGCGTGGTTCGAGCGCGCGCTGGGGGAGCCGACCAAGGTGCAGCGCGAAGCCTGGGACGCCATCTCGCGCGGGGAGAACGCCCTTGTCATCGCTCCGACGGGGTCGGGAAAGACGCTCGCGGCGTTCCTCTGGGCGATCGACCGCCTGCTCGCGGAGCCGCGCCCCGCAGCCCCCGCCAGGCCCGCCACCCGCGTCCTCTACATCTCACCGCTCAAGGCCCTCGGCGTCGACGTCGAGCGCAACCTTCGCGCCCCACTCCGCGGCATCTCCGACGAGACCCTCGCCTCGGGCGGGGCTCCGGCCGAGGTCCGCGTCGGCGTGCGTTCGGGCGACACGACGCCCGCCGGGCGTCGCGCCCTCCTCACCACCCCGCCCGACATCCTGATCACGACGCCGGAGTCGCTGTTCCTGATGCTCACCTCGTCGGCGTGCGCGACGCTCGCCGAGGTCGGCACGGTGATCGTCGACGAGGTCCACGCCGTCGCGGGCACCAAGCGCGGGGCGCACCTCGCCGTCTCGCTCGAGCGCCTCGACGACCTCCTCGCCTCACCGGCGCAGCGCGTCGGCCTCTCCGCGACGGTCGAGCCGCCCGAGGAGGTGGCCCGCTTCCTGGGCGGCGCGCGACCGGTCACGATCGTCAGACCAGCCTCCCACAAGCGCTGGGACCTGTCGGTGGAGGTCCCCGTCCGGGACATGGCCGACCTCACCCGCGACCAGCCCTCCGACGACCCCCGCCGCCAGCACTCCATCTGGCCGCACATCGACGAGCGTGTCCTCGACGAAATCCTCGCCCACCGCTCGACGCTCGTCTTCGCCAACTCCCGGCGCACCGCCGAACAGGTCACCAACCGCCTCAACGCGCTCCACGCCGCCCGCGCGGAGGAGGCAGGCGAGGCCCCGCCCGCAAACCCCCTCGCCAGAGCCCACCACGGCTCCATCTCCAAGGAGCAGCGCGCCCAGATCGAGGACGCCTTGAAACGCGGGGAACTGCGGTGCGTCGTCGCCACCAGCTCGCTCGAGCTCGGCATCGACATGGGCGACATCGACCTCGTCATCCAGCTCGCCGCGCCGTTCTCCGTCGCGTCCGGCCTCCAGCGCATCGGCCGCGCGGGCCACCACGTCGGCGCCGCGTCGGAGGGCATCATCTTCCCGACGCACCGTGCGGACCTCGTCGCGGCCACGGTCGTGGCGGACCGCATGCTCGCCGGCGCCGTCGAGTCCACCCGCACCGTCGCCAACCCCCTCGACATCCTCGCCCAGCACACCGTCTCCGCCTGCGCGCTCGGGTCGCTCGCCGTCGACGACTGGTGGCACACCCTGCGCCGCTCGGCCCCGTTCGCGGACCTGCCGCGCGACGCCTTCGACGCCACCCTCGACCTCCTCGCCGGGCGCTACCCGTCGGACGCGTTCTCGGAGCTGCGCCCGCGCATCGTCTGGGACCGCGAGGCCGCGACGATCACCGGCCGCCCCGGCGGGCAGCGGCTTGCCGTCACCAACGCCGGCACCATCCCCGACCGCGGGCTCTTCCCCGTCTTCCTCGCCGCCGGCGACGAGACGCGCGGGCCCCGTCGCGTGGGCGAGCTGGACGAGGAGATGGTGTTCGAGTCGAGGGTCGGCGACGTCATCGCGCTCGGCGCCTCGAGCTGGCGCATCGACGAGATCACGCCCGAACGCGTCTCCGTCACCCCCGCGCCCGGCCAACAAGGGCGGATGCCGTTCTGGCACGGCGAGGACGACGGCCGCCCGGCGGTCCTCGGCGACGCGATCGGCGAGTTCCTGCGCGTGCAGTCCACCGCGCCCGACGACGCCCCGCTCGAAGCGCTCGGGCTGAGCCCGTCCGCGATCCGCAACCTCCGCTCCTACCTCGCCGACCAGCGCCGCGCCACCGGCCTCGTCCCGCACGACCGGCAGGTCGTCGTCGAGCGCTTCAAGGACGGCTTCGACGACTGGCAGCTCGTCTGCCACAGCCCGTTCGGCAAGCGCATCAACGCGCCGTGGGCCCTCGCCGTCGCGCAGCGGATCCGCGAGCTTCACGGCATCGACCCGCAGGTCATGGCCGCTGACGACGGCATCGTCGTGCGCCTCGTCGACGCCGACGGGATCGTCCCGGACGCCGACATCTTCCGCTTCGACCCCGACGAGATCGAGCGCCGCGTCACCGCCCAGGCGCGGCACTCGTCGCTGTTCGCGTCCCGCTTCCGCGAGTGCGCCGGCCGCGCGCTCATGCTCCCCAACCGCACCCCAGGCAGACGTTCGCCCTTGTGGCAGCAGCGTCTGCGGTCGGCGCAGCTCCTGCAGGTGGCCTCCCGCCACCCCGACTTCCCGATCGTCCTCGAGGCCCTGCGCGAGGTCCTCATGGACGCCTACGACCTGCCCGCCCTCCGCGCCCTCCACGAGCGGATGGCGAGGGGCGTCGTCGCGCTACAGGCGGTGGAGACGGCCGCCCCGTCGCCGTTCGCGCAGCAGCTCCTCATGCAGTACATCGGCCAGTTCATGTACGACGGCGACGCGCCGCTGGCCGAGCGCAAGGCCGCCGTGCTCGCCCTCGACCACCACCTCCTCGCCCAGCTCCTCGGCCAGCCCGACCTCCACGACGTCCTCGACCCGGAGGTCATCGCCCGCGTCGGGCGGGAGCTCCAGCGCTCGGTCGAGCATCGCCGTGCCCGCGACGTCGAGGGCGTCGCCGACCTGCTCCGACTCCTCGGCCCCCTCTCCGACGACGACCTCGCCGCCCGCGTGATGGATCCGCCCCGGGCGGCCGACTGGGCGGACGAGCTCGTCAGCGCCGGACGCGCGGTCAGACTCACGCTTCGCGGACGGACAGTCACCGCCGCCGTCGAGGACGCCTCCCGCCTCCGCGACGCGCTCGGCGTCACGCTCCCCGACGACCTCCCGCAGCTTTGGCGCGCTCCCGTCGACGACCCGCTCGGTGACGTCGTCGCCCGCTTCGCCCGCACCCACGCGCCCTTCACCGCCGATGAGGCCGCCGCGGCGCTCGGGCTCGGTGTCGCGGTCGTGCGCCAGGAACTGGACCGCCTGATCGCGCGGGCGGAGGTCGTCGTCGGCCGCTTCAGCGCGCCCATCGACCAGTACGTCGAGGTCGGCGTCCTGCGGACGATCCGCGCCCGCTCGCTCGCGGGGCTGCGCGCCGAGGTGCAGCTCGTCGACGGTGAGCGCTACGCCTCGCTGCTGCTCGCGTTGCACCACGTCACGCCGGAGACGCGCGTCCATGGGGAGGACGGGCTGCTCGACGTCGTCGACCAGCTCGCGGGCGTCCGGCTCCCCGCCTCCGCCGTGCTGCCGCTGGTGCTCGCCGCCCGCTGCGACGACGCCCCCGCCGCCCTCGAGCGGCTCGTCGCGCAGGGGGAGGTGCTGTGGACCGGCGCGGGCACACTCGCCGGCGGCGACGGCTGGTTGAAGCTGCACCTCGCGGAGTCGGCCGCGCTCACGCTCCCCGACGAGGCCGCGCTCCGCGAGGCCGAGCAACCCCTCGACGACAACGCCCGACGTATCCTGGGCGCCCTCCGTGAGCGCGGGGGAGCGCACACCGTCGCCGATCTCGCCGCCGCCACCGGTCTCACCCCCTCGCAGGCCGACGACGCCCTCGCCTCGCTCGCGTGGGCCGGCCTGGTGACGTCCGACACGTTCCAATCCGTCCGCGCGCTCGTGGACCGGCCGGTCCTCAAAGCCCCGACGGCGCCCCAGCCCCTACGCTCGCGCCGCGGACGCCTGCGCATCCCGCGCTCGGTCGTCCCGCGAACCCTGCCGGGCCGCTGGACCGCTGTCCGGCACGAGCCCGTCGACCCGACGGTGCTCGCCACCGAGACCGCCCAGCTCCTCCTCGACCGCCACGGCGTCCTCACCCGCGGCGCGGTGGAGCGCGAGGAGATCCCGGGCGGCTTCCCGGCGGTGTACCGCGTGCTCAGCGCGCTGGAGGACCACGGCCGCTGCCGGCGCGGGTACTTCGTCGAGCACCTCGGGCCGGCGCAGTTCGCGGAGGCCGCCACCGTCGACGAGCTCCGCGCCGAGCGCCCGAGCTCGACTGTCCTGCTCGCCGCCACCGACCCCGCCAACCCCTACGGCGCCGCCCTCGACTGGCCCACCCCACTCGGCCCCGACGACGCCCCGCAGGCCCCAGCGAGGCGCGCCGGGGCCGCCGTCGTGCTCACCGGCGGGCGCCTCGTCGCCTACCTCGAACAGGGCGGCCGCACGCTCATGCTGTTCGCCGACGACCACCTCGCCGCCGCCGCGGGGGCGCTGTCCGACGCCGTGCGGCGCGGCGCCCTGCCGGACCTGTCGCTCGAGCTGATCGCCGGTGAGGCGGCGGGTTCGCCGTCGGGGCTGGCGAGGGAGTTCGCGGACGCGCTGAGGGCCTTGGGCGCCTATCCGACACCCAAGGCCCTCAGGCTGCGGCGGTGAGCGGCGGACGCCTCAGACGCCCGTGTTCGGAAGGCTGGGCTTGGCCGGCTTGGTGGGCTTCGTGTCCTTCTTCACGCGCAGGTCCAGCCCCGGCCACTCGGCCTGGCCGACGATGCCCTCCTCGATGAACGCGGAGTACATGAAGTGCTCGGTGTCGGCCTTCACGACGCGGGTCTCACCAGCGGGCACCTTCAGCGAGCCCTTGACCTCGCCCTTGTCGTCTTAGGTGACAGTGACGTCCTGGTCCATCTCGTTGCGGAAGGTGATCTTCCCCTCGCCGGGCTCGACGAAGAACTCGCCGTGCGCGCTGTCGTCGGGGCGCTTGAGGGTCAGGTCGATGCCGGGCCACTCCTCCTGCCCGACGAGGCCGTCCTCCACCGTCGCGGAGTACATGAAGTGCTTGGTCATCGCCTCGATGTCCTCCGAGTGACCGGGCTCGATGACGACCTCGCCCGAGAGGTCCTCCCCGTCGGTCCAGGAGATGGTCAGCGGCTTCTCGAAGTCGTTGTGGAACGTGACGGAGCCGTGGTCGATGGAGAGGCCGTAGCGCTCCTCGGCGTTGGCGGTGAGCGTGGAGGCGAAGGCCGTCAGTGCGAGCACGAGTGCAGCGACTGCGGTGGTGACGCGGGTGATGGTGGTGCGCATGGCAGGTCCTTTCAAGCCGGTTGCGGGTGTGTGTCCCTTCACCCATCTGAACGCGGTGACCCCAGCGGTCGGTTGACACCCGACTCGGACGAATTTCACCGGGCCGGCAGATGCGGCCTCCTTGCCTGCCGTGCCAAAATGGCGAGGAAGGCAGCTGAGGGGTGGGAGAGACTCGTCGCGACGTACAGCGTCGACGACGTGCAGCTCGCTGCGCGCTACGCACTGGCCCCCGACGTCCTCCTGGAGGTCTCCGGCGCCGACCGCATCGGCGACCTCCCCGCCATCCAGGCCAGGGTCGGGTACGGGCTCGTCCGCCAGGCCGGCCCAGAGCGCGACGGGAGGGTCCCCGTCGCGGTGAATCCGTGCGCGCTCGTGCGGGAGTGGCTCCACGGCACCGACGAGGAGCGTCGCTTCATGCGGTGAGCCTGGTAGATGTCGACGTAGTCGGTCTGCAGGCGCTCCAGCGAGCCGTTGATGGACTCCATGATGTGCTTGCGTGAGAGCCCGGTGTCGTTCGCGCCGCCCGGCCTTGTGGGCCAGTACACCTTGGTGAAGATTTCGAGCGATTCGCGACGGTGTTGGCGTATACGTCGGCGGTGTCGAAGCTGGTGATGCCCGCATCGAGTGCCGCGTGGACGCACTTGGTGGCTACCTCGTTTTCCACCTGGGAACCGTGGGTGAGCCAGTTGCCGTAGGTGATCTCGGTGATCTTGAGGCCGGAGTTTCCTGCCTAGCGATACTTCATACTTCCACCCTAGTTGGGGCTTGGGAGGGCGTTCCTCGACACCGTCGCAAGATAGATCAAGTTCGTGGCTTGTCTACCCGCCACGAACTTGATCTATCTTGCGCGACGCTGGGGTGGGGGCTTCACCGCTGGGTGGCGATCCCCCTGGCTCGCACGTTCTGGCGGATGGCTTCCACGATCTGAGGCCACTGCGCTGCTGGCACGACGGCGCCGATATCGAAGATTGCGACGTTGCCCTGCAGATTGGGGAGTTTCGCCGAAGCATCACCGAGTTGCCGGGTGTCGCGTATGTAGACGCTCAGACGCACAGTGCCGTCGAGGACACCGGCCATGTCCGAGAACCCCATGGCGAGCGTCCGCCCCAGGCTTTTCTGCCCCCCTTGTCGAAAGATGTGGACGAAGACGTCAACGGCAGCGACATTGCTCCAGGGAATCTGCGCGCTGCCGTCACCGATGCCTGCGCCATTCAGCACGACTACCGGCTTCGAGGGATCCGCTTTACTCCGCCATCCGCGCCCCTCCATGGACCTCCACAAGCCGAACAGCGCCAGCCCCAGGATGGGTAATGCCAGCAGCATCAACCACTGGCCGGTATCTATGACCGCCCATATGCATCCGACGATGAGTGCGAGGAACAGCGCACCGAGAGCGATGGCGCCGAGGCTTTGTTTGTTACGCCGGGATGCGTCGGGGTATACCGAAAAATCTGGCACATAGCCGCTGTACGCGTAAGCCATTGATCACCCTTCCGCCTGGACGACGATCGCACCCGCGCCGGGAAGCAGCCAGCGCCCGTCGGGGTTTTGGGCGGCATCGCCCCACGTCGCGAGTATTTTCCCGTCGAGCGGCACCTCCACCTGCGCGTCCCCGCGGGTAGCAGCGACGGTGAAACCAGGCCGGTGCATCAAGACGGTGTCGGCGTCGACGACTTCCACCGCCGTCGTATCGAGCGACGGGTCCGTCGCGCCCGGCAGCACGCGTCTGAGCGCGATCAGTGCCCGGTACCACTCCAACATCCGACGATGCCCCTCGCTCTCGCGCTCGTCCCAGCGCAGCTTCGCCGACGCGAACGTCGATTCTGCCTGGGGGTCCGGCACTTCGTCGCTCCAACCCATCTCGGCGAATTCGCGCGCGCGGCCCTCGGAGACCAGCGGTGCGAGTTCCGGGCCGAGGTCGGCGAAGAACGGGAACGGCGTCGAGGCCGCCCACTCCTCGCCCATGAAGATGAGCGGGGTGAATGGGGCCAGCAGGAGCAACGCGGCGGCAGCGGCCTGACGGTCGGCGTCGCGCAGGCGGTCGCCGGCGGCCCGGTTGCCCACCTGGTCGTGGTTTTGAATGAAGGTGATGAAAGACTGCGCGTCGTAGAGGGGCGTGGTGGGTTCGACGGGCGCGCCCCAATCCTTGCCGCGGAACGTCGAATAGGTGCCGTCGTGGATGAACACCCTTGTGAGTGCCTTGTCGAGCACCTCGGCGGTGCCGAAATCCACGTAGTAGCCCTGCGTTTCACCGGTGAAGAACGCGTGCAGCGCGTGGTGCACGTCGTCGGCCCACTGAGCGTCCATGCCGCGCGCGAAGGCGACGGAGTTCGTCGGGCTGACCATCGATGGCTGGTTCAAATCCGACTCCGCTGTGATGAACAGCGGCCGGCCAAGCTCCTGCTCCCAGGCGAGCGACTCATCCGCGATCTCCGCGAGGAAGTGGCGCTTCGAATCGTCCACCAGCGCGTGCACCGCGTCGAGCCGCAGCCCGTCGCACTGAAAATCCGCGATCCACTGCCGCGCCGCGCCCAAGAAGAACGCGCGCACCTCGTCGGCGTGCTCCTGATCCAGGTTGAGCGCGGCGCCCCATGGCGTCTGGTGCTCGTCGGTGAAGTAGGGGCCGAACTCCGCGAGGTAGTTACCCTCCGGGCCGAGGTGGTTGTAGACGACGTCGAGGAGCACACCCAGCCCGCGCTCGTGGCAGGCGTCGATGAACCGCACGAACGCCTCCGGACCGCCGTAGGCCTGGTGCACGGCGTATTGCCCGACGCCGTCGTACCCCCAACCCCAGCGGCCGGGGAAATCAGCGACGGGCATCACCTCCACCGCGTCGACGCCCAATTCGACGAGGTGATCTAGCTTGCCGATGGCCGCGTCGAACGTGCCCTCGTCGGTGAACGTGCCCACGTGCAGCTCGTACAGCACGCCCCCGCGGAGATTGATGCCCTCCCACTGTGGGCGGTCGATGGCTGCAGGGTCGACGATGCGGCTGGCGCCGTGCGGACCGTCGGGCTGGGCGAGGCTGCGCGGGTCGGGGCGGGGCGAGCCGCCGTCGAGGGAAAAGGCGTAGCGAGAGCCGGGTTCGAGCGCGGCGTCGGTTATCCACCAGCCGGCGCGTTCTGCGTCGGGGCGCATCGGGCGTGGGGTTTCATCGACGATGAGGTCGACGCGGTTGGCTCGCGGGGCCCAGAGCGCCGGGCGGGTGAAATCACGCATGCGCCCAGCCTACGGGACACCCGTGGCATGACGAGCGTACGAAGCGTCAGCGTTCGAGCGCGTTGGGAATGTCTGTGGCAGAGAAATCTTGGCCTTTGAAGAGCAGCGGCTCGCTTGTGAGCTTCGCGAGCGCGTAGGAGAAGGTGTCGCCGAAGTTCAGCGCGGCTTCGTGGTTTCCCTTCCCGAACCTGCGCCAAGCAACTACGGCTTCGTCGGCTAACGCTTCGTCACATGGCACGACGTCGACGAGGAGGTCGGCGAGCAACTCGTCGATCAGCGCGACGGCGTCTTCTCCTCGCCGGCGTCCGGCCGAGATTTTCAGCTCCACCACGGTGGGTGCGGCGATGCGCAGCGATTCGGCCTGCTGCATGGCTTGGAGGAGCACGGAGGCTTCCGGCTCGGCCAGCACGATCGCCATCATCACAGAGGAGTCGATGATCATGCGGGCAGCCCATCGTCGCCGTAGAGGTACTGGTCAGATGGGGTTTCATCGAGGCGAGGGAGACGTTTGGCACGCTCGATGATGCTCATGATGTGGGCGTTGGACATGCTGCGGCTGCGTGCTCGCTGCACGCGCGCATGGCGCTCCTCGATGGAGCGGCGCACGGCCGTTGTGAGCGACTCGCCGGTGAGTGCCGCCAGCTCCCGCGCGAGTGCGTCAGTGGCTGGGTCTTTGACATTGATCGCCATGGTTCTACCTTAATCGATGAAAAGGTAGAACCGGGTAGAAAATGAGGGCAGATTATTCCCCGGCCTGCTCGGGTACGAGTAGAGCGACGGGGTAGGTGCCAAGGACGTCGGCCACCGGCGTCTGGCCACCTGAGACCACCTCGTCGGTGAACAGGTTGCGGAACTCGCCGTCGGGCAGGAAGAGGGTGTGGTCGCCCCAGCCGTCGCGCTCAGCGAGTTTCGCGACCAGCCGCGTGACGACGGTGATGGCCGCCACCTCGTCGCCGACGCCCCGAGAGAACGCCACCGCGTGCCCCGTGGTGGATGCGATCGGGTGGTACTCAGCGCTCGGGCCACGGTACGCGTCGGCGTGTTCGCGACGGTGGCGCAGTGCCCGGCTGGTGACGAGCAGCTTCTGGGCGTCGAGATCCGACGGTGCCCCGTCGCCCAGCGACGCGAGGATGCCCGCGCGTCGGTAGAAATCCACCTCGCGACGGTTATCGGGATCGACCAGCGAGAGGTCCACCACCTCGCAGCCCTGGTACACGTCCGGCACTCCCGGCATGGTGAGCTGGAGGAGTTTCTGCCCCAAGATGTTGGCTCGGACGGCCTCCGCGGTGACTTCGGTAAACCCGTCCAGCGCGGCGGCGACTTCGTCACTGGTGAGCGCGAACGCGGCGAGTTCTTGCACCGCGGCCTCGTACTGCTCGTCGGGCTCCGTCCAACCGGTGTAGCGCTTGGCCTCGCGCATGGCCTTTTTGAGATAGGCGGCCAGGCGTTCGGCGCTGATGGGCTGCTGACCGGCGGCGGTACCCGGCAGGCGCCACTCGGCCGCCAGCGTCTGCCACAAGAACAGCTCCGTGGCGCCGTCGACGAGCTCCGAGCGCTCCTCAGCAACCGCTGCGCGCAGCTCCGACAAGCACGTTTCCCACTCACGCGGGAACTCCGTGAGTGCCGACAACCGCGCACGCACGTCTTCCGAGCGCTTCGTATCGTGTGTGGAGAGGGTGGTCATGGCACTCGGCCACAGCCTGGTCTGCTGCTCGCAGAAATCGTGGAAGGCATCCGGTGGCAGGCCCACCACCGTCGGCTCCGTGCCTACCTCGTTCACCGCGATGAAGCGGTTCCAGCGATAGAACGACGTGTCCTCCTTCGACTTCGCCATCACCGGCCCGCACGTCTGCGCAAACCGGATCATGAACTCCGCCCGCAGCACGCCCACCTCGTCGAGCTCCTCCGGCAGCTCGGTGGTGACCTCGTCGGCGTCCACGACGGGCAGCGTCTCCGTCCCGCTGTCTTCGTCGTCGGTGCCGGGCTCACCCATCGCCAACGCCAGCACGAGTTCCAAGGTGTCCTGCTCATCATCAGTGAGATTCGGGCGGGCGCGGTCCGCCGCGTCGAGCAGCACCTGCCGCTCCTGCTCGTCGGCGGGCAGGCCCGGCTCGACGTAGGCGCGGTAGCGATCCATCCCGATGAGCAGCTCCGTGATGGCGTGCATGATCTGGCGACGGGTGTGGTCGCGCAGGCGGATGTCGGCGTCGCAGATGGCGACGACGATGGAGGTCAGGCGGTTGACTTCGGTGAAGAGCATCGTCTCCACCACCTCGTGCTTCGCCTGGATCAGTGCAGCGTGGAAACCCTGCGCCGACTGCGCCGCCCGCTCCCACACATCATTCAGCTTCGGCAATGCGGCGGAATCTTGGAAGATGCCCGTCACGTGTTGGAGCGCGTCGTATCCGGTGGTGCCTGCGCAGTCGAACGCCTGGGGGAGCACCTCGTCGGCTTCCAAGATCTTCTCCGCGACGATCCAGGCGCCGTCGGTGACTTCGTGCAGTCTCGCGACGTAGGCGCGCGGGTTGGCGAGCCCGTCGATGTGGTCGAGGCGGAAGCCCTGGAACAACCCCTCGCGGTAGAGCTCCAGCAGCTTCGCGTGCGTCGCGTCGAATACATCTGGATCCTCGACCCGCACGGCGGCGAGGGTGTCGACGTCGAAGAAGCGCCGGTAGTTGAGTTCCTCCGAGCCGACGCGCCAATGCGCCAGGCGATACCACTGGTGCTCGAGGAGCTCGGCGATGGGGAGGTCTTCCGTGCCGGGACGGACGGGGAAGACGTGGTCGAAGTAGCTGACGACGGGTTGCTCGCCGAGGCTTGGCACATCGCGAGTCTCCACCACGATGTTGTCCGATGAGAGCTCCTTGCCGATCTTCTCTCCCAACACCGGCATAAGAATGGCCTGGTCACCCGAGAGATCCATGTCGAACCAGCGGGCGTAGTGCGAGTCGGCTCCGTTGCGCATCACGTCCCAGAGCGCGCGGTTTAGCCACATGGGCGTGGGCACCGACATGTGGTTCGGCACCACGTCCACGACGAGCCCCAGCCCGTGCTCCGACGCGGCCGCGGCCAGGCGTCGGAAACCATCCTCGCCGCCCAGATCCTCCGAGATGCGCGAGTGATCCACGACGTCGTAGCCGTGCATGGAGCCTGGCGCAGCTTGCAAAATGGGGGAGCAGAAAACGTGGGTCACGCCCAGCGCCTGCAAGTAGGGCACGCGGGCGGCGGCGTCGTCGAAGGTGAACGAAGGGGTGAGCTGGATGCGGTACGTAGATGCAGGGGTACTCAACACGTTTCCACCCTAGAGCATGGCGCTGGCGGTGCCGCTGGACGGCGGGCGGCCCCGTCGTGACCGAAATCCTCCACGCCTGAAAAAATCGCCAAAAACTAAGGGGGTGCGAAGCTGCTCGTGGAGGATAACGGTCAAATTTTCCGAGTACCGGGGCATGGCGCAGTGCGCAAGCGGAGCGGTCGCCCGCGTGCTCGGACGCCGACGTTCAGTGGCTGGTCTCCGAAAAAAGTGACCGTTATCCTCCACACGAAGCAATTTGACCCCCGATTTCGCGGATTTTTTGCAGGCGTGGAGGATAACGGTCAAGTCAGACGTTAGTGGGCGGGCAGGTGCTTCGCCCAGAAGGCCATCACTGCCTCGAAGCGCTGCCGACGGTGCCACGGCGTGCCCGAGCGTGTGAGCTCGTGGTTCTCTCCGGGGAACACCAGCATCTCCGCGTCCACCCCTGCCTGCTTCAGCAGCGCGTGGTACTGCAGGCCTTGGTGCAGCGGGCAGCGCAGGTCGTCCTCGGAGTGGATCACGAGCGTCGGCGTGCGCACCTCAGACGCGTACGTCATGGGCGACTGGCGGTCGGCTTCCGTCTTGTCGTAGCTCGTGTACTCCTGCGGGAAGAACCAGCCGATGTCGCTGGAGCCGAGGAAACCCCGCTCGACGATGGCGCCGCGGAAGCGGTGATCGTGGCCGATGATCCACGCCGTGAGATAGCCGCCGTAGGAGCCACCCATGATGCCGAGGCGCTCGCTGTCGAGGGCATCGTCGCTAGCCAGGCAGTGCTCGAGGAAGGCGAGGACATCGGCGGCGTCGAGGCTGCCCATGTCGCCCTTGATGGCTCGGCCGTGCTCGGTGCCGTAGCCCCAGGAGCCTCGCGGATTGCACATGACAACGGCATATCCGGCCTCGACGGCCACCTGGGCCTCGTCGAAGAAGGAGCGCGTGTATCCGTGGTAGGGCCCGCCATGGATCATGAGCAGCACCGGGTGGGGGCCGCGGCCGGCGGGCTTCAGCAGCCATCCTTCGACGGGGTATCCGTCGGGTGCCTGCGCGGTGACCGGCTGCGGGAGCGCGGCGTCGGCGAGCGCCGCACCGAAGTTGGTGAGCACCTGCCAACGACCGTCGCGCAGCACGGCCAGCTCACCGGTGCTCGTGGCGCTGGTGACCGTCGCGACGATCACCCCGCCCGCGGCGTCGAGCGCCTGGACGTCCCACGTCGGGTCTTCGATGAATTGGTGATCGTCGTCGCCGACGATCACCGCGCGTTCAGTGCCGCGGTAGACCTCCGGCACGACGACGCGCCCGTCGCCGAGCGATACGAGCGGGCCGCTCACAGTGATGTCGACGAGCTGGCGCGGCGCGTCGCCCGCAAGCCACACGGTGCCGTGGTGGCCGACGAAGTCGACGCCTTCGCCCACCGATCCGGCGACGAAGAAGAGGCTGTCGCCAGAGCGACGCGGCCCGCGCGCGTTGATGCCGAGCCCCGCGGTGAGCGACTCCGGTTTCGCGCCCTCGCGCAGGCGCCAGAGCTCGCACTCGAGGGTGTCGTCACCCTTGCGGTTGGCGCTGGCGAGCACCGATCCGTCGGCGTCGAAGATGGGCGATGCCCAGTCGATGTCGTCGTCGGTGAGGCGGGTGGCCTCGGGGAATCGGGCGGGCACGTCGACGTCGTGCGCCTTGCCCTGGCCCGTTGCTTCGAAGATGGGTTCGGCGGCGGGGTCGGGCACGTCGACGACGAACACCTGCGCCGGGCGGTCGCGGAACCAGCCGACGCCGTTGTGCCTGGTCTGGAAGTCGCTGAAGGCGCGGGGCGACTCGTGCGCGGCGTCGATGTCGTCGACGGTGCCGTAGCGGCCATCCGCCGGCACGCGCGAGATGAACACGATGCGGCGGGAATCGTCGGAGAATTCGAACGTGCCGACGCCCAGCTTCTGGTCGGTCACCTGCATGGGTTCGCCGCCGTCGGCTGGCGCAATGAACACCTGCCCTGGCTTGCCAGGCTGGGAACGCAGGAACGCCAGCAGTCGCCCGTCGGGGGAGAACTTGGGTGCGGTGTCGCGGAATCCGCGGGTGATCCGTCGGGGCCCGCTGCCGTCGAGCGGCACACGCCACAATTGGCCGACTTCCGCGTCGACGGCGAAGCTGGGGTGGGAGACTGCGACGACTGCGAAAGCGCCGTCGGGGTGGAGCGTTGGGGCGGAGAGAGTGACGAGGTCTTCGAGTTGCTCTGGGCGCATGTCGCCCATGCTAGGGCAGCGGGTGGGCAATGCGGCTGACTACGTCACAAGCAGCATGAGCGCGAGCGACGTGACGCCGGCGCAGGAGATCAGGGTGAAGTCGTGTGGGTTCCAGCGACGCTGCACGCCCCACAGCACGGCCACGCCGGCGACGAATGCCCACGCGGTGCCGACGCCGGAGACCGCGGCGCCGTGGGCGATTTCGACGGATGCGTTCAGCATGGAGGCCATGGTCGTGAGCAGCAGCCCGCAGATCACAGGCAGCACGACGCTGCCCAGGTGCCGCATGAAGGTCGACTGGGACGCCTTCTCGTACACCGCGAGAAATGCCAGCGCCAGCGCCGAACATGAACACACGGCGACGAGAAATCCCAAGCCAGCGACGAGTATCCCCATCGCCGTGCCGCCCATGCCATCCCCGTACCCGTATCCGACGGCGGTTGCCAGCTTGATCAGCACCGGCCCTGGCATCGCGTTGGCCACCGGAACCATCTGCCCGTAAAACTGAGCGGCAGGCACCAGCCCACTCGCGACGAAAAAGCCGTCCGCGACGCCGATGTATGCGGCCCCGCCGCCGAATGAAGACAGCGTGGACAGCCCAATCAACGACACCACCTTGCCCGCCCCGACGACGACCGCCGCCGCTAGCGCCAACGTCGCCACGAGCGCGAGGACGGCTGCCGTGTGCAGCGTGTGGCGGGAGGTCGACGGGGGTGGCTCAGCAGGCTGCGACGGCGAGGGACCCCGTCGAACAACACTGAGCACACCGACACCTGCGAGGGCGAGCAGGATCACCTGCACCGCGCTCAGCTGGGGGAAGCGCGACGTCCACCCGGTGCCCAGCAGATGTCCGACGGTGTGCACGGCCTGGTTGCCGCCGGTGGCCGCGAACGTGAGCAGCGCCAGTACCAGCGTCGGGAGTGTGCGGTACGTGTGCAACACCTTGCTCATGTACTGGATGAGTAGCACCGCGATGAAAGCCGAGATGCCGATGGCGGCAAACTCGACGAAGCGGATCGCCGAATCCCCGAGCGTGGCGAAGAGCATGAGGAGCAAGACCGTGGCGATGGTGCCCGGGAGCGCGACGGTGATTGCGGCGGCCGTTGGAGCCCAGACAGGACGGGTGTGGGTGCCGACCATCGCCGACATCTTCACCGGCTGCGCGCCGGGCGTGACGTTGGCGATGATGGTGTGTGCGGTGAATGCCTTGTCGTCGGCGAGTTTGTGATGTTGAACGAACTCGCGCTCCATGATCGGGATGAGCGCCGCGCCGCCGCCGAACCCGAGCGCGCCGACGGTGAATGTCGCAGAGAGCAGCTTTCGCACCGACATTGCATCGTTCCTTCCCCCGGACAGTGTAGGGGTCGGTTTCGATACGCGGGCTTCGCCCGCTACTCAACCACCGGTGCTGTCCGATCGTCGAGTAGGAGGCTTTGCATCCCCCGATCGTCGAGTAGGCGACGTAGTCGCCGTATCGAGACGCCGCACGGACCTAACCCGATATCCACATTCGTTTCCCAAAACCGGCCAAAATCGCCCTTTCCAGCAAACGAATGTGGATATCGGGTTAGCTGGTGGCGGTAAGG